>NZ_JACCDF010000001.1 GCF_013415105.1 Vreelandella salicampi
CTACGGCGATTTCGCAGAAGGGATTCATGGCCATTTTGACGTTGGTGAGATCAACGTCAGAATTATCCGGCTTGACCCGAATTTTGACGTTGTAGTCGATGACGCGTTTCACCGCGACGAGTACTTTCATAGATTCCTCGCTTGGCTTTGGATGTTAAGCCGTTACTCTTGGATGACGCTGTTCTTGTCAGCGCCTGGTCATCATTGCTCAAATTCATGCAAGCGTTTGATAGGCACGCTACTAAAAAACCTTATCAACATGCCACAGCTTTATAAAGGGCGACAATACTCCTTATCTACGCCCTTGGTCGCAATCCGCCCGTTCAACGGCTGCAAGCCCGACTGTCGCACGATATGCTACATGTAGCGCGGAAGTGGATGACTTGAAAAAGATATTATGCCTATCATGAACTATAATCAGAAGCAAACAACCGTTTAACATTAAGTTTATGTTTGCATAAACTCATTCTACGCAATGTGTCATTACATAATATAAAACATGAAAGGTAAGGAGAAACCAGGGTGGAAAATAACGCTGCTGAAACCAATGCTGCTGAAAACAGTGCAACGGAAAACGTCGAACGCGATGTCATGGAATTTGACGTAGTGATCGTCGGCGCTGGGTCGGCAGGCCTTTCTGCCGCGTGTCGCTTGATGCAACAGGCCAACGAGGCCGAGCAAGAGCTCAGCGTATGCGTGGTCGAAAAAGGCTCCGAGGTGGGCGCGCACATTCTGTCGGGTGCTGTCTTTGAGCCCCGCGCCTTGCAGGAGCTATTCCCCGACTGGGAAGAGCGCGGCGCACCGCTGACAACGCCGGCCACACGCGATGAGCTCTACCTGCTTAAAGACGCCGAAAAAGCACAGAAACTACCCAGTGCCCTCGTGCCGAAGAGCATGCACAATACCGGCGGTGACAGCACACGCTACGTGATCAGTGCAGGCAACCTAACCCGCTGGCTTGGTGAACAGGCGGAGTCGCTGGGCGTCGAAATTTTCCCCGGGTTTGCCGCGCAGGAAGTGATTATTGAAGATGAAGTTGTCCGCGGGATCCTCATTGGCGACATGGGTGTGGCTGCTGACGGCACCCCGAAAGATGGCTACATGCCGGGCATGGAGCTTCGCGCCAAATATACGCTGTTCGCCGAGGGCTCACGCGGTCACCTGGGCAAGCGTTTGATCAACGACTTTGCTCTCGACGCCGGGTGCGACCCCCAGCATTACGGTATCGGCCTGAAAGAACTGTGGGATGTGCCGGCCGATAAACACGAACCCGGCTTAGTGCTGCATGGCTCGGGCTGGCCGCTGGATAGCAATACCCACGGTGGCTGGTTTCTCTATCATGCTGAAAACCATCAGGTTGTCCTGGGTTTGATCATGGACCTCTCCTACCAGAACCCATGGCTCTCGCCGTTCGATGAATTCCAACGTATGAAACACCATCCGGTTATCAGCCAGCACTTGGATAGTGGCAAGCGCGTGGCGTATGGTGCTCGCTCCATTACCAAAGGTGGCTTCAACTGCTTACCCAAGATGACGTTCGCTGGCGGGCTTTTGATCGGCTGCGATGCGGGCACGCTTAACTTCTCGAAGATAAAAGGCTTACACACGGCGATGAAATCTGGCCTGGTGGCGGCAGAAAGCGTTTTTGAAGCGCTCAAAGCAGGCGATGAGGGGGGCCAAGAACTCACCTCTTTCACTGAGAAGTGGGAAGCCAGCTGGGCGTATGCCGAACTTAAAGAGAGCGCAAGCTTTGGTCCGGCAATTCACAAGTACGGCACCATTGGTGGTGGCGCGTACAATTTCGTCGATCAGCTACTTGGCGGCAAGCTCCCCAACGTTCACGACACTACCACCGATCACGGCAAACTAAAGCCAGCGGATCAATTTGATAAAATTGACTACCCCAAACCGGATGGCAAGCTGTCGTTCGATAAGTCCTCATCGGTATTTCTCTCCAATGCGAACCACGAAGAAGACCAGCCCTGCCACCTGCGTTTAGCCGACCCAGAGCTACCGATTCGCGACAACCTACCTAAATATGCCGAACCCGCGCAGCGCTACTGCCCGGCAGGCGTTTATGAAGTGATTGAGGACGATGAAGGCAATCCCAAGTTCCAGATAAACTTCCAAAACTGCGTGCACTGCAAAACCTGCGACATCAAAGACCCCGCGCAGAACATCACCTGGGTCGCACCGGAAGGCGGTGGTGGGCCAAATTACCCCAATATGTAAGCTTCACCTCACACTATAACTACCGCTGCGGGCACGTTTACGTCTGTGCCCGCAGCAGCGGTCGATTTTATCGAGTCGGCAAGTTATCACTTAGCTGAGGCCCATTAGCCTTACCACCAAGGGAATCAACAGCGAACTCAGCACGCCAGTCAAGCCCATGGCCAGGCCGGCGAAAGCCCCTGTAAGCGTGCTCCGTTGCATGGCATAGGCAGTACCGAAACCATGCGCAGATAATCCCAGGGAAAACCCTATCGCCGTTTCTGAGCGCGTCTTAAGCATTTTGAACACCAACGGCGCCAACAGGCAACCAATAACGCCCGTCATCAACGCTAACCCAGCGGCAAGCGAGGGATAACCACCGATTTGATCGGCAATCCCGATAGCAATAGGAGACGTCACCGATTTGGGCGCTAGCGAGAGTAATAACGCATCGCTGGCACCGAGTAGCTGCCCAATCAATAGCGTGCTGACAACCGCGGTAAGACTGCCGCTAATACACGCGACGCTAAGGGGAACCAACAGGCGCCGTATGCGTTCCCGATGGTCAAAAAGAGGCACTGCCAGCGCGACCGTGGCAGGGCCGAGAAGAAAATGAATGAACTGCGCGCCTTCAAAATACGTATCGTAATCAGTGCCGCTCAACTGCAAAAGCACTATGATCAACACCATAGCAACAAGCACAGGATGTAGTAGCGCCGAACCTCCCACCTTACGATTCAGCGCCATGGCCAGCAGAAAGGCCATCAGTGTAATTACGATCCAGAACAGCGGACGGGCGGCGAAATACACCCAGAAATTGGTGATCTCCATACTAGCCTCGTACTACTTGCGCTGACGGGTTTCCAGTGTCTGCAACATCCAAGCGGTCACTATCAGCGTAATGAAAGTGCTTAGCACCAGCGATAGCAAGATCGCTAACCACTGCTGCGCCAGCACATCGGCAAACACCATCAATCCCACGCCAGCTGGCACAAACAATAACGACAGGTGGCGAATCAGCCCTTCTGCCGGCATACGCAGATAATCGGGCACGCGACCAAATACCACTAGGCCAATTAGCAGCAGTATCATACCGGCCACCGGTCCCGGCACCGGTATCCCTAGCCACACCATCAGCCATTCGCCGGTAAGTTGGCAAAGCAACAAAATCAAAAACCCTTGAACCATTTGAGCCCTCTTTACATAAGACCATTGTCAGAGACTTCGGCCACAAACTATTCCAAAAACTATTCCAAAAACTATTCCAAAAACTATTTCAGAAACTATTTCAGAAACTATTTCAGAAACTATTACCAGTGATTAGCAATGCGCCTGTGCGTCGTTATCACGTGACTTCGTCAGCACTTCAATCGGCGCTCGGTGCGCGACAAGCCGGCGCCGCCCGGCTTGGGTAAAACGCACGTCAATCACGGGGTTATCCGGCGAGCCTTCGACAGCGGCGACTTCGCCCTCGCCAAACACTGCATGACGTAAGCGCTGACCGGGGTAAAAACGCAGGTTTGAACTATAGCCCGGCTTCGGTTCATCCACTTGTGCCGCAACCACGGTAATATCATCACGCCCTGCTTGCTCAAGGTAGCGTTTGACCAGTGCCGGAGACGACACGCTTAGTGGCTGAACGCTCTCAGCGTCTCCCTGCAACCGCTTCGCCATACGCTGGCTATCTTGCCAGGCACTTTCCGCAATAAAGCGGCTGGGACGGTGCTCACCACCATCGTGAAGTAGCAAAAGTGCTTCCTGTGCCCGCGTTATCGCTACATAGAACAGACGCCGCTCTTCTTCCAGGCGTTCATCGGTCAAGGGATTATCACGACTGTAGTGGGGAAAATCCTCTTCATTGGCGCCTGCTACGGAGACAAACGGCCACTCTAGCCCTTTGGCCCCATGTACCGTACTGATCAGCACACCACTGGCTTGGTTTTCCACCGGGCGCTCTAACAGTTCGATAAAGGCATCGGGGTCTTGCACGCTTTCCGCTTGCTCGATTAATACGTCTAGCAGGCGCACATCTTCTTCGCCTTTATCCCGCCGAGCAGCGGCGCGTTTTAACGTTTTCTGCGCCTCAATGCTCTCGACCACATAATGCAGCAGCTTTGCTGGCGGCCAAGCGGCCAGTTTTGGCAGCTCACATAGCAGCGCCCAACGTTTTTTCAGCGTGCGCTTCTGGATCGGCTTTAAGTCTGCCAGCACCGGGTCGTGGCGTTCGGGCCAGCGCTGCGATTGCGCTAGTTGATGGGCTAGGCGACGAAGGCGCTCGCGGGCGACAAAGGGCGTGGGCTGTGCGAGCAGTAGGTGGATCTGCTCGGGGTCGTGCAGCAGGGCTGGGCGCCGCGCCAGCTTTAAATAGCCCGCCAAAGCCTGAACCAGCGGCAGGCGAAAAACGAAACGATCTTCGCGCAGCATGCGAAACGGAATCCCCGCCTGCAAAAGCGCGAGCTGAAACGGCACGGAAAGCGCCCAGCTACGCACCAAAAGGCACGCCTCGTTGAGCGCACGCCCTTGGGCTTGCCAATCCACCAGCGCATCTAAAAAGAAACGACTCCCCTGCCCGACCCCTAACCAGGTTGCCGGGTTTCGATTGTCGGCCAGGCAGAGCTGGTCAGGACGTCGGCGGTTAGCCGCAATAGCGTGATTAGCCGCCAACGCCAGTGCGTGACCATGGCGAAACGTCATGGAAAGCGGATAATCGGTGGCAACGCCAAAAGTAGCCGTGAAATTTTCCAGCATCGTATCCGGGCGGGCGCCGCGCCACTCGTAAATGCACTGATTAGCATCGCCAACCGCCATGACCTCGGCTTGCGAACCGGCAAGTACCGCGAGTAAGCGCTGCTGGGCGGCGTTTATATCCTGATACTCATCGATAATGACGTGATCGAGAAACCCTTCAACCCGCGACCGCAGGCCATCATCCGCTTCCAACGCCTGAAGTGGGCGATAAAGCAGGTCGGCATAGGTCATGACCCCTTCGTCGCGTAAAAGGCGCTCGCCTTCTTTAAACGCGGCTGGAAAGTAGTCGGTGTCGTCGTCAAACTGCAGGCGTTGGTGGAGCTCAGTCGGCTCGGCCATTTCCGCTTTCACTAAATTGCTGAAATGTGCCAGCGCCTCCAGGCGCTCTCCCTCCAAAGCGGCATCGCGACGTTCGGGCTCATCTCGCAACACGTTTAGGCTGGCTTGACGCAATAGCCGCTCAAGCTGCCAATCCGCTGATAGCAATCGCCGCGGCGAAAGCGCCCCCCAGCGGCACAAGCTTTGCGTTAATCGGTGCCCTAACGAGTGGAAAGTACGGACATCGGGCAGCGCTTGACCGGGCTTAGCAAGCTGCACCAAACGACGCTGAAAGTCATCTTTGGCCGAGCGGTTAAACATCAATACTAAGATACGCTTGGGCGAGACACCTTGATCAAGTAAATACAGTACCCGAGCCGCCATGGTGGTCGTTTTACCCGCCCCAGCCACTGCCGCCACACGGGCATGACCATTGGCATGCGCCACCACCGCTTGCTGCTGCACTGTGAGCTTCACTCTGCCCCGCTTGCGCTATCTGTCAGCTCATGACGACCTACGTGCCCAAGGACATGCCACTGCCCGGCACTTTCGATGCCGATCTCTATCGTGCCATCCTCTTGCTCTCGCGTCGTAGCGGCCTCGACCAGTTGATAGTAGACATTACGGCTGATGCGCGCCGAAAGGCCCTGTCGTACAGGTACTTGTGGCACTGCTTCGCCAGCGGGTGTGGATGTAATGCTTAGCGGATGATCGGCATCCAAGCAAAGTTCGTCGTCATACTGCGTCACCAGATACCAATCACTGCCGCGTTGATGCGCTTGTATAATTACAAACGGGCAGTCCTCGACCTCTACGCGCCAGCGTTCAACCGGCGTCACTAAGCAAACGCCCTCTGGGTCTTGACGCAGCAGGCTTGCAAGCAAACGCACCAACGCAGGGCGCGTAAAGGCACGCCCCTCGTGGAGCCATTGACCATCTGCTTTAATCACTAGCGACATGTCCCCTGCTAGTGGCGGGTCCCACTGTTCTACTGGTGGCACGTTGGCCGCACTTTCACACTGTTGGAGCAACCGATCTAGGTTCATTAAAGCTCCTCCCCTCAGCATACACTTAGCTTAAACTAGGCCTGCCTGAGCCAGCCCATCACGGATGTGCGCAGGCGCCTCAGGAGCCGCCGTGCGGAATAGGTGGTAAAAGTTAGCCGTGGTCTGCATCGCCACTTCATCTACGCTAATACCGCGTTCGTCGGCAATACATTCGGCAACTTTCACTACCCAGGCGGGCTCATTGGGCTTGCCACGGTAAGGCACCGGCGCGAGATAGGGGCTATCGGTTTCGATCAGCAGTCGATCCAGCGGGAGCTTTCGCACCAACTCGCGTAAGGACTCGGCATTACGAAACGTCACAATGCCCGAAAGCGAAATATAAAAGCCCAGTTTGATCGCTTCACGCGCCATGCCTAAATCTTCGGTAAAGCAGTGAAGAACGCCACCCACCTTTGGGTCAGTATGCTCGCGCAACAGGGCCAGCGTGTCATCTTTAGCTTCGCGCGTGTGCACCACAATCGGGAGTTCAAGCTCATGCGCGGCCATCAGGTGGCGCTTAAAACGCGCATACTGCACATCGGCAGGCACGCTTTCGCGGTAGTGGTAATCCAACCCCGATTCGCCAATGGCTACCGAACCGTATTGGTCTGCCGTATCGATAATATCGTCAACGCTAGGCTCTTGCTCCACCGTGTGCAGGGGGTGCAAGCCAGCTGAAATCACGACGTCTTGATGCTCACGCGCAAGTGCTGCCAAGCTAGGTACATCTTCTAACGTCACGGCGATAGCAAGAAACTGGCTAACGTCAGCCGCGCGGGCAGCCTCTAATGCGGCGTTAAGATCACCGCCATGGGTTTTATCGGATAAGCGATCAAGGTGGCAGTGGGAATCAACAAACATAGCGCACTCAACATTAGCAATGAGAAGAGAAACAATAAAACACTTATAGCGTATAGGAGGGAGCGGCCTTGTCTAGCTGACCTGCCAGCAAGGTTTCGATGCGATCACGCACGCTGTAATCCTGCTGGCTGAAATGCACGCCAATCCCAGGCATCCGACGACCAGTCACCCCCTCGGGTGACACCCAAATAACTTGGCCACTTACCGTTAGCCGCTCTTCGTCAGCGGGCAGTGTTAGTAGCAACACCACTTTTTGCCCCATAGCATAGGGCTTGTGGGTCGGCACAAAAATACCACCACGATCCAAAAAAGGCATGTAGGCGGCGAGCAGCGTCGGTACATCGGGAACGCTTAGCGAGAGCGCTTTTTGCGTCATATGGGGTCTCTCCTAGGGGCGGCTTACGAGCGCAACAAGGCTGCCCAACGCACCAACCATGCTTCAAGCACCAGCTGCGGGTTCGGGTTGGCTCCTACCGCTAACAAACGGCGCTGCTCGCGGGCGTAATCCAGCAGGCGAAACCAGTCTTGCACGCGGCCATTCTTCATGGCTTGGCGATACAAAGGCACCAAATCAGCGTTGTGCAGGCCCGTTTCATCTCCCGATAACCCGAAACGGATAAGGTCTTCCAACCAAGCGATACCGTACCACAGGATACCATCCAACGCTTGACGGTCGAGCCGTGCCGCTTCGCTTACTGGCTCGGCGCCGCGCATCAGCTGTTCAAAGCTATCATGCAGCTGGTGGCGAAGCGCCCGCTCTTCAGGCGCGGCTAATTCCAACGCCAACAAGGGCAAGCCACCCGCAACTTGCCACCAAAAGCGGGCCTCTTCTTCGCTGTGCAGTTGCTCCAAGAGCCAGGAACGGCATTCAGCATAGGCCACACTCGCCAGCGACCACTGCTGGCAGCGGGAGCGAATAGTCGGCAGCATTCGCGACGGCACGTCGGAAAGGAGAATAAAAAGCGTCTTATCGCCCGGTTCTTCCAAGCTTTTGAGCAGCGCATTGGCCGCTGCCACATTCATCGCCTCTGCCGGCGAAATCACAATCACTCGGTAACCGCTTTGCTGTGCGGTTTGGTTCACAAAACGGTTCACCTCACGAATCGGGTCAATGCGAATTTGACGCTTACCCTCCTCCGGCGATACACGTAGCAAATCCGGATGGTAGCCCGAGGCAAGCATCCGGCAGCTATGACACTCCCCACAGGCGTAAGTACTGGAGTTAGCACACAGCATCTGGGCGATTAACGCCTCCGCTAACGCTTGCTTACCGACCCCATGAGGCCCATTAAACAGAAGCGCATGGGGGAGTCGGCCATTTTGCTGCAAGCGCAACAGCTGCTTCCACATGCCGTGATGCCACGGTAGCACCGACGCTACGGCTACGGCCATGCTGCCACCCGCTTGGCTAACGCATCTGCAATCGCCACTTGCACAAGCTCCAACGACTCTGCCGCATTGATGACGGCAAAGCGCTGAGGTGCCTGGGCGGCTCGCTCAAGGTAGGCATTGCGGACGGCGTCAAAGAACTCGCCATGCTCACGCTCAAAGCGGTCACGCTCACCACCTTGATGCGATAAGCGCGATGCCACCCGATGGCTTGCAGCCTCCACCGGCATATCCAGTAGCAGCGTGAGATCGGGCTGTAGCCCCCGCTGAACGAAGTGCTCAAGCGTGGCGATACGCTCAAAGGCAATACCGCGCCCGCCGCCTTGGTACGCGTAGGTCGCATCGGTAAAGCGGTCACACACCACCCAGGTCCCACGCTCAAGCGCGGGCAAAATCTTCTCTGCCAAATGTTGCGCTCGCGCGGCAAACATCAACAAAAGCTCGGTATCAACGCTTAACGGCTCGTCCGGCACGGGGTCAAGTAACAGGTGGCGTATATCTTCCGCACGCGACGTGCCGCCCGGCTCACGCGTGCTAATAACGTCTTGCCCTTGGGCACGCAGCCAATCGGCCACAAATTGTAGGTTGGTCGATTTACCCACGCCTTCGCCGCCTTCTAGGGTGATAAAGCGCCCGCGCTGGCTCATGATGGCCTCAACATAATGGATGATGAATTACCGATTGCGTATATAGCGGTTAACGGCGTTATTATGCTCACGTAGCGTGCGCGAAAAGTAATGGGTGCCATCCCCTTTGGCGACGAAATAGAGCGTCTCCCCCGGCAGCGGGTTTACCGCAGCTTCCAGCGCTGCCCGACCTGGAAGGGCAATAGGTGTCGGCGGCATGCCATCAATTACGTAGGTGTTGTACGGGGTCGCTTCGCGCAGATCGGCATAACTGATGCTGCCATCGTAACGCTCACCCATACCGTAAATCACCGTCGGGTCGGTTTGTAGACGCATACCGCTCTCTAAACGACGTTTAAACACACCGGCAATTTCACGCCGCTCCTCCGGCGCGCCGGTTTCGCGCTCAATTAGCGATGCCATAATCAGGGCTTCATAGGGTGTATCGATAGGTAGGTCTTCACTACGCTCAGCCCATACTTCATCTAGCACCTGCTCCATCTTCTCCAGTGACTGCTGCAAAATATCTACGTCGCTCATGCCTAAGTGGTAACGGTAAGTGTCAGGGAAAAACCAGCCCTCAGGATGGACACCTTCACGACCTATTAGCGCCATGACCTCTTCGTCATTCATTTCTGCCGTGCGATTATCTAGCTTCGATGCTGTGTTAAGAAGTTCGCGCATTTGGCGAAACGTCCAACCCTCGGGCACGGTAAGCGAATAGGTCACAACGTCATTACTGCCCAGTAACTCAAGCATATCGCGGCCTGTCATTCCCGGTTGCAACTGATATTCGCCCGCACGCAGCTGCGGCAGTTTATCCGGCGCAAGCCGAGGTAACAGACGAAACGCCCAAGCATCCGTGATAGTGCCTTGCTCACCCAGTTCGGCAATCACACGATGAAAACCCGCACCTGATGGAACCTGATAAAGCTGCGGCTCTTCAAGCGCTAGCGGTGCCGAGAGGCGACTTTGCCAATAATAGTAAGCACCGGCTGCACTTATAGCTCCCAGCGCCAACACGACCAATAACGCCGCAAAAATCCGTTTCAAAACCCACCTCTTTTCATCATTTTGCTTCAACGACACAACGCGTTAAGAGGCAAAGCCTAATAGCCGATGTCCGGCCGCTTGAAACACATCGTTTGTAGGCAACGGCCAGCGCTTTTGCACTTGACCATCGGGCGTTACCAACGCCACCACCGGCCAAATACCTTGCACCGAGTTACCCACCCAAAGCTGCTCGACACAATGGAGTTCACGTAATGGCAGTGAGGCAACCACAATAAGCTGTAGTGATAAAAGCGCCTCACGCAGCGTGCCCGCCACCCCGCACTGCTCTAGCGGCGGCGTCCATACAACACCGTCTTGTTGCCAAAAAAGGTTCATGCTGGTGGCTTCTACCAGATTACCTTGCTGATCGGCGAGTAAACCTTCGGCAATATCATCGCGCTGCCACTCGCGTCGTGCGAGCACATTTTCCAACCGATTAAGGTGTTTAATACCGGCAAGCCGGGGCTGGTGCGCAAGCCGAAGGTCACAAATACACACATGAACCCCTTTATACCCGCGCGAAAAATTCGGCGTAAACGGCATGCGGTGGCTCAATAAGCGCGGCGCTGGCGTTGGCGGCGGCGCATAGCCACGGCCTCCGCTACCGTGCGTTACCACTATTTTAAGCACTTCGTGTTGCGGGAGCGCCTCACCCTGCTCAGCGGCTTGCCACGTGGCATCAAGCGCTGCGTCACTGGGCGTTTGTATGCCTAATACCTCACAGCCTCGGTGCAAACGGGCGCGATGGTAATCCCACAAAACAGGCTCGCCCTCGCGTAATAGCACAGTCTCAAAGACGCCGTCTCCGTAGGCAAAGCCACGATCATCAAACGGTAACATTGGAGACGCCGTCATTACGCTCACCATCGTGCGTTATCCCGCTTTACGACTACACCTTCTTGAACAGCAGCGAGCCGTTGGTGCCACCAAACCCAAAGGAGTTGGAAAGCGCTACATCGATCATCATATCGCGGGCACTGTGGGGTACGTAATCGAGGTTGCAGCCTTCCTGAGGGTTGTCCAGGTTGATCGTAGGCGGCGCTACTTGATCGCGAATGGCCAGCACACTAAAGACCGCTTCCACGGCACCGGCCGCCCCCAACAGGTGGCCAATCATGGACTTAGTTGAACTCACCGCCACATTTTTAGCGGCATCGCCTAATACGCGCTCTACCGCACGGCTTTCGGCCAAGTCGCCTGATGCAGTGGAGGTACCGTGTGCATTGATATAATCGACGTTTGCCGCGTCAATTTGCGCATCTTTAATCGCATTGCTCATGGAAATGGCCGCGCCACTGCCATCTTCGGGCGGAGCTGTCATGTGGAAGGCATCGTCACTCATACCGAAGCCTGCAAGCTCTGCGTAGATAGTCGCGCCGCGCGCTTTGGCGTGCTCATACTCCTCTAGCACCAGCACACCCGCCCCATCAGAGAGAACGAATCCATCGC
The DNA here is from genome assembly GCF_013415105.1 of Vreelandella salicampi. Lineage (GTDB taxonomy): Bacteria > Pseudomonadota > Gammaproteobacteria > Pseudomonadales > Halomonadaceae > Vreelandella > Vreelandella salicampi. Next base: position 11,702 of record NZ_JACCDF010000001.1, read on the forward strand.
GATCCGCATCCCACGGGCGGCTTGCTGCTTCGGGATTATCGTTACGGGTGGAAAGTGCACGCGCCGCAGAGAAACCGCCAAGCCCTAAAGGCGTGGTCGCCATTTCAGCGCCACCACACACCATCACATCGGCATCGCCATAGGCGATGGTACGCGCACTATAGCCAATATTATGAGTGCCGGTGGTGCAGGCGGTGGTAATGGCAATATTGGGGCCTTTAAAGCCGTGCTGAATCGCCATGTTGCCGGAGATCATATTGATGATGGAGCCCGGCACGAAAAACGGTGATATCCGTCGCGGACCGCTTTTTTGCAGCGCATTATGATTGTGCTCAATCATGGGCAGTCCGCCAATGCCTGAGCCAATCGCGACACCAATACGGTCTGCGTTATCTTCGTTGCATTCGATACCAGCGTCCTGAATGGCCTGCGCGCCTGCGGCCATACCGTATTGGATAAACAGATCCATCTTGCGGGCATCTTTAGGGTTTAAATAGAGGCTAATATCAAAGTTTTTAACCGACCCACCAAAGCGCGTATTAAAATCACTTGTATCAAAATGTTCGATGGGTGCAATACCGCTTTTACCTGCGACGATGTTGGACCACGACTCATCGACGGTATTTCCCACAGGGGTCACCAGGCCTAGCCCAGTTACCACTACCCTTTTTCGTGCCATTCGTTTTCCTCCAGGCATCCATGGTGACTTAACCCATTTGGATTATTTCTGCCGGTCACTTACTGTAAAAATGCATAGGCTACGTGCACGTTAAGACGCAACGTCGTTAATGTCGAGCATTTAGCTTTTAGCCAAAAGGCGACAGTATAACGGAGATCACCTGCCACGTTCATTGCTCTATACAGCAAAAAGCCGTCCTAAAGGAGGACGGCTTTTTATTTAGGCGGTCAGCCCACCTCGGCTCATAGCACTAACGCAGCCCTTACTGGTGGGCGTTAACGTAGTCAATCGCTTCCTGAACCGTCGTAATCTTCTCAGCTTCTTCATCAGGAATTTCAGTATCAAATTCCTCTTCCAAAGCCATGACCAGCTCAACGGTGTCGAGCGAGTCAGCACCCAGGTCTTCGGTAAAAGAAGAACCGTTTTGGATATCTTCTTCTTTAACGTTTAGGCGCTCGGCCACAACTTTTTTTACGCGCTCTTCGATAGTACTCATCTACGTACTCCAGTCGTTCACATTAGCGGTTTAATAACCAGCCGTTTGGAAACCGCAAGCCAAAAGCTGCGGGGTAGTTTATAGACGCCCTTTGGCAGACGCAACCGCCAAACCAAGGGCATCAACGCATATTCATGCCGCCGTTGACTTGCAGCGTTTCTCCGGTGATATAACCTGCGCTATCGCTGGTTAAAAAGCCCACCGCAGCGGCGATCTCTTCGGGTGCACCTAGGCGTGACAGCGGAATCTGCTTGAGCAGCATTTCGTGCTGAGCTTCCGGCAACGCTTCGGTCATGTCGGTAGCAATAAAGCCTGGCGCTACATTATTGACGGTAATATTGCGCGAAGCTACTTCGCGCGCCAACGAACGGCTAAATCCTTCCATACCCGCTTTGGCTGCCGCGTAGTTAGCCTGACCTAAGTTACCCATGGTTGCTACCACAGAGCTTATCGACACAATTCGCCCGAAACGCGCCTTTGTCATACCGCGCAAACACGCTTTGCTGACGCGATAAACGGATTTGAGATTGGTATCCATTACCGCGTCCCACTCATCTTCTTTCATACGCATGAGAAGGTTATCACGGGTAATGCCGGCATTATTCACCAAGATAGTCGGCGCACCAAACTGTTCGGTGATCGTTTTCAGCACGTTATCAATGCTTGATGGATCAGTAACGTTTAAACAAACGCCTGCTCCCTCAATGCCTTGCGCTTTAAGGTCGGCATCAATTTTTTCCGCCCCCGCATCGCTTGTGGCCGTTCCCACTACAACGCGGCCTTGGCGGCCAAGTTCATGCGCAATGGCACGACCAATACCGCGACTGGCACCGGTGACCAGCGCCACTCTGCGTTCTTGTGTCATTACGTACACCCCTTTGTCGAAAAAGTGCTCATCAACCTCGCGGCTAACGTCTAGTCGTTATTTGCAACTGTTTCGCGCGCCAGCTCTAGCGCAGCATCCAAACTATCGGGATCGTTTACCGCTAAACCTTTACTTCCCCGTACGATACGCTTATTCAGGCCGGTTAACACTTTACCTGGCCCACACTCAATAAACGCCTTCACTCCTTGCGCACTCATAGCCTCAACGCAATCTGTCCAACGAACAGGCTGATAAAGCTGCTCCACCAAACGGGTACGTAATGTATCTATATCAGCGTGCGCTTGTGCATCCACATTTTGAATTACACTATAGCGTGGTGCACGCAGATCAATTTCGCCAATAACAGCTGAGAGTCGCTCAGCGGCTGGCTTCATTAGCGCGCAGTGCGACGGTACCGAGACCGGTAACGGCATCGCACGTTTCGCACCGGCATCTTGGCACGCGGCAATCGCACGCTCCACGGCTGACTTAGACCCGGCGATAACCACTTGCCCCGGGGCGTTGTAGTTAACGGCTGATACCACATCGCCTTGTGCCGCCTTTTCACAGGCTGCCTCAACGGCTGCGTTATCCAATCCTAAAATAGCCGCCATCGCCCCTTGGCCAGCGGGCACGGCATCCTGCATGGCCTCACCACGCAGGCGCACAAGCTTTATGCCTTCGGCAAACCCCATCACACCGGCACATACCATAGCGCTGTACTCACCTAAGCTGTGACCTGACATTACGCCGGGGCGCGGCCCTTCCAGCTCTTGCCACACGCGCCAAACGGCGATGCTTGAGGCTAAAAGCGCTGGCTGGGTACAAGCCGTCGCGTTAAGTGACTCTTCGGGACCTTCTTGCACAACTTTCCACAGATCATAGCCCAAAGCATCCGACGCTTCTTCGAAAGTGGTTCCTACCACACTGTAGCGTTCGGCCAGCTCTCGCAGCATTCCTAGCTGTTGAGAGCCTTGCCCAGGGAATATGAGGGCAAGGGGTTGAGACATGTCGTTCACCTTTGCACTTGTTGGCGTTTGCTCATGTGAGCACAAGACACTGAACGGTCTGTTGTACCTTTTACCGGTCAGGTCACACCGCGGCACTCTTCATGAGTCCCACGATTTGATCAGCGTTATGGCAGAGTTTGCCAGCGTTGCACTAATTGTTGCGGCAGATCGTGCTCGACTTCTTGAATCGCACGCACAATCGCATAATAAAAACCTTCCGCATGAGCCCCGCCGTGGCTTTTGACCACAATGCGCGAAAGCCCTAATAAACTAGCGCCATTGTAGCGCACGGGATCAAGCTCATTTTTTAACCGCTTGAGTGCCGGCCTCGCCAGTAAACTTGCCAGACGTCCGCTCAGTCGGGATTCGAATACCGCCTGAACGCGTTCAATTAGCATACTGGCCAACCCTTCACTCGATTTCAGCACTGCGTTGCCGACAAAACCATCACAAACAACGACATCAAGGTTGCCGCGAAAAAGGTCTCCACCTTCAGCATAGCCTTGATAGTCAAAAAGGGCGTGAGCAGGGTAACGGCGCAAAAATGTATTTGCCTCACGCACACTGCGACTGCCTTTTGTCGCTTCGGCCCCAACGTTAAGCAGTGCCAATCGAGGTTGCTCAATAGCGTCAACGCTCTGCGCCATGGCCGCCCCCATTACGGCAAAATCCACCAGCCGCCGCGCGGGTGAATCCACATTCGCCCCCAAGTCGAGCAGATAGCAACGCCGACCATTTCGTGTGGGGATCGCCGTACTGATCGCTGGGCGACTAATACCTGGCAATGTGCCCAATTCGCGCCGCGATAAGGCAACTAACGCTGAGGTATTCCCCGCGCTTACGCCAGCATCGGCGCTGCCGTGCGAGCCATTACCTGCCACACAGCGCAGCATTTGCGCCATGCTGCTGTCTTGTCCATGACGTAATGCCCACGCAGCAGTGGCATCTTGGGCCACGCTATCGTGACTATCGCATACCACCAAACGTGACGTTGCCGCAGCCAGAGGCTGCGGCAAGCGCGAGAGCTCGGCAACGATTTGCCGGCTTGGACCAAACAACAAAAGCTCCAAATTATCGTGGTGCAGCGCTGCTTTAGCGGCACCATGGATGATGGATTGGGGGCCTTGATCGCTCCCCATTACATCAATTGCGATGCGCACGCGTTACTGAGCCACGATTACTGAGTCATTGCGATTTGACCACTGACAAAAGGCGCGAGGTATTAAACCTCTACGACCTTACGACCGCGATAGAAGCCGTCCGGAGAGACGTGGTGACGCATGTGCGTGGTGCCCGTCTCTTTGTCTTGAGACAGTGTCGGTGCGCTCAAGGCATCGTGACTGCGACGCATACCGCGCTTAGAGCGAGTTTTACGGTTCTTTTGAACTGCCATGGGTGTTTACTCCAAGTGTGTAGGGTAAAAAGATACTATTTTTTGCCTTTCAACGCGCCACTGCTCTTCAAAGCATTGAGCACCGCGAAAGGGTTTTCGGCTGGCGATTTGGTATCGTCCGAACCTTTGGCTTTGCTGACCAGCTGATCTGGCGAAACACTGCATTCCTTTTCGTCGTGATATACGACTTGAGGCAGACTGAGAATCAACTCATCCTCAACAACCGTCAGCAAGTCCAGCTGTTCATTTTTCACCAGCACGGGCTCATGGCTTGCAGGAAGCTCTCCTGCTAACGCTTCGTCGCTGATCATGCCAAGCAAAAACCGGCTTTCCACTTGCTGCGGCATCGGCTCTAGGCAACGACGACATGCAAGCAACATATCCGCTTGTAAGTGGCCACGAATTTCACGACGACCCTGCTCATCAATGCCAAACTCAAGCACGACATGACAGTCGCCTGTTTGGTCACCGGCTTCTTCGACCAGTCGCGTCAGCTGATTCAGCGCAACAAGGCCTTCGAGTCGTTCGTCGCGGGCTGCAAGCTTATAAGGCTCAACCCGACTGGGGAGTTGTGAGGTCAACATAGGCGCGCAATGATAGGCACTCACCCCTTGTCTGTCAAAGCCGCCGATGCATTTCTTATCTCTGGGCGTATGTTGTCGGCTTCGTTACACTCATCGCCAATTGCTCAACTTTAACTTTTTGCCGAGAGTTTCACCATGCCAACACCCTCGCCATTAGTGCTTGCCTCGAGTTCTCGCTCGCGCCGCACCCTACTCGACCGCTTACACATCCCTTACCAGTGCCATTCGCCCGATATCGACGAAACACCAAGACAAGGAGAGCTTCCGCAAGCGCTGGTGCATCGTCTTGCCCTCAGCAAAGCTTTTGCAGTGGCCGATCACTATCCTGCCCACTGCATTATTGGCTCCGACCAAATCGCCGTCTTTGACGACGAAATTCTAGGCAAACCGCATACGCCTGAGAAAGCACGAGAAAACCTCGCTCGCTTTTCAGGCCAGCGGGTGACATTTCTTACCGGCTTAGCGTTGCTGGATACGCACAGCCAGCATCACCAAGTTCATGTTGAACCGTTTGACGTTGTATTCCGTACGCTTTCAGAGGCTGAAATTGCCTATTACGTCGCACAAGAACAACCGCTAGACAGTGCCGGCAGTTTCTACATGGAAGGGTTAGGTATTGCGCTCTTTGCCTCGCTGGAAGGCCGAGACCCCAACGCACTCGTCGGCCTCCCTCTGATTGCCCTATGCGATATGCTGCGCCAAGCGGGCTTCAACCCGCTTGAGCAAAGGTTTAATGACCAGACGACTTAATAAGCAATAGGCGATGGCGACGTAGATATCCCCAACACCTGTGCAGCGGTTTGCGTAAAGCGCCGCGTCAAACGATCAAACGGATCAAGACTCGGCGTATAATTCTCCCAGCGAACCTCTCCCAAGTAGTCGCGCGATAGCGACTCCAGCGAATCCAGTCGGTCAACCAAGCCAAGCTCCATCGCCTGCTCGCCGTTCCATATCAAGCCCGAAAAAATTTCCTCTTCATCGCTTAAGCGCTCCCCTCGCCCAGCGCGCACATCGTCAATAAACTGCTGATGAGTGCTGTCCAGCACCGTTTGCCAAAACGCCACCGTTTCGTCATCCAAGGGCTTGAACGGGTCTAAAAAGGCTTTGTTTTCACCTGCCGTCACTACCCGCCGTTCAATGCCGATTGAATCAATGGCTTCATTAAAGCCAAACCCTGAGTAGATAACGCCAATAGACCCTACCAAGCTCACCGGAGATGCGGCGATTTCATCCGCCGCCGCGGCAATGTAGTAGCCGCCACTGGCACCGATGTCTTCAACCAGCGCGATGATGGGCTTATCACCCGACTCCCGTAGGCGCATCATCTCAGCAAAAATACGCTGTGACTGAACGGGGCTGCCACCAGGACTATTGATATGCACTACCACCGCCTGGGTATCGCCTGAAGACCACGCGCGATTAAGCCCACGAATAACACGCTCCGCGTTGGCAGGGGAATCGCTGCTTATCACGCCGGTGACTTCCACAACACCCAGATGCGGCTGCGTCGGCATCGCGCTACCGACTCCCGCTTGATAGACGCTGTAAGCGCTCAGCGATAGCATACCCAGCACAATAGCCACTAGGACAAAACGGAAGAAAAGCTTCCAGCGGCGGCTGCGGCGCTGTTCGGTCAACACGCCACCGATCCAACGATCCATCATTTCCATCTGCGCTAAGCGCTGGCGCTCTATCAACGTTGCCGCGTCATCGTCAGGCTTGCCGGCTGTAGGCGAGGCTTGCTCTTGCTTCGCTTTATCTGATGCGACCGACGCATTTTGCGTCCAAGGGTCGTGTTTATTCGCTTCAGGTTCATCGCCAGTCGGCGTTTTGGTGGTTTCGTCACTCATGTGCATATCCTTAAAAAGCCGTATTACGCATCATTGACGACACTCACGGTGCAGCCAATCAAATAAACTCTCTACGTTATGGGCCATATATTCCGGCTCACTGACGAAAAGACGCTCAACCGAGTGCACGCCGTAGCTAACGCCTACCCGCGACATGCCTATCGCCCGCGCCATTTCCAGATCATACTCGGTGTCGCCCACCATCACCGCGCGCTCAACCGGCACATTGAGCTCGTCTAACAGCTCGCTAAGCATTTGCGGATGCGGTTTGGAGCGCGTTTCATCCGCCGTGCGGCTGGCGTGAAACCAATCACCGCTTTGCGTATCACGAAAAATGCGGTCCAACCCACGGCGGGTTTTGCCTGTGGCCACGGCAAGCTTTAACGCTTTTCGCTGACGTAGCGCACCCAGAGACGCTTCCACACCGTCGAAAAACGTCATCGGCGTAGGGTCGGCATGCACAAAGTGATGCGCATAGCGCTCGCGTAGGCGTGCCGACTGCTCGGGCAAAATCCCAGGACAGAGCTTATCCACCGCTTCTGGCAACCCAAGCCCGATGATATCCTCGACCGCCGGCCCCGGCAGATCACCCCACTCCGCCTCGCGCGCGGCAGACTGCATACTCGATACAATACGCGGCACAGAGTTCATCAATGTGCCGTCCCAGTCAAAAATCACAAGTTCAAAACGCATATCTGGCCTGTCGGTTACTAGCGAGCACGTTGTAGCACCGTCTCAAGGGCCTCGGGCAACGCGGCCTTGACGGTGACGGGACGACCATTGGTCGGCTCGGGAAAGGTTAACGCATGAGCATGAAGAAATAGCCGCCCAACATCCAAATGCTGCGAGAGCTGCCGGCTATCACGGCTGGCATACTTGTCATCCCCCAGCAGAGGATGCCTAGCATGCGCCGCATGAACGCGAATTTGGTGCGTACGCCCGGTGACAGGCTCGGCTTCAATCAGCGTAGCGCGTGAAAAGGCTTCCACCACGGCAAAACGCGTGCGGGACACTTTACCATTAGGATCGACGCGAACCCGGCGTTCGCCGTTACCGGCATCATAGCGATCAAGCCTTGCGCTGACATAGGTTTTACGCGCCGGCCAGCGCCCCGCCACCAGTGCCCAATAGCGCTTTTCCATGGCGTGTTGTTTTAAAGATGTATTGAGTGTGACCAACGCCTCGCGGGATTTTGCCAGCAACAAACAGCCTGAGGTATCGCGATCAAGGCGATGCACCAGCTCCAAAAAAGAGAGATCGTCGCGCACTTGGCGCAATGCTTCGATCAAACCGATTTTGACACCGCTTCCCCCGTGTACCGCAAGCCCTGAAGGCTTGTTGAGCACCAGCCAATCCGGCCCTTCCATGATAACGCTACCCAGCAGCACATCACGCAAGTTGTCGCTGACGTCTTTGACCGCTTCGCGCGGTGCCAGGCGCAGCGGCGGCACGCGCACCACGTCGCCGCCTTGCAGGCGGTAGTCGACTTTGACGCGTTTTTTATTCACCCGCACTTCGCCCTTACGCACGATGCGGTAAATCAACGCACGCGGGGCGCCTTTCAATCGTGTCATTAAAAAATTATCGATTCGCTGTCCTGCTTGCTCAGGGGCAATATCGACCCACTGCACTTCACGCCCTTCGGCCATGGTCGTGCGCTCCTGCTCTATGCCAAAAGCGGCATTCTAGCGTAGACGCCTGCGCATTGCGTCAATTGCTGGCATAGCGCTTTACTGGTATATTCGAAAGCGCTCGCCCTCCATGTGGCCAAAGGCGCCTGCCCGACCAACACGCAGGCCAGAGCAAGGCGGAAATGGCCGTGTACGCATGGTCATATGCGCCTAACAAAAACACTGGCGCGAGTGAAAACACTAACGTCAGAAGATTAAAAAGTCAGATCGCTGCCATTAACGCAAATTAACGGCAGTGAGAAGTCGTAAAAGATAAACGCCACGTCCGCCGTCAAATTGCCTAATGTCATAGGGCAGATTGAGCGACGGGCACTAAGTTCAACGTTGTGCCGGTAGCCGACGTTGGTAAATCGATGAATGCCAGGTGTTGGCGGAGTCAGCAGGACCGGATGGAGATGACAGCCACCGCGATATGTCCTGCCTCCGCCACGTACTCAACGCCCAAACCAGCCGGGTTGGCAACTACCATCCGGCTTAATGCGTCAGCATATCTATGCCCGAGCACAAGCACGCAGCAACGCGATTTGCTTTACGTCATTCGTACTAAGTTATCAGTCGTCTGTTTTCCGTACTGACTGTTCTGAACTTAACGGATCGCCGGCACGCAACGCTATGTGAGAAAACATGAAACGGATGCTCATCAATGCGACCCAGCCAGAAGAGCTGCGCGTCGCGCTTGTCGATGGTCAACGCCTGTACGATTTGGATATCGAGTCCGGTTCTCGGGAGCAGAAAAAAGCCAATATTTACCGGGGCAAAATCACCCGCGTCGAGCCCTCTCTCGAAGCGGCTTTTGTCGATTTTGGCGCTGAGCGCCACGGCTTTCTGCCGCTCAAAGAGATATCGCGCGACTACTTTGTCAAAGATGTATCTGGCCGCCCCAGCATTAAAGAAGTGCTGAAAGAGGGCCAGGAAGTCATTGTCCAGGTGGATAAAGAGGAGCGCGGCAACAAAGGTGCCGCCCTAACGACCTTTATTAGCCTTGCAGGGCGCTTTTTGGTACTGATGCCCAATAATCCCCGTGCGGGAGGCATTTCACGCCGCATTGAGGGCGAAGAACGTAGCCAGTTAAAAGAGGCCATGGGCCAGCTCACCGTGCCGGACAAGATGGGCCTGATCGTGCGCACTGCCGGTATCGGCCGCTCGCCCGAAGAACTGCAGTGGGATTTGGATTACTTGGTGCAAGTGTGGGAATCCATCACCACTGAAGCAGGCAAACGCTCTGCGCCGTTTTTGATCTACCGCGAATCCAACGTCATCATTCGTGCCATGCGCGATTACTTACGCCAAGATATTGGCGAAGTACTGATTGATAGTCCGGAGATTCACGCCGACGCGCTCAATTTCATCCGCCAGGTGATGCCGTCGTACCAGCAAAAAATTAAGCTCTACGCTGACGAAGTGCCGCTTTTTTCGCGCTTTCAGATCGAATCACAGATCGAAACCGCTTACCAGCGCGAGGTAAAACTCCCCTCCGGCGGCTCGATTGTGATCGACCACACCGAAGCACTGGTATCGATTGATATCAACTCTGCGCGCGCAACACGCGGCAGCGATATCGAAGAAACGGCACTGCAAACCAACTCCGAAGCCGCCGACGAGATCGCCCGCCAACTACGCCTGCGCGATATTGGCGGTTTGGTCGTGATCGACTTCATCGACATGGGTCCTGCGCGCAACCAGCGCGAGGTCGAAAACCGCATGCGCGACGCGCTGAAACTCGACCGTGCCCGGGTACAGATTGGTCGCATTTCACGTTTTGGGCTGATGGAGATGTCGCGTCAGCGTCTAAGGCCTTCGCTCGGCGAAACCAGCGGTGTGGTTTGCCCACGCTGTAACGGCCAAGGCACCATCCGCGATGTACGCTCGCTTTCGCTTTCGATCATGCGACTGATCGAAGAAGAAGCCATGAAAGAGCGCAGCGCGCAAATCCGGGCTATCTTGCCCGTGCCGGTCGCGACTTATCTGCTTAACGAGAAGCGCAGTGTGCTGGCAGATATCGAAGCCCGCCAAGAGGTTCGCGTCGTACTGTTGCCCAATCCTGATATGGATACCCCTCACTACGATGTGCAGCGTCTCCGCGACGACCACCTCGACGAAGACGACACGCAAACGCTCTCAAGCTTTGAGCTTTCAACAGATACCGATGTTGGCAAAGAGCCAGACCCGAGTTTCACCCCCCCTGCCCTACGTGCGGAAGCCGCCGTCAAAAGTGTCGTGCACAATGCGCCCGCCCCGGCATCGCTGCAAAATGACACCACGCCCAGCCAACCTGCCGATAATAAAGAGGCGGACGCTACCACGCTACTCAGCCGCATGATTCGTGGCGTGGCCAAATTCTTAGGCAACGATAGCGAGCTCGGTAGCGAACAAGAGCGTAGCACCCAGCAAGAAGCGGCACCGTCTACGCCCCGCACGCAAACGCCGAAGCGCAAGCCCAGCGAGCAACGTCGCGATAACCCCCGTCGTGAAAGTGCCAAAGGCACTGCCAAGGGCAACGCCAAAGAGAGTCCCAAGGCGGACGACAAAGCCAACGCGAAGCCTGAACCTAAAGCGAAGCGCCAAGAAGACGCCGAGTCGCGTAGTACACAGCGCAATACGTCATCAGGTGATAAGCCCGCGGGTGACACGCCCTCTGGTAAAGAGAATTCCTCGGGTAAAGAGAGTGCCGGAAAAGAAGACAACGGCGAGAAACGCAGCGGCCCAAGCCGCACCCGTAATCGTCGTCGTCATCCGCAGCAAGAAAAAGGCGATAACAAAGATAATCGCCAGCGCAATGAAACGGCTCAACCGCAAGAGACAAAAAAGCCGGATGTGGCGAAAGATGCGTCGGACGAGAGCAGCAAGTCATCGCCAAAACCATCGCGTAAAGAAGCTCCAGCCGAGTCTGATGCCGAAGCCACTGCGCAGGACGATGGCAAGCCGAAGCGTACTCGCAACAATCCGCGCAGTCGCTCGCGCCAACACGCTATCAACCCCAAAGCGGAAGCTGAGCAGCTGAAGTTGCAAGCACAAGCAGCTGAGACACCTGCTGAAGAGGCTTCAACACCTGAGCCTGAGAAAGAAGCAGTTACTCAGGAGCAAAAAGCGCCAATTGAGGCTACACCAGAAGCTCAATCAGAGGCCAAATCTGACGACGCGCAAACGGACGCTAAGTCAGCGACCAAGCCTAAGTCAGAAAAACCTAAGTCAGAAGCCAAGCCTGAGTCGGAGGCAAGCGAGCAAAAGGCAAAAGCTGCGGAAAAGGCTGAGAACGCTACAGCGCCTACTGCCAGCACCGAGCCTGCACCAGCTGCGCCAACCGAAGAAGCCAAGACGGACACGGAGACTCAGCCAACCACTGACGCTCAGCCGAAAGCGGAGGACGAGGCTCAACCGGCGGCGAAAGCCAACGCAGAGACACCGGCAGCCCCTGAAACGGAAACAGAACCTACGGTGGAAGCCGCACCTCAAACGGAACCAGACGCCCAGGCTGAAACAACACCTGAAGCTGAACCAGAAGCTAAGGCCGAATCAGCACCTGGAGCAAAGACGGACTCAGCTTCCAGCCAGCCTGACGCCACGACGGAAAGCGCTGACACGAACAAAACGGCGCCTGCCACAGCAGAAAACGCAGCCGCTGATTCGCAAGCGACAACGCCTGCTAGCGGCGAAGAGCAGCCAGCAGAAACAGCGAAAGCACCAGCAGCCAAACAGGCTGAAGGTGACGCTGAGAGCCAAGCAGCGGCCAAATCGCGTCGCCGTCGTCGGGCACATAATGACCCTCGTGAGTTACGCAAGCGCCAGCAGCAGGATGCTAGCGGTGAATAAACCGTAATCGTCACGAAAGGTAAAAGCCCAGAGGCGACACCTCTGGGCTTTTTTTATAGCGCTTCTCGATGTGTGGGTTAGGTCATCGTGGTGGCTGAATCCTTTAGTTTAAGCTGCAGTTTTGACGGCGGGCTTCAACATATCAATGTGACGTATGCCATCCTCATCGTATGGTTCGCTGACTGTCTTGAACCCCAATGATTGATAAAATTCACTTAAGTAAACTTGTGCGCCAATCTTAATATCCATACCAGGGAACGTCTGCTCTGTGAAACGAATGGCTTCAATCATCAGCGCACGACCTACTTTACGACGTCTAAACTTCACCAGCGTCATTACTCGGCCAATGGAAGGCTGAGAATATTTAACTCCCGGATCCACTACTCTTACGTAAGCAGCCAGCTCCCCTTCCATAGAAGCGAAAAGATGCCAGGAATGGAGGTCCATCTCATCGACCTCTTGATAGGCGCACTGCTGCTCAACCACAAATACCGATTCGCGTGCTTTGACCATTTCATAAAAATTTAGCACGCTTAACGATTCCAGGCGAGACCAGCTAAAACGTAACGGCATGAAGTCAATATCTCCATAATTTAGGGTGCAGTAAAGTCGGCATTTAACGGCTAACCTGCCGCTACGGCACACTTCACGCCTGCTCCAATCCCGCCAAGAACTGTTTAAGCAGCTCATCGAGTTGCGCTCGTTGATCTACAGTCAAGCCGCTTACCAGCTGCGCCTGGGTTTCCACATGAGCAACAACGGCTTCATCGATTAACTCGAATCCACGCTGGGAAAGAGAGATGAGAAAACCACGACCATCGTCGGGGTTTTTGACCCGCTCAATTAAACCCGCCTTTTCCAGTTGATTGATGCGGTGAGTCATGGTGCCTGAAGTCACCATGGTGGATGCCATCAAATCCCCCGGCGATAGCGCGTAGGGCGCTCCCTCACGGCGAAGAGTTGCCAGAACGTCAAAGCTCGCGTCAGTCAGACCGTATTTCGCCCAGGTCTTCTCCATTGCGCGTATTAAAGCGTGGTTAAGCCGTTTGACCCGCCCGATGGTAGCCATCGGCGCTACATCGAGGTCGGGCCGCTCCTGCCGCCACTGTTTGAGAATGTTGTCTACATGATCCATGAGCGTATTTTGCGCCTAATTAGCTTGACGTCAAGATTAATCACACATATCTTGACATCAAGACACTTTCGAAACGGTACCAATGAGAACTACGCGAATGACATCATTAAGCACTACCCGCACCCACTCACGCAAAAGAGCTTGGCTTGCCCCACTGGTGTATCTGTTATCTGGTGGTGCCTTGCTGGGTCTATCGACTAATTTGGCAAAACTTGCCGGTGACATTCAGCTACCGGCGCTCGCTTTTCTGTTTTGGTCAATTTCAGGGGCGGCGCTTATTTTGTTAGTACTCGCGGCCTTCCGCGGCAATCTGCCGCCGGTCAACGTCCGTACCGTTGAGTATTACGCTATTTCAGGTCTCCTGGGCGTAGCGGGTGCCAATCTGCTTTTTTTCTCAGCTATCCCCCATGTGGGTGCGGGGTTCGTGGCATTAATCATCACTCTGCCACCGCTACTCACCTACATCGGCGCATTAGCGTTAAAAATGGAGCGATTTCAGGTGTTGCGTGCGACGGGGGTTATATCAGCCCTCGCGGGGGCCGTCACCCTAGCTTTCCATAAGCTTTCTGCACCGGATGCCAATTACCTCTGGATTCTCCTCGCTTTAATTGGCCCCGTTCTGCTGGCTATCGGCAACCTCTACCGAACCTTACGCTGGCCAGCAGGCGTATCCAGCGATGCGTTGGCGCCAGGGATGCTTATCGCCGCGGCCATCATTCTCCTCAGCGTGGGGTTTCTGCCTGGCTTCTCACTGAGCGTTCCGACAGAACGCTCACTGCCGTTCTTGCTGATTGCACTCCAGGCGATGGTCTTCGCCGGCCAATTCTTACTGCTCTTCCTTCTACAGAAAAGTGGCGGCCCGGTCTTTCTGAGTTTATTGGGTTCCGTCGGCGCCTTAGTAGGCGTTCCAGTCGCCATCTTGGTGCAGGGAGAAACCACCCCAGAGGGATTACTACTAGGCACTCTATTAATTGGTACCGGTATTGCCCTGCTCAATATTGGCAAAGCCAAGCATCGTCCCCAGGTTCACTAAGCCAATAAGAACTCAACAAGAGTCGTTAAACTAAATTACTTATATCGTTAATGCTCCGCTCCATATAGTGAGTCCCGCCTTCCGTTTTCCGCACCCGAAATCCCATGCGCTCGTATAAAGCAATTGCGGGGTTGATACAAAACACACGAAGGCGAATTAAGTTAATACCCGCTTGCTGGGCTCTTTCCATCACGTAGCGGATTGCCTCGGCGCCTATACCTTGACGCTGCCACTGCGGGTCAATTTGTAGTTCTCGAATGTAGTAGGCGTGCTCATCGTGATTTAGCAGCAAGACACCCGCCCGGCAATCACCAACGACTAACTCGTAGTTGTCTAACTCGTCCCACTGTTTATCAAACAAGGCGGTTTCCCAACGCATATCAAACTGCTTATGGTAGGCAGCCATGTTTTGACGAATTAAATTTTCTGCAAACGCCTTGTCGTTAGTAGGCCGTATTAGAGGCGTCATATCTTGATTCCTAGCGCGACGTTTACGCACTTTTTGCAAGAGTTGCTATGCTCGTATAAAGCGATGGCTGGGTTGATACAAACATATAGAACCAAATATTAACGACACTATTTACCTGCTACTACAGGCAACGTGGTTCAATTTCCAGCGCGATGCCAAAACGCGCTTGAACGGTCGCGGCAATACGCTCGGCTACCTGCAAAAGTTCAGCGCGGTCGCCACCGCCAAAGTGCACTAACACCAGTGCCTGATGCTCATGCACACCAAAAGCGCCAAAACGCGCCCCTTTTAACCCACACCGATCAATCAGCCAGCCCGCCGCGATTTTATAGCGCCCATCAGCCTGCGGGAAATGCGGCATGCCAGGATGGCTTGCGAGTAGTTTCTCTGCTTTTTCAGCGCTAACCAAAGGATTCTTAAAAAAACTACCGGCATTGGGCAACTGCGTTGGGTCGGGTAGTTTCTCACGGCGAATTTGGCACACGCTTTGGGCGATTTCCAAGCTGCTTGGCTGCTTGCTTACGCGGCGGGATAAATCCCCATAACCCAGCATCGGGCGCGCTGTGCGCGAAAGACGAAGCGCAAGACGGGTAATAATCACCTCACCTACAAGCGATCTCTTGAACACGCTATCGCGATAGCCAAAGGCGCAGTCATCAAAGGAAAGCCAACTCAGGGTCTCGTCGTGGCGCGACATTACCTGTACGCCTTCCAGCACATCGGAAAGTTCCACGCCGTAAGCGCCAATATTTTGCACCGGCGCGGCCCCGCAGTCGCCAGGGATCAGTGCCAAATTTTCAACGCCCCACAGCCCACGCTGTGCCAGTGTCATCACCAGCGAATGCCAGTTAACTCCCGCACCAACGTAAGCCATCACGGCATCATTCCGCGCGTGTAACCACCACTGCTGCAAACGCGGGCGTATCACGGCGCCTTTCAGGCGCGCGGGCAGCAGCACATTGCTTCCGCCGCCCAATAGATTAAGCGCCCACCCTTGCTCGCGCGCATCGTGCACGCAGGCAGCAAGGGCTTTAAGCGTTTCGGGCGCGGCAAAATGTTCGACTTTGGCAGGCAAGCGCAGTGTGTTGGCATTGCTAAGATCTACGTCGCGCTGCCAGTGAAGCACTGAATTCATGCTCCCGACCGAATGTGATTAAGCAAACCGCGAGAGGCGCTTTCGATCAAATCTAATACCTCCTCGAAGCCCTGATCGCCGCCATAATAAGGGTCTGGCACCTCAGCATCGGCGTGCCCGGCAAAATCCAGCAGCAGACCCACGTGCCCGGCGTAATCCGCTGGCTGCATCGCACGAATCGCCTGTAGGTTATCGTGATCCATGGCCAAAATATAATCAAAGTCGGCGAAGTCATCGGGAGCGAGTTGCCGCGCCCGCAGCGCGCTAATATCAATGCCGCGCTGTTTGGCAGCGGCCTGGGCACGCTTATCGGGCGCCTTGCCCACATGCCACGGGCCGATCCCACAGGAATCCACGCCCACTTGCTCGATCATGCTCGCGTTGTCGAGCACTTGACGAAAAACACCTTCAGCACTGGGTGAGCGACAAATATTGCCTAAGCAAACAAACAATACGTTCATTTTGTCTCCTCTTGCGATGGCTCCATCAGTGCCCTGACGCGCGCCAGGTCCTCCGCTGTGTCGACTCCCGGTGGATTAACCTCACATGCTAGCGCCACTTGAATCGCGTGCCCGTGTTGCAGTGCACGCAGCTGTTCAAGCTGCTCCAACTGTTCCAGGCTCGCTGGTCGCCAGCCACGATAAGCGTACAGAAAACCGGCCCGATAGGCGTAAAGGCCGATGTGACGCAGCCAGGCATCGGTTTGCAATAGTTCGGGGCGGGCAGCGAAGTGCTCACGGTCCCAGGGAATTGGCGCGCGGGAAAAGTAGAGCGCACGCCCATCAAACGAGCGCACCACCTTGACCACATTGGGGTTAAATAGCGACTCTACATCGTTGATCGGCTCAGCCAGGGTGGCGATTGAAGCCTCGGTATCGTCCGCTAAACGCAAGGCTACTTGATCGATCAACGCTTTCGGAATCAACGGTTCGTCGCCTTGCACGTTGACCAGGAGCGCGTCATCGCTAAGCGCTAATGCCTCGGCGACCTCGGCCAAGCGGTCCGTGCCAGAGGGGTGATCTGAGTGCGTCATCACTACCTCGGCGCCATAGGGCGCCAAGGCGTCGCGAATACGCGTATCATCGGTGGCCACCACCACGCGCTTCGCCTGACTTTCGCAGGCGCGCCGCCAAACGTGGGCGACCATTGGCTCGCCGGCAATGGGTAAAAGCGGCTTGCCCGGTAGTCGCGATGATCCAAAGCGCGCCGGTACAACAGCAATAAAATCAGCTGCAGCCATTTATGCCTCCCCGGTGCGGCCAGGCGAGGTGGGGAGCTTTTCGTCGGCATCCATCTTGCGCGCCTCATCCGGCAGCATCACCGGGATATCGTCCTGAATTGGGTAGGCGAGTCCGTCGTAAAGGCAGTGCAGCTCACCGGCGTCACGATCATATTTGAGCTTGCCTTTACACAGTGGGCAAACCAGCATCGCTAGCAGTTGTTTATCCATCAGTTCGTCTCCTCGGAAAGGGTTGCGAGCCGTGCGGCTAGCCACTGCTCGAATTCAGGCGGAAGCGTCGCTTCCACATCCAGTACCCAGCTATCGGGTGGGGCGACATCACGGCATTTGACCGCATCTTTAGCGGTCATGACCAGCGGCTGCGGATCTTCGGCAGGTGTAAAACGCAGCGACGCGGCATCATAGGGGTAGTGATCGGGAAAAGCGTGCCACTCGCCGCTAATACCCAACGCCTTTAGCGTGGTAAAAAAGCGCTCAGGCCTGCCGATCCCCGCCAAGGCGTGCACCGGTGGCGTAAACGGCAGCGGCGAAAGCGGCCTGTGCTTATTTGATTTAAGCTCGCGCCAACCGATTGGCGCAAGACGCATCGGCGTTGACGCCACCATCAGCGCGGCCTGTAACTCGCCGTTGACCAGCACCGCATCGACACGGTTTAGGCGCTCCGGTGGCTCGCGTAGCGGTCCGGCTGGTAGGCAACGTCCGTTACCGAGCCCGCGCGCGCCATCCACCACGGCAAGCTCGATATCGCGCCCCAACGCCAAATGCTGCAAGCCGTCGTCGCTTACAATCACATTACAGCCTGCCGCCGCGAGCGTCTTGGCACCACGGGCGCGCAGGGGGTCCGCCACCACCGCCACGCCAGTCTGCTGGGCGAGCATCAGCGGTTCATCTCCGCTTTGCGCGACGGGCGTTTCCGGCGTCACCCACAGCGGGTAACTCGGCGCTTTGCCGCCATAGCCGCGGGTGACGATACCAGGTGTGTAGCCCCGCTCGCTCAACCAGCGGGTAAGCCAAGCCACCAGGGGCGACTTTCCTGTGCCACCTAGGGTAATGTTGCCTACCACAATCACCGGCACCGGGGCCTGCCACACCGCGCGTTTTCCGCAACGGTACGCCGCCTCACGGCGCGTCATTACAGCACGATAAAGCATACCGAGCGGGCGGAGGGGCCAAAGCCAAAAACGGTCCTGATAAGCCGCTTCCAGCCAGTGATCGGCAACGCTCACACCCGCTCCTCCTGAAACTGTAGCTGGTGAAGTGCTGCATAGGCGCCTTCGTATTCTAAAAGCGCTGCGTGGTTGCCTTCTTCAATAATGCGCCCCTGCTCCATCACGACAATACGATCAGCGCGCTCAATGGTAGAAAGCCTGTGGGCGATGACCAGCGTAGTGCGCCCTTTGCAAACGGTTTCTAGCGCCCGCTGAATATAGCGCTCCGACTCGGTATCAAGCGCGGACGTCGCTTCATCCAGAATCAGAATCGGCGCGTCTTTAAAGATCGCTCGCGCGATTGCCAAACGTTGACGCTGACCACCCGAGAGCATTACACCGTTATCGCCTACCAGGGTTTGATAACCATCGGGCAGCTTTTCGACAAATTCATGGGCATACGCCGCTTGCGCTGCCGCTTTGATCGCCTGCGGGTCGGCGTTATCCACGCCATAGGCAATATTATCGGCAATCGTGGTATTGAACAGCGTGACCTGCTGCGACACTAGCGCGATTTGTTGGCGTAGCGGCTTTAGCTGGTAGTCGCGAATATCGGTGCCATCGATGGTGATAGTGCCCTCTGTGGGGCTATAAAAGCGCGGCAGGAGACTCACCAGCGTCGACTTACCGCTGCCCGAACGCCCTACAACGGCCACCATCTCACCTGCGGCCACGCGCAAGTTAATCCCATGGAGCACATTCGGCTGCTCATGCGCGTAGCGAAAATGCACGTTATTCAGCACCACCTCGCCCTGCAGGCGCTGAGGGGCGACCTTGCCATCATCGCGCTCGGCAGGTTCATCCAAGAGCCCAAACAGCTCGGTAGCCGCGGCAATACCTTTTTGAATTTCACTATTAATTTCGGTCAGTTGGCGCACGGGCTTGATCATCAGTGCCGCTGCGGTAATAAAGGCAACAAACTCTCCCGGCGTCATGTCTTCCAACAGCGCCGGCGCCATGGCCAGCCATACCAGCACGGCCATGGAAATCGCGACCAGCATCAGAATAATCGGTGAGCTGATGGCTTTGGTCATCGCCTCTTTCATACTTTGGCGCCTGTTCTCTTCGCTAACCCGGGCAAAACGCTGCATCTCGTAACCTTCAGCGCCGTGGGTTCGCACCACGCGGTGGCCAGAGAGCGCCTCAGAGGCAACGTGCGTCACATCGCCCATCGAATGCTGAATACGTTTAGAAATACGCCGAAAGCGCTTGCTCACATAACTTACCACCAATGCGATCAGTGGCGTAACGGTTAAAAAAAGCAGGGTTAAAAGCCAGTTGGTCCAAAGAAGATAGCCCAACAGCCCGATCACAAAGAGGCCTTCGCGCAGCAGAATCGTCACCGATTTTGTCGCCGCCCCAGCGACCTGCTCAACGTGGTAGGTCACTCGCGACACCAAGTGCCCACTCGAGTGATGGTCAAAAAACACGCCGGGTAGGTGCATCATGTGGGCAAATACATCGCAACGCAGCGTATGGACAACGTAGCGCCCTACATAGGCCATGAAATAAGTACTTAAAAACGTCCCCAACCCACGCGCAGAAAACATGATCACCACGAACAGTGGCAAAAAAATGCGAAAGGCGGCGTCGGGGTTCTGAATCCCGTCGATGAGCCGCTTCATCAACTCCGCCAGCGCGGTGCTAGAGGCGGCATAAATGGTAAAACCCACGACAGCCAGCGCAAAGGCCCGCCAATGTGGCTTCACATAAGTTAAAAGACGTTTGTAAATGGCCCAACCGGAATCTGTCACACGCGCTCCTGGCGATCAGTTTGTAGCAACACGTTCTTGAAGTAGCGGTTATTAAAAACAGGTTGTGAACAACGCGTTTTACGTTTGTTTTAAACATTCGCTAACGTGCGCAGGATTCTACCTCATCACCTGCGGCATCAACACCGCCAGCGCGATCCTGGCCAGTCTCGCGTGGGTAGCACCGCCAGCGGCTCACCAGGAATTAGCCAGAACGTCAGCGCGCCGTCATGAGCCGTGTTCCATAAGCAGCTTTCTTCGCGGCGAAAGCGGCGCACGACACGATCAGCCGGGTGCCCAAAGGGATTATCTCGCCCGGCGCTGAAAATCACATGGCGCGGCGCGGCTTGGCGCACAAACTGTACGCCTGAGCTTGTGTGGCTACCGTGGTGGCCTGCGATCAACACGCTTAGCGGGGCGTCAATATCGGCGAGCAAACGGCGCTCAACCTCAGTCCCGACATCGCCAGTGATCAACAATGCGTGCTCGCCGACGCGCACGCTGAGCACGCAAGAGCGATCATTGGCTGAGCGCGAATTATCTCCCTCGGGTGGCCATAAAATCTCATAGAACGCGCTTCCTTGCCGCCATTGCAGCCCGCGATGACACGGCGTTATCTCTGGCCCTTCGATTCTTTCGCCTTGCGGTGCCAGCCAGCGTGCCGCGCTGTGCTGCTCGATCAACGCTTCCACCCCGCCAGCATGATCTTTGTCCGCATGGCTGATCAGTACGCGGTCAAAACGCTGACCCGGCGGCCAGAGGGTATCCAGCGGCATAAACCCTGAACGAAAACGCGGGCCGGTATCGTAAAGCATCCGCCCGCGGCCACTTTTCAGCTCCACCAACTGCCCTTGGCCAACATCAAAGACGCGCACACGCAAAGCGCCCTCGGGCCAGGGTTCACTACGCGGTGCGATGACCATCAAAGCTACCAACCCTGTCGCACTGATACGCAACCACCGTGACGTGGCAGGCAAGCCCCAGCAGAGTGCGCCCCACATAAAGGCAAGCGCTAATGAGATACCTTGGCGGGCGTTAGGCTCCCAAAGCGGCGCCCACGCGATGGCTATCTCCAAGCTTTGTTGTAGTAGCTTAAGCAGTTGACTAAAGAGCCACCAGGGGATATCGCCCAGTAGCGGTATTGGCGCCAGCAACCATCCTAAGAGTGCACTTGGCACCATCAGCATACTTACCCACGGTACGGCAAAGAGGTTTACTAGCGGGGCAACCGGCGATACGCGGCCAAATGCCAGCAGCACCGCCCCTGCCATAAGAGGTGCTAACAAAAGCTGGGTACGGCATAACGCCCATACCCAACCGCGAATACCTTGCGGGCGGGTTTTCCCCTGCCAAATCACAATCAGCCAAGCCACCGCCACAAACGAAAGCCAAAAGCCTGGCCGCCAGACGGATAACGGATCAAATAGCACCACCAGCGAGAGGGCTAGCCACCACGCTTGCCAAGCCCCTGGTGCATGGCGACCGCTCAGCACCCAGAGGCCCATTAACGCCATAATCATCGCGCGCATAGCCGGTGGCCCAAGCCCAGCGAAACTGGCGTAGGCCACCGTAGCGGCAGCCGCTATCCACCAAGGCCAGGCGCGCATTTTCCAATTATGCGGTGTCAATAGCCGGGCTGATGTACGCGCGAGTAGCATGCTAAAAGTGGCAATCAGCCCGATGTGAAGGCCGGAAATCACTACCAAATGCGTCGTGCCGCTGGCGTTAAGCAGTGACCAATCGTCCGCAGTCAGCGCATCGCTATCACCCAGCGTTAGCGCTGCCAACCAGCGCTTGGCGATGGCATCAAGCGACTGCCCAGCCAAATACGCTAGCGCATGGCGGCGTAGCGAGAAGGGAGCGTCCGCTTGCTGTGAAGGGGCGGGCATTTGGCGCACGTAGCCGGTGGCATGAATCCGTTCACGCCATAACCAGGCGCGATAGTTAAACGTATGAGGATTGCGAAAGCCTCGCGGCGGGCGCAGCCTCAACGTCATTTGCCAGCGCTCGCCAGGTTGAAAAGCGGCCATGTCATAGGCACTCACGCGCACTTTTTGCACCCGTTCACAGCTTGGCTTAGAGAGATGCCCGGTACACTCAATCACTTGCAGTGTCAGGCGTGCGATATTCGCACTTTCACTTACGCTAATAACGCGTGCCTCAACCTGAACATCTTCACCGCTCAATCCAAGCGGCAGTATGCGCCCCTGCTCGGCGTGGATAGCACATAATACGCCAGCACTTATTACCCACCAACGCAGCGCCCGCGGTCGCCACATCGCGAGCAGTAGCGCAGAGACAAGCCACAGGCTCAGGGTCAGATCGGGAAAATGCACGGCGACACCTGAACGGGCTACCGCTGCACCGCTTAACGCCGCCAGCCCTGCGGGTAGCGCTATACCTAACTGCATTCTTCTGCCCTCCCTGGCAAACCTAGCACTCTACCCCTTGCGTAGCCGAATGCACCCACTATATGGATAATGGGCTCTTCACTAGGCAAGAGTATTGACCATGCCGCGGCGGTTTCTACAGCGCTACATGCCCAGGCCCGATACCCTCAAGCGGCAACGCTCGTTGCGGCTGGTCGCACCGTTGATCGCCGATGCAAGGCTATGGCTACTCACCCGTCGCAGTGTAGCGAACGCCTTCAGCGTGGGGCTTTTTTGTGCCATGCTGCCGATTCCCTTTCAAATGCTCATCGCCGCTTTAGGGGCGAAGGTGACGCGCTGCAACCTTGCCCTTTCGATTGGGCTGGTATGGATTACCAACCCGCTCACCATGCCGCTGATTTTTTTTGGCAACTACCGTATCGGCTCTTTTTTCCTCGATATGCCGGTGCGCGAAGCACCAGACCGCATTTCCACACGCTGGGTTGCCGAGCAGATGCATGACATTATGCCGGCCCTGGTGCTGGGCTCCCTAATCACTGCCGTATGCCTTGCGCTACTTGCTAACGTTTGCATCCGGTTGATTTGGCGCTGGCACGTCTCGCGCAATTGGCGGCAGCGGCGTAAAAAACGCCAGCGCCGCCGAGCACAGATTGAGTCAGAGTTTGACGATTAGCTCTGCGCGATAAGCTGCCCAGCATCGAGTTTTAATACGCGATCTTGGTGGGCGGCAAGGTCTGGGTCGTGCGTCACGATCACAAACGCACAGGCACTCTCTTTGGCCAGCTCATCCATCAGTGCCAAAATCGTCCCAGCAGTGGTTTGATCCAGATTGCCCGTTGGCTCGTCCATTAACACAAGGCTTGGGTCGGTCACCAAGGCTCGCGCAATTGCCACGCGCTGGCGCTCGCCCCCGGATAACTCGCCGGGCTTATGATCCGCCCGATCTTCCATACCAACCCGCGCCAGCAGCGCCAGCGCTCGCTTTTCCGCCTCGCGCTTACCCTGACCGCGAATAATTAGCGGCAGCGCGGCATTTTCTACCGCCGTAAACTCTGCCAGCAAATGGTGAAACTGGTAGACAAAGCCGATATAGCGGTTGCGAAAACGCCCCAGTGCGGCTTCGCCCAATCCAGCCAGTGATTCTCCACCAATCACCACGTTGCCTGAGGAGGGACGGTCCAACCCGCCCATCAAATTCAGTAGCGTGGTTTTGCCCGATCCCGAACTCCCTACCACAGCGACACGTTCGCCGGCTCGCACGCTAAGCGAAAGATTATCCAGTACGGTGAGTTCGCGCGGCCCTTCGCTGTAGGTTCGCGTCAGCGCTTGGCACTCCAGCATCACCGGCGCTGGTTCTGTGGAAACAGTGTCCTCAGTGGAAGAATCTTCTTGCGAAGACGGTTTTTGCATAGACGATTTTGGTATCGGCATAACGGCATCCTTACTCATAGCGCAACACATCGGCAGGCTGTACGCGGGCAGCTCGCCAAGCGGGATAGAGGGTCGAGAGGAACGTCAGCCCAAAGGCCGCCGCCACGATACGGCCTACATCGTCCCAATGCAGGCGCGAGGGTAAGTCGCTGATGAAGTAGACACCAGCGTCTAAGAACTGGATGCCCAGTGCCGCTTCCACCCAACCAATCACATCCGAGATAGTTAGGGCAAGAACAACACCCACCAGGACGCCGATGGCGATACCCATCATCCCGATGGCCAACCCCTGAACAATAAAAATACCCATGATCGAGCGCGGCGTCGCGCCGATTGTCCGCAAAATCGCGATGTCTGCGCGTTTATCGGTCACTACCATGACAAGCGTCGAGACGATATTGAAGGCGGCCACCGCGATAATCACCGTCAACAGCAGTGCAATCATGCGCTTTTCCATCTGGATCGCTTGAAACAGATTGCCGTGGGAATAAGTCCAGTCGCTGCCGCGATAATTGGGCCCAAGATCATTGACAATATCCTGAGTTACTTGGCCTGCTACAAAGAGATCATCCAGTTCGAGACGAATACCGCCAACCGCCTCCCCCAAGCGCGCCAACGTTTGCATATCTTCTATATGGGCGTAGGCCAAATTGGCATCAAGATCCGCGCCTACACTAAAAATCCCACTGACCGTAAAGCGTTTTAAGCGCGGAAACACCCCGGCTGGCGTGATTGAGGCTTCGGGCACCAGCAGCGTGACACGATCCCCCACACCAACGCCCAGTTGGCGCGCCAGCATTGAGCCTAAAACCACATTCCATTCACCAGGCTTAAGGTCATCCAAACTCCCCCGGCGCATATGCTCGCCGATAATCGAGACCTGATTTTCCCAGTCAGGGTGAATGCCGTTCACCATAGCGCCTTGGTTGCGGCCATTAATCGAAAACATGCCCTGTTGCTCCACATACGGGGCAGCGCCGATCACTCGCTCGCGCTCAACCAATTCGCTTGCCAGCGACTCCCACTCCACAAGTCCACTACGGGATTCAATTTTGGTGTGCGGCACCATGCCCAAAATGCGTGTGCGTAGCTCGTGATCGAAGCCATTCATCACGGAGAGCACAAGAATTAAAACAGCAACCCCGAGCATCAACCCCAGCATTGAGGTAAGCGAAATAAACGAAATAAAATGGTTCCGGCGTTTAGCGCGCACATAGCGCAGCCCCACCAGAAAAGGCAATCGATCAAGCATGGCGGTCATCCTTATCAGCGAGCACTCATGGTACGGTTTTTTTCGCTTGCCTGCATGTGCCCGCCGCGCCTTTAGGTTTATCATGGCGCGGTTTTTCTGGTACAGACCCACATGAGGCTTTACGTTGGCAAAGACGACTTTCCGTTTGCTGCCCGAATGGCACCCTCAAGACGCCGTTCAGCTCACCTGGCCGCACCCCGATGGTGATTGGGCGCTGCTACTATCCCGCATTGAGGCAACGCTCGAGCGTATTGTTCTTGCCAGCGTGCGTTATCAGCGCGTGCTTATTAGCGCGCCCGACAGCGCGACGCAAACGCGTTTGGCACAAACCTTTGCCGCTTACGGCGTCGCTCCGCACCTTCTTTGCATCCTCGCGGCTGCAAGCGATGATACCTGGGCGCGGGATCACGGGCCTATCAGCGTCGCCAATGCGCAAGGCGAGCTCTGTCTTTTGGACTACCAGTTCACCGGCTGGGGTGGAAAATTCCCCGCCACGCGGGACAATAAGCTTACTCATCGTCTCAACGAAGCGGACGTCTGGGCTTGCCCTGTGGCGTCACGCGATATCGTGCTTGAAGGGGGTGGCATCGAAACCGACGGTTTGGGCACACTGCTCACCACCGAGGCATGCCTATTAAACCCCAACCGTAACACCGAGCTTTCGCGTGACGATATCGAAGCCGAGCTGGCACGCGATTTGGGTATCGAGCGTTTCTTATGGCTTAAAAACGGCTACCTAGAAGGCGATGACACCGATAGCCATATCGATACCTTGGCTCGCTTCTGTGCCCCGGATACCATTGCCTACGTGCGCTGCGACAACCCCACTGACCCGCACTTCTCGGCGTTAAAAGCGATGGAAGCGGAGTTACAAGCGTTTCACCAAGTAAACGGTGAGCCGTACCGCCTTATCCCTTTACCGTGGCCGGAGCCGTGCTATGACCCGGAAGATGGTCATCGCCTCCCCGCCACCTACGCCAACTTTTTGATTATCAACGACGCGGTGCTCGTGCCCAGTTACGCCGACCCGGCTGATGTGGTCGCACTGAATGCGCTGGCCTTGGCGTTTCCCGAACATACGTTGATTCCCATCGACTGCACCAGTGTGATTCGCCAACACGGCAGCCTGCACTGCCTGACCATGCAGCTACCGCAAGGCAGCGTCAATCACGCGCTATTTGCACAGGAGTCATCATGACGACAACGTTGACCGTAGGGCTTGTTCAGCAGCCCGCGTGGCCCGATAAAGCCCGGAGCTTTGCTGAAAGCGAGGCTGGCATCCGCGCAGCAGCCAAGCAAGGAGCTGAACTGGTGCTGCTACAAGAGCTGCACGCCACCCACTATTTTTGCCAATACGAAGATCCGTCACTTTTCGATCTTGCCGAGCCCCTCGACGGCCCCACCGGGCAACGCTTGGCTCAGCTTGCCCAAGAACTCGAAATCGTGTTGGTGGGGTCGATCTTTGAGCGCCGCGCAGCGGGGCTTTATCACAACACCGCCGTGGTGTACGACCGCGATAAAGGCCGCGTGGGACACTACCGTAAGATGCATATCCCCGATGACCCTGGCTTTTACGAGAAGTTTTACTTCACGCCGGGGGATGTGGACGACAGCCGTCAAGAAGGCTTTACCCCCATCGACACCACCGTGGGCAAACTCGGCGTACTGGTGTGTTGGGATCAGTGGTACCCGGAAGCGGCACGCTTAATGGCTCTCTCCGGCGCCGAGCTTTTACTCTACCCTACTGCTATCGGCTGGGACCCGCGCGACGATGACGCCGAAAAACAGCGGCAAAAAGATGCCTGGACGCTGATTCAGCGCGCCCACGGTGTAGCCAACGGCTTACCCGTTCTGGCGGCGAATCGCGTAGGGTTTGAAGCCGACCTGTCAGGTTTGGGCGATGGCGTACAATTTTGGGGCGGAAGCTTTATTTGCGGCCCCCAAGGCGAACTGCTTGCCCACGCGGGAGAAGAGACCGAACAGCTGGTCGTGACACTGGACATGGAGCGCTGCGAGAACACACGGCGCATCTGGCCGTATCTGCGCGACCGGCGTATTGACGCCTACGGCGACTTAACCCGCCGTTACCGCGACTAACTATCAAAACGTGACTAACCATCAAAACGCCACGGCCCGCTATGAAAGCGGGCCGTGGCGTTTACCGGTTGTTTCTCCTTTCAGCTTTACTTCCAAAAATCGCGAATCGAAGCAATGCCTTGGGCGCCCACGGCGCGAGCATGATTGGCATCAAAGCGCGTCATCCCGCCTAAAGCGAAGACCGGCATGCCCGCACGCTCCACGAGCTGCTGGAAATCATGCCAGCCCATCGGGGGTACGTCCGGGTGCGACGGTGTCGTGCGAAGCGGCGAGAGGGTCACGAAATCGCAGCCGAGCATTGCGGCCTGCTTCAGCTGAGCCGTATTATGCGTTGAGGCTGAGAGCCACTTGTTTTCCGCAATAGGTCGGCGCTCTAACTGCATCAAGCGCTCACTGGTCAGTTGAATGCCATCAGCGTCAACATCGTCTAAAAGCGCAGGCGCTGCGTTCAGCAGTAAACGCGCCCCATAATGGCGACAAAGAGCCAGTGCACGCAGCGCACGCGCGACAAAGGCGTTGTGATCAAGCTCCTTGGCACGCAGTTGCACCAGACGAATATTGTCTTCCTTTAGGGCGCGTTCAAGGCGAGCATCAAAGCGCGCTTCGTCTGTTTCTTCAGCGGTGATCAAATACTCGGTAGGCAGCATGACCGCACGTAAAATCGGCAGATTCGCGGCGGGGAACGGGTAGTTGGCCAACTCATTCATCGGCA
Organism: Vreelandella salicampi; assembly: GCF_013415105.1. Lineage (GTDB taxonomy): Bacteria > Pseudomonadota > Gammaproteobacteria > Pseudomonadales > Halomonadaceae > Vreelandella > Vreelandella salicampi. Next base: position 39,933 of record NZ_JACCDF010000001.1, read on the forward strand.
CCCAGCGCACCGCTTGACCTTCACGACCGAATGGCTCACCAGAGAACGCATGGACCTGCCACACATCAAGCAAAATGTGCTTATCCGGGTATTCGTGATGCACACGAATCAACGGCTGGGCACACGAAATTTCCACCCCCAGCTCTTCATGAAGCTCGCGTTTCAACCCTTCCAGGCCGGTCTCGTAGGGTGCCAACTTACCGCCGGGAAACTCCCAAAGGCCGCCATGGTCGACATTAGACGGTCGACGCGCGATCAATACTTGCTTTTGGTCGGCACTAATCATTGCAGCCGCAGCAACGTGCACTCGTCGTTTTACCATTACATTCATTGCATCCGTATCCACTAATTTGCTTACCGACCGCACCACTTCGCTATCCTCTTGCTCAGGCTTGTTCTCGATTTCGCTTTGAACGATTTAGCTTCGGTAGTCGGCGTTAATCGACACATAGTCATGAGAGAGATCAGACGTCCACACCGTCGCGGTCTGTTCTCCCCGCCCTAGTTTAATGCCGATGGTAATTTCTTCACGCGCCATCACAGCACTTCCTGCCTCTTCGTTATAACTGGGTGCGCGCCCGCCGTCTTCCACAATGCGCACTTCATCAAGGTCAATCACCACACGATTAACATCGAAATCATTAACCGGCGCACGACCAACCGCGGCGAGAATACGCCCCCAGTTAGCATCCGAGGCGTAAAGCGCAGTCTTCACCAGCGGCGAATGCGCGACGGTAAACGCCACATCCAGCGCTTCTTGGCGCGATTGCGCTTGCTCCACTTGCAGCGTGACGAATTTGGTCGCGCCTTCGCCATCACGAATAATCGCTTGGGCAAGCTCTGTCATGACGCGCTGCAAGCCATTACGGAAAATCGTGATGTCCTCTTGGGCTTCAATAACTGCTGATTCACCCGTTGCCGCCAACATGCAGGCATCGTTGGTCGAGGTATCGCTGTCCACGGTAATACAGTTAAACGAGCGATCTACCGTCTCACGTAGTAACTGCTGTAATAGCGGCTGCGCGATGGTGGCATCCGTTACCACAAACCCCAGCATGGTCGCCATGTTGGGCTTAATCATGCCGGACCCTTTGGTAATCCCATTAATCGTGACGCGCTTGTCACCCAGCTCCACTACGATACTAGCTCCTTTGGCGACGGTATCGGTGGTTAGGATACCCTCGCCTGCCTGCTGCCAAGCGGCTCCGCTACTATCGCAAGTCTTAAGCGCCTCGGGAATACCGGCAAGCAGCGCATCCATCGGCAACGGCTCACCAATCACCCCGGTAGAGAAAGGCAATACCGCTTCCGGCGAGACACCGGCGTGCTCGGCCAAGGCGTCACAGCTTTTTTTGGCATCACGCATGCCCACCTCACCGGTACCGGCGTTGGCGTTGCCGGTGTTAATCAACCAATAGCGCGGCGTTTGCTGATGCGTCTGGCAGTCGGCTAGGTGCGCTTTTGCCACGTGTACCGGTGCGGCACAAAACGCATTACGGGTAAACACGCCCGCCATGGTGGCCGATTCGGGTAGCTCAATGACCACAAGGTCGCGGCGTCCCGGTTTTTTAATCCCAGCCATGGTGCTGCCAAGGCGTACACCTTTGATCGTGGGCATTGCCGGAAAAGGCACGTTTCCTACCGCCATGTCATCCTTCCTTCACTGTTGAAGATGGCCAAAAATGGGTTAGCCACGCTTAGGCTTAATTAAGCTTACCGCAGCACTGTTTGTACTTTTTGCCTGACCCACAAGGGCAAGGGTCATTACGCCCTACTTTGGGTCCTTCACGCCGCATTGGGCGTCCATCGGCCCCCGGCAGCGGCTCGGCTTCTGTGTCGCTGCTACTATCCGCGGCCGGGTCATCGTGGCGGCTGTCAGCGGTTGCCTGCTCGCGTGCGAGCGCTTCGCGCCGCTGAGTCTCAAGCGCTTCCACCTCTTCCGGCTGACGCACTTGGACGTGACTCAGAATACGTGTCACATCGGCTTTGATGTTGGTCAGCAGGTACTGAAATAGCTCAAACGACTCGCGCTTGTATTCCTGCTTGGGGTTTTTCTGTGCATAGCCCCGCAGGTGAATACCTCGACGCAGGTGGTCCATCGACTGAAGATGTTCTTTCCAGCGGGTATCCAGCACCTGCAGCATGACCTGTTTTTCAAATCGACGCATCAGCGTCTCACCTGCGGCTTCCACCTTGGCCGCGTAGGCTTCACGGTGCATGGTTTGCAGGCGCTCGCGTAGTTTTTCTTCGCTAAAGCGCTCATCCTCTTTGGCCCACTGCACCACTGGCGCTTCTAAGTTGAACTCCGTTTTCAAATGCGCCTCAAGCCCAGCGAGATCCCACTGCTCCGCCAAGCTCTGCGGTGGCACGAAATCGCTGATGGCGTCTTCCATGACTTCTTCGCGGATGCCGACAACTGCGTCTGATACATCGTCAGAGGCGAGGATTTCATTACGCTGCTCATAGATAACACGGCGCTGGTCATTGGCCACGTCGTCGTACTCAAGAAGTTGCTTGCGGATATCGAAGTTGCGTCCTTCGACCTTCTTCTGAGCACGCTCCACCGCGTTAGAGACCATTTTGTGCTCAATAGCCTCACCGTGTTCAAGCCCTAGTGCCTGCATCAAGCGTTTAACGCGATCCGAGCCAAACAGACGCATCAAACTGTCTTCCAGCGATAGGAAGAAACGCGTGGAGCCAGGGTCTCCCTGACGACCCGCACGGCCCCGCAGCTGGTTATCAATCCGACGCGACTCGTGGCGCTCAGAGCCCACCACGTGCAAGCCGCCCGCTTCCAGTACCGAATCATGGCGCTTTTGCCATTCGGCTTTCACCGTATCGATCTGCGCTTGGGTGGGGTTTTCCAGCTTCGCGACTTCGGCTTCCCAATTACCCCCTAGCACAATATCTGTACCACGACCGGCCATGTTGGTGGCAATCGTAACCGCCCCGGGCCGACCGGCCTGGGCAATAATTTCGGCTTCGCTCTGGTGCTGCTTCGCATTGAGGACGTTAAAATCGACCTTCGCCTCACGCATCAAATTCGCCAGATACTCAGACGTTTCGATAGAAGCCGTACCGACCAGAACCGGACGTCCGGCTTCGGTTTCCGTTCTTACGTCTTTGATTATCGCTTCAAATTTCTCTTCGGCGCTCAGGAAAACAAGGTCGTTTAAATCTTTCCGCACGAGCGGCCGGTTGGTCGGGATGACCACCACGTCGAGGCCGTAAATTTGGCGGAATTCGAACGCTTCGGTATCCGCCGTACCGGTCATGCCCGCTAGCTTTTCGTAGAGGCGGAAGTAGTTCTGAAATGTGGTTGAGGCCAAGGTCTGGCTTTCACGCTGAACCGTGACGCCTTCTTTCGCTTCAACGGCCTGGTGTAAACCTTCCGACCAACGCCGTCCGGGCATGCTGCGGCCGGTGTGCTCATCGACGATGACGACTTGGTCTTCACTGACGATGTAATCAACGTCTTTGTGATAAAGATGCCGGGCACGCAGGGCCGAGTGCATGTGCTGAAGCAAGTTGAGGTTCTGGGCGGCATACAGCGAATCTTCTTCGCTTAGCAGCCCTTCTGCCCGCATCAACTCTTCGACTTTATTGTGGCCCTGCTCGGTTAGCTCGACTTGCTTGTGCTTTTCATCGAGCAGGAAATCACCGACGACCGTCGGCTCATCACCCTCAATTTCTTCGCCCTTCTCTAAGTGCTGGGCAAGCCGGTTAACAACGCCGTAAAGGTCGGTGTTCTCGTCCACCGCACCCGAGATAATCAGTGGTGTGCGCGCCTCGTCGATCAAAATCGAGTCGACTTCATCGACAATCGCATAGTGCAATCCGCGCTGTACTTTATCGTCGAGGGAAAAGGCCATGTTATCGCGCAGGTAGTCGAAACCAAACTCGTTGTTAGTCCCGTACGTAATATCGCACTGATACGCGTGACGCTTTTCCGGGCCGGTTTGGCCGCTAAAAATCACCCCGACCGATAGGCCTAAAAATTCATAAAGTGGCCGCATCCAGTCGGCATCACGACGGGCGAGATAGTCGTTAACGGTCACCACGTGAACGCCCTTAGCCGGCAGTGCATTAAGATAGACGGCAAGCGTTGCAACCAGCGTTTTCCCCTCACCGGTTTTCATCTCCGCAATACGGCCACGGTTCAACGTCATCCCGCCAACCATCTGCACATCGAAATGGCGCATTCCCATGACACGCTTGCTCGCCTCACGAACTACCGCAAATGCCGTAGGCAACAAGCTATCGAGTGGCTCATCGTTGTTGAGCCTCTCGCGTAGCTCTAGCGTTTTGTTTTGTAATTCCGCGTCGCTTAGGGCTTCAAACTCACCCTCTAGCGCGTTGATGTGCTGGACGCTTTTATGCATCCGTTTAACGTCGCGGTCGTTTTTTGATCCGACCACCTTGCGCAATAAATTATTGATCATGAAACATCCAGTTAACTAGGCAGTGTGGAGTGTGCCTTGCAGATAGCAGGCAAATGACATTAACTCGTCACCTATTTGCCTGGCGGCCCACGCCGTGTCTGTACATCTTGCGCGGCGACCAAGGCCACGACCACATTACGAACAAGCACCATGATTGATGTATGCTGTGCTCGGCGCAGCGAGGAAAAATGCACGACAAAATAATGCCGCAACTGGCGTTTAAGCGCGATTCTCCGTGACCGCGCACGCAATACTGCCGGCACCCAAAGATAGGTGCACACGCTGCGCTCACCATTTCGTAGTGCTTCCGCCGGGTGTAAACTTGCCGGTAACAAACAGCTGACCAGAAGCCCCGCTAACCACCAGCGCGCCGCGGCGTACCGGCGTGGCGACCGGGACGAACTCAACGTAGCGTTTGAGGTAGCAGGCATGCAGTGAGGCGCTCCTGAGCGTGTTGGCTGATGAATAATGAAACCGTCATTCTCCCCTGCTAGGTGATAGGACGCTGAGGAGTTAAGCGCATGAGTATAAAGGTTAAGCGTTCCCGCGCACAGCCCATCGCCCAACTGCTCAATCAGCGTGGCGAACTGGGGTTGTTGATGCGTCAGTCACGTTTGATTGACCAAGCACAGCGGCATTTGCGAGCGCACCTACCCGAAGAAATGCGAGCGCACGTTTTTGTTGGCGGCTTTCACCAGGGAAAGCTAACCGTTATCAGCAGCCAGGCCAGTTGGTTAACGTGGCTACGCTTTGAGCAAACACGCCTGTTAGGATTGCTACACCAGCTTCCCGGTTTTGAAGGCGTGACGGGGCTTACCTTTAAAGTTCGCCCCGTGCGGCCGGTAACACCGCCACCGCGCAATTCAAGAGTTCTCTCATCAAGGGCAGCGCAAACGCTTAATGATTGTGCCAGCGACACTGACGATCCCGCTCTCAAACGGGCACTCGCTAAGCTTGCTTCACACGCAGAGCGAACGCCAGATGCATAAAAGCACCGCCGAAGCGGTGCTTTATATGGCTAAGTTAAAGCGTTTTAACTAAGCCATTGCCGGCGCGGCATAAGAGATCGGGGCAACCGCCGCTTCTTCCTCAAACGTGACAATCTCATACGCATCGGGCTGTGCAAGCAATTCACGACACAGTTGATTGTTCAGTGCGTGGCCTGATTTCACTCCACGAAACTCACCAATCAAACTGTAACCTAGCTGGTAAAGATCGCCGATAGCATCCAAGACTTTATGCTTGACGAACTCGTCGTCGTAACGCAGGCCGCCCTCATTCACGATGCGGTAGTCATCGACCACAATCGCATTATCTAAACTGCCGCCTAGCGCCAAGTTGTTAGAGCGCAAAAATTCAATATCACGCATAAAACCAAAAGTACGGGCGCGTGAGACTTCTTTGACAAACGAGGTGGTAGAAAAATCGATGTGGGTTGTCTGATTTTGCTGTTCAAACACAGGGTGATCAAAGTCAATCGAGAAAGTCACTTTGAAGCCCTGATGCGGCAAGAAAACTGCTTCTTTATCCTCATCCTGAACGGCTATGCGTTGTTTGATGCGGATAAACTTCTTGGCTGCCGACTGCTCTAGGATGCCCGCCGACTGAATCAAAAACACAAATGGACTAGCACTGCCATCCATAATCGGCACTTCAGCAGCACTCAAATCAACATAAGCATTATCGATACCAAGACCGGCCAGTGCCGACATCAAGTGTTCTACCGTCGCCACTTTAACACCGCGATGAGAAAGCGCCGTGCATAATGTCGTATCTTCCACCAGATCTGCCCGTGCAGGCACCTCAACCACTGGATCTAAATCGGTTCTTACGAACACGATGCCTGTGTTAACCGGTGCGGGACGCAACGCCATATCCACTCGCTTACCTGAGTGTAGCCCCACTCCAGTGGCTCGAATAACGTTTTGCAGGGTGCGCTGTTTGATCATGGGCAGTGGTCGTACTCTGGTAACAATGAAGAAGGATGATGGCAAGTGTCGCGGTGAAAAGAATTATCGAACAGTGTTCATAGTAGCAGCAAACGTACTTTTTACCAATAAAAAGCACGTTTGCTGCGTTTCACAGTGCCCGATGCGTCGATCAATCTGCCTGACGACGCAAAAATGCAGGAATATCCAAATAGTCATCGGCATCTGCAGCGCGACGTTTCTCGGGGCGAGATTTCGCCTGCTGCTCAGGCGCTTCGGCGCGGGCAGCCGCCTGCTGTTGACGCATCACCGTTGGCTGTTGCAGCTTGCGGTAATCGGAAGATGCATCGGCCTGGGCACGACGCGCGGGCTCACGGGCAGGCGCAGCTTTTGCTTGATTACCATCTAGCCCGGCAGCCACAACGGTCACGCGTAGCTCATCCGACATTTCCATATCAATAGAGGTGCCCACCACGATAGTGGCTTCTTGTGAGGCAAACTCTTGAACCGTTGCCCCCACATCGTTGAACTCACCAATGGAAAGATCTGGCCCGGCGGTGATGTTAACCAAAATACCGCGAGCACCATGAAGATCTATATCTTCCAATAGCGGGCTGCGAATGGCTTTCTCTGCCGCTTCGCGGGCTCGGTTTTCGCCGGTTGCTCCGCCAGTGCCCATCATGGCCATGCCCATTTCAGACATCACCGTGCGCACGTCGGCAAAGTCGACGTTGATAATACCCGGGCTCGTAATAAGCTCTGCGATGCCCTGTACCGCGCCTAAAAGAACATCATTAGCCGCGCTGAAGGCCGTGAGCAACGTGGCGCTCTTGCCTAATACAGAGAGAAGTTTTTCATTAGGAATGGTAATCAGCGAATCGACGTGTTCAGAGAGCTCTTTCATGCCCTCTTCCGCCGCACGCATGCGCTTAGGCCCCTCAAACGGGAAGGGACGCGTCACGACAGCAACGGTAAGAATACCGAGCTCTTTCGCCACCTGCGCCACTACCGGGGCACCGCCTGTCCCGGTACCCCCACCCATACCAGCGGTGATAAACACCATATCGGCACCGTCTAAGAGCTCCGCAATGCGATCACGATCTTCCATAGCGGCTTGGCGACCCACGTCAGGGTTGGCTCCGGCGCCAAGACCTTTGGTAATTTCACTGCCAAGCTGCAGGACCGTCTTCGCAGATACACGTTTGAGTGCCTGAGCGTCGGTGTTGGCGCAAATAAACTCGACGCCTTCAATGTTGCTTTCCACCATGTGGTTGACGGCATTACCCCCGCCGCCGCCGACGCCAACGACTTTTATGACCGCACTGCTCGAGGGTGCGTTATCTACCAATTCGAACATAGCCCCGTCTCCTGAACCGCGATTGCGGCCCTGTCAGAAATTTCCTTTGAACCAGCCCTTAATTTTCACTAATGGCGAGCTGTCACCTTTTATTTCGCGTCGCGCTCCATCATGGCGACCACCAACGGACCCCTTCATACTTTGACCCTCACGCTGATGTCCGTGACGTGCTTCTTGCAAAGCGTAGTGCAATAACCCCACTCCCGTCGCGTAAATTGGGTTACGAACCACATCGGAGAGCCCTTTTACATTTTGTGGGCAGGCAATACGCACTGGCATATGGAAAATTTCCTCAGCCAGTTCGCTAACCCCTTCCATCCGCGAGGTGCCGCCGGTTAGGACGATCCCGGCTGCCACCATATCCTCATAACCACTACGGCGTAGTTCGTCGCGCACCAGTGTAAACAACTCTTCGTAACGAGGCTCTACCACCTCGGCCAGCGCTTGACGAGATAAATCCCGTGCGGGGCGATCACCTACGCTGGGTACTTTTATCATTTCATCGCTTGCCGCAAGTTGAGTCAATGCGCAAGCATATTTCACCTTGATCTCTTCAGCATGTTGTGTGGGCGTGCGTAGCGCCATCGCGATATCGTTTGTCACCTGGTCGCCCGCGATAGGAATCACGGCCGTGTGCCGAATCGCACCTTCGGTAAAAATCGCCATGTCGGTGGTACCACCACCAATATCGACCATACAAACGCCTAGTTCGCGCTCATCCTCGGTTAATACCGCCATGCTGGAGGCGAGCTGTTCAAGAATAATCGCGTCAACTTCAAGGCCACAGCGACGTACACACTTTTCAATATTCTGCACGGCATTGAGCGCCGCGGTGACTAAGTGGACCTGGGCCTCAAGACGCACGCCTGACATACCCAGGGGCTCACGAATACCGCCTTGCGCGTCAATCGCAAATTCTTGAGGCAGAACATGTAAGACGCGCTGCCCTTCAGAAATAGCCCGCGCGCGCGCCGAGTCGATCACACGATCAATATCTGAGGTCGTGACTTCACGCTCTTTAATCGCAACGACGCCATCTGAATTCATCGAGCTAATGTGACTACCCGCGACACCAACATAAACCGAATGAATATCGCACCCAGCCATGAGTTCTGCTTCTTCCACGGCGCGCTGAATCGATTGCACCGTGGATTCAATATTAATCACCACGCCACGCTTCATCCCTCGCGACGGGTGTGCACCGATGCCGGCGATCTCGATACCGCCATCATCCGTCGGCTGCCCGACAATAGCGACTACCTTGGACGTACCAATGTCCAACCCGACCACCATATTGGATGCGTTAGGTGAACCTGCCATGAGTCGGGATATCTCCTTATCGCTACACGTTACAAAACAGTTAAAAGCACTATTTAAACCAAATGGCAATATCCGCCACCAAGATTAGTGATGTCTATACAAAAATGCATAGTATATCAGTGGCGCGGATATAACGATCCTTATTCGCCACAATACTGCTCTAGCGTCATAATTTAAAGCCCAAATATGGTGGCTTCCACGTTGGCAACCACTTACTTTTACGCTGACCTTACTTTGACTGTACGCAAATAGATTCAAGTGGTGTATGGAAATACAAACATAGTAGTGAATAAAAAGCGTCCTGAAATAGCATCAGGAGACATTATTTACTGATCGCATTAATTCGGCGTTACTCTTTTTCTAATGTTTCAAATGTTTCTTCGCCGTGCCACGAAACCGCCACCCCATTGGGGTAACGCAGGTCAATATAGCGAATAGTGTCATTAAAGCGGTGTAATTCGCGTTGCCACGAGGCCGCTAGTCGCGCTAAGCGAATATCATGCTGGCGACGGCCTAGCATAATCCACGTATCGTCATTAACCTGCAACCGCCAAGCCCCACGTGGCTCAAGGCGAAGCTGATGTAACGCCAGCGACAAGCGCGAAAAACGCAGTTCAAGCGACTGATAATAATCCAGCACTTCTTCACTGCTGCCTGCCGGCCCTGCCAAGTCTGGCAGTTTATCCGGCGCCTCCAGCGGGGCAAAGGCAAAGGGCTCGCCTTCGGGGTTTAATAAGTACTCATCATTCCAGCGTGCGATGGGTTCCTGCTCAATTAACTCAAACACTAAGCTATTGGGCCACTGCCGCGAAACACGAGCCTCATAAAGCCAGCCGATATCGAGCACACCTTCCCTTAATTCGCCTAGATCCACCGAAAGCCACGTCGCATTACGCACCAACGGCGCTAACTGGGTGCGCAAATACTCGGCGCTGACGTAATCCCACTCCCCGCGGATGGAGACCCGCTCCACCGGCCGGTCTAGCCATAGCCACAGGGCTCGTCCGCCGGCACCGACAAGTAGCACCAATAATAGCAGGCCAAGCCAAGCGTTACGCCGTTTCATGACCATCCGATGCAGAGGCGTTTGGCCGCTCGGCGGTGGTCAAAATAGCCACGACCAGCTGGTCAAAACTAATGCCCGCGTAATCTGCCGCTTGAGGTACCAGACTATGGTCTGTCATCCCCGGGACGGTATTGACTTCTAGCAGCCAAAACTTGCCTTCGCCATCGCGCATCACATCAACACGCCCCCACCCGGAGCCGCCAATCGCTTCGAAAGCTCGCTGGCAAAGCGCAGAAAGCGCTTTCTCGTCTGCCGCCGACAAGCCGCAGGGCAGATGGTACTGCGTGGTATTGGAAAGATACTTGGCTTCGTAGTCATAAAACCCGCCAGGGACTTCCACCCGAATCGCAGGCAGGGCGCTATCACCGAGCAGCGCCACCGTATACTCTTCGCCCACGATAAAACGCTCGGCCATGACCTGAGCATCAAAGCGTGCTGCCTCACGATAAGCCGATATCAGCTCGGCTTTCGAACGCACAATATTAATCCCGAGGGTCGAGCCTTCATGCACCGGTTTAACTATCAGTGGAAGCCCCAAACGCTCGGCCACGCCATCCCAATCTGAATGCTCGTCCAGAATAATGCTTTCCGGTGTTGGCAGGTTCAGGGCTTGCCAGACAAACTTGGTGCGTTGTTTGTCCATGCCTAGCGCGGACGCCATCACACCGCTACCTGTGTAAGGAATATCCAGCAATTCAAGCGCGCCTTGTAGCGAGCCGTCTTCACCGCCACGCCCATGTAATGCAATGAACACTTTATCCGGTGCTAACTGCTCCAACCCGGTCAAGCCACGTTCATGCGGATCGTAACCCACCACGTTGATACCTTGGCGCTCAAGCGCGGCTAATACGGCCGCCCCGCTTTTTAGCGAGACCTCACGCTCTGACGAGGTGCCGCCATACACCACAACGACACTCTCTTGCGGCATTTTTTGGGCCGACAACGGTTCACTCACAGCACCACCTCATCAAATGAAAGCTTCGCCTGCGCAAGACGCAAAGCGATACCACCCACATCCCCGGCCCCTTGTGTTATCAAAATATCACCCGGGCGCAGCACATTTGTTAATAATCCTGGCAGCTCTTTCTTGTCTTCGACAAAGAGGGGGTCAACATCGCCACGCTGACGGATAGAACCGGCAAGCGTACGCCCCTCGGCGCCGGGAATCACCGCTTCCCCGGCGCTGTAGACATCCAACAGCACGAGGGTATCGACCTGCGAAAGCACGCGGACAAAATCTTCGTAAAGATCGCGCGTACGGGTATAGCGGTGTGGCTGATAAAGCATGACTAATCGCCTATCCGGCCAACCGGCACGCACCGCTTGAATGATCATGTCCACTTCGCGGGGATGGTGGCCATAGTCATCCACCAGCATGATTTCGCCATCGTTACGCGGTGCGGAGAAATCGCCATGAACCTGAAAGCGCCGCCCCACGCCGGCAAAGCTTGAAAGCCCGCGCTGAATCGCGGTATCGCTCACCCCGGCATCGGTCGCCACCACGATGGCGGCCATTGCATTGAGCGCATTGTGACGCCCCGGCATCGCTAAGCGAACGCTTAGTGGCTCGGCGCCATCCGGGCGCAGCGCAGTAAACGTTACCTCACCGCCGTGCTGGGAAAAATCGACGATGCGGTAATCTGCATCCTCCTCAAACCCATAGGTGACAAACTGCCGCTTCACTTGATCACACAGCTTGCGAACATGCGGGTCATCGATACACAACACAGCGAGCCCATAAAACGGCAAGTTGTGCAGGAATTCGATAAACGTGCTTTTTAAGCGCTCAAAGTCCCCGCCGTAGGTAGCCATATGATCGGCATCGATATTGGTCACAATCGATACCATGGGCTGAAGGTGCAAAAACGAGGCATCCGATTCATCCGCTTCCGCCACGAGATAGTCGCCTTCCCCAAGACGCGCATTAGTACCCGCACTGGTCAATTTGCCGCCAATAACAAAAGTGGGGTCAAGCCCGCCTTCGGCGAGCAGCGTCGCGGTAATGCTCGTGGTGGTGGTTTTACCGTGAGTGCCGGCCACCGCGATACCGTGACGAAAGCGCATCAGTTCGGCGAGCATTTCCGCCCGGCGAACGACGGGCACGCGATGCTCGTGAGCCCAGTCGATTTCAGGGTTAGTCGCATCAACAGCGCTAGAGACCACGACCACATCGGCGCCTTCAACGTGTTCACGGGCATGGTCAATGGCGACGTTAACACCGCACTGACGCAATCGCTCGACAACCGGCGATTCCTTAAGATCACTACCGCTAACTTGATAGCCTTGATTTGCCAACACTTCGGCAATGCCGCACATGCCGGCGCCACCAATACCCACGAAGTGAATCCGTTGAATTCGGCGCATACCGGGGCCGCTGACGCGGCGTGAATGGCGGGCTTTGGGCGTCGTTTCAGTCACGCGCACTCTCCTTCTGGGCAAGCGTTAAACAGCCTTGCATCAACCGCTCGGTCGAATCGAGATAGGCGGCCTGACGCGCCTTTGCTGCCATCTCGGCCAGCGTGTCAGGACGCAGTAAGTCATTAAGCGCTTGGGTAAGCCGCGCCTCGGTCAACTCAGACTGGACCACACAAACAGCGGCTTGCGTATCGACCAGCGCTTGCGCATTAATCCGTTGATGGTCATCCACTGCAAACGGAAACGGCACAAACAGCGCGGGCTTGGCTGCCACCGCTAACTCCGCCACAGTGAGGGCTCCCGAGCGGCAAACCACAAGGTCAGCCCATTCGTAAGCCGCCGCCATATCATCGATAAAGGGACTTACCTTGGACTCGACATTCTGTGCGCGATAGGCGCTCTGGGTGGCTTCTTCACGGTTTTTACCCGCCTGATGCCACACATCTGGGCGCTTTTCTGGCGTCATTTTCGCAAGCGCAAGCGGTAGACGTTCATTGAGCGCGACGGCCCCCAACGAGCCACCCACCACTAACAGACGCAAGCGGCGCTTGCACATTTCATCCGCCTGGCGCGGTGTTTCACCCAGTGCTGCAATATCGTCACGTACGGGGTTACCAATAACCTCGGCGCGCTGACCAAAGGCCTGCGGAAACGCGGCGTAAGTTTTCTTCGCCAAACGTGACAAGGCGCGGTTGGTGAGCCCGGCGATGGCGTTTTGCTCGTGGATGACAAGTGGGATACGCCCCAACCACGCGGCAATACCGCCGGGGCCACTGGCAAAGCCACCCAACCCCACCACCACATCAGGTCGAAAACGGCGCATGATAGCGCGCGCCTGCCATACGGCGCGGCTGATATTGATCGGCGCTGTCAGCCAGCCGGTCACGCCGTTGCCACGCAGCCCGCTGATACGCAATTGATGTAACGTAATACCTGCCTCGGGCACCAATTGGTTTTCAATACCTCGCGGGCTGCCTAACCACTGAACCTCTACATTTTGCGCCTTCAGCGCCTTAGCCAACGAAAGCGCCGGGATAACATGGCCACCGGTGCCTCCTGCCATGATTAATACGCGTCGACATGCTGTCATCGTCTCGCGGCTCCTTGGTTCTGTTTAGCAGCCACTTGTTCTTAGCTACTTAGTTCTTAGCTACTTAGTTCTTAGCTTACGAAAGGCGCGGCTCTCGACGTGCTTTATAAGGTGTCGGTTTACGCCGCGGCTGCCGTCGAGTTTCGACATCGGTGCGCAGCAATAGGCCGATCATAATGGCCGTTACCAGTAGGCTAGACCCCCCATAGCTAATCAGCGGCAGGGTCAGCCCTTTGGTAGGCAGCAGGCCGGAGCTTACTGCCATGTTAATAAAAGCCTGTGCGGCAATGATAAAGCTAAATCCGTAGCTCACGTAGGCACCAAACAAGTGCCCGGCTAGCTCGGCACGCCGCGCTACCAGCAGTGCTCGTATAATCAGCAGCGTAAAGAGCAATACCAGGCTAATGGCACCGATCATGCCGAGTTCTTCCGCTATCACGGCAAAAATAAAGTCCGTATGCGCTTCGGGTAGATAGTGAAGCTTCTGCACGCTGTTACCAAGCCCTGTGCCGGTGACATGCCCCCGGCCAAAGGCGATTAGCGCTTGGGTAAGCTGATACCCCGTGGCAAATTGATCCGCCCAGGGATCAAGAAAGCTCGTCCAACGCGCCAAGCGGTACGGCTCTATGGCCACCATCAACACCGCGCCGCCGCCTAACAATAGGCCAATCAGCAGCAGCAACAGCATCGACGCGCCCGCCATCACCAACATCCCAATGACGGCGACACTGTAAACAACCGCCCCACCAAAATCCGGTGCGGCGAGCAACAGCCCCACCGGCAAGGCTAAGACGGCTAGCGGCCGCCATATACTCAACGCTCGACGTCGTAATTCGTAGGTAAAACGCGACATAAACGTCGCCAAATAGATAACCAACCCCAGCTTGCCAAACTCAGAGACCTGGATACTCGGAAACGGTCCGGGCAAAGAAATCCAGCGCTTACTGCCGTTGATTTCTTGGCCAATGAACAAAACTAACACCAGTAGAAAAAGCGTGACGAGCATCAGCAAACCAGCATTTTGCCGCCATGCGTCTAACGGCAGGCTTACGACGGCAAGCGTCGCCAACACGGCGACTAAGAGAAAAATGCCGTGCTGGCGTACATAGTGAAAGCTGCTGTCGAGCAAGCCAATCGATGCCGAGCTAACCATGACCCAACCCAGTGCCGCCAGCGCTAGCGACGCCATTACGAGCCAAATATCACAGGGCAAATCGCGCGCTGAAAGCGTCGTTTGCCATCGCCAAAGCCAGCGGGTCATGAGCGCTCCTTCACAGCGTTCGCGTGCTCTTCCACCCAGCGGCAAAACACGTCACCACGGCGCTGATAATTAGGAAACTGATCAAGGCTTGCACACGCAGGCGACAGCAGCACGCAGTCACCTGGTTTGGCAAATCGAGCTACGGCTTCCATCGCCTGGGTTAAATCGGCGTAGTGGTGCGTTTCCACATGCGCTTTTAGCGCCACGTCGAGGCGCAGAGCATCGCGCCCGAATAACAACGCTTGGCGTGCATAGGTCGCAAGCGGTGCGGCCAAGGGGGTAAAGTCCGCGCCTTTGCCATCGCCACCGGCAAGCAAAATAAGTTTGCCACTAAGCGTGGGCCCGATCCCTTCAATCGCCGCCAAGGTTGCCCCGACGTTGGTGCCTTTAGTGTCATTGACCCAACGAACACCTTTGACAGTTGCAACCACCTCGCTACGATGTTTCAACCCTTTAAACTGGCGCAGTACATCGCACATTGCTTGACGCTCAAACCCTAGCACCTGGCCCATGGCTAATGCCGTTAACGCATTGAGCTGGTTATGCTGCCCGGCCATTCCTAGCTCGTGCGTGGACAACCAAGGCCTTGTGCCTTGCATTAAACAAGGGTCTCCGTCGAGCTCGCCTAGCGCCCAGGTATTATCGTCAGGGGTATTTTCTTCAGGGGCATGCCGAGTGAAATATGTGACATGAGCAACGCGATGAGAGGTATCAGGCCAAGTGTTAGGGTCATCGCCATTGACCACCGCATGCTCAGCGGCGAAAAAAACACGCTGCTTAGCTGCGCGATAAGCAGCCATGTCACCGTGGCGGTCAAGATGGTCTTCGCAAAAATTAAGAAATGCTGCGCATTTGGCGCCAAGCGTTGGCGTGGTTTCGAGCTGGAAGCTTGAAAGTTCGAGGATATAAAGCGCTGCATCCGGCTTTTGTACCAAAAGATCAAGCGCTGGCGTGCCCAAATTACCGCCTACCGCCGCGTTAATCCCTGAGGCCAAAGCCATTTCTCCCAACAGCGTGGTGACGGTCGATTTCGCGTTGGAGCCCGTGATCGCGGCAATCGGTGCCGTAGCGGCGCGCACAAAAAGCGCGACTTCCCCGACGACGCGCGGCTCCCCGGAACGCGGGTTGATCTCATCCGCTAATCCGTCAAGGCCGGGGGCACGCGGGTCAATACCAGGACTTACGATCACTTCTTCCACTTGGCTAAAATCAAGCTCTGTCAGTGGGCCGCAGTGAATGGCCACATCTGGATAAGCGCGCTTCACTTCATCAAGCCCCGGTGGCTCGGCTCGCGTATCAGCAATGGCAAAAGGCACGCCGAGACGCGCCAAATGGCGGCAGATAGCACGCCCTGAAACCCCCAATCCCACCACAACGGTGGTGCCTTTTGGCACGGCTATCATCATGGCCCCCTAGCGGACTTTTAGCGTGGCCAAGCCAAACAGCACCAACACAACGGTGATAATCCAAAAGCGCACGATAACCCGCGGCTCGGGCCACCCTTTCAATTCGTAATGGTGGTGCAACGGCGCCATACGGAAGATG
Source organism: Vreelandella salicampi (assembly GCF_013415105.1). Lineage (GTDB taxonomy): Bacteria > Pseudomonadota > Gammaproteobacteria > Pseudomonadales > Halomonadaceae > Vreelandella > Vreelandella salicampi. The sequence goes on from NZ_JACCDF010000001.1 coordinate 56,357, forward strand.
CGCCGACCCGTCATCTTGTAGGAGCCAACCTGCAAAATGACCGAGACAGTCTCAAGAACAAAGATGCCTCCCATAATAAACAGCACAATCTCTTGGCGGACGATGACCGCGACAACACCCAGTGCAGCACCCAGCGCTAGCGCGCCCACGTCGCCCATAAAGACTTGCGCGGGGTAGGTGTTGAACCATAAAAAACCCAGCCCCGCCCCTGCAATCGTGGCACAGAAAACCGCCAACTCACCGGTTCCCGCAATGAAGGGAATATGCAAATAGTTGGCAAAAACGGTATTGCCGCTAGTGTAGGCAAAAACGGCAAGCCCCATTGCCACCAAAACGGTAGGCATAATGGCAAGACCGTCTAGGCCATCGGTTAAATTCACCGCGTTGGAACTGCCGACAATGACAAAATAGGTTAAGACGATATAAAAAACGCCCAGCGGTATCACGATATCTTTAAAAAACGGCACTAAAAGGCTCGTTTCCACCGGCGACGCCGCCGTGAGGTAAAGCACCCCGGCGGCGCCAAGCCCGACGACGGACTGCCAGAAATACTTCCAGCGTGCCGGTAAGCCGCGCGGGTTTTTCTCTACCACTTTGCGGTAGTCATCCACCCAGCCAATGGCACCGAAGCCCAGCGTCACCCCGAGCACCACCCAGATATAGTGGTTAGTGAGATCACCCCACAGCAACGTACTCACCGCGATGGCGATTAATATCATCGCCCCGCCCATGGTAGGCGTGCCCGCTTTAGACAAGTGAGATTGCGGACCGTCATCACGAACCGCTTGACCTATTTGACCTTCCACTAGGCGACGAATCACCCAAGGGCCAAGCCATAAACAGAGCAGCAGCGCGGTTAGCGATGCTAAAATAACGCGCAGGGTCAGATAGTTAAACACCTGCAAACCCGGCTGATATTGCGTTAGAAAATTCGCCAAATGGAGTAACATGAACGGCGGTTACCTTATATGGTTAACATGAAGTATCTGCTTGTGTAGCGTCATGGCGCAGCGCTTCAACCAGGCGCTCCATGCCAGCACTACGTGAACCTTTGACCAATAAACTGGCGTTGGGCGGCAACGTGCTCATGAGATACTGCTCTAGCGCCGCATAGTCGTCAAAATGCAGCCCCTTACCAAACGCCTCACTGGCAGACTTAGCCGCTTCACCCAAGGTCAGCAGCTGATCAACTCCTAGCCTTGCCGCATAAGCCCCTACGTCTGCGTGTAATGCCGACGAATCAGCCCCCAGCTCCCCCATCGCACCTAAAGCACACCAACGTGGCCCTGGAAAGCACATGAGCGCATCTAGCGCTACTTTTACCGCTCCGGGATTAGCGTTATAGGAGTCGTCCAACAGCTGCCCGTCTTGTTGATGCGACACTACCTGTAGGCGCCCCGGCAACGTCGATAACGACGACAAACGGGCAACAACCTCATCGCTCGGCACGGACAGACTCAGCGCGGCGGCTGCCGACGCCAGGGCATTGAGTACATTATGCTCGCCCACCAGCGCCAGGGTCACATGGCCTAACGTTTGCCCTTTTTTTACAAGCGTAAAAGCATAACGCCCCTGGGCATCACAAGAAAGCGCCTTGGCCGTCACCTCGGCGTCAGGGTGCAGACCGAAACTTATCACTTGCCTTGGCGCGGCACACTGCTGCCAAAAGTGAAAGTAACGATCATCCCGGTTAAGTACCGCGATACCCTCGGCCGATAAAGCGTGCAGAATTTCGCTTTTGGCCTGGGCAATTTGCCCCATCCCGCCAAATTCGCCCACGTGCGCACCAGTGACATTGGTAATCACCGCGACCTGGGGCGACGCCAGGGGGGCCGTCCAGGCAATTTCACCCAAATGATTGGCACCCAACTCGACGACAGCCGCGCGATGCTCATCGTTTAACCCCAAAAGGGTTAACGGAGCGCCAATGTCGTTATTTAGGTTTCCATGCGTTGCGTGTACTATGCCATGCGCTTTCAATAGCGCGGCCGTCATCTCTTTTACCGTGGTCTTGCCGCTGTTTCCCGTGATGGCTACCACCGGACCCTGCCAGCGCCTTCGCCACGCTTGGGCCAGCAGCCCCAGTGCCAAGCGCGTATCCGCACAGGTAACTTGGGGCAACGGGCAATGTTCATCGCGCTCGGCTACCAGCGCCGCTACAGCGCCCTGCTCGTACGCCGAAGCGAGAAAGGCGTGGCCGTCAAATCGATCACCTTTAAGGGCGACAAACAAACACCCCGGTACGATTTGACGCGAATCCGTCGCTACCGTCGTCACACTAAGCGCGGCATCGCCTGCTGGGCAGTCACCCCCCACCGCAATAGCCACATCATCCAGCGAGAGCGTTGTCATGCCTGGCCCCTTGCATCTAACGCCTTTTGTACTTCGTCGCTATCCCGATACGGCTCACGCACGCCGTTAATCTCTTGGTAGGTTTCATGCCCTTTACCGGCGACTAAAATGACATCATTCGGCGCGGCACTGGCCACCGCATGCGCGATCGCCGCGCGGCGATCGCCTATCTCGGTAACGTTTTCCAATTGATAAAAGCCCGCCATAATCTCTTGGCGGATCGCCGCTGCGGACTCGCTACGTGGGTTGTCATCGGTCACCACAGAGTAATCGGCATGCGCCTCCACGACTCGCGCCATATCGGCCCGCTTGCCAGTATCACGATCACCGCCACAGCCAAACACGCACCACAGATGACTGGAATGGCCCAAATGTGCCTTTAACGCCTCAAGCGCGTTATGCAACGCATCCGGCGTGTGCGCATAATCAACCACCACGCTTGGAGCGCCATCGCGCTGATATAACTCCATACGCCCCGGCACCGGGGCAATATTCGCGGCGGCCTCCACTAGCGAATCGATAGTCTCGCCCAAGCCATAAAGCGTAGCCATGGCCAGTAATATGTTATCGAGATTAAAGCGCCCCATTAGCCCTAGGTTGAGCACTTTCTCTTCATCAGGCGTGGCGATAACGGCATGCTGCCCTTTGGCGTGCGGCTGCCATTCAAGCACACGTAACGTCACCGCTTCATCTTGCCCAGTGGCCAATACCCGTACCGAGTCAACACAACCTGCAAGCATCAACCGAACCAAGGGGTCATCGCCGTTAACCACCGCACTTTCAAGCTCGGCACGACGAAAGAGCTTGGATTTCGCGGCGGCATACGCTGCCATGCTGCCGTGGTAATCCAGGTGGTCCCGGGTGAGATTCGTAAAAACACCAACTTTGACATCCACCGCATCAAGGCGGTTTTGATCAAGCGCATGGGAAGAGGCTTCCAAGGCAATACGGCGTATGCCTTCGTGCGCCATTTCACCAAGAGTCGCTTGTAGCGCTAGTGGCCCTGGCGTGGTTAAGCCACTGTCGGCGAGTGTCCCGGTACGCCCCACCCCCAGCGTACCCACCACGCCAGCCGGCACACCCAACTGTTCACTCAAATCGGCGATATAATGCGTCACCGAACTTTTTCCATTGGTGCCGGTTACCGCAATTACATCAAGGCTGCTTGGCACGTTAAATAAAGCGCGGCCAAGTTCACCTAAGCGCAGCGACAAATGGGGCATAACAAGGACGCGCCCGTCGAGGTACACCTCGCCATTGCGCGCGTGACTTAGCACCAACGCCGCACCGGCCTCTAGCGCCGCCTCGATAAAATCGCGCCCGTCGCGCTGGCTCCCTGGAACCGCGACAAAAATATCACCTGGCTTAACTAAGCGTGAATCGGTGATCAGCCGCACGTTATCGGTCAACTCTAGCAATGTGTCAGGCAGCTTCGCCGCTGGCCATACCCGCTTGAGCGCCGTGATTACATCGCGTGAACTTAACGTCATGCTTTCTCCTTCCAACCTAGGGCGCCTCATGATCCGGCGGTACATCCAACAGCCGCAGCGCGTTGCCAGTGACACTTGAAAAAACCGGGGCGGCCACAGCCCCCCCGTAAATTTCACCGGCTTTGGGGTGATCAATCATAACAATGGTAACAATGCGCGGGTCAGAAATGGGGGCCACACCCGCAAATACGCTTCGGTAGGCGTTATCGGTATACCCCGACACACCCGTTTTACGCGCTGTGCCGGTTTTACCCCCTACACGGTAGCCTTCCACTCGCGCACGTCGCCCGCCTGAGTCAGGACCAATTGATGTTTCCAATATATGCAACAAATCGTTCGCCACATCAGGCTCAATAGAGGGGATACCTTCAGGCGCTTGCGTTAACCGCAACAAGGAAGGCGGTAGCCTAACGCCGTCGTTGGCAATCGCCGTATACGCACTCGCTAGCTGTAGCGCTGAGGCGGATAACCCGTAGCCATACGATAGCGAGGCTTTCTCGCTGCGCGACCAATGAACTGGCGCGGGCAAACTCCCTGCCGACTCACCGGGAAAACCTGTTCCTGGGTTATGTCCAAATCCCAGTTGATTGTATTTCTCCCAAATCGCCATATCGTCAAGCGCTAACGCCAGTTTCGACATTCCAATATTTGAAGATTTCTCTAAAACCCCGGCTAAATCCAGTTTGCCATAGTTACTTATGTCGTGAATGGTGAACTCATCCAAGCGCATCCAACCGGGAGAGGTGTCCACGACGGTAGTGAGGTCAAACTGGTTGCTTTCCAATACAGCCGCCATGGCCAGCGGTTTTACCACTGACCCTGGCTCAAACACATCCACTACTGCTTGATTGCGCAGCCCCCGTGGGTCAAGACCTGCACGGTTGTTGGGGTTATAGGAGGGCAAATTCGCCATCGCCAACACTTCGCCATTGCGCGCGTCCATCATTACCACCACACCGCCGTCCGCGCGATGCTCTGCGACCGCCGCGCGTAGCTCGCGGTACGCCATGTACTGAAGGCGCTGGTCAATGGCAAGGGTAAGCTTTCCGCCGGGCTCTGCCTCTTCCACCACGCCGAGTTCACGGATCAAACGGCCACGACGATCCTTAAGAACACGCCGCTGCCCAGGGTGGCCAGCCAAGTAAGACTGATAAGCAAGCTCTAAGCCCTCTTGCCCTACGTCATCCACATTGGTCACTCCCAGAAGCTGAGCGGCGACCTCACCGGCAGGATAATAGCGCTTGTACTCCTGCTGAGCGTACACCCCGGGAGTGCGTAAATCTAAAATACGTTGGGCGGCTTGGGGGGTCATATGCCGGCGCAAGTACATAAACTCGTGCTCGCTAAAGCGCGCCAAGCGAGCCTCGAAATCAAGCAGATTCATGCCTAGGGCCTGCGCCAGCACGACTCGCCGCACCGGGTCTTCGGTTAACTCTTGTGGGTTTGCCCATAGCGTCACCACCGGCGTTGAAATTGCCAACGGCTCACCGTTGCGATCAGTGATCATGCCGCGGTGTGCGGGAATGGTTTCATGGCGCAGTGTACGGGCGTCGCCTTGGCTTTGAAGAAAGGGACGATCAATGACTTGGAGCAGCGTAATACGCCCAATGAGCACAGCGGCGACCACGACGATGGCGCATAACACTAACAGAAAGCGTCCGCCGGCAAGCGGCGGTGCGATGGGGGCGGCACGCGAGGAGACACCTCGGGCTTGGCGACTCACGGGCGAATCACCTCAACGTCATGGACATTAGGAATGCGCATATTCAACCGTTCGGTCGCAATTCTCTCCACCCGAGCCGGGGTCGACCATGCACCTTCTTCAAGCAACAATTGCCCCCACTCGGTGTGCAGCTGATTTTTTTCCTGTTCTAAGCGCTGAAGCTCAGCAAACGCAACGCGCGTTTGATGCGTGGTAAGAACCACGGCAAGACCGCTGCCGAGGCAAGCCAAAAACAATAGCGCATTAAAAATGGGCCAAAACCGCCAGCGTAAGCGAAATGGCCACTCGGCTCGCATTGATGCCGCCCACTGCTGAACATTAACCCTAGCCATTATTTACGCCCGCTTACGCGCTGCACGCATGACCGCGCTACGCGCACGTGGGTTTTCCGCCACTTCTACCTCAGAGGGGCGCTGGCCTTTCCCCAGCGCCTCTAAGCGACGGTTGAGTTGATCGTCGCGAATAGGCACACCACGTGGTAAATGAGTGTATCCACGCACGTGATGACGAATAAAACGCTTCACCCGCCGATCTTCCAGCGAGTGGAAGCTGATCACCACCAAATGACCACCGGGAGCAAGCGCTTCAAGGGCGGCATCAAGTGCGGCGTCTAGCTGCTCTAGCTCGCCATTTAAGTAAATACGCAAACCTTGAAACGCTTTGGTCGCTGGGTGGCGCCCCTTTTCCCATGCCGGGTGGGCGGTTTTGAGCACCTCGGCAAGATCAACGGTGTGGGTAAAGGGCTGCTCTCGACGCCGATTTACGACGGCACGCGCGAGGCGTTTGCCAAAGCGCTCTTCGCCGTAGGTTTTGAACACGTGGGCAATATCGGCTTCACTGGCACGGGCAAGGAATTCTGCCGCACTTTCGCCTTGTGTAGGATCCATGCGCATATCAAGTGGGCCATTGCGCATAAAGCTAAAACCGCGCTCCGGGTCATCAAGCTGCGGCGAGGACACCCCCACATCGAGCAAAATCCCGGCGAGTTCGCCGTGGACGTTTTGCTCACGGGCCACGTCGGCTAAGCGCGCAAAATCGCGCTGCACCATGGTAAAGCGTGAATCATTGATCTCTGCCGCCGCCGCGACTGCCTGGGGGTCGCGGTCTAGCGCGATCAAACGACCCGCCTCATTTAAACGCGATAAAATAACCCGGGAATGCCCGCCACGCCCAAAAGTGCCATCAAAATAGACGCCATCGGGCTGATGCACGAGCGTATCGACAGCACCGTCAAGCAACACACTGGTATGACGGAAGCGATTAACGGCTTTTTCAGCCTCTGATGATGGCATGTAGCTCTCACACAGAACGATGACCTAACCCTTAGGCTTGGGAGGTGCATGGCATTGTCAGGAGAGCGCGCTAAGTCGCTCTTTGTTTGATTGGGGAGTCGGCCGATAAGCCGGGTTCTGTCGTGGACAGTCATTCCTCTAGGCGCTGCGTTACCCCAGCGCTCAAGCAACCTACCCGGACCCAGCGCGGGCCACGCCATTGGGTCCCTATTTGGTCTTGCTCCGAGTGGGGTTTACCTTGCCACGCACTGTTGCCAGGCGCGCGGTGCGCTCTTACCGCACCCTTTCACCCTTACCGGCCTCGAAAGGCGTAGGCGGTCTACTCTCTGCTGCACTTTCCGTCGGCTCACACCGCCCAGGCGTTACCTGGCACTCTGCCCTATGGAGCCCGGACTTTCCTCCCCTGCCCGTAAAGGCAGCGGCGACTGTCTGGCCAACTCCGGCGGCAAGCATACCAGCGCCCCCGCTTGGCCTCAATCCTCACTTTTCATTGCTTGTAGTCGGGCATACCACGTTTGCTTTCGTCCGCCGAACACGCGGGCCGACACGGCAGCACTTTGTTTCACGCCAACACCCTCCGCTAACAGCGCATTTAATAACGTATCTTCTGAAAAAGCCTGCTGGGTTTGCTCGACATTGGGCGGCGCGCCTTGAACCATCACCACAAACTCGCCCCGGGCTTGATTGGGGTCTTCTTCTAATTGAGCCAACAGCGCGCCAGGGGTGCCGCTCAAAAAGGTTTCGAATGTTTTGGTTAGCTCGCGAGCGAGCACTACGTCGCGCGCCCCCATCACCTCACTGAGCGCCGTCAGCGTATGCACAATGCGGTGTGGCGATTCGTAAAACACCAGCGTGGCTTCGTGCGCCAACCACTGCTCAAGCGCTTGTTTTCGCGCCGCGGGCTTAGCAGGCAAAAAACCTGCAAAGGTAAACCGGTCGGTGGGAAGTCCTGCCCCTGATAGCGCTGTAATCAGCGCTGACGGGCCAGGTACAGGTACGATGCGGCGCCCCCGCTCGCGCAACGCTCTCACGAGCACAAAGCCGGGGTCGCTAATTAACGGCGTGCCGGCATCGCTAATCAAAGCGATATCTTCGCCTGCCACGAGATAGCGGTCGACCTGCTCTATACGATGGGACTCATTATGGTCATGCAGTGACAGCATCGGCACATTGAGCCCTAAATGCGTCAGAAGCCGTCCACTGTGGCGCGTATCTTCCGCAGCAATTCGCGCTACACTACCCAGCGTTTGGGCAGCGCGGGGCGAGAGGTCCTGCAAATTCCCAATCGGCGTAGCAACCACGTACAATGTTCCTGGATGCAATGTGCCCAGATGGCCGTGTGTCATCTAAACTCCTGGTAAACGAAAAAATGGCAGCGCCAATGGCAACTAAGGAAGGATACATGAAACCGCTATATCGTGGCTTACTCACCCTGACGCTTACTGCCCTTTTTATGTCGGGCTGCGCTCTTCAACAGCCACCTAGCGTGGTTGACCGCGTCCCGGATCAGGACCCGAATCGCCTACTTAGCCAGGCGCAAGAACAAGCACCAGACCAAGCAGCACAAACCCGCCTAGAAGCCGCTAACATCTACGCTCGACAAGGGCAGCGCGATAAAGCCTTTGCCACAGCGGATGAATTGGATCCACAGAAATTGTCCGAATCCGACCGCGTGCGCTGGGCGCTACTCTACTCCGGGCTTGCTCGCGCACTTGATGAGCCTCGCGCTGTTTTGAAAGCCACCACAGTGCTCGATCAAGAATTAGGCATGTCGGCTGAGCAGCAGCAAACCCTGCAAGAGCGCAGACGCTGGGCGCAGGATGCGCTTGACCAACTTGACCCTGAGCGCTTTGCATTACCCGAATTCAGCACAGATGTAGAGCGTATTGCGGTGTATTTACCCGAATCCGGGCCGCTGGACAATGTCGCCTCAGCGATTGCCACTGCGATGCGCCAGCATCACGACGTGCAAAATAGCGATGTACAGCTACATTTTATCGATGCCTCTCAACACGGACTCGACGCGCTTTACCAGCGCGCCGAGCAAATGGGGGCTCAAGTCGTCATCGGGCCACTCGACAAAAATCAAGTGACATCGCTTGAACAGCGCCAAAGTGTGCCGCTACCCACCTTGGCGCTCAATTACGGTAAAAGTCGAAATAATCAAGCGACGCGGCTATTTCAGTTTGGCCTTTCCGCCGAAGACGAAGCCCGCCAAGCGGCACAGCGCGCGTGGCAAGATGGACACCGGCAAATGGTGATCATGGTACCCAATAATGACTGGGGCCGCCGGGTTGGCGAAGCTTTCTGGAACGAGTGGAGCGCGCAAGGCGGAGACGTTACTAACGCGGTGCGCTACAACCCCGAGAGCTCGGTTTCCAATTCAGTTAAGACCGCACTCAATGTCCGCGGTGAGCGCGCTCAACTGAATAATATTGACGCGCTCTTTCTTCTCGCCGTTCCTGACTATGCACGCCAAGTCCCCCCTACCCTCGACTACTACTACGCGCCGAATTTACCTATTTATGCCACGTCTCATCTACACGACGGGCAGCGCCAGCCGCGCTTGGATCAAGACCTCGACGACGTGATGTTTATGGATATCCCCTGGCAGATTCCGGACGCGGCCGTAGGTGGTGAAGAAGTCCTACCCTTTTACTCCACGTACCGAACACTGCGCGAAGAGAGCGATGCTTCCATGTTCAGCCTAATGGCCATGGGGGTAGACGCCTTCGAAATCGCAACCAATTTGACAGTATTAACTGGTGCAGAAAGCCTTAGTGGCGCAACCGGCCGGCTTTACTTAACCGCAGACGGTCGCGTCTACCGTGAATTGCCTTGGGCTAAATTCCAAAATGGAATCCCGGCGCCAATTCTTATTCCGGGGCTATCGACACCTGATGAGGAATAGTGCACAAACGGCCCGGGCCCGCGGAACAGCGATGGAACAGCAAGCAGCCGAGTGGCTGCAGCTGCGCGGGCTAACGCTTTTAGGTCGCAATCAGTACGCAAAAGGCGGTGAGCTTGATTTGGTCATGCAAGATGGCGACACCCTGGTGTTTGTCGAGGTCAAGCATCGTGTTACCACTCAGTATGGCCATCCGCTCGAAGCCGTGACGGCACAAAAACAGCGTCGCCTAGTACATGCTGCACGGGTTTATCTCGCTAAACGGCAACTTTACTGCCCGTGCCGCTTTGATATCCTAAGCGTCGTTGGCTCGCCGCCTGATTTAACTTTCGAGTGGGTAAAAGCCGCCTTCGATGCATTTTGACGCCAGCAATCAGGACCTTTAGATGGATTTTCAGTCGCGAATACTTGGTCACTTTAACGCCAGCATTGACACTAAAACGTATGCCAGTGAAGTGCTGCCACCTTTCATTGAAGTCGCCAGCCAAATGATGGTGCAGAGCTTGGTCACTGAGGGCAAAATTCTTGCCTGCGGCAACGGCGGAAGCGCGGGCGACAGTCAACACTTCTCCTCTGAGCTGCTGAACCGGTTTGAGCGCGAACGCCCAAGCCTTCCCGCGCTGGCACTTACAACAGACACTTCGACACTCACGTCGATTGCCAACGACTACACGTATAACGAGGTATTTTCCAAGCAAATTCGTGCGCTTGGGCAGCCGGGCGATGTTTTGCTCGCCATCTCCACCAGCGGCAATTCAGCTAATATTGTCCAGGCGATACAAGCCGCGCACGATAGAGAAATGACCGTTGTCGCGTTAACCGGGCGTGACGGTGGCGATATGGCATCGCTGTTGGGGCAAGATGACTGTGAAATCCGCGTACCTGCTACGTCGACTGCACGCATCCAAGAAGTACACCTATTAGTGATTCACTGCTTATGTGATTTAATTGATGAACAACTCTTTGGTGGCGCCGTCTAATATGGCTGGCTACCCCACCATCACGTATTGCACTGCTAAAAAACGTGATACTTCAAAATTTTAAGGAGCTTCCTATGCCCTTTGCTTTTTTTTCATCACGCTGGTTAATAATTACCTTGCTTTGCGGGATGCTAATTCTTAGTGGATGCGCGACTCATACTGCGTCAAACCCCTCTAACTACGGCAACCGCAGCAGCGATGTAGAAGCGGTCGATTCAGTCATTGAACAGGAGGTCGATAAAGCCCTAGCACGCACCGATGGCCGCCTTGACGATGCACGCATCCGCCCCCACAGCTACAACGGCGTCGTTTTATTAGTGGGACAAGTCCCGAGCGAAGAACTTCGTGAGATGGCAGGCAACGTCGCCCGTGATATCCGCGGCGTTGAAGAAGTTCATAACGAGCTAACAATCGCTGCTCGCTTACCTGCAGGCCAGCGTTTGACCGATAGCTGGCTAACCACCAACGTGGTCAGCCAATTAGCCACAAATGACCGCATCGACTCGTCTAAACTAAAAGTGACAACCGAAAACGCAAGCGTTTACCTCATGGGCATTGTCTCGCGTGGCGAAGCAGACCGTATTGTAGCCGCCGCATCAAACGTAAGAGGCGTACAGCGAATTGTTAAAGTCTTTGAATACCTAGACTAGCACGCCATAAGAGACGATATCTTGTCGTTCATTAAATAAGATTGTCTCTCAACCAGCAACGCCTCGACATATGTCGAGGCGTTGCTGGTTTAAGCACTAATCGCAGGTTGCGACGGGTACTTTATTTAATCACCCGCAGCGTAGGCTTTTTCTTCTTGCTCGAAGAGCCGGACTTAGAAGACGTTGTCTTGGAAGACGAAGCAGACGAAGAATTTTTATCTGCGCTCTCGCTATCTTTTCCCGTACCTTCATCGTCACTAGTTTGCTCGGCAGGTTCCGCAACCGAAAGCTCCGGCTTACCGGACACACCACTCTGGCTCTCGGACTCAGTCTGCTCTTCTTCCGGTGAATCAAGTTCTGGCTCATGACCAAAGACCATGCCAGCACCATTCTCGCGCGCGTAGATAGCAATTAACGCAGTTATCGGAATCATCACCTGCATAGGCTGACCGCCAAAACGTGCGTTAAAGCCTATAGCCTGATTCTCCATAAAAAGATCGCGCACCGCCGTAGGGGCCACGTTAAGAACAATCTGGCCGTTTTGCACAAATTGTTTAGGCACTTCCACGTCCGGCTGGGTGGCATCGACTACCAGATAAGGCGTCAACTCGTTATCGACCAGCCATTCATAAAGTGCTCTCGCCAGATAGGGGCGACTGGAACGCATCGGGTTCCCCTCCTATCGCTTACATCAGTAAATTATGCACGCATCTCTTTTTCGTGCTCGTTAAGCGAGGCTTTAAATGCCTCACGTTCGAAAACACGCGCCATATAACTCATCAGTGGCTGCACTTGCTTTTCTGGCAGCTCAATATTGAGCTCCGGCAGGCGCCACAAAATGGGAGCTAAACAGCAATCAACCAGCGTGAATTCGTCGCTCATGAAGAAAGGCATATCTTCAAAAATCGGCGAAATACCCACTAAGCTTTCGCGTAGCTCTTTACGTGCCTTATCCGCCTCTTTTTTGCCCCCGGTACGAATCTGCTCAACCTTTGGGCACCATTCGCGCTCAATACGATGCATCCATAGGCGACTTTGCGCACGCGCGACGGGGTATACCGGCAAAAGCGGCGGATGTGGGAAACGCTCGTCTAGGTACTCCATCATTACCTTAGATTCGTAGAGCACCAAATCACGATCCAGTAGCGTCGGCACGCTATTGTAGGGATTTAAGTCCGCTAGTTCTTCCGGAGGCTGCTCTTCATTTACATCGACAATTTCTACTGCAACACCTTTTTCAGCCAACACAATACGTACCCGATGGCTAAAGTGATCATCATTACCTGAATAAAAGATCATCGACGACCGTTTGGCCACTACACCCATGAAATCATCCTCGCATCAAACCAACTTGAGATCATAACACGCAATTATCTTTACAGGGTAAAACAGACGGATGTATTACCGCTAGTAACACAAAGGGCGCGCGGCACATGCCGCACGCCCCTTGCTACGCGCCACACTCTTTTAGTGAATATCGCGCCAGAACTCACGCTTCAGCAAGTAAGCAATCACACCGAAAATGAAGATAAAAATCAGCACCTTCGGCGCAAGCGCTTGCGCTTGGAGCTTAGATGGCTCACCCACATAAGCCAAGAAGTTGGTCAGGTCATAAACGGCCTCTTCAAACTCTTCCGGCTCTAGCTTGCCTGGCTGTGTGACTTGCAACACTTCGCAGGATTGATACTTGCCCGTTAGCGGATCAAGTTCAGACCCTTCAACGTGCCGGTCTGTCTGGGCGCAAACCTTCTCTTGAACGCCTTGCAAAGGCTCTAAGACGTTAGGCATGGCCACCAAAGGAAACACCGCATTGTTGACACCTGTCGTAGTGCTCGGATCTTTATAAAAACTCAACAGATAAGAGTAGATCCAGTCTGTGCCGCGTAGACGGGCTTCAAGCGACAAATCGGGCGGCGGCGCACCAAACCAACCTTCTGCATCGCCGCTATTCATGGCGATGTGCATTTGGTCGTTAAACCCAAGATCCGGCGAAAAAATCAGATTCTCTTCAACAAGATCTTGCGGCATACCCAGATCTTCTGCCGCACGGGAGAAACGCTGATACTCAAGTGAGTGACACCCCATGCAGTAGTTCGTATAGATCTGCATGCCGTTTTGCAAAGATTCCTTGTCTGCCAAGTCTGGCTCCATGGAATACGGCAGGCTGGCACCACCAGCGGCTATTGCCGTTACTGGGAGCAGCGCAAATAGCAGTGCAAATAGTTGTTTTTTCATTAGCCAGTCACCCTTTCCGGAACGGGTTTAGTCTTCTCCAGCTTGGTATAAATCGGCATAAGCAGGAAGAAAGCGAAGTAAATGGCTGTACATACTTGAGCCAGGATGGTACGACCACCGGTTGACGGCAGCACACCCAATATCCCGAGGATGATAAAACTGATAGCAAACAACAGAAGCATCAGTTTTGATATCCAGCCCTTATAGCGCATAGAGCGCACCGGACTACGATCAAGCCACGGCAGAACAAACAGTACGGCAATCGCACCGCCCATAAAGATAACGCCCAGGAACTTAGCATCGAGGCCAAAGATAGAGAACGTAATCGCACGCAAGATGGCGTAGAACGGAGTGAAGTACCAAACCGGCGCAATATGGTCTGGCGTCTGCAGTGGGTTCGCGGGCTCAAAATTGGGCTTTTCAATGAAATAGCCACCACCTTCAGGGAAGTAGAAGACCACCACACAGAAGACAAACAGGAAAACCGCCACACCGACAATATCTTTCACGGTGTAATAAGGGTGGAACGGGATACCATCAAGCGGCTTGCCGGTTTCATCCTTTTTCTTCTTGATATCAATGCCGTCCGGGTTGTTAGACCCAACTTCGTGCAGCGCAATAATGTGTAGCACCACCAATGCCAAAATGACGATAGGCACCGCAACAACGTGGAGCGCAAAGAAGCGGTTGAGCGTAATACCGGAAATCAGAAAATCACCCCGTATCCACTGCGCAAGGTCAGGACCGATGCCCGGAATAGCAGAAAACAGCGAAATAATGACTTGAGCGCCCCAGTAGGACATCTGCCCCCATGGCAACAGATACCCCATAAAGGCTTCTGCCATCAGCGCCAGATAAATCGTCATACCAAAGATCCATACCAGCTCTCGCGGCGCTTTATACGAGCCATAAAGCAGACCACGAAACATATGCAGGTATACAACGAGGAAAAAGGCAGAGGCGCCAGTAGTGTGCATGTAGCGGATTAACCAGCCCCACTCCACATCGCGCATAATATATTCAACAGAAGCAAAGGCACCTTCTGCCGAGGGATTATAGCTCATGGTCAGCCATACGCCGGTTAAAATTTGATTAACCAGCATGAGTAGAGCTAACGAGCCAAAGAAATACCAGAAATTAAAGTTCTTCGGGGCGTAGTACTTCGATAGATGCTCTTGCCACATCTGCGTAGCGGGAAAACGATCATCAACCCACCGCATGATGCCGCTTTCAGCTTTGGCTTTATTTGGATTACCCATCAGGCAGTCTCCTCATCTTCGCCAACGATAATAATATCGTCGCTTTCAAAGCGATACGGCGGCACTTCAAGGTTGGTTGGTGCAGGCACATTGGTAAATACGCGCCCAGCCAAATCAAACCGAGAACCGTGACAAGGGCAGAAAAAGCCCCCCGGCCAGTTATCCACGCCTACCCCTTCTGCATCAGGCTCGGGGCGATAAAGCGGAGAGCAGCCCAAGTGCGTACAAATACCAATCAAGACGCCAATATCTTGCTTGATAGAACGCAGCATGTTGGTCACATAGCTAGGCTGCTGGGGTACATCAGAATTCGGGTCAGCCAAACGCGCGGTATCTATTGATTCCGTACGCTCAATCATTTCGGGCGTGCGATTGATAATCCACACAGGACGCCCACGCCACTCCACCGTCATTCGCTGACCGGGTTCTAACTTGGACACATCCGCCTGGACGGGGGCACCCGCCGCTCTTGCCTTGGCACTAGGCTGCCAAGAAGCCACAAAGGGAACCGCAACCCCGACTGCACCCACCGCACCCACTACGGAGGTGGCACCTACGAGGAAACGGCGCCGACCTTTGTTTACGCCGTTATCTGCCATTTCTGGTTTCTCCCATCAGCTTACTCGTACCGCCACAAAGGCATATTGCGGCGACAAATACCAAATGCGCTCTATGGTAAAAAAACTAAGCGCTCTGCACAAGAACAACCGCCCTTGACCAAGGTGGAAGAAAAAGCGCAATTTACTGATATTTAAACAAAAAAACGCCCAGGCCAGTGACCCGGGCGTTTTGCCGCATTGCGCTAAAATTAACGCTTAGAGAACTGCGGACGACGGCGTGCTTTACGCAGACCGACTTTCTTACGCTCTACTTGGCGAGCGTCACGGGTAACGTAACCCGCTTCGCGCAGCACCGGGCGCAAGTCTTCATTATAGTCCATCAGTGCGCGAGTAATACCGTGACGGATAGCACCGGCTTGTGCTGAACCGCCACCACCAGCAACAGTCACATAGACGTCGAACTGGTTAAGGGTGTCAGTCAACTCGAGAGGCTGACGAACTACCATGCGGCCAGTAACGCGACCAAAGAATTGATCCAGCTCGCGGTTATTGACAGTGATCTTGCCGGAACCCGGCTTAAGGAAAACGCGGGCGGTAGAAGTTTTGCGGCGCCCGGTACCGTAATACTGCTGTGTCATGGCGAAGATTTCCTCAGATGTTCAGTTCAAGCGGCTGTTGAGCAGCATGCGGATGCTCGGCACCAGCATAGACTTTCAGCTTGGTGTACATAGCGCGACCCAGAGGGCCTTTCGGCAGCATACCTTTAACGGCAGACTCAATAATGCGCTCAGGCGCGTGATCGATCATTTTATCGAACGTCATTGAGCGCAGGCCACCCGGATAACCGGTGTGACGGTAGTAAGTCTTCGCCTTGGCTTTGTTGCCAGTCACTTGGACTTTCTCAGCATTGATGACGACGATATAATCGCCGGTATCAACGTGAGGAGTAAATTCGGGCTTATGCTTGCCACGTAGGCGGCGAGCAATCTCGGTAGCTAGACGACCGAGCGTTTTATCCGTCGCGTCGACGACATACCAGTCGCGCTGGACGGACTGCGGCTTAGCACTGAACGTCTTCATGAATGAAATTCACCAGATTTAAGTGTGTTGGGTGTCATCAGCTTTCCATCTAAAAACGCAAAAGCTTAGCACCATCCCTATTTTTCTTGGTTGCTTGCCAAAATCAGAAAGCAACGTTGAGCGAGGCGGCATTCTACAGTAAGAGAAGCGCTCAGTTAAAGGCTTTTTCGCATTTGTGGCGTGAACTGCCAAATCGAACCTATCGCCTTATGGCTTATGGGCCAGCGCGAGATAGTCGTGCGACTGCATCTCTTGCAAGCGCGACAGCGTCCGCTGAAACTCAAAGTTGAGTTTACCGTCAGTATAAAGCGACGCGATGGGCACTTCTGCGGACATCAGAAGTTTGACGCCGCGATCATAAAACTCATCCACCATATTGATAAAGCGCCGGGCTTGGTCGTCTTTTTTCGCGTCCATTTGCGTGACATTGGAAACCAGCACGGTGTGAAATTCGCGCGCCAACTCAATATAGTCATTCTGGCTACGCGGCCCATCACATAGCTCTCGAAACTCGAACCAGACGATATCATCATGCACTCTGCGCGTATGCAGCACACGGTGATTTACCTCCAGCGGCGCATCAAGCTCCCCTTCATGGCCGGATATTTCACGAAAACTCCGCAGTAGCTCGGTTTCCGCCTCAGCATCAAGCGGGGTGTGAAAAATCTCGGCTCGCTCAAGAACGCGTAAGCGGTAGTCAATCCCTGAGTCAACATTTACGACCTCACAGTGACGGTTGAGAAGCTCAATCGCCGGGATAAAACGCGCGCGCTGCAGCCCCTCTTTATAGAGGTCGTCCGGCACAATATTGGAGGTAGCAACCAAGACAACACCATGCTCGAAAAGCGCTTCTAGTAAGTTGGCCAAAATCATCGCATCGGTGATGTCTTTGACAAAAAATTCGTCAAAGCAAATAACGCGCGCCTCTACTGCAAACTTTTCCGCAATCAGCTTAAGGGGGTCTTTTTCGCCTTTGTAATGATTCAACTCATTATGTACACGCTGCATGAACCGGTGAAAGTGCGTACGCATCTTATCGGCAAATGGCAGCGCTTCGTAGAAGGTGTCAACGAGATACGTTTTACCTCTACCCACTCCCCCCCAAAAATAGAGCCCTTGAACCCTGGGCATAGCAGGTTGCGAGTGCCCTGGCGTGGATTTCCCCATTAATCCCGCCATCTTTGCTTTTATACCTTTCTTAGCTATAACACTTTTCGGCTTGGTGGTGGGCGCACTAATGAGATTGTCATACAGCCGCTGCAGGTGTTCGACGGCCTTTTGTTGCGCGGCATCGTATTGAAAGTCATCTCTTTCAAGGTCTGCGCGATAGCGCTCCATGGGGGTGGGCGGACGTGTCACAGTGTCTCCATGGCCAGAGGTGGATGGCATAGCATTAATCTCCTGCAGCGCGTTTTGAGCCGATTTTATCAGCGCCTCAATATCCAATGGCGCGAGATTATACGCCGAAGACACACAAAGCACATGGACGGATTGACCCAAACGCCTGAAAGACGCCTATAATAGCCGCAAAACGCATTACTGTAGTCGAGATGTTACTGAGACAAAGTCATTGAGACAAAATCATTGAGCAAAAGTCACTACGATAGAGCACACACCAGGTGCTAGGGAGATAAATGTGGAAGTAAGTACTGAGCTGATGTTTGCCTTTATTGGCGCTGTTTTAGGTATTGTTGTCGGCGCGGTTGGTTACCGCTTTGCCAGCAAAAGTCAGCATAATGTCGTTGCCATGCAGCAAAAGTTCCTGGAAAGCGAGCGCCAAGTGGCCGAGCTTAAAAGCCGTATGGGTTCACATCTGCTCGACTTTCAGCAACGTCTCGACACCATTCGTGATGAAGCGAGCGAGCTTGAAAAGCAACTCAATCAAGAAGCGCAGCACTGGAATTTGGGCAATGACACACTACCTCATCTCGACCTAAGCGGCTTGAGCACCACACAAGCAAGCGAAGAAAGTGCCACTGCACCGTCTACCACTAACTCGTCTGCCGCTACTGGCGCACCCCGCGACTACGCAGATGGCCAAAGCGGCACTTTATCAGAAGACTTTGGCCTAAAAGAAACTGACACACCGCCACAGCCGCCACGCTACTAGCCCTACGTCGACGAATTCATAACGTGCAAAAACTCACCTCCCGTCACGCAGGGTTATCAATATCCACAAAACGGTGCTCAATGCCAAACTCTGCGGCCAACCACTCGCCTAACGCCTGTACGCCATAACGTTCAGTCGCATGGTGACCCGCGGCCATATAGTGGATGCCCATTTCGCGCGCTAGGTGGGTGGTGCGCTCTGATATCTCGCCTGAGAGAAAAAATTGCGCGCCCCCTTCATAAGCTTGGGTAATCATATCCTGCGCCCCGCCGGTGCACCACGCCACGCGTTCGATATCACCGGTACCCGCAGCCTCAATGACCAAAGGCTCCCGTTTTAGCTCATGCGCAACGCGTTGCGATAAAGCCGAGAGCGAGGCTGGCGCGGTATTACCCAACCACAAAAGCCCTTCGCCTAATGCACCATCCAGGCAGCGCTCAAACTGCCATCCCATCCGCTTGGCTAACTGTGCATTGTTGCCAAGCTCTGGGTGGGCATCGAGCGGCAGATGATACGCCAACAAATTCATATCGTGGCTAAGCAGGGTTTTGATCCGTCGCTGCTTCATCCCCGTTAGTGCAATGGGTTCATTTTTCCAAAAGTAACCATGATGCACGACAATGGCATCGGCCTCCCATGCGACGGCTTCAT
This sequence comes from Vreelandella salicampi, assembly GCF_013415105.1. Taxonomy (GTDB): domain Bacteria; phylum Pseudomonadota; class Gammaproteobacteria; order Pseudomonadales; family Halomonadaceae; genus Vreelandella; species Vreelandella salicampi. The sequence goes on from NZ_JACCDF010000001.1 coordinate 75,647, forward strand.
CCAAAAGCGCCTGGCACGCTGTCACGCCGGTGAGAACTCGCTGAATACGCCCTCGCCCTTCGACCTGAAGCCCATTCAGGGTAAAGTCTTTAAAACGGCTGGCGCTTAGTTTGTGCTCACACGCAGCCACTAGCACATCCCGCTCCACCATTTTGCTCTCCTTCAATGCGTTTGATTAACCAATAGCCACACCTGCGGAATATCCGTAAGGAATGTTATCATCACCCACTTCCAACGCGCGCTTTTCAACGCAAACAGCATCGCCTAACAGACTGCGAACTAAGGAACGCCCATGCAACGCTTCGTGCTGCCTTACATATGGCCCATTATTTCCGGCATATTGCTCGCAGCACTGTTTCTTGCGGTATTTCCTGACTCAATCCCCTTCGAATCGTCATCCTCTACACCCGATGAAACCGCGCTTGTCACCTCATCTGAAACAGAATCAGAAAACCAGCGGCCCAAGCCGGACGTTCAACAAGCGCCCCCCTTAACACGCAACGAAGGACCGACGAGTTACGCTGACGCGGTTAACCGCGCCGCACCGGCCGTCGTTAATATTTATTCATCGCGCATTGTCGAGCGTGATCAACACCCCTTAATGTCGGACCCCTTTTTCCAACAGTTTTTTGATGGTGACGATGCCACACGGCAACAACGAATGCTTTCAAGTCTCGGCTCCGGCGTCATCGTGAGTGAAAATGGCTACGTTTTAACCAATCATCATGTCATTAACGGCGCTGATGAAATACAGGTCGCACTGCGTGACGGACGCGAAACCCTTGCCAAAGTCATCGGCACCGATCCGGAAAGCGACTTGGCCGTCCTTCATATTCCTCTAGACGATCTTCCCGTTATCGCACTAACCGATTCAGCCGATGTTGCCATAGGCGATGTCTCACTCGCCATTGGCAACCCCTTTGGTGTGGGCCAGACGGTCACTATGGGTATTATTAGTGCCACTGGGCGCAGTCACTTAGGTTTGAACGCCTACGAGGATTTCATCCAGACCGATGCAGCTATTAATCCAGGTAACTCGGGTGGCGCCCTCGTCAACTCAGATGGCGCCCTAGTGGGCATCAACACGGCGATATTTTCTCGCTCAGGTGGCTCTCAAGGGATTGGATTCGCGATTCCGGCCAATCTTGCGCATAACATTCTGAATGAGCTGGTCACTAAAGGAAGGGTCATACGCGGATGGCTGGGCATAGAAGCTCAGGCTTTATCGCGGGAGTTGGCGACCTCGTTTGGACTACGCACACCACAAGGCGTCATTATCGCGGGGGTTATCCAAGGCGGCCCTGCTGCCCGCGCGGGACTGCAGCCCGGCGATGTACTGCTCGCTGTCGACGACCAACCTGTACTCGATGCTCGCGCTACGATGAGCGACATCGCCGATATCGAACCCGGCACAAAACTACCGCTGACGGTTGTACGCGGCGGTGAGATTATGGAAGTTATGCTCGAAGTTGGGGAGCGTCCCGTACCAGCGCCCCCCACGCCTCGCCGTCTATCTGACACCCCTTAAGAAACCCGGCATGTTAGATGTCTTCAACGGCGAATACGGTATTCTGCTGAGCGCGCGTGCGCGGTTAGCGACTCACCTCGGGCGAGCTCCGAGGCTATTCCACCCAGCGATGATGCGCCCTCTGCTGAGCAGTGGATAATGGACGAGCGCTTCTGGAAGTCGTAGACCCCAAGCGGTGATGAAAAACGTGCGGTGCCGGAGGTCGGTAGCACGTGATTGGGCCCAGCACAGTAGTCGCCAAGGGCTTCAGCTGTGTAACGCCCCATGAAGATCGCGCCGGCGTGACGCACTCCCTCTAACCAGTCTTGCGGCTCAGCAACAGAGAGTTCCAAATGCTCAGGGGCAATGCGGTTGATAAGCGTGATGGCCTCTTGCTTATCCTGGCACGCTATCAGTGCACCACGCCGACGCAATGAGGCGCGAACGATCTCTTCACGTTCAAGCGTAGGCAGCAAACGCTCGATTGAGGCCTCTACCGCCTGCAGGTGTTCGGCATCCCAACTGACCAGGATCGCCTGGGCATCCTCATCGTGCTCCGCCTGGGAGAAGAGATCCATGGCAAGCCAATCAGGGTCTGTTAGCCCATCGCTCACCACCAAAATTTCCGATGGTCCAGCAATCATATCAATGCCAACTTGACCAAATACCGCACGCTTGGCGGTGGCCACGTATATATTACCCGGCCCCACAATTTTATCCACGCGCGGGACTGTTTCAGTGCCATACGCAAGCGCGGCGATTGCTTGAGCCCCACCAATGGTGAAAACGTAGTCCACGCCTGCTAAGTGAGCCGCCGCGAGCACCATGTCATTCAGCACACCATCGGGGGTCGGCACCACCATCACGATCTCGTTGACGCCTGCCACGTGCGCCGGAATCGCGTTCATCAGTACCGAGGAGGGGTAAGCTGCCTTGCCACCCGGAACATAAATCCCTGCCCGGTCTATCGGACTGACCTTCTGCCCTAGCACCGTGCCATCGGCTTCCGTGTACTGCCAAGATTCGGGCTTTTGCCGCTCGTGGTAGCTACGGATACGCTCTGCTGCAGCGGATAACGCCACCCGCTGTGCCGCAGGAAGAGAGTCAAAAGACCGCTTGAGCTGCTCGGGGGTCAGCTTAAGCTCGCTCATCGAGCTGACCGACAGGCGGTCAAAGCGATTCGTTGTCTCCACCACCGCCGCATCGCCACGCTGCTTAACTTGAGTCAGTATGTCGTCCACGCGTTGTTGAACCGCTTGATCCGACACGCCATCCCAATCGAGCAACGTATCCAAACGCTGCGAAAAATCAGCATCACGGGTAGAAAGCCGCGCCACCGTCTGTGCTGCTACCGTCGCACTCATCGCTACCACTCCTCGATGTTAGGGACTGACCGGTTGATTTTGGCGCTTTTTAACCGCCTCGCTTAAGCGCTCGATAAGCGGTTTAATTTGCGCATGTTTCATCGTCATTGACGCTTTATTCACGACCAACCGGGTGCTGATCGGCGCGATCAGCTCGCGCGGCTCCATGCCATTGGCACGCAAGGTATTACCGGTATCAACAATATCGACGATTTCATCGGCAAGGTTCATTATTGGCGCCAGTTCCATCGCACCATAGAGCTTAATCACTTCCGCTTGAATCCCCTGCTCAGCGTAATAGCGCCGCGCCACGTTAATGAACTTGGTCGCCACACGACGCCGAGCACGGCCAGGCGCTTCACCAGCTGTCCCTGCAGTCATTAGCTTGCAACGTGCAATGTCTAAATCTAGCGGCTCGTAAAGGTTCTCGGCGCCATGTTCAAGCAACACGTCTTTACCCGCGACACCCAAGTCGGCAGCGCCGAGCTGTACGTATGTAGGCACGTCGGTCGCCCGAATAACCACCAGCTTCACATTGGGCAGGTTGGTATCAAACAAAAGCTTACGGCTTTTGCCCAAGTCTTCTGCTGGCGAGATACCCGCATCGGCCAATAAGGGAAGTGTCTCTTGCAAAATGCGCCCTTTAGAGAGCGCCAAAATCAGTTGCTTACTCATCGTCATTGCCAATGGTTAGTGCGTGGCTTAGCCCGGAATACGGCGAATACGCGCCCCTAGCTGCTGTAGCTTCTCTTCGATGCACTCATAGCCACGATCAATGTGATAAATGCGGTCAACCAGAGTTTCCCCTTCGGCCATCATCGCGGCGATCACAAGCGATGCAGAGGCGCGCAAGTCGGTTGCCATCACCGGCGCACCTGAGAGTTTTTCAACCCCTGTGATCAGGGCCGTATTGCCTTCTAAGACAATATTGGCGCCCATGCGGTTGAGCTCTTGCACGTGCATAAAGCGATTTTCAAAGATCGTCTCTACGACCCGTGAACTCCCTTCGGCCACCGCGTTCATCGCCACAAACTGTGCTTGCATATCCGTTGGAAACGCCGGATATGGCGCTGTACGGATATTGACAGCCCTGGGACGCTTGCCTTGCATATCCAGTGCGATCCAATCATCACCCGTGGCAATGCTGGCACCGGCGCTCTCAAGCTTGGCCAACACGGCTTCAAGAATATCCGCCCGGGTCCGCGTCACTTTGACCCGGCCACCCGTCATCGCGGCAGCGACCAAAAACGTCCCGGTTTCGATACGATCAGGCATCACGTCGTGCTCGCAGCCGTGCAGGCGCTCGACGCCTTCAATCACGATAGTATCGGTGCCATGCCCCTCAATCCGCGCGCCCATTTTGATTAAGCACTCGGCCAAATCGACGATTTCGGGTTCGCGTGCAGCGTTCTCCAGCACCGTTTTACCTTCAGCCAGCGTTGCGGCCATCAGCAAGTTTTCAGTGCCCGTCACCGTCACGGTATCGAAAAAGATCGTCGCGCCTTTTAGACGACCATCGACCCGTGCGCGAATATAGCCGCTTTCAACGCGAATTTCCGCGCCCATCGCCTCAAGGCCACGAATGTGCAAATCGACCGGGCGCGAACCTATCGCGCAGCCGCCGGGGAGCGACACATCTGCATGACCAAAGTGGGCCAGCAGTGGGCCCAGCACCAAGATGGAAGCACGCATTTTTTTTACGAGTTCATAAGGCGCGTGGCAGTGTGTGACCTGGGAGCCATCGAGCTGAATGCTCATTTTTTCGCCCATCACGGGCTCCACGCCCATACGTCCGAGCAACTCAAGCGTGGTGGTTATATCCTGCAGGTGCGGCAGGTTGCCGATCACCACGGGGCCGTCGGCCAACAGGCTGGAACAGAGGATAGGCAATGCGGCATTTTTTGCGCCGCTGGCCCATACTTCGCCGTCTACCACCCCATTGCCTGTAATCAGTAATTTATCCATACAGCCCGCCTTTATTGGGCGTTTTCTGGCGCATTTTCCCACTGCGCCGGCGTGTAGGTTTTGATGCTAATCGCATGAAGCGCGCCTGAAGCGATCTCATCGCTTAATGCTGCGTAGACAAGCTGCTGACGCTTAACGGGCGACAGCCCTTCAAACGCCTCACCGACCGCTACCACTTGAAAATTACAGCCTTCGCCCTGGATGTGGAAATGGCATCCGTCAAGGCGCGACTCAAGTAGTGCTTTTACCTCACTGGGTTGCATGAGTAGAAAAACTCCTATGAAAAACGTCGGGGAAAGTGGGGCCAATGATAAAGAAAAGCCGCGGCTTTGGCGATGCGTTGCAACACACCCGACAAAACAAGCACGGCCAAGAGACCATCACCGGCAAAAAAACTGTTATGTTGCCGAAGTAGCCATTTCACGTGTGGGGTCTTGCAACAATGCATCCAGCTCTGCCAGATGCGCCAAGCGTTGAAGAGGAACAGATAGTGACACCGAGAGGATAGCGATGTGGCGTTGCTGACACATACGCAACCACTGCAAAAGCACACTGATTGCCGCACTACTGGCCTTCTCAACGCCATCAAAGTTTATATGCAGCGCACTAAGTGAGGTTTCGGCTATCCATTTGCCTCCCGCTGCGGCTAAGGCAGCAGCGACATTGGTCCCCACGTCGCCGCTGACGCTCAACGTACCCTCTTGCTGGTCAAGCCTTACGTCTTGCTCTGAGAACAACGCGCTCACGCGCCGCCTCCTTGTTCAAGTTCCTCAACGCCAACATCCGGTGACCACCCCTGAATGACAGCATCATAGTCACGGTTATTATCGTGCATCGCTTGGTCAAACTGGTTGCGGAAGGTTAAGCCTAAGTTGATGCCGTTCACGATAACGTTAACCACGCGCCACTGGCCATCGGAAAGGCGCAACGTATAACTCACCGGAAAAACTTCGCCATTGGTGGCTACTATTTCCATATCGACGCTGGCCTGGTCTTCGAAACGCTGCTCACTTTGGTTCTCAAGAACGCGAATTTCGTCGTAGTCAAACGTCACAAGCCCCTGGGTATAGGTATCAATTAGCGTTTGACGAAACACTTCGACAAAACGGCTGCGTTGCTCTGGCGTTGCATTGCGAAAGTAGCTACCCATGACGCTGGCGCCGATGTAGCGAAAATCTGCGACGGATTCAAGACTCTCATCCACCTCGGCTTTTAGCTCATCGATGTTCTCTTGATAATACGACTCACGCTCTTCTAACTTCGACACAAAGGACTCGATGTTATCGCGCACAACCTCCACTGGTCCTTTTTCTTGGGCGTGCAGCGTGAGCGGCAATGCCAACATTAACGCAGCACAGAAGGCAACCACACCACGCACTATACTTAACCTTTTAATTTTTAACGTATTCATAGTTTCCTCACTCTATTTAAGGCGCCGATGCTTAATTCATTACGTCGTCTTGACTCAACCTTTAGCCATCGTGGATACAAACTGTTGGATCAGCTCTTCTAACACCAAGGCGGACTGCGTATCGCGAATGCTATCGCCGTTTTCTAACACCTCGGGATCACCGCCCACGCTTAACCCGACGTACTGCTCGCCGAGCAACCCAGCGGTTAGTATGGCGGCCGTGGTATCGCGCGAAAGCTGCCCTTCCAGCTCACTGTCCAGGCTCATCACAACGCGGGCGTCGTACCACTCGGTATCCAGCTCAACCGCTTCTACTCGCCCGACGGTGACGCCCGCCATTGTGACCCGCGCGCGCGGCTTTAGTCCGCCAATATTGGCGAAATTAGCCTCTAGACGAAACGTCTCCGTCGGGGCAGAAAGGCTTAGCCCGCTAACACGCAAGCCCAAGAAAACGAGCCCTACGATGCCTGCCAGCATAAAGAGCCCCACGCCAAATTCCATGGTTTTACTGCGTTTCATGCATCTGCTCCAGCATTTAGAGGCCGCCGAACATGACGGCGGTTAAAACAAAATCTAGGCCCAGCACGGCCAGCGACGAGTAAACCACGGTACGTGTCGTAGCACGCGAAATGCCTTCCGAGGTAGGCACCAGATCGTAACCTTGAAACACCGCGATCCAGGTGACGACGACAGCAAAGACCAAGCTTTTGATGATGCCGTTGCCAATATCGTCTATGAACGTCACGTTCGCTTGCATATTGCTCCAGTAGGAGCCTTCAAAGACCCCTAGCCACTCAACGCCGACAAGATAGCCACCCCAGATGCCCACCACGCTAAAGCCCACGGTTAAAATGGGTAATGAGATGAAACCAGCCCACAGCCGCGGCGCTACCACTCGCCGTAGCGGGTCAACGCCGATCATTTCCATACTGGTGAGCTGCTCGGTCGCTTTCATCAGGCCAATTTCTGCTGTTAGCGCTGACCCAGCCCGCCCAGCAAACAACAGCGCCGCCACGACCGGTGCTAGCTCGCGCAAAAGCGAGAGCGCCACCATTTGGCCCAAGGCTTGTTCAGCGCCAAAGTCGACTAAAATGGTGTACCCCTGCAGCGCCAGCACCATACCGATGAAAAGCCCTGACACCAGCACAATCGCTAGCGACAGCACCCCCACAAAATGCATCTGACGCAGCCATAGTCTAAAACCTTCGCGCGAAGGCATGCTAAAAGCCGATTGCACAAGAAACAGGCCAGCGCGACCGAGTGCCTCCAATACATCACAGCATCTACGGCCTAGGCGGGTAATTCGCGCGAGCGATTGTGAAACATGTTCAGGCATTTAGCCGACCCTTATGGTTGCGTCTTCACTGAGAATATCGTCATAAAGCGATTTCGCTGGGTAGTGAAAAGGAACGGGACCATCCGGCTCGCCGTGCATAAACTGACTAACGCGCGGGTCGTCATGAACATCCAAGCTTTGTGGTGTACCGTGAGCCACTACCTCGCCGTCGGCGATTAAGTACAAGTAGTCAGCGATACTCAGCGTCTCTTTAATGTCGTGTGATACCACTACTGACGTCAACGAAAGCGCTTGGTTCAAACGCTTGATCAGTTGCACCAACACTCCCATCGAGATGGGGTCTTGGCCCACAAACGGCTCATCGTAGAGTATCAGTTCCGGGTCGAGCGCCACCGCGCGAGCCAGTGCGACACGGCGCGCCATCCCGCCGGAGAGTTCCGATGTCATCAAATGGCGGGCACCGCGCAACCCGACCGCTTGCAACTTCAACAGCACGATATCGCGCACCATGGCATCGGGTAGGTCGGTGTGCACGCGGATGGGAAACGCCACGTTCTCAAAAACATCTAAATCCGAGAACAGTGCTCCACTTTGAAACAACATCCCCATCCTTTTACGCAGCCTAAAAAGCGCTTTGCGTGAAAGCTGATGCACATCTTGGCCGTCAATAATGACGCGGCCGCTATCGGGCGCTAATTGCCCGCCAATCAACTTCAAAAGCGTGGTTTTACCCGTGCCACTAGGGCCCATGATCGCCGTTACTTTGCCGCGCGGGATAGATAAACTGACGCCGCGGAATATGTCAGTATCTCCGCGGGAAAAGTGAACATTTTCAATTTCAATAAAGCCAGCATCCGTCATAGCAAAAAACACTCGTTCCAGGCGCGTGGCGCTGTTTCGGGGCAAACGCTATGCATCTACCGTGTTAACAGCGTTCAAAAAGATTATCGAACATTGTATCCTAACTCTGCATGACGCTGCCAAAACAATCGCTTCTCAAAACAATTGTTGTCTTAAGTGGCGGCAATTATCATGTAATATTTTACCATGCCCTTTATCCACTTGGCTTATACCACCATGTCGACTAGTCCACTACGCGAGAGCGCGCTGCGCACTTTACAAATTGAGCAAGCCGCCATCGGGGGTTTACAGGCCAAACTCGACACTCAGTTTGACTGTGCCTGTGAGCTGATCCTCGCCTGCCATGGGCGTGTTGTGGTGACGGGCATGGGAAAATCCGGCCACATCGCAGGAAAAATTGCCGCCACACTGGCAAGTACGGGCACCCCAGCATTTTTCGTTCACCCCGGTGAAGCCAGTCACGGCGATTTGGGCATGATTACGCGCAGCGATGTGGTGCTTGCCTTGTCGAATTCGGGGGAAACGGCGGAAGTCAACGCCCTTCTGCCCTTACTAAAGCGCTTGGGTGTGCCGCTTATCAGCATGACTGGGCGCATGCACTCAACCCTTGCACGCCATGCAGAGGCGCATTTAGACAGCGGCGTTGAGCGAGAAGCATGCCCGCTGGATCTCGCCCCCACCAGCTCGACGACCGCAGCGCTGGCACTAGGTGACGCGCTTGCGGTAGCACTTTTGGAAGCGCGGGGCTTTACAGCTGAAGATTTCGCCCTTTCCCACCCGGGCGGCACGCTGGGCAAACGCTTGCTGCTACGAGTAAAAGACGTCATGCACACGGGTGAACGCTTGCCCCAAGTCTCGCTTGGCAGCCCGCTACGCGATGCACTGTTAGAAATCACTCGCAAAGGGCTAGGCTTTACTTGTGTCACTGATGATCAAGGACGCCTAGCTGGTGTATACACCGATGGTGATTTGCGTCGCACGCTGGATCAACACCACGACCTACGCACTCTCTGCGTCGATGAGGTGATGACACGCCCCGGCAAGCGCATTGCGGCCAACGTTCTGGCGGCAGAAGCCGTACACTTGATGGAAGAGAGTAAAATCACAGCGCTTGCCGTTGTGGATGACCAGCAGCGCCCCATCGGCGCCCTCCATATGCACGATTTACTCGTCAGTGGCGTTATTTAATCGCCCTTGATGTCACTTTTAACTGGAGTCTGTATGGCCCTACCTGTCCCGCTTATTGATCAGCTGCGCCGCGTGCGCTTACTTGCCCTGGACGTTGACGGTGTTTTAACCGATGGCCGCCTCTACTTTCAGGCCGACGGTATCGAAATCAAAGCGTTCCACACCCAAGATGGCCACGGGCTAAAACTGCTCAAGCGTGCTGGCCTTCACGTCGCCATCATTACTGGGCGAGACTCCCCCATGGTAAGCCAACGGGCGGCGGCACTCGGCATCTCGCACGTTTACCAAGGCTGCGAAGATAAGCTTGCCACGCTGCGTAGCCTCTGCCAGCGGCTGAGCCTCGAGTTAGATCAAACCGCTTACTGCGGCGACGATTTACCCGATTTGGCCGCGATCAAGCGGGCCGGCGTCGGCATCACCGTGCCTAATGCTCCGGACTACATGCACAAGCATGCGGATTGGGTAACCGAGCGTTTGGGCGGTCACGGTGCGGTGCGTGAAATCTGCGATACGCTGCTTGATGCTCAGGGACACTGGGGAGCGGTAGTGGATACCTATTTACACGGCCTACCGTCTGCGTAATGCCCATGCGGATGCGGCGCTTGCAAAAACGTTTTCTGCTACTGGCGCTTGTGGTGGGCCTTGGAGCCCTATTGGCTTGGCTGGATGTGTATGACGCTGACTCAGTTACCAGAGACCCCAAAGCGCGGGCACAAGAGCCTAGTCACGTGGTGAAAAACGCCACACTGACGCTTTTTGATGACAGCGGTGAACGTCATCAAGTCCTCAGGACGCCACAATTAACGCACACGCCCGAACTTGCTATCACGCAACTATCCGCCCCTGACGCGACGCTTTTTGATAGCCAGCAACGTCGCTGGCATGTCAGTGCTGAACACGGCACCATTGATCGGCAAGAACATCTTACGCTCTCTGGCAACGCACAAATCCGTGCCCCAGAGGAAGGCTGGAAGCTTGGCACCGAACGGTTACACTACGATAGCAATGCAGCGCATGCTTACAGCGAGTTGCCCGTGCGTTTACAGCAACCGCCGCAACACATGCAAGCCCAGCGCATGGATGTATGGCTCAATGAAGATGCCTTGCGCTTAACCGGAAACGTGCGCGGCTACCATCCCATAGAAGTCGACAACGAGGACAACACCCCATGAAAGCCAACGCTTTTTTCTATGGGTCACTATTTTCCCTGGCGCTAGTGTTGTCAGCCAGCACTGTTTACGCTGCTCCTAGCGATCCTGTTCACGTTGAAGCCGATCAGTTAGACATTGATCAACGCGCTGGCACCGCCGTTTATCGCGGCAATGTCGAAATCCGCCAAGGGGAAATGCGCCTACGTGGCGACCAAGTCGAAATTGAGCGTAACGAGGCAGGCGAGCTCTCGCGTGCCACCGCCATCGGTGATCGCGCCTACATGCGCCACCGCCCCGATGGGCAAGAAGAGCTGATGGAAGGCCAGGCACGGCAGATTATTTATCATCTTGCTGAGCGCCGCGTCGAACTCATCAACCGCGCCGAATTGACCCAAGCAGGTGATCGCTTTACCGGTGGTCGACTGGAGTACTTTATCGACCGCGAAGTCGTCCAGGCCCGCTCTGACGTTGAAGGTAGCGAAAACCAGCGTATTCGCATGACGCTCCAGCCAGAAAAGCCGTCTAAATAGGAGAAGCGACCGGGTGTCTTTCGACGATATTACCGCTACGAGCCAAACACCAACGCCGGGCAAAACGCTTAGCGCACGCCATCTAGCCAAAAGCTACAAACGCCGCCGTGTGGTCAAGGATATCAATCTCGATATCGCACAGGGCAGTATTGTTGGGCTACTCGGTCCTAACGGTGCGGGCAAAACCACCTCGTTTTACATGATCGTCGGGCTGGTTAAAGCCGATGCAGGTAAGGTCAGCATTGATAATCTGGACCTCTCTCGCGCACCCATGCACGAACGTGCGATTGCCGGAATTGGCTACCTCCCCCAAGAAGCCTCAATTTTTCGCAAGCTCTCCGTCGCCGATAACATTATGGCGATTTTAGAGACCCGCAAAGACCTCAATCATGCGGCGCGCGAAGAGCGCCTTGAGCACTTGCTAGACGATTTTCATATCGACCATATCCGCGATAACGTAGGGATGAGCCTCTCCGGTGGGGAGCGCCGCCGGGTTGAAATAGCCCGCTCGCTAGCCACGGAACCCGCTTTCATCTTACTTGATGAACCCTTCGCCGGGGTTGATCCCATTTCGGTGGGCGATATCAAGTCGATTATTCGCACCCTGAAAGCACGCAACATTGGTGTGTTAATCACGGATCACAACGTGCGCGAAACGCTGGATATTTGCGATACCGCCTATATCGTTAGTGACGGCCACATTATTGCTAGCGGCTCTCCCCACACGATTTTAGATAACCAAGAAGTACGCGAAGTCTACCTTGGTGAGGACTTCCGCCTCTAATACACTAACCGATATACCAATCGTGGCACGTTTTTTGCCGATGGCATGCTTATTGCTAATTGCACACCAATCAAACTGGCTTTAGGGTAAAGGCTTTCTCTAGTGTAGTGGTTACCTGCGAATGGTCATGAAAGCGTCCCTTCAACTGCGTGTCGGTACCCAGTTAACGATGACCCCCCAACTGCAACAGGCCATCGCTCTGTTGCAGCTATCGACGCTGGAACTTCGCCAGGAAATTCAGCAAGCACTTGATGCCAACCCGATGCTCGAGCAAGAGGAGGAGTTTAGCGAGCAAGCCACCACTGAGCAGAAGGAGGCTGACTGGGAGGAAAACATCCCCAGCGAACTCTCCGTGGATAGCGATTGGTCGGATACTTACCAAGACGTCGGCAGCGCATCAAGTGTGGGCAGCAACGCCCACGATTTTGAGCGCGATACGCCCAGCCAAAGCCTGCAAAGCCACTTGATCTGGCAGTTGGCAATGACGGATTTTAGCCCACGCGAGCAGCTCATCGCGGAAACGTTGATCGATGCTGTAGACGATAACGGCTATCTACTGCAGCCTCTTAACGAGCTGCGCGATGGATTGCGACACCAGCAGCTGGACGGCCTTAACCAGCGTGATATCGAAAGCGTGCTCCTCCGCCTCCAGCAGTTTGAGCCTACTGGCGTGTTTGCCCGCGACTTACGCGAATGTTTGATGCTTCAGCTTGCCACCTTACCCGACGATACCCCGCTTTTAATCCCTGCACGAAGGCTAGTGCGGCAATTCTTAGAAGCGCTCGGCCGTGATGATCGTCGCCTGTTAAAACGTCGCTTAGGGCTTGATGACGAACAACTCGACGACGTGATACAGCTGATTAGAAGCCTCGACCCGCGTCCGGGGAGTACGTTTGGCAACGCCGAAAGCGGTTATGTGATACCCGACCTTGTGGTACACCATGATGAACAAGGCTGGCATTTAACCCTCAACCCCGATGCCATGCCGCGGCTACGCGTCCAGCCCGACTACGCCAGTTTGATTAAGCGTGCCGACAAAAGCCAAGACAACCAATTTCTTAAAGAACACCTACAAGAGGCTCGCTGGCTCATTAAAAGCCTGACAAGCCGCAATGACACCTTATTGCGCGTTGGGCGCGAGATCATCGCACGCCAAATTGGCTTTCTTGAGCATGGCGAAGAAGCCATGAAACCGTTGATATTGGCCGATATCGCAGAAACCGTTGAGATGCACGAATCCACCATCTCACGCGTTACCACGCAGAAATACGTGCATACACCCCGCGGTGTTTTTGAACTAAAGTACTTCTTTTCTAGCCAAGTCAACGGCCAAGATGGCGACGGTCATTCCAGCACGGCAATACGTGCGCGAATCAAAAAGCTCATACAGGATGAACCGGCTAAAAAGCCCCTGTCGGATAGCCGCCTGGTCACGCTGCTGGGTAACGAAGACATTAACGTGGCACGCCGCACCGTCGCGAAATACCGTGAAGCCATGGGCATTCCTTCATCTAGCGAGCGACGCCGTTTACGCTAGTTAAACGGAATCTGCCGTAAAGGGCTTTGCTTAGTAGAAAAAAGGGTTACAATCGAGAGACAGTCCGACGAATTAAGGAGTACGTCAATGCAAGTCAATATCACCGGTCATCATGTAGAACTGACTGACGCCTTGCGTGACTATGTCAACGAAAAGTTGGCTCGCGTTGAGCGCCACTACGACAATATTACGACCGTTCAGGTAACGTTGTCGGTAGAGAAAGAGCGCCAACAAGCGGCATGTACGCTTCATGCAGCCGGTGCAGATTTGCACGCTGAAGCAACCGATATCGACATGTATGCTGCTATCGATGCTTTAGCGGATAAAATTGACCGTCAACTCGTCAAGCATAAAGAAAAAGCCCAGGCACGCGCCCAGGGCGCTGGCGCACGGTAATTCAATGACATTGGAAACGATCCTTCCCCCGGAACGCGTACTTTACGATGTTCCGGGGGGCAGCAAAAAAAGGGTGCTGGAGTTTTTCAGCACCTTCATCGCCCAAAACACACCCAGCCTTGATAGCCAAGAAGTGTTCAGCCGCCTGATAAGCCGTGAGCGGCTTGGCAGCACGGGTATTGGTAACGGGGTAGCGATCCCACACGCACGCAGCCCTCACTGCACGTCGCCTATTGCGAGCTTTCTGAAGTTGACCGAAGCGGTTGATTTTGATGCCATTGATGGCGACCCGGTAGACCTTGTGTTCATTCTGCTTGTACCTGAAGAAGCGGATGACACGCACCTTGCGCTACTCGGTCAAGTCGCCACGATCATGAACGACGTCGACACCCGCGCTCAACTTCGCAAAGCAGGAAGCCAGCGCGAGCTTCTCGACTTGATTAGCGAGAAAATACGCGCTCATTCAGTGTAAGCGCCCAACATATCAGCTAAAAGTTCTTGCTGCCCCCCACAAAGGGACACCCTATGCAACTGGTCATCATCAGTGGTCGCTCCGGCTCAGGCAAGTCGATTGCCCTTCAGGCACTGGAAGATCTTGGCTACTACGCGATAGATAATCTACCGGCCGTTTTGCTCGGTTCGCTAGTGGATGAAGTCCGCGATCAGGGTGAGCAAGCCCGTGTAGCCGTCAGCATTGATGCTCGTAACTTACCTGGTGCGCTGGAGCAGCTCCCGCGTTTACTTAGCGAGTTAGAGCAGCGGGACATTCACTTTCAAGTGGTTTTTCTGACCACCGATGCCAGAATCTTGCTTGAGCGCTACTCCGCCACCCGCCGACGCCATCCGCTAACGCGAAATAGTGACCTAACGCTTGAAGAAGCGATCATAAAAGAGGAAGAGGCGCTAAGCGAGGTACGCGACTTAGCGGACCTTACCATTGATACATCGCGCCTCTCGGCTCACGATTTACGCCGTCGAATCACCGACCAAGTGGCTCATCATCAGCGTGACCAACTTACCATTACGTTCGAATCGTTTGGTTATAAACGCGGCGTTCCACTCGATGCGGATCTCGTTTTTGATGTGCGCTGCCTGCCCAATCCCTATTGGGATCCTGCCCTGCGCCAGTCAAACGGGCGCGACGATGATATTCAAGCCTTTTTAAGCGCTTATCCTATCGTAGAGACAATGTGCCAAGATATTCACGATTGGATAGTCCGTTGGTTACCGGCTTACCAAAGCAGCCAACGCAGCTATATGACGGTTGCCATCGGCTGCACGGGTGGGCAGCACCGTTCGGTCTACTTGGTCGAGCAGCTTGCCCAGCGCATCATCACCACAACCGGTGAAGCACACCTGCGCCACCGCGAGCTTGGCCTGCAATACATCCTCAATGAAAGCGGCGTTGCTCAACAATGAAGAAGCAACATTAAACAGGGATGTGAGTCACCCACGCCCGCGACGTCACGCAGGCCTCGTATCAAAAACGACACCGCTTGGAAGAAGGAACCAGGGTGCCAAAGAAAACGCTAACACTTAATAATAGACGTGGTTTACACGCACGCGCCGCCACCAAATTGGTTAACTGCGGTCAGCAATTTAGTGCTCACATTAAAGTTTATAAAGACACGAAAGAAGCCGATGCCGCCAACATTATGGCACTGCTCATGCTCGCAGCGCCTTGTGGTACCGAGCTCACCGTGACAGCCGAGGGCGACGACGCCGAACAAGCACTGGATGCCATTGAAGCGCTATTCGACGCCCGGTTTGATGAAGATCAGTAGCACAGGCCTCGCTTAGCTTCCCGCGACCGTCATATTATCAATCAACCAGCTACCGGTATGGATACTGCCCCGTGTATCGGTATCGTTTCCTACCGCACGCAGATCGGCAAACATTTGCTCCAGGTTTCCCGCAATCGTGAACTCCTCAATGGGATATTGCACCTCACCATTTTCCACCCAGAAACCCGCTGCGCCGCGCGAATAATCCCCGGTCACGCTGTTAACCCCTTGCCCCATTAGCTCGGTTACCCAAATGCCACGGCCCATCTCCTGTAATAGCGTCTCGAACGAGCTTAACGGCGCCCTAAGGCGTAAGTTACGCGCACCACCGGCATTCCCCGTGGTCTGCATACCTAAGCGGCGAGCGCTATAGGAAGAGAGCATGTAGCTGGCTAGCTTGCCCTGTTCGATAAAGCGATTGTCGCGCGTTTTCACCCCTTCGCCGTCGAACGGCGAACTCGCCATCGCCCCCATTTCCATAGGCCGCTCTTCCAGGCTGAACCATTCGGGAAACAGCGGCGTCCCTAGACGGTCACATAAAAAGGAAGCCTGACGGTAAAGGGCTCCCCCCGCAAGAGCGCCCATTAAATGGCCCACCAACCCGCTTGCCATTGAGGGATCAAAAAGCACCGGAAAGGTCCCGGTAGCCGGTCGTTTGGCTCCAAGACGGCGCAGTGTGCGCCGTGCGGCTTCGCGCCCCACATCTGCCGGGTCACGAAGCTCGCTAGGATTACGGACCGACGTATAGTCGTAGTCGCGCTGCATGCCATTGTCATCTTCGGCAATCAACATGCAGGAAAGTGAGTGTCGGCTGCCTTTTTGCGTGCCCCAAAAGCCATGGCTATTGGCATACACACGCACGCCTTCACCCGTGGATAGCGACGCGCCGTCCGAGTGGGTAATACCTGAAACCTCACGCCCGGCGCGCTCACAGCTTAACGCCAACTCAGTTGCTTCCTCGGTGCTTAATGCCCAAGGGTGATGAACGTCTAAATCCGGTACGTCGCGCGCCATCAGCTCAGCATCGGCCAGCCCCGCTGCCGGGTCTTCGCCGGTATAGCGTGCGATCGCCATGGCCTTTTCAACGGTGGCACGAATTGAGTCGCTTCCCGCATCGGTGGAAGACGCACTACCTTTATGCTGTCCAACGTAGACCGTTACCGCAATACCTTGATCGCGCGAAAGCTCGACGGTTTCAACCTCCCCGAGACGCACGCTCACGCCGACACCTTGATCGACGCTTGCACCCACTTCTGCCGCATCAGCACCTAAATGCTTTGCCAGTGCGAGCGCCTCTTGCGCGCGCGCTGCCAGCACGCTTTGCTGAGCATTTGCATCGAATGCCTGTGCCATACTTCACTCTCCTTTACGGATACCGCACTCTTAGGCGATACCCCTGTCATTCTCTGGCGGCCTGCTATAATGCCGCCTTTCATTTAACTGTTTGCTGTGAGCCACCATGCCGAAAAAACGCCCGACCCCCATCGAAATGGATGAACAGGACATCCGCCCGAGTAAATCGCAGCTCAAACGTGAGATGCACGAACTGCAGCAGCTAGGCGAAACCCTGATTGCCATGTCGCCTGCCGAGCGTGCCCGCTTCCCACTATCGGATGACCTACTACGCGCCATTGACGAGACCGCGCGAATTCGCTCGCACGAAGGCCGTCGTCGTCACATGCAATACGTTGGCAAGCTCATGCGCAAAGAGGATTTGCCCGCCATACATGCCGTGTTTGATGCCATCGAGCAAGAGCGCGAACAACGTGACCACGCATTCCACCGCTTGGAAAAGTGGCGCGATCGACTTATCGATGAAGGCGATGACGGTATCGAACGCTTTATGGCCGACTACCCCGATGCCGACCGCCAAACCCTGCGCCAACTGGTACGCAACGCACAACGCGAACGTGAGCAAGGCAAAACACCTGCCAGCGCACGCAAGCTGTTTAAACATCTGCGCGATAGCGCCGCACTGTAGCCAGGGCACAAGATTTTACGACTGCGTACCACCGACGGTCAGCTCGTCGATTTTTAACGTCGGCTGACCTACGCCTACCGGCACGCCCTGCCCTTCTTTTCCGCACACCCCAATACCGGGGTCGAGCGCCATGTCATGACCAACCATCGACACACGCCCCATTACATCCGGGCCATTACCAATCAATGTGGCGCCTTTCACCGGCGCGGTAATACGGCCATCTTCAATCAGATAGGCTTCGCTGGCGGAAAACACAAACTTACCCGAGGTGATGTCGACCTGCCCACCGCCAAAGCTAACAGCGTAAATTCCCCGTTTCACGCTCTTAATAATATCGTCGGGGTTATCTTGGCCAGCCAGCATTACCGTGTTGGTCATGCGTGGCATGGGCAAATGGGCAAACGACTCACGTCGCGCGTTACCGGTCGGCGCCATGCCCATCAAGCGTGCGTTGAGCTTATCCTGCATGTAGCCGGTTAAGATGCCATCTTCAATCAGCGGCGTGTTCTGCCCCGGTGTGCCTTCATCATCAATGCTCAAGGCGCCACGACTATCGGCGATGGTGGCATCATCGACCACCGTGATGCCTTTGGCAGCGACACGCTGACCCATTTTGCCAGCAAAGGCGGAGCTACCCTTGCGATTAAAATCACCTTCAAGCCCGTGGCCGACGGCTTCGTGCAGCAAAATACCTGGCCAACCGGACGCCAGGACTACTGGCATTTGCCCAGCGGGGGCGTCAACAGCTTCCAAGTTCACCAGCGCCTGACGCACAGCTTCTTTGGCATAACGCTCCGCGACACCTGCATCTCGCAGTTTCGCCATCGAGTAGCGCCCACCGCCGCCGGCGCTGCCGCGCTCGCGACGGCCGTTTTTCACCGCGATCACGCTAACGTTAAAGCGCACCAGTGGGCGAATATCCGCCGCAAGCGTACCGTCACTCGCACGCACGAGAACCACTTCATAGGTACCCGACAGCGACGCGCTCACCTGGCTTACACTGGGGTCTGAAGCCCTTGCCACACGGTCCGCCTGCTTCAGCATGGCGACTTTTTCGTCAGCCGAGAGTCCAGCAATAGGGTCAACGCTGGCATAACACGCTGCCGCACTCACCGGCGTTACCGCTTGCCCAGGCAGTTTTTTGCCGCTGCGCACGATACTCGCCGCCGTTTTACCCGTATCCATTAGGGCATCTGCGGTGATCTGGTTGGAGTAGGCAAACCCGGTTTTCTCACCGGCCAATGCGCGCACACCAACGCCCCCGTCTATGTTGTAGCTGGCTTCTTTGACTTGACCATCTTCCAGCACCCAGCCCTCTTGCCAGGAGCGTTGAAAATAGAGGTCAGCGTAATCAATACCCGCGCTCATTGCGTGGCTAAGGCCGGTCTCTAAGCCATTGAGATCTAAGCCGCCAGGCGTCAAAAGCGTTGCCACCGCCTGATCAAGATTAGAGGTGTGTTGTGTCATCGAGAGCCTTCTAAAGTAACAATCGGTGCGGCCCAGGGGCCGGTCACACGATAGTGAATCGTTGTCGCTCGGCTTAGCGTATCACCGAACAGCGAGTGTGCAATAAACAGCGCGCCACCAACCACCGGCGCGCCGGCCGCAATGGCGGCAAAAGGTAAGCTTTGGCTGATGGGCAGTGAGACGTCAAGGTGTTGATCAAGTTCACGCTGGAGCAAATCCACGCTACCGCTCAGGCGAATGGAAGCCGCAGGCGCCTCTATCTCCAATGGTCCGCGAAGCAAGAGCTCGCCTCCGGCCACATCGGCTTGCCCTTGAACGTAGTCGAAGGCGGTTCCCTCGCCGGTGACATCGGAAAAATCCAAGCGCAGCCGACGCAGGATATTGTCAAAATTCAAAAGCCCGACGAGGCGTGCCGGTGTCGAATTGAGGGTCACAAAACGACCATCGCGCAGATCAAGGGTAATGTCGCCGCCAGCGCGGCTAAGAGAAAATTGCCACGGAGCGCCCGGCCATGTGAGATTAGCGGAGATATCAGTGCGCTGGCTGCGTAGCGCGACAGGTTGATTCAACCGCTCAAACGCTGTGCCAATATCCGCTCCTTGTAGGGTAATATCAGCTCGGGTGTCACTCGTCACTGAGTTGCCGGCCCAAAATAACTCTCCACGCGCGGAAATCTGCCCGAGGGTGAGCCCCACCGGTGAAAGAGAAAGGCCGTTATCATCGCTTTGCCAATAGGCCGTCAACGGGCCAAAACGCTCGGGGCCGAGGGTAATATCCCCGATACGCAGCCGTCCACCAGGAAGCTCAGCCAGCCAGGCAGGCAGCGAAGCCGGCGCTGGCACTTGGGTTTTCACTTCTTGTAACCAATCGCTCGGCTCATCAGCAACCGACGTAGACGAGATTCGACTGGGCTGGTTAACAAGTGCTAACAGCTTATCCAAGTTGAGCTGGCTGACCGTGATATCGACAGGACCGCGCTCACCGGCATCATAGCGCAGCTGCCCGTTGAGCGCGTCGGTTAAAATGTCAATGCGCCATCCCGTCTGTTCCGGCCATCGCGGCGCGACGCTGGCCGCATCGCCAAGATGCAGTGCACCCGCAATATTTCCCCCTAGCAACTGAGCACGCAAGTAAGCGAACTCCCCCAAATAGCTCTCGATTCGCGCGCGGGAAAGATCCGCGCTGAGCGACCATGGCCAGCGCTCGTCCGCCGTTTTACGTAACGGAGGAGGCAAATCGATGCTCACGCCGTGCCAATCACTTTCGATGTGTAAATGCGGCACGCCTCCCCAATCAAGCTGGCCCTGCCAAGGCGCCTGCCCGGATAACGGCAATGCGCTACTGTTAGTCCCGGCAACCGCTAACAATTCGCGAACGGCCACTTCACCCTCGAAGGCGATGTTTTTATTCGGCTGGAATGTTGCACTGAGCTGGTTTCCGAATAGCCGCCCTGTGGCGCTACCTAGTAAATCACTGCTCGCCCCTTGCTGGCGCCACCTAAGATCCCCGGTGATATCGTTAACCGACAACGCTAAAGGTTTATAACGCAACGTATTGAGATGGGGGGTTGCTTCAACATCCACGCTAAGCGCTTCTGGATTTTTCAGCGGCAAAGAGAGTGCCAGCGCGGCATCAATAGTGCCACTCGCCTCGATTTGCTCCAACACGGTCGAGGAAATCAGCGGTGAGGCTTGCAAAAAACGCAGCAGCGACGCGCCCGTCGCTTCTACATCGCCATCAACACGGAGCGCCTCGTCGAGCAAGGTAATTTGGGTATTTTTCGCCACCATTCCTTCACTATAGGCATGCTCTACCGTAGCACTAAGACCCTCGCTTGAGTCCCAGTGCAGCTGCCCTATGACATCCGTCAACATGGGCCAGCCGGGTGCAATGGGGATGGCACCTTGCTCGATGGCAAGATCCAGCGCAGTGGTAGTGGACGTATCTTCTATTTGCGAACCATAGGGGACGCCAACGGTCAGGCTGCCATGATCCACGTAGCCGTGAATGTCGCGGCTCAGCCATTCGGTCAGATCAGGCGCCAATAGCGCCATCGGCAACCACGATTTCAACGGGCGGTTTAGCGCATCGACATCGCTAAATGCCAAATCCAACCCAAAACGCCCCCCCCCTTTGGCGTTAACCAGCCCAAAGCCGCCTGTCAGCGAGGCGCCGTTCCACTCAATTTCTAGCTGCTTACCGCTTACCAGCGCGGTCGGGCCGTCGTATACCCACTGTACCTCCCCCTGGGCATGATCTAGCGGCAACGGCTCCTCAAACAACTCGGGGAAATTGAGCGAGCTCTCTCCCGCGCTAGAAAAGAGCACGCGCCCGCGCTGATCGCGCGCCCGAACCCAAGCGTCAAACGGCCCGCCCCCGGGAGCTCTTCCCCAAGGCGACGCTTTAAGATCACGCACGGCAGCATCCACTCGCCACTCACCCGCCCTTTGCCCTAAACTAAAGCCTGTGACGTTACCGCGCGGGTTTAGCGTTCTTAACACGCGAGTGAGTGATTCGGGTAGCGTGATATAGCGATGCCAGGCAGCTAATGAAGCTAGCTCAAACCCACTGGTTCGCAGTTCCCACTCCCCCGGCTGATGAGAGAGGTACCAATGGCGTGGTAGCGCTGGTCGATCCCCCACTTGCTCCGGGCGCGACCACTCGACGTTTTCGGCATCCCCGCTAAGCCACGCTTGTCCACCATCGCCATGACGCTGCCAGATTCCTTGTGCGCTGATATTGCGCAGCAGCGCTAACTGATGTGATTGGCGCAGCGTTAGTTCAGGGATATCCGCGTCGAGGCGTACCTCCTGTAGCACGCCCTCACCCCAACGCCCCCACAAGCTCACATCGCCATCGATCTCGGCAAATTGCGGTGCTTCCACCGGCTGTATGATTTCCATCAGTGTCGCCAAGTGATCTAGCTGCATATCGAGTTGCAACGCAGCAGAGAAATTCCGCATCCCTTGGTTGCCCGGCTGCACTTCAGCGCGCATATACGCTGCGGGCAGCGCATCTGACGCCTCCTCCACAGCGCCGGAGGCAATGGTCACTTCTCCTTCTAATTGCGTACGTCGCTCATCGCCAGTCAGCACAAGCGAAGGCGCCTTGAGGGTGACACTCTCCTCGCGACCGTGCAGAACGATGCGGGTTTCTTGCACCTGTAATCGCTGACGCAGCAAAAGGCCCACCCAGGTATCCAGCGTATTTAGGTCAACCGTTGGCTCAGATGCGATCGGAAGTGTCGCCGGTTCAGGCCACCGCCACTGCATACCACTACCTTGATACAGGTGCACCACAAAACCTTGCACGTAAGCATGGCTGAAGACCGGCGTACGGGTTGAAAAGGAGGTCCAGCTGTCCAGCTGCAGATCCAGCCGTTCTAGGGTAAAAAGCGGCTCACCTTCTTCCGTGGCGGCCGTGACGCCCGTAAGGCGCAACTGCGGATCGTTACGGGCAAGAGACAAAGAAAGCCCATCAATACTGACCGGCGCACCTATTCGGGCTTCTAACAGCGCTTCAACACGCGGCGTCAGATAGTCGGCTTGACTCATCAGCAGGCGCAAAAGCAGTAGTATGACGGCCAGCGCCCCTAAGCCGAGCGCCAGCACTAACAGCAACCATTTACGCAGCATCGAAAGGGTCATGAGGTCACATCAGTACGATGTCATACTGTTCTTGTGAATAGTGCTGTTCGACTTGAAAGCGAATGGTTTTGTTAATAAAGGTCTCCAAATCAGCCACCGCCGCCGATTCTTCATCAAGCAACCGGTCCACTACCGGCTGAGACGCGAGCACCATGTACGTCTCGGCGCTATAGGCGCGCTCTTCACGCAGAATTTCACGGAAAATTTCATAGCACACGGTTTCCGGCGTTTTTAACGTACCGCGGCCGGAACAGGTGGGGCACGCTTCACACAGCGTTTGTTCCAAACTTTCACGCGTACGCTTGCGGGTTAATTGCACTAAGCCAAGTTCAGTGACGCCGGTGCATTTGGTTTTAGCGTGATCGCGCTCCAGCGCTTTTTCCAGTACCCGCAATACTTGGCGCTGGTGTTCAGCATCTTCCATATCGATGAAATCGATAATGATAATGCCGCCCAAATTGCGCAACCGCAGCTGGCGCGCAATGGCCGTAGCAGCTTCAAGGTTGGTTTTAAATATCGTCTCTTCTAGGTTGCGATGCCCCACATAGCCACCAGTGTTGACGTCAATCGTGGTCATCGCTTCAGTGGGGTCAATCACCAAGTAACCACCGGATTTCAACTGCACTTTGCGTCCAAGCGCTTTTTGAATCTCATCTTCTACGCTGTAGAGGTCAAAAATCGGCCGTTCACCAGGGTAGTACTCAATCCGCTCGACAGCGTTTGGCATAAACTCCTCGGCAAACTCGACGAGCTTGGCGAAGTTTTCCCGCGAGTCGATACGCACCTTTTCGATATCATCACGCATCACATCGCGCAGTGTCCGCATAAATAGCGGTAAGTCGTCGTAAATGACGGTTGGCGGAGTCGCGGTAATTTTACGCTCGCCGACTTTGCGCCAGAGGCGCAACAGAAAATACATGTCGCTGGCAAGCTCTTCGTCACCCACGCCTTCTGCCGCTGTGCGTACAATGAAGCCACCCGTGACGTCGAGCGTCTGCTGCGTCACGCCTTGCTCTAAAAGCGCTCGGAGGCGATCACGCTCGCTTTCATCTTCTATACGCTGGGAAACGCCGTGATGCGGCGAGTCTGGCATATAAACCAAATAGCGCGAAGGTACCGACAAATGCGTAGTCAGCCGGGCACCTTTGGTGCCAATGGGGTCTTTGGTGACTTGTACTACCAGCGCCTGCCCTTCGTGCAGCAATTGACCTATGGTCTGCTGGTCCTCGCTTGGCGTACCCGACGGCATGACTTCATGGGCATGAATAAACGCAGCGCGCTCCAAGCCAATATCGACAAAGGCAGCCTGCATGCCAGGCAAAACGCGCACCACCTTGCCTTTGTAGATATTGCCTACGATTCCACGGCGTCGAGAACGCTCGATCAACGCTTCCTGTAGCACACCGTTTTCGACCAGCGCCACGCGGGTTTCCATCGGCGTTAAATTGATGAGAACCTCACCACTCATGCCTATTTCCTTATCGATTTGTACGAGGATGCTTTATGTGAGTTTTCCGTCCCACAGCGCGACGCCTTGCTGACGCAAAAGCGCTGCGGTTTCATACAAAGGCAACCCAACAACGGCGGAGTAGCTTCCTTGTAGGGAGGCAACAAATACCGCAGCAAGCCCCTGAATCGCATAACCCCCGGCTTTATCTAACGGCTCGCCGGTATGCCAATATGCCGAAATTTCTACATTACTTAGTGTGCGCAAGGTGACGCGAGTTTCAACACAGCGGGTCAAAACGCCATGCGGCCCACTCACGGCTACCCCCGTAAGTACTTGATGCGTCCGACCGGATAACGCCTTGAGCATGCTGGCCGCATGGTGCTGATCGGTAGGCTTGCCCAAAATCTTACCGTCTAATACCACGGCAGTATCAGAGCCTAACGTTGGCAACGATATTAACGGCGCCACCGTAAGGGCTTTTTCACGTGCCAAGCGCACAACGTAGTCTCGCGCTGATTCGGCCGCGTGAGGCGTTTCGTCAATATCACAAGGGTAAACCTCTACGCTTACTCCAATCGATGCAAGCAAGTCCCGCCGACGCGGTGAGGCTGATGCCAAGCACAACTGTGGCAATGCTTTTTTCATAGCACACTGTCTTTATAAGGATTTATCACAGACATTCGTTTGTGTGGTTGAGCGCTAGATGCGGCGCAACTGAGTGATACACGCACTATAAACCCGCTAAGCGCTTTTCCAGCGCGTAAAACATCGTAGCCAGCCACGGCCATAGCACCGCGCTGATCAACGAGGGAATTAAGAACGCCAAGTGAATGGAAAAATTGCCCAAAAAGGTGCGCACCCATTGTTCCAATAATTGCACAATCCCGAGTAGCACCAACACGATCACTGCCTGCTGCACCAACGAATAAGCGCGAAAGCGCGGGTACACTAAGGCACATAAAAACGCCAATAAGGAGAGCGTCAACGCGTTTTGCCCCAGAGGAACGCCTTCAAGCAGGTCGAGGAGTATGCCGAGGACAAAACCGTGCAGGACGCCGACGCGATCAGGTACACGCATGCACCAATAGATCAGCATCAACCCCAACCAATCAGGTCGATAAACCTGCCAACCTTCTGCCAGAGGCATTGCCTGCAGGCACAAGGCAAGCAAAAGTGTTAGCCACACCACTAATAGCGGCACAATAGGTGCACGGGCCATCAGGGAGCCTCCGTTACTTGCATAAACGACGAAGAGGCGCGCAGGGTTGCCGTTAGCTGCTCAGCACTGCGCAAGGCGCTAGAAGAAAGAGCGAAACTTTCGCCCCACACGCTCTCATCGACTTCTTCTCGCGGAGGAGGGAAAAGCAACAAAAAGTGGCGTGAACGCTGCAACCGCGCCAGTGGTTCTGCACTCACACGGGCAAAAGGCTCACCCGGATCGTGCACAACCTCAGTGACCTGCGCCACTGGGTATCCTGGCGGGAAACGCCCGGCGAGACCTGACGTCATCAACAAGTCGCCTTTGCGAATATCCGCAGTATCGGGCACATGTAACACGTTGAGGGTTTGATAATTCCCAGCACCTTGGGCGATAAAACGTAAGCCGTTGCGGTTAATTTGTACGGGCAAGGAATGGCTTGCATCCGCCACCAGGAGCACACGACTAGAATAGGCCGAAACTGCGGTAATTTGCCCGACAAGGCCGAACGCGTCGATCACCGGCTGGCCCACATAGGCACCGTTGCGATGACCGCGATCCACCACCATTTGGTGACTAAACGGGTCGTTATCGAGCGAGAGTAACTCGGCGCTAATAAACGATATGTCGCGCCGAGCAGCAGCATTGAGCAGCTCGCGCAACTCGGCGTTTTCCGCCCTTAAACTGGAGATGCGTTGACCACGGTGCGAGAGCATCAGGATTTGCTCACGCAGACGCTGGTTTTCGTCAACCAATGCTTGCTGGTCAGAGAGCGCGACGGTCCCCCAACTCAGTAAGTCACTGGGCCAACTTACCACCCACTGGATCGGCGCCACCACCATCGAGAGATTCGCACGCACCTCTTCCATGCGAGTAAAGCGCTGGTCGGCAAACATTAACATGCTTGCCGCCACCGCGCAGAAAAACAGGCGATACCCTGGCAACGGACCGTGCGAAAACAGCGGTTTAATAGGCAATACCCCGCAAATTAACCGCTGACGTTAGTCGCTCGACAGCAACTCAAAGGTGTGCTGATCAATCATTTCCAGCGCTTTCCCGCCCCCGCGCGCTACGCACGTCAGCGGGTCTTCTGCCACAATCACGGGTAAGCCTGTCTCTTCTGAAATCAACTTATCCAGATCGCGAAGAAGCGCCCCACCGCCGGTTAGCACGAGTCCACGCTCGGCAATATCTGACGCTAACTCCGGCGGAGACTGCTCCAGCGCACTTTTAATGGCGGCCACAATGGCGCCCAATGTGTCTTGAAGAGCGTCCAAAATCTCGTGGGAGTTGAGCGTAAAGCTACGGGGAATACCCTCGGCTAGGTTACGCCCGCGCACATCAATCTCGCGCAGCTCACCACCGGGGTAGGCGCAGCCAATCTCTTCTTTGATGCGCTCGGCAGTCGCCTCACCGATTAGGCTGCCATAATGGCGGCGAACGTAGGCGGTAATCGCCTCATCGAAGCGATCCCCTCCCACGCGAATGGATTCGGAGTAGACCACCCCATTGAGCGAGATAATCGCAATTTCGCTAGTACCACCACCGATATCGACCACCATCGAGCCCTGCGCTTCTTCCACCGGTAGGCCAGCGCCAATGGCGGCAGCCATCGGTTCTTCAATCAAGAAGACCTCGCGAGCCCCGGCGCCTTCCGCCGATTCGCGAATCGCTCGGCGCTCCACTTGCGTTGACATGCAAGGAACACACACCAACACGCGCGGGCTAGGTGTTAAGAAGGTGCTCTGGTGCACTTTTCGGATAAAGTGCTGAAGCATCTGCTCGGTGACGGTGAAATCGGCAATGACGCCATCTTTCATCGGACGAATCGCAGTAATATTGCCAGGCGTGCGGCCAAGCATTCGCTTAGCATCGGCCCCAACAGAGGCAACACTACGCATATTGCCTGACTGGCGAATAGCCACTACCGACGGCTCGTCGAGAACGATACCGCGACCGCGGACATAAATTAGCGTGTTGGCCGTACCCAGATCGATCGACAGATCGCTGGAAAACAGCCCCCTCAAACGTTTGAACATGGATGTTGTTACCTAGTGCAGACCGGGAACCCTGTGCGGGTGCAAACGGTATCACCGCAACCCCTTGGCAGCAAGCACGAGTCGCGCTTAACACTGCCCGCACAAGCCAATATATGGTACCTTTTGAGACTATTTACGTTCACCGCGCAGGCTGATGCCCGCGCACTTTTCATTTTAGAGGATTTTCGATCATGGCGCTTGAAGAGACCCATGTGCGTAGAGCCGCCCATTTAGCCCGGCTTGCCATTAGCGATGACCAAGCCAGCCGCTTTGTCGATGACTTAAGCCAAATATTGGACATGGTCGATCAGCTTCAGCGTATCGATACCGACGGTGTTGCGCCTCTTGCACACCCGCTTGACGCCACGCAGCGTTTACGCGCCGATGAAGTCACTGAAACCAATCAGCGCGACACGTTCCAACGCTGCGCCCCGGTGGTTGAAGACGGCCTCTACTTAGTGCCTCGTGTCGTCGAATAAAAAGTGGCTAAACAAACCTGCCCACATTTCGTCTTTTGACTTTTCAATCATCACCCGAACGGAGCTTCCGGGTCATGCATGACAAAACGCTAACGCAACTCGCCGCCGCGCTACAAAAAAGCGAGCTCTCTAGCCGAGAGTTAACGGCTCATTATCTTCAGCGCATTGAAAAGGCTGACGCAACGCTCAATAGCTTTATCAGCGTGACCACCGAGCAAGCGTTGACCCAAGCCGATGCGGCCGACCAGGCGCGCGCCAGAGGGAAAACCAACTTACTAAACGGGATTCCCCTAGCCCTGAAAGATATTTTCTGCACTCAAGGAATAAAAACCAGCTGCGGCTCCAAAATGCTGGATAACTTCGTCGCCCCTTATAACGCCACCGTGGTGGAGAAGCTCAACGAAGCTGGCGGTATTACGTTGGGTAAAACCAACATGGACGAGTTCGCGATGGGCTCTTCCAACGAAAATAGCCACTATGGTCCGGTGAAAAACCCCTGGGATCTCAGCGCAGTTCCCGGTGGTAGCTCGGGTGGCAGTGCCGCTGCCGTTGCTGCGGGCTTAACGCCTGCCGCATTCGGTACCGACACCGGCGGCTCAATCCGCCAACCGGCCTCTTTTTGCGGCATTACGGGGCTAAAACCAACGTATGGGCGTGTCTCGCGCTACGGTATTATCGCCTATGCCTCTAGCCTTGACCAGGCCGGCCCCATGGCACGCACCGCCGAAGATTGTGCCCACCTGCTCAATGTGATTGCCGGCCATGATGCGCGCGACTCCACCAGTGTGGCGCGTGTGGTCCCAGATTACGCGGAAGCGCTCAATGCGCCGCTTTCAGGCCTCAAAATCGGTCTGCCCGTCGAATATTTCGGCGATGGTCTTGACCCTGACGTAGAAAAAGCCGTCCGCGAAGCGGTCAAAGTATACGAATCACTAGGCGCGAGCGTACGCGAAGTGAGCCTGCCGCATACCCACTACGCGATTCCGGCCTACTACGTTATTGCCCCCGCAGAGGCTTCCTCGAATCTTTCGCGCTATGACGGTGTACGCTTTGGCCACCGCTGCGAAAACCCGGAAGACTTGATTGATCTGTACAAGCGTTCGCGTGACGAAGGCTTTGGCAACGAGGTCAAGCGCCGCATTTTGATCGGCACCCACACGCTTTCCGAGGGCTTTTTTGATGCCTACTACAAGAAAGCGCAGCAGGTGCGCCGCTTGATTCGTCAGGATTTCCTTAACGCCTTTAAAGACGTGGACGTGCTCATGGGCCCCGCCTCGCCAACAACTGCCTTTGAGCTCGGCGCCAAGAAGGACCCGGTCTCGATGTACCTGCAGGATATTTACACCATCGCGGTGAACCTTGCGGGTATCCCCGGTATCAGCGTCCCCGCTGGCTTTGTCGGCAACCGCCCGGTAGGCCTTCAGATTCTCGGCACCCACTTCGCCGAGGCGCAGCTTTTAAACGTGGCGCACCAGTTCCAGCAAGCCACCGATTGGCACCAAAAACGCCCCGCTTTCGCTGAGGAGACCGCTTAATGCAATGGGAAACCGTGATCGGGCTGGAAGTCCACGTTCAGCTTGCCACCAAATCGAAAATTTTCTCCGGCGCCTCCACCGCCTTTGGCGCCGAGCCCAACAGCCAAGCCTGCGCCGTTGACCTGGGTATGCCCGGCGTACTGCCCGTTTTGAACGAGCAAGCGGTGGCCATGGCCGTGCAGTTTGGCCTAGCGGTGCATGCCGAAATCCCAGAGGTATCGGTATTCGACCGTAAAAACTATTTCTACCCCGACCTGCCCAAAGGCTACCAGACCAGCCAGATGTATCACCCGATTGTCGGGCCGGGCGAAGTAGAAATCACCTTGGATGACGACACCGTCAAACACGTGCGCATTCACCACGCGCATTTAGAAGAGGATGCGGGTAAATCACTGCACGAAGACTATCACGGCATGACCGGCATCGATTTAAACCGCGCCGGCACACCGCTTTTAGAGATCGTTTCCGAGCCGGATATGCGCTCAGCCAAGGAGGCCGCGGCTTACCTCAAAGCCATCCACTCAATAGTGACCTATCTAGGCATTTCCGACGGCAATATGGCCGAAGGCTCCATGCGCTGTGACGTCAACGTTTCGGTGCGCCCCGTTGGCCAGGCGGAGTACGGTACCCGCGCCGAGATCAAAAACGTCAACTCTTTCCGCTTTGTCGAGCGTGCGATTGCCTTTGAAGTCGAGCGTCAGATCGAGCTGATCGAAGACGGCAGCAACGTCGTCCAAGAAACGCGACTTTTCGACCCTGAGCGCGATGAAACCCGCAGCATGCGCACCAAAGAAGAAGCTAACGACTACCGCTACTTCCCCTGCCCGGATTTACTCCCGGTGGTGCTCGACCAAGCCTACGTCGACCATCTGCGTGAGGCACTGCCGGAGCTGCCCGCCGATAAGCGCGAGCGCTTCCAGTCCGAACTGGGCCTTTCCGCGTACGACGCCAACGTGCTATCCGCTAGCCGCTCAATGGCCGAGTTCTTTGAAGAAGTCAAAGATGTCTGTGGCGATGCCAAGCAGGCAGCCAACTGGGTACAGGGCGAGTTCTCCGGCGCCCTAAACCGTGAAAACCTCAGCATCGAACAGAGCCCAATCAATGCCCGCCAGCTCGGCGAGCTCATTAGCCGCGTCATGGACGAAACCATCAACGGCAAGGCCGCCAAGGAAGTGTTCCAAGCACTGTGGAACAACCAGGGCAAAAGCGCGGATGAAGTGATCGAGGCCAAAGGCTTAAAACAGGTGACCGACACCGGCGCCATTGAAGCGATGATCGATGAGGTCATTGCTGATAGCCCCGCGCAGGTCGCGCAATACTGCGACGCCGAGCCCGAAAAACGCGGCAAGATGATCGGCTACTTCGTTGGCCAAGTGATGAAAGCCTCCCGCGGCACCGCCAACCCGCAGCAGGTCAATAAGCTACTGAAAGAGAAACTCGACGCTAAGCTCTAATGCGCTTTAGCGTTACCTCCCCCCGCTGCGTTTCATGAGCGGGGGGTTGCCTTCTCCTTCCACATCCGTTTAACCCTCACCCCACCACCTGCCGGGGTTCAGTAAAGCGGGTCAACCGCGCACACCCAGCGGCCCAGACATCGGCTTCCAACTCCGCGATGGCAGCAGTGGGAAAGCCGATACCGCGGTCCATGCGGCCTTCTACCAAAAGCCCGGCAAGTGCCGCCACGAGCGGCATATGGCTAACGAGCAAGATGTCACCTTCTTGCTCTACCAGCCAATCGCACACGGCCTGGGGTGAATCCTCCGGGGTAATGCTAGGGTAAGTTTCCACACTAGCGCCAAGCGCTTTGGCCACGGTGTTGGCGGTTTGCTGGGCGCGCGTAAAGGGGCTCGCGACCACCTTTAGCGCCCCTAGCTGGCCACGGCTTTGGCGACTGGCAAGCCAGCTCGCCATGGTAATAGCTTCCTGCTCGCCTTGTGGGGTTAGGCGCCGTGCGCTATCGGGCGAGCCTGGGCTTGCCTCACCGTGGCGCATAATGAACAAGCTATTGGCCATGCCAGCCTCCGGTTTCGCGGTGGGCTTGCTGTACGGCTTCGCGTGGCAGCACAAACTCCACGTCGCTGCTTTGCTCTCCCATCATCAGCATGCGCGCCATGTCTTTTGCCGGCACACCGTCAAAGAGCACGTGGTAAAGTCCTTCGGCCAGTGGCATATAAACGCCAATGTCAGCGGCCTTGGCGCACACCAGCTTCACCGTGTTCACGCCTTCAGCGACTTGGCCAAGGGCATCGACGGCCTCTTCCAGCGTGCGCCCTTCGCCCATGGCGAAGCCGACGCGGTAATTACGGGAAAGATTCGATGAGCAGGTAACGATCAAATCACCCACCCCCGCCAGGCCAAGAAACGTCATCGGGTTGGCGCCATGGGCAACGGCGAAGCGGCTCATTTCCGCCAAAGCACGGGTCATCAGCATGCTGCGGGTGTTTTCGCCCATGCCTAACGCGGCGGCCATACCGGCCGCGATGGCGTAAATATTTTTCAGCGCACCGCCAAGCTCGACGCCGTGGCGGTCGTCACTGGCATACACGCGAAAATAGCGACAGCCCAGGGCCTGCTGCACGCGGGTACGGGTGAGCGCATCGGCACTTGCCACCACCGTCGCAGTAAGCTGCTTATCGGCTATTTCCGAGGCTAGGTTAGGCCCGGCAATCACGCCAATATGTGTGAAACCGGTCTCTTGCGCCAGTACATCGCTCATCAGCATAAAGCTATCCTGCTCAATGCCCTTGGTGGTACTCACCAGTATCTGCTCTGAAGTGAGCCATGGCTTAGCTGCCTGAACTACGCTGCGAAACGCTTTAGAAGGGATGGCAATGAGTACTAACTCCGCCTCTTGCAGCACCTCAGCCATGTCGGTGGAGGCCTGTACCACCGGGTTAATGGCATAGTTCGGCAGGTAGCGACCGTTACGGTGCTCGTGGTTGATCTGTTCGACCAGCACCTCATCACGCATCCACTGGCGCACTTTTGCGCCGTTATCTGCCGCAATACTTGCTAGCGCCGTCCCAAAGCTGCCGCCACCCAGCACCGCCACTTTTATCTGTTGTTCTGCCATAAAAATGCCCTGACTCAAGCCGTGTATTGGTGTGTGTTGCTATTTCATTGACGGCTACTGTACCAAAACAAACGGCCCGCCAGGACAACCTGACGGGCCGGATTGGAAAGCCAATACGCTTATGCCGTCAAAACACTATTGAGGCGCTTGACGTATGCCGCTGGGTCATCAAGGTGCCCGCCTTCGGCGATAATCGCTTGATCCAACAAGATATGGGCGAGCTCATTAAAGGAATCGCCGTCTGCACTCTCTAAGCGTGATACCAGCGCGTGCTCGGGGTTAAGCTCTAAAATCGGCTTCACTTCGGGGAGCGGCTGGCCGGCGGCCTCCATGATACGGCGCATCTGAAAGCCCATCTCGTGTTCAGGAAGCACGACGCACGCAGGTGAATCGGTCAAGCGATGCGTCACCTTCACTTCTTGCACGCCATCACCGAGCGCCTCTTGTACACGCTTAACGAGGTCTTCTTTCGCTTTAGCGGTCTCTTCTTGGGCTTTCTTTTCCTCTTCATCTTCCACATCGCCCAGGTCAAGCTCGCCCTTGGCGACATCAGCAAATGCCTTGCCGTCGAACTCGGTAAGGTGGCTCATCAACCACTCATCGACACGGTCATTGAGCAGCAGCACTTCGATGCCTTTCTTGCGGAAGATTTCCAGATGTGGGCTGTTTTTCGCCGCGTTAAAGCTTTCGGCGACAATGTAGTAAATCTTCTGCTGACCCTCTTTCATGCGCTCGACATACTCAGCCAGCGACTGATCTTGGGTCGTGCTGTCAGTGTGGGTCGTCGAGAAGCGCAGAAGCCCGGCGATTTTCTCGCGGTTAGCAACGTCTTCGCCCGAGCCTTCTTTCAGCACACTGCCAAAGTTGTTCCAGAAGGTCTGGTACTGCTCGTTGTCCTTGGCGAGCTTTTTGAGCATATCCAGCGCGCGCTTGGTGAGCGCGGACTTGATCTTGTCGACTTTCGGGTCCTGCTGCAAAATCTCGCGCGAGACGTTAAGCGACAGATCACGCGTGTCTAGCACACCCTTAATAAAGCGCAGGTAAAGCGGCAGGAATTGTTCCGCGTCATCCATGATGAAAACGCGCTGAACGTAGAGTTTTACCCCGCGCGACCCGTCGCGCTCATAAAGGTCAAACGGCGCCCGGCTGGGCACATAAAGAAGGCTCGTATACTCCAGCTTGCCTTCTACCTTGTTGTGGCTCCATGTCAGCGGGTCGGTGAAATCGTGGGCGACGTGCTTGTAGAACGCCTTATACTCGTCGTCGGAAATCTCGCTTTTGGGGCGCACCCACAGCGCTGTCGCTTCGTTGACGGTCTCCCAGGTCGTGACTTCGCTACCTTCGATCTCGTTGCCCTCGTCATCCTTAGCGGTTTCAGTCTTGGGCATGCGTACCGGCACTTCGATGTGATCAGAGTACTTGCGCACGAGGTTTTGCAGACGGAAATCGTCGGCAAACTCTTTGGCATCCTCTTTGAGGTGCAAAACGATTTCTGTACCGTGCTTGTCACGCTCGATATCGGCGACGGTAAACTCGCCTTCGCCTTTAGAATGCCACTCTACGGCAGCATCAGCGGCGGTGCCTGCCTTGCGGGTGCGTACCGTGACTTCGTCGGCGACGATAAAGCCAGAATAAAAGCCCACGCCGAACTGGCCGATTAGCTTGGCGTCTTTTTGCTGCTCGCCGGAGAGCTGATTAAGAAACTCTGCCGTGCCACTGCGCGCAATCGTCCCTAGGTTGGCGATCACATCGTCGCGATCCATGCCGATACCGTTGTCGCGTACCGTCACCGTGCCCGCTTCCGTATCGTGCTCGATCTCAATGCGCAGCTCGCTGTCGCCTTCATACAGCGCATCATTATCAAGGGCGGCATAGCGCAGCTTGTCGCAGGCATCCGCACCGTTAGAGATCAGCTCGCGCAGAAAGATTTCCCGGTTGGAGTACAACGAGTTGATCATCAAATTAAGAAGCTGCTTCACTTCCGTTTGAAAACCTAGCGTTTCTTCGTGGGTCGCGGTGGTCATTCTCTTAGCCCTCAACGATCAAATGGAGTGTTAAATGGGTGTTTTCACATGCGACGCGTGAAAGCTGGGCCTCACGCGCCGCTAAATGGGTTAAGTGAAAACCAATATGGGGCTAAGTCAGCGCTTTTCAAGCGGCAGAGGGCGGTGTGTCTTGCTTGTCTTTATTCTGTTTCCACAAACGGTACGCTTCCAGCTGCCCATCAACACGATTAAGCAACCAGCCGACAATCATGACGTCATCGAGAACTCCCACTAGAACAAGAAAATCCGGGATGAGATCAAACGGCATAATCAGGTAGCCTAGTGCCAATGCCATCAGCCCAAACGCACGCCAAGGGACAGGGCGAAAGTCCCCACGAATCACATCGCGCGTCATAGGCATAAACCACTTCAATGCGCGGATGACACGTTTTAAAACCCAGCCACGAGATTTTATTCGACGCACTAGCCACCAGCTTGATAATGGGTTCATAGTCTCTCTTTACGCTCTGTCATTTACGGATGAGAAACGCTGCGGCTATTTTCGTTCAGTCTGATTATCTATTCGCCATGTTGAGGTCACTTTAATGCGCAGCTCACGTTTAGTTTCTCTGTTCACGCTTGATCGCTGGGTACTGCGGGCAACCACGGTGCTAAGCATTGTGGCCTTAAGCGCGCCCGCCAGCGCTATTGCACTCTCTGATGACGATATGCGCAAGGCCCTCGCCAATGCCCGCGATCAGCGCTGGGAGCGTATTGACCTTGAAGCGGTCGACGAGCATATCTTAAGCGGCTACATCCACTACCACCGCCTACGCGGGCAACTTCCCGAGGTATCCCCCAAACGCGTTAACGCCTATATCGACACCCACCGCGATTCCCCCTTAAGCGAGTGGCTCCGCGGCCAAGCAATTTCCCAGTACGGAGAGGCCGAACAGTGGGCTGATCTGCGTGCCGTTGCAGACGGCGAACCCAGCGGCAGCGAACGTCAGTGTTACTACTACACCGCGCTTTTGGAAACCAACCCCGCGCGCGCTTCTGAGGGTGGCCAAGCGCTATGGCAGGTTGGCCATTCACAGCCCAGCGCCTGTGACACGCTTTTCAACCGGCTACGTGCTAGCGGCGATATTGACGCCACCGCCATTTGGGAGCGCAAGATGCTCGCTTGGCAGGCTGGCGAGACGCGCTTAAAAGTGTATCTGGGCGGCTTACTCGATGGTGACTGGCACACAGCCAAAGAAACCGTAAGCGATGTGAATGATGCCGAGGCGCTGCGCGAAGCGCCAGCCTGTCTTGGCCCCCGCTGCGCCGCCACACCCAGTTTTTACCGCGCGGCCATGTGGCGTTTCACTCGCGACGACACCGCTTCCGCCTTTGAGACGTGGCGCGAGATTGCCCCAGCGCTTACGTTGCCCTATGACGTACAGCACGCCATAGAAGAAGAGCTTGCGTTTTACGCCCTGGTAAGAGAAATACCCGACTCACTAGCGTGGGTCGACCGCCAGCTTGCCCAGCTTGATAGCGAGCGCGTTCTCGAGCTGCGGGTACGCCGGGCGCTAGGCCAGCACCAATGGGCTGATGCACTGCACTGGATTGCCGCCATGCAGAGCGAGCAGCAAACTTCCAGCCGTTGGCAGTACTGGCTTGCCCGTGCCAACGAGCAGCTCAATAACCATGACGCAGCACAAGCGCATTATCAAAACGCCGCGAGCGACCGCAGCTTTTACGGTTTTGCCGCCGCCGAGCGCATAGGTCAGCCATTTAGCTTGAATTTAGCGCAGCACCGTTTTGATAACGCGTCGCGCGAAAACGTGGCAGCTATTCCTGCCATCAAGCGCGCCGAGGCGCTAATGCGTATCGGTGAAAAAGGCTTAGCTTATAGCGAGTGGCTACACACCGTACGCAATGCCACGCGTGAGCAGGCTCTTGCCCTCGCAGACTATGCCGACCATCAGCAGTGGCACGCGCTGCTCGTGCAAACGACTATCGCCGGGGGCCTATGGGATGCCCTTGAGTGGCGTTTCCCCCAAGCTTATGCGGATCAGTTCTTACACTGGGGGCGTTTAAGTGGCGTCGATCCCTACTTATTGATGGCGATTGCGCGCCGCGAGAGCGCGTATAACCCCCAAGCACTATCCCCGTCTGGCGCACGAGGGCTAATGCAGCTGATGCCTGGTACTGCGGCGCAAGTCAGTCGAGAAATTGGGCTCTCCGACCCTGGCCCGTATGGCGTGTTAGACCCCGAGCTCAATATTCGCCTGGGCAGCACTTACTTGCGCGACAAACTTAAGCGTTATGGCGGAAACCGTTTGGCCGCTACCGCTGCCTACAACGCGGGGCCGAGCCGTGTCGACCGGTGGCTCGAAGAGCAAGGTGTGGAAGCCTTTGACCTTTTTGTCGAACGCATTCCTTATCGCGAAACCCGCGATTACGTTCAGGCCGTTCTAGCCTATCGGGTGATTTTTGCCGCGCTCGCAAAAGACGGCGATACCACGCAAATTTCGCTACTCAACCCGGCTGAGCAACACGTGCGTTACGACGATTCACTGTTAGCTAAACACTAGGCGTTTTCACGACAGCGCCTAAGTCGGGCGCTGCTCCAGCGCCAATTTGATGCCAAACAGTACCAACACGCCGCCTGTGAGCCCATTAAGCCACTGGGCAAAGCGCGCACTGGCAAGCCACTTACTCGCCCCGCCGACCATTATCACCACGCTGATTTGCCACAGGTTGGCGATCACAAAGTGAATACTGGCAAGCCACAACGATTTAAGCAGTGCCGGGTCGCTTGGGGCGATAAATTGCGGCAAAAACGCCATATAAAAGATAACCGTTTTCGGGTTGAGCACATTGGAGAGCAGCCCCTCTTTCATGGGCTGCCACCGAGGCACCGGCGAGCTTGAGTGCAGCATGCCCTCTACCGGCAACCTCTGCCCGCTCCTCGCCGCCGCCAGGCTTTTGATGCCTAACCAAATCAAATAGGCCGCCCCCAGCAGTTTGAGCACATGGAACGCCCATGCGGATTGCAGCAGAATGAGCGAAATGCCCAGCGCTGAAATCGTGGCATGAACAAACAGCCCACAACAGATGGCTACGCTTGTTGCTACACCGTCCGCCACGCCACCGCGAGCCGTATTGCGAATCACCAGTAACGTATCCACACCGGGGCTTAATGAAAGCAGCGTAATTGCGATCAAAAAAGGCCAAAACTGGCTATCGATAAAGCCCCACTCGACCATCTTGCTACCCCACTTGGTTGACGGTTGGATGATATTTTTGCTGCTGCCAACATACCGCTTTCGATTGATGAAAGCAGCTTTCTCCTAACGCAAAATTCATGTACTCAGCGCTGGACGTCTGTTTTTTTTGCATCTACATTGAAGGTAGCGAGCAGGCAAACGCATTGCTCGCATTACTATCAAGCAAGTAAGGAACTCGATAATGGCAACTGGCACAGTTAAGTGGTTTAACGACACGAAAGGTTACGGCTTCATCTCACCCGATGACGGCGGTGACGATCTGTTTGCCCACTTTTCCGAAATTCAGGCTGAAGGCTTTAAGTCTTTACAAGATGGCCAAAAAGTGACGTTTGAAGTCACCCAAGGCAAAAAAGGCCTTCAGGCCTCTAATATCCGCCCTGAATAAGCACGGATATTAATCCTCCGTAGGATTTGCAGAATAAAAAATCTGCGTCTGTGGAAGAAAAAGTGCTCAGGCCCGCATTCGCGGGCCTGTTTACGTTTAAATTTACCTTCAGGCTTTTTAACTTCACCCCATTTATGGCGACTCGCGTTCGGCAGAGGCCTTTCCGCTTTCAGCCGTGGTATCAGTGCTACTTTCTTCCATCGCCTCTTGGGTTGCTGGGCTTTCCTCTTCTAACTTTTGAAACTGCTCATCTAAGCGCTGCTGCGCCTCTTCAAAACGACGTTCGGTTTCTTCGATCATAGCCTGAACGTCATCTTCGCCTAATTCGCCCTCCTGCTGGGTGGAGTCAGGAAGACTGCTGTCTGGTAGGTCCATCTCGGCATCCCAATCCGCGGAGACATCCTCCTCCAGCTCATCGAGATCTAATTCTTCAGGGTTCAGTGCCTCCGTTTGGTTTTCGACTTCTTTGAACTGCTCGTCTAAGCGCTGCTGCGCCTCGTCAAAACGGCGCTCGGTCTCAGCAATGACGTCATCCACGTCTGAAGATGTGACCTCACCTGGTAGCCCACCTTCTTCCTCTAGCGCTTCTGAAGGATCAGCGGATAGCGTATCTTCATCTGCCTGGACATCTTCAGCAGCCGTTGCTTCCGCCTCTTCGCTAACCTCGTTTTCTTGTTCCGCTTGTGACGACTGCTCAACTTGCGTCGGCTGCTCGGAAGACTCTTCAGGCGCTTCGTTATTCGGCGTCGCGGCGCTGTCTTGCTCCGCTGTCTCACTTACGGTGACGTCATCTTCCGGGGCAGAATCTGCCACTTCTTCACTCTCTCCACACGCACTTAGCAGCAGTGCCGCTGCCATGAGCGTGGGGATCCAAAACCGGTTTGCCATTGCTCTTGTCTCCTTCCGCATTAGGTCACGCGATGTTCCCGCGTCACAATATTTGCCTGCATTATGTTCAAGCGCTCTCTTTACCCTCTGGATTTTGTGAAACCAGTAGCGGTGAATCCGCGGGCATCGCTACCGTGATAGCCAGGGGCTCTACTTCCGCACTAAATGCTTTAAAGTGGCGAGGTTCGCCATCAAGCGTGACTGGCCAAGCAGGCCCCCCCGAACGCGTCGTCACGCGCATTTTGGTGGTGGTAAAATAGCGCACAAACTGTCCTTCCCGTGGGAACTGACGCAGCTCTTCCAACAGCTGAGAAAGCACTTTGATGGAGGAAAAATCCTTCACTAACAATACATCGATGTAGCCATCATTGAGCGTCGCCTTAGGGGCTAACACTTGCCCTCCGCCAGCTTGACGCGCATTGCCTAACGCTAACAGCAATAACGATGTCTGCTCATCGCCTTCCCCCCAATCCAAGGTGCCGTGATAGCTATAATGACGCCAGGCTTTCAACGCGCCCATCACCGAGTAAGCGCCACCGCCAAACAAGCGCTTCAACCGTTTCGGTGTTGAAGAGGTAATTTCAGCGCCGAATCCACCTGTGGTCATATTGATATAGTACTGATCAGCGTACTGCTCATCGCCCTGCGGATTTTCTACTGTGGCGCTAACGCGGACCACATCGACGACCTGCCCATCCCACTTGCACACCGCTTTCAGTGCGGCTTCAGGCTCCAATGGCACGCCAATGGAGGTGGCAAAGTCATTGGCGCTACCCAGCGGCACAATACCCAGCACCGGTCGTTTAGCCTTGGGCAGCCGCATCAACCCGTTAACCACCTCATTGACTGTTCCGTCGCCGCCACCAGCGATAACATGCGTAAAGCCATCAATAGCAGCACGTTCGGCAAAATCGGCGGCGTCACCCGCCTCCCAGGTGACAAATACCGTCAGCGCCATGCCAGCATCACGCTGCTTGGTCACGGCGTCTCTTAACGCGGGCTCGCCCGAGGATTTGCCATTCACGACGAGACAATAACGCGGTGCTGCATCACTCACCTTAAGCTTCCTTAGTAGGGATCGAGATCGATATTACCTGCTCGTCGCTAGCCGCCTATGCGAGCGCCTTTTCCACCACTTCATAAACATTTGACGACAACGGCTGCGCTTTGATTCGTTCTAGCTGCTCGTGCATTAACGCCTGGCGTGTTTCATCAAAGCGCTGCCAGCGAGTCAGCGGTGTAATCAAGCGAGCGGCAATTTCCGGGTTTAAGCGGTTAAGCTCAATGACCACGTCTGCCAATAGCGCGTAACCGGCACCATCCAGACGATGAAAATTAATGCGATTTTGTGCAAATGACCCGATCAAGGCGCGCACCTTGTTAGGGTTCTTGAGCGAGAAGGCAGGGTGCTGCATCAGGTGCTTCACCCGCTCCAGCGCATCCTCTTGGGGGCGCGTGACCTGAATGGTAAACCACTGATCCATCACCAGCGGGTCGTGCGACCACTTTTCACCAAATGCTTTCAGCGCTGGCGAAGCGAGATCATCACGGTCGCTATGGACCAGCAAGGTCAAAGCGTGGCGCACGTCGGTCATGTTATGCTCGGCCTCAAACTGCGTTTGGCAGAACGTAATCGCTTGCTCATCCTCAATCGACATGAGATATGACAACGCCACGTTTTTAAGGCTGCGCTGGCCGATCTGCTCAGGCGTTGGCGCGTAACGTTCATTTGACTGATTCGCCTCATAAACGGCGATAAACTCATCGCGTAGCGCCATGGCAAGCGATTGCCGCACAAACTCCCGGGCGGCATGAATGGCATCGATATCCACCAGCGGCTGCTGCTCAGCGATATAGGCCTCAGTGGGCAGCGCCAACATCTCAGCAAGCACCGCTTTGTCATCGGTAGGAGTGGCGAGCAGCGCGCGATAGGCGTCGGTCACGCGGCTATCCATCACTTTTTCCACACCGTTACGGTGGGCCGCAATCAAATCATCCAAAGCAAGCATCGCCAATCGCTGACCAGCATCCCAACGGTTGAACCCGTCGCTATCATGGGTCAACAAAAAGGCCAAATCTTCCCGCGAGTACGGGAAGTGCATCTTAACCGGCGCGGAGAAGTGGCGCAGTAGCGACGGCACTGGCGCCTCTGCAACCTCAGTAAAGACAAAGGTCTGCTCATCTTCGCGCAGATGCACGACGGTATCTTTACCTTGCTTTTCGCCGTCAAGCGTCAGTGTTAAATCTTGGCCCGATTTAGTGCCGACAAGCCCCATGCGCACCGGTATATGCAGCGATTCTTTATCCGTTTGGCCTGGCGTCGCAGGCGTGCGCTGACGCAATGTTAAGTGATATTCCGCATGGGCGTAATCGTACTCGCCTTGGGCGTCGATTTCCGGCGTACCGGCCTGTTCATACCAGCGCATAAACTGGCCAAGGTCCACACCCGAGACCTCTTCCATACAGATAACGAAGTCTTCAATAGTCACCGCCTGACCGTCAAAGCGCGAGAAATAGAGGTCGCTACCGCGGCGAAAAGCCTCCCAACCAACCAGATTGCGAAGCATCCGCACGATCTCGGCGCCCTTTTCGTAGACCGTAAGCGTGTAGAAGTTGGTGATCTCGATGTAATGATCCGGCCTTACCGGGTGCGCGGTGGGGCCGGCGTCTTCGGCGAACTGCGCGGTACGAAAGAACGACACGTCTTGGATACGCTTGACCGGCGCCGAGTTGGTATCCGCGGTGAAACACTGATCGCGAAAGACCGTAAAGCCCTCTTTTAATGAGAGCTGGAACCAGTCGCGGCAGGTCACGCGATTACCCGACCAGTTGTGAAAGTACTCGTGCGCAACGATGCCTTCTACCTGCTGAAAAGCCGCATCGGTGGCGGTATCCGGATGAGTCAAAACTGCCGCCGAGTTAAAAATGTTGAGCCCCTTATTTTCCATCGCGCCCATGTTGAAGTCGTTTACGGCGACGATCATGAAAAGGTCCAGGTCATACTCGCGACCGTACGTCTCTTCATCCCATGTCATTGCGCGCTTGAGGGACGCCATGGCGTGATCGGTCTTGGCTACGTTTTCCGCTTCCACCCATAGCTGCAGCGTCACCTTACGGCCGTTCATGGTAGTGAAGTGATCCTCAATTTTCTTTAAATCACCAGCCACCAGGGCAAAGAGATAGCAGGGTTTAGGGTGCGGGTCTTCCCAGGTAACAAAGTGACGGTTGCCTTCCAGTTCGCCCTGCTCTACCGGGTTGCCATTGGCCAACAGCACCGGTTCGCGGGTTTTATCGCCGATCACCGTGACGCGAAATGTCGCCATGACATCGGGGCGATCCGGATAGTAGGTGATGCGGCGAAACCCTTCCGCCTCACACTGAGTGCAGTACATGCCGCTAGATTGGTACAGCCCTTCTAACGCCGTATTGGCTTCAGGTGCGAGCGTGACGTCGCTCTCCAAGGTAAACGCTGAAGGAGGGTTATAGATGGTCAGGCCTTGCCCATCAACGCGATAGGCGCTCTCATCCAGCGTTTTACCGTCAATAGCAAGTGACGTGAGCGTCAGCTGTTCGCCGTTAAGGAAAAGCGGCGTGGCGGCGTCAACGTCCGGGTGACGCTCAAGGGATAAACGCGCTTTAACACGCGTTTGGGCGGGGTCAAGATCAAACGTCAGCTCGGTATGGGTAACCCAATAGGCGGGCGGCTGGTAGTCACTAAGATAAACCGGCTGGGGGGCGGACATGATGCATGACTCCTTGTTAGAGACAACGATTAGATATAAGCGTGAAATAGTGGCGCGACATAGGCCAATGGCGCAATCGCGCAATCGCGCAATCGCGCAATCGCGCAAGAGACGCGTTAATCGCGAAAATTATCAAACTGCAGCGGCAAATCGGGCCCTTCTTCACTTCTCAGTAGCGCCATGATGCCTTGCAGATCGTCACGTTTTTTACCCGTCACGCGGACTTTTTCACCTTGAATTTGCGCTTGTACCTTGGCTTTGCTCGCTTTGATGCGCTTAACGACATCTTTCGCTTCCGCTGCATCTAGCCCTTGCTTAAGCGTCACCGTTTGACGTGCTTTGACACCGGAAAGCTCCGGCTCTTTGACATTCATGCATCGTGCATCAATACCGCGGGCAATCAAGCGGTTGCGAAGAACATCGAGCATCTGCTTAAGCTGGAAATCGACTTCGGCTTCA
Organism: Vreelandella salicampi; assembly: GCF_013415105.1. Taxonomy (GTDB): domain Bacteria; phylum Pseudomonadota; class Gammaproteobacteria; order Pseudomonadales; family Halomonadaceae; genus Vreelandella; species Vreelandella salicampi. The sequence continues at coordinate 119,029 of NZ_JACCDF010000001.1, forward strand.
AGGTGGACGCTATCGCCCTCAAGACGAAAGCTGGCATCAACACCTTTGAAATCGAAACGCGACTGGATCTCGCGGTTAGCTTGGTCAACCGCATTGGTGGCTTCGTGTTGATCGAACTCGGACACAATATCAAACGAGGGCATATGACAATTCCTGGATAAAGATAGCCCACCATTCTAGAGCAGCTACCCGCTTACCTGCCAATCTTCTCATTCACCGTCTTGATAATGAAAACAGTTTTATTGGACAAATATTTTATAAATAAGGCGTAGAGAAGAAAATTTTCTATACAAAACCTATCTTGCAGGATGCATTTCCATCGTACCCTGATGCATACTAGCTGCCAATTTTCACATCCAGGAGTCAAACATATGAGTGATCGCGATTCGCGCCATAAAGCGTCAATGCAAAAACTCAAAACCCGCGTCGATGAAAAAGTCGCCAGCGCCACCGAGCAGCGCGGGTTGCTACTCATTAATACCGGCAATGGGAAAGGCAAAACCACTGCTGCTTGGGGGACCGTTACGCGCGCGCTAGGTTATGACTACAAGGTGGGCGTAGTGCAGTTCATTAAAGGCTTGTGGGAGTGTGGTGAACGTAATCGCCTAGAAGACGATGCCAATCTTCAGGTCGCGATCATGGCAACGGGCTTTACCTGGGATACACAAAATCGCGAAGAAGACACCCGCGCTTGCCAAGAGGTTTGGCAAGAGGCCGCCCGCATGCTGTCAGACCCCAACGTTTATCTCGTGGTACTCGATGAGATCACCTACATGCTGAAGTTTGGCTATTTGGATATTGAGACAGTCAAGCAAGCACTAGAGAACCGCCCACACGAGCAGACAGTCATCATTACCGGGCGTAACGCCCACCGGGACCTGGTGGCGATGGCCGATACCGTGACGGAAATGCAGGAAGTGCGCCATGCCTTTAATAACGGGATTCAGGCACGGCGCGGTATCGACTATTGAGGAAAGGCTAGCGTACGACGAGCAGACGCTAGTCGAATGGATTGCGTAGCACGATGGTTTCCATACGGTCCGGGCCGGTGGAAATAATATCGATACTGGTACCCACCTGCTCCTCTAGGAAACTGATATAAGAGCGCGCATTAGCGGGCAGATCTTCCACACGCTTGATTCCCAGGGTGGATTCTTTCCACCCGGGTAAATCTTGGTAAAGCGGCTCAATCGCTTCGTAACCTTCAGAATCCACCGGCGTATCCAGCACATCACCGTCTTTGCTGCGATAACCGATACAAACGCGTATATTTTCTAGACCATCAAGCACGTCAAGCTTGGTCAAACATATCCCAGAAACCGAGTTAATCTGCACCGCATGGCGCAGTGCCACGGCATCGAACCAGCCACAACGACGTGGACGCCCCGTAGTAGCGCCGAATTCATGGCCTTTCTCTGCTAAGTGGCGACCATGCTCGTCAAAGAGTTCGGTCGGGAACGGGCCAGATCCCACGCGCGTGGTATACGCTTTGGTGATACCCAGCACGTAGTCCAGATAAAGCGGCCCAACACCTGAGCCTGTCGCAGTACCGCCGGCAGTAGTATTGGAACTGGTCACAAAAGGATATGTGCCGTGGTCGATATCAAGTAGCGAACCTTGCGCGCCCTCAAACAGGATATTTTCACCCTCTTTGCGCAGGTTGTGCACAAGCCCCACGGTATCGCCCACCATTGGACGTAGCTCTTCCGCCATTTGCATGGCGCTATCGAGCACTTCTTGGAAGTCTACCGCGGCTTCGCCGTGATAATTAGTCAACACGAAGTTATGGTAGTCCAGCACCTCACCTAGCTTCGAAGCAAAACGCTCACGGTGCATCATGTCGCCCAGGCGCAAGCCACGACGCGCCACTTTATCTTCATAAGCAGGGCCAATGCCGCGGCCGGTTGTTCCAATCTTCGCCACGCCGCGGGCTTTTTCCCGCGCCTGGTCAAGACGCACGTGGTAAGGCAAAATCAAAGGGCATGCGGGCGACAGGCGCAATCGCTTGCGTACGGGTACGCCCTTGTCTTCCAACTCGCGGATCTCTTTAATCAGCGCTTCTGGTGAGAGCACCACACCATTGCCAATAACGCAGGTTTTATCAGGGCGCAAGATACCGGAAGGAATCAAGTGGAGAACGGTTTTCTCCCCGTCGATCACCAGTGTATGACCGGCATTGTGCCCCCCTTGAAAGCGGACAACCGCTGACGCCGACTCTGTCAGCAGGTCAACAATTTTGCCTTTACCTTCGTCACCCCATTGGGTACCTAGTACTACGACATTCTTGCCCATTATGCTCTCGTCTCTTGTGCCAGTGTCGTTGGCAGCCAACGACCGTCGATAAACTCAAGTCGGCGGTTACACCCGTGCTCCGCCGGCCCGGTACGCTGCCCTGGCAGCGCCTGTACTACACGTTCACCCTGCTCACGTAATGAGGCAATCGCTAAGCTTAATGCTTCATCCGCTTGTGATGGCGCCCAGATGGCGCCCTTTGTCGGCGAAGCCTGGGCGAGGGAAGCAAGCTGCTTAAGATCCATCGAAAACCCCGTTGCAGGACGTGCTCGCCCAAAGGCTCTACCTGTATCGTCGTAGCGGCCGCCTTTCGCCAGTGCTTTGCCGTAGCCTGGCACGTAAGCAGCAAACATCATACCCGTGTGGTATTCGTAGCCACGTAGCTCAGCCAGATCCACGTAGATATCCACCTCAAAATTCGCCAACACGCTCTGGTAGAGGGCATCTAACTCGTCAAGTGCGGTTTTGACCGACACCGGCGCACCAGCAAAAACATCGCGCGCCTGTTGTAATACGCCGATATCCCCGTGCAGCTCGCCCAAGGCATTAAACATGGCGGCCAAGGCCGGGTCGGCAACACTTGCGCTTACTTGTTCAGCGAGCGCCCCCGGCGATTTTAACGCCAGGGCGTCAAATAGAGCACGCTCTTGGTCGTGATTAAGTTCCGCCGCTTCGACCAGACTACGGTAGATGCCAATATGACCCAGGGCGAGGTGAATTTCGCACGCGCCTGAGGCGGTTAAACTCGTCAGCGCGAGATGAATAATTTCACTATCCGCCTCTAAGCCTGCGTGGCCAAAAAGCTCAACGCCGACCTGTACCGGGCTACGACCGCCTTGATGCTGATCCGCTTTTGCGCGTAGCACATTGGTACAATAGCAAAGCCGTACCGGCCCTTGGCGGCGCAGCGAGTGGGCGTCCATACGCGCCACTTGGGGCGTCACATCGGCGCTTGCACCCATCATGCGACCTGTCAGCTGGTCGGTGAGCTTAAAGGTTTGCAAATCCAGGTCGGTACCGGTGCCCGTTAGCAGCGAATCTAGAAACTCCACGGGAGGCGGCATGACTTGATCGTACCCCCAGCCATGATAGAGATCCAGCAGCGTACGGCGCAGCTCTTCCATACGGCTTGCCTGAGGCGGTAACACCTCATCCATGCCGTCGGGCAATAGCCAGCGGTCAGCGATGGTCATATGAACAATCCTGCGAGACGACAATAAAAGCTTACGGTACTAGCGACAAAAATCAGACGACAAAAAAACGGGCCAAAAAAAGGCTGCGTCGTAAAGCCTGAGTCACAGAAACCGGGCCACAAAAAAACCGGGCGACGCCCGGTTGACAAAGTCTATCATGTTTGGCGCCCGGATGAACCCCGCATTCAAGGCCCACCCGGTACAGACTGCGTTACACAGTCCTACTCTGCATCACTGCTAGACGAAGGGCTGTTAAGGTAGCGGAAAAACTCGCTATCTGGTTCTAGCACCAACAAGCTGTCATCGCCCGAGAAACTCTCACGATACGCTTCTAAGCTGCGCCAGAAAGAGAAAAACTCGGGATCTTGGCTGTACGCCTGTGAAAAGATAGACGCAGCTTGTGCATCCCCTTCACCGCGCAACGTTTCGGAGCGTTCGTTAGCCTGGGCAAGAAGGACTTGACGACGGCGATCCGCATTAGCGCGAATGCGTTCAGACTCTTCTCGGCCTTGCGCACGCCATTCACGCGCCTCCCGTTCACGCTCAGAGCGCATTCGCTCGAATACCGCGGAGGTCACATCATCGGGCAGGTCAATCCGTTTGATGCGGATATCGCGTATCGCAACGCCCAGCTCCTCACGCATGAGCTCGTCGAGTTCTTCGGTCGGCCCTGTCATTAGGTCATCGCGACGCTCAGCGATAATTTGCTGCAAATTCAAGCGGCCAAACTCATTACGCAAACCCTCATCAACACGCGGCTGAATCAGACGCTCAGCGACCATTTCGTCGCCAGAGGTGGCCTCGTAGTAACGCGTCGGATTAACAATCTGCCACTTAACGTAGGAGTCCACAATTACCGCTTTCTGCTCTTGCGTGAGATAACGGCTTGTATCGGTATCCAGCGTCAACAAGCGCGTATCAAATGTACGCACCGTTTGCGTAATCGGCACTTTCACATGCAGACCCGGCTGGATGTTCTCTTCGATGATTTCGCCAAAGCGCAACTTCACCGCGCGTTCGGTTTCATCCACGACGTACAAACTGTTGCTGGCTAACCAGGCGACCGCAGCCAAGCCACCAACGATCAGCAGGGAACGATTATTAATCATTTACCGGCCCTCCCTGCGAATAGAGTTACTGCTGTTCGAAGATGATCCACTGCTACTATTTTGGCTGCTTTGGCCACTGCTTAAGCGCTCTAGCACACGCGGATCGAGACTGTTACTGCTGCCTTGGTTAGACGGAACACCACTACTGCCGCCATTTATTTGATTCAGCGGCAGATACATCAGCGGCGCATTTTCGCTTACGTCCATAAGGACTTTCGGTGTTCCTTCGTAGACTTCTTGAAGAGAGTCAAGGTACATACGCTCACGCATGATCTCGGGGGAATTCTGATACTCGCCAAGCAGCGAATTAAAGCGGTTGGCTTGACCTTGTGCTTCTGCCACGACGGATTCGCGATACCCTTGGCCTTGCTCAATGATGCGCTGCGCTTGACCTTGTGCTTCGGGGATTACCGAGTTGGCATACGCGATGGCTTCGTTAATGATCCGCTGTCTGTCTTCACGCGCGCGAATAACATCGTCGAAGGCATCAATAACAGGATCAGGCGCAGCCGTTGACTCAATATTGATCGTTTGCAGCGCAATGCCGATGCCGTAAGTGTTGAGATAGTTTTGCAGTCGACTCGCCACCGAGCTACCTAGCACTTCACGCCCGGAGGTTAGTATCTCAATCATGTCCGTTCCCCCTACGACGTGGCGCAGCGAGGAATCGAGCGCATTTGCGATAGAGAGACTCGGATCACGTACGTTAAGAACATAATTACGTGGATCAGCCACTCTGTATTGTGCCGAGATCTCCACTTCAACAATGTTCTCATCGCGGGTCAGCATCGACTTAGTTTGCGTTAACGAACGCACACGGGTGACGTTCACCATGCGCACGTCATCGATCAACGGCGGATTCCACTGCAAACCGGGCATTACGGTTTCTTGGTACTTACCAAAACGCAGTACCACACCGCGTTCTGATTGATCCACCAAGTAGAAACCAGAAGCCGCCCAAATCGCTAGCGCGACCACAATAAGAAGGCCCGGCAAGGCAAAGACGTTACGCGGTTTGTTGCCACCACCGCCTTTTTTACCGCCACCACCGTTACCTTTCTTACCCTTGCCACCCAACATGCCGTTGAGTTTGTCCTGAAACTTTTTCAACGCCTCATCAAGATCCGGAGGTCCTTGGTTGTTCCCTCCGTTGTTGCCACCACGATTGCCGTCGCCGTCGCTTCCGCTACCGCGTCGGCCACCGCCACTCCAAGGGTCGTGCTGGTTGCCACCACCGGGCTCATTCCAGGCCATATATTCTCTCCACTAGGTATTCAGCTGCACCTGCGACGTAATACGCCGCTGTGCAAATCGCCATTGTTGCTGCAAAAACTTATACAAATTCATTACAAAATACTATGTAAATGTGACTTACCACTCTATGGGTTCTTGCAATATTTCAGGTAAATAGGTGTTGGCGCGTTCGCCAAGCTGCGCCATTAGCTGATTAAAGTCACGTCGAGGCAAGCGCACTTCCAACACCGAACGCCCCTGCTCGTCAAAGAACTCTTCTCGAACGGCATTTAGCTCATGCAGCCTCGCACGCAACTTGCCCTGCTCGGGGTCCAGTGTCATAGAAAAATCAATGACATCATCGGCAAGACGCTCACTAAACGCTTGCTCCAGCAGATCTAATCCGCGCCGTTCTTGCGCCGACACCCACACCACTTCTGGCATACCGTTGCCGTCGCGCTCAATACGCGGCGCGCTGTCCAACTGGTCAATTTTATTCATGACCTTGAGCATGGGCACGTCGTCGGCGCCAATTTCTTTCAGCACGCGCTCGACCTGCTCTACGTTAACGTCACGATCAGGATCGGCGGCATCAATCACATGCACCAAAAGCGTAGCATCTGCAGCTTCCTGCAGCGTGGCTTGAAAGGCCTCTACCAACTTGTGGGGCAAATGACGGATAAATCCCACCGTATCAGCCATAACCACCGGACCGACATCGTCGATTTCCAAGCGCCTAAGTGTGGGATCTAGCGTGGCAAAAAGTTGGTCTGCTGCATACACCGTTGAATCGGTAAGAGAATTAAACAGCGTTGACTTGCCCGCGTTGGTATAACCCACGAGTGAAATACTGGGAATCTCAGCACGAGAACGGGCGCGGCGACTCTGCTCGCGCTGGCTACGTACTTTATCCAGGCGCTTATGAATCGCTTTGATCCGCGCGCGCAACAGGCGACGGTCAGTTTCCAGCTGCGTTTCACCCGGGCCGCGAAGACCAATCCCGCCTTTTTGCCGCTCAAGGTGTGTCCACCCTCGCACAAGGCGCGTGGACATGTACTCTAACTGAGCAAGCTCGACCTGCAGCTTGCCTTCGTGTGTTCGAGCCCGCTGCGCAAAGATGTCCAGGATCAATCCCGTGCGATCCAGCACCCGACACTTTAACTCGTGCTCCAGGTTACGCTGTTGCGAGGGGCTTAAACCGTGATTAAAAATCACCAGCTCAGCTTGATGAGCCGCAAGCATCGCTCGCAGCTCTTCAAGCTTTCCTGAACCGATAAACGTTCTCGAATCGGGGCGTTGACGGCTAGCGGTGAGCAGCGTCGCTGGCACTGCACCAGCAGAACGAACGAGCTCAAGAAACTCACCGGCATCTTCACGCTCGCGCTCATCATGAAAATCGACATGCACGAGTACAGCCGTTTCACCGGCGTCGGGGCGCTCAAAAAACAATCAATACCTCATGGACTGTTTGCCTACTTCGTGTGGCATTAAATCTCGGCATCCGCTGCTGCCGGGTCTTGAGCAGGCAAGCGAACGTTGCGAGATGGGACCACGGTCGAAATGGCATGTTTGTAAACCATCTGACTGACGGTGTTACGGAGCAGGATCACAAACTGGTCAAATGACTCAATTTGGCCCTGCAGCTTAATGCCGTTCACCAAAAAGATGGAGACCGGAATGCGCTCCTTGCGCAAAATATTCAAGTATGGGTCTTGAAGGGACTGCCCTTTGGACATGTTACTCTCCCTAAAACTGTCGTTGGGGTTGGTTGATCTTGTTACCCGAAAGGTCGGCAAAGCCGGCCGCTCGAAAACATTTGCTATGAACAGACTATCTTACGCTAAGCACCGCTTTCACGCACGAGTTTCAGTACGTTATCTAACGCATGGGTGTGTTGTGAATCAACCCAGTGCAGCTCTTTCCAACGCCTTAGCCAAGTAAGCTGGCGCTTAGCCAGCTGGCGAGTGGCGATAACGCCACGCTCTAAAAGCGCTGTGTGGTCTATCTCGCCATCTAAGTATTCCCACACTTGACGATAGCCAACACTTTTCATTGCCGGCAACCCCAAATGCAAGTCATCACGCTGCTTAAGGGCGGCCACCTCGTCAATTAAGCCCTCTTCTAGCATTAAGGCAAAGCGCTGCGCAATGCGTTGATGCAGCACCCCACGATTTTCCGGCGCCAGAGCAATCGATACCACACGCCACGGAAAAGTCGAAGCCTCTTGCTCGGCCCAGAGTTCGCTCATTGGTCGCCCGCTGGCGTAATACACCTCTAACGCACGCAGGGTACGCTGCGGGTCATTAGGGTGTATTCGCTTCCCCGCTTCGGGATCAACCTCCGCCAAGGTGCGATGAAGCGCCAAAAGCCCCTCCTCCCGCCAACGCTTGTCGAGCTGCGTGCGAATCTCAGGGGATGCGGCCGGCAGGTTCGCCACACCGTCTACTAGCTGCTTGAAGTAGAGCATGGTACCACCCACGAGCAGCGGTACTTTCCCTGACTGGCTAATTTGTCGCATCTCACAGAGCGCATCTTGTCGAAAATCTGCCGCTGAATACGGGTTGGCCGGGTCACGGATATCGATCAGACGGTGCGGCGCGCGCTTAAGTTCCAAAGCGCTAGGCTTGGCACTGCCAATATCCATGCCGCGATACACCATGGCGGAATCGACGCTGATCAGCTCACAGCCTAAACGCTCGTATAGCGCAATGGCCGCATCGGTTTTACCCGCAGCGGTCGGCCCCATGAGAAAAACGGCCAAAGGGCGAGAATCGCTCATGCTAAACGCGACTCCTGGGTCATTGCCCACGTAAGAACAGTTTATCCAGCGCTTTCATATCCATTTGCGTCCAGGTTGGGCGGCCATGGTTGCACTGGTCACTACGCTCAGTGCGCTCCATATCGCGCAGTAAAGCGTTCATTTCATCAAGTGTGAGACGGCGGTTCGCTCTGACGCTTCCGTGGCACGCCATGGTGGAAAGCAGCGTATGGATACGCACTTCTACCTGCTGGGAGCGACCAAAGTGTGCCAGCTCTTCTAAAAGCTCACGCACAAGCGGCTCAGGATCGGCTTGTGCCAGAAGCGCTGGAAGTTGCCTCACCAACAGCGTTTCGGGTCCGGCGATATCAAGCTCCACACCGAGCTTAGCGATGGATTCGTGCTCATTCTCTACCGTTGCCACCTCCGCAAGACTAGCCGCTAGCGACACTGGAACAAGCAGTGGCTGGGTGTCTATGCCGTTTTGCACCCACTGGTGCTTCATCCGCTCGTATACGATGCGTTCATGAGCCGCGTGCATATCCACCAGCACCAGGCCGTCACGATTTTGCGCCAGAATATACACTCCGTGCAGCTGCCCTAACGCGTAGCCGAGTGGCGGCGCAGCCGCAGGATCGTGCGCCGGCATGTTGGGGGCTACCGCCACCTCGCGCACAGCGTTCGGAGAAGCGGCTTCGGCCGTTGCTTGAGGCGTGAGCAGTGTCTCTTCGTGATCGGGATGAAGTGCCTGATAGCCCTGCATAAAACGGCGAACCCGCGCCGCCCCCGGATTTCGATCTGACTCAGGCGTTAGCGCGATACCCTGCTGCTCCCAGCGATGAGCTGCCGCTAATGGCTCAGCCGCTAGCGTACTGTTTTCTTGAGCCTGCTCGGCAGCGGAGGATGAGTCATTTTCTTCGCCTACGAAATTCTCAGCAACCGGCTGTGTATGCGCCAAACAGTGGTGCAAACTGGAGTACAAAAAGTCATGCACCATGCGCCCATCGCGAAAGCGCACTTCATGCTTGGTCGGGTGTACGTTAACGTCGACCACGTCGGGGTCCAAGTCCAAATAGAGTACAAACACCGGGTGGCGTCCGTTGTAGAGCACATCCCGGTAAGCCTGGCGTACCGCGTGCGCCACTAAGCGATCACGCACCACGCGACCGTTAACAAAAAAGTACTGCTGATCCGCCTGGGCGCGCGAATGCGTGGGTAACCCCACCCAACCGGAAAGCCGCAGCGCCCCCGCTTCGCGCTCGATAAAGCGGGCATGCTCAATAAAGTTTTTACCTAACAGTGACGCAATGCGCCGCTCGCGGGCCGCTGGGGAATCTCCGGGGGGTAACTGATGCACGGTTTTTTGGTTGTGACGCAGCACCCAGGCAATATCGTAGCGAGAAAGCGCCTGGCGCCGAAATGCCTCTTCGACATGGGCGAATTCGGTCTTTTCCGTTCGCAGAAACTTGCGCCTTGCGGGCGTATTAAAGAAAAGATCCCGCACGCTCACGCTAGTCCCTCGCGGATGCGGTGCGGGGGTAACGCGCGCTTCCATTCCGCGTCCTTCCGCTACCACGCGCCAGCCATCGCGTGGGTCGTCTGAGGCGTTGGAGATCAACTCCAAGCGCGACACCGAGCTAATCGACGCGAGCGCCTCACCGCGAAAGCCCAGCGAACTAACGCCCTCTAAATCTTCCAGGCTTTCAATTTTACTGGTTGCATGACGTGCAAGCGCCAAGGGTAAATCTTCCTCCCCGATACCCACGCCGTCGTCGCGCACTTTAAGCAAGCGTGCACCACCCTGCTCAACGTCTAGTTCAATTCGCCGGCTACCGGCGTCAATGGCGTTTTCCAGCAACTCTTTGGTTACCGATGCCGGACGCTCGACCACTTCGCCAGCGGCAATTTGGTTGGTCAGGCGCGGGTCGAGAACATGGATACGGGACGCGTGAGTGGCGGTCGTTTCGGACACGGTTACCTCAAAACGGTTAACAAAAAAACGCGCATTTCCTTAAGAGTTGGGGATGCGTAACACCTGACCAACACGAATTACATCGCCATTAAGGTCGTTGGCCTGTTTCAGATGGCTCACCGGCACGCCGTGCTGCACCGCAATCGCTGAGAGCGTATCACCGGATTGAATACGATACTCGTCGCCGAGTGGGCCACGCTGGTTGTCGCGCTGCCAGGCGAGCAGGCTCGTCGGCGGTGGATGACGCTCAAAGTGCCCTTTCACACCATTAAGAATTGCCTTAGCGATATGCTCTTGATGGCTCGCACTTTTCAAACGACGCTCTTCACCCGGATTGGAAATAAACCCTGTTTCCACCAGTAATGAGGGGATATCGGGTGATTTCAATACCATAAAGCCCGCCTGCTCAACGCGAGATTTATGCAGCCGATTAACCCGGCCGAGTTGATCCAGTACTTGGCCGCCAATCGATAGCGAATCGTTAAGCGTAGCGGTCATGGTCAAATCCAATAACACACCGCGGAGCACCTGGTCTTTATCGCGCAGAGAAAGGTTTCCATCGACACCCCCGATCAGATCAGCACGGTTTTCGCTGTTAGCCAACCACTGAGCCGTCTCGGAAGTAGCCCCTCGTTGAGACAGCGCGTAAACGGAACTCCCTTGCGGGCGCGGGCTGGAAAACGCATCGGCGTGAATGGAAACAAAAAAGTCGGCTTTTTGCTCGCGGGCAAGTTGGGTGCGCTGACGCAAGCCAATGTAGTAGTCACCGTCGCGAATCAGTACCGCTTTAAAGCCGGGCGTCGCATTGACCTTATCGGCCAAGCGTCGGCTGATTTCTAACACGATATCTTTTTCGCGGGTGCCGCTAGGCCCAATCGCCCCGGGGTCTTCGCCTCCGTGGCCAGCGTCAATGGCGATAATAATATCGCGTTTGGGGTGCGGTTGTGCTTTTTGCACCGTGGTGTCTTCAGGTGCGGTTGACGTATTACCGTTGATGTCGCGCTGGGCACTAGCGCGTTGGGCCGCAATTTCCTGCTCGCGAATCATCGACTCAATCGGGTCGATGGGATTTTCTATGGCATTTTCCCCGGGGTATTCCAAATCCACCACCAAGCGGTGACCATACTGATCGTTGGGAGGCAACGTAAAGTGACGTGGTTCAACCTTCCGATTAAGTTCGAGCACAACGCGCAAATCATCGCCGTTACGCTTACCCGTCCTTACGGCAGAAATTGCACTGCCATCTAGCGGCAACGTGCTGGCATCGGTAGCTAGCCGGCTCGAGTCTATATCGATCACCAGCCGAGAGGGCGAATCAAGGCTAAAGACATTCGCCTCAACGGCCCCAGAAAGGTCAAATACAAGCCGTGCGTGATCGGGTGCCGCCCAAAGGCGCATACTCTCAACGTTAGCCGCCTTTACGCTAAGGCTTGCGGCACTAACGGTGATAAGCACCACCAAGGCTAGCGCCTTGCGCCATACGCGGGATGGGCTATTTGCAAGTCGCCTTGTCATAACTGCTCGCTATTTTGTGCCAACCGGTGACTCCCATGCTTTTTCCAACGCGGAAAGCCACTGCTGCCCACGCTCTGTTTCGGCACTAACGCTCGCCACGCGGCCAATATCTGCCACTGACAAGTGAATGTGCAAATCCCCCTCAGGGAGCCAGCCCTCGCCGCGACTTGGCCACTCAACCAGACACAAGGCCTCATCATCTAATACATCGCGCCCGCCGATAAATTCCAACTCTTCAGGGTCCCCTAGGCGGTATAAATCCAGGTGATAAAGCCGCTGGTCGTTAAGTTCGTAAGGCTCAATCAGCGTATAGGTTGGGCTTTTGACCGCCCCTTGATAGCCATACGCCCGCAATACCCCTCGAGTCAGGGTGGTTTTACCCGCGCCCAAATCACCTTCTAAGTAAACGCGCCCACGCCCTTGAAGCACGCGGCCAAGCGTTTCACCAAAGGCAACCTGAGCATCTTCATTGGGCAGCGTCACCTGCATGAGAGCAGACCTCATGGATTGATTAATGAGCATGCATAGGATGCCAGATCACTGGCCAGCAAGCCACGCTCACCGTGTTTTGCAGCACCTGCATCGGCGGCTAACGCATGGACTAGCGTCGCCAGCCAAACGCTCTCTTCATTCTCGTGTCGTTGCGCTATTAGCGCCCCCAGCATACCGCTTAGCACATCGCCCATGCCGCCACTGGCCATTCCCGGGTTGCCATACGGGCAAACCAAAAGGCCACTCGGCCCTGCGATCAGCGTACCGGCGCCTTTTAAGATGACCGTGCCGCCGCGCTGTTGCTGCAGCGCGCGTGCCGCAGCGGGCCGATCAGCCTGCACCTCTGTAGGGCTGATACCGAGTAGCCGGGCGGCCTCGCCCGGGTGCGGCGTTAGCACCCAGTTTTCGCGACGGGTATCCGCCCAGTGGCTGGCTAAAAGGTTAAGCCCATCGGCATCGATCACGAGTGACTTGTCGGTATTCAGTGCGCTTTGCAACATCGCCTGCCCCCATGCCCCTTGGCCAAGGCCAGGCCCTACCACCACGACATCGCTTTGCTCAGGCAGCTCACCTAGCTCTGCCGCACCCCGTACGCCGTGAGCCATCACCTCGGGGCAACGCATCAGGCTTGCCACCACATGCTCGGGCGCTGTCGCCAGGCTGACCTTACCCGCTCCAAGCCGCGCGGCCGCCTGAGACGCTAATAACGCCGCACCGCCAAACCCCGGCGCGCCACCCAGCACCAACACATGGCCCATATCACCCTTGTGTGCTGTACGCAGGCGCGGCTTAAACGCCTCTGCCAGCAGGCTTTCGTTTAAGCGCCAAGCCGTCGGCGGGATATCAAAATAGGCCTGCGACTTCACTCCCAGCGGGCGAAAGTCAATCTCGCCAATATACGCCGGTGCATCGCCCGTATGGAGGCCGATTTTGTCACCAATAAAGGTCACCGTGCACGCGGCCTGAACGGCCACCCCAAGCACCGCCCCGGTATCAGCGGCAAGCCCTGAAGGGATATCAATCGCCAACACCGGCTTTGCGGCGGCGTTCAACGCCTGAATGGCGTCGCGAAAGCGGCCGGCCACCTCGCCGTTCAAACCAGTGCCTAACAGCGCATCGACAATCACTTCGCCGCTTAGCACGAGATCGGTGTGCCACGGATCATCGCCCACGCCTGCGGCAGTGGCTAGCTCAGCGGCTTTTAGCGCATCATCTTTGAGTTCATTTATCGGCTTGAGCGTGACGCGCTGCACCTTTAGCCCCGACTGTGCGGCAAGCGCGGCAAACACATGGCCATCGCCACCATTATTACCACCGCCACACAACACGCTCACCGTGCGCGCTTGCGGCCAGCGAGCGCGAAAACTATGCCAAGCACTCGATGCCGCGCGCTGCATCAGAGCAAAGCCATCGATACCACTGGCGATGGTGCGACGGTCTAACTCACCTACCTGCTCGGCCGTGTAGAGCGGCCTGAGCGTTGAGGATCTTAATAGGCTCACGGAATCTCCTTTCGCATGCTGTGACGTTAGCGTTAGCATAGCGTGCTCATGTTTACGGCTGTACCGCTATTATGCTCAACCCTAGCGCATCTCATTCTGCTAAACCCAAAAGCAGCGCCAATCAACCTTCTTTGCCAAGCCAGCCTGAGGCGCTTTCAACCGAGACGCTTGCAGGTCTTGCCGATGACATCAAACGTTGGGGTGGCGAACTAGGTTTTCAGCAGGTCGGTATTACCGACACCGAGCTTGCCGACCACGAGCAGTACCTCAATACGTGGCTGGATCACGGCTACCACGGCGAAATGGGGTTTATGGCCAAACATGGTACTAAGCGGACTCGCCCTGCTGAGTTGGAACCTGGCACACAACGTGTGATTAGCGTTCGCATGGATTATCTCCCGGCTGACGTTGAAAACGTCAAGCAACTCCAAACGCCTGAGCGTGCCTATATTTCACGTTATGCCTTAGGGCGCGATTATCACAAATTGATGCGCAAACGCTTAGCCTATCTCGCAAAAAAAATTGAACAAGCGGTCGGCTCCTTCGGTTACCGCGCCTTTGTCGACTCTGCTCCGGTAATGGAGCGCGCCTTGGCGCAAAAAGCTGGCATCGGCTGGTTTGGCAAAAATGCCATGCTGCTGACCCCAAAAGCAGGATCACTGTTTTTCCTCGGTGAGCTCTACACCGACCTACCGCTGCCGATTGACCCACCTTTCACCCACGAACACTGCGGCAGCTGCGATGCCTGCCAGCGCGTTTGCCCCACCGGGGCAATCGTGGCGGATAAAGTCGTCGATTCGCGCAAGTGCATCTCGTATCTCACCATTGAGCTTCACGGCGCGATTCCACTCGAATACCGCCGTGCTATGGGCAATCGCATATACGGCTGTGACGACTGCCAACTCTTTTGTCCCTTCACCCGCTTTACCCAACCAACGCAAGAAGCAGATTTTCACCCGCGCCACGATCTTGACCGCGCTGAGCTCCTCACCCTTTTCGCTTGGAGCGAAAAGGAATTTCTGGACAAAACCGCCGGCAGCGCGATCCGCCGCATCGGCTATCCTCGTTGGCTGCGCAATCTCGCCGTGGCGTTGGGCAATGCCCCATGGAGTGAGGCAGTGGACGCCGCACTCTGGGCACGCCGAAGCTTCCCCAATGCCTTAGTGCGCGAGCACGTCGCCTGGGCGCTGGCCGAGCAGCGCCAAAAACGTCACGCACGCATCGCGACAGCCTAGCGCTCACTCCTCCTCGTCGGAGGTAACATCCACGCGCAAAAAAGTATTGCGATAGTGCGCCAGCTCATCGATAGACTCTTTAATATCGTCCATCGCCAAGTGCACATTGCGTTTTTTAAAGCCGGCAGTGGCGCCGGGATTCCAGCGCTTAGCAAGCTCTTTAAGAGTCGACACATCCAAGTTGCGGTAGTGAAAAAAGGCCAACAGCTCGGGCATTTCGCGCTCTAAAAAACGCCGGTCCTGATGAATGCTGTTGCCGCACATGGGCGATGAGCCTGGCACCGCGTACTGCTGCAAAAACGCCAGCGTTTCGCGCTCTGCCCTTGCGGTATCGGTTTGGCTCGCCTTAACGCGCGCCGTGAGTCCCGACTCTCCGTGCGTTTTGGTGCACCACTCATCCATACTGTCCAGCAGGTTGTCAGGCTGTTTTACTGCGATGACCGGGCCTTCTGCCACGACATTTAATTCAGCATCGGTGATCAGCGTGGCCACCTCGATGATGCGCTCTTTCTGTGGGTCGAGGCCGGTCATTTCCAGGTCGATCCAAACCAGCAAATCTTTGCGTGGCGCGCGCGTTTCGCTCATGCTCAACTCCCCTTTCACTCGATAGCGGCCAAATAGCCCCACCAACAAAATAAAAATCCGTACAATACGCGTTATTGTACCTATGAATACCCGTTTGAATACGTGTTCATCGACACGTTTACTGATAAGCGGTACCGACGACCAGGTGGCCATGAGCAAACGTAAATTAAGCCGGCAGCAGCGCTGGCGGGTCGAAAAGATTCAAGCCGAACGCGAAAAACGGGCTGAAAAGCGCGGGGTAGAAGAATCCGAGAAACTCGCCGCCGGGGAGTATGGCGCCGAGCAGCCCGGCCGCGTGATCGCCCACTTTGGTCGCACCTTAGAGGTGCAAGATGCCGAGCGTACGCCCGTGCGCTGCCACCTACGCGCCAACCTTGAGGGGATGGTGACCGGCGATTGGGTAATTTGGCGCGCTGGCCAAGATGGCTCAGGGGTTGTGGTCGCGCGCACCGAACGCGACAGCGTGCTAACACGCCCCGACGCGCGCGGTCAGCTCAAACCGGTCGCCGCGAATATCGATCAAATCCTGATCGTCTTCGCGACGGAGCCAACCCCCCACGCCAACCTGATTGATCGCTATCTTGTCGCCGCCGAAGCCACGGGCATTGCCCCGGTGCTGGTGCTCAACAAGGTTGACCTGCTGCCGGAAGGCGACGGCGAGCTAGGCGAGCTGCTAGCGCGCTACCAAGCGCTTGGCTACCCCGTGGTGCGCACCACAACCGCCACCGAGGCCGGTTTGACAGCTCTTCGCGAGCAGCTCGCCGGGCGAACGTCGGTGTTCGTGGGGCAAAGTGGCGTAGGCAAATCCTCGCTAATTGACCGCCTTCTACCGGAGGAGACCCTCCGCATAGGGGCGCTCTCTGAAGAATCACGCAAAGGCACGCACACTACGACCACCGCCCGACTCTACACCCTGTATGAATCCAACATGGACAACGAGAACAGCGCCAACGAAAACAAGGTCAACGAAAACAAGGTCAACGGCGAGTTGATCGATTCCCCGGGTATTCGCGAATTCGGGCTAACGCACCTTGACGAAGAGACGGTGACCGACGGGTTTATTGAGTTTCGCCCTTTCCTGGGCCACTGCCGCTTTCGTGACTGCCGCCATATCAACGAGCCGGGCTGTGCTTTACTAAATGCCGTGGAGGCAGGCAAGATTCATCCACAACGTTTTGCCAGCTACCGGCGTATTCTCGCCAGCTTGGACACTGATCGCTAAAGGAGCTCCGCCATGTCAGCCACCTCCCCCTCTGCTCAGCACGGCTCAGAAGCCAACCTATTACCGCTGATTGTCGAGCCCGAGCAGCTTTACGCACACCTTGACCAACCGGAGCTGTTGATTATCGATGTGCCAGCTAATGCTGAAAGCTACGGTGAAGGCCATGTCCCTGGCGCGATTTTTCTCGATTTTCGTCATCTGATGCATGGTGCTGGGCCAGTACCCAATGACGTACCCGAAGTGGAAGCGCTCTCACGGCTGTTTAGTGCTTTAGGTCTCACCCGTGATACCCACGTGGTAGCCTACGACGACGAAGGCGGCGGCTGGGCGGCGAGGCTTTTGTGGACACTAGAACTGATAGGCCATACCCGTTACTCCTACTTAAACGGCGGCATTCACGCGTGGCGCGGTGAAGGCCTTCCTGAAAGCACTTCTCCCAGCGCCCCAACGCCGAACGAGTATCACGCCGAGATACTTAACCCGCAGGTGCTTATTACCTGTGACGAAATCAAAGAGCGGCTCGACGACAGACAGTTCGCCATCTGGGATGCGCGCTCAAGCGGCGAGTACAACGGCGAAATGGGCAACAACAAGCACTTAGGTCACATCCCGGGCGCGGTCAATATGGATTGGCTCAACGCGATGGACCGCGAACGCAATCTGCGCATCCGCGACTACGCCGAGCTTGTCACCGAGCTTGAAGCGATGGGGTTAACCGCGGAAATGGAAATTGCCACCCACTGCCAGAGCCACCACCGCAGCAGCTTCACCTGGTTGGTGGGCAAGGCGCTGGGTTATAACATGCGCGGCTATGCTGGCTCCTGGGGCGAGTGGGGCAACCGCGACGATACCCTGATCGAGAAGTGAACCAATCAAAAAAAGTGATAACACGACCGTGACCGTTTCCCAAAAAGTCTTTGCGTTGATGCAATACCCATTGCCCC
Source organism: Vreelandella salicampi (assembly GCF_013415105.1). Classification (GTDB taxonomy): domain Bacteria; phylum Pseudomonadota; class Gammaproteobacteria; order Pseudomonadales; family Halomonadaceae; genus Vreelandella; species Vreelandella salicampi. The sequence goes on from NZ_JACCDF010000001.1 coordinate 137,081, forward strand.
ACCACGGCCTCTCCCGACTAGTGGGTAAATTTGCCGAGTGCGACAACCCGTGGCTTAAAAACACGCTGATCAACGCCTTTATCCGGCGTTTTAACGTAGACATGAGCCAAGCGCTGGAGCCCGACCCCACCGCTTATGCGACATTCAACGACTTTTTCACTCGCCCGCTGAAAGCAGATGCCCGCCCTATGGGGGAAGGCATCATTAGCCCCGCCGACGGCACGCTATCGCAATACGGCGCTCTTCGCGCCGGGCAGCTGGTGCAGGCCAAGGGCCACACCTTCTCGGCCCAGACACTGCTCGGCGGCGATGCCGAATTGGCAGAAACCTTTCTCGGCGGAAGTTTTGCCACAGTGTATCTATCACCTAAGGATTATCACCGCGTACACATGCCGATAACCGGCACGTTGCGCGAGATGATTTACGTACCGGGGCGGCTTTTTTCTGTCAATGAAGCAACCGCCAAGCACGTGCCCTATCTCTTCGCCCGCAACGAGCGTCTAGTGTGTATCTTTGATACCGAGTGCGGCCCGCTTGCCATGGTGCTGGTCGGCGCGATGATTGTGGCTGCTATTGAGACCGTATGGGCGGGGCAAATCACGCCGCTTTCCGGCGCCCCGCAGCGTACATGTTTCGATAAGCCGATCACGCTGGAAAAAGGCGCCGAAATGGGGCGCTTCAAACTTGGATCGACGGTGGTCATGGTCTTCGCCAAGCCGGTCAATTTTGAAGATACCCGAACTGGCAGTATGGTGCAGATGGGCCAAGCGCTGGGCGATGTTTAATCGCTAGCAGTTCGGCGTCGAGAACGTCAGCACGTCTTCCAGGCGTGCTTTACCCAGCGCCAGCTGAATCAGGCGATCAATGCCCAGCGCCACGCCAGCGCTTTCCGGCATTCCGTGCTCCAGAGCACTAAGCAACCGCTCATCCATATCTACTTCGCCAAGCCCCAGGTGACGCCGCTCGGCGTTGTCCTCAACGAAACGGGCACGCTGCTCGGCGGCGTCGGTCAATTCATCGTAGCCGTTCGCCAGCTCAATGCCGTCCAGGTACAGCTCAAAGCGCGATGCGACCCACTCGCCGTCAGCATCCTGATGGCGACGCGCCAGCGCCGCCTGGCTCGCCGGGTAGTCGACGACCACGCTTAATTCATTGCGCCCAAGATGGGGCTCAATCACCATGCTCATCAACAAGTCCAGGCAGGTATCGCGCCCTTCATCCGCCAAGGTATGGGCCGACATTTGGCCGTGCTCCGCCGCCAGCCTTCTCAGCGTTTCAAGCGAGGTAGTAAACGGATCGAGCGCTAAATGGGTGTGAAACAGCGCCCGGTAACGGTAATGCACCACCGGACCGTGAAAACGCGGCAGAATAGTAGCTACTAGCGTGGCGGTTTCATCGATCATTTCAGCCAAAGAACACCCCGGGCGGTACCACTCCAGCATAGTGAATTCAATGTTGTGCCGAGCACCCACTTCACCGTCGCGGAAACTCTTTGCCAATTGGAAAATCGGACCGCTGCCCGCAGCAAGCAGCCGCTTCATATGAAATTCCGGCGAGGTTTGCAGCCACAGCCGACGCTGGCCTCTATCGGTACGCGCCATCGTTGAAAGCGAGACCAGATGGACATCGGTGCTACCGCCCTGACCCAGCACCGGCGTTTCCACCTCAAGTACTTCGCGCGCAGAGAAAAAACGGCGCACGCTAGCCAGTAAACGGGCTCGCTCACGCAATGTCTCGATATCTGCCGTCGGTCGCCAATTTTCCTTCATTGGCTACTCTCCAAATATAAAGCCACGCGCAGTGGCGTGGCTGTCAATATAAAGCGTCCTTGGAGCCGCTTAGGCACGCGAGACGTATTCACCACTGCGCGTATCAATCTTGAGGACTTCCCCCTCGTTGATAAACAGTGGCACACGCACCACCGCCCCGGAAGACAACGTTGCTGGTTTGGACCCGCCTTGGGCAGTGTCTCCCTTCAAGCCGGGATCGGTTTCGACCACTTCAAGCTCGATAAAATTCGGTGGTGATACCTGAATCGCGTTATCGTTCCACAGCGTTACCGTGTAAGGCGCTTGCTCTTTCAGCCACTTCTCGGTGTCGCCGAGCGCTTTCTTTTCCACCGCATACTGCTCGAAGGAACCGTCGGTTTTCATGAAGTACCACATTTCGCTATCGTTGTAGAGATATTCCATCTCCAACTCCATGACGTCGGCACCCTCTAACGAATCACCCGATTTAAAGGTGCGCTCCCCTACGCGGCCGGTCATCAGATTACGCAGCTTAACGCGGTTAAAGGCTTGGCCTTTGCCCGGCTTAACCAGCTCATTCTCTATGATCGAGCAAGGATCGCCGTCGAGCATTACTTTCAAACCGCCCTTGAATTCGTTGGTAGAATAGTTCGCCATATTGCCTCTCAATGATGCGTTTCAGTAACGTGAGGCGCCACGTGTCGCTTTGCCTCTAATGATCGTTTTGGAATAAGTGCGCGCATAATAACCCGAAGGAGGGCTTTTTGCAGGAGAACATCATTATTGCTGACAAGGGCCCCACGAGCCAAACAGGGTCCTGGCAACAACAGCTCTCGCAAGCGGTTCGCGACCCAGCGGTCCTTTGCCAGCGCCTGGGGCTCAGCGATAAATGGCTGCCCGGCGCTCGCACCGGGCATCAGCTGTTCGAGGTTTGCGTGCCCGACGCCTATTTGTCGCGTATAGCGCCAGGCGACACCGGGGACCCACTGCTGAGCCAGGTGCTACCGCTCGACGACGAAGCCCTCATCCTGCCGGGGTACGTCGCCGACCCGCTTGAGGAAGCCGACCATCAGCCGGCCAGCGGCCTGATTCACAAGTATGCTGGCCGGGTACTACTGATCGCCAGCCCTAACTGTGCCATCAACTGCCGCTACTGCTTTCGCCGCCATTTCCCCTACAGCGACAACTCGCCTTCCCGGGCCCAGTGGCAACAAGCGCTTGACTATCTGCGCGCCGACACCACCATACAGGAGGCGATTCTTTCCGGCGGCGACCCGCTTGCCGCCAATGATCGTCAACTGGCCTGGCTTGTCGGCGAGTTAGAGCAGATCCCTCATCTTAAGCGGCTGCGTATTCACACCCGGCTACCGGTGGTGATTCCCGACCGCGTCGATACCTTGCTGCTCGACTGGCTGAAAAGCACTCGCCTGCAAAAGGTCGTGGTGCTGCATATCAACCACGCTAACGAGATCGACCAAGCAGTGGTGGATGCTTGCACGCGCCTGACACAAGCCGGTGCGACGCTACTCAACCAAAGCGTGCTGCTGCGCGATGTGAACGATAGCGTCACTACCCTGGCCGCGCTTTCTGAACGACTTTTCGAAGCAGGGGTGCTGCCCTACTACTTGCATGTCTTAGACCCCGTTCAAGGCGCCGCACATTTTGATGTGCCGGATAGCGAAGCACGAGAGCTAGTTGCTGAGCTTCGCAATCACTTACCGGGGTTTTTAATGCCGCGCCTAGTACGTGAAATCCCCGGCGAAGGGAGTAAAACGCCGATTTAATGATCGCTTTTTACAGCTAAATACGGCGCCTGAGTCGAAAAAATCACGTTCTCTGCTACCGTTATAGGGTTAATCATTTTCTTAGGCTTTTGTCTTATTGTCATGCCAATATTTTCAAGGAGGGAATAATGCCATGTCGACAACACGCTCGTCTCGACTGGGCGCTATCGTGCTGCTAATAGCTTCGCTTGCCGGGCTGGCTATCGCTCTCTACGCCTACTTCACGCCATTGACCGGGGTCACAGGGACACTTGGTGCACTTGTGGCCACTGTGGCCTGTCTTGCCCTTGTGGTAATGGCACTGCTTCTCGCTGTCATAAAAAGTCGTGGTGCTTCCATCGCACTACGGGTACTTATTCTGCTGGGTCTCGCCGGTACGTTTCTCGCTGGGCTGCTTCTGCATCAGTGGTGGATTGGCGTCGCGATGGTTGTCGGTCTAATAGGCCTGATTCTCGATATGGTTCGCCCATCATCACAAGTCCATCCCACCCAAGCCTGAGGAGCCGCCCATGCCGACTTTTATATCCGCCGCACAACGCTTGGGCACGCTCTCCGCCCTGGCACTTTGTCTCACACCCATGCCGCTGCTGGCCCAGGATCAGCCAGATGAGCAGGAGAACACCGAGCAGGAAGAAGCGACTGACGCCGCCCCCATTCCGCTGGTGCCTGGAGAACCCACCTGGGATAGTTTTCACGGCCAGCTCAACGCCCAGAAATATAGCCCGCTCGATCAGATCAATGCCGACAACGTCGGCGAACTGGAGAAAGTTTGGGAAGTCCACACCGGTGATGTCGCAGATGGTTCGGGCGAATTACCCGCAACCGTTTGGTCCGCGACCCCAGTGTTTGCCAACGATACCCTGTATATCGGCACGCCGTTCTATCGGATCCTCGCCCTTGACCCTGCCAGTGGTGAAGAGAAGTGGAGTTTCGATACCCAATCGTCTCTTGAAGCCCTGACCCAGCCCGCCTTGAAGAATCGTGGTGTCGCCTACTGGGAAGCGGACGATCCGGTAGACGGCGAAGCCTGCCAGAAAATCGTTTATATGGGCACCATGGACGCGCAGCTGTTTGCAGTCGACGCCGATAGCGGCGAACCGTGCACAAGCTTTGCCAATAACGGCGTGCTCGACGTCAACCAGTGGAATGATACCCATGACAAGTGGCCGTTATCGCTGCTGCAGCCACCGACAGTCGTCGGTGATCGCTTGATCCTTGGCTGGGCGGGGATGGACTGGGCTTACGAACAAGCTCCCCCCGGTTCCGTGTTTGCCCTCAATGCCCGTACCGGCGAACTCGAATGGACGTTCCAGGCACTGTCCGATCAGATGCGCGAGCAAAGCGGTACCGCCAATGTTTGGACGCATATGTCCGCCGACGAAGAGCGGGGCTTGGTTTATCTGCCGGTCTCTTCCCCCTCGCCGAACTTCTGGGGTGGCAATCGCACCGAAGAGGTGCCATTGGCAACCTCAACGACTGCCCTAGATATCGAGACCGGCGATGTCGTCTGGTCACGGCAGTGGGTTCATCATGATATCTGGGACTACGATACGGTTGCCGCTCCCACCCTGATGGATATCACGGTGGACGGCGAGGAGGTACCTGCACTGCTCCAAGCAACCAAGATGGGCTTTCTGTTCGTGGTTAATCGCGAAACCGGTGAAGACATCTGGCCAATTGAAGAACGTCCGGTACCCAGTGGCGACGGCAGCGTCGACGGCGAAGTTTACGCCCCAACCCAACCCTTCCCCACCAAACCGGCGCCGCTGCTTGATCAGTCTGAAAAACCCAATGTCTGGGCACTGGCCGATGCCGTGGGTTTCGGTGAATGCTCGGCGCTGTGGGAGGACTTGAGCTACGAAGGCATGTACACCCCACCCACCACCCAAGGCGAAGGGGCACTTGGCTACCCCATCACTGCCGGGGGCGTACAGTGGGGCGGCGTAGCGTTTGATCCTGAAAGCCAAACTGCCGTAGTGAACACCTCTCATATTGTCCAGTACCTGAAGCTCTATAATCGCGAGGCTTATGAAGAGGCGGATAGCGGTTCGGGCAACGAAAGCGGCTTTGCGCCCCAAGAAGGCGCCCCTTACGGGATACGCCTTGAAATCGCTCAGAACTGGCTCGGTATGCCCTGTTGGGAACCGCCCTTCGGTGAGCTTGTCGCCCTCGATATGACCACTGGTGACGTGAAATGGCGTCGCCCAGTGGGGGCATCGCAGCAGTATGGCTTCTTCATGCCCGAAAGCTGGGGTTCGCCTACCATCGGTGGCCCGGCAGTGACGGCTGGAGGTATTGTATTCATTGGCGCTTCCATGGATGCCAAGGTACGCGCTTACTCCCTTGAAACCGGCGAGGAGCTATGGGAAGACCAGCTCGAGGCGCCCTCGGTATCAAACCCCGCGGTCTATGAGTACAACGGTCGCGAATACGTTGCCTTTATTGGTGGTGGCAATACTATCCTAAAAGCTGAGGTCGGCGATCAAATCGCGGTCTATGCCCTGCCGGAATAAACGTCGCAATTAGTCATCAGGTAACAAATGGGGCGGCCTTTAAGGCCGCCCCATTTGCGTTACTGGTGATTGTAAAAACCACTCTTTTAACCAAGCTCACCGGCTCTGCTCTTGGCACGTTCGGTTAACGTCTTGTTAGCGGCTTTAAAGCACAGTTGCATCAACGGCACCAGTAACCACAACAGCGGCAGCAGTAGCCAGCGATAAACAAAACGCGCCATGATCAATAGCGGCAATAATACGATCAGCCAAATGAGAAACTGGCCAACCCATACCGGCCAGCCAAGCCAGGTAGAGAGGTTGGCGCCCAGCGCGCTCACCAAGCTGGGATGGCGCACGACCACATAGGCGGTGCCCGCTACCACGGCAACTTTGGCCATCCGAGGCAAGGCCGCAAAACGCCCACCACTCACTAGTACGCCCTGGCGCAAGCCAGTACGGGCGCCCTGTACTTCCACGCTACCTACCCGGGCGGCACGGGCGGCCCTGCCTGCCCGCAGCACTTTGACGGTGCTGGCCATCACGAGTAGATCCACACCGGCCCAGCCTAAATCGGCGGCGCCAATATCATCGCCCCGCCGCCACTGGCTCTCCAAATCGCGTAGGCCGCTGGTAAAGAAATCGCCCAGGCCCGCGACCACTCGTTCACCCTGCAGCCACTCCACCTCGCCTTGGTCACTGACCACAAACTGGTTGAGCAGCGCGTGGCCATTGGCATCTAGCAGAGCGATACCCATCTGCCCTCGGCGGTAAGGGGTGAACGCCGCATTGGTGTTGGCACTTTCTTCGCTCCACCAACGGCTAATCTCCTGATAACGCTCGTCAATCCAATGTTGCGCCCGAAGCGTGGCCACATCGTGGGTGCGAAAGTAGCTAATGGGCTGTACGGCGTCGGCGCCATAGCGCATCAGCACCTGCTGAAATTCGGGTAATAGGCCGTATTCCAGCAACACCTCGCGAGCCACATCGCCGTAACGCAAAATCGCCAGCGAGGCGCTCATCCATAGCGCCTGATCGGCGGCATAGCTGAGAAAGAGCGCGTTGATCTCCGGCGACTCCTGCTGTAGCGATGGCTCCATAGAGGGCAGCGCCCGCTGGGCTTCCAAACGCACCAGTTTGTCCTCGAATGGCTCATGGGAAGCGACAGCGGTTAATACCCCCGCCACCAACATAGCGGTTGCGACGATCAACCATCCCGTCCGATTAGACCACCCACTACGTATCAGCCACCCAATACGCATTGCTCTCTCCGCTGTGGCGCTTCATCAGGCTATTTATACCATTTATCTATTTATTCTAGCTGGCGCTCACAATCGTTCACGGCAAACCAAGCGATTAGCTAAAACCTCCCAACCACCCCAGCAGCTCACGCTGTACGTCTTGGGCAGGCAGATACTCCTGCTCCAGGCGCCCTTGTGGTTGTGCTTTGAGAAAATGAAAAAAAGCCTCTTCGCGTTGATTCAGGCCGCTGGTCGGCAGCTCGGCTTGAACCGGCTCCGGCACTGCGCAGTCGCGGCAAAATGCCTTGAAGTGAGCCTCGCTCATCATTAATGGGGTAATGCTGGGCAACGACTGCCTGGCTCTGGCCAGCATCACTAGCCCCCAGGTATCCATGTCGCCCCAATAGGCGACCGCTTTGGCGTTGAGTGCCCCACCTGCCAGCCAGTGTAAATCCAGCCCCGCACCAAGAATCGCCACGGTGCCGGACATGGTTGGTAGCAAGTGCTCACACTGCTCATTCTCGACCACTATGACCCGCGAGCCTGGCAGGTAAGTACCCGCCAGCTCTCTGGCGGTGATGCGCTGGCGCTGAAAGGGCAGCAGTCCCTGCTCCAATGGCACCACCAGCAGCCAGTGATCTTTATCGTCGGGAGCATCCAGAAAGCCGCTTAACCCTTGTTGGCTGACCATGCCGTCGTAGCGCTGATCCAGCAGGCGGGTGAGTAACGCGGCATGGCGCTGGATAAACTTGGTATCTACCCCTAGCCCTTTGAGCAGCCTTAACGGTCGGCCTTGTGCTATCCCCGGTTGCAGTGAATCCGCCAGGGTCGCTGCGTCGATAACCTCGCTGATGGCCTTGTTTCGCCACAGGCTACGTTCGCGAACCAGCAACTCCTGGTAACGCTGGTTGACGCTTCCTACCAGGGTTTCCAGCAGCGCAAACTCTTGCTGCACCTCGGCATCCGCCGTGGCGGCGGCCCACTCAGACGGCGTATGCAACACCCACTGCACCGGGAGGGACACCGGGTCAGCCGCAGCGCGGAAGTTGATGTCCTGAAATACAACCCGGCCAACGGTGACTTGCCGCCAACGCTGTACATGGGCCTGCACCAGCCCGGTCTGATCGGCAAACTGGCGGCCGCTGGGTTTGCCAATCGCAAGCACCAGCGGCCAACTCTCCGGGGATAACAACCGCTCTACCCGCCAGAACGCTTGCTGCCATTGCTTGGCCAGACGAGCAGCAATATCACTCGGGGACTTCATGGTGGGTTTCTCGCCGCTGTTTCCGGACTTCATCCAACGCCTGCCAGCTGATCGGCGTAAGGCTGGAAGCATTGCCACGGCGGTGCACCACCACCGCCGAGCGGGTGTGCTTGCGCAGCAAGCGCATCTCTTTGTTGGGGGTAATAAACAGCGCGTGGAGGTGAAATTCGTTAAGCGCGGCAATAATGCGCCCCGCCACCGCATTCGAACTGCGCGCAAAGGCTTCATCCAGCACGATAGTGCCAAACAGCGGCCGAGGGCTGCCATCCGGGCACAGGGCGTAACTCAGCGAGGCGGTGAGCACGTAGGAGGCGATAATCTCTTTTTCGCCGCCGCTTCCCCCCTGGGAACCCGAGCGGGTCTCAATCACATGACCGTCGGCGCGGTCGATCATGGCGACTTTAAACTCGAGTCTAAAACGCGGATCCAACAACGCGCGCGACCCTAATGTACGGTGGCGTTCGCAGGCATCACGCAGCAGACCGATAATATGTTGCAACGCTTTATACTGGCTTTCACCGCCATCCTCCACAAATCGCGAAGAAGCGAGCGCGGTATTGGCTCGGGTAAACGTCCGCAGGCTTTCATGGACGACCTTATTCGCCACCAGTTGCAGGTAACGCCCGCGCTGGAAATCCACCCGCCGCAAGGTGTTATTGAGATCCTCCAACCGCTCCTCGATACGCTCGACTTCCCCATCAATGGTGGCCAGCAGTTGCGAGACACCCTGGTCGGAAGAGTCGGTCAGGTATTCTTGAAAACGCTTCTGCTTGTCGGGCAGCGCTTCGTCGGTCAGCACCTTGAGCCGTTCCAGATAGTCGGGCACATCGTCGAGTTCCCGCCCGACTTCAGATAACGCCCCGCGGTCTTCCCGCTGGGCATCCGACATGGCTTTTACCAGCTCTTTTTCCAACCGGCTTTGGGTGCTTCGAAGGGCAGTGAGCTGCTGTTGCAACTGCGCGGCAGCTTGGCGCTCCAGCTCATCAATTTGCGTCAGCTGCTGTTGGTGAACGCTAGCAAAATGGGCGTCGGCAAGCGCTCGCTCATCCTCCTTTAAGCCCATCTCTGCTCTGCGGAACGCTCGGTTTTGTTCCTTTTGAGCCGCTTCCAAGCTGTTAGTCAACTGAAGGCTATGCTTCATGGCGTGCTGTTTCTGCCGCTCCAGCTTCTCTAAGACGGCCCGGGCATCTTCCAGTTGGCTTTTGGCTAACGACGCATCGGAATCCGGTGACGTCAGGGCCGCCAGTTTATCCCGCTGCTGCTGCCATTCACGCTCGGCTTGGGGCGTGTTGATCTGCGCATAGTCCAACTCTGCAAGGGTTGTTAGCGACACGGCCCGCTGTTCAAGTTGGGTCTGTGCAGCCTTCGCCTGTTGCTCTGACGCCTTGGCACTGCGCAACCGCTCTTCCGCCTGGGTGATTTGCGCGCCTAACGCTGCCAGCCGATCGCGGTTATCAAAGCCGGTTTGCCAATCGTCACTCAGCCGCTTTTGATCCTGCTTATCAAAAAAGCGCGCCTTACCAGACATCAGCCCTTCCACCGTCATGGCATGGGGCGTTTCTTGTAGCGCCTCTGGCGACGCGACGCAGTGTCTATCCAGCCCGGCCAACAGCGCTTTGACGGCTTCCCGGTAGGGGTGATCCTTGTACTCGAGTTTGCGCGTAAAGCCATCCTCAAAAAAGCGCGCTTGGCCTTGAGAGGGCTTCACTTCCAGAATCCGCACATGCAGGGCATTGTGGCGGCTATTGATCCAGTTGAGTGCTTCGCGGGTAGCAGCAGGCGGCACCAGAATGCGCAACCGGTGGCTGCCAATGGCGCGTTCAATGGCACCGCGCCAGGCCTGCTCACCCTCTTTCACTTGCACCAGTTCGCCCGCAAATGGCAGGTCGTCTTCGGTGAGCGACAAGGCATCGGCCAGCAAGGCACGGAACTGTTGAAAGCGGCCCGGAATATTCGACCCTGGGCGCGCTTTTACCTCAGCTAGCTCTTCGTGCAGCTCCGTGCATTCGCGTTCCATCTGATAGCGTTGGCTGCCCTGCTCAAAGGCGGCCTGTTGGGCGGCTTCAAGCTCGTGTGCGGTTTGCTCTCGCTGCTCGGCAGCCAGCATCTGGTTGGTGACGACTACTTCACGGCTCAGGGCATCGTCAAAGGAGAGCGAGCGCGCTAGCCGCTGATACTCGGCCGCATGGCGCCGGCAGCGTTCCAGATTGGCTTGCTTCTCGCTGACCAGCGCTTCCAGGGTCTGGATGTCTGAACCGCCTAGACGTAGATAAGCCTCATTTAATCGCTCGCAGCTTTGGTGCTGATGGGCGTACTGTTCTTCGGCCGCCGCCCACTCGGCCTCGGCCTGCTGAGTGTGTTGCTGAAGGCGCGTAGCCTCGTCCTTCCACAGTCGATGCGCCTGCTCACCAAACCACACCGGCAGCACCCGGCTGAGTGTTTCCTGGTCATCAAGCTGCGTTTGGTTGTGCAGGTACTTCTCCCAACCGGTCTTGATCGGCTCCAGGGAGCGCTGCTGACGGCGGGCGATTTCAAGCTCTTCATGAATGGCGGTGAGGTCATCGAAACTGTCGGCTACTTCTCGTGCGCGCTGGAACTGGGCGTTGTCATCCAGCACCAGCTCGCGAAAAATGTCATCAATACTGTTGAGTTGTTTCAGCCCTGCCGCTCGGTTGAGCAGATTAAAGGCGTTATCACGCACTTCAAAAAAATCCCGCAGCCGCGCTAGAAAGCCTTTTTTGCTAGGGTACGTCCAGATACCCGTTTCGGTCTTATCCAGTTGGCGCAAAGCACGCATACCGCCTTCCTGTTGCAGCGTCAGCCAGCGCGACAGGGTGTGCTCGGAGGCGGTACTGAACAGCCAGAGTTTTTTCATATCCGAAGGCGACATGCTGGTGCCGTCAAACCAAAGCAATGCGCCAATGCGAACCAGGCTTTCGCCATTGCTGAGGGTCGCCACCAGGCCGGTCACGGTTTTGCCGGGGCGAGCGATATGCGACTGGCCTTCGCCGCCATCCCCTGGCCCACTCACCCCGCGCACGTAAGAGACCAGATCTCGGTCACTTTCGTGACCACCGGTAGAGGCAAGGTTGTATTTGGGGTTGGCCGTGAGCAGGGTCATTAGTGCATCCACCAGGGTGGTTTTGCCACTGCCGGTGGGGCCAATGATCGCACTGCCCTGGGCGTCGATATCGGCCCGGTGCATACCGCCAAAGCCGCCCCAGTTGAACAGTTCCAGCGTTTGCAAAATATAGGTGGGCGCAAGTTGCCAGCCGCTCTCTTGGCCTTCCTCAAATAACGAAGGCTGGGTAAGCGTGGTGGTGATCATGGCGCGTTCTCCCCGTGGTCACTACTCTCCGCAGCTACCCTGGCCTTTAACTCATACAGCAAAGCGGTGAGATTTTCCGGGTTGGCCAGGTGGGCAATCATCGGTCGGATAGCCACCCGCTCGTGGCTATCCGGTGCCGACACCAGGCCGTGGCCTTTGAGTTGATCCAGCAGCTGTAGCGCCCGGGTACGCTCGCGGGCCTCGCTGCCACTCTCCCCCAGGTACACCTGCATCTGTGGAATCAGCTCATCCACCGCCACCATGGCGTCTCCGGCGCCGGTGCCCGCGTCCTGCTCGTGGGCAATGAAATACTGGCGCAAAATCGCCACCAGCAAGGTCTGTTCCAGGTTTAGCCGCTGCTTGCGCACCAGTGGGTGTGACCAGTCATCCTGGGGCTCGTCAGTATCCCCAGGTCGCACCGCCAGAAACACCAGCCCCCGGACCTCATCGGCGCGGGCGATTAAATCCAAGGGTTCTAAGGTGGCATTGAGCCGCGCCATGGCGACGAGAGCCGCGCGGTAAAGATGCGGCCTTTGAGTCTCTTCCAGCAAGCCCATACGGAGCAGTTCCTGAGCCACTTCACGTAATTTGACGTCCGTGCGAGCGGTGGCTTCGGTGTTTATCTCCTCACCAGCAGCGTCTAGTGCTTCATTTTCCTGCACTTGAGGGGCCTGCTCCTGAAACTGATTCGGAGGCCCTTCTTCGCTGGTCTCATCCATGTCCTGCTGCTTAACAATCCGATCAAACACACCTGCCATGCTTAAAACTCCCACTCAATGCCGCGCAAGGCCTGCTCACTTAAAGAGACGACGGGTACCCGGAATACCCAGTCGCACTGCTCATCATCAGTGATGACCACGTCTTGAACGTCCTGCCCGGTGATCTCAATCCCAGCTTCCCGCGCCATCCCCAGCCATAGCGCCAAGGTTTCCAGGTCATGGGTGGGCGGCAGGTGTTCGGCCAACTCCGCCAGTGTCAGCCCACGGCCTTCTTCTGCCAGCAGCGCCAGCGTTTCGTGCACCAGGGCATCACGATCCAGGCCATCCAGGGCGTCCCAGAATTCAGCCTCGATATCCCTCAAGTCACTCGCCTGTTGGGCAAAGTCCAGCGCTTCGTCCTGTTCATTTTCCAACGCTTTGAACCGTAAGCGTTCTACCACCGACAGGTTACCTAAGGCAAACCCCAGCGGCGGCAGCGATGACACGTCTGACCGGCGCACCTTCTGGCGCTGCCAGTCCAGCTCCTGGGCCGTATTGAGAATATCGTTAAGCAACTGGCCAACGCGGTGGTGCTCGGCCGCCAGCCCGGTCTTGATAAACCCTTTGACGTCCTTTTCACTGCGCGCACGCGCCTGCAATACCGCCTGGCTTTCCAGTATCAGCCGCATGCGCAACAGTTTGAGATCCTGACGCTGTAACCGATTCAGCGCTTTTTCGGCGGCAGGGTGGACGAGGATAGTGCGTAGCTGCTGGCGCATCATATCCAGCGCAGCGGTCTGCCGCAGTTGCTGAAGGAAGCTGTCGAATACACGCCCTTCTGGCGTATCCAGCAACGCTTCCTGACCATCCAGTAAACGATCCACGATATCGCCCCGATGGTACTTTTCGGACATGATCGACTGGCGCAGCTGGCGGTCAGCCTCCCGCCAGGAGTCTTCCACCCGACGAAAGTCGGCACGCAGCCCAGTGGCAAGCGTAAAGACTTCGCGAATGCGCTCAATGGCTTGCGCCTCCGAAAGCACCGGCACGTGGCCGGCTTCGGCATCGGCCAGCTCACCTTCCAACTGTTTGATCTTGCGACGCAGCGATGCCTTACGACTTTCTGGATTGGGGTTGAGGCCGACTTCCAGGCTTTCGATTTCACGCTGTACCACCGACAGTCGCGAGGCGGTAGACGTCATCACGCGGTTATCCAGCGAGTCGATAAACTGGATCGCCGATGACAGCGCATCGGTGGCATACAAGCGCTGACCACGCTCAGTGACCAGGCCGCGCCGGATCCACTCGCGCAGCTCGCGCCCGGCTTGCAGGCGCGTATTGTCGGGGTCAATGGCGTATTCATCCTGCTCGGCATAACGCCCCAGCATCTGCGAGAGCGCCTCCAGGGCATCCGCCTCGGCAATACCGTCTTCGCTGAACTCAAACAGCGACGTCAGGCACCCTAGTAACAAAGGGGCGCGGGGCGATGCCAGCAACAGCCAGGCCGGGTGCTGCTTGCGGGCAGCGATATAGTGACGTGTGCGCTGCTGGGGGCTACTATCCATTGTTACCTTAGCTGGCCATATTGATGTCTAAACCAACGTCTCCGCCGTCACGTTCGCTGCAGGCGCTTGGGTAGAGTGATGACGATTAATAGCGCTGAGCACGCCCTTCATGGAGGCACTGGTAATACTCTCATCGGTGCCAACGCCAAAGATAGCTTCACCATTAATGCGTACTTCCACATAGGCGATGGCTTCCGCATCTGCACCTTGGCCGCGAGAGTGCTCGTGGTAGTCGATAATTTCCACATCGTGGCCAGCGGCCGCCAGCGCTTTAATAAACGCCGCCAACGGGCCGTTACCTTCACCTTGCAGGGTTTGGCGCTCGCCATTCTCCTCAATCACCGCTTCTAGAGTCACCTTGGGGCTATCCGGCTCGGACGAGAGGCGGTGGTTGATCAGCGCAAACGGCGAAGTCTGCTCCAGGTACTCGTCAGCAAACGCTTGGTAGATCATCTGCGAGGTGATTTCTTTGCCGGTACGGTCAGCCACTTCCTGCACGACCTGGCTAAACTCAATGGACAGGCGGCGCGGCAGCTCAATGCCGTGCTCTTGCTCTAACAAGTAGGAAACGCCACCTTTACCCGACTGACTGTTGACTCGGATCACCGCCTCGTAGCTGCGTCCTACATCAAGCGGATCAATGGGAAGGTAGGGCACATCCCACACCGCATCAGGGTTGGCGCGGCGATCCGCCATGCCTTTTTTGATCGCATCCTGGTGGGAGCCGGAGAAGGCGGTGAACACCAAATCGCCCACGTAAGGATGGCGCGGATGCACAGGCAGCTGGTTGCAGTACTCTACTTCTCGCATAACCGGTGTAATGTTGGAGAAATCGAGTTCCGGAGGCACGCCTTGGGTATACAGATTCATCGCCAAGGTGACGATATCCACGTTCCCCGTCCGCTCGCCATTGCCAAATAACGTGCCTTCTACCCGATCAGCGCCAGCCATCAGCGTCAGTTCTGCAGCAGCCACGCCAGTCCCGCGGTCATTGTGCGGGTGAACGCTAACGATCAGCGTATCGCGGCTTTTGACGTTTCGGCAGAACCACTCGATCTGGTCAGCATAGTTATTGGGCGTTGCCACCTCTACCGTCGCGGGCAAATTGACGATCATGCGGTTATCAACGCTCGGCGCATAGGTATCCATTACCGCTTCGACGATTTCCACGGCAAAATCCATCTCCGTGGTGGTAAAAAGCTCCGGCGAGTACTGGAACGTCCAGTTGGTTTCCGGGTTCGCATCCATCAGCTCACGAATCTGGCGTGTGGCATCCATCGCAATTTTGACACATTCGTCTTTGTTCACCTGGAAAACCACGCGGCGAAACATCGGGTCGGTGGCATTATAAACGTGAACAATCGCGTTTTTGGCGCCCTTTAGCGCTTCGAAGGTGCGCTCAATCAAGTGTGGACGCGCTTGGGTCAACACTTGAATGGTCACATCGTCGGGAATTTTGTCTTGCTCAATCAGCGCGCGCACAAAGTCAAAATCGGTTTGCGAGGCAGAAGGAAAACCCACCTCAATCTCTTTAAAACCGACGTTAACTAACAGGTCGAAAAGCCGCTGTTTGCGCTCGTGATCCATCGGATCGATCAACGACTGATTGCCATCGCGCAGATCAACGCTGGTCCAGATCGGTGCTTTCTCGATACGACGATTTGGCCATTGGCGATCAGGCAGGTCAACGGCCACAAAGGGACGGTATTTTTGGGCGGGATCAGACAACATCATAGCGGCTCTCCTGGAACAAAAAACGCCCCTTTGCCGTGAACGGCCAAGGGGCGC
This sequence comes from Vreelandella salicampi, assembly GCF_013415105.1. Taxonomy (GTDB): domain Bacteria; phylum Pseudomonadota; class Gammaproteobacteria; order Pseudomonadales; family Halomonadaceae; genus Vreelandella; species Vreelandella salicampi. The sequence continues at coordinate 152,989 of NZ_JACCDF010000001.1, forward strand.
AAATAATACTCGCACAGCTTCGTGTCGCGTCAAATACACAACGGCAGCAGCACTGAGATGTTTGGGGGTAGATAACGTTTGAAACCATGACGACCTCGCAATAATAAACGCACGACAATGCCAGAAGCATTCAGCATTGCCCGACCCTGAAATTTCAGAGGCGGGCGCTAAGTAGTCGTAGGTCTAGTGCGAGGTGCATCAAAGGTGTTTTCATGTCTCTAGAAAATCAGTCTGGGCTCTGTTTGTCAATGCTCTTTGGCGTTTCGTGTGTTTGTGAGGCGCTCAGTGACGCTTCCATGCGATCCAACTGGGTTTGGAGTCGGCGAATATCGTCGTGCATATTGTGGAGTTCTGCGGTATCGCCTTCGCCATTTTCTAACGCCTGCTTATCGCTCTCTTTTTGCATCACGTCCAGGACAATACCGATCATCATGTTGAGAAAAATAAAGGCGGTCAAAAAGATGAAAGTGAGGTAGTAAATCCAGCTCCACGCATACACCTCTTGCGTGGCATACATCACGTCCGTCCAATCTTCAAACGTAGCAATACGAAATAGAGTGAGCATGGCGGTCGCGATATTGCCCCACAAAAACTCATCCACCTCAGCGAACAAGAAACTGCCGAACGCGGCGTATATATAGAAAATAATAAACATCAAAAGCGCCACATACCCCATCCGCGGGATCGACTTCACCAGCGCGACAAGCAGCATTTGAAGCTCAGGAATCATCGATACCAAACGCAGCACACGAAAAATACGCAACAGTCGCGCCAGCAGCACCATCTCCGAGTCATCCAGAGGGATCAAGCTTGCCGTGACGATCACGAAATCAAATACGTTCCAGCCGCGCTTAAAAAAGCTTCGCAGATCACGCTCGGCCGCCATGCGGATCAATATTTCCACCAAGAAGAACACCGTCACGCCGACATCTAAATACATCAGCCATTGTTCAAAACGTGACGTCTCTTCATAAGTTTTAGCGCCGATAACCAAGGCAGAAATCACGATAATCGCGATCACCACCCCTTCAAAAATCTTATTGGAACGCAACGCTTCTAGGCGCGACTGCCAGGTATTGAACGGTTCACTCATGTTTTTTACGTCTCTTCTCCGGGGAACGGCGTTAAATAGCGAAATCTTCAAAATCTCTACAGAGCTGATACTCTCTTAACCTGACTGCTGTATCCTACTTCGCTGCATCGCATTTGAAAGCGGTGCAATGCGACTTTAGACATTTTCATTGGATGCCTCCCATGATACTGCTGTGGATAGCCTTACTGCCTCTGCTGGGCGTTGTGGTGCCGGCGCTACTTGGACAGCGTGAGCGCGCACTGTGCACTTGCCTGACCGCCATTGTACCTGCGATTGCCCTGCTGCTAACGCTAAGCCAAGTTCCAGCCTTGCTGGACGGCGAAACGCTGCGGTTCTCGGCCGCTTGGCTGCCTGAACTCGGGCTCGAACTTGCCTTGCGGCTTGATGGGCTCACGCTGCTCTTCAATCTGCTGATATTAGGTATTGGGCTACTCATTTTACTTTATGCCCACTTCTACTTAAGCCCTGAAGAGCCGTATGGTCGCTTCTACGCGTACTTGCTGCTATTCATGGCGTCCATGGTCGGCATTGCGATGTCCGACAACTTGATTCTGCTTTGGCTTTTCTGGGAACTAACCAGCCTCTCCTCATTCTTGCTGATTGGCTTTTGGTCACACCTAAGCGAAGCACGCAAAGGTGCGAGGATGGCGCTCACCGTCACCGGCGCGGGTGGCCTTGCCCTGCTCGCCGGCTTTTTGCTGCTCGGCGATATCGCGGGGAGTTTCGATCTGAATGTGGTGCTGGCCAGCGGCGACGCTATTCTCGCCGACCCGCGCTACCCTGTCATGCTTGTTCTGGTACTGCTGGGGGCTTTTACCAAATCCGCGCAGTTCCCCTTTCAGTTCTGGCTGCCTCATGCCATGGCAGCGCCCACGCCTGTTTCCGCGTACCTCCATTCTGCCACCATGGTGAAAGCCGGTATTTTCTTGATGGCGCGCCTACATCCGGCCATTGCCGGCAGCGAGCTCTGGACCGTGATTGTGTCCCTGGTGGGTACTGCGACGCTTCTTTACGGGGCCTGGTTTGCCCTGTTTAAAACCGACCTTAAAGGCATTTTGGCCTTTTCCACCGTCAGCCATTTAGGGCTAATCACTGTCCTGCTCGGCATTGGCAGCCCCATGGCGGTGGTCGCCGCGCTGTTTCATATCTTGAATCATGCCACGTTTAAAGCAGCTCTCTTTATGAGCGCGGGTATCATCGACCATGAAACGGGCACGCGCGAGCTGAAACAGCTCGGCGGCTTGAAGAAAACCATGCCCGTCACGGCCCTTTTAACCACGCTTGCCGCGGCCGCCATGGCGGGAGTGCCGCTATTTAACGGCTTTTTGTCGAAAGAGATGTTCTTCACCGAGACGGTGGCCACGCCGGTCCTCGGCGGGCTCAGCTGGCTACTGCCCGCTTTGGCAACTCTCGGCGGTATTTTGTCGGTTGCCTACTCGCTGCGCTTGGTTTACGCCGTCTTCTACAAGCCCGCGCGCAAAGCGCCGCCAAAAACGCCCCACGAACCGCCGCACCTGATGCGCTTGCCGGTCGAAATTTTGGTAGTACTTTGTGTCGTTGTTGGGATATTACCCGGCCTAATGGCCACGGGCCTGCTCGATTTAGCGACTCAAGCCGTGCTCGGCGAGTCGTTTGATTTTTATCTCTCTATTTGGCATGGCGTTAATCTGCCCTTGATGATGAGCATCGCGGCGCTGGTATTCGGCACCGTTATGTACTGGCGCCACAGCGATTTACGCCAATTTACGCAAACTTTTGTCGGCGTCGATGCACGCCGTACGTTTGAGCGCGCGATCGTGGTATTGGGCTACTGGGCCGAACGCTGTGTTGCCGTGGTCGAGGGTAACTCCCTTCAGCGCTACATGGGGCTCTTGCTATTTTCTGCCTTTGTGATGGGGGTGATCGGCCTTGCCCAAATCACTGACCTCACCGGCACATTGGGTAATCAACCCGTAGACGCAATGGCGCTGCTCGGCGCTGGCATGCTGATATTCGGCGGCCTCGCCACCGCAGCGACGCATCGTTATCGCTTGATATCACTGCTAATGCTATCGGTCGTTGGCCTTTTTGTCGCACTGACCTTTGCCCGCTTCTCGGCTCCCGATCTGGCGTTGACACAGCTGTCAGTGGAAGTGGTCACGATGATTTTGCTGATGCTAGCGCTCTTTTTCCTGCCGCAAAAAACCCCTCAGGAATCGAGCCCACTGCGTAACGTGCGCGATATTTTGCTCGCAAGCGCGCTTGGGCTTGTCGTGGCGAGTCTCAACTACGCGGTGTTAACCCGTGAGACGCTATCAATATCTGATTTCTTTATCGAAAATAGCAAACCGGGTGGCGGCGGCTATAACGTCGTTAACGTGATCCTGGTCGATTTCCGCGGTTTCGATACGTTGGGTGAGATTACGGTACTGGCCCTGGCTGGCCTCGCGATATTCAAGCTACTCAACCGCTTACGGCTTTTCATTCCGCACAGTGACGGCGAAGGCCGCGTTTGGTCGCCGGATCGCTACCCGGCAATTTTGACCTCGATTTCCATGGCGCTATTGCCTTTGGCGCTGCTCGTGTCAGCGTTTATTTTCCTGCGTGGGCATAACCTGCCGGGGGGTGGCTTTATTGCCGGGCTTATCACGGCCGTGGCGCTCATTTTGCTTTACATGGCTCGTGGCGTGGAATGGGCACAAGACAGGCTAAACTTCCCCTTCCAACCCGTAGCCGTTGTCGGGGTGGCCATTGCCACGCTCACCGGGCTGGGTAGCTGGCTGTTTGGCTATCCGTTCCTAACCTCAGCGTTTAGCTACGTCACACTGCCGTTGATTGGTACGTTCGAGCTGGCGAGCGCGCTGCTATTTGATCTTGGGGTGTATCTCGCGGTGGTCGGTGCCACGCTGATGATCCTCGCCAATCTTGGCAAGGTCACCACGCCACACCGCCCCATGCTTGAACCATCTGAAAAAGAGGCAGACACACCCAAGCCCAATAAGGAGGCGCGCTAATGGAAATGCTATACGCCATAACCACTGGGGTGTTAACTGCCTGCGGACTTTACCTCACCTTGCGCGGGCGCACCTTCCCCGTTGTTGTTGGCCTTACGTTACTCTCGTATGCCGTGAACCTATTTCTCTTTTCCATGGGCGGTTTAACCACCGATGGCGCCGCCCTAGCTAACCGAGATGGCCACTTTGCCGACCCCTTACCACAAGCGCTTGTGCTCACCGCCATCGTGATTGGCTTCGCCATGACCGCCTTTGTGGTGATTTTGGCCATGCGTGCGCGCAGTGAAGCGGGCAATGACCATGTGGACGGCAAAAAGGAAATTCGCGAATGACTCAACACCTTATTGTTCTCCCTGTGGTCTTACCGCTAATCGCAGGCATTTTATTGCTCTATCAACGCCAAGGTTTAGTGCGCTATAAGCGTTGGGTCAGCGTTGTTGCTACCGTGCTTTTGCTACTCGCTTCCATCGCTCTGGTCACTAAAGCGGCCGGCGGCGAGATCACCTACTATGCATTGGGTGATTGGCAACCGCCGTTTGGCATTGCTTTGGTGCTGGATCGCTTATCCGCTTTAATGCTGCTGGTTACTTCGATTCTTGCCGTTGGGGCCGTCGTCTTTGCCTGCGCGGGTGACGACGAAAAGGGCAGCAATTTTCACGGCCTGTTTCAGTGGCAGCTAATGGGCATCAACGGTGCCTTTTTAACCGGTGATTTGTTTAACCTGTTTGTCTTTTTTGAAGTACTATTGCTGGCCTCTTACGCACTGCTGCTGCACGGCGGCGGCAAAGCCAGAATTCAAGCCAGCGTGCACTATGTTGTTTTAAACCTAGCGGGCTCGTCGCTATTTTTGATTGCGGTAGGTATTTTGTACGGCGCTACTGGTACGCTCAATATGGCGGATATGGCTCAGCGTATAGGCGATCTACCTGCCGAGCGTGAGGGGCTCGTCACAGCGGGCGCATTGATGCTGCTGGTTGTCTTTGGTTTGAAAGCCGCCATTTTACCGCTCTATTTCTGGCTGCCGCGCGCCTACGCATCAGCCCCTGCACCAGTGGCAGCCCTGTTTGCGGTCATGACAAAAGTCGGCATTTACGCTATTTTGCGCGTCTACTCGCTAATTTTCAGCGATCAAGCGGGGAGTCTCTCCGCACTAGAGCAGCCGTGGGTGTGGTGGTTTGGGCTGGCAACCCTTGCCATTGCCGGCGTAAGCGTCCTCGCCGCGCGAGATTTGCGCTTGTTGGTGGCGTATCTTGTCTTGGTCTCGGTGGGCACCCTACTCGTTGGTATCGGCATGCGAACGCCGCAAGCGGTATCAGCACTGCTCTATTATCTGATCCATACCACGCTGATTACCGGTGCCCTCTTTCTGCTCGCGGAGATGATCGGCCAGCAGCGGGGTAAAACGAGCACTCGCTTAGTACGTGGACGCCCGATGATACAAGGCGCCGGGCTAGCGCTTATGTTCTTCGTCGGCGCCATTGCGGTGGCAGGCGTTCCGCCGTTTTCCGGCGCTCTGGGTAAAGCGTTAATGCTCAATGCCGCCGAGGGAGATCAGCGCTTATGGCTCTGGCCACTGGTGTTGCTGTCCAGTTTGGCCGCGTTGATTGCCCTTTCCCGCGCAGGCTCAACGCTTTTTTGGCGCAGTCATCGCGGTAACGCAAGCGGCAAGGTACTCCCACGCCAGCAATGGTTTGCGGTGATTTGGCTAATGAGTGCAGCGCCACTGATGGTTATTTTTGCCGGGCCAGTGAGTGAATACACTCAAGCCACTGCCGCTCAGCTTGCCGACCCGCAGCCACTGATTCAAACGCTGTTGCATGACGCAGGAGATACCCCATGATTGCCTCGCGCCCGTGGTTACCTACGCCGGTTTTATCCCTGTTGCTGCTTTTCGTTTGGCTGCTTTTAGTCCGCAGTACGGCGTTTGGCCAAATCGTACTCGGCGGTGCGCTGGCGATTGCGATCCCCCTTCTCACTCACCGTTTTTGGGATGCGAGACCTCACATTCGCAAGCCGTTATTGCTGCTGCGTTTTGCTCTACGCGTCCTCAAAGATATTGTGGTTGCCAATTTTGAAGTCGCTTACTTAATCGCCAATCCGTGGCGCAAACTACGCCCGCACTTTATTGAGTACCCGCTGATGGTGGAGGATCGTTTCACGATCACGCTACTGGCCAGCACCATCAGCCTAACGCCGGGCACCGTGTCGGCCAACTTGCGCATGGACGGTAAATCGCTTCTGATTCATGCCCTTGATGTGGACGACGAAGAGACGCTGATCCAGCATATCCGTCAGCGCTATGAGCAACCGCTGAAGGAGATTTACGAATGCTGACCGTTGCGCTTTATATCACGCTAGCACTTGTCATCATGGCGCTGCTGTTTAACCTTTACCGGCTCACGGTAGGGCCTGATTTGCCCGACCGCGTGCTGGCACTCGATACCATGTACATCAACTCCATCGCCCTTATCGTACTGTTAGGGCTATGGCTAAACACTAAAACCTACTTTGAGTCGGCGCTTTTAATCGCCATGCTGGGCTTTATCAGCACGGTAGCGGTATGCAAATACATTTTGCGCGGCGACATCATCGAGTAAATGCAGGAGTAATTATGTCTTGGTTCGTTGAAGTGCTGGCCTCAGTGCTGCTTATCGCCGGCGGAATTTTTCTGTTTATTGGCTCAATGGGGATGGTGCACCTGCGCGATTTTTATATGCGTCTTCACGGCCCGACAAAAGCCACCACGCTGGGGATCGGCTGCATGCTGATTGCCTCAACGCTCTTTTTTTGGAGCCAGGACGGCAAGCCCGATATTCAGGAATTGTTGATCACACTATTTCTGTTTATCACCGCCCCAGTGAGCGCGCACTTGCTTTCCAAGGCCGGGCTGCACATGCAGTTACATCATATTGACATTACCGAAGGCGACCCAGTGGAGTTGCGCGAAGAAGAAGTGGCCCAAAAACCGGTACCGCACCCCGACAAAGGCCACGGTTGAACCTGCAGGGCCTGAAATGAGCGCTTGGGCAAAGATAGTGAAGCGCTCGGTTGCGTATTAATCCAGCAAATCGATCTGGCGATAGCCGATTAAATACAGCACGGCATCAATGCCCAGCGTGGAGATCGCTTGTCGCGCCTGGGCGCGCACCATCGGCTTGGCGCGAAAGGCAATACCAAGCCCTGCCTGGGCCAGCATTTTTAAATCGTTGGCTCCATCGCCCACGGCAATGGCTTGATCTAGCGTGAGCCCTTCCCGCAGGGCGATCTGCTCCAGCAACTCGGCTTTGCGTTCAGCATCGATAATCGGCGTTTGCACCTCGCCAGTCACCTTGCCGTTCTCGATCACCAACTCATTGGCATGAATTTCATCAAAGCCCAGTGTTTCTTGCAGATGGCGGGCAAAGTAAGTAAAGCCACCGGAAATAATCGCCGTGCGATACCCCAGATGTTTGAGGTTCACCATCAGCCGCTCAACACCATCCATCAGCGGTAGGTTAGCCGCGATCTCCGCCAGCACCGACTCATCCAGCCCTGCCAGTTTGCTCATGCGTTCGCGGAAGCTCTCCTGAAAATCAAGTTCGCCGCGCATAGCTCGCTCCGTCACTTCGGCCACTTCCTCGCCCACGCCGTGGCGACGCGCCAGCTCGTCAATCACTTCGGTTTGAATTAGCGTCGAATCCATATCGAAGCAGACTAAGCGGCGGTGACGGCGCCATATGGAGTCTTCCTGCAGGGCGATATCCACCCCGTGCTGCGCGCCTAGCGCCAGGGCTTTTTCGCGCAGTGCTTCCAGGTTGGTTTCTCCACCGCGCAGCCAGCACTCCACGCAGGCGCCGTGAACGGGTGCCTCGCCATCTAGGGGTTCACGTCCAGAAAGGCGATGAATCAGCTCCACGGTCAAGCCGAATTCAGCGGTTAGGCCGCCCACTTCGGCGAGAATGCCTGCGGGCAGGCGCGGCGCTAAGAGCGTCAAAATTAAACGTGGTTGGCTCGCTTCTACGCTCCAGCGGTGGTAATCCTCGGCGCTGACGGTGATCGCCTGCACATCTAGCCCCAGTGCATCACCCGCCTCAGACAGCGTAGCTTCCAAGGCGCTGTCGTGATCCAGCCCCACCAGTGCTTCTAGCGACAGCATGCCGAACGTCACGCTCTGGTTGATATCCAAAAGGCGTGCACCACTTTTAGCCAGCGCTTTTCCAAGCGCAGCGAGCTGCCCTGGGCGTGCCACGCCGGTGGCGCGAATTAAACAGCGTTTCATGGATTATTCTCCCGCCTCTAATCGATCAACCTTCTGGAAACCACGTGGCAGTTTGCTACCGCGCCGCCCACGCTCGCTGCGATAGTAGGCTAGATCGCTTGCTTTGAGGGTGAGCTTGCGCTTGCCCGAGTAAATCACCAACGCGTTATCGCCGCTTAATAGGGTCATATCGCGGACAAATTCTTCTCGCCGGGCCGCCCGCGGGCCGGGTATATCAAGCATTTTGTTACCTTTACCCTTAGCCATTTCGGGCAGTTGATCAAGGGCAAAGAGTAGCAGGCGTCCTTCGTTGGACACCGTGGCCACCCATATATCATCGCCGTCAGGCACGGCCACCGGCGCCATTACGCTGCACCCTTTGGGCACTGAGAGCACGCCTTTACCGGCTTTATTCTTACCCGTCAGCTCGCCGAGTTTGGCGACAAAACCGTAGCCGCCGTCTGAGGCAAGCACAAAACGACTCTCAGGCGGAGCCAGCATTACCCCCGCCATTTTTGCACCAGCAGCCACGTTGACACGCCCGGTGACCGGCTCGCCCTGCCCTCTGGCGCTGGGTAGATTATGTGCGCTCAGCGTATAAGCGCGCCCGGTATCGTCCAACAGTACCAACGGCTGATTGGTTTTACCCCGGGTAGCGAGGTGGAAACGATCCCCGGCTTTATAGGAGAGCCCTTCGGGGTCGATATCGTGGCCTTTGGCGGCACGTACCCAGCCTTTTTCCGACAGCACGACGGTAATCGGGTCAGCGCCCAGAAGCTCTACTTCGGAAAGCGCTTTGGACTCTTGGCGTTCGACCAGCGGTGAGCGTCGCTCATCGCCGTGCTCTTTGCCTGCCGCGCGAATTTCTTTCTCGATCAAGGTGGTGAGCTTCGCTTCGCTACCTAATAGATTTTGTAACTGCTTGCGTTCTTTCTCCAGTTCGTCCTGCTCGCCGCGAATTTTCATCTCTTCGAGCTTGGCAAGATGGCGCAGGCGCAGCTCTAAAATCGCCTCGGCTTGACGATCAGACAGCCCAAAGGCTGCAATAAGCGCCGGCTTGGGTTCGTCCTCTTCGCGGATGATGCGGATCACTTCATCCAGATCAAGGTAGGCGATCAGTAAGCCTTCCAGGATATGCAGCCGGTCTTCGACCTTGCCTAGCCGGTGCTCTAGGCGGCGTCGCACCGTGGCGCGGCGAAAGCGTAACCACTCGCTAAGCATGTCGGGAAGCGGCATAACGCGCGGGCGGCCATCCAGGCCGATCACGTTCATGTTCACGCGCGCGCTTTTCTCTAAATCTGTGGTGGCGAACAGATGCGCCATCATCGATTCCACATCCACACGGCTAGAGCGCGGCTCAATCACGAGACGCGTAGGCTCTTCGTGGGTCGATTCATCGCGAAGATCGGCCACCATGGGCAGCTTTTTGGCCTGCATTTGGGCGGCGATCTGCTCAAGCACTTTAGCGCCGCTGACCTGATACGGCAGCGCGGTAATCACGATATTGGCTTCTTCGCGTATGTAGCGCGCGCGCATCTTGACCGACCCCCGGCCGGATTCGTAGAGCTTACGCAGATCCGCTGGCGGGGTAATAATTTCCGCGTCGGTGGGGAAATCCGGCCCGGGTACAAATTCCATTAAATCAGCAGTGGTGGCATCGGGGTTTCTAAGCAGATGGCAGGTCGCTTCGACCACTTCCGCCACATTGTGGGGCGGGATATCGGTGGCCATGCCCACGGCAATCCCGCTACCGCCGTTGAGTAACACATGGGGAAGACGCGCGGGCAACACCACGGGCTCTTGCATGGTGCCGTCAAAATTAGGCGTCCAGTCGACGGTGCCTTGGCCCAGCTCACTTAACAACACCTCAGCAAACTTAGATAGCTTTGCCTCAGTGTAGCGCATGGCCGCAAATGATTTGGGGTCGTCGGGGCTACCCCAGTTACCTTGGCCATCTACCAGCGGGTAACGATAACTAAACGGCTGTGCCATCAGCACCATGGCTTCATAACAGGCGCTGTCGCCGTGAGGGTGGAATTTACCCAGCACGTCGCCGACGGTGCGCGCTGACTTTTTGTACTTGGCGTTGGCATTCAGCGCCAGCTCCCGCATGGCGTAAACAATGCGTCGCTGCACGGGTTTCATGCCATCACCAATGTTGGGCAAGGCGCGATCTAAAATCACGTACATCGAGTAGTCAAGGTACGCTTTTTCGGTGTAATCACGCAGGGAGAGGCGCTCGACGTCGCCCTCCGCAACTTGAATGTCCATGTCGATCATATCCTACCTTAACAACAAAACCGCCCCAGTCGGGGCGGTTGAGAAGCGGACACGCGGCCACTTAATATGGCTCACTATGTTAATTGATATCTTTCGTTTGATGCGTTCGATTCGTTTGATGCATTAGACAGGGCAGCCGCTGGTGACCCTTCTTGAGAGCTACCGTGAAACTCATCAATGAGGCCTTTTAGGCGCTGAGCCTGTAACGACAGTTCCTTGGTAGCACTCGCCGCTTCACTGACCAAGCCAGAATTTTGTTGCGTCACCGAATCCATCTGCGTTACCGCCCGGTTGATCTCGTCAATACCGTTGGTCTGCTCGCCAGACGCTTGGCTGATTTCGCTAATACGCGCGGTAACCTCTTCTATCGCCACCACAATGTCTTTCATGGCGGATTCAGCCGCTTGAGCGTAGCCACTGCCTGTCTTGATCTGCTCGGAGGTGGTTTTAATCAGCCCATTAATGTTTCTGGCAGAAGTGGCGCTGCGTGACGCCAGCTCACGCACTTCGCTTGCCACTACGGCAAAGCCACGCCCATGCTCACCAGCACGCGCTGCCTCTACCGAGGCATTGAGCGCCAGGATATTGGTTTGAAAGGCGATATTTTCAATCACATCAACAATCGAAGAGACTTCAACAGAACTTTCGTTGATCGCCTCCATGGATTGCGCGAGTTGCGATACTTGCTTTCCGCCTTGCCTCACTTTTTCCGCTGACTCTTTCACTCGCTGATCCGCCTCTTGAGCATTATCAGCATTTTGCTTCACCGTAGTGGCCATCTCTTCCATTGTGGAAGAGGTCTCTTGCAGAGAAGCCGCTTGCTGCTCGGTACGACTAGAAAGCTCGGTATTGCCCGCCGCAATTTCGGTTGATTCGCTGGCGATGGCTTCCGCCACACCGCGCACGTCGCCAAACAGGCGCTGCAACTTATCTGCATAGCGGTTAACAGCCCTGCGGAGTTCACCGATTTCATCGTCGCGGTAAATGGTCAGCTCACGACTGGATCCACCCTGGCCCAGTTGGTCAATTTGCCTAGTAGTGCTGCGAATCTGGCGCAACAACATACGTCCGCCCCACCAGCCCAGCGCAAGTAGTAGCGCCAACAGCGGTAAAATGAAGACCAGCAAGTCACGCGTTAAAGTACGCGCCAAGGCCGTTACCTGCTCGCTCGGCGTTACCAAACCAAGCGTCCAGCCTGTGTCCGGCATATCGAACAAGCGAATTGCCGCAGGCTTGTCTAATACACCTGCCGTTTCTACGCTAGCCTGTTCCCGACCAGCTTCAACGGCCTCTACAACAGGCTGCAGCCAGGGCATGTCACGCACGGCATCACCCAGGCCCTGCATCTCGTCCGACGCTTGCTCTACGCCAGGAAAATTAATCACGTTGTTGTCTTTATCCAGCACAAAGGCATAGCCACCCGTGCTGGCGCCGTTTTCAGCGAGAAACGAGGCAACACCATCCAGCTGCATATCAATCGTGGCCACGCCTGCAAAAGCATTATCGATGTAATAAGGCACGCTACAAGTCACCATCGCAACGCCAGTCGTCGGGTCACGATAGGCGGCGGACCATACGCACTGCCCCGGCGTCGCATCGCGAGCACTGCTATACCATGCTTCATCGTGATAAGGCGCCATATTGCTTGCGTTATAATCATCCAAGAACTCCAGCTCTCCCTGGGCATTGCGTGCCCAGAAGAAGCTATAGCGCTCAACATCCGGTGAAAATGCACCGGGTTCTGGCCAAATACCACCGCCGGCAATCGTTGCATTGCCATTATCATCAACCACGTTGGGCAAAGCCTCATGGTAAATGGCTTCTTCACGCGGTAGAGACTCAGCCAAGGCCGCCAAGCTCGAGGTATTGCCCTCGACCCTGGCTAATTGCCCATTGAGCGCATTTACAATCGAGTCCCCAGTACGCTCTATCAACGCCTCGCTTGCATCGATAACGAGCGGCTGGCCTCTCCATGCCATGACGCCGTAAATGCCTATGCCCATTAATAGCGTTAGCACCACCGCAGACAGCGTTAACTGTCGAGATATCGTGTTAATCACACCCCTCCCCCTTTGAATGTATATTTATTGCGTTTTTATTGTGTATGAAAACTTACAATCAACTTTAGGCAAATGCACACATCTATTGAACAACGCCTTTTAACGTTTTGTCAGCTTTTAACTACACCTCGATATCCGCGAGATTGCCGTAATCTTCCAGCCACTTTTTGCGATCACCGGCGCGCTTTTTGGCCAGCAGCATGTCCATCATTTCTTGAGTGCCGTCGCCTTCATCACGCGTTAGTTGCACTAGGCGGCGGGTTTCCACCGCCATGGTGGTTTCACGCAGCTGCAGCGGGCTCATTTCGCCCAGGCCTTTGAAACGCTGAACATTCGGCGTGCCGCGCTTTTTGGCAAGCTGCTTAAGAATCGCCGCTTTCTCGCTCTCGTCCAAGGCATAGTGGACTTCCTTACCCAAGTCGATGCGATAAAGCGGCGGCATGGCGACATACACATGGCCCGCGTCGACGAGACTTGGGAAGTGTTTGACGAACAGCGCGCACAAGAGCGTGGCAATATGCAGGCCGTCAGAGTCGGCATCGGCGAGAATACAAAGCTTGTGGTAACGCAGCTTCTCCAGATCTGCGCTACCGGGGTCGGCGCCAATAGCCACGGCGATATCGTGGACTTCCTGGGAGCTGTAGATATCGTGGGAGTCGACTTCCCAGGTGTTCAGAATCTTACCGCGCAGGGGCAAAATCGCCTGGGTTTCGCGGTTACGTGCCTGCTTGGCACTGCCGCCTGCCGAATCACCCTCCACCAGGAATAGCTCGCTCTGTGCCGGGTCTTGGCCCGAGCAGTCCGCAAGCTTACCGGGTAGCGCAGGCCCCGAGGTCACTTTCTTGCGGGCGACTTTTTTGGCCTTTTTCTGGCGCTGTTGGGCCGAGCTAATCACCAGTTCAGCCAAGGCTTCGGCCTGGTCGATATGATGGTTGAGCCACAGTGAGAAAGCATCTTTCACCACGCCGGAAACAAAGCCGGCAATGGTGCGCGAGGAGAGGCGCTCTTTGGTTTGCCCGGCAAACTGCGGGTCAAGCATTTTCACCGAGAGCACGAATGATACCCGTTCCCAGAGGTCATCAGCGGTGAGTTTGATCCCGCGAGGTAACAGGCTTCGGTATTCGCAAAACTCGCGCAGCGCCTCTAAGAGCCCGGCGCGAAAGCCGTTGACGTGGGTGCCGCCTTGCGGCGTGGGTATCAGGTTGACGTAGCTTTCCATCAGCGCTTCGCCGCCTTCAGGCAGCCACTGAATGGCCCAATCAACGCCGTGTTCATCGTCGCTAAAGTGGCCGACAAACGGCTCGCTGGGCAGCACCTCATAGCCATCGGTCGATTCAGCCAGGTAGTCGCGCAAGCCATCAGCATAGGCCCATTCGGTCTTGGTACCATCGGTCTCCACCAGCGTGACGGCAAGCCCGGGGCACAGCACCGCTTTGGCGCGGAGCAGGTGTTTTAAGCGGCTAATCGAGAGTTTAGGGCTATCGAAGTAGCTCTCATCGGGCCAGAAACGCACCAACGTGCCAGTGGTGCGCTTGGGCGCCTTGCCGATAGGGTGCAACTCTTCAACTTTTTCACCAAATTCGAAAGCCATGCCATGGCGTGCACCGTCGCGGGTGACTTCGACATCTAACCGGCGTGATAGCGCGTTAACCACCGACACCCCGACGCCGTGTAGGCCGCCGGAGAAACGGTAACTGGTGGCGGAGAATTTCCCTCCCGAGTGAAGCTTGGTAAAGATCAACTCCACGCCCGACACACCGTGCTCGGGGTGCATGTCGATGGGCATCCCGCGGCCGTTATCCTCTACTTCGATCGCACCGTCGCTTAACAGCACCACCGTAATGGCGTTGGCGTGGCCTGCCAGCGCCTCATCGACACTGTTATCAATCACTTCTTGCGCGAGGTGGTTAGGCCGCGAGGTGTCGGTGTACATGCCGGGACGTTTGCGCACCGGCTCAAGCCCCGACAAGACTTCGATGGAACTGGCGCCATACTGAGAGGCATCAAACTGGTTCATGTCGCGTCGTTTCCTGAAGGGTCAAAGCGAGCAAAAGGCAGATAGGATAGCGGAAAAGCAAACAGCTGTATATCCACCCACCCTGACGACCAGGGCTATCTACCAGAACTATCTACTCAGATTATCAATCAGCGCTATCAACTATCTTTCTCGACCGCCCAAAACGCTTCTATCAAGCCGCGTGTTGAGGTGTCCATGGGATCAAGGCTGCCTTCGTGGTCGAGGATTTTGTGCGTATCGGTGGCGATTTTCTTACCCAACTCCACGCCCCATTGATCGAACGGGTTGATGTCCCAGATTACCGCTTGCACAAAGACTTTGTGCTCGTAAAGCGCAATCAGCGCACCGAGCGTGGCGGGCGTAAGCTGGTCAAGCAGCACCGTGGAAGACGGCTGGTTGCCGCGATAACGCTTGTGAGCCGGGCGTGGACCATCGTCGTCTATCGCGTCGTCACCCAACATCAGCACCCGTGACTGGGCAAAACAGTTGGCCAGTGCAAGCTTATGCTGTGATTTCAAATGCCGGCGGGTTTCGGGGTCTGCCACGTCATCGTAACGCTTAAGCGGCGCGATGAAATCGCATTCCACCGGTTGCGTGCCTTGGTGCAGTAATTGATAGAACGCGTGCTGCGCGTTAGGGCCGAGTTGCCCCCACAGTACCGGGCAGGTGGAATAATCAATTGCTTGGCCCTGGCGCGTCACGGACTTACCGTTGGACTCCATTTCCAACTGCTCAAGGTAGGCGGCGAAATATTCCAGTCGCCCGTCATAAGGCAAAATCGAATGGGCGCGAATATCAAGAAAATTGACATTCCAGATACCCGCCAAGGCCAGTAGCACCGGCACGTTATCGGCAAGTGGCGCCTCTTGGAAATGACGATCCATGGTATGGGCGCCGGCAAGCAGTTCGCGGAAATTTGCCATACCAATCACCAGCGCAATCGGCAAGCCGATGGTGCCCCAGAGCGAGTAACGCCCGCCGACCCACTCCCAAAAGCGGAGCTGATGCGCGCTGGCAATGCCCCATTCGTTCATCTTTTCCGGGCAGGCGGAGACGCCGATAAAGTGCTGGCGCACCACCAGCTCGGCGCTAATCGGCGTCGCGCCTTGGCGCGTCAGCTGCGCCAATAGCCAGTCCCGCGCCGTGTTGGCGTTAGAAAGCGTATCGATCGTAGTGAACGATTTCGACGACAGCACAAAGAGCGTCGTTTCGGGGTTGAAGCGGCTTAAGTAGTCAGCCAGCTGCGAGCCGTCCATGGTCGAGGCAAAATGCACTTCCACCGGATACACATCGGCGGGGCGAAAATCCGCCAGCGCGTGCGTGACCATCAGCGGCCCCAGGTCCGAGCCGCCCACCCCCAGGTTCACCACATCCTTAATGGGTTTGCCGGTCGCTCCCCGCCACTGCCCGGCGTGAAGGCGGACCACCAACGCTTCCATCTGTTGAAGGCTTTCATGGACCGCCGCCACCACGTCCTCACCGTCTACCTTGAGCGTCGCCGCTTTAGGCAAGCGCAATGCCGTATGCAGCGCCGGGCGGTCTTCGCTGGTATTCACCCGTTGGCCGCTAAGTAACGCAGTGATCGCCTCTGGCACCGCCGACTCTTCTGCTAACGCGAGCAACTGCTGGAGTGTCTCTGCATCCCACCGCTGCTTGGAAAGATCCAGCGTCAGCCCCGCGACATCACGCGTGAAGGTGTTAAAGCGATTAGGGTCACGCGCAAAAAGCGTCTTTACATGCACTTTTTTTTGCGTCTCGGCATGGCGCTTAAGCGCTTGCCAGGCCGGCAGTCTATCGCGAGTCGTGGGTGTTGCGGTGGATGTTGCGGATGCCATGTGCCCTCTCCTGTGGCGTCGTGCTGTGCGGCCGGGCCTGTTCTGCTTCCCGCAGGGCGCGTAAACTATGGCCCTCTTTTTGCGATGAACCCGGCTTGCCCCATGAGTGATGCATCTTACCGCGACGCTATCTTTTCCACACCCCTTGATCGTGTCGCGCGCTTTTCCTTCGATGAGCAGGTAGTGGCCTGTTTCCCTGACATGATCCGTCGTTCAGTGCCCGGTTACGGGCAAATTCTGGGCATGCTAAGCCTCATTGCGCAGCGCCATTTACGCCACGGTGCGCACGTGTATGATCTAGGCTGTTCGCTGGGCGCCTCGGGCCTTGCACTCGCGGGCGCTTTGCCGCCTGAGGCGTTTCGCTACACCGGGGTGGACCTTTCCCCGGCCATGGTCGAGCGCGCGCGGCAGACCTTTCGTGAAGAGTGCCCTGAGCACGCCATGCAGGTGCAAGAAGCCGATATTCGGGAGCTTGATTACGCGCCATCGGGCATGATCATTCTCAACTTCACGCTGCAGTTTCTTCCCCCGGAAGATCGCGACGCCCTCCTCGCCACGCTCTATCACGCTCTGGAACCCGGCGGCGTGCTGGTACTCTCGGAGAAGACCGTCGACCTTGACGAACGCGACAATGCCTGGCGCGTCGAACGCTATCATGATTTCAAACGCGCTAACGGCTACAGCGATTTAGAAATCAGCCAGAAACGCACCGCGCTTGAGAACGTGCTCGTGCCTGATACGCTCGAAGCGCATCACGCGCGGCTAAAAAAAGCCGGGTTTGCGCGCTCGCTCACCTGGTTTCAGTACCTGAATTTTGCGTCCATGATCGCCTTCAAGGAGAGTTAAGGTGGCACACTCCAATACGCCTTTGCCCGACGACCACCGCATGCTCTACCAGGCTTTTCTTGATCAGGAGCTAACCGATTGGCTTGCCAAACTCCCCGAGCAACTTGCCAATGGGCTTGATCGCAAACGTCACGGTGACTTACCCATGTGGGAAAAAGCCGTGGCCAAGCTGCCCGAACTACCGGTCGGGCGCACTGTGCAGCTGGATCGCGATACCGTTACGGTCGACCTTAAACTGAGCGATAGCCAGCACCGCCAGTGCGAGAACCTGCTAAAAAAACTCGCGCCGTGGCGCAAAGGACCTTTTCAGCTTGGCGAGATTTTCATCGATACCGAGTGGCGCTCGGACTGGAAGTGGCAGCGCGTCGCCCCCCACCTGGCACCGCTTGAATATCGCAAGGTGCTGGATGTCGGCGGCGGTAGCGGCTATCACGCCTGGCGCATGGCCGGCGCCGGCGCCGATTTCGTTTTGGTGATTGACCCCTCGCCGCGTTTTTACTGGCAGTTTCACGCCGTGCGTCATTTCGTCGGCAACGCCGATGACTATCGCACGCACTTTCTGCCCGTCGGCATCGAGGACGTGCCGGAGAACTTGGGCTTTTTCGACACCGTATTCTCCATGGGCGTGCTCTACCACCGGCCGGCGCCGCTGGAGCACTTACAGCAGCTAAAAGCGGCCCTCGCCCCCGGCGGCGAACTGGTGTTGGAAACGCTCGTGGTGGAAGGCGACGAACAGACGGTACTGCTCCCCGGTGAGCGCTACGCGGCGATGCCCAACGTCTACTTTCTGCCCTCTTCCAAGGCACTTTGCCACTGGCTAGAACGCTGCGGTTTCAGCAACGTCCGCGTTGTCGATGAAGCCATCACTACGCTCGACGAGCAGCGCTCAACCGAGTGGATGACCTATCAATCGCTTATCGATTTTCTCGACCCAGCGGACCCCACCCGAACGATTGAAGGCTACCCTGCTCCACGCCGCGCAGTCGTCATGGCGAATAAGCCGGGGTAAGTAAGTTACCTTCTCAGGATCACCAACCAGCGGCCGAGGTTCATGACGCTGGCAAGCGACGCGGCGACGTAGGTGAACGCGCAGGCGGTGAGCACATGGCGGGCACCGGGCATATCGTAAGGGGGAACATACTCTTTGAGCATCGGCAGTGCGCGATTGAAGCTGGCGTCAAACTCCACCGGCAGCGTGACCAAGTGCACCACGGCAGCAGTGCCGAAGCTTATCACCGCCATGCCCACCACCAGCGCCAGCCCGCCTGGCAGGCGAGTCAAAATAAACAGAAACGGCGCGGCCATCATCAGTATTGCCCCCACCTTCTCTGCTTTTTGGGCCAGCTTGACTAAGCGACTGCGAGCGATCAGCGGCGCATACCCCTGATGGTGTTGAATGGCGTGTCCGACTTCGTGAGCAGCCACGGTCACAGCGGTAAGCGAACGGCCATCGTAGTGCTCAGGAGACAAGCGCACACGACGCGCCTCAGGATCGTAATGATCTCCTTGTTCGGTGCGCTCGACTTTTACGCCTTCGATACCAAAGCGGCGCAATAGGTGATCGGCTAGCTCGGCACCGGTGCCGGGGTAATCCTTGCGCCCACGCGTGTGACGCTTTAACACCCATTTAGCCCAAAGGTTGGGCAGTACAAAAATAGCCAGCAAGAAAACGATCAGCACGACGATCATAGACAAAACGCTCCCGAATGCGGTTTACGCGCATTATGCCATGGGGTTATCCGCCACATCGCGCTTGACGGATTGCAATCCGCGCACCGAAATATGGCCGTTCTCATACGCATGCTCCGCCATTTTGATGCTATCGGCAGCAAGAATAAGATCACAAGAGGTGAGCGCAAGTTCACGCTGCAGCTTGTGTATCGCTGCCTCGCGCTGAGGGTCGCTCCCCACTTGGCGGATATAAATTGCGGCAATGCGATGAGGATACGCTTTAACAATGTCGGTATAGACTTCGGGATCGTGTTGGCCGCTATCACCGATAAGCACACAAGGCAAATCATCAAAGAGCGCCAGCATACGATCAATCAAATCACGCTTGTGGTCTTCAGCGCGACGCGGCAGAGGGTGACGCCAGGAAATCCCCCACTCGCGTAGAAACAAAATAGGCCCCACGGGAATACGGTTAAGCTGAAAGAAAGCTTCCAGCAGTTCATAAATGGCCCAAGGGCCGCGCGAGACGTAGAGAATAGGCCGTTCGGCTTTCCCACTTTCGCCGCGATGAAGCGCTTGATAGAGCGAGGCGACACCGGGAAACGCCGTGCGGCGGTGCGGCTTTTTCACAAACAGGCGATAAAGCATTTTGAGTTTCTCTGCCACGCCGGTAAACATCACCGTATCGTCGATATCGCTGATAATCAGCAAATCGGCCTCAGGTGGCGGCACAAACACTTCCACCTGCGTGCGAATAGGTGCCTCTCCTTTCGCTCTCACCCATATATCCGCTCGGTGCCATGACACATCGATAGGCAACGGATGCTCAAGCGACACGCGCACTTCAAAATAGCCATCACGATCCGTGACGACTTGATGCAGGTTCTCGCCTAAGTAAACTTCAACCCGAGTATCGGCAAGTCCGCGGCGGAAGATTCGCCGCGCCACGTCAGCGGTATCGCGAAAAAAACCCCAGCGTGGAATCGCACGCCCGAGCGGCGCTTGACGAAAAACACGCCCCATGACAAAGACTTCTTGTTGCGAGCCATAACCGCGGTAGGGGTGAACCACAATACCGCCGCGCCCTCGGTCCCGACGAATCGGGGAGGCCACCAAATGCAACAACCGTTTAATGAAATGCCACAGCATGCGTAGACTGTGCATCATACCCGCCTCCGTTGTTGCATTGATCACCTTCGGCCTTTCGACATAAAACGCCCTACCACAAACGTGTTCCGCTTTAAGGTACACGCTTTAAGGTAGGGCGTGAATGCGCTTTACGTCAGCCTAACGCTTTAATCATGCTGATTAGAGCAGCGAGCGAATATCTTTCGCCTCCCAGTGCGGGAAATGCTTGCGAACCAAGGCATTTAAGTCGCGCTCAAACGCCGCCCAATCGGTTTGTGGCGCTGTATCGTTAGCCGCGACGGCGTTGCGAATCATCCCCGCCCCCACCGTAACGTTAGTCAGCCGGTCGATGATAATAAAGCTGCCCGTACCCGGGCTTTGGCGATAATCGTCGACCGGAATTTCTGCCGTTAGCTCAACTTCGCAGCGGGCAATGGCGTTGAGCGAGAGCGAATCGCAGGCGTGCTTTTCCAACGTATTCACATCGGTTTGGTAATCGATATGGCGCACCTGGCCGGAAAGATCCCGCGTAGCAAGCTTGAAGTCATACAGCTTGCCGGGCGTTAGCACCTCATCGTGCATCCAGACGATATCGGCACTGAACGCGTTGGACAGCGGCACCGACTCATCCGCCGCAACAAGCCAATCCCCACGGGAAATATCGATCTCTTCATCCAGCGTCAACGTAATCGCCTGACCGGGATACGCCGCGGCCAAGTCGCCGTCAAACGTTACCACTCGCTCAACTGTGGCGATTTTCTGTGATGGCAGGGCTTTCACCCGCTGCCCGGGACGCACGACACCCGCAGCCAATGTGCCGCAATAACCTCGGAAATCAAGGTGTGGACGGTTAACGTACTGCACCGGAAGACGTAGGTTGGTTAGGTTCTTATCGCGACGAATCTCGACGTTTTCCAGCAGACTCAAAAGCGCCTCGCCAGCATAGCGCGAGTCATTAAAATACCAGGGGGTTTGTTCACTGGCGTTGACCACGTTATCGCCATCAAGTGCTGAAATGGGCACAAAGCGGATGTCGGTGGCGTTCAGGTTTTGCGCAAACGCCTGATACTCGTCCACGATTTCGTCAAAGCGGGCCTGGGAAAAGCCGACTAAGTCCATCTTGTTCACCGCGATGACCAAATGCTGAATGCCCAGCAGGTCGGCGATAAAGCTGTGGCGACGCGTTTGCGTCTGTACGCCATAACGGGCGTCGATCAAAATAATGGCCAAGCTCGCGTTCGAGGCGCCGGTCGCCATGTTACGAGTGTACTGCTCATGCCCTGGCGTATCGGCAATGATGAACTTGCGCTTTTCGGTCGAGAAAAAGCGATATGCCACGTCAATGGTAATGCCCTGCTCGCGCTCAGACTGCAGCCCGTCAACCAAAAGCGCCAGATCCACCGTGTCGCCGGTGGTACCGCTGGTTTTGGAGGCGGCAGTAATCGCGGCCAATTGATCCTCGAAAATCATTTTCGAGTCGTGTAACAACCGCCCAATCAGGGTCGATTTGCCGTCGTCGACGCTGCCGCAGGTAATAAAGCGCAGCAGGTCTTTGTTTTCATGCTCGTGCAGATACTGCTCGATGTTATCCGCGATCAATGTTGATTGGTGTGCCATATTAAAAATACCCCTCGCGCTTTTTACGCTCCATCGAGCCAGCCTGATCGTGATCAATCGCTCGACCGCTACGTTCTGACGTTTTAGTCAGCAGCATTTCCTGAATAATCTCGGGCAGTGTGGCAGCGCTGGACTGCACCGCTCCAGTGAGCGGATAACAGCCGAGCGTACGAAAGCGCACCCACTTCTCTTCGGGAACTTCATCTGGCGCTAGCGGCATACGCTCATCATCGACCATGACCTGCATACCATCGCGCTCGACCACCGGACGCGGGGCGGCGTAGTAAAGCGGTACGATAGGAATGTGTTCAAGATAGATATACTGCCAAATATCCAGCTCGGTCCAGTTGGAGAGCGGAAAAACGCGAATAGACTCGCCTTTGTTTATCTTGGCGTTGTAGATATTCCAAAGCTCCGGGCGCTGATTCTTCGGGTCCCAGCGGTGGTACTTATCGCGAAACGAGTAAACACGTTCTTTGGCGCGACTCGCCTCTTCGTCGCGGCGCGCCCCACCGAAGGCAGCATCAAACCCATGCTTATCGAGCGCTTGCTTAAGCGCCTGGGTTTTCATGATATCGGTGTACTTAGCACTGCCGTGATCAAAGGGGTTGATACCCGCCGCGCGCCCGTCTTCATTTGTGTGGACGATCAGCTCCATGCCCGCATCTGTAGCCATGCGATTGCGAAACTCGATCATCTCGCGGAACTTCCAGGTGGTGTCCACGTGCAAAAGCGGAAAGGGCGGCGTACCGGGGTAAAACGCTTTGCGCGCTAGGTGAAGCATGACCGAGGAGTCTTTACCGATGGAGTACATCATCACCGGGTTAGAAAATTCGGCCGCCACTTCGCGGATAATATGGATCGACTCCGCTTCTAACTGTTTTAAATGCGTTAAGCGAGCAGCATCGGGGGCAGTAAAAGCCGACGGTTCGACCTCATGCCGGGAGGCTACCTCTTGGGGGGAAACTTCAGAAAGCTGGACCATGTACCACTACCTCATCGCAAAACGCTATCGAATGCGATCAGGGTAACGCCGGCCAGATAATAACCCAAAAGAATTAATAACTATCTTTTTATTCCATTTTCTATTTTACGCTTACCCTAAGCTCTTCGAAAGGACAGCTTATCGAAGGGCCAGCGGGTAATATCACAGATCTATCCGTTCTACCCAGGTGTGCCATTGGCCCCCGTCTAATTCAATGACGCGGTACCCCGGGCGCGAAGCCTCATCAACCGCAAAGGCTTTTGCTCCCGGCAGAAATTGATCCGAGGTAGCGGGGCAACCGTATACGCCTACCTGCCCTTCACCCATCGCATACGCCTGGGCAAACGCTTGATGC
The DNA here is from genome assembly GCF_013415105.1 of Vreelandella salicampi. GTDB lineage: Bacteria > Pseudomonadota > Gammaproteobacteria > Pseudomonadales > Halomonadaceae > Vreelandella > Vreelandella salicampi. Next base: position 176,106 of record NZ_JACCDF010000001.1, read on the forward strand.
GCATGGCCAAAAACGATCAGCTTTACGTGAGGATACGTGCTCAACACCTGCCAAAATGCCTCACGGTCGTTTAAGCCAATAGCATCCATCCAGCTTGCCCCTACCTCAACCGGCGGGTGATGCATCGCGATCAGCGTCGGGCGAGTATCGGCTTCTAGTCGTTTCGTCATGGCGGCAAGCTTATCCGGCCCGAGTTCGCCGTAAGGCTGGCCCGGCACTTGCGTATTCAGTAACAGCATACGCCAGTCATCAAGGTCCACTTCTTCAAGCAGTGGATGCTCGGCTTCCATCAAGTCAGCTTGATCGTGATTACCAGGCAACCAAAACCAAGGACATGGCAACGCTCCCAGCTGCTCAACGGCATGCGTATACGATGTTGACGTTTCGTCCTGGCTGATATCCCCGGTGACGATGACGAGATCAGGGTGCTGTGCTTTTACCGCATCAATGACGGCGTTGAACTGCTTTAGCGGGATCCCGGTGCGCGAGTGCGCTGCTGGGTCGGCGTGCAGATGCGCATCGGTAACCTGCACAATACGCATTAGGGCATCTCCGGCACGTATTCGCTACGCCCATGGGCGAGACCATGCGCTAACCACTCACCCAGAAAGCGGTTGAGCTGGAGCTTTTCATCGGGCTGATGCATACGCGGATTGGGATAGCGATAACGACCATGAAAGTGGCGCTCACGCTGAAAATCCGTGACTTCTGCCATCCGCACGTCGTGGTAAAGGTGGACGCGCATCTTGGGGCTTTCAACCACGTGATCCAAAGGGCCCGTCTGCGATACTTGAATCATCGTGGTGTAGGGCGCGTTTTCCTGGATATACAGGTGTAAAGCGTTTGAGCCCTCTTCGCTCAAACGAATATCGCGGCTTTGCCCTTGCTCCATATCCCCCACCAGACGAATCAGACGCAAGTAGTTGGCGCTGCACTCGCCCTGCAGAGATTTTAAATCAGTCACATAGGCGGTTTTGACCATGCGGGCTCCTGTCAGTCTTGTGCGTTGGCTGTGGCTTACGTAAAGCGCGGAGCATTATCGGGTAACGCACGCAGCGACGCACGCTTCCCGGCAAGCCAGTGCATACCGATCAAACTCATGGCATTATCAAGTCGGCCCTGCTCGAGGAGTTCCCACGCCTCATTAAAGCTCACCACGTGCACGCGAATATCTTCGTGCTCCTCATCCAAACCATGAATGCCGCCTAACCCTTGGGTATCGACTAGCCCACAGAAAAGCGTCACCTGCTCGCTGCAAGCACCAGGGCTTGGATAATAGGTATGAAGCTTGCGCATCTCACCGATCTCGCAACCCGCCTCTTCAAGCGCTTCGCGGCGGGCCACCCTTTCCAGCGCCTCACCTGCCTCGGCCAAACCGGCGACCAACTCCAACTTCCACGGTGAGACGGGATCATCAATCGCCCCAGCACGCAACTGTTCGACAAACAACAGTGAGTCGCGCGCCACATCGTAAAGTAGCACTCCAACAGCATCATGGCGAAAGTGCACTTCGCGACGCACTGCTTTGCTAAAGCCACCTTCAAACAGGCGGTGGCGCAGAGTAAGGGCTTCTAAACGAAAAAAACCCTGCTGCAGTACCTCACGCGAAATCAGCTCGACGTCGTCTGGCCCAAACGATGGCGTTGATGATGCCATGTAACACTCCCGATAAGCATATCAGCTCATTATCGGGGTTGGTTTGCGGGAATGCCACCATCACGCCCGTTGAAACATCTGTTAGAGGTTTTTTAAAAGCGACGCTGCATCCTCGCGTAGCGCTTCATCTGACGCCTTTCGGCTATCCCGGGCACTACCGTTGACCGCACGTTTTGCATGTTCACGTGCTGCCTGGGTAGCGCCCTCTTCCCGCAAAAACGTCGCGTAATAGTAGTTCACATCGATACCCTCAGGACGAATCTCGAGTGCGCGCTGAAACATTTGCTCAGCGGTATCGGCATCGCCAAAGCTAATCAGCCCACCTGGCACACGGTCGTAAAGCGCCCCTAGCGTCACGTAGGCAGAACCATTGTTACCAGTAGGGTCGATCTCGATGGCGCGCTCCAGTGCATCGCGGGCATCTTTCGCATTACCAAGCGCCCCCAGGCCGCCCTTTTCGCGAGCAAGAGCCGCAAGCACAATCCCTTTCCATACCAGCACGTCCGCCGAGTCGCTGTGTTGCTCCGCCAGCGCGTTTGCCTCATCGGCCAGTGCGTTGAGGATGTCTTCGCGCTCGTTCTTAGGCGCTTGCGTCACCGTATGCTCCCAGCGATTTTTGAGCGAGAAGAGCTCACTTTCATAGGCACTAACGGTTAAAGAGGAGAAGGCAAACGTCCCGCCGAGTAGCGTCACTGCCAGCGTTTTTCTCATACTCATTTTTGTCATCAAGGAACCTGTGAATTGCATGCGTATCTCCGACTTGTTTTTATGTGGCACTCTATTTGGCATAAATAAAGCAGCAACACCCAATGTAACGAACGTTTGAATCAATCGCCACCTAAACGAGCACCAACTTTGGCAGCGCAAAGCGTTTTTTACCGTAAACGCTTTGCGCTTAACGTGGAGACGCGTACCCATGAAAGGCAGAAACATGACCCGCTGGCGCGACCCCGCAAAAGACCCGCGCCAGGAACCCAAAAGTAACGTTATCACCGCCGAGGGGGCGGCGCGGCTTCGCGGCATTCTGGATCATTTGTCACGCGTCAAACGCCCGGCTCTTTCGACGAAAGTGGGCGAAGCCGCCGCGCTCGGTGATCGTTCGGAAAACGCGGACTACACCTATAACAAAAAGGAATTAAACCGCGTCATCGCGCGAATTCGCTATCTCACCAAGCGTTTGGATGAACTGCAGGTCGTCGACCGCCTACCGGCGGATACTGGGAAGGTTTTCTTCGGTGCTTTTGTAAGCCTTGAAGAAGAAGACGGCGAAACACTCGATATTCGAATTGTCGGCCACGATGAAACCGATACCACCAAGCATTGGATCAGCGTCGACGCACCGCTGGCAAAAGCGCTGCTGGGCAAAGAAGTCGATGATGAAGTGACGGTCGCGACACCCGCCGGTGAGACGATCTACCTCATCACCGCGATCGATTACCGCGACCCGGCCCAATAAACTTTAAAACGCCGATCATCGGCCACTACCTCGAAACGATTGAACGCAAGCGTTAGGCGTTCCGGGTAAGGTAAAAACGCATTCGCCACCAGGATGAGTTGGCCGCCACGGCTAAGTTGGCTTGGAGCACCGCTGATCAGCCTGCCTGCTGCGCCATAATGAATATCACGTTCTTGGTGAAACGGGGGGTTGCTGATGATGAGATCGAAACGCTCATCACCAAGTGCTTGGTAAACATCGCTGGCGAGTACCCGGCCCGTCAATTCATTCGCCTCAAGCGTTTTGCGGGTCGCTTCCAAGGCAAATTCGCTGATATCCACCGCGGTCACGTCGTGGCCGCGCTGAGCCAGCCAAGCCGTGATAATGCCGTCGCCACAACCGACATCGAGGATTTGCCGCGTTTTTTTCGGCAACTTATGATCCAACGTCTCCAGCAATAGCGTCGTACCCTCATCCAACTTGCCATGGCCAAACACACCAGGATGACTGCAAAGCGTTAAACCAAGCGCCTCAAAGGTTTTCCATGCCGCGTCGCTTTTCTGTCCCAGCGGCTGCGCTTGGGTAGCAAAGAGCGAACAGCGCCGGGCGCTGTCGACCTTATCGCAGCTAAGCCCGAGCTCAGTGAGCACCTTGGGCACACGCTTAATGCCGCCCTGGTGCTCACCTACTACATCTATAGACGCGCCGGGCGGCAAGTGCTCGCACAGCCACTTAAGCCACCAAATGCCTAGCTCGTGTGCTTTGGGCCAGAACAAAATCACGTGGGCGTCACTGGGTATCGACACGTGGGCAAATGGCGATTGCGCAACCTTGCTTTGCTCTTGAAAGGCACGCAACACGGCATGATCAGCACTAATGACGCCTTGCGCCTGCGCAATGAGCCAGGCGTCTTGAGGGGGCGACACAGCCCATAGCGGCTGAGTGGCAACATCACGCTCAAACACCTCACCTTGGCGCTGCAGAAGTTGGCAGCTGGGGCTCGCACTTTTGGCTGTGCCGTTCATACAGGGGTCTCCGGTGGTAATCAGGATGGCTTGATCAGGGTATAAAGCAGATAGCGCCCGAGGCGCCAGTGGGGATCCACGCGGCAATACTGTTTTTCAAGCGCTAACAGCGTTAAGCGCTGCTCTTCCGAGGCGTGCTGCTCGCGCAAATAGTCCTGAAATATCCGAATGCCCGCTACATGCTCAACCACCAAGCCGGCATCACGGCTCCACTGCTCGATCTGCGCATGGGTCAGCGGGGAAATAGGCGTCAGGCGCTGACCTTTACCCAACCCTTCGAGCTCGTCGTTTAACGCTTTGTGCATATTGCCCTTCACCACATTGGAGAAACGCAGCGCATCGCGGTTAAACACCATCAAGCTCAGCTGGCCGCCCGGCGCTAAGCATTGGCTAAGTTCGACAAGGGCGGCGTGCGGGTCTCCAAGCCACTCCAACACGGCATGGCAAGTGATCAGCGGCCAAGGGCCAGGGGCGGCCTCAGAGAGTTTTTGTAGCGGCGCTTGCACATAGCGCACACGCCCACTAATGGTCGCTTGGGCTTGTATTTCACGCTGAGCGCACGCCAGCATATCGCCCGACGGCTCCGCCAATATAACGCCGTGACCGCGCCGGGCAAACCACGCCGTTTGCTGACCCAATCCACCGCCCACATCCAACACTGGCTGCTGGTTAAGCGTTAGCATCTCAGGCAATAACGTGTCGAGCAGCGCTAGACGCAACGCTCCACGCGGCGCGTTATAAAGCGAGCGGGCGAATTTATCCGCCATACCGTCAAAGTAACGATCCCCCGCAGGGGTTAACTCATCAGCCGTTCTAGAATTTTTCACGCGCGCCCATTCTCATATCGACCTATGGTGCTTGAAGCGTTTCGCTTGGAACAGTTTCCTAGTGAAAAAGGCAGCATCGTATTAGGTGACCTCGTACCAGGCGGCCTTGTATTAGGGTGTGTAGTTTACGTGAATTGACGTGGCGAATTCACGTAAACTTACGCCCTCACTTAATCGTGTGAATCGCAGTATCAATGAGCGAACTAATTTTTAGCGAGCATCGACGCATCTTGATCTAGCGCAATTTTTACCCCCGACAACGCATCAAGCGAATAGTCAAAAGTATGCTTTGTCGTGCATTATGAGCCCAGAAACTCACGTCAAGAGAGGATAGGATGGCAAATCCAACGAATGCGCATGATGGCGCTATGCCCTCTGTGCTTAACGAACACGGCGGGGATGAGGTCATCCAGCGGATTGGCCAGCTAACGCGCATGCTGCGCGAAAGCATGAAGGAACTTGGGCTAGACCAGCAAATCGAACAGGCAGCACAGGCCATTCCTGATGCCAGCGAGCGTCTTCGTTATGTCGCCTCCATGACAGAGCAAGCGGCGGAACGCTCGTTAAACGCCGTTGAGCGCGCTCAGCCGACTCAAGATCTGCTCGAAAGCCACAGCCAATCACTATCCAAGCGCTGGGAAGCCCTTGAAAACCCCAATGACCCGTTAAGCGATGAACAGCTCATTGCCGATACGCGTCACTTTTTGTCTGAGCAAGTACCCACCCAAGTCGGCATTGCACAAAAAGAACTCCTAGAAGTCATGATGGCGCAGGACTTTCAAGACTTAACCGGCCAAGTCATCAAGAAAATGATGGACGTGATCCAAACGATCGAACATGAGCTGGTGCAGGTGCTGATGGAAAGCGCCCCGGGTATAACGGAAGGCGTAAAAGTCAAAGATGAGCGGGACGAACAAGCGAAACTGCGTAATGGCCCGCAAATGAATAAAGAAAAAACTGATGTGGTAAGCGGCCAAGATCAAGTCGATGACCTACTTGATGAGCTAGGTTTTTAATTCTCCCTACCCCAACCATAAGCCGCCTATTAACAGTGCCAATGTGCCAAGCAACGCCGCCACATTGACCGTTAGAAGTGGCGGCCATGCAACATGCCTCAATGTGGCTTCAGCGTTGAGCTTTACGCTTAACCACGCCACAGCTGGGAGTGGCAATAGCGCGATGGCACTCAGCGCTGGCAACACCGCCTGCCAGATGCTAATACCCATCACGAGGTAGGCGACAAGCCACAACCCCACTGCAGCGCGCGCACCCGCCACCTTGCCAAATACAATCAAAAGGTGCCGCCGTCCGACTTGGCGATCCGCCTCGACATCGGGAAACTGATTAATAAGCAACAGTTCGTTGACCAGCAATAGCACCACTAGCGCCACCACCCATACGGCATCGGTTAGCACTCCGCCCAAAGCCAGCACACTGCCTACCACAATAATCGCAAACCCAAGCCCTGGAGCGAGTAAGCACAAAAGGGGCGAGCGGGTCAGCCAACGCGTGTAACCCACGACAAGTAAAATGCCGCCAGCCCCCAACAACAAAAGCGCTCCGCCTCGCAACCAAACAAAATAAAGCCCGATACATACCACAATACCAAGCGACCCTAGCGCGCTCCACAGCACCTGTGTTGTCGCCACCGGTTGAGCCGGTAACGCACCGCTACCGCCGGAGAACGGTGTGCGCTGAGTGAGGGTATCCAACCCCGAGCGAAAATCGTCATACTCATTCATTAGGTTGACCGCTATGTGCGCCAATAGTGCCGCTAGCAGAATCAGCACGCCGTGTAGCGGCGTAACCGCCATTGATTGATGCTGCAATAGAGCAACCGCCAAGCCAACACAAAGCACGGCAAGCATCAAAAAGCCAGGCCTTGAGGCGGCAATAAGGGGGCGAAAATGCATATCTTCTCCTTGTCGGTGACAACGCATAGTATAAGTTAGTACGCAACAAAAGCGTATTCGGACACCAAAGAGGGGAGATGATGGAGCAACTCACCAACGAATTTGTCACCGCCAATCAGTCTGCCCTGCACCTGGCGCTGGCGCTTTTGCTCGGCACGCTGATTGGGATTGAGCGTGGCTGGGTCGCGCGCGAAAAAAGCGCTGGCTCCCGAGTGGCGGGGGTTCGCACTCATGCTCTGGTGGGGCTTCTGGGTGGGGTTTCAGGGCTTCTCGCCGAGACACTAACCCCCTGGGCTTTTCCACTGATGTTTGTCGCCATTGCCTTGATTGCGCTAGTTGGTTGGCGCGAACAAATGGTGCAAAGCGGTGATTTGAGTATCACTGGCCTGATTGGCCTTTTACTCGCCTTCTCATTTGGGGCGATGGCCGTTGCCGTCAGCCCGGCACTCGCCACTGCTTGCGCCGTTGTGACCGCCGTGATTTTGGATAACAAGCGCGAGATACACGGTTTGCTCGATAAGCTCCAATCTCATGAGCTGGACGCCGCACTGAAGCTCCTACTGATTTCGGCGGTAATGCTGCCACTTCTGCCGAATGAAGGTATGGGGCCAGGCGGTGTGCTGAACCCTTACGAGCTATGGTGGATGGTGGTGATGATCGCCACGATCTCCTTTGTCGGCTACTTTGCTATCCGTTTTGGCGGTGCAGAAAAGGGCATACTCTTCACTGGCCTGTTTGCAGGGCTCTCCTCCTCCACGGCGCTAACCCTGCATTTTGCCCGGCAATCACGTTTGGATACCGTGCTTAGCCCCCTACTGGCCTCAGGCATTTTAATTGCATGCGGCACCATGTTTCCTCGTATCTTGATCTACGCCGCCATTATTCACCCGGCGCTGATTCCACATCTCGTTTTGCCAGTTACGCTGATGGCGTTGAGCCTGTACCTTCCAGCGCTCCTTATCTGGCATCGCCAGCGTCGTCACGGACCGATAGATAGCCCAGAACTCAACCAGAACCCGCTAGAACTGCGTACCGCACTCATGTTCGGCGCCCTGCTTACTGTGATCATGCTGCTAGGCAAGTGGTTGCGTGAATGGCTAGGCGATACCGGCGTTTACCTACTCGCCATAGTGTCAGGCATCGCCGATGTCGATGCCATCACGCTATCGCTGACACGTATGTCGCAAGACAACCTAAGCATCGCCAGCGCCGTCTTCGGTATTATTATTGCCGCATCCGTCAACAACTTAGTCAAAGGGGGTATGGCGGCAAGTTTCGGTACTCGCGCACTCGGGTTGCGCATTGTCTTGCCGATGCTGGCGTCTGTCACGCTCGGCGCCTTGAGTGCTTGGGGAGCAACGCTCCTTTAGAAGTAGGCGACACAACACCATAGCGCTTAACTATTAAAACAGTGATGAAAAGCAAATTGTTGCTATGGCACTCATGTTCTATAAATAGAGTATGGAATCGGGATGAACATCAAATTCCGTTACAAGCGTGACCTAATGAGCAATATAGAGAGTGGAGGATTATATGAGCGAACACACAGGTAAGTGCCCAGTGATGCACGGTGGTAACACATCCGAGGACAAATCTAACATGGACTGGTGGCCAGAGGCCCTAAATCTGGACATCCTTCACCAACATGACCGCAAGACAAACCCGATGGGTGAAGACTTCAACTATCGCGAAGAAGTCAAAAAGCTCGACTTCGACGCGCTAAAGAAGGACGTTCACGCCTTAATGACCAATAGCCAAGACTGGTGGCCGGCTGATTGGGGCCACTATGGCGGCCTGATGATCCGCATGTCTTGGCACGCAGCCGGTACCTACCGTATCGCGGATGGCCGTGGCGGTGGCGCGACAGGTAACCAACGTTTCGCGCCTATTAACAGCTGGCCGGATAACGTAAGTCTAGATAAGGCACGTCGCCTGCTGTGGCCGATCAAGAAAAAGTACGGCAATAAAATCAGCTGGGCCGACCTTATCATTCTGGCCGGCAACGTTGCTTATGAATCCATGGGTTTGAAGACCTTCGGTTTCTCCTTTGGTCGCGAAGACATCTGGCATCCGGAAAAAGACATCTACTGGGGTGCGGAAAAAGAGTGGCTGGCCCCGTCCGATGAGCGCTATGGCGACGTCGATAAGCCCGACACCATGGAAAATCCGCTGGCTGCGGTTCAGATGGGTTTGATCTACGTCAACCCGGAAGGTGTCAACGGCGTACCCGACCCGCAAAAGACCGCTAATCAAGTGCGCGAGACCTTCGCTCGCATGGCGATGAACGACGAAGAAACCGCCGCCCTGACCGCCGGTGGTCACACCGTGGGTAAGTGCCACGGTAACGGCGATGCCGAAGCGCTTGGCCCAGAGCCCGAAGCTGCTGGCGTTGAAGAGCAAGGCATGGGGTGGTCTAACCCCAACGGCAGCGGTAAAGGCCGCGACACTGTCACGTCCGGTATCGAAGGCGCCTGGACAACCCACCCGACCAAGTTCGACATGGGTTACTTTGACCTGCTATTCGGTTACGAGTGGGAGCTCACCAAGAGCCCCGCAGGCGCCTCGCAGTGGGAACCGGTCAACATGAAGGAAGAAGACAAGCCGGTGGACGTCGAAGATATGACCACCCGTCTGAATCCGATCATGACCGATGCCGACATGGCCATGAAGATAGACCCAACCTACCGGGCAATCTGTGAAAAATTCATGGCAGACCCCGCGTATTTTGAAGACTGCTTCGCCCGCGCCTGGTTTAAGCTGATCCACCGTGATCTAGGCCCAAAAGAGCGCTATATCGGCCCGGAAGCACCGTCTGAAGATCTCATCTGGCAAGATCCGGTCCCGGCCGGCAGCACCGATTACTTCGAAGAAGTGGTAAAAGAACAAATCGCTAATAGCGGCTTGAGCATAAGCGAGATGGTTTCCACCGCTTGGGATAGTGCGCGTACTTTCCGTGGTTCTGACCTGCGCGGTGGTGCCAACGGTGCACGCATTCGCTTAGCCCCACAGAAAGATTGGAAAGGCAATGAACCGGATCGCCTGACTAAGGTGTTGAAGGTTTACGAAAAAATCGCCGCTGACAACGGTGCCAGCGTTGCCGATGTGATCGTATTGGGCGGCAGTGTCGGTATCGAGCAGGCAGCCAAAGCCGCCGGTCACAACGTCTTAGTGCCGTTCACGCCAGGTCGTGGTGATGCCACCGATGAGATGACCGACGCCGACTCTTTCGAACCGCTGGAACCGCTCGCCGATGGCTTCCGTAATTGGCAGAAAAAGGACTACATCGTCAAGCCCGAAGAGATGCTGCTCGACCGCGCTCAGCTGATGGGCCTGACAGCCCCTGAGATGACGGTGCTGATCGGCGGCATGCGGATGCTCGGTGCCAACTACGGCGGCACCAAGCATGGCGTTTTCACTGATCGTGAAGGTCAGCTGACCAACGACTTCTTCGTTAACCTGACCGATATGGATAACACCTGGAAGCCGGCGGGCAACAACACTTACGAAGTGCGTGACCGCAAAACCGATCAGGTAAAGTGGACAGCCAGCCGCATTGACTTGGTATTTGGCTCCAACTCGATCCTACGTTCTTACGCTGAGGTGTACGCTCAGGACGACAACGAAGAGAAGTTCGTTAAAGACTTCATCGCTGCTTGGACCAAGGTGATGAACGCTGACCGTTTTGATGTAGAAAAATTTCAGAACGCATAACCAAGCTCATCTCTTAGAGCGTTAAGCTCTCAAAATAAAACCGCGCCTTAGCAAAGGCGCGGTTTTTTGTGGCCGCAACGCCCAACCAACGTACTCGCTAGGCTTAGCCGGTAACCACCGATGGAGTGCAAATGACACAGCAGTCACGGCCGCTATTTTTCGCCTGGTAAAGTGCCTCATCTGCCTTGATGAGTAACTGTTTGGGGTTGTTAGCGTGATCCGGGTAGGTCGCTACACCACAAGAGAGCGTTAGTGGCTCAATCAAACACCCTTCATAACGAAACTCATGGTGCCGCACTATTTCCAGCAGGGCATTCGCACGAGCTTCAGCATCCCGCATGGTAACGCCCGGCAGCAATGCCACAAACTCCTCGCCTCCCATCCGGCACACCACATCCGCACCACGAAAGTGGTGTTTAAGTAACGCTGCCACATCCGTTAACACCGCATCGCCAGCATCGTGACCAAGCGTATCGTTAACGCGTTTGAAGTAGTCTAAATCCAACATCAAAAGCGAAAGTCGGTCCCCATGACGCTCAGCGCGGCGAAACTCATGATCGAGCAAGCTATCAAAATGGCGCCGGTTACTTAACCCGGTCAGCGAATCTTGCATTGAAAGTTCTTTCAACTCATTCACGAGCCTATCGAGTTCAGCCGTGCGGGCGAAGACTTTATCTTCAAGCGTCTGATTCATCTGGGCCAATTGCCGTTGCGTCTCGCGGTAGCGCCAGAGGGATATCCCAACCACCGCAATAGAAAACACTAACGTACCGACACTGAGTGGCACGATACGCCAGGAGATAAAACCATGCGCCACCAACATATCTGCCAAGAGCAGCAGCGCAAAGAAAGAAAAGCTCAGCACCAAAAAACGCTGCTCTATGCCCATACGGCTAAAACGTCGTAGCGCAATCAACAGCATGAGCGGAAGCGTCACGGCTAATAGTAAGTCGAAAACGGGAAATGTCAGCGACAAGCTGATTGCGCCTGCTTTTACCAAACCAATAGCACTCACTAGGTAGGCGAGGTGCAACTGCCAAAAATACGCCACCCAGCGTCGCGAACGTCCTTCTAACCAGAAATTCAGCAATAACCCCATCGCCACGGGCAGCATATAATAGCTACTCGCTCGTAGGGTTTCCCACGCCATAGGCCCTTCGGCAATCAGTTGACGTGCCGGCGCCTCAGCAAGCAGCATAAGTCCCGCTGAAAAGGTAAATAACGCGATGGCCGCAAACCCCCGCCTTTTAGGCCCAATTAGCGCAAAAATGCCGGCCAAAATAGCGATAACAAGGCTAAACGCACTCACCGCCAGGTCCGTTGCTGAGTGCTTGATCACTTTATGCAGGCCGTCAATGCGATCCATTAGCTGGACCTCGCCCCACAAGCCAATCTCGGTGTAATACGAAAACACGCGGATATACATTGGCTTGCCAGCAAAGTCTTCAGGCAGCTCAACCATGTGCCAAGGCCAACCAGCGAAGTTACCTTTGCCTTCGGCGTCAAACTCGCCGTGTTGATAAATCAACTCATCGCCGAGGTAGATTTGGGCGATTAAATCAATGCTGGTGATATACAACACCGGGTCTCGCCACTCACCCTCGGGCAAGACAGTGCGAAACCAAACATGTTGCTGCCCTTCTCTCCCGGGCGGGTTAGCGGGAAAGTCAATCGGCTGCCACGCCATGGATTTATCATTCAACCACGCCGTCTTACCATGCTCGGTCTGCGGAGCGTGCGGAGCGTCTCCCCAGCGAAACTCCCATGGTGTTAACGGCGAAGGAGGTGTGTCTGCCAATACACAGCCACACGACAAGAGCAGCATGACGAACGTCATCCACTGCAAAAGGCGAATGCGCATGCGCATGGCGGATCCTCAAAATATTTGTGAGAAAATCATACGCCAATCCCGATCAACCTATTAAACGCTTAATCCACTTTTGACCGGCGTACGCTATGACGGTGCACACCGAGTTTGCGCCCATGGCGCTGATCATGCCCGATACGCTGCCACCGATTTCCCTCCGAGAGCTGCACGACACCGCGGTCACACGCGCGAAAAAAACCTTTACACTACGCAGTGCAACCCGCTAATGAAGGGCAGCAATGGCTGCTGGCGCGCCATCGAGCAGCGTATTCAGCGCCATAGCCAGCTGTTTGTATGACACCACCCAACACGTTTTTCCCTTGCGACACACAATGTCGTGCTGTGGCGTTAAAATGACGTAAATGAGCAAGACAGGAGATCGCCATGCAGTGGGGACAAGTACTTGATGTGACCTCACCCTCGTCCACCGATGAGCACCACGACCCCGAGGAGCGCCTGTTCGCCCAGTTGATCACCGTGCGCATGGTGATGTTTCAGGGCAAGGACGGCTCGCTGGACGACGAGGATTGGCAAAGCCTTTTTGGTTGGCTGGGTATCAAATTGCCCAAAGACGCCGAGAACAGCCGCCGCTATAGTGATTATGCGCCAGCACTCAAGCGCTGGTGGAAGCGCGCCACCTGTGAGCTCGACCCGGACACCCCGGTCACCGGCACGTTAACCATGCTTTGCGCGCATGTGGCTGAGCTGCTTCAGCTAAACCCGTTGGAACGAGATATTCTGACGCTGACGTGGTTGCGCCTGCGCCACCCCAACATGAACCCGATCTTGACGTGCGTGGAAGAGACGCGCGCCAAAAAACTGCTGGCTCAGCTAACCGGGTACGGCAGTGACGAAGTGCACCTCGGCTTACAAGAGCGCGGCCGCCTGAAAATGCTGGGGCTGTTGTCCCACAACAAGAGTTACCGCCCGTTGGACCTTGATGACACCCTTTCCTCAGGGCCGATGCTGCGAAGCCTCGCCCCGCTGGTGAATCACGATGTCGCCACGCTTTCTTCAACCGCGCTGCGCGGTTTTATCACTGAACGCTTAATGAGCCTGTGCCCGGCACAGCCAGCGGGCACGTTTTCTTTAGCCAGCTTCGATGCGGTTCCACTGCGTCAGCTAGCGGTCGATTACCTCCGCCACGCGCTAGATACCCACCAAGCCGGCGCCAATGTGTTGATCTACGGCGCTCCTGGCGTGGGCAAAACCGAACTGGTTAAAACCCTCGCATCGCAGCTAGGCGTGCCGCTATATGGCGTGCCGGTGGTGGATCAAGACGACGACGTATTGACCCCAAGCAAGCGCCTAAGCCGCTACCAGGTGGTGCAGAAGCTGATCGACCAGCGCCCAGGGCTTGTGATGTTCGATGAGATCGAAGACGTGATCAACGACGAGGAGGCGCTGCCCAAGGGGTGGATGAACCAGCTTCTGGAGAACAACCCCAAACCGGGTCTCTGGGTGAGCAATAGTGTGTACTGGCTCGACCCCGCCTACTTGCGCCGTTTTGACATGATCATTGAGGTGAAAGCTCAGCACGGCGAGCAGGCCAAGGCCCACTACCATGAGTTGCTTGATGAACTGCCGGTGACACCCCAAGGCCGCCAGCACTTGGCCGCCCAGCCGTGGATGACGCCGGCGGCCGCACAACAGCTGTGCCGCTTGGGAACCTTGTTCAACCCGCGCACACCGCAGCGCAACGAGCAGCATATCGACACGCTGATGACGCACCGTTTGCACGCCTTAGGCGAAGCAAGCACGCGTGCCTTGCCGGATACGTCCCTCCCCGCCGGACCGAGCATGCCCGAATACCGCATTGAATGGCTCAATACTCGCCCCGGGCTTGAGAGCATTGTGCAGCGGCTGACCCGCCGCCAGCGCGGGCGCTTGTGCTTACACGGGCTACCCGGCAGTGGCAAGACCGCTCTGGCCAAACACCTTGCCAAGCGCTTGGACCGCGAGCTTATCACCGCCCACGCCAGCAGCCTGTTGGATAAGTTCGTCGGTGGCACAGAAGGAAAACTCGCCGCACTATTTCAGCAAGCGCGCGAGCAGAAAGCCGTGCTGCTGCTTGACGAGGTGGATACGCTACTTATGCAACGCGATAACGGCATGCAAAGCTGGGAAATTTCGCACACCAACGAACTCCTGGTGCAGATCGAAAATTTCGACGGCATTTTGCTGGCCACCACCAACCGCGCGGATAGCCTTGACCGCGCCGTGATGCGCCGCTTCGATCTCAAAGTCGAGTTTTTGCCGCTCGACCCCGAGCCGCTGCGTGATTTGCTCAAAGCCGTGCTGCCCGAGCGCGACCATCATCGCCTGGCGACCATCCCCGCTAGCCACTTGGCACAGCGCCGCATCACCCCAGGTAACGTACGCACCGCGTTGGATCAACTTGATCTGCGTGGCCTGCCCATCCGTTTGAACACGCTGATGGACGCCCTCACCTTGGAAGAACGCGAACAACACGGCAAGCGCCAGCCGATTGGTTTTGTCTAAGAGGCCACGAAATGGAACATTTGCAACGCGATATCAAGCGCTGCCGCCGTGTCGCTGTGTACGGCACACTCAAACGGGGCTATCGCAATCACGACTGGCTGGAGGGCGCCACCCTGCTCGGCCAAGATCGCTTGAGCACCATCACGCTGTATGACCTTGGCCACTGTCCCGGGGCCAAGCGAGAAGCCTCCAACGGCGCAGCGATTGAGGTTTACGCGATCAACCCCGAGCAGCTGGCATTGCTTGACCAGCTAGAAGACTATATCGCACATGCCCCACACACAGGCGTTTACGACCGTGCCATCTTCCCTACCCAGTACGGTGATGCGTGGTGCTATCTTTACAACGCGGATGTCGAAGGCGACGCGTGCATCGAGAGTGGTGAGTGGTGAGTGGTGAGTGGTGAGTGGTGAGTGGTGAGTGGTGAGTGGTGAGTGGTGAGTGGTGAGTGGTGAGTGGTGAGTGGTGAGCTTATTGTCTGTGTCTTTTCTTTAGACGCTCAAGGAGATTTATATGCTGTGTTTTGCCTATGGGTCCAACATGTCGACCCAGCGCCTAGCCGCGCGGATTCCCGCTCGCTTTGTCGCCACCGCCAAACTGTCTGCCTATCAGTTAGCGTTTCATCAACACAGCGGTGATGGCTCGGGTAAGTGCGATATTGTGCCAGCATCCGAGCCATCCGCTGTTTTTGGCGTAGTCTGGCAGGTGGAGGCTCATCACAAACCCACGCTGGACCGTTACGAAGGGCTTGGCCATGCCTATACGGAAACGTGGTTGACCGTAACCGACTTGACCGATTCTCGGCAGCTCGACGTTCAGGCGTATATAGGGCAAATCACGGCGCAGGGGATAAAGCCCTATACCTGGTACAAGCACCACGTACTCACCGGAGCGCAAGAGCATGGGCTGCCACCGGGGTATATCCGCGCGCTTGAGAGCGTTCAGGCACTAGAGGACCCAAACACTGACCGCCATGCCCGTGAGATAGCGATTCACGCGCCCGAACTTGTTCTGGAACGTTGAGGTGAGCCATGCAAGATGATCAACGTTTAATCGCGTTTTATCGCGGCGAAGGCCCAGACCATCAGGGCCGTATGATCGAGGATATATGGGCGCTCTCGCCGTTCTGGTTAGAGCACACCCACGACTATATCCAGTGGCTGTTCCCGATCCCGGAGACCAGCCGCTTCAATGCGTTCGCTCCCACTTTAACGCCTACTGTAGAAGCCGCGTTCGAAGCGGACGCCTCCATGCGCCAGCGCCAACAGCACTCCCTTGACGTGATGCTCAATTTCTTCGGACTTGAGCGCGAGGGCGCCACCATCACCGCCCTGCCCGAGCTTTCGATCTCAACACATATTTGGCTTAAGGCCGGCGGCCACAACCACCTGCGCATTACCCGCATCATCCGCTCGTTGGCACTTTGTCATCAGGTAAAGCTTGCCCGTGCTTTTCAACGTGCGGTGATCGATATCGGGACACAACACGGCGTGGTGTCTGAAACATCGCTGCAGTATTGGCAAGAGGCATTACGCGGCCAAGATGCTTAACTTAAAATGAAACGTGCATTAGAGCTAATAAGAGTCGCTTACTGTATTTTTATCGTCGTTTTATGACAATCCTCTGCTCCGCCAGACCTTCAGACTAAGTCATATACCAATCAGTCACGTAAGGAGCGGAGCATGAACCGCAACGTCATTCTCACCTGCGCCGTCACCGGCGCCGGCGAAACCACCGCCAAGACCCCCCACGTGCCGGTCACGCCCAAGCAGATCGCCGACGACTGTATCGCAGCCGCCAAAGCCGGCGCCAGCATTGCCCACATACACGTGCGCGACCCGGAAACCGGCGGCGTTAGTCACTCCAATGACCACTTCCGTGAGGTGATGGAGCGCGTCCGCGAGGCCGATACCGATATTGTGATGAACATCACCGCCGGCGGCGGTGGCGATTGGATCCCCGACGTAACGGACCCTACCCGCGGCGGCCCGGGCACCGATATCCAGACCCCGGCCGAGCGCCATGCGCCAGTGGGTGAACTACTGCCCGAGCTCTGCACCCTGGACTGTGGCAGCCTCAATTTTGGCGACATGGTCTATGTGAATACCGCTGACTGGCTGCGCGAGCACGCCCGTTTAGTAAAAGCTGCAGGTGTTAAGCCAGAGCTAGAGTGCTTCGATCTGGGCCATGTTTGGTTCGCTCGCCAGTTGCAGCAGGAGGGCCTGATTGACGGCGACCCGCTCTATCAGCTCTGCTTGGGCATTCCCTGGGGCGCGGAAGCAGATACTGAAACCATGCTCGCCATGCGCAACAAATTGCCGGAAAACGCCAACTGGGCCGCGTTCGGCATCGGTCGCCACCAGATGCCCATGGCGGCCCAAGCGGTGCTTCTAGGCGGCCACGCCCGAGTCGGCCTGGAGGATAACCTTTACCTGGAAAAGGGCGTATTGGCGACCAACGCTAAGCTGGTGGAAAAAGCCTCTTCTTTGTTTGAAAACCTCGGCGCCCGGGTGATGACACCGGCCGAGACACGGGCCCAATTGAAGTTACGCAACCCGAATACCGGTAATATCGTGTCAGGAGGTGACGCATGAGCCATCAACTTTCTGTCATCGGTACCGGCGTGATCGGCAATGGCTGGATCGCCCGCGCGCTGGCCCAAGGCTGGGATGTCGTGGCCTTCGACCCCGACCCCGCAGCACCCGAGAGAACCCGCGCTTTTATCGAGAACGCCTGGCCTTCGCTGGAAAAACGCGGCCTCGCCGAGGGAGCAAGCCCCGAGCGTCTTACCTTCGTGGATAGCCTGGACACCGCCGTAGAAAGCGCCGACCTGATCCAAGAGAACGTGCCGGAGCGCCTGGAACTCAAGCGCGAGATTCTTGCTGCTGTGGACGCCGCAGCTGACCCAAGTGTCATCATCGGCTCCTCCACGTCGGGCTTCAAACCTAGCGACTTACAGCCCGACTGCGTCAAGGCGCCGGGGCGTGTCATCGTCGCCCACCCCTTCAACCCGGTTTACCTGTTGCCGCTGGTAGAGCTTGTCGGCGGCGAGGCCACCGAACCCGCGCATACTGAGCGCGCCCAGGCCCTCTATCAGGCACTGGCCATGCGCCCGCTAGTGGTGCGCCGGGAAATTGAGGGGCATATTGCCGACCGCCTGATGGAGGCGCTGTGGCGTGAAGCGCTGCACCTGGTTAACGATGGCGTGGCCACCACCGAAGAGATCGATGCCGCAGTGGTCTACGGCTGCGGCCTGCGTTGGTCGCTGATGGGCACCTTCCTGACCTTCCATCTAGCCGGTGGCGAGCAAGGCATGCGCCATATGCTTGAACAGTTTGGCCCGGCGTTGAAACTTCCTTGGACCAAGCTTGAAGCGCCAGAACTCACCGACGGGCTAATCGACCGCGTGGTGGAGGGGTGCGAGCACCAGGCCGCCGGCCGTTCGGTCGCCGAGCTCGACCACCGCCGCGACGACTTTCTGGTCGAACTGCTCGATCTGGTTCAGAAATACTGGCCCGAAGCCGAGGGCCTGGAGGCACGCATCTGATGGTGATCTTAGAGTCCCAAGTCGCTTCGGCGTGGGTCGACTACAACGGCCACATGAACGATGCTGAGTACGCCAAGGTGTTTTCCTTGGCCGTGGAAGCGCTGATGGATCGTATCGGCCTGGATGTTGCCGGCCGAGAGAGCCATCGCTACACGATATTTACCTTGGAGACACACCTTTGCTACCGGCGCGAGGCCCACGAAGGTCAACCGCTCAAGGTCACGCTGACCCTACTGGATCGCGACGCCAAGCGGTTGCATGTCTTCTTCGAGCTGCGTGATGTAGAAGATAACCTGCTGGCCACCAGCGAGCAGATGTTAATAGGCATCGACTCTCAGGCTGGTCGCCCGGCGCCCTTCCCCACGTCTGTAGAAACGAGCATCGCGACGCTGCCCCAAGCCAATTCCGGTGCTTGGCCGGAATTGGCCGGGCGCACTATGGGTATTCGGCGTTAGCATCGGCCTTTGACAACAATCGGCCTTTGACAACAATCGGCCTTAAACAACAAAAGCTAAACCGCCTTAACGGGCGGCTAGTGGTCTACCTTAGGGCTTTAACAGAACCTTGCCTTTGCGTGCGGGTAGTAAGCTGGTAGCAGCAGCTTCGGCGGCATCAGCCAGGTCGAAGATAGCTTCCACCGGTAACTGCAGTTCGCCGTTGGTGGTGCGTTGCATTAGCTCGCCGACCAGTCGACGCTTGTCTTCACCGGACATGGCCTGACTAACCTTGCTGCCCCAGAAGCCTTTAACCGTCGCTTGTTTGAAAATGAGATCGCCGGCGGTAATTTGCATCGGCTCGCCAGACATGGAGCCGAAGGATACCAGCGTTCCCTCCTCACCCAGCAGTGCCAAAAGCGCAGCACTGTCATGGCCACCAATCGAGTCGACTGCCGCATGCGCCATTGGCTCGCCCATAATGCTGCGCGCCTTGTCTTGCCAATCAGGCTGAGCCGTGGAGATGGCGTGTTTGATACCCAGTAATTCGAGCTCACTGACACCGGAATCACGCCGCACCAGGTTGATAGTGTTTATCCCGCGCGCTTTAGCCAGGATGGCCAAGGTCTTACCTACCGCCCCATTGGCCGTATTCTGCACCACCCACTGGCCAGGCTCGACTTGGAGGAATTCCAGCAACATCAGCGCGCTCAAGGGCATGGCGATCAATTGCGCGGCGGCTTCATCGGAAAGCGCCTCGGGCATTGGGATCACCATCCGGGACGGCGCGATAAAGTACTCGGCCCACGTACCATGCACTGAGGCCGCCGCAACGCGTTGCCCTGTTGTCAGTCCCTCGACACCTTCGCCGAGCGCCTCGACGATACCGACGGCTTCACTGCCTCCGATAGCGGGCAATTCCGGCTTGTAGCCATACTGGCCGCGTACCGTCCATATATCATGATTATGGATCGGCGAAAGTAGCATCTTGATGCGCACTTCCCCGGGGCCGGGTTGGGGAAGGGGGCTATCGCCTAGCGTGAGCACCTCGGAAGGCTCTCCGAACGTTGCATGGATGGCACTTTTCATCTAGGACTCCTGTCCTGTGTTGTTGCCGACGCAAGTCAGCAGTTGGTCTGTGGCCGTGAAGGCTTGATGTAAAGGTTCTTTATCCTGGCCCAACTTGGCCAGCAAGGCGGCGCCTAGCCACATTTGGTAGAGCACCTGAGCAAGCACCTGAGGTACCGCTCCAGGCGGCAGCGAGCCATCAGCACGGCCTTCAGTGATCACAACCGCAATACGCGTCACCAAGTGTTCTACCCCATCGTTTAATACTTGTCGCATATCCTCGGATAGATCCGCCACTTCCGCTGCCAGCTTTACCACCAGGCATTGCTCGGCCCAGCTTCCTGAGATGGGGTCATCGATCCAGGCATTCCAATAACGCATCAATCGCTCACGGCCAGAACCTTCATGGGCCGTCAGCAGTACCTCAAGGCGCTCGTGATAATCATCGACGTACTGTTGTAACAAGGCTCGACCAAACGCTTCCTTGGAGGGAAAGTAGTGATAAAAAGAGCCTTTCGGTACGTCGCAGTTCTTCAGAATTTCTTGCAACCCCACACCGGAGAACCCCTTGCGCAGGATGAGTCCTCGACTAGTGTCGAGAATATGTTGGCGTGTGGCTGCGGCTTTTTTAGACAATTTCATATCACTCATTTTACACCTAATAGACCGGTCGTCTACAAATTATGTTTTTAATACCCTCTTCGCTCCACAATGACACTGGGTGCTTCACCAAAACGTTTCCGATAAGCGCGGGTGAAGTGCGCCGGTTGGGTAAAACCGGTGGCCAAAGCGGCTTCGGTCACAAAGCTACGACTATCGGCGAGCAGTTGGCGGGCCCGGTCGAGTCGCATTCCTAAGTAACACTGCTGGGGCGTCTCGCCAAAGTGACGCTGGAATAGCCGCGTCAACTGCCGCTGGGACTGACCCACCAGCCGGCACACCTCAGGAATGGGTAACGCTTGCGTTAGGTTCGCCTCCATCACCGCCAGCGTTCTCACCACACTGCGCGGCAACTCCTCGTAGCGTCGGCGTGAAACATCACCACCGTCCTCGCCCGGCCTCTTGTGAACCAGCTGCCGCCCCACGGCATCGGCCAAGGCAGGGCCGTAGGCATCCTCGATCCACGCCAGCATCATGTCAATACTCGCCGCTCCACCGGAGCCGGTCAGCCGCGTGGCATCGAATTCGTAACTCGCCGGGCTGATGTCTAGCGCCGGGAATTCACGCCGAAAAGCTGGCACGCTTTCCCAATGCAGTGCCACGCGGTGCCCCGAAAGCACTCCCGCCCGGGCCAAGATGAAGGGCGCCGTATCCAGCCCACCCAGCCAGCCACCGTGGGCAGCGATGCGTCGTAGTACAGCGCGATCCTGGAGGCGCACCGTTGCCTCCGCCTCATAGGAAGAGACCACCATTAGCCGTGACGCATCCGTCAGCGACTCCAATGGGCCGTCCACATCGATGCGCACCCCATTACTCGCCAACACGGCCTCGCCGTCCGCCGAGAGCAGTCGCCAAGCGAAAAGATCACGGCCGAAGCGATTAGCCACACGCAGCGGCTCAAGTAGACAGAACAGGGTCAACATAGAGAAGCGCGGCACCAGCCACACGTTCAGGGTGTGCTCAGCCTGATCCGGAGTCAGCAGGGGTGGCGAATCGGGGCGCGGGTAGGGCCATGTGGTGTTGGTAGTGTCATTCATGGCGAATATAGTCAAGTATGTGGCTAATATAATCAAGTTGCGCCCAAACTAGGCGGGTAGCATAGAGAAAGTTCCTAACACACCTTATGGAGGCGCCGCCATGACACACGTCACCCCATCAGCCAATCGCCGACGCCTGGCCGTCGACCATCACGGCCAGCGCGGTGAATTTGCGGCCCTTTGGCTGCGTGAACGCAGCCCGGATGACGGGACCCTGGACCCACGCACGGGTCAGCGCCTGGTCGAAGCCGCCGAACTGCCACTTGAGCTGCGCATCGACGCCGCCGACGTGGCAGATAGCCAGCTGCACCTGCGCTTCAGCGACGGCCATCGCACCGTTTTTGATCTCGCGGCGCTGTTCGATGACCAGACAATTGATCCGTCTAAGCGCCTCTGGGGTGCCGCCAACGCTCCTCGACCTGCGGCTGATTTCGCTGCCGCGTTGGAAAACGACGCGGCACTCTCGTACATGCTGGAATCGCTGTATCGCGACGGCTTTGTGATCGTCTCCGGGGTACCCACCCACGAAGACGGCATGCAGCCGCTAGTTGACCGCATCGGTCCTCTACGGCGCACCAACTGGGGCGGCATCGCCGACGTTAAATCGGTAGCCAACGCCTACGACCTGACCATGACCCAGCGTGGCCTGGAGCCGCATACCGACAACCCCTATCGCGACCCCATTCCCGGCTACATTTGGCTGCACTGCCTGACCAACGCCGCCGAGGGTGGCGACAGCACCCTGGCCGACGGCCTGATGGCCGCACGACTGCTTCGCGAGCGCGACCCCGACGCCTATGCTTGCCTTACCCGAGTGACACCTAGCTTCCGCTATCGCGACGGCGACACCGACTTGGAAAGCGAGGGGCCGCTGATCGAACTGGACAGCCGTGGCGAGCCGGTTCGAGTACGCTATTCAAACCGCACCGAACGCATTCCGGCTCTACCTCCCGAAGAACTAGAGGCCTACTACGCCGCGCGGCAAGCTTTTTATCAACTGATCACCGGCGAAGAACTGACCCTGCACCTCAAGCTCGATCCGGGCCAGATGCTGATTATGGACAACTATCGATTGCTCCACGGACGCAGTGCCTTCCAACTCGCCGGTGGGGTGCGCCATATGCGCCAAGGCTATGTCGACCGCGACAGTACCGCCAGCCGTCGCCGTGTGCTGCGCCAGCAGCTCGCCACTCCCCAGGGCCAAGGAGAAACCGCATGAATCAAGCCCGCTTTCGCCACTTCGGCGAGGCTCAGCGTGATGACTGGGCGCTTATTGATGCCCGCTTTCGTGACTATGTCGAGGATGCCCCTCGCCGAGTACTCGCCCACTTGCACAACCTCGCTGGCGACCATCATGGCTATCCGGTGGACCGCTACGAGCACTGCCTTCAGACCGCGACCCGGGCGCTGCGTGATGGCGCTGACGAAGAGATGGTGGTCTGCGCGCTACTCCACGACATCGGCGACGACCTGGCCCCGGCTAACCACGCCGAGATCGCCGCCGCCATCCTCGAGCCCTTCGTCGATCCGCTCAACGCCTGGATGATTCGCCATCACGAACTCTTCCAGGGGTACCACTACCGGCACTTTTTCGGCCAGGATCCCCATGCTCGGGAGCAGTATCGCGACCACCCAGCCTATGAGCGCACCGTGCGCTTCTGCGACCACTGGGACCAAGCCAGCTTCGACCCCGATTACGACACCCTGCCCCTGGAGCATTTTGTCCCCATGGTCGAGCGCGTTTTTAGTCGCACACCTCACGGCGGGCTGCCCGAGCCGCTTCATGAAGGGGCACTGCGATGAGCCAGACCTGTGCCAGCCAGTTGCTGCGCCTAATAGAAGCCTATGGCGTCAACACCGCCTTCGGCATCCCCGGGGTGCATACCATCGAGCTTTACCGCGCCCTGGGCGAAAGCCCGATCCATCATGTCACCCCGCGCCACGAACAGGGCGCGGGTTTTATGGCCGACGGCTATGCCCGAGCCAGCGGCAAACCCGCGGCCTGTTTCATCATCACCGGCCCCGGCATGACCAACATCGCCACTGCCATGGGCCAGGCGCTGGCCGACTCGGTGCCGATGCTGGTGATCTCCAGCGTCAATCGTCGCGATACCCTAGGGCGTGGGCAGGGGCGGCTGCATGAGCTTCCCAGCCAGCAGCAACTACTCGCCGGCGTCAGCGTCTTTAGTCACACCTTGCACGACCCGGCGGCACTGCCGGAGATCCTGGCGCGCGCCTTTGCCATCTTTCGCGGCGCGCGACCCGGGCCGGTGCACATCGAAATTCCCATCGACCTGTTCGATGCCCCGGTTGCCGAGACTGCGCCGCGTCCAGTCGAGGTATTTCCCCCGGCACCGGCGCCCGCCGCCATTGCCCGCGCGGCCCAATGGCTAAGCCAAGCGGAACGCCCGCTGGTGTTGCTAGGCGGTGGCTGCGCGGCGGCTCCCGACGCTGCCCGTGCTTTGGTGGAACGCCTGCAGGCCCCGGCCTTGACTACCATCAATGCCAAGGGCGTGCTGGGGCTCGATCACCCGCTCGACCTCGGCGCTACCATGAGCCTGCCCGCCTCACGCCGCCTGGCGGCCGACGCCGACGTCATTCTGGCACTGGGCACTGAGCTGGGCGAGACCGACTACGATCTGGTATTCGACGGAGGATTCCACCTCAGCGGGCGGCTAATTCGGGTGGATATCGATCCCCAGCAGTTGGGCCGCAACCAGGCTGCTGATCTAGCCATGGTCGCCGACGCAAGCGAAACGATGACCACGCTGCTGCAGGCGCTGCCCGAAGGCCATCGCGATGATCCTCAAGATAACAGTCGCGCCACCGCAGTTCGCCAAGCGCTGGCACTCAACGAGGACCCGGAACTTGCGCCTTATGCACCACTTTACGCCACCCTACGCGCCACGCTGCCCGAGGCAATTTTAGTAGGCGACTCCACCGGGCCGGTCTATGCTGGCAACTTTCTTGCCTCATTGCCTGCGCCACGCCGCTGGTTCAACTCGGCCACTGGTTACGGCACCTTGGGGTATGGCTTGCCTGCCGCCCTCGGGGCCGCCCTGGCCTGCCCCGAGCACCCAGTGGTCGCCCTAGTGGGCGACGGTGGCCTGCAGTTCGTACTCGGCGAACTGGCCACCGCACGTGACCTGCCCTACCCGGTTGCGGTGGTAATTTGGAACAACCAAGGCTACGACGAAATTCGCCGCTACATGGCCATGCACGAGGTACCTCAGCTGGGCGTCAATTTAACCGCGCCAGACTTTGCCGACTTGGCCCGTGCTTACACCTGCCGCTACCGAGCGGTAGGCGACCCCGCGTCTCTCGGCAAGGCGCTCGCTCAGCTAGGCGACGCAGACTCACCGTTACTCATTGAAGTGGACGCTGCAGCCTGGATGAACGTTTTGCCATATCAAAAATAAATCGATAACCGACAAACGAAGGACCCTGACATGCTTAGACCTAATGTACGTAGACCTGACATATGTAAAATTGCCCTCCTAGCCACCGTCGCTCTCATCGGCCTATTGCCGTTCAACGCCCAGGCGGCACAGGACGCCAACAACGAACTGCGCTTAGTGGTCCCTCCCTGGCCGGGCGTCACCGTCAAGAGCGAGATCCTCGCCCAGCTTATTGAGCCGCTGGGCTATACCACCGTCCGGCAGGAACTTAGCTCCACCGTGGGCTACAGCACCCTGCAGAACGACGAAAGCGATGCCTTCCTGGCCGGCTGGTTACCCGCCCAGCAGGAAAGCTATGACGCAGCCATGGCGGCTGACGCCATCGTCGATCTGGGCAACAACGTCGACGGCGCTCGCATGGGCTTCGCGGTGCCGGGTTATGTGGCAGAGGCTGGCCTGACCAGCGCGGAACAACTCGCCGATGCCGAGATTGCCGAGCGCTTCGATCATCGCATCTACAGCATCGAGAGCGGCTCGACGGTTACCGACATGCTTGAGGGTGCCATCGAGGCTGATACCTATGGCCTGGGCAACTGGGAGGGAAAGCCCTCTTCCACGCCAGGTATGCTCAGCGAGGTGGCCGCCGCCGTGGACGAGGGTCGCTGGATTCTCTTTTATGGCTGGACACCCCACTGGATGGTACCTGAGTACGACGTGCAGATCCTTGACGACCCGGCCGGCGTCTACGGCGACAATAATGGCCGCAGCGACGTCAAGACCATTGTCGCCAAGCGTTACGCCGAGGCGAATCCCAATCTGACACGGCTACTCGATCAGTTCCGCTTTTCCGCCGACGAGCAGAGTGAGTTCATCCGCGTTTTCAGCCTAGAGGAGCGCGATCTTGAGGTCGTTGCCCGCGAGTGGCTTGAAAATAACCCTGAGCGCGTGGCGAGCTTCATGGAAGGCGTGACCACTCGCGACGGTGAGGAGGCGCACGCTGTCGTAGAGGCCGGCCTATGAGCGTTGCTACGTCAGAGGAGCGTGATATTCGCCAAGACCTAGCGGCAGCCTATCGGCTGACCGCCCTGGATGGCATGGACGACGGCATCGATACGCATATCTCAGCGCGCCTACCCGGCGAACGCTTTCTTCTCAACGCCTACGGGCTGCGTTTTGCCGAGGTACGCCCCGACAGTTTGGTGACCGTGGACGCCGATGGCCAAGTGCTCGATGACCCCACCGGGCTTGGCATTAACCCGGCGGGCTTCACCATACACAGCGCGCTCCATGCCGCCCGTCCTGACGTCAACTGCGTGTGGCACAACAATACGAGACCTGGGCAGCATCCCTCGTAGGCGGCGACCGCGCCTGGCAGGCCGAACGGCGGCGTCTTGATGAAACCGACGATTGCAGCTAACCAACAACATCAGAACGAGAGCCATATGCACTATTCACGACTGACCGAGCGCATCGCTGGCGAAGGCGCTGCGGCCTGGGATATCCACTACCGCGCCCTGGCCCGACAGGCCGCTGGCGAGGACATCACGGTGCTCTCGGTAGGTGACCCGGATTTCGCCACCCCAGTACCGATTGTTGAAAGCGCCGTGGCCAGCCTGCGAGGTGGTGCCACCCACTACCCAGACGTGCAGGGCAAGCTAGCGCTACGACAGACCATCGCCGACGGTTACCGCCGCCAGGGTCTCGATGTAGGCGCAGACAACGTTATCGTTATGGCCGGTGCCCAATGCGGACTCTACGCCGCCGCCCAGTGCCTGCTGGATCCCGGCGACGAAGTGCTGGTGCCCGAGCCCAGCTATGTCACCTACGAGGCGGTACTGCGCGCCACCGGCGCCGAGCTGGTGCAGGTGCCATTGAAGGGCGAGGCGGACTTTCGCCTTGACCCGGCGGCCCTGAAGGCAGCCATCACGCCACGCACCCGGGCGATACTGCTCAATAGCCCCCACAACCCCACCGGCCAGCTGATCGATGCCGACACCTGGAAGGCCATCGCCGAACTATGCCGGCGACACGACCTCTGGTTGATCGCCGACGAAGTCTACGCCGAGCTGATCTTCGAGGGCGAGCACCTTTGCCCCGCCACATTGCCCGACATGGCCGAGCGCAGCGTGATCGTCAGCAGCCTATCCAAGTCCCACGCCATGACTGGCTGGCGGCTGGGCTGGGTACTGGGTCCTAAGGCACTGATTGAGCACCTCACCCACCTGGCGCTGTGCATGCTCTACGGTTGCCCCGACTTTATTCAGGACGCCGCCTGCGAGGCCCTGCAGACCCCGCCCACCGAGCTAAACGAGATGCGCGAGGTCTATCGGGCACGCCGCGATGCCGTCTGCGAGGCCCTGACCGAGAGTGCGGTAGTCACCGCTATCCGCCCGCCAGCGGGGATGTTTCTGATGGTGGATATTCGCGCCACGGGACTGTCTTCCCAGACTTTTGCTGACCGTCTGCTCGAAGAGGAGAACATCTCGGTGCTCTCCGGCGAGGCGTTCGGACCTTCAGCAGCAGGGTTTGTGCGCCTCAGCTTGACCGTGGAGGCCGAGCGCCTCGCCGCGGCCAGCCGCCGCTTAGCGGCCTGCGCGGAGCGCGCTCGCGACGAGAGCGATCCGCATGCCTTGTCACCGTCCCCGGCTTCGGAGGCCGATTGCCTATGACATCATCACTTCAACACGCTTTTCGTCCCCGCTCCTCCACCGCTCCGGCGGTGGTGGCCAACCAATTGATCAAACATTTTGGCGATTTAGAGGTTCTCAAGGGCGTTTCTCTCGACGTACCCGAAGGCACCGTCACCTCCATCATCGGCGCCAGCGGCTCGGGCAAGAGCACCCTGCTGCGCTGCATGAACCTGCTGGAGCGTCCCGACCAGGGCGAACTGGCGATTGCGGATGAAGCGATTCGTTTCGACCGCAATCCCCAGGGCGACATCATCGGTCTCGACCGTCGCCAGCTGCAACGGTTGCGCGCCAAAGTCACCATGGTCTTCCAGCAGTTCAACCTATGGCCCCACCTGACAGTGCTCGGCAACGTCATCGAAGCGCCCATGCGGGTCAAGAAGCTCTCCCGCAAGCGAGCGACCGCCCTGGGTGAGCACTACCTGGAGCGGGTAGGTATGGCCGACCGGCGCGACGCCTACCCCGCCTTCCTCTCCGGCGGCCAACAGCAGCGGGTGGCCATTGCCCGAGCCCTGGCGATGGAGCCGCGTCTGCTGCTCTTCGATGAGCCCACTTCGGCGTTGGATCCAGAGCGAGTCAACGAGGTACTTGGGGTGATCCGTGGCCTCGCCGACGAGGGTCGCACCATGCTACTGGTCACCCACGAAATGCATTTCGCCCGAGAAGTCTCCGATCAGTTGGTCTATCTCGATCAGGGCCAAATCGCCTGTTCGGGCACCCCGGAAGACGTCTTCGCGGATCCCCGCTGTCGCCAGTTCATGGCGCCCGCGGCCTGATAGCTCCACACACCATAATGACAGGAGAAGTCCATGAAATTCCCGATGATGATGGCTACCGCCGTGACCGCGCTTACCCTCGGCCACACCGCCCAGGCCGCCGAGCCCCTCAAGGTGGGCATCTCCGGCGAGCCCTATCCACCCTTCACCTACAAGGCCGCCAGCGGTGACTGGACCGGTTTCGAGGTGGAGCTGGCCCATGCCTTCTGCGACGCCATGGGCCGCGAGTGCGAGATCGCGCCCACCGGCTGGAGCGGTATCATTCCCTCGCTCAATGCCGGGCGCATCGATATGATCATGAACTCCATGTCGATCACCGAGAAGCGCAAGCGGGTCATCGACTTCACTCGCCCCTACTACTTCACGCCGGGCGCCTATGTCGCCGCCAGCGACCAAGCACTCGATATCCCCGACGGCCTTGATGGCCTAGTGATGGGCGTACAGTCGGCCACGACCAACGCCACCTACGCCCGCCGCGCGCTACGCGACAGCGGTGTGGATATCCGCCTCTACGACCAGGCCGAGCAAGTTAACAATGATCTGCTATCAGGACGCCTGGACGTGATCCTCGCCGACGAGATCGCTATGGTGCAGTTCCTTGATCGCGACGAGGCGGAAGCCTTTGAGATCAAGGCCACCGCGCCCCTCCACGCAGCCTACGGCGAGGGTATCGGTATCGGCCTGCGCCAGGAGGATGACGAACTGCGCGAAGCCCTTAACGCCGCCATCACCACGGTGATCGAAGATGGCACCTGCGCCAGTCTCTCCGAGCAGTACCTGAGCACCGACGTCTGCGTCTACGACTGAACCCCGTTCGCCGCTGTTCTCTACCCCCGCGCCGCTGGCGTTGGGGGTTCTTTTCTGCGACTAACGGTTCCGTGACCAAGGAAAGAAACCACCATGACTTCGATGACACCAGAGGGGCTCATCGACTGGGCGGGCCCCATCCTGAGTGGGGCGCTGACCACGGTGCAGATCGCCGTGTTGGCTTACGCCATCGGCCTACTGCTAGGGCTGTTGGGAGCCGGTGCCAAGCTCAGCCCCTGGGCGCCTTTACGCGGTCTGGCCACTGCCTACTCCACGTTGATTCGGGCGGTACCCGAACTGCTGCTGATTCTCTTGCTCTACTATGCCGGGGCCCAGGCGCTGGATGCCCTGCTGGCTTATCTGGGCATGACCGGCGCAGTTCAGATAACCGGCTTCGCCACCGCGGTTGGCGTGTTGGCCTTTGTTCAGGGTGCCTATATGACTGAGGTGTTCCGCGGTGCCATCCTGGCCATACCTAGCGGCCAGTTGGAGGCTGCTGACGCCTTTGGCTTCTCGCGCTGGGCTCGTTTCCACCGCATCGTGCTGCCAGGAATGCTACCCAACGCCCTACCGGGCATGTCCAACCTGTGGCTGATTCTGATCAAGGACACCGCGCTGATCAGCGTGATCGGCTTCAACGAACTGTTCTTCACGATCCAACAGGCCGCTGCCAGTAGCCGCGCCTACTTCCTTTTCTATGCCGCCGCCGGCGTCATCTACCTGCTGATGACTCTAAGCTCCACGGCACTCTTCGCCCGCCTCGAGCGTTACGTACGCCGCGGCCAACCCACGGAGGCCTGACATGGATTTTTCCTGGCTGAGCGATCCTTTCTACCTGGGCTACCTGTGGGAGGGCTTCGTCAATACGCTGTGGCTGCTACTGGTCTCTGCGGTCGGCGGCCTGCTCCTCGCCGTGTTAGTGGCACTCGCCAGACTGCGCGGCCCACGGCCCCTGGCCTGGCTGGTCTGGGCTTTTACCACCGTGATGCGTGGCACCCCGTTGCTGGTGCAGCTGTTCTTCTTTTACTACGGAGTGGGGCACCTGATGGAAGGCGTGCCGGGCATCCAAGAAACGTTCATGTGGCCACTGCTGCGCGACCCTTTCTGCTTCGCCGCCCTGACCTTCATCTTAAGCGTAGGCGCCTACTCTGGCGAAGTGATCCGCGGCGCCATGCAAAGCGTGCCACGGGGCGAGCTGGAGGCGGGCCGCGCCTTTGGTCTTTCCGGCTTCCAGGTGCTCACCCGGCTGTGGCTACCCCGTGCCATCCAGCTCTGCCTGCCCACGCTCACTGGCGAGATGATCCTGCTGCTCAAGTCGATCCCGCTGGTCTCCACCATTGCCCTGATGGATCTGCTTCAAGCCGCCAATATTATTCGCGACGAGACGTTTCTGGTCTACGAGCCGTTGCTGTTGATCGCCGGCATCTATATAGCCACCACGGTGGTACTGACCCTGGTGCTACGCTTTGTGGAGCTTAACTTCCCCGGTATGCAACCGACTCAACGCCGCTGGCTGCCTATTCGCTGAACAGGACAAAACGACATGCACGCTTCCACACAGCTACTGAACGAACAGTTCATCAACAACGCCTGGGTGCCAAGCTTGAACAAGACGCACCGCCCGGTGCTTGACCCCTATCGCGAAACACACATCGCCGAGGTGACCCGCGGCGACCCGGCAGACGTCGATGCCGCTGTGGCCGCGGCCCGGCGCGCCCTGCCCGCTTGGCGAGCCACGGCGGAAACCCGCCGCAGCGAGTATCTGAAAGCCATTGCCGCCGGGCTTGAGAGCCGTCGCGAAGCCCTGGCCGAGCTTTCCAGCCGCAACAACGGCAAACCCCTCGCCGAAGCTTACCAAGACCTGGAAGATGCCATCGCCTGCTACCGCTACTACGCTGGGGCCGCCGTGGCCTTGAGAGAACGCCAGGGAACGGTCGAAGACACCGGCCAACCCGATCTTGAAGCGCGTCGGTACTGGGATTCCATCGGCGTGGTGGGACTGATCACCCCCTGGAACTTCCCCCTGGTCAGCAGCGCTTGGAAGCTGGCACCGGCGCTAGCCGCCGGCTGCACGGTGGTGTTCAAGCCCTCCGAAATCACGCCACTGCCCGAACGGGTACTCGCGGAGATTGTCAGGGAGGCGGGCCTGCCCCCGGGTGTATTCAACCTACTGCAAGGTGATGGCGAGGGTATTGGTGCCCCGCTAAGCCGCCACCCCGGCATCGACAAGCTCTCCTTCACCGGCAGCAATCCGGTGGGCGAAGCAGTGATGCGCGCCGCTGCCCAGGGCGTAAGACCGGTCTCCCTGGAGCTAGGCGGCAAATCGCCGATTTTGGTTACCGAAGATGCCGACCTCGCGCTTGCTCGGGATCTGGTGATGGCGGGCATCTGCTACAACGCCGGCCAGATGTGCTCGGCCACGAGTCGGCTTTTGGTTCATGAGCGCCTGGCGGATGATCTTTACGCGGCCATCGACGCCGCCATGGCAGAGTTGCGCCTGGGCGATTCGCTCGCAGCGGAGACCGACATGGGTCCCCTGGTCAGCGCCGCCCAGCAGGAGCGAGTGCGGGGCTACGTGGCCCTGGCCGAGGAGGAGGGGCTACGCAGCGAGACGCCTGCTCACGCCTTGCCCGAGCACGGCTTTTTTGTGGCGCCACGCCTCTACCGCGAGGTGCCCACCACCAGCCGCCTGTGGCGGGAGGAAATTTTTGGCCCGGTACTCTGCGCACGCCGCGTGGCCGACGACGCCGAGGCCATCGCCTTGGCCAACGACAGCGACTTCGGCCTGGCCGCCACAGTGGTGGCTGGCGACCCTGACCGCGCCGAGGCCATCGCACGGCAGTTAGAGGCAGGCAACGTCTGGTGCAATGGCGACCAAGTAGCACCGCCCCAAGGCAGTTGGGGCGGCATGAAGCATAGCGGCATTGGCCGTGAGCTGGGCCAAGCGGGGCTCGAAGCCTACTTGGAGTCCAAGCGCATTACTCGCCCAGCGCGCTGAACCATGCGGTAGCGCGAGCGAATTTCGTCGCGCTCCATGTAGCAGCCCTGCAGCCAGCGGTGGCCGCGGGTGCCCTCGAAAGCATCCCGGGCGTGCAGTAGACGACGGTTGTCGAAGATCACCAAATCGCCTGGCGCATAGGTGAAACGGATGGCAAAGCCCGGCTCGCGCAGCATCTGCTGTAGCGTCATCAGCGCTGCATAGGCCTGCTCAACTTCCTCGAAAGGGGCTTGAAGCGGGCCGCGCAGGAAGTCGGCAATGCGCACTTCGAGCAACTCACCCCGGTCGTCAAGCCGGATCATCGGCGAATACCAGACGTAATCGGTGGTTTTGGCGGTGTTGGCGTAGCACCAGTGCACCCGGGTTAACGTAGCGAATGCTTCAGGATCGCGCTCGCGCAGCGCCTCGGCCACGGCAAAGCCATCGAGCATCACCGCCTCGCCGCCTTCCACGCTATTCTCCAGGCAATGCAGCATCTGCAGCCCTGGGTGGTACTCGCGGGTTGGTAGGTCGGTGTGCGGCGGCAGGGCGATGGAGGTATAGGCGTTGGAGTCCGGGTTTGGCTTCGCCTTAACATCGAACAACAGGCCGAAGTTGGTGGGCCGGATCGGGCCAATGCGCCGAGCGATGGTCTCCAGCGAGCCAGATTGCGTGGGTAGGTTACGCAGACGCACCAACCCTTTACCCAGCACGCTTTCCAGCGCTGGGGCGAGGATCGCCTCCTCGGCGGCGCTACCCGCTTCGCTGTCGAGCAGGCCTGAGGCGTCGAGACTGTCAAGGGCGGCGTCGGGGCCACCGTGCCAGAGCGTGACGGGCACCAGCGGCGCCTCAGGATCCTCGGCGTTATCGTAGTCGTGGGCACGTAGCCAACCCGGGTGAAAGCGCAGGCGGATATCCTCCGGCGTGAAGGTTACGCACAGCGCGCCAGTGTCATCTATCTCGGCAGCGGCGATCTCCGGCCACCCCGGCAAGCGGGAAAGATCAAGAATGCGCTCGCGGGTCGCCGGGTTCACCGTGGTCTCGTCGCCGGCGTTCTCGCGCAGCCAGATGCTGTGGTAACGGCTCACACGGCCGTCGCTCCAGCGTACCGTCACCAGGCGCGGCGTAACGTCAACTGTTTCGATATCAGCCTCGATAGGCCAGGCGTCGTAGTCGGGAGTGGGGGGAAGTTCGGTGGCTGGGGAAAGCTCGGTGGTCATCTTGGCCTCCTAGGCGTTGGCAATACTGCCTAGAGTGCCAGTGTCGCGGTCGCGACTCGCGGCTGGATTCGACGCCGACTATGCATAATTCGACAGTGCTTGCAGGCGCAACTGGCTCGGCGTGAGGCCGTGGCGGCGCCGGAAAGCGCGAGAAAAGCTGGAAGCGGAGGCAAAGCCACAGGCCAGGGCGATCTGCATAACGCTGTGCGGCGTCTTACGCAGCAGCCAGTGGGCGTGATCCAGGCGTCGAGCCAGATAGCTTTGCTGGGGAGAGGTGTTGAGATGGCGCGCAAAGAGACGATCCAGGCGACGCCAAGAGATACCCAGCTCGTCGGCCAGCTCACGGATGCCTAACGGCCATTCCAGGTTAGCCTCCATCAAGGCGATGGCACGTTGCAGCAACGGCTCTTGGGGAACCACCGGGTCGCGCTGGCGGCTGGCCGGTAAGCGGCCCTGCTCATGGACCAACTGGTCGCGCACCTGAGCGGCCAGATCGTCGCCGTGGCGGCGCCGAATCAGGTCGAGGCTCATGTCGATGGCAGCGCTGCCACCCGCACAGGAAAAGCCCTCGACGGTAATCTCGTAGACCGACTCCACGGCATCGACCCTGGGGAAGCGAGCACGAAAATCGGGTAGGCACTCCCAGTGCAGGGTCACCGTCTGGTCATCAAGCAGCCCAGCGGCCGCCAGTGCATAGCAGCCGGTGTCCATACCGCCGAGAATGCAATCATCGGCGGCACGGGCTTGCAACCAGCCGATCAGTTCGTCATCGATGCTGCTTTGCGGCTCGAAGCTAGCGCATACTGCCAAGCTGGGCACCCAGGGTGCCTGTCGCAATGAGCAGTTGGCAGCCAGGGTCATGCCGTTGGAGGCCACCACCGGCTCGCCGTCGCGGCTGATCAGATCCCACTCGAACAGCGTCTTACCGCCGATGCGGTTGGCAATACGCAGCGGCTCGATGGCTGAGAAGAAGGCCACCATGGCAAAACGCGGCAGTAGCAAAAAACCGATGCGTTCGGGTGCAGTGTCGGGAGGCGTTAGTTGCATAATGAAGAGCAGAATACACCAGGTTCCGGCCAGTGGGGAGGATCGTGGTGCGCGGCGACCTGTCAGGGAGTCATGCGCCGGCGTACGGATTGGCCTAAACAGCAAAGCGCTGGCCTCTCAGCCAGCGCTTTGTCATAACTCGAACAGACTGGAAGCGTTTTCTTACTCCCATTCCCGCTCAGTGCGCAATCATCTCTTCAACGATTTCATCACCGTTCAGTTTGGATAGGTAGTAGGTTGGCCAGTTAGTAACCTCTTCTAGCAGCGCTTCACGGTCATCCCCCCAGTAGAGATGGAAGTGGTGCGCATCGGTGGGATAAATGCTGTGATCACTAAATTGGATGTATTGGGGAAGCTTGTCATCAGATGCTTCTTCAAGCTCGTAGATAAACCGCACACCACGGTTGCCCGCCTGGTAGGTTAAAATTTCATAACCATCGTATTGGTAGTCTCCCGACATCTCCTCGCCGTTCTCAAAGAAGGTGACGTTGTTGCCGTCAATGACGATACGCTCTACATCCGTTTGATATCCCTTATCGTAATACGCTTTGTACTCTTCGGCGGTTTTGTCGCCATTCGCTGCTTTATGCGCAAAAACCTCGTCAAGCGTGCCGTCTTCCAGGTATGGATAAACCGATTGCCAATCGCCTTCCCAATCGGTAAGGGCGCGATCTTTAACCTGGTCATCATCAAAATAACCGGCGTAAATGTCGCTGTCTTGGTCGTGATCGTGATCGTGATCGTGGTCGTGGTCGTGGTCGTGGTCGTGGTCGTGGTCGTGATGAGTATGGTCGTGATCATGCTCATGATCGTTGGCGCTAACGCCTTGTACGCTCGTCAATATCAAAGCGCTCAGTACAAGCACGCTCATGCGTTTGGGTGATAATGCCATCATTTTCAATTGCTCCTTTTGCTGTTTGCCTGCTATTTGCCTGCTATTCTATAGCACAAAAGATACATTATAACATATCAATCATCAATTATGTTTTATTGCCGAGTGGGCATCTCTGCACCAACATAATCATGTGGTTCTCAGCCACCCCCCATCCCGTTAGTATTCACATAGCCGACTTCCCTCGAACGAACGTAAAGCGATCACAAAAGTGTCATTATCATGAAGGATATCAATGGTTTCATTAAACGTTTTGATTCTGGGCTGACGGCGCTCGAAGGTGCCAGCTGGCTCGAAGCGCGTCGCCGCTACGAAACAGTGTGCCAGCAGTTTGCTCCGCCCGACCCAGCGGGACTTGGCGTTAGAGATGAGTCGGTCGCTAACGTGGCGGTGCGCCGCTTTTCACCGCACGATGCCTCTGGCGCTGTGCTATACGTGCATGGCGGCGGATTTACGATAGGCTCGGTTCGCAGCCATCACGGTATTGCGGCAAGCCTGGCCGTACAGTTAGGGCATGAAGTGATTAGCGTGGATTATCGCCTGGCACCGGACGCCACTTACGCTGATATGTTCGACGACTGCCACGCGGTGGCGGATGCGATTACCCCCATTGCCATGGTAGGTGACAGCGCCGGTGGGCGGCTGGTGATGGATCTCGCCAAAAATCTTAGCGCCAAGATACCTCTTGGACTGGTCTATCCGCCGGTAGAGGGGCTTTGTGAAGACACGTTGGGCCCAGATGCGCCACTCCTTAGTCGCGCCGACGTGCTATCGCTGCAACCCTTCTATCCTGACACGCGGCCTGTGTCACCAGGCAGCACACCACCGTCGTTAGCGCTAGAAGTGCTGGCCGTCGAGCACGATCCGCTCACCGCCCCATTGGAAACGGCCGTTGCGCACTGGCGCAACACCGGTGCCGATGTTGGTTACCGCTGCGCCCCAGGTATGGTTCACGGCGCGCTACACGCCCACGCCCTACTGCCCGAAATGCAAAACGCCTGGCAGGATTTCTGCCAGGCGTTAGCGTCACGCATAGCGCGGTAAACCTTAGATCATACGGTAAGACTTAGTAAGCGGCACGTACTGCCTCAATCGCAGGCGTGCCGTCACGCGCCTCAACGCCGTCGAGCCATTCGGCCACAATTTCCAGATTGTCTTCGATCCATTCGGCAGCCACTTCATCGGCGGGGCGATCTTCGTAGCTGTAGCCGTGAACCCAAGTATTCTGATCTTCGATATCGACGACAAACTGCGACAAGAAGCGGTGCAGTTGAGGGTCTTCTTGCGCAAGGCTTGCCGGCACAATCGTCCACACGGTGCTTTCGATCTTGGCTATACCTGCATCATCAGCATCGTCCAGATAGGCCAGATCGAAGCTAACGTTCATCCAGTGCGGTTCCCAGCCAACAAAAGTGACCCATTCCTCGTTGGCCATCTTCTGCTCGGCCTGCGCCAGCATGGCCGCCGTTGAGCTTTCACGCAGATTCCAATCACCTAGCCCGGCGATATCCGCTTCTATCGCCTCAAGAATGGCGGTGTTGATCCCGGTACCCGCTTCGATACCTTGAATTTCGCTGTCAAAGCGTTCGCTGTGAGCTTCCAGATCGGCCACCGAGGTGACGCCAGCATCGTAGACGTACTGAGGGACCACCAGCCCGGAGGTAGCACCCTGAATGTTGGAAACCAACTTTTCGACTTTATCGTCAGCCACCAACGGCTCTACCATCTCGGTTTGTACTGGATACCAGCCACCTAGGTAAACATCGACGTCATTACGCGTAAGGCCTTCCAGGATCACACTAACGGCCAAGCCACTCTGGCGAGTGCCGTAGCCCATGGCCTCGATCAGTTGAGCAGCCACTTCCGACTTGACGGTGACCCCAGGCCATGGCGGTACGCCAAAGCGCACCTCGTCCAGCGAGGCGACAGCAGAACCTGAACTCAGCAGCAATGCCGCCGTTAATCCGGCCGTTTTAGATAAAGTCGATTTGGATAAACTAGAGAAGATGTTCTTTCGTTGTAGCATTTTCATGCGGAGAGTCCTTTTATAACGGAAACACCTTACTCAGTTTGCCGATATCGGCCAGCGAGATACGACGCAAAGCGACATTAGGCAACCAATAAACGACATTTTCACGATAATCCCGCTGGCCAGCGCGCTTCTCGCGGGGAGTAGCCAAAATGAGCGCGAAACGCACGGGCAAAGCTGGAGCTTGAGGCGAAACCACACGCGATGCCCACCGCCAGCACATCCATATCAGTCTCCGTCAGCAAACGCTTGGCACGGGTAAGCCGCAGCTGAAGGTACCAGTGCCGAGGGTTCGTCCCTAACTCGTGCTCGAAAAGTCGTTGAAGCTGACGAGATGATACACCGCTACGCTTGGCGACTTCAGCAAGCGAGAGCGGTGCCTCAAGATGGCGCTCCATCAACCCGACGGCCTCAACCAAACGACGGTTATGCGTGCCTAAACGCCGCGCCAGCGTCATACGCTGCCGGTCGCTGCGACTGCGCAGTCGCTCGTGAATCAGCTGTTCGGAAACATCAACAGCCAGTTTGGCACCATGTCGCCGGGCGATTACTTCCAGCGCCATGTCCATGGCCGCAGCCCCGCCTGCGCACGAGAAGCGCCGCTCACCCAGCTCAAACAGCTCGTCAGAGGTTTCCAGCGTCGGAAAACGCTCGCGAAAGGCCGGTAGGCTCTCCCAATGCAAGGTTACACGTTCACCTTTTAGCAGCTGTGACGCAGCGAGCAGAAAACCACCGGTATCCAACCCACCCAGTGCACAGTCGGCTTGGTCCAATCTATGTAGCCACGCGATAAGCGTGCGATTTAAGTGCGCTTCAGGCTCAAAGCCACTGCATATCGCCAGCGACGACAGCGCCAGCGTGTCTCCCATGGGCTTATCCGCCAACAGCGTCATGCCGTTGCTGGCCGTGACCGGCTCGCCATCCGGGCTAAAAAGCGTCCACGCAAATAGCGCTTTGCCGCTTATGCGGTTAGCAATACGCAGCGGTTCAACGGCTGAAAAAAACGCCATCATCGAAAAGCGCGGCAACAATAAAAAGCCAATGTTTTCAGGCCAAGGCCCGGTGTAATGCAAGCGCATCGAAAGGTCTGAAATTCCCGTTAGTGGAAGGTAGCGATCTCACTAAAGCCAAAACCAAGTATGGAAGGGAGAGGAGCAAAAAACAAAAAAGCTCGTGGCGGAGGGAATTTCCGCCACTCCTTTTATTCTCCAGCAACAAAGGAACGAATAGCAGTCTAATAAAACGGCTCGTTAAAGAACCAAAAAATTTAAGCCACTAGTTTAACGGTCGGTCGTTTAACGCATTGACCACTCGTCGCACCTCAGCAGCTCGGAAACAACGTATATCTCGCGCAAGGAGATCGGCGAACTTAGCTTTTTGCAGCGCCCGCTAGAAACTCTAAGCGGGCAAGAAACGCGTCATCTCGTTGTGGAAGGTCTCACCCGCAGTATCTCAAGTGATCAGCGCCAGCCAGGGCACGCCAATCGCTAGCCAGGCAACCAGGAACACGAGCCCGAAAATCGCCCCGAGGCGCCAATACAATGGGCCGGGTATATAGCCACTACCGTAGTACACGGGGCTAGGCCCGGTGGCGTACGGCGTGAGGATACCCATTATACCCAACGTCGGCAGCAGCATGAGTACGAACATGTGCATATCGATACCGGGTATCCCGGAAGCCGCCGCTAGCATAACCGGCAGCAGCGCTGTGGTATGGGCAGTGACACTAGCGAAGAAGTAATGCAACAGATAAAAGATGACGGTCAGCGCGATCATCGCCATCATCGGATCGAAGTGACTGATGCGGCTACCGACCATATTGCCGAACCATTCCACGAAACCGACCTGATTGAGCCCACCAGCCAGGGCCACTAACGTGGCGAACCAGAAGAAGGTATTCCATGCCGCCTTGTTAGCGAGGATGTCGTCCCATTTGAGGATGCCCAGTATCAGCATGACGCAAATTGCGAGAATCCCTACCAGCGACGAGGACACCACCGCACCGGCAAAGATCCACAATGCCAAGGCGGTGACCACCAGGCAGAGCAAAATGATTTCGTTACGGGACAGACCGCCAAGCTTCTCAAGTTCTCCGGCCGCCCAGTCGGATACCGCAGTCCCCGATTTGACTTCAGGCGGGCACAGCCAGTAACACAACAGTGGCGTTACCAGCAGCAGCAGGATTCCCACCGGGGCCGTGGCCATAAACCACTCCCCCCAGCCAATGCGGATGCCCGTTGAGCTTTCAGTCAGGGCGACAGCCAGCAGATTGGGCGCTAGCGCAGTCAAGAACAGCGAGCTCGTCACGCAGGTCGAAGCGATCGCCGTCCACATCAGGAAACTGCCGACACGCTTGCTGCTCGCGTCGTTCGGGTGGGAGTCATAGAGTTCAGGAAGGTTGCGAACGACCGGGTAGATGGTGCCACCGCTACGCGCGGTATTGGATGGCGTAAACGGCGCCAGCACCGCGTCGGCAAGCATCACCGCATACCCCAGTGTCAGGGTCCGTCGCCCCATGGTCTTGACCAGCCACAGCGCGATCCGCCTCCCTAACCCAGTCTTCTCGTAGCCGAGAGCAAACATGAAGGCGCCGAAGATTAGCCATACGACCGAGTTAGTGAAACCCGACACCGCCCAGGCAAATGCGCGCCCAGGCGAACTAAAGCCGGGTGCAGCCAATTGCTCAGGAGAAAACAGTACCCAGGGTGCC
Organism: Vreelandella salicampi; assembly: GCF_013415105.1. Taxonomy (GTDB): domain Bacteria; phylum Pseudomonadota; class Gammaproteobacteria; order Pseudomonadales; family Halomonadaceae; genus Vreelandella; species Vreelandella salicampi. Next base: position 216,331 of record NZ_JACCDF010000001.1, read on the forward strand.
AGCAACGCCGCCACGGCAACACCGATCAGGCCAATCACCGCCCCCGGCAATGGCTCGAAAATCAGCCCAATAACGACGCCGAGAAAAATCGCAAAGAAATACCAAGCGTGAGGCGGCAACCCATCGGGCACGGGCAATAGCGCCACAATGATGGCCACGATCAGCGGTGCAAGCAGCTTCATTCGAGATGTCATAGTGATGCTTCCAGTTCGGCCCTTGGAATAATGAGAATAGGCTACCTAAAGGAAGTGCTAGTTGATCCTAATCAAGGTAACCCACTCTTTCCAACACCTGTTCCAGATGAAGCCTTATCCTGTTCTGAGTAGCCTACAATTTTGATGACCAGCGGTTCAGTTGATCTGATCTGGCCAGCGTCGATCACGGGGGGAGCCATGCAACAACAGGATATTGACATTGTTATCGTAGGTGGCGGCGGCGCTGGCTTACGTGCCGCCATCGCCGCCGCTGAGAGTGCCCGAAAAGAGAACAGCCAGCAGCGCATTATGCTGCTCTCGAAAGTCTATCCAATGCGCTCTCACACTGTCTCGGCGGAAGGGGGCGCTGCCGCCGTCACCAGTGATGAAGATACCCTGCAAGCGCACTTTGACGATACCGTTGCCGGCGGCGACTGGCTGGCCGAACAAGGTGTCGTTGACTACTTCATTCGCCACGCGCATCGGGAGCTGGTGCAGATGGAGCGCTGGGGCTGCCCCTGGAGTCGCAAGCCGGATGGTTCTGTGCAGGTTCGCCGCTTCGGCGGCATGAAAACGGCGCGTACTTGGTTTGCCGCCGATAAGACCGGCTTCCACATGCTCCACACCCTGTTCCAGACCTCGCTGAAGTATCCAGAAATCGAACGCCTGGACGAATATTTCGTGCTCGATATCGCGGTCGTCGACGGCGCGGTGGCCGGGGTCATTGCGCTTAAGATCGCGACTGGCGAACTGACCCTGCTGCGCGCCAAGTCGGTGATCCTGGCGACAGGCGGGGCGGGACGCCTGTTCCGCTTCAATACCAATGCGGGCATCGTCACCGGTGATGGCATGGCCATGGCCTTTCGTCATGGCGTTGCCCTGCGGGACATGGAGTTCGTCCAGTACCACCCGACCGGGCTGCCGGGTTCCGGCGTGTTGATTACTGAGGCCTGCCGTGGCGAAGGAGGCATCCTGGTGAACAAGGATGGCTATCGTTATCTGCAGGATTACGGGCTCGGCCCGGAAACACCGCTAGGCGAGCCGCAGAACAAATACATGGAGCTGGGGCCGCGCGACAAGTTATCCCAAGCCTTCTGGCAGGAGCAGCAAGCGGGGCGAACCGGCAAGTTCGGCGACAGCGACGTGGTCTATCTAGACCTGCGCCACCTGGGCAAGGATTATCTGCACGAACGCCTTCCCTTCATCTGCGAACTGGCCAATGTTTTCATCAATATCGATCCGGTGAAGGAGCCCATCCCGATTCGCCCGGCGGTGCATTACACCATGGGCGGAATAGAAACCGATGCCAATTGCGAGACCTGCATCAAAGGTCTGTATGCAGCCGGCGAGTGTGCCTCCGTGGGGCTTCACGGCGCCAACCGCCTGGGCTCAAACTCCCTTTCCGAGCTGCTGGTCTTCGGTCGCCTGGCGGGAGAACAGGCCAGCCAGCGCGCGGCAACGGTAGCCTTTGCCGATAGCCCTGCCCTAGAGGAACAGGCCCAAGCCCAGAAGACTCGACTGGCGCAACTTTACGATGCCCAAGGCGAGGAAAACTGGGTCGAGCTCAAGCGCGAACTCGTGTTGAGCATGGAAACCGGCTGCGGCATCTATCGAGAAGCTGAAGGGATGCAAGACACCCTTGAGACCATTCGCAATCTACAGGCGCGCTATCGCAATATTCGCCTGCAGGACAAGAGCCAGGCCTATAACACCGAGTTGATGCAGTGCCTTGAGCTGGGCCACGGCCTGGGTATTGCCGAAGCGACTTGCCTGGGGGCGCTCGAGCGCAAGGAGTCACGCGGCGCTCACAAGCGGCTCGAGGAAAATTTTCAGCAACGTGACGATGTCAATTACCTGAAGCACAGCCAGGTCTTTTTCAACGCTGAAGGGCCAGCCCAGTTGCATTGGCAGGACGTCGATACCCATCTGTCCGCCCCCGCTGAACGCGCCTATGGCGATGCTGGCAAAGGAATCAAGCAATGATGACCAAAAAACTCAGTATCCAACGTTATCTGCCCGAGCAGGGAAACGCTCCTTATTGGCAGGACTTCGATGTGCCCTTCGACGACAGCACCTCTATTCTTGACGCGCTGAACTACGTCAAGGAAGAACTCGACGGCAGCCTGACCTATCGCTGGTCTTGCCGCATGGCGATTTGTGGCTCCTGCGGCGTGATGATAAACAATACGCCCAAATTGGGTTGCAATAGTTTTCTGCGCGAGTACGAAGGGCCGGTGAAAATTGCTCCGCTCGCGCACTTCCCGGTGGAGAAGGATCTGATCGTCGATATGGAGCCGTTTCTTGATCACCTCGCCGCGGTGCAGCCCTATCTCATTGATGACAGCAGGCTCATCGATGACAACGAAGAAGGCACACAAACCTACAAGCAGACCCCGGCGCAGATGGAAAAGTACAAGCAGTTTGCCGGCTGCATCAATTGCGGCCTGTGCTATTCGGCTTGTCCACAATTTGGCCTAAACCCTGAATTCTTGGGGCCTGCCGCCTTGACGCTTGCGCATCGTTATAATCTGGATAGCCGTGACCAGGGCAAAAAGCAGCGCATGGCACAAATGAGCCGCGAGGAAGGGGTCTGGAGCTGTACGTTCGTGGGTTTCTGCTCGGCAGTCTGCCCGAAAAATGTCGACCCGGCAGCCGCAGTGAACCAGGGCAAGGTCGAGTCGGCGAAAGACATGCTGATCGGTATATTCAAAGGTTAGAGGGCAGTGTCATGGCTAAGCAAACAAGCTACTTTCCTGAACTGAAGCGTAACTGGTGGTTGAAACACCCCTACTTCAAGAAATACATGGCAAGGGAAGCGACCGTTCTACCGTTGGTTTTCTTTCTCGTTTGCCTGCTGGTGGGGTTGTTTAGCCTGCTGCAAGGAGCGGAAAGCTGGCAAGGCTGGCTGCGGTTTATGCAAAATCCGTTGGTGATCGCGGTCAATGCGTTAGCTTTTATCGCCAGCCTGTTTCACGCCTGGACGTTTTTCCAACTGTTCCCGCGCGTCATGCCATTACGGGTAGGTGGTCGCGCCCTTCCCCCGAACCTCATGGTCCTTGGACAATGGTTTGGCGTGGTAGTGGTGATGATACTGGCGGCTTGGATATTCATGAGGGGGCTGTGATGAATAAAGGTACATCGTTGAATAATGATACATCCGAGAACATGAAAAGAAGCGATGAGCCCATCTGGTGGGGCCTTTTCAGCGCTGGCGGGGTCTGCTTTGCGGTGTTCGTGCCAGCGGCGATCCTGTTTATCGCCCTACTCATCCCAGCCGGCATCATTGCGCCTGAAGCGCTGAGTTTTGATCGCGCTCGATCCATGCTTTTTAGCCTACCAGGGCTGATATTTATCGGTGTGGTGATCTGCTTGCCGCTGTTCCATGCGGCCCACCGAATCCGCCATGGCCTGCATGACCTAAAACTGGGTAAAGAGCACCTGAACAAGCGTGTCACCTATGGGGGCGCAGCCCTGCTCAGCGCCCTGGCCCTTGTCGGATTCGCTGTCGGAATTCTGTAGCCAGGCGCTAACCCCAGCCTACGGCTGGGGGCTTGTCACCTTGTTTAAAGCGTCATAAACGGCGCATCTTCCTGGTTTGTAAACGCGTATACCTCGTAAGGGGCATCTTGCGGCCCCGGCATACCCGGTGTACCAATCGGCATTCCGGCTAAACCAATACCGTCAATATCCGGTTGTTGGTCAAACATCGCCGTTACGGCTTCCATCGGCACATGGCCTTCAATCCAATACTCCCCTAGCTCGATGGTGTGGCACGAGCCTAGGCCATAGGGCACGCCCGCTTGCAGCTTGACATTGCCCAGTTCAACGTCGTCCACAATGGCCACGTCGATACCTTGGGCTTCAAGGTGACGTGCATAGGCATCACAGCAACCACACTGAGGATTTTTATACAGTGTTGCCTCTGCCGGCAGAGCCGCCTGGGCAGACACTGCCCCAAATAGCATGGAACCCGATAGCAAAAGCGTGGTGGTCATACGTCGCATAATACTTGTCTCCTTCTGCGCTACTCGCTGGTCAGTAAATCTTGCATTTGATTATGCAGGCGCACTTTATCGGCCATCATGTCGCCATGTAGATTGGCCATTTGACCATGCAGCGCCTTGACTTCCTCCGGATCAGGGCGCTCGGCCTGCATGATTTGCATCATTTCATCGCGCAGATTCATCATTTCACCCATCCGCTCAAGTTGGGCAGCGCGGTGCTGCTGGCGCATCTCGCGCATTGTGTTCATCTGCTGCTCGTCGAGCTTTCCGGCCATGCCTGGCATCGGCCCCATGCCACCCATCACGGGGCAAGGCATCATGCCGCCTTGACCGCCCATCATCATGCCAGGACCCATGCCGCCTTGGCCGCCCATCATCATGCCGGACCCCATGCCGCCTTGGCCGCCCATCATCATGCCGGACCCCATGCCGCCTTGGCCTTGGTTCATACCTTGAGCGAAGGCGGCGCTACTTGCGGCGCCGAGACTTACAGCCAGCGCGATAGCAACGATCTTCTTATGCTTAACCATGGTATTTCCTCTCATCGTATTGCGGGTCGAGAAACCGCCTTTTCATATGGAAGAAGGCGGAGTTAGCTTCCGTTATAAGCCTACAACTTATAGGTAGCCCAACGGTCAAGGGAAAACAAACCCCAATATCTTAATTTTGTCACAGGTCATTTTTTGCTCACCGTTTTCAGCCCTGTTTCAGGTTAGCGCGTTATAAAAACTGATCCACTTCCATAACAAGGTTGATACCCATGCGTACTCACTATCTGATACTAGGCCTACTCAGCATGTCACTTGGCACGCTTACCACCACTGCTTGGGCCAGCCTCGGGCACGGAGACAATTCAAATGAAGTCCACAATTTGGATTTTGACCGAACCATCAGCGTCGAAGCGGGCGATATGTGGTTCGAACCGGAGGAAATGACCATCGAACCCGGCGAAACCGTTCAATTTGACATCACGAATACGGGAAACCTTGAGCATGAGTTCGTGATTGGTGATAAAGCCGCGCAAAAAGCGCACCGTGAAATGATGCAAGGAATGACTGAAGGCCACGGCCACGGTGGTCACGATATGGCCGAAAGCGAACATGGTGGGCAGATGCCATCGGTGAGCATCAAAGCGGGGGAAACCAAGACATTGGTTTGGACAGCCCCTGAAAACGTCGAACGCCTTGAATATGCCTGTAATATTCCAGGACACTATGAATCCGGCATGTACGGTGAAATCAACCTGTGAAGATGCGATGAAACTGTTGCTGTTAGAAGACGACGACCTGCTGGCTGAAACCCTGGCGGAGAGCCTGAAAGACAACGGTTACCTGGTCGACGTGGCTGCCTCGGTTAAGGCTGCTGCGTCGTTCATGACAACCGAGGAGTATGCCCTTGTCATTCTCGACATTGGGCTCCCCGATGGCTCAGGGCTTGAGCTGCTTTCGCAGTGGCGCAAGCAAAAACACGCCACCCCGATTTTGATACTTACCGCACGCGATACCTGGGAAGACAAGGTGATTGGGCTGGAAACCGGTGCCGACGACTACCTCACCAAGCCTTTTCACGAAGCCGAACTGCTGGCACGCTTAAAGGCACTTTTGCGCAGGCAATCGGGGCAGTTATCCCAAGTGATTACACTCAATGGCGTATCCTTGGACGAGGCAAGCCAGCGCGTCTGCACCCAAGAGACCGCGTGGCGTTCGCTAACCGCCACGGAATTTCGTCTCCTGCGCTACCTGATGCACCACCCCGACCGCATACACTCCAAAGATCGGTTGCTGGAACAGCTCTACGCCTTGGAGCAGGACGCCGCCGCGCCCAACTTGGTCGAGGTCTACGTTGGGCGACTGCGCCGTTATCTTGGCAAATCGATTATTCAGACGCGGCGCGGCCAGGGGTATATGTTTGTTTCACATTGATCAGCGCAGTTTGCGCTTTCGCTTGCTGGCTTGGCTCGGCGGTGTAGCGCTACTGGTGGTGGGCCTAACCTGGTTATTACACGGGGTATTTCTGCAAAACCTTGCCAAAGACTTTCTCGGTGAACGCCTCAAGCGCGAAGCCGATCACGCGGTGGCACAGCTGGAACAAGACCGTTTGGCGGTGCCGGCCTCGCTCGCCTCTTTAAGCCAACGCTACCAAGTCTTTCATCACCTTTACGTGTTACGTCTTGATGGCGTGATCAGCGCCTCAAACCCTGAATGGCAGCGCCAACTTGCCCCGCTACTCAACGATGAAGATAACGCGCTGATCGAAGTGGAGCGCGGTGAACACCATTTGCTAGTGTATCGTAGCCACTTTGAGTGGCAGGACGTTAGCGGCGTGCTACTGATTGGCGAGGATTTTTCTCAGGTGGAGACGGGGCTTGCCACCCTGCACTGGTGGGTAGGTGGCATCGCGGCGGTACTGCTCACGGTGCTGGTCACGCTCAACATGGTGGCCGTCAACCGTGGGTTAAGACCGCTTTGGCAATTGCGCCGCCAGCTGCAGGCCTTGCAAGCCGGTGAACGCCAGCGACTCTCTCTCACCGCCCCCGCCGAGCTTGATGCCTTGGTCGCACAGCTTAATCGCTTTATGGATGACATCGATCTGCGTTTGCAGCGCTCGCGGGAATCCGTTGCCAACCTATCCCATGCGCTCAAAACACCACTGGCGGCGATCACTCAGGTGCTCAGAGGCGGAAGGCCGATTGACGATAGCCGCCGACAAAAACTGCTGCTGCGAATCGAAGACATTAATACGCAGCTGGACGCCGAGCTACGCCGTTCGCGCATTGCTGGGCCCCACGCCGGTCGCATGACGCATCTCGCCCGCGACAGTAAGCGTCTGGTAGAGATGTTTCGTAGCCTGTATCCGCAGCAAACATTCCAGCTAACGCAGGCCATTGATACGCGTGACCAAGTACCCATCGACGCCCACGATTTTTCTGAAATGCTGGGCATTGTGCTGGATAACGCCGGCAAATGGGCCTCCGAGGAGGTTCGCTGCCATGTCAGTGTCTCACCCGAATCCCTCACGCTGATGGTTGACGACGACGGTCTCGGTGTCTCCGAAAGCGATATGACGCGCTTAGGCGAGCGCGGCACCCGTCTGGATGAACGCCAACCCGGCTATGGTTTGGGGCTTGCCATTTTGGCGCAGCTGGTCGCGCGTTACGGCGGCAATCACCACTTTGAGCGCAGCCCGCTAGGCGGCCTGCGGGTGGTCACCACGTTGCCATTAACCACTGCCACATCGGCTTAGCCGCTTTTCAGCGTCAATTCAGCTTACTCCCTCATGATGACGGTATTCATCAACGAGGGAAATTATACATGACGCGTTCGAACATCATCACCCACCCGCTGTCTCGCCGACAAGTGCTGAAAGGCGGCGTGGCGCTGGGTGTTGGCTCTGCTGCGGCCATGGGCTTAAGCCCGGCTTGGTCCAACCCCTGGGGGCATACCAATGCCTACGCGAAAGGTGTCGAAGAGGGGCCCGAGGTGTCGTTGGCCATACGACGTGAATCACTGCCGATTAATGGCAAAGAAGCGCGTCCTATCAGCATCAACCACACCAGCCCGGGCCCAATGATCCGGCTGAAAGAAGGCCAGGATGCAGTATTACGCGTCACCAATCTGCTTGATGAGCCCACCTCTATCCACTGGCACGGCTTGATTCTGCCTCCGGGAATGGACGGTGTACCGGGCGTGAGCTTCGCGGGTATTGCACCAGGTGAAACCTTTACCTATCGCTTCCCCGTGCGCCAAAACGGCACCTACTGGTATCACAGTCATTCCGGTGTTCAGGAACAGCTAGGGCATGCGGGACCATTGATTATCGACGCCGCCGAGCGGGAGCCCTTCCGCTACGACCGCGAGCACGTATTGCTGCTCACCGACTGGACGTTTGAAGACCCCATGTCGGTGTTTCGCAACCTCAAAACCATGGAAGGCTATTACAACTTTCAAGAGCGTACGATTGCCGATTTATTTGCCGACATGCGCCAAAACGGCCTGGCCGATACGGTCGAGATGCGCAGCATGTGGGCCAAAATGCGCATGAGTTCGCGGGATATTGCCGATGTCACCGGCAGTACCTACACCTACCTGATAAACGGCCACTCTCCCGAAGAAAACTGGAACGCCCTGTTCAAGCCGGGTGAGCACGTACGGCTGCGGGTGATTAACGGTTCGGCGATGTCCTACTTCGATGTGCGTATTCCCGGCCTCAAAATGACCGTGGTGGCCGCCGACGGCCAGCCAGTACAGCCCGTGCCCGTGGATGAATTCCGCATCGGGGTTGCCGAGACCTACGACGTCTTGGTGTCACCCGAAGACGATCAGGCCTACACCATCTTTGCCGAATCCATGGATCGCAGCGGCTACGCCCGCGCCACGCTGGCCCCTCGCCTAGGCATGCAGGCGGAAATTCCCGAGCGACGTCAGATTGCCGACCGGGGTATGGAGGCCATGAGCGTCCATATGGACGGCATGGACCACTCCAACATGCAGGGCATGGATCACTCCAACATGCAGGATATGGATCACTCCAACATGCAGGGCATGGACCATTCCGATATGGACGGCATGGCAGGCGAGCAACGTAAAACGCGTGAAAACGGCATGCTAGCGGCAGGCGAGGCACAGCCTGGATCGCGCTACGGCCAGGCGGGTATCGGCATTGCCCCCGACGAGCGCCGCGTATTGGTTTACCGCGACCTAAAAGCCTTTACGCCATGGCCCGACCGCCGTGAGCCCGGCCGCGAACTTGAATTGCACCTTACCGGCAACATGGAACGCTACATGTGGTCGTTCGATGGCAAAAAATTCAGCGAAGTCACAGGTCCGATTCACTTTGAAAAAGACGAGCGCCTGCGCCTCATTCTGATCAACGACACCATGATGGAGCACCCTATTCATCTCCACGGGATGTGGATGGAGCTGGAAAATGGCCAGGGCGAGCTGATTCCGCGCAAGCATACCCTGAACGTGAAACCGGGCGAGCGCGTCTCGGCACTGATCACGGCCGATGCCGAAGGTAGCTGGGCGTTCCACTGCCATCTGCTCTATCACATGGATGCCGGCATGTTCCGCGTTGTTCGGGTTTCTTAAGGAGTTATTTATGCCAACCAAGCACTACCTAACCTCGGTCAGCGCGGTTCTTATCATGGCAGCTGCCAACACGATTTACGCTGACGACGGCTACGACGCACCCGCTAGCTGGCCCGCCCCGACGCAGGAACACCTCATGGGCATGGGGCTGTTCGACCGACTTGAGTACAGCGTGCCCGATCAAGGCCAGGACGCCATTGTTTGGGACTTCCAGGGCTGGTACGGCGGCGACGTTAACCGTGTGTACCTCAAATCGGAAGGCGAGAACGTACAAGGCGACGGCGAAGACGCCGAGTTCGAATCCTTAGAGTTTCTCTATAGTCGTTTGATTGCCGATTTTTGGGAACTGCAGGGCGGCATGGGCTACCAGGGCGGTGTCTTTTCCGATGACCACGCCGAACGCACTTATGGCGTGGTGGGCCTGCAAGGCGTCATGCCCTACGGCATTGAAACAGACGTCGCAATTCAGGTAAGCGACGACGGTGACGTGGCCGCAAGCTTTGAAGGCGAATACGACGTGCGCCTGACCCAGCAACTCTACCTGCAACCGCGCACCGAAATCGCCGTGGCTGCCAGTGAGGTGGAGGCGTTTGGCGTCGGCGAAGGCCTTAACTCGGTGCGAGCAGGCCTACGTTTGGGCTATGAAGTGACGCGCCGCTTTGCGCCATACGTGGGGGCCTATTGGAAAAAAGAGTACGGCGACACCGCCGACTTCTCGCGTGCCAGCGGCGATAGCAGCGAAGACACCGGTATGGTCGCGGGCGTCAAGCTGATGTTTTGAAACGAATTACATTTAACGCCACTTTCGGGTGGCGTTTTTGCGTTTAGGTAACCTCTAACGGGTTCTTACGTTAATCAACACTGACTCACACGGCGCGTGTATTCAGCTTAAATTCAGGTTAACGGGCTAGTTTGGGGGTAACGAGGGCGTCTGACCATCAACAAACAACCGTTACCTCCTTGCTGAAGGTAACACCAGAAGTGCTACAGGGGGCCTATGAGTCAAAAAACTAGCCGTATGCTGATGGTGTGGGTGCCGCTGGCCGGGTTTGTCATTTTGGTCGGTTACTTGATGGGTACAGATCACCGCTTTCACCTCTTTCAGGCCTTCCCCTTCCTCTTTTTAGCAGTCTGCCCCCTGATGCATATTTTCATGCATAAACACCACGGCGGGCACGGCGACAAAGCAGATAAGGACTGAAACACTATTAAAACCATGCGGGAGGATCATCATGAAACCGAAACATCAAGAGCATCGCTTAGGCGTTTCCGAAAACACATTGGTAACGCGAAATTTAAAAATCCAACCCCATGACCGTCAGCGCATTGACGACGCGGTAGCGGATATCGATCAGCTTTATGGGATGGATCATGTGACCTACGACGAGAAACACAGGCATATCTGTCTCGCTTACGATGCGCTGCGCCTGTGCATCGATGATGTCGAAAAGATCCTTAAACGCCATGGTGTCGAGATCAGCGCTAACCGGTGGAATCGCTTTAAGGAGGAGTATTACCGCTTCGTCGACCAGAACGTAAAAGACAACGCTAAGAAAGAGCCTTGGAGTTGTCATTAAAACCTGACACCTAGGTGTTTTCAGCGGATCAGCGCTGCCGTAGTACTCGTTTCAACACAAGGAGCTTTTCCATGGCTGATCAGGATAGAACGCCACAATACAAAGAGGGCAGCCTTTCGTTAATCGGTGCTGTGGCGCTGGGCACCGGTGTCATGATCGGTGCCGGTATCTTTGCGCTAACTGGACAAATGGCCGAAATGACCGGTTACTTATTTCCTCTCGCCTTCCTGGCCGCTGCGGTGATCGTCTCGTTCAGCGCGTATTCTTACGTCAAAATATCCAATACCTATCCATCGGCGGGGGGTATCGGTATGTACCTCCAGAAAGCGTACGGCCCAACGCTGCCCACCGCCTTCCATGCGCTTTTGATGTATTTTTCCATGGTGATCGCGCAGAGCTTTCTGGCGAGAACCTTTGGCTCGTACACCTTAGAGCTGGTTGATTTGGGCGACCGCTCCTTTTATGTACCTTTATTGGGTGTTGGTTTAATACTAGCGGCCTTCTTGATTAATTTATCCGCCAACAAGCTGATTGAGACCGTTGCCTCGGTGCTCGGGTTCGTCAAAATAGGCGGCATTATCGTCTTCGGTGTGGTCGGTGTGTATGTCGCCGATTCTCTCGAAATGGGCGCAAGCAGCGATGCACCTACGCCTAGCATCGCGGGTTTTTTAGGCGCAACGGCCCTGGGTATTCTAGCCTTTAAGGGCTTCACGACCATTACCAACAGCGGCTCGGAGCTCAAGGACCCCAAGCGCAATGTCGGCAAAGCCATCACGATCTCCATTACCCTGTGTGTGGTGATTTATGCGCTTGTCGGCTTTGCCGTTGCCAGCAACCTTTCTTTACCGGAAATTATTGAAACACAAGATTATTCGCTGGCCGCTGCCGCTCGACCCGCCCTTGGCGAAGCCGCAGTGGCGTTTACCGTGATTCTCGCCATGCTGGCGACAGCAGGCGGTATTATTGCCAGTATCTTCGCCGTTTCGCGCATGCTCGCGATGCTGACGGAAATGAAGCTAGTACCGCATCGCCACTTTCACATGCCCGGCAGCCTGCAAAAGCACACCCTGGTGTACACCATCGTGCTGGGTTTGGTGCTGACCGCTTTCTTTGATCTGAGCCGTATCGCGGCACTCGGTATTATTTTTTACCTGATCATGGATATCGCGATTCACTGGGGCGTGCTACGTCATCTAAAAAACAATGTGGACGCTAACCCTGTCATTCCGAGCATCGCCATATTGTTGGATGCCATTGTGTTACTCGGCTTTATTTGGGTAAAAGCCACCTCAGACCCTTTAGTCCTTGTAGTTGCCAGCGGGGTAATGGCTATCATTTTGCTGGGTGAGTGGATTTTCCTCGCCAAACGCAACACATCAGGTGACAGCGAGCATTCGCACCATTCTCATTAACGCTAATAGCGCTTTAGGAGCTACCCCATGGAAGTCAGAACCTTTGGTGACCTGATTGATTGGACACGTCAGCTACACGAACATCTCGCTAGCTGCTTGGCCCACTGTGCCAACGAGCACGAAGAAGAGCGCGCTCAAATGCTGCTCAATTACCTCGCCGCCCAAGAAGCGGAAATGCAGCGTGTGGTTGCGCGCTTTGAACAAACGGCTGATGCAAAAGCTTTGAAAACCTATGTTTATGACTATTTAGAGCACCAGCCCATCAAAACCCACCGCACCTGCGAGGCCCCCTACGCCGCATTAAGTTTCGACGCCATTTGCCAGGAAGTTTTCGATTTTCATGAGCAAACGATCCAGCTTTATCGCAGCCTGGCCGGCAAGGCGGAAATTCCCGAAACCAAAGAGCTCGTAGACGCTCTCTTGGCCCTCGAAGAGCACGAAGCCATGCGCCTTGCTCGCCAAACAGGGAGAATGCACGATGTCTGAAGGCCATACCGATTCCTCCCACGCAAAAGATCCAGTTTGCGGCATGGACGTTGATCCTCACGCGACCCGCCATCGCGCTACTCATGGAGGAACAACCTGGTACTTCTGCTCAGAGAAGTGTCACGACAAGTTTGTTGCCGAACCTGAAACGTATCTAAGCGAAAGCGAGAAACCACAAGAGTCCGCGCCACCAGGGACAATGTACACCTGCCCCATGCACCCGGAAATTCGCCAAGAAGGCCCGGGCGACTGCCCGATTTGTGGCATGGCGCTGGAGCCTGAGACGGTATCTGCCGACACAGGCCCGTCAGAAGAGCTTAACGACATGACCCGGCGTTTTTGGATCGGCCTGGCGCTCGCCCTACCCGTATTTGTGCTGGAAATGGGCGGTCATCTGTTTGGAGTAAGTGAACTCATTTCTCAGCAAACGTCCAACTGGATTCAGCTGGTACTGGCAACACCTGTGGTCGCTTGGGCGGGTTGGCCATTCTTTGTCCGTGGTTGGCGTTCCATCATACGACGCAGCCTCAACATGTTTACGCTGATCTCCATCGGCACCGGCGCCGCGCTGATCTACAGTTTGCTGGCGACTCTTGTGCCCGGCATCTTTCCAGATGCCTTCCGCCAAATTGATGGCTCAGTCGCGGTGTATTTTGAAGCGGCGGCGGTGATTGTCGTTCTGGTCCTTCTTGGGCAAGTGTTAGAGCTGCGCGCGCGCGAAAAAACCTCGGGGGCGATTCGAGCTTTGCTCGATCTGGCGCCTGCTACTGCACGGCGAATTGATGACCAAGGCAATGAGGAGGATGTCTCTCTCGACCAAGTTCAAGTGGGAGATCGGCTACGGGTGCGCCCCGGTGACAAGGTGCCTCTGGATGGGGAGGTGCTGGAAGGTCGCTCCAATATTGACGAATCCATGGTCACCGGCGAGCCTCTGGCGGTAAAAAAAGCCACAGGCGATAGCGTTATCGGCGGCAGTATCAATGGCCAGGGCTCATTTGTCATGCGTGCCGACAAGGTGGGCCGTGACACCATGCTGTCACAGATTGTGCAAATGGTGGCCAGCGCGCAGCGTAGCCGAGCGCCGATTCAGGGACTTGCCGACAAAGTCGCAAGCATCTTCGTTCCCGTCGTCATTTTCATTGCCGTTATCGCTTTCATCGCATGGTCGGTATGGGGCCCTACCCCACCGATGGCCTTTGGCCTCATTGCCGCCGTTAGTGTTCTGATTATCGCTTGCCCGTGCGCGCTAGGCCTCGCGACCCCTATGTCAATCATGGTGGGAGTAGGACGTGGCGCCCAAGCGGGGGTATTGATTCGCGACGCCGAAGCCCTTGAGCGCTTGGAGAAGATCGACACCGTGGTCGTCGACAAAACCGGCACGCTTACCGAAGGCAAACCAAGAGTGACCGAGTTGATTCTCGCTGAAGGCATTGCTGAATTGGAGCTTTTGCGCTTAGCAGCCAGCCTTGAGCGCGGCAGCGAGCACCCCCTTGCTCATGCCATTGTCGAAAAAGCCAAGGAAATGGGGGCTGAATTAACCGAAGCATCGGACTTCGAGGCGCCCAACGGCAAGGGTGTCATTGGGCAGATTGACGGGCAACGCGTTGCCTTGGGTAACCGGCTTCTGATGGAAAGCGAAGGCATCGACACAAAAGCCCAAGATACCAACGCAGAACGACTACGCGGCGACGGTGCGACGGTCATTTTTGCCAGCATTGATGGGCAATTGGCCGGGCTTCTCGCGATTGCCGACCCGGTCAAGGAAACCACCCAAAACGCTATCCGCTCCTTGCAGGCCGATGGCATTCGCTTGGTGATGCTAACAGGGGATAACCGCACCTCTGCAGAAGCTGTCGCACGCCGCCTCGGTATCGACGAGATCGAAGCTGAAGTACTTCCTGAGGATAAGGGCCGGGTAATTCAGCGACTCCGCGATGAGGGGCGCATCGTTGTCATGGCAGGCGACGGCGTAAACGACGCGCCCGCCCTCGCAACGGCGGATGTCGGTATTGCCATGGGAACGGGGACCGATGTGGCGATAGAAAGCGCGGGCGTTACCCTACTACGCGGTGATCTTAATGGCATTGCAACGGCACACCTGCTCTCCAAAGCCACCATGCGCAACATACGCCAGAACCTCTTTTTTGCCTTTGCTTATAATGCAGCAGGCGTGCCCATCGCCGCAGGTATCCTCTACCCCTTCACGGGTCTACTGCTATCACCGATTATCGCGGCGGCGGCAATGTCGCTCTCCTCTGTGAGCGTGATTGGCAATGCCTTACGCCTTAGGATGATTTCGATGAAGTAATCGCACCAATCACTCAACGTTAGACAACACTTAAGGACCTAGTATGCATAAGAAAACGACAACATTTCCTATCATTCACACTACCTTGGCAGCGCTGCTGCTGGCGGGGGCAATGCCCGTGCTAGCGCATGAAGGCGGCGTAGATACCTTGCCTGAAGACGGGGCCACCTTACAGAACTCCCCGGCGAAGATTGGCGTCGAGTTCGATGGCTCGATGCGTATTACCCAGTTTGAGGTGACAGGCCCTGACGGTTCGGTTCGCCTTGATGATCAGTCGGACAGTGAACGCCGCGAGCGCTACGTCGTAAAGCCGGAAGAAGCACTTTCGTCGGGTGACTACCAGGTGAGCTGGCGTGGCTTGTCAGATGACGGGCACATGATGTCCGACGGTTTCAACTTCTCGGTCGAGCCCTAATCCGTGGCTTGGTGGTCAGCCATAAGTGGCCTTGAGGTCTGGACCATTGCCATGATTCTGGCCGCGGCCGGGTTCTACCTCAGTGCCCTTGTCGCGACAGGGGCCGTGCTATTTCGCCTGGCATTTCCGCTACTCCCTGATCGTGAGCGGCGCAATGTCGCCCGCATGGGCATCCTCGCTGCGTGGGCGGGGATCGCCCTGGTCCTGCTGCAGTGGCCTTTGCAAGCCGGTTACCTCGGGGGCGGCAATGTGGCTTCCGCAACCGACCCGATGTTGCTCGGCATCGTGTTCGAGGGCGCGCCGGGGACCCGGCTGATACTGGCGGTAACGGGCTTGCTGCTGGTTCAGGCGATTCAGCTCAATGTCTTAGCCCTGTCGAAGGCAAACAATAGCCTGAGCCTGACAGGCGTGTTACTGGTGATGCTGGCGTTCGTGCAGGTGGGACATACCGTGAACACCCCGCGCCTCGTGCTGGCGGGCTTGCTGATCCTTCACTTGATGTCGGCGGCATTCTGGGTGGCATCGCTGTGGCCGCTGTTCCATCTGGTGGGAAGTCATCACGACCGCGCCAATACCGCCCGCATTCTGACCCGCTTCGGGCAGATCGCGATGGGCGGAGTTGGCTTGTTGGTATTGGCGGGTGTCACTTTGGCCACGTTGCTAACAGGCAGTCTCACGCCACTTCTCACCACGGCCTATGGCCAATTCTTGATCGGAAAGGTACTGATCGTCGCGGCGCTACTGCTCTTTGCTGCCGCGAACAAGTGGCGACTTGTACCGGCCTTCAAGCGCGGTGACGCAACAGCCTCACGGCGGTTAAGGCGCAGTATTGCGCTGGAAATGGCGTTGGTCGCGGTTATTCTGCTGATCACGGCGGTGCTGACAAGGGTGACGTCACCGAATGGGTGAATAACCTTTGGGACGTCTACCGAATGGCCTTCAAGACAGCTCATGTCGTTAAGCCTGCCTTAAGCTACCTCGTTGAAGATGATGTTTGTGCCCATCGACAATCCTGTCAGGCACGGACTTCCATCACCGACTCGAGGTACTTCCATGCAAGCTCGCACCGTCAAGATCGCAATGACCACGTTACTCCTCACCGGTAGCGCCGCCGCTTTGGCCGAAACTCAGTGTACTGATACGGCCAGTGACGAATGGATCAGCCAAGCCGATATGAAAGAACGTATCCGTGAAATGGGTTACGAAATCAAAGAGTTTAAAGTCACTGACGGCAATTGCTACGAGATCTACGGCTGGGATGAGCAGAAACGCCGGGTAGAGATCTATTTCAACCCCGTGGATGCCAGCATCGTGAAGCAGGAAGTCGAAGACTGATCAGGAGGTTACCATGGCCGATAATACCCGTATCCGCGTCTGGGACCCGCTGGTCAGAATAGTGCACTGGGCGTTGGTCGCTGGTGTAGCCGCTAACCTATGGCTGAGCGAAGAAGGCGGCGATATTCACCAATGGGTCGGCTATGCCCTAGTGGCTTTGGTCGTCGTACGTATCCTGTGGGGGTTTATCGGCCCCTGGAGTGCACGCTGGCGAAGCTTCTGGCCTACCGTGAGCCGCCTTCGCCGTACCCCGCGAGGTCGCGAAAGCAAAGCTGGCCAATCTGGTATCACCCATACGCCGTTGGGTGCTGTCATGATGCTGGTGCTGCTTGGGCTGATACTTAGCCTGGGTCTCACCGGCTACATGATGGAAGAAACCGAACGTTTCTGGGGCGTGGATTGGGTTGAAGAAGTTCACGAATTCATGGCCAACGCGTTTCTTTTCATGGTGCCGCTACATGTATTGGGTGCTGTGGTGGAAAGCCTCAAGGAGCGCGATAATCTGATCGCTGGCATGCTGCATGGGTATCGCCGCCAGAAAGGGAACTGAGTGAATCGGGCTATTCAGGCGGCAGTCCTAACCATCATCGACAAGTGTTTTAAGATCAGCCACCACCGCATCCATGGGGTCGCTATCGCGGATCAGTACACGGGCCTTTCCCTGCTCATTGAAGGCGAATACCGCGCTGGAATGCGATACCTCGTAGTTGCCGTTGCCATCTTCTTCACCATACCCGTAAGTAACGCGATAGCGGCGTGTTAGCTCATCAAGCGCTGCTTTGTTACCTGTGAGGCCGATGAACTGGGGACCGAAAGCATCCGTGTAGGCGCGCAGTGATGCTGGGTCATCGCGCCGGGGATCCACCGAGACAAAAAGCACCTGGATATCATCGCGGTCCGTCTCTTTCAGACGCTGGGTGGCAGCATCGAGGCGCGCAAGCGTGGTGGGACAGATATCAGGGCAGTGAGTGAAGCCAAAAAACAGCAGTGTGCTCCTGCCAAGATATTGATCGGCAGTCACGTCATTACCGTTCTCGTCGACAAGATTAAATGCCAACGGTGGCATAAGCCCTGAGAGATCCTTGGTCTGCCACGTTTGCTCACCGCATCCCATCAGCCATAGCGATACGAATACCGTCATAATACATTGGCGCATTCTGTTCGCTCCTACTGTGTTGTGGGTGCTCCCGCGCGGAACTTGACGTTTTGCCGCTGCCCGTTGCCTAACAAAAGGGTTACTTCAATTTCGTCACCGACGGCGATGGGGTGCTTTCGCTTCATCAGCATTAAGTGATAGCCCCCCGGCGCAAACTCAACTTGCTCTCCCGCCGCGACGGTTAATTGGTCTACGTGCTGCATACTTGAAACACCGTTCTTACTGACACTTTGATGTATCGTGACGTTACCAAAGGAAGCGCTATCCGCCCCTATTAGCGTGTTATCCGTTTCACCGGTGTTAGTGAGGGTAAAATAGCCCGCTGCGGGAATATCTCCCGGCAGTAGTCGCATACGAGCGTCACTGATCTGCAAATCTGCCGCGAATAGCGCGCTTGGCATCCCCAAAATCAACAAAAAAGTCCAGCACCAGATGCGCACTGGGCGCGGTATATTAGCGAGTGGGGTGGGAAGCATGAACGGTATCCTCATTACGAGCATCGCGGAACATAAAGCTAAGAACGATAAGCACTCCAAGAACACTCATCATGGTGGCTGGAACCCAGGTCAGCAGACCGCCAATACGTTGATCATCCAAGGGATCAAGAGGCCAGGCACGGCCACAAACCTCATAGACATCAAAAATCACCTCTTCACTGAAGGCGATATAGGCACCCAGAACAATCTGCGGTGGGATCACCGCCAGTAGAATGACGATTCTTTTACCATAGCCGAGGCCACCCTGTAGCGGCGAGCGACGATCAAAGATCAGCCACCAAAACAGTAACCCGTCCAGTGCCATGCTCCAGTTCATCACCTGATAAAGGTCAGCGCTCAGCATGGCATCGAAGTGAATCTCGGGAACCAGCCAAAAATAGATAAGCCCAACGAACAGCACGGGGGCGATTAACGGATGCTGAAGAATCCGGTAAACGGGGTGGAGCATACGCGTGAATAGGCGCCGCCCAGGGAGGTGCCTGATTCGCATTGGCAAACCTTCGACCAATACCGGCAGTGGCGCTGACAAAGCAATCAAGAAGGGTGCGGCGTGATGCAGTACCAAATGTTGGGCACGATGGACAAAAAACATGTACTGAGCAAGATAGTCGTAATGTGTCAGGGTGACGCCATAGGTCGCCGCAACCCCTAGCAGGAAGGCTAGCGTTCGGGCTACGCCAGTAGTCTCGCCGAGCCTTTGACGTTGCCACAGACCTCGCAAGTAGAGCACGATGGCCAGCACACAGGCTGCGGCCCACGTCAGTGAGAACTCCCACGGCAGTAAGTAGCTCAGAGCGACGTCAATAGCCCTTCTCCCTCAGATTTGTCACGCTGGTATCAGATTAACCAGCTGCTGCACTATGCGGCAAGTGGAAGCTTCCAACGTTGTGATGACAATGTTCGCTCTTCTACGTTTGGGATGGAAGAGCGCTGTCCAGCACAAGACGAATATGCTGCTAATGCCATTAATGTCGCTCAAGGCGAATGGAGTGCCAGTTCGTCATAAATACCGTTGCTATCATCATCTACATTGTTACTGGGTTCCGGCTTGGGGCTCAGGGGTTCGATAAGTCCATTGGATGATGCCAGTAAGTCACCAAGCTGCGCGTAATCGAAGGTAACACCATCTGTATTGCGTTGGTTAAGGCGAGTAATAGCGTCTGACAGCGCGGTCATGCTGTGCTCTTCTTCACCTAAAGGAGGGAAGGCCTGAACCAGCGGCTGACCACTATCCCAACCGATCTTAATAGGTTGGTTGATGATATTGACCCGGGTACCTGCGGGTAAACGACCAAAAATTGACTCGATATCTTTAGGCAACATGCGAATACAGCCGCGGCTTGCGCGCATGCCAATACCATCCGGCCGGTTAGTGCCATGAATCAAATAACCATCGAAACCTAGAATAATGGCGTGATCCCCTAGCGGATTATCAGGGCCTGGAGGCACCACGCTGGGGGCCTCTTCACCGCGTGCTTTAGCTTCACGCTGGACTGATTCCGGCGGGTACCACGCGGGGTTTTTAATGTTCATGGTGGTTTCGGTCACACCGAGTGGCGTATCAAACCCTTCGCGACCGATCCCGATAGGATAGGTCTCAACGCGGGGTGTCTCATCGTTATTGACGTCCGGGTAGTAGTAAAGCCGTAGCTCGGCGATGTTGATTACCACCCCGGTATGCTCGACATGAGGCAGAATGAAGCGTCCTGGAATGGTCACCTCAGTACCCACTCCAGGAACCCAAATGCTGACATCTGGGTTAGCACGCACAATCTCTCTATAGCCAAGGTTGTGACGTCTGGCAATATCAATCAGGGTATCATCGTTATCTTCTACAGTGACGGTGTAAGCCTCGCCGATCACGTTACCTTCCTCAGGTAGCAGATAGCGCCCTTGAGGTCTCTCCTCATTCTGATCAGCCAGGTTTTGCTCAGACAAGTTTTGCTCAGCTAAGGCGGCATTGGGCATCGGAAGCCAACCAGCCATTACGGCCAAAAGCGCACCAACGACTAATGACCTCCGATGACGCCTCTCTGCTACACCTGCATTTTGTATCGATAAGAGCATCGCTCTTTTCCTTTAGATCTGATGTGTTGTCATTTGGCAAATGGAGGTCGAGTTTACATCCAAATAGGTTCAGCGGCGCCGACAACTACCCAATGACTCTGCTAACTAACGGTAAGGCGTAAACTGATAGCCCAGCAGCCGCATGGCATTCAGGGTCACGAGTACGGTGGCACCGGTATCGGCCATCACCGCAATCCACATGCCGGTAATACCCAGGGCTGTGGTAACCAGAAAAATGGCCTTTAGGCCAAGCGCAAGCGCAACGTTGGTTTTAACATTACGCAGCGTGGCACGCGACAGATCGATAAGCTCGGCGATACCGGTAACGCGGTTCTTGAGAAGGGCTGCATCCGCGGTTTCCAGCGCCACATCCGTACCGCCGCCCATGGCGATACCCACGTCTGCCGCAGCCAGTGCCGGTGCATCGTTGATACCATCACCCACCTTGCCAACAGGGCCACGGCCTGCGGTTTGCCAGTCGCGAACGCGCTGCGCCTTGTCCTCGGGCATCAGCTCCCCGTGCGCTTCGATGCCTAGGCCGCCCCCGATAGCGGCGACGGTACGCGCGTTATCGCCGCTGAGCATCACGACTTGCACGCCCAAACGTGATAGCGCCGCCAGGCCCTCACGGGCATCTTCACGCGGTTCATCGCGTACGGCGATCAGGCCCAGTGGGCACTCGCCTTCAACCAGTACGGCAAGGCTCTTGCCGGCTTGTTCCAACTCGGCGATCCGGGCGCTTAAAGCGTCATCAAGCGTGATCTGTTCTGCAAGGTGGCGAGGCGTAATCAAGCCCAGCTCGCGCCCCTCCACTTGGCCAGCGACGCCGCGTCCCGAAAGCGCGCGGTTACCGACCGCTTGGGGAATAGCAAGGCCCAACTGCTGCGCATGAGCGAAGATGGCCGTGGCGATGGGGTGACTGGAATCACGCTCCATCGCGGCAGCTAACCTCAACACTTCGTTTTCGTCATGTCCAGTGCCCCAGTCCTCCACATCGGTGACCTTGGGTGTGCCCGCGGTGAGCGTGCCGGTCTTATCCAAAGCGATCAGGCGAAGCTTGCCCAACTGCTCAAGCACGGCGCCCCCTTTGATCAGCAGGCCCCGTCGAGCACCCGCCGAGAGCCCCGCCGCAATCGCGGCGGGGGTTGAGATCACGAGGGCGCATGGACACGCGATTAACAGCAGCGCCAGGGCACGGTAGATAGATTCCGACCACGCCATGGTTGAGACCAGCGGTGGCACCACCGCCATTAATAGCGCAAGCACGACGACCGTGGGCATGTAGTAATAAGCAAAACGGTCTATAAAGCGCGCTACCGGTGCCTTGGCAGCCTGTGCTTCTTCGACCAGGCGGATGACCCGTGCAATGGTGTTGTCCTCGGCTCCTCGTGTTACCTCCACCTCCAAGGCGGCATCAAGGTTCACTGTCCCGGCAAAAATGTCATCACCAGGCGCACGCGAGCGTGGTACGGATTCACCGTTCACCGGTGACTCATCTAGGTCAGACTCACCGGCCAGGATGCGACCATCACAGGGGACGCGGTCACCGGGGCGCACCAATACCCGCTGACCGGGCTTGAGAGAATCCGCCGAGACCTCACGAACATCGCCATTGTCTATCAGCCTCGCCGTTGACGGCGTTAAGTTCGCCAGGGCCGAGATGCTGCGTCGCGCCCGTGACGCGGCGACGCCTTCCAGTAGCTCCCCCACGGCGAACAGGAAAACCACCATCGCCGCTTCAGCGGCGGCATTGATGGCCAATGCGCCAAGAGCAGCGATGCACATCAGCATTTCAATGGTGAAGGGATTGCGCATTTTCAGCGCGCCCCAGGCACCCTGTGCGATGGGCACCAAGCCTACCAAGGTGGCTGCAACAAAGGGCCAGTTGCCCAAGACTGGCCATACAAAGCGAAGGGCAAACGCCAATGCCAGCAGGCCTCCAGTGATTATAACCAAGCGGCCTTTAGTGGTTTGCCACCAGGGTGTTGAGGAGGCCGATGCCCCTTTGTGATCTTTATGAGAGGCCACTTGGTAGCCCAGTTCGTTCAGGATGCGCTCAATTGTCTCTTGCGACGGGGCCCCATGATCTGGGGAATGAATCTTCACCGAACCAGTGACTGAGCTTGCCGTCACCTCCTCGATGCCGTCCAACCGTCCCAGCGCGGACTCTACCTTGCGTTCACAACCGCCGCAGTCCATGCCTTCTACCCGCAGCGTTAAGACCGCAGGCGCTGCTGTATGCGTTGACTTTTCCATGGCGCCCTTCCTTCCAGTACGTTATTGTTTTGAAGTCTAAACCTTGTAGCAACTACAGCTTCAAGTCTTTCGGAAGGAGTTTTACCATGTCGTCGATTCGCCAAATCATCAGCATCGGTGAGCTGGCACGGCGCGCCGACTGCAAACCGGAAACAGTGCGCTATTACGAACGTATTGGACTGCTGCGCGATGCGTTGCGTACCGAGGGCGGGCAACGCCGCTACGGGGAAGACGCCGTGCGGCGTTTGACCTTCATCCGTCACGCCCGAGACTTCGGCTTCTCGGTGGAAGCGGTGCGAGAGTTATTGGCGATGTCAGACCAGCCCGACATGCCCTGCCAGGAGGTCGACGCCATTGCCAGGCATCACCTGGAAAAAGTAGAGTCTCATCTTCAGCGACTCTCCGCTCTACGTGACGAGCTTCAGCGGATGATCACCCAATGTGCCGGAGGCAAGGTGGAGAACTGCCGAATCATTGAGGTAATAAGTGATCACCAGCTATGTATCAGTGAGAACGCTCATGGAGGGTCTCGCCTCGCCCAAGGTGTCCCCAGCGTTGACTGAGATCCGGACCACCAGTGGGGCGAATCGGCTTTGAGCTGATAGCTACCTTATCGTGTTCTACCTCCATAAAAATTCTTAGCTTCCTGTCATCAACCATTCGGTCTTTTTTGCCGTCTTCAGTTTTCGAAAAAGCATGACCTTTAATAGACATCTTCGAGGTATCTCCCCTCGGCCCTTAGCGATTCAACATCGGTAGATAAGGGCTTGAGAATATCTTCAATAGCCTGCCTGACCCCTACCGCCATGTCTCGTCCGCCACAAACCAGAATCTGCGCGCCAGCGTCGACCATGCGCCGAACTGCTACCTGGTCCTGCCTGAGTTTGTCCTGAACATATGCGTGTTCATCCGATTGAGAAAACGCTGTATTGAGCCCTGTCAGCCGATGATCATTGAGGTAGCTTCCTAGCTCGGGTTGATACAGAAAATCCGATTGCGCATTACGCCCACCCCAATACAGGTACATCGGATTGCGTGCCGTATTTCGACGAATAAACCCCGCCAGCGGGCCAATGCCAGCACCGGCCCCGATCAGGATAATCGGATGGCTCCCCACCGCTGGCCGGAATTCGGGGTTATGGCGAATAAAGCCATTGATACAGTCCCCCGGCTTAAGCCCGTAAAGATAACCGGAGCACAAGCCATCGGTTTGCTTACGGACGCATATCTCCAGTATGCCGTCTGAAGCGGAAGATGCCAGCGAATAGAACCGTGCAGCCTCCCCATTAGGAGGCATAACGCCAAGCAGATCGCCGGCTTCAAATAACGGGAACGCTCCTTTTCGCGAGAGAAACCTCGACCACCAGCCCTGTCTCGCGCCTGCCACTTTGAAACGCAGGATACTGGTCGGCGCCTGAACAGCCAGTCCGTAATCCGCACGCTCTACCAATTCCAGCGTTACCGTCGCTGGTGGCAATGGATCATAGGTCAGCATAAATGGAACGCCCATGTGCTCGCTGAGTCTCTCGCCCCACTCACTGAATTGCGAAGCATTGCATCGATTAATCCGTTCAATGGGATGCAAGCGCGCCAACCCTTTTTTATCCAGCGCAGCATCCACGTACAAAGCAAACTGACAAAAATTTGGAAACTGCCGGTCGCCGAAACCCAAGACCGCATATTTCAGCGTTTTCTCGCCCTCGAAACCTTCGAGTCTCGCCATAAACCGTTGAGCTGACGCCGGTGCATCGCCGTCGCCATAGGTCGACGTTAGTACAAGCAGCGTGGAAGCCTGCGGATACTGATCAGCTAAGGCGTTCATTTCGCTGCAATGCACTTGAAAACCGGCCTTGTTCAGGGTCGCGTGAAGCTCACGGGCAAAGCCCCACGTGGTGTTACCTTCAGAGCCGACGAGAATAATGGTATCCGCCTGAGCGACATCGGCATTGTTCGGCCTCAGTCCTGGCGACCGACGCCGCTGCCACCAGATGCAAATGCCCGTAACTGCAAGCACCGGCACGGTAAGCGCCGCCGCACCAAGAATCAGGCCCAGCCACCACAGGCCCTCACCGGTATGCAGACTGACCACCCATTGCTTCAACGCGCTGCCTTCAGAGCGAGGCTGATACTTCAGCAGCTCCCCGGTCGCCTGATCGACAAACCCAGTGCCTTCACGGGTCGTTAAAGAATAGACATCCTGAGGGTCATCAGGATAAGGAAACACCAGTTCCCGGAGGTCACCGAGTTCAACACTCATTAAAGCGCTCAGCGTTGCCACTGGCACGGGTTGCCCGCCCGAAACCTCAGCCGGAAAGGCTGGCCCCGTTTCGACAGGCTCGGGCAACAAACCAAAACGCTGCGCCGACATATAGCTGCCGGTCAATGCCGACAACAGCAAACCGAGAACGGCGAATCGCGCCAGTTCAGCGTGAATCCGTTTACCTCCGGAACCGGTAAATGGCTTTAATAATGCCTTCCAGCCACCGCTACGCCGGACCAGCAGCAGAATCCCCGAGATACACAGCAGCACCATCACCGCCGCTATGGTTCCAGCCAGCATTCGTCCGGCATCATCAAGCAAAAACGAGCGATGCAGATCCTTGACCCAGATGAAAAAAGGTGAGGGCTCATAGGGTGCAACACGATCCCCCGTCATCGGATTGACCAAATCTGCCCCAGGCTGGCCATCGCGGTAGTAATAAACGATCACCTCCCCGGAAGCGCCGCGCACGATCTGTTCGGTTCCCGGATAATGGTTCACCACCCGTCCTGCCAGCTCGGCCACGCTCACCTCGCCATCGGCAGGTATCACTGCGGCGGCGCGGTCCATCACAGGTGCTAACGCAAGAATGGCCCCCGTGATAGCAAGCACTGCGAGCATCAACGCCGCCAGCAAACCTGGCAGCCCATGCAGCTGTCGCAACATAACGTTAGCTCCTGCTAAAACCTGTTATAGGTCGTATTGAAACGATTGAATGTAGCCACGCCCTGCTTGTGGCTGTCCGGAGCCCTCACTGGTTAGCGGCACGGCGATATCCGCCCGATGATCACGCATATCTTCAACAGCGGTATCAATGCGAATCTCATAACCGCTATCGATCAGCGCATCATCCAGATTCAGAGTGATTTTCATGGTACGACCACTGGCCAAACTCGCGCCGGTCAAGCCATCATACTCGGCCGCATTCAGCCCACTGCCCCGCGCCCAGCCGCTCAAGTGTTTGTAGTACTTGGACTTTCCCCCGGCAACCCAGAGCGTTCCCTGGTACCTGCCGTTCGCATCCGCTAGGTAAAGCGCCAGGTACGCACCATCGCCAGCGTAATTTCTCAGCTCGGTCGTGAAAGTCACTTCACGTGCCTGGGCAAAAGCAGGCATGGTCAGTGCAGTGGTCAGCCCGAAGGCTAGACCCATCGCCAACAAGGTCTTTTTCATATGGGTTCTCCTGATAAAGGTGCACCGGTTATTCGACCGTGACGCTGGGTCGACCACTGACGATCCCATTAGTCGGCGCTGCCGGCTGAACACTGCCCTGCATACCGTCACGTTTGTT
Source organism: Vreelandella salicampi (assembly GCF_013415105.1). Taxonomy (GTDB): domain Bacteria; phylum Pseudomonadota; class Gammaproteobacteria; order Pseudomonadales; family Halomonadaceae; genus Vreelandella; species Vreelandella salicampi. Next base: position 242,679 of record NZ_JACCDF010000001.1, read on the forward strand.
GCTGTCATGGCGGTAATGATCATCATCTTCATCGTCGTCGTCGTCATCTTCCCGCTCCAGCTCCATTAACATGAGTGATGCAGGAGAGTAGGACGCCTCGGCGCGAAAGCCCGCCGGGGCTTCGCCCTTAACCTCATAACAGCCGTCATCCACCTTGATGCGGTATATCGTCCAACCTTCGGCTTTAAGTTTCTGACGCAGGTTTTCCCGAGGCTGCCAAGTGTCCATGGGATCATCACAGTCATCATCTGCCAGTAGCGGCGTGCTCATAAAAGCTAAGGCGAGGCTTAAAATCACGGTGTTAGTCTTCATTGGATATCTCCTGTTAAGTTCACACCCCATACGTTATGCGCCCTACCTGACAGCGGCCTGAACGCAGCAGATAATCCGCAGGAAAGTGAAGTGCTGGATGACACCACCGCAGATGAAAGAACCACCATGGCCGTGTTGTTCAGACGACTGTCAGGTACTTGCGGTAGTATCTTTTTCACAAGAAGGGATGAAAGTGAGAGGAGAGACGCATAATGCGGGTACTACTGGTTGAGGATACAACCGGCCTTGGCGAAGCAGTGCGCGATCAGATCGCTGATGACGGCCACGCGATAGACTGGGTTCAAAGCCTAAGCTTTGCCGAGGCCAGCGTGCAGACCACCGCCTACGACCTGGTCCTGCTCGACCTGATGCTGCCGGATGGCCATGGACTGACGTTTTTACGTAATCTAAGGGCCGCCGGGAATACTGCTCCCGTCATTATTTTGACGGCTAGAGACCAGGTCTCCGACCGGATAGAAGGCCTTAACGCCGGTGCCGATGATTACTTGATAAAGCCCTTTGATCTTTCCGAACTTTCGGCTCGGGTGGCGGCGGTTGCCCGTCGTTACCGGGGTAACCCGAACCCGGTCATCCGTGTTGGGAACCTGGAGGTGGATCTGAATGACCACCGCATTCGTCGCCACGGCCAGACGGTTGAGCTTACTGCCCGCGAGTGGGCGATTTTCGAAGGGTTCATACAGCGGCCCGGCATATTGCTGTCGCGCTCACAGCTGGAGGATCGCCTCTACGCCTTTGGGGCAGAAATAGAAAGTAATACCATCGAGGTTTATGTCAGCCGCTTACGAAAAAAACTGGGGCGCGATGCTATTGTTACCGTGAGAGGCATGGGCTATCGACTGGAAACACATGACCAATAAAAACAGCTTACAAAGACGCCTAGGCATTGGTCTCACCCTGGGCGTTACGCTTCTCTGGCTGTTCGGTGTAGCGGCTTCCGGGCTTGTCGCTCAACACGAAATGAACGAAGTCTTCGACAGCGCCCTTGAAGAAACCGCCCAACGCATTTTGCCGCTGGCCGTTACCGACATTCTGAACCGCGAAAATGGCACCGGTAACCTAACGGCCCCTGCCCTTAAAGAACACGACGAGTACCTCACCTATCTGGTCAGAGATGGCCAAGGCAACCTTTTGCTTCAATCTCACGATGCTGACATCAGCGTTTTTGGCGCCTTGCCGCAGGAAGGGTTTTCAAATACATCGACGCATAGAATATATGGCGCTTCTGCTGTCAGTGACACTCTTTACATTGAGGTAGCCGAGCCGTTAAACCATCGGCACGAAGCCGCTCTGGAGGCGGGTCTGGCATTGCTGACGCCTTTAATTTTTCTGATTCCGATCAGTCTCTTGGGTGTCTGGTGGATTGTCCGGCGTTCCCTGCGGCAGGTAGTCGAATTCCAGCGCTCGATAGAATCCCGAGGGGCGGGAGACCTTAGCCCCGTGGAGGGGAATCAGTTACCTACAGAGTTTGAGCCGATTGCTGTTGCCGTCAACCGCTTGCTGGAACGATTGCACCGTGCGCTTGAAACAGAGCGCAGCTTTACGGCCAACAGCGCCCATGAATTACGCACCCCCTTGGCAACAGCCCTTGCCAAGGTGCAACGCTTGAAACACCAGATCCACAGCGATGCGCTAAAGTGCAATGTTGCCGAGGTGGAGGTAGCGCTTCGCAGTTTATCGACACTCTCCGAGAAATTGCTGGAACTGGCCAAAGCCGAAGGAGGTGGTGCAATTGCGCAACGTCCGCACAACCTAGCGCCCATACTGGCGATGATAGTGACGGATTTTGAACATCGGATCCCAGGACGAATTGTCCTGACCCTGCCCGAAGGCGAAGTGAACTCCTTCCTCGACCCTGACGCCTTTGCCATTCTAGTACGTAACCTGATTGAGAATGCGATAAAACACGGTGCCAGCCAAGAGCCGGTGGAGATCAACCTGAGCGCTGACGGTACCTTACGGATATGCAATGGCGGTAAAGTCGTGCCGGCGGATCAGCTTGTCCAGTTGCGCAATCGATTTGCTCGCTCAAAAACCAATGCGGATGGCTCTGGTCTCGGTCTGGCCATTGCCGAAGCCATCGCCGCAGGCGCCAACATTTGCCTGCACCTGCACTCTCCCGCAACCGGCAGGCAAAATGGCTTTGAAGCGGTACTCAATGTGGCAGTCGCTCGATAATGAAACCATCTTTATGCAACGACGCCGAAAACCCGCCCGACGCCTGCCGTCAGAGCCATGGCTAAGGCCCCCCAAAAGGTAACCCTGATGGCGCCGGAAATAATGGATGCGCCACCTGCGCGCGCCGCCACGCTACCCAGAAGCACCAGAAAAACCAGAGACGACAGTGCAACAATCACAATGAGCAGATTGACCGGGGCTAACCATGCCATGCCTAACGGTAGCGCTGCTCCAACGACAAAAGAGCCCGCTGACGAAAAAGCGGCCTGAATTGGCCGGGCGTCACCGTCGACAGAAATGCCGATTTCATCGCGGGCATGCGCGCCAAGCGCATCGTGTTCCATCAGCTGTTCCGCGACCTGTTGTGCCAGCCGTGGCTCAACCCCTCTTTGTTGGTATATCTCGGCAAGCTCTCGTTGCTCAAACCCGAAATCTTCTTCCAGGGATTTTCTTTCCAATACCAAGTCGGCTTTTTCCGTATCTGATTGAGAACTGACGGAGACATATTCCCCTGCCGCCATCGACATGGCGCCTGCCACCAGCCCGGCAACACCCGCTAAAAGAATGCTCTCATGTGATGTCGAGGCAGCTGCCACGCCGATAATAAGACTCGCAGTAGAGACGATGCCATCATTTGCTCCAAGCACAGAGGCACGCAACCACCCGACACGATTAGACCTGTGAATTTCGTGATGGCTCACATTACACCTCCTCGTTTTTTTAAAATGTCGGAAAATCAATGCCTTTTATTCCAAAACGCAAGTCTCGACCGTGACGAGCCATCATGATTTGTTAATCATCACCTGCCAACGAAACCATCCTTGCTTGGTCCATCATTCATATCGACGATAACCGTTCTGTTACTGCGTCGACAGGAGGGTAAATAGGTAACCTTAAGGGCTTGTTAAGAAAGCACCTGGATAGTGGCCACTCTCTAGTTTTACACGAGTGGCCCTTTCATGACTGTACTCACCCGCTTACGCCGTCACACCGCCATGCGACGCTTGGGCAAAACACTGGAAAAAAGTGCTAAAGCCTGGCTCTATCGCCGACTCGCCAGCTCCTTTGACCCCACCCATGCGTTCCCAGCTACCTTGGATGGTGTTACGCGCGTGCTGTTGGTTCGTCCCAATTTCCGCATTGGTAATGCCCTGATCAGCGCGCGGTTAATTGACGCCTTTGCGCGGGCGCGTCCTGATATTGAGATTGATTATTTAGCCACCGATACGACCGTGTCACTGTTTAAAGGAATGCCACTGACGCACTGTCATGCGCTCAGCCGCGACATGCTGGTTCGCCCGTGGAAACTGCTTGCGCTGTGGCGAACGCTACGCCAGCGACGCTATGACCTGGCCATTCAAGTAGCCGACACGTCCTTGACGGGCTGGCTTTGTTTGAAAGCCGCCGGCGCACGGCGCACCCTAGGGGCTAATGCGCGTCTAGCGGGACGCTATGATGCTGTCTATCCCTTGCCTCTCGGGCAGACGCATGCCTATGACATGGCGGCCACCATCGCGCACTCTCTCGGGCTTGACTGCGAAACACGCCCGTGGATGATGATCTCGGACACAGAACAGGCGCAGGCACAGACGCAACTCAAGCAGTTGTCTCACGTTCCCTTCGACGTTGGGGTCTTCGTGGGGGGCCACTTGAATAAGCGCCTTCCTTTGGCCTTCTGGCAAGCGCTGTGCGATGCACTCAACGCCCGCGGTATTCGCTTTATTCTGCTCATCGGTCCGGAAGAGGCCGCGCTGCAGCCGGCGCTTCAACACCATGTCGGCCGCCACGGCCATATCGCCCCTAGCATGCCGCTACGCACCTTTGCTGCAACGCTGGGGCAGCTTCCGCGCATAATCACGCCGGATACGGGGCCCATGCACATGGCTGTCGCGCTAGATGTACCCGTGACGGCGGTACTGAACGTCGCAGGTTCACAAAAGTTTGCCCCACGGGGTCATGCCGATCAGGTATTGTTATCGCCTACCCCGGCAGAGGTCGTTGATACGATCACTCAAACGACGTGCTCTGCGCCCGTATCGCCTTGTGCTACAGGAGATGGTGTTTCGCCATGCGACTCTTACTCGTAGAAGATGACGTGAGTTTGGCATCTGGCATTCGCTTGGCGTTGAAGTCAGAGCGGTACACGGTGGATCATTTAAGCGATGGCCACCAGGCATTAGCCACCTTGGAGAGCCGCGAACCGCTTGATGCTGTCATTCTGGATCTTGGGTTGCCCGGCGTCGATGGCATTGAGGTATTGCGCGCGGCACGTCGCCGCCACAATCACGTTCCCGTGCTTATCCTCACAGCACGCGACGCCATCGAAGATCGCATCACGGGCTTGGACGCCGGCGCCGATGACTATCTCATCAAGCCGTTTGAAGTGGCCGAACTCAAGGCACGTCTGCGTGCCTTGCTGCGACGCAGTGCCGGGAAAGGCATCAGCGTCCTAACGTGTCGTGGTATCGAGCTCTCCCCCGATACGCTGCATGTTACTTACCAAGAGCAAGCGATAACGCTATCTCGCCGCGAATTTACACTTTTATACGAGATGATGAGCCACCCAGGGCGTGTTTTCACCCGTGAGACCCTCACCCAACTGGTATACGGCTGGGAAGATGAGGTTGAGAGCAATGCCATCGAGGTGCATATCCATCACCTGCGCAAGAAGTTTTTCGCTAACCTTATCCGCACCGTGCGGGGTATCGGCTACGTGCTAGACGCTGACATACCGACTTCAACGCCATGAGTTCCATCCGCCGCCGCACGCTCAGCGTAACGTTGCTGGTTCTTACAGTCAGCATGATGCTGATTGGTGTCATCAGCTATGTATCCGCGACGCACGAAATCGAAGAGCTTTATGATGCACACTTAGCGCAAAACGCCCGCTTACTTGAGGGGCTATTGGCGACACCCCATATTAACGATAACGATGCGCTGCTTCAGCGCTTGGAAACGGCATTGCAGCGTGCTGCCGTCGCGAATGACGCCATTCCCGGTCATCGTTATGAAGGTAAATTCGCCTTTCAGCTCTGGGAGGGGGAATCGCTCCTACTAAGCTCCTTCAATGCGCCTAGCCGCCCCTTTGCTGAGACACCGGGCTATAGCGACCATCAGGTCGACGGCGACAGTTGGCGGGTATATAGCTTGATGTCAACACAGCCCGGCCGGCGCATCCTCGTGGCTGAGCGGGCCGATGTGCGTGGCGAGCTCATCCAAACCTTTGCCTTTCGTTCGTTGATACCTGACCTGATCGGTTTGCCCATTTTAGCGCTGATGCTCTGGTACGCCATCGGGTGGGGGTTAGCTCCCCTGCTACGTCTCACTGAGCAAATTACCAATCGCAACCCCGACGCTCTACAGCCTCTGGACGTCGCGCCTCTGCCGCGCGAGCTGGATACGATGGTATCGGCGCTGAATCGGCTGATGCTGCGTATTCGCGAACTTCGCCAGCGGGAAAAGCGCTTCATTGCCGATGCGGCGCATGAATTACGCACCCCCTTGACCGTGATGGATCTGCATGCACAGAACGCATTAGAAAAACAGAACACGCCGGAGGACCGGGAAGCGGCACTGGTGGAAATGCGAGCCGGGGTCCTGCGTACCACCCGCCTGGTCTCGCAACTGCTCACCCTCGCCCGCCTAGAGCCAGGCAATGAAGACAGCATCGTCTTTCAACCGTTACATCTATTCCGAGAAGCGCAGGAAACGCTTGCTAAGCTCTCGCCACTAGCGTCACAGCACCACCAAACATTACAGCTTGATGCCAACCCTGAGGCGTCTTGGTGGATAACGGCTGAACCAGGCGCCATCGAAACACTATTGCAAAACCTGGTTAGCAACGCGCTGCAACACTCCCCCGTCGGCGGCACGATTACCGTCAGCCTTGCTAAACACACTGACCACACCACCCTCATCGTGGCTGATGAAGGCCCCGGCATTTCGCCTGATAAGCGTGAGCAGGTCATGGCCCGCTTTTATCGAGATAGTGATAACGGCGGCGCCGGCTTGGGGCTCTCCATCGTCGAACGCATTATCCACCGCCATCACGGCACGCTCGAAATGCGTAACAGAGCAACGGGTGGGTTAAGTGTCGAGGTGACGCTTCCTTCTCAGAGCCCTAAGGTCGCGTCAACCAAAACACCCTAAGCGATATCGGGTAGCTAAGTTAAAAATCCATCAAATGTAACCCCACCATGGTTAACACCGTGGCAATGGTCACGCTAAATAACACCTCTTTTAAGCAAACATCATCGACATCATCACTTTCCAGATACACATCACTATGCGGAATCAAAAACCATATTGTACCTGCCATCAAGGCAACCAAGCCCAACGGAAAATCCAGCGTTGACCAGGGCACAGTAAGGCTATTAACGAACAACCATATAACTCCCAACGCTACCAGCAAGAGCGTGCGGTAATGACAAAAGGCGGGCTGAAAAGGCGCACTGAAAGAATGGGCAAGGGGCATGACGTTCTCCTCGATATGATGTCACGGATACTCGCCCCATCATCGTGACAATATCTTAAGAAACGATTAAATCTTTCCCCCCGAGTAAAAACATGCCCCATGATGACCGAGCAAGGCGATCCACTAAAACACGTAGTCAACCCCTAATCAGAGACTACGACCGGGTTCATTAAGGGGTAGAGCTTCGCTTGACGTATCGCTGGCTAAGAAGGGATCACTGGCGCTGCGGTTACGATTAAGAAAATCGCTGTAGGTTTTGTCGAGCAGTTTTTTTGCACCAGCACGCAGCGTGCCACCGTTCCATTGCCAAGCGGCCTCGGCGTCTACTTTATTGCCGCGAACCCAGCTTAACTGGCTTGAGCATAAGCCGGCATTGCAGTAAGCGAAATCAGCGTAACCAGTGGCAGCGAAGCGAAAGAAACGTGGCGCATAAAAATCTCTTATAAACTCTCGTTAAGAATAAAAACGAAAAAATCATAAAGAGTTGGTGTGCCATTTTCGCGGGGTAAAATGCCATAGGACGACTAACGTCGCGTCGGCCTTGAACCTAACTGGTGCTTAACGCCCCATCTCAGTTACTCTACGCACGGCGTTTGCGTTCCATAAATGAAGGATAGCCGTATCAATGTTGGGATTCCTGCAGGGACTTTCCTATGGCCTCTTTATGACCTGCCTGCCCTGGCTACTGGTCGGCCTCTACAATCCTGCCCTGGCACTTCCTGGGGCGACTCCCGGCCGATTGCAGGTAATCGCCCGCTATTGCCTGGTGATTCCCTTCATCAGCATGTTGATGTGGCTAACTTCTCTGTGGGGAGGTTTCAGCCCTAGCCTGCTTGGCTGGCTGGCGGGCATTGTCGCCATTCCGGTTGCGCTGCCCGTCGAGCGAACGCTGCGCGGCTGGCTGGCCCGCCGCCGAGAGCGTCGCCAAAATGCCCAAAGAGACGCCGAGGCACGCAAGCGCCGCGCTCAAGAAGAGCGTAGAGCCCATGAGGCAGGGGTGTCGGTGCTCGATCCAGCAAGGCCACCCGAGGGCGCCGATGAGCTGGTATTGGCCATGTGTCACGCCAAGCAGAACCTGCTCGACGCTCATCGCCCCGACCTAGCGATCCTTGCAGACCGCCTTTATAGCCGCCATCGCCATGTGATGGATGTGCTGAGTGGCCGTTTCCACACTGGCGAGTTGGCTTTCGAGCGCTCGCGTGGTCTGGTCACTCAGGTTTGTTTCGGTGCGGTGGATACGCTGACGACCATGGCGTCCCAAGCGCGAGGGGTGGTGAGTGTGGACGGCAACTACGTGCGAGACCGCTTGGCCCGAGAGGGCAAACGGTTGAGTGGTGAGGAGCGAGCCGCCCTGAAGCGGCGCCTGGATTTGCTGGCGGAAACCGAAAACCGGCTGAATGAACTCGCCGCTCGTATCGAATCCGCCCTGACCGTGCTCGACGATACCGCTGTTTCCATGGCACGCATCGAGACGGCTCGCCCACAAGCGTCTGTCACCACCGAAAAGGCGCTGGAGGATCTGCGCCGCTTCGTCGAAGGCGCGGATCGTTATGCGCGCAAAGATTAATTCGGCGGCCAGTGGTAATGTGCCGATAGTAGTGCGTGGTTTCACTAAATTTTATTTAATCCGTTTTTTTAATAGCTCAGGAGATGTCCATGGCTCAGCAATCCGATGACAAACATCGCCTCTCCCTGCCGCCGGTGGACGAGATTGCCAGTCAGTTGGGGGCTAACCAGACCGATTCGGTCGAGCCCGATGACCGAGACAGCGACCCTGAGCTAAAGGCGATGGCCGACCGCTTTGTCGAGGATATCTTTGCCGCGGGTGACAAGGAGTCAGTAGTTTGCCAGCGCCGTGCCGTGGATGAGATGGGGCTTGAATTGCAGCAACAGGCCGCCCATCGCAGTGCCATGTTGCAGACACCGCTGCGCCAGTTGGCCCACCAGGGCGACGAAGGCGGGCCGGTCGCCAAAGCGCTGACCGATCTGCGTGGCCGCATGGAAGGCCTCGATCCCGCTCGCCATCGCTTGGCGCCGAGCGCGCTGGATCGCATTCTGGCGATCATTCCCGGCCTTGATAGCCGCCTGCAGCGCTACTTTCGTAAATTCGAGAATGCCCAACAGGCCCTGGACGCGATCATTGAGGACTTAGAAAGCGGTCGCGACATGCTGCATCGTGACAACCTCACCCTCAACGACGACCAACAAGCCCTAAATAAAATCCTTAGCGAGCTGAACCGCCAGATTGCACTGGGCCGTTTGATCGATCACCGCCTGCAAGACGAGATCGCCGCTCGCGATGGCGAGGATCCGCGGCGTCAATTCCTGGAGGAGGAGCTGCTCTTTCCGCTACGCCAGCGCATCGTCGACCTCCAACAACAATTAGCGGTGAGCCAACAAGGCGTGCTGGCGCTGGAAGTTATCATCCGCAATAACCGGGAATTGATGCGCGGGGTGGACAGGGCCATTAACGTTACCGTCTCGGCCCTCACCGTCGCAGTCACCGTGGCCATGGCGATGGCCAATCAGCGCCTAGTGCTGGATCGCATTGAAGCCCTCAACACCACTACGTCGCAGATGATTGGCGGAACCGCGAAAGCCCTGCGCCAGCAAGGCGTGGACATCCAGAAGCGGGCATCCGGAGCGATGCTCGACATGCAAGTACTTGAGGAGGCCTTCGGCGAGGTGATGGGCGCAATCGATGATCTTTCAAGCTATCGTCAGGAGGCTCTGCCTCGGCTGGACGAACAGATTGACCGCTTAGCGACCTTGTCTAAGCAGGGCAATGCGTCCATCGAGCGCCTTCGAGAAGGGAACGAGTCGCAACCGTAAAACGGCGCGCCTCCGCAGACGATGGATTGCGTCAATCGCGCACGTACTTCAACGTTTTACGCAGCGCTTCCTCGTCAATTTCTGTGTAGAACACGGATTCGCCATCTTCCATGCTGTGATTTATTTGATCCCAAGCCAGTCCCGCTTCCTGTCCGCCATCTACCAGAAAGCCACTGGTCAATACCACGACGCCGACGACACGGCCATCTGTGCCGATGATCAGGTCTTTGATCTCGCCGATGTTTTCATCTGAATTGCGGTGATTAACATGATTACCGATGACATCGGCGGCGAAAAAGGCACTTGAAGGCTTACCGTTGGACGTCGACTTGCCTGCGGGCTGCTCACTGACTTTCGGCAAGATTATCTTCTTCTCACCGACACGATACTCGTCATAATCGATGGTAGTTGGCGAGCCATCAGACTGCTGAGTGGCATCTTTAGACTGCTCGCTCTGCATGTCGTTTTGGTTCTCCGCAATGGCGGCCGTGCAGAAAGCAAATGCCGGGGTAATGGCTGCAGAAAGAATTAATTTTGTTAGCTTTGTCATCGCTATTTCTCCTCTTAATGACGACGAACTTCCGGGCCCTTCAGGGTCTAGAGAGCAATTCCCGAAAAGCGGGAATGCCCTATCATGTTGGCGAAAAGCGAGAATTTTTTCGGTGCGTTACCACACACTCTGGACACACACTGAAGTGGCCCCCGACATTCGTACCAGGCGCTGAGCTCTGATCATTTCGGCAGAAGAGCTTGATCATGAACTGTAAACGTTATGGCTTAGTGAATGACGTCTACTATTCCCGGTACTATCCGAGTTCTGCTAACGCCGCGGTGACGGCTTCAGCATACTGGCCTTCCGTCAGCCCCCATTCGCTAAGCAATTCTGGATCGGGAGTTTCATTCGTCGCAGCGCGTAGCTCTTCGGTATTTTTTGTCTCAAGGCAATGCTTGGCATACGCCTTTGCCTGGGCATCACTCAGCTGATCAATGAGTTGCATGTTGGTTCCTCGTAATAGGGGGTGTTACGACTGTATAGATTCGCTGTGGGCGTGGGCAACGTTACGTCAGGGCGCTCATCGACATGCAACGCAAGCAGGCAGCAGAAAGGTGTAATTTAGTTAGCTTACTCATCGCTGTTTCTCCTCCTTATGACGACGATCTGTCGGACCCTTTAGGGCCTAGAGAGCAATTCCCATATAGCGGAAATGTCCTATCATCTTGGAGAAAAGCAAAAAAATTATCAGTGCGCTACCACACACTAGACGCAGACGACGGGATGGACGCGCATCTCGTGCGCTAGCTGCTTGCTCAAAACGCTGATGAAGACAGTAGCGGACTCGAAAGCTCTTATCATTTTTACATAAGCAAATACACGACTATGGTGGGCTATCAACAGATTCTAGTGGCAGGCAGAAAAAGCCACGGAATGGAGTTATTTCAGGAGGGTGAAGACCAAAAGCATCCAGGCGCTCATCGAAAGCTTGGGCTATAGCTATTTCCAGGATTGTTCCCAGGAACGTTCCCAAAGCACCAAAATGAAAAAAGGGGAATCAAGCTAATTGCTTGATTCCCCTTCTAAAATTTTCTGGCGGAGGGGGAGGGATTCGAACCCTCGAAGCCTTTCGGCTTACGCGCTTTCCAGGCGCGCTCCTTCGACCACTCGGACACCCCTCCGTCTTTTCACTCTGTTGAAAGGCAGTGCCTTTAACAACAGAACGGCGCATATACTATTGCCTAAGTGTCGAAATAGCAAGCCTTTTCACGCTTTAGGGAGTGCCACATAGCTGCCGTTAGCTTCTAAGCAAAGGGTTTGGCCGCAATAAAGTTGCTGTGTCAGAGCAATACGCCCTTTGCCGCGTTCATCCAGTTTGGCGGCGAGTTTTGCCGGGCCTTGGGGTTGGCTTGGCGTGCAGACAAGGCGGTAGTCATCGGTCACCGGGGCAAGGAAGCGTTGATTGGCCTCGGCGACCACCACATCACGTGAAATGCCTTGCGCGCGCAGCCAGAGAGTCACCCAACACCACCCCTGTAGGGTGGTTTGCGCGGTTAGCGCGCCACCAAAGCCGGTGCCCTTATCATTCAGGCTTGGCGTTAACGCAAGCTCCCACGTCAGTGCGTCATTTTGTTGCGTCATCCCCTTAATGCCGAGGGCATTTACCATCGGGATGGCTTCTCCTAACCACTGCTGAAAAACCGCCAGGTCTTCCGGCCCGTCCGGCAGCGGTAGGCGTGGATGAGGAATCCCTGGTTGCCGAGCTGTTGTCATGCCAATCCCTGCCTTGTAGCCCTGGGCATTATTCCCAGCGTTCGAGAAAGTCGTCTACGTTGTGCTCTGGCACCGGCTTATGGCGCCCGCCAAGCGTGCCTAGGTAAATGAACGCCACCACCTCGTCGTCATCTTCCAAACGCAGCCCTTTGCGCACCACCGGGTCGAAGGCGTATTTGCCGCTGCGCCACATAGCACCAAAGCCTAGCGCATGGGCGGCAAGTAGAATGCCGTGTGCTGCGCAGCCCGCCGAAATCACCTGCTCGATTTTGGGCACTTTGGGTACATCGGGCGTTACCTTGGCCACCACGGCAATAAGCATGGGCGCACGGAGTGGTTTTTTGCGTGCTGCGTCTAGCGTGGTATCCGAGGCGTGCGGGTCTTCTTGAAACTCCGCTTCAGCAAACAGCTCGCCCAAACGCTCGCGCCCTTCCCCGCTAAATTCGATAAAACGCCAAGGGCGCAGCTCGTTGTGATCCGGGGCGCGCAACGCCGCTTCGTAGATCGCCTTTAGCTGCTCGGACGATGGGGCTGGGGCCATCAATTTGCCCATGGAACTGCGTTGATGCAGTAGCGTGAGTGCGTCCATTATTGGCTCCAATCCGTTATGTTAGTGGCTTACTGTAGCGCAGTGACTTACTGCCTTGCCAGACGCAGCGGGTGCGGCGGCGCTAAGCCAGGCGTTGCCCGCCAGGGGCTGATATCCAGCCCACCGCGGCGCACATAACGTGCCAGCACCAGTAACGCAACGGGTTTTGCGTGGTGCATGAGGTCAGTAAAGATATGCTCAACGCAGTGCTCATGAAAGTCTTGATGCTGACGGTAGCTAATCAAATAGCGCAACAGCCCTTCGTGATTGATTTGTGGGCCTTTATAGCGAATCAGCACACTGCCCCAATCGGGCTGGCCGGTTACCGGGCAATTGGATTTGAGCAGATGCGAGTAGAGCGTCTCTTCAACGCTGTCTTCGCCAACCGATAACAGCGACGCGCTAGGCGTGTAGTCATCCACGCTGATATCAAGCTCATCCAGGCATTTTCCGGGCAAGCGTTGCGGCATGAGTTCGTCGTCGTCAACGCCAAGCAGCTCAACGCCAACGCTCTCCCCCGCCGCGCGCGAAAGATCACGTGTCAGCGTTTGAACGACGTCGCCTCGGCTGGCAAAGCGCGTCTGGTTGAAGCTATTGAGATAGAGCTTCCAGGATTTGGATTCAATCAGATGGGGGGATTCAGCGGGTAACGTGAAACGTGCCACGGCCACCACCGGCTTACCGCGAGCATTAAGCCAGGACATTTCAAACGCATGCCACTCATCGGCGCCAATAAAGGGCAAGCGGGTATCATCAATGCCCAACGGCGCACGGTTGGTCGCACGTGCTATCGGATACAACAGCCCGGCGTCGTAATTTTCCGGGTAAGCCGATTCACGTCCAAGTGGTGCGTTCTTTAGGGTTTCAGGGCGATGGTGCGTCATGTGCGAATCCCTTTTCCACGCTCCAGCATTTTAAGCGCCACGGTAAAGAGCACCACGATGAAGCCCAAGATGGCCATCAATGCCCAGCCGATGGGGATATCCGACACACCCAAGAAACCATAGCGGAAGACATTCACCATGTAGAGAATAGGATTGAGCATCGATACGCCCTGCCAGAAATCCGGCAGCATCGAGATCGAGTAGAAAACCCCGCCCAGGTACGTCAGCGGCGTCAGGATAAACGTCGGCACAATCGAAATGTCATCGAACTTATTCGCCAGCAATGCGTTGATGAAACCGCCAACGGAAAACAGCGCCGACGTCAGCACGACGACCAACACGGTCAATAAGGGATGCTCCATGCTCAAACGGGTAAAGAACAGCGATACCACCGTTACGATTAGCCCGACCCCCAAGCCACGCGCCATCCCCCCTAGCACAAAGCCTGAGAGGATCACCCAGTTAGGCATGGGCGAGACCATCATCTCTTCAATCGAGCGCTGGAACTTGTTAGAGAAGAAAGATGACGCGACGTTGGAGTAACTATTAGTGATTACCGCCATCATAATCAGCCCTGGGACGATGAAGTCCATGTAACTAAACCCATCCATCACTCCGATGCGTGAGCCAATCAAGTTGCCAAAAATAATAAAGTACATGGCCATCGTAATGGACGGCGGTAAAAGCGTTTGCGGCCAGATGCGGGTAAAGCGCTTGATCTCTTTCACCACGAGCGTCCACAGCGCAATCAGCGTTTGCGTAGCATTCATGCGTGCGCCTCCTGGCGTTGCGTTTGATCAATGGCGTTTTGGCCGCTATTAACCATCGACACAAACATCTCTTCCAGCCGATTGGCGCGGTTACGCATCGAGACCACTTTGATACCTTGCTCGCTCAATGCCGCGAAAACATCGTTCATCTGCTGACCGCGGTGAATCACCAGCGAGAGCTGTGATGGCTCGGTCAAACTGACCTCGAACCCCTCCACCACCGGCGCCTCTTCTAGCGGGTGGGCAAGATCAAGCAGGAAGGTTTCGGTATTAAGCTCAGCAAGCAGGTCGCGCACGTTGGTGTTGCGGATAATGTCACCATTGTTAATGATCGCGATATTGCGACACAGGCTCTCCGCTTCTTCCAGGTAGTGCGTGGTGAGAATAATGGTCGTTCCTTCATCGCGATTAATGCGACGCATGTACTCCCACATGCTGCGGCGCAACTCGATATCGACGCCGGCGGTGGGCTCATCGAGAATCAAGAGCTTGGGCCGATGCATGAGAGCGCGCGCAATCATTAAACGGCGCTTCATCCCGCCGGAGAGCATGCGCGCACTACCGTTGCGCTTATCCCAAAGGCCTAAATCGGAAAGCAGCTTTTCTGCCCGGGGCAGCGCCTCGCGGCGCGTCATGCCGTAGTACCCTGCCTGCGCCAGCACGATGTCGATCACTTTCTCGAACTGGTTGAAGTTAAACTCCTGCGGCACCACGCCCAACTGGTACTTCGCCTTGGCAAAATCTTGATCAATATCGATACCGAAGATCGTTACCTTGCCGGCGCTTTTTTGTACCAGCGAGCAAACAACACCTAACGTGGTCGATTTTCCCGCACCGTTGGGGCCCAACAAAGCAAAAAAATCGCCCTGCTGGACGTCTAAATCGATGCCTTTAAGCGCGTGAAAACCATTGCCGTAGACTTTGGTCAGCCCACGGATCGACAATGCCGGTTCGGCCATGAACATGTCCTGTCAGCAGAAAAGAAAAATAAAGCATTTTATAAGGAAGTGATATAAGGGCAGCTCGCCTGTTTTCAAGGCCATGCCGCACCCATGCACAATACCCGCTAGGCTCTTGGCCTACCGAGATAAAAATCGCGATAACATCAGAAAACAATAATTTGGGAGGGCGCTTGGAGCGGGAAAGGAGATTCGAACTCCCGACCCTCGCCTTGGCAAGGCGATGCTCTACCGCTGAGCTATTCCCGCAGCGCAAGAAATGAAGCGAGTTGGCGTCCCATAGGGGGTTCGAACCCCTGTTACCGCCGTGAAAGGGCGGTGTCCTAGGCCACTAGACGAATGGGACGTATTGGATACTGAACTGGAGCGGGAAAGGAGATTCGAACTCCCGACCCTCGCCTTGGCAAGGCGATGCTCTACCGCTGAGCTATTCCCGCTTAATTCAGTTGTCTCGCCATCGGATTGGCGTCCCATAGGGGGTTCGAACCCCTGTTACCGCCGTGAAAGGGCGGTGTCCTGGACCACTAGACGAATGGGACACACGTTGGAGCGGGAAAGGAGATTCGAACTCCCGACCCTCGCCTTGGCAAGGCGATGCTCTACCGCTGAGCTATTCCCGCACTCCGATACCTGAACGATTTAAGTGGCGTCCCATAGGGGGTTCGAACCCCTGTTACCGCCGTGAAAGGGCGGTGTCCTGGACCACTAGACGAATGGGACACTGCATTGCCTCGTCGAGGTGGCGCGTATAGTAATCAGCGGATGAAAAACTGTCAAGCCTCAATCTTTACTGGCGTCCCCGTTTAAGATCACACATGCTGAGATGCATAACACGTATCTTGAAATTCAAGCTGGCTGACAGCACTCAATATTTAGAAGCACCACCTTCACCGGCATGGCGAACGCGCTAATCGCTTGCCGTTATGATAAGGAGGCATATATGGCCAAAGTAGAAAAAACCCCTGAACAGTGGCGCGACCAGCTCACCTCAGAGCAGTACCGTGTCACCCGCGAAAAAGGCACCGAACGCCCCTTTACCGGCGACTGCAAAGTGAGCGATGCCCAAGGCATTTACCACTGCGTGTGTTGCCATACGCCCCTATTTGAGAATGAGCACAAATTTGATGCGGGTTGCGGCTGGCCAAGTTTTGATCGCCCGCTAGGCAGCCATCGCGTGGAAGAGCACACCGACGAAAGTCACGGCATGGTACGCACGGAAGTCCTATGCGCGCATTGCGACGCCCACCTCGGGCATGTGTTTCCCGATGGGCCCCAGGACACCACGGGGCTTCGCTACTGCATTAACTCGGTGGCAATCGAATTTCACGCCGACGAATAACGCTATCGGTTAATCCGTCAAAGCGGGCGCCATCTGCTAGAATGGTCGCCCGTTTTTTATGCTGACACCGCATTACTGACAACGCATTGCGCAGGAGAGCCCCATGCTCGGCTGGTTTCCCGGTCATATGAACAAAGCGCGCCGCCAGATTAAAGACGCGCTGCCTGAAATCGATGTGGTAATCGAAGTGCTCGATGCGCGCCTGCCCTACTCCAGCGCCAACCCAATGCTTGCCGAGCTGACGCGCCACAAACCAGTGCTCAAAATTCTCTCGCGCGCGGATTTAGCTGACCCTGAACGCACGGCCGACTGGGTCGCGTTTTTTGACGCCCAGCCCCATACACGAGCCCTTGCGATTACCACCACTAACGCCCGTGAGCTTAAACATATCCCCAAGCTTTGCCATGCGCTTGCCGGTGAGGTGCGCGCTGACCGCGATGTCCGTGTGATGGTGATGGGCATTCCCAACGTCGGTAAGTCAACGCTGATTAATGGGCTGGCCAAGCGCAAAATTGCCAAAACCGGCAACGAACCCGCCGTCACCAAGCGCCAGCAAAAAGTACGTATCGATGGCCGCGTGGCGCTCATTGATACGCCCGGCGTGCTATGGCCCAAGATCGAAGACCAGGCCAGCGCCTATCGCTTGGCCGCCAGCGGCGCGATTCGTGATACGGCAATTGAATATATCGACGTGGGGATCATTACCAGCGCCGAGCTGGCGAAGCGCTACCCGGATGCGCTGACGGCGCGTTATAAATTAAAAGCACTACCAAACTACACAGCGCCGGAAACGCCCCCAACCGTTGAGGCCGATGGCCCAGAACGCCCAGATTTCTTAGCGTTGGCGGGCTTTGACGGCCACGCCATTTTAAAAGACATTGCCAGCAAGCGCGGTGGGTTACGCCCTGGCGGCGAAGTTGACCTTCACCGTGGCGCGGAAGTGCTGCTGCATGAACTGCGTGATGGCAAACTGGGCCGAATTACGCTAGAAACGCCTCACGACATTCCACCGTCTGCCGAAGATAGCACCCCCGCAGAGGCAAACGAGCCGGATGCCTCGCAGGAGTCTTAATGCCGGCAGCGTTTGGAACGACCACATACTGGGAACGACAACATGGACACCCCTCAGCCTCACGAGGCCCCTCAGCTTAACAAATCACACAAGCTCGATAGCGTCTGCTACGACATTCGCGGCCCGGTGCTCGACCACGCTAAACGCCTGGAAGAGGAAGGCCAGCGTATTTTAAAGCTCAACATCGGCAACCCCGCTCCGTTTGGCTTTGAAGCGCCGGAAGAGATTCTGCAAGACGTGATGCGCAACCTGCCGACAGCCCAAGGCTACTGTGATTCCAAGGGGCTTTATTCAGCACGCAAGGCAATCATGCAAGAGTGCCAGCGCAAAGAAATCCCCGGCGTCGGCATTGAGGATATCTACATCGGCAACGGTGTTTCCGAGCTGATTGTGATGGCCATGCAGGCGCTTTTGAACGATGGCGATGAGGTATTGATCCCCGCCCCGGATTACCCGCTTTGGACGGCAGCGGCGAACCTATCCGGCGGCCACGGTGTGCATTATTTATGCGATGAGCAAGCCGATTGGGCACCGGACATAGCGGACATTCGCGCCAAGGTGACAAGTCACACCCGTGCTATTGTGCTGATCAACCCCAACAACCCCACCGGGGCTGTCTACCCACCGGAAGTCGTGCGCGAGGTGCTCGATATCGCCCGTGAACACAATTTGGTGGTGTTCTCCGATGAGATCTACGACAAGATTCTCTACGACGGCGTCGAGCATACCGCCACCGGGGCGCTCGCCGATGACGATCAGCTGGTCATCACCATGAACGGGCTCTCCAAAAGCTATCGTTGTGCCGGGTTTCGCTCTGGCTGGATGACCATTTCCGGGTCGATTGCCAAGCAACGCGCCAGTGGGTATATCCAGGGGCTGACCATGCTGGCCTCGATGCGCCTTTGTGCCAACGTGCCCGCTCAACACGCCATCCAAACCGCGCTCGGCGGCTATCAGTCGATCAACGATCTGATTCTCCCCGGTGGGCGTCTGCTGGCCCAACGCGACATTACCCATGAAAAGCTAAATGCCATTCCCGGTGTCAGCTGCGTCAAGCCCAAAGGCGCACTTTATGCGTTCCCCAAGCTCGACCCTAAGATATTTAATATCCAGGACGACCAAAAAATGGTGCTGGATTTGCTATTACAAGAAAAAATCCTGCTGGTTCAAGGCACTGCCTTTAACTGGCCTGAACCGGATCACGTGCGAATCGTGACGCTGCCCTGGGCCGATCAGCTAGGTGATGCCCTCGACCGGTTTGCCAACTTTTTATCGCGCTACCGGCAATAATCTTGCGGCAATAAACATACTGCTACCTTGAAACCCAGCGCAGGTGGACGTATCTAAGCTTACGTTTACCAGTGCTAACCTGTGCTTTTACTGATCATGACTGACTTGTCATTACTTAGGCTTAATGGAGATCTCGCCACATGATGCGAATTGTGCTGTTTTTAGCCACTAACCTGGCGGTGCTGTTGGTGGCCAGTATCACGCTGCGTTTGTTCGGCGTGGAGAGCTACCTCAGTAGCCAGGGCATTAATTTTACCAGCCTGCTGATTTTCTGCTTTGTGTGCGGCATGGCCGGTTCAATGATATCGCTATTCATCTCAAAGTGGATGGCCAAGCGCTCTACCGGTACGGTGATTATTGAGAACCCGTCTAACCAAACCGAGCAGTGGCTGGTGGATACCGTCGCGGAACTGGCTCGCGAGGCGGGCATAAAAACACCGGAAGTAGGTATTTTCCCTGCGCAGCAATCTAACGCCTTTGCCACCGGCTGGAACAAAGACGATGCCCTGGTGGCCGTGTCAGCGGGCCTTTTAAACCGCATGCAACCCGAAGAAGTGCGCGCTGTGCTGGCCCACGAGATCGGCCATGTTGCCAATGGCGATATGGTGACGCTGGCGCTGATTCAGGGGGTAGTCAATACCTTCGTCATGTTCTTCGCGCGCGTGGTGGCGCACTTGGTGGATAACTTCCTGAAAAGCCGTTCGGATGGCGAGGGTGGCCTTGGCTTTATGGGTTATTTTGCCGTGGTCATCGTCGCGGAAATCGTTTTTGGCATTATCGCCTCTACCATTGTGGCGTGGTTCTCGCGCTTTCGCGAATACCGCGCTGACGAGGCCGGCGCACGCCTTGCTGGCACCGGCGCTATGGTCAACGCCCTCGCCCGATTGAAGGCCGAAACCGAGCTACCGGACCAAATGCCCGACACCCTGCGCGCAATGGCGATTACCAAAGGCCAAACCCGTTCGCTCATGGAGCGCCTTTTCGCCAGCCACCCACCACTGGATGACCGCATTCGCGCCCTTAAAGAAGCCGCTTATCGTCAGTAAATAGCGCCCTGTTATTCACACGCCCACCACCCGGTGGGCGTTTTATGCCAATACCACGTTAAACCCCGCAGCGCTTAGCACGGGCGCTAGCGGCTGAGCTTCATCACCCAAACACACGGTCAACGTCGAAAACTCGCGCCGCCGCGGATAATTCGCGCGGCACGTATCAAAGCCTTGCGCCAGCCCTAATGCGTGCGCCTCCCGCGTAAGGCTTTCGTGATCACGACGGACGTCATACACCGCGCGGGCACAGAGCCGCAGCGCGTCTTCGCATGGCAATGCCTGCTGCAGCGTGAACGATGCCAGCGCCGGCGGCGGGCAAATACCGTCAAGCGTGAGCGCACTCGCCTCGCCCACATGGGAGGCCAACGCCTGATGAATCATCAAACTGCCGCGCAGTTTGCCATCCAGGCTATAACCGGCAATGTGTGGAGTGGCAAGCGTCGCCAGGTCGTGAAGGGCAGTGTCAATGGCGGGCTCGTTCTCCCACACATCCAGCACGGCGGTTAGGTCGTTCTGCCCTGCCAAGCGGCTGCGTAGCGCCAAGCCGTCGATACAGTCACCGCGCCCGGCGTTAACCACCACCGTACCGGGAGAAAGTTCGTTGATACGCTCAGCATTCAGCAAATGCCGGGTGGCGTGCGGGCCAGCGCTCACCAGTGGCGTATGCAGGCAGAGCACATCGCAGTGTTCAATCAGCGTTTCAAGGGAGGCAAAACCGGTCTCCCCCTCACTCACCCCTTCACGCTCGGCACGCGGCGGGTCACAGGCCAACACTTTTACTCCCAGCGCCTGCAAACGGGCTTGCAGTCGGCTGCCAACATTGCCCACGCCCACAATGCCCACACAGCGATCTAAAAGCCGCCAACCCTGTCGCTCAGCAAGCGTTAATAGGCTAGCTAGCACATAATCCACCACGGCCTCCGCGTTGCATCCTGGGGCATTGGCGAACCTAATGCCTTGCTGGGCAAGATATGCGCTATCCACATGGTCGGTGCCGATGGTGCAGGTACCCACAAAACGCACTGAGCTTTCAGCCAACAGCGATGCGTTAACCGGGGTAACAGAGCGGATGATCAGCGCATCCACATCACGTAGGTGCTCGGCGCTGATCTCACGCCCGGGGCGTTTTATCACCTCACCGAAAGCGCCAAAACAGGCATCAGCGGCGGGAATATTGGCATCGACGACAAGTTTCATGGCGTTTTGTCTCTGGCGATTTAGAATAGAGGCCATCATTGACGGGCAACCATCCGTTTTAACTAGCATATTTGAAAAGTTTGTTTGAGTTAACGTGTTTGAAACAGCGAGGTAACTGAGTGATCGTACGTTGGGAAACCGACCATGACTACGTGCTGGTGCATATCCATCAAGATATGTTTGGCGACTGGATTTTTAGCCGCGCCTGGGGGCAAATTGGCACCCAGTTTGGTGGCTTAAAGCACCAGCTGGCGGATACGCGTGACCAAGCCCAGATGTGGCTTGATGACGAAGCCACTATCCAGAACTCGCGTGGTTTTCTCAAGGTGTTGGACGTTACCGACGATACCCCCGAAGGCCAAGAAGCGATGCGTCAGCTATCACTGCTCGACGTTATTTAACCGCCTTCCAGGGTCACTCTCAGCCCAGGTAACGCCGCCCGTTGCGCTCAAACGCGGGTTTTGCCGGCTTGGGCGCTGATGGCGGCGCCAGCAGCGCTTTCAGTGCCGCTTCATCCAACCAACCGCGTACTCTGAGCCATTCGCCCAAACACTTAGGGTCTAACCCTCGGTCCAGTTCAACGCCTTCGGCATCGGCTAGCACTGGGATGCGCACGCCGTAGCGCGCCATAAGATCATCGTCCGCGCTGATTTCGATATGGCGCAACACCACCTCGTCATTGGCGAGCGTATGTAACAGCGCCTCTAGCTGCGCACATAGATGGCAGCCTAAGGTGGTATAAAGCCAAAGTTTGATCACGACGCCTCCTTGTGGCGCAGCAAAAAGACATGGTGCAGGTTGGTACGGCGCTGGAAATCCGGGTCGAAAGAGCGCGCGGAAATATCCTCAACGTCAAAGCGCTCTACCAGGGCGTCATCAAGGACAAAGCGACGCTGATTATTGGAGAATACCAACGTGCCCCCCGGGGCTAAACGCGCCATCGCCAAGTTCACCAACTGCGAATGGTCACGCTGAATATCCAGCGTCTCGCTCATTTTCTTTGAGTTGGAAAACGTCGGCGGGTCCATAAAAATCACATCAAACGTTGTGCTTGCCGTTTCCAGCCAATGAAAACAGTCGTCACGCATCACGCGGTGGCGAGATGGGTCGAGCTGATTAAGCGCGAAGTTATCCTGAGCCCACTTGAGGTAGGTATTGGACATATCCACGCTGACGCTATCACTCGCACCGCCCAAGGCAGCGTGCACCGTCGCGGTGGCCGTGTAGCAGAACAGGTTCAAAAAACGCTTACCCTCGGCCATTTCCCTAAGCATTCGGCGCACCGGCCGGTGGTCGAGAAACAGTCCGGTATCCAAATAATCGCGCAGATTCACCCACAGCCACGCCGACCCTTCTTGCACCTTAAAACGCTCGCCGCTGGCGTCGCGTTTCTGATATTGGGCGCTGCCAGTTTGACGCTCGCGGCGTTTCACATAGACATGACTCGAATCCACCTTCAAGGCGTCAGGCAGCACTTCCAAGGCATCAAACAGGCGCTTTTGGGCTTGAGCGGCATTCACCGTGCGCGGCGGCGCGTATTCCTGCACGTGGACACGATCACCATATACATCGATGGCCAGCGCGAACTCCGGCATATCCGCGTCATAGAGGCGATAGCAGGTTTCACCGCTTTGTTTAAGCCATTTTTTTAAGCGTTTCTGGTTCTTTTTTAGCCGGTTGGCAAACATCTCTGCGTTTTCAGATACGCGCGGCGATGGGTGATGGGTCTCGTCGTGTAGTTCGGGGCCAGCCGCATCGGCAATGTCCATGAGCAATAACTTGGCATCCAGCGGTCCGTTTTTCAGCGCGTACTGCTTGTGGGCACGCAAGCCCAGCCGATGGCCTAAATCCGGGTTGCCGGTGAAAAGCGCTAGCGTCCAACCGGGGAACGCCGCTTTCACTTTCTCGCCCAGCGTGGCGTAAAGGGTGACTAGCTCCGGCAGCTCGCCGAGCCGCTCGCCATAAGGCGGGTTAGTGATCAGTAGGCCTTTCGGGGCGTGTTCCCCCTCCAGCGCAGCGGGCCTTTCAAGCGTTGCTAGGCTCTGGCCGGTGAGTGTAATCAACGCAGGAACGCCGGCGCGCATAGCGTTGGCTTTAGCCGCCGAGAGTGCTGCGGGGCTTTGGTCAAAGCCGAATAGCTGATTTTTACAGCGTTTGCGCCCGATGCTTGCGCGCGCCTGGGCTTCACGCGTTAGCTCTTGCCATGCGGCGCGATCAAAAAGCGCCCAGCCGTGAAAACCAAACCGCTCACGGTGCAGGTTTGGTGCTTGATCGGCGGCGATCAGCGCCGCTTCAATCAGTAGCGTCCCCGCGCCGCAAAGCGGATCGATCAGCGGCTCGCCCGCTTTCGCGCGCTCGGGCCAACCGGCACGCACCAGCAACGCTGCCGCTAGGTTTTCTTTGAGCGGCGCATGCCCCACATCGCGGCGGTAGCCACGCCTGTGCAGGCTTTCACCGGCAAGGTCGATACCCAGCGTTAGGTTCTCCCGGTGCAGGTGGGCATATAGGCGCACATCGGGGGTTTTGGTATCGACATTCGGGCGCGCCTGCCCCGCCAGCAAGAGCGCATCCACCACGCCATCTTTAACCGTTTGCGCGCCGAAACGGGTATGGCGTATGTGTTCACTGCGGCCATGGAAATCGACAGCAATTGTTTTTCCCGAGGCAATATGGCGTGCCCAGGGCACTCGCGTTGAGACAACGCGCAGCCGCTCTGCCGTATCCACCAGCGGCTCGCGTGAAATGACCGCGATAACGCGGTTGGCCAACCGTGACCAGAGACATAGCCGATATGCCGTCGCGTGGCTGGCACTGGCGAAAACCCCGGCCACAGTGGTTTTGCCAGGCGTGGCACCTAGGCTCGCTAGCTCATCAGCCAGCAGGCCCTCGATCCCTTTTGGGCAAGTAACCAGCAGGTCTAATTCGTTGCTTTGGCTTGGATCAGTCATAGTGGCGGCAGCGCTAAATGCGCGATATTCCTATATATGGCAAAAAAGTTTACGTCTTATGACAATTTGAGGGTCGACAAGTCACCCCATCATGGGCTAACAATAAAGGTGTAGCTACACAAAACGCTTGCGCGACGACAAGGATTCTCTGTCAGTCAGCGGCACGTTCAGCACGTGAGTGCTCGACATTTTTTTTGCAACGCCGCTATCACGGCTATGTTACGCCAAGCGATGATGAAATGGTTTTGTCTTCACCCATAAAAAACAGGCCATTTCCCCTCAAAGGCTTTCATATAACGAGGTTAGCCAATGAAACGACAAAAACGTGACCGCTTCCAGCGGGCTTATGTTCACGGCTACAAAGCAGGTGTTTCCGGTCGCTCCCGAGACGTTTGCCCCAGTGAAAATATTAATTTACGCGAGTACTGGATGAGCGGTTGGCGTGAAGGCCGCGGTGACCAATGGGACAGTATGACGGGCGTATCAGGCATTCACAAAAACCCCACGGTCATGACATAGCGTTGTTTACCTGTTCTCATTCCCTTTATTAGCTTGGCATAGCCCGCTTAACTCAGCGGGCTTTTTGCTACTTGCGTTTTAAGGGCTTCGGCGCACTCGCCCACTAGCTTAGGCCCGCGATAAATCAACCCGGAATAAAGCTGCACCACATCTGCCCCCGCGTCTATTTTCGCCTGCGCGGTCTCGCCACTGTCGATGCCGCCGACGCCGATAATCGGCATTGCTGGCAAATATTCGCGCAACAGCCGGATGATGCGATTGGACACTTCAAAAACAGGCCTACCGGAAAGCCCCCCTGCCTCGTGCGCCTGCGGGTCGTGCTGAACGGCATCACGTGCCACGGTGGTATTGGTCGCAATGACACCGTCAAAGTGATTGTGCTCAATGCTTTTGGCCACCAACGCCACCTCGTCTGTGTCCATATCCGGGGCGATTTTTACCAGCAATGGCACCTTGCGGCCACGTTCTGTATCCAGCGCGAAAGCCCTTTCACGAATCGGCCCTAACAACGCATCGAGCTGCTCACCAAACTGCAGCGTACGAAGCCCCGGTGTGTTAGGTGAGGAGATATTGATGGTGATGTAATCCGCCAGCGGGTGGACAGCCTCCAGACAAACAAGATAGTCATCCAGGGCATTTTCAACGGCGGTAGTGAGATTTTTGCCGATATTGATGCCGAGGATGCCATCGAAATGGCGCTTTTTCACTTGTTCAACTAAGTGTGCCACCCCTTGGTTGTTGAACCCGAAGCGGTTGATGATTGCCTCGTGGTTAGCGAGGCGAAAAAGCCGCGGTTTTGGATTGCCCGGCTGGGGTTTGGGTGTCACGGTGCCCACTTCGATAAAGCCAAAGCCCAGCGCTCCCAGTGCATCAAGATGCTCCGCATTTTTATCCAGCCCAGCCGCGAGCCCAACACGATTGGGAAACACAAGCCCCATCAGCGTCACCGGGTCATCTACTCGCGGCCCTGCCAGATGCTTAACGCCACCAACGCGGTGAAGCACCTCCAGGGCGCTAAGCGCCATACCGTGGGAGGTTTCAGGATCAAGGCGAAACAGCAACGAGCGGGCAAGATCGTACATTCGGGCTCCGGGCAAAATATCCAGACAATAAAAAGGTGCGGTGTGCGATTATAGCGCACACCACACCTTCACGTATTGCTGACTGTGTCGGCTGTTAGGCTTCGCTGTCGCTCTCAGCAAGGTCGACCAGCTCGCGCACAGCCACGGCAAACAGCGCAAAGCCACTTTCGCTACCGCTACGTACCTCCTCAATCAAGCGGCACCAGCGGCCATGCAGTTTGTCGTGCTGTTCAAGCCACTGCGCCACCCGTTCCTCAGGGGTACGGCTTCCCGCGTCTAGCTTCAACACGCTGGTCGTGAGTGCCAGTTGCTGGCGGTCGATATCATCACGGAAGGTTTCCCGCGCCTGCGCCTGCCAGGCGTCACGCACGTCAAGCCGGGTGACCTGTTGAATCATCCACGGCAGTTCCAGGCAGCTGCCAATCTCGTAAAACACTTCCGCCACGCGCTGGGGTTTTTCGTTGGTAAGGCGCGCTGCTTGGATAATACCTAAGCCAGCATACAGACTCGGCGCTGCCGCTACGCTTGACGCCAGCGCATCAGTCACGCCTGCTTCCAGTAGCCCATCACGGCGCCCGCGCCAAGTATCCAGCTCTTCACCACTTAATAGCTCACCAATGCCCTCTTGTAGCTGCGCTAAACGCGGCGCGAAATACTCCACCGTATCCTGGGTCGAAAGCCCCAGATGCTGGCGCAAGAACCAGCGTGTCGCACGGCGAATCATACGCATCAGGTCCTGCATCATGCTGTACTGCACCTTGCTTGAGACCTGATTATCCAACGCTTCGATCTCTGCCCATAGCGACGGCAAGTTAAAGCTATCGCGCGCGACGATATAGGCGCGGGCAATATCCGCACGCCCTGCGCCCGTGGAGTCGATCAAGCGGCGCACAAACACGATACCCATGTGGTCGACCAAATCATTGGCTACCTGGGTGGCAACGATTTCGCGCTTCAAGCGATGGTCGTACATTTCCTGCTTGTAGCGTTCCACCAACACATTCGGGAAGAGACGCTCCAAATGACGGTGAATATACGGGTCATCGGGCACATCAGAGGTAATCAAATCGCCCTTCAACGTGCTTTTGGCGTAAGAGATCAACACCGAAAGCTCTGGCAACCTCATGCCTTGGTTGCTGCCCGTGCGCTCTTTAAGCACGTCATCCGCGGGTAAAAATTCAAGCTCACGATCAATCTGCCCGGCAGACTCAAGCTCGGTGATAAAGCGCCGATACGGCCCGATCCCTTGCTGTGAAATTAGCGCGGAAAGATCCAGCGCCTGGGTCTGGCGATAGTTATCCAGAATCACCAAGTCCGCTACTTCCTCGGTCATCTCAGCGAGCAGTTGGTTACGCTGTTTTTCGGTCATATCCCCGCGTTTGACCACTTCATCGATCAATATCTTGATATTGACTTCATGATCTGAGCAGTTCACACCGCCGGCGTTATCGATAAAGTCGGTATAGGCACACACCCCCTTGGCTGCGGCTTCCATACGTCCACGCTGGGTAAAGCCAAGGTTGCCGCCCTCACCGATCACACGGCAATTAAGCTCGTTACCGTTAATACGCAGTGAATCGTTCGCTTTATCGCCCACGTCAGCGTCGGTTTCATCCGAGCCTTTCACGTAGGTGCCGATACCCCCGTTCCAGATCAAATCAACCTTGGCTTGCAGCATCGCATGGATCAGCTCATTAGGCGCCAGCCGCGATTGCGTGATGCCAAAGGCTTTCTGCATTTGCGGGGTTATATCAATGGATTTGGCGCCACGGCTGAAAATACCGCCGCCTTCAGATATCAAGGATTGATCATAATCTTCCCAGCTGGACCGCGGCATATCAAAGAGGCGCTTGCGCTCGGCAAACGTGGCCTCGGCATCCGGCGTAGGGTCAACAAAGATATGCAGGTGGTTGAATGCCCCTACCAGCTGGATCTTGTCCGACAGCAACATCCCGTTGCCGAAGACATCGCCGCCCATATCGCCAATACCCACGACCGTGAATTCCTCTCGCTGAGTATCCAGGCCGAGGTTACGGAAATGGCGCTTAACCGACTCCCAGGCGCCGCGCGCGGTAATGCCCATCTTCTTATGGTCATAACCATTGGCACCGCCGGAAGCGAATGCATCGCCTAGCCAGTGGCCATACTCCAAGGATATTTCATTAGCGATATCCGAGAACGTCGCGGTGCCTTTATCGGCCGCCACCACCAAATAGGCATCGTCGTCATCGTGACGGACAACATTTTTCGGCGGTATAACATCGCCCCCGTCAAGATTATCGGTCACATCTAGTAGCGCGCGGATAAAGGTCTTGTAGCAGGCGATCCCTTCTTTTTGCAGGGTTTCACGGTCAGCATTTTCCGGCATGCGTTTGCAAACGAAGCCGCCCTTGGCGCCGACCGGCACGATAACGGCGTTTTTTACCTGCTGCGCTTTAACCAACCCCAGGACTTCGGTACGGAAATCCTCCATGCGATCTGACCAGCGCAGGCCACCCCGCGCCACTTTGCCGCCGCGTAAGTGAACCCCTTCCACACGGGGAGAACAGACGAAAATCTCAAACGCTGGGCGCGGCTTGGGCATGCCGGTGACCTTCGAAGGCTCCAGCTTGTAAGAGATATAGTCTTTGAAGCGTCCATTCTCGTTGAGCTGATAATAGTTGGTGCGTAGCGTAGCCTGAATCAGCTCCATAAAACGGCGCAAAAGCTGATCGTCATTTAAGCTCGATACATCGTCTAACTGCGCGTTGATGCGCGCGAGGCAGTCGCTTTTATCCCGCTCGGTGCGCTCGGGATCAAAGCGCAAGCGGAAGAGCTCGACCAGCTCGCAGGTAATACCGGCGTGATTTGCCAAGGTCGAGGCGATGTAGTTCTGCGACATACCAAAGCGGATCTGCTTAAGGTAACGAGCATAACCGCGCAGCATCGCGACTTCACGCCAGTCAAGGTTGGCGCCGATAATCAGCCGGTTAAAGGCGTCGTTATCCGCTTCACCCGCCCAAATGCGCTGAAACGCTTCGGTAAACGTCTCACGCATATCGCTCAGACTGACATCGATCCCGCTGTGCTCAAGCTCGAAATCGTGAATCCAATAACGCTGCTCGGGCGCGTTGATTTCATACGGACGCTCTCCGATTACACGTAGGCCTAAGTTCTCCATCATCGGCAACACGTCGGAGAGCGGAATCTGCGAGGCGCGATGGAATAACTTTAAGTTAACACCGCCTCCCTGCTCTTCAAGCGGGCGATACAGCGACAGGGCAAGATCATTACCGTTATCCAGCGCCAGCAGATGCTGGACGTCAAACACCGCCGTTCGGGCGCTGAAATCTTCGCGGTAGCTAGCGGAGTATGCCTCGCAAAAGCGGTCCATTAACCGGTTAGCCTGCTCTTCGCCAAAGCCTTCCACCATGGCTGAGTGCAGCTCATCGCGCCAGCTACGTGCGAGAAGCGCAATTTTGTCTTCCAGGCGTTTGATATCAAACTGCCCTGGTTGGTCACCATTAAAGCGTAGAATCAGCTGAATACGTGCCAGTACCGACTCAGACAAGTAGGTATTAAAGTCGCCAAAGTGAGCATCCATCTCATCGCAGAGCAGTTTCTGAATCCGCTGGCGTAAATCCGTCGAGAAAACATCGCGCGGCACAAAGATCAGGCAGGAGAAAAACTTACCACTGACATCGGAGCGCACAAACAGCCGTACCTGGCGGCGCTCACGAATGTTAAGAATTCCAAGGGCTGTGCTTGCCAGCGATTCCGTGTCAATTTGAAACAGGTCGTCGCGGGGATACACCTCTAGCACTTGCAGCAGCTGCTTGCCGTTATGCCCCTGGGGGTTAAACCCGGCAATGTCCATCACGGCTTTCAGCTTGCGCCGCAGTAGCGGAATATTGCGCGGCGATTCGTTATAGACGGTGGCCGTAAACAGGCCAAAAAAGCGCCGCTCGCCGATGACATTGCCATCGTCATCATAACGGTCCACGGTGATGTAATCAGGATACGTCGGCCGATGAACGCGGGAATGGTGAGCACTTTTGGCGAAGGACAAAAGCTGCGGCACGAGCACGTAACCGCCATCTTCGTCTATCCCTTCTTCGGAGCGAATTCGCTCGCTATAGCGCGGCTGATCAAGACGGAAGACCCCGAGAACGCTGTCAGAATCGCGCTTGAGTTCACCCTCTTGCAAAATGTATTCGTCATAACCGAGAAAGGTGAAATTGTCTTTTACCAGCCACTCAAGAAATGCGATGGCCTCTTCATGGTCGTCCGGGTCAATTTGCGGCGGGCAAGCCTTTTCCAACTCTTGAATCGTTTCGCGGGTGCGCTCGCACATGAGCTCGTAGTCAACCACAGAGGTGCGCACATCGCGCAGTACATCTAGCAGATTGACCTCGATGTCTGTCAGCGCCTGCTGATCGGTGTGGCGGTCGACTTCTATCACAATCAGCGATTCACGCGACGTTGGCGCATTTTCATCGCGCGGCGCGGTAACGCGTTGAAGCTGATGATCACTATCACGGTCTACCGCTATTACGGCGTTTTGAATCGCGTGTACGGTCAAGCCCCGACGGTTGAGTTCAATGCGTACCGAGTCGACCAAAAACGGCATGTCTTCATGCAACACAGCGACGAACGTGTGCGTCGATTGCCAGCCGTGCTCTTCAAAATCCGGATTAAAGACTCTGACTTTCGGCTGATTGGGATCGTGATGCTGCAAAAACTGCCAAATCGAGAGCGTCGCGCCATAAAGATCGTCCAAGCGCCGATCAATCAAGTCTTCCACCGGCACCGTGGCATAAAACTGCCGTGCAAACGCATCAATGACGGCGGCTCTCTCAGGTTCTAAGCGCGCTTGTAGCCGTTCTTGTAGCTGTTTGAGTAGATCTTGCCGACTCTCTTCAATTGCAATGTAATGCATCCATCACCTCGACTACCAAGGCCGTCATCGGCCAAAAAACGAAGCACAATAGGCTGTTAGGCCATCGTAGCACTGACTTTCGCTCCAGCTTACGCTAGCAATGCCCATGACCCCAGCCATTTGCCGTCTTGCTCATGGCTCATGCCGCTTATGCATCACGTGGTACTGATATCGTGTAGCACTGATATAGCGCTATCGACGTTGCAACATCACGCCACATTCACAGTGGTCGGTAAACGGGAACTGGTCAAACAGAGCGAAACGCTCAATGCGGTGTGTTTGATTCAGTATGGTCAAGTTTTCAGCTAGCGTCTTGGGATTACAGGAAATATAGACGATCCGCTCATAGTCGCTAATCTGACGGCAACTGGCCTCATCCAAACCGGCCCGTGGCGGGTCTACCAACACCGTTGAGAAATCAAAGGTCTCGAGAGCCATTTCGGCTACGCGCCGGCCGCCCTTCTCGCCATTTAACGCTTGGGAAAACTCCTCGGCGGACATTCGCGCGACCTGGGCATTGCTCACGTGATTGGCTTCAAAGTTAACCTTGGCACTCGCCACGGAAGTGCGCGAAATTTCGGTGGCGAGCACACGGTGAAAGTTTTCCGCAAGCGCCACCGTGAAGTTGCCATTGCCACAGTAAAGCTCAACCAAATCGCGGGATTGGCTGCCTGCGGTGACATCACGCGCCCAGCCCAGCATCTTTTGGCACACCACAGCGTTGGGTTGGGTGAAGCTGTTTTCGACCTGCTGGTAATGGAAGGTATGGCCATCAACGTGCAGCTGCTCCCACACGTGGTCGCGGGTAAGCACTCGACGCTCCTTGCGTGAGCGGCCGATAATCATAATGCCAAGCTCGCGTTCTAACGCCCGCGCCTCGCTTTCCCAGGCATCGTTCAACGGGCGGTGGTAAATCAACGTCACGAGCGCTTCCCCTGCGAGCGTGGTCAAGAACTCAACCTGAAACAACCGATGACGTAACGCATGACTTGCCAAAAAGGCAGCTTTCAGCTTTGGCATTAAGGCATTGATCGCCTCGCCGGCCACCAGATACTGGTCTAAGCGCACCACCTGCTTGTTCTTGGGGTTTGCTGGGTCAACCTCAAACATGGCGTAGAAGAGATCGTCGCCCTCATGCCAAATGCGAAATTCGCAGCGCTGGCGATAGTGGCTAGGCGGTGAGGTAAATACCTCCAACGGCGGAAGAGAAAACGCAGAGAAGAGACGCTCCAGTTCGTCACGTTTGCTGGCAAGCTGCTCGTCGTAGCGTTGGGGGTCAACCACGGGAATCGCCAAAGTGGGCTCCTGTTATCAGCGTCTAGGTTTAAGAAATCGTTGCGGGGCTAATGCGATACAGCGTTAGTTCTCAAGAGGCAAATCACCAGAGAACACATCATCAAGGGATAGGCAGTGTGGGGCAAAAAAACCGTACGCCGCGAGCCCTGCCTGTAGTGAGGCGGTGGGCGCGGTGGTAAAGCAGCGACCATCGTGGTGGTTCGATACAAGCGTATTTGTCACCTGCCCCACGCGGCGAGCAATCGCATCCCCCGAATCTACCCAATTGAGCGGCACCGGCGCGCTGGCTTCAAGCCAGGGTTTAAGTAGTGGAAAGTGCGTGCAGCCAAGCACTACCGTGTCCAGCGGCACATCGGCGTGCACCGCCTGCCATAACGGTGCCAGCGCGGCTGCTAGGCGTTTAGCGTTAGGTTTGGCGCCGCCAATCAACGCTTCCGCCTCAATCACCAGCGCATCCGCTGCCACGCGGGTAATACGGCAATCTTGAGCAAAATTATCAATCAGCTGCTGGGTATAAGGGCGCCGAACCGTTGCCGTGGTGGCCAATAGGCCAATATGGCGCGATTGACTCACGGCGGCTGCCGGCTTGATCGCCGGCACGGTACCCACGACAGGAATGGTCAGTTCAGCGCGCAGCTGTTCAAGCGCTAAGGTGCTTGCCGTATTGCACGCCACCACCAGCACGCTTGGCTGGCAGGTGCTGACAACGGCGCGGCAAACGCGAACGATGCGTGCTGTTAACGTGCTATCTTCGCGCACGCCGTAGGGTAACCACGCGTTGTCGCAGGCATAGCAAAAAGCGGCTTGGGGGTAATGCTCGCGCAGCGCACGCGCGACAGAAAGCCCACCCATGCCAGAGTCAAAAATTAATACGGGGCCAGCCATGTTGTGCGGTTGCCCTTAAAAACCTAAAAAAGGGCAGTGAGTGTATCACGCCCTGAGATGGTGTTGATTATGGATGCTGCGTGAGAGCGCTAGAGCGACGGGATTTTGGCACCTCGCAACTCCGCGTAAAGCTCTGGGTAGGCCTGCTGAAGGCGTTCAAGCTCCTGCTCAGCGCCAACGGGTAGAGCTTGACGCAACAGCGCTAGATCTTCTTCACTAAAATGCTCTTCTACTAACGGAAACAAAACCTCGCGTTCTCGGCGTAAGTAGGCTCGGTGCGCTTCCAGATAGTGCTTCAAATCGTCGGCAAAGCGATCCATTGGAACGATACTGTCCATTAAGACCATATCGATATCCGTAGAGAGCTTTGCCAGCCGCGGTTTTAATTCGCGATATTCGTTGAGCATGTCTTTCACCGTACCCACGTGGTCCGGCGCTTTCTGTTGCAAACACTCGACGAACTCACGTTCAAGCGGTGCCGCAAAGCCGTCCATATAGGAGAGGATGTGGTCCACTACCTCACGCATCAACTGAAAGTTAGGCCGCTCGCCCTTCTCTAAAGTTTTTTGCTTGAGCTTCAGGACGTGCAGCATTCGCGCCATATTGGCATGATCTAGACGCAGTTGATGTAACATTGTGCCTTCTCCTTTGTTATCGCATACGCCCAAGTAATCGCTTTCGCCTAACAGTAGCTTGACGCAGCGATTATTACCACCGACAGCAACGCACGCTGTATCGTTCAACGGAGTCTGCATGGATCTGTTTTCATCTTCTACCCCCGCCGATGACGCCCCACTGGCGTTTCGCATGCGCCCCACTTCCCTTGACGATTATGTTGGGCAACAAGCGCTTGTGGGCCCAGGCAAGCCCTTACGCCGCATGGCAGAGTCCGGCGTGGTTCGCTCAATGATGCTCTGGGGCCCGCCCGGCGTGGGCAAAACAACGCTGGCTGAAATTCTGGCGAACGCCTCAAACGCACACCTAGAAACGCTCAGCGCCGTGATGGCCGGGGTAAAAGAGATTCGCGCGGTGGTTGAGCGCGCTCGTCAGCTAGCCCCTACCGCTGTGATTCTCTTTTTGGATGAAATTCACCGGCTCAACAAAAGCCAGCAGGATGCGCTCTTGCCTCACGTCGAGTCGGGGCTTTTAACCCTGATTGGCGCAACCACCGAAAACCCTTCGTTTGAAGTCAACTCGGCACTTCTCTCCCGCGCGCGGGTTTACGTGTTAAAGCCGCTAAGCGAAGACGAACTGATCGCGGTCTTGCATCAAACGCTTAATGACCGCGAGCGCGGACTGGGCCAGCGCGGGATTGAGGTCGATGAGGGCGTGCTCGCGGTGCTTGCCCACGCAAGCGCCGGTGATGCAAGGCGTGCGCTGGGTTTATTAGAAACGGCGTGCGACTTTACCCAACAGGAAAACGGCCGTGAAGTGCTTCATCGCAGCGCACTCGATGACGTCATCGGGCATCAGGCCAGCGCGTTTGATAAGCAAGGGGATACGTATTACGACCTGCTCTCAGCGATTCACAAATCGGTGCGCTCTTCGCGCCCGGATGCCGCGCTTTTGTATATGGCCCGCTTTATTCAAGGCGGCGGCGACCCGTTAGACGTGGTGCGCCGGCTGACGGCTATCGCGTCAGAAGACGTGGGTAACGCCGACCCGCGCGCGCTGCCGCTAGTGATCGCCGCCTGGGACGCTTATTTGCGTTTAGGCGATTATGAAGGCCAACGGGCGCTGGCCCAAGCAGCCATTCACTTGGCCGTCGCGCCCAAAAGTAACCGCATTGATCAGGCGTGGAATGCAGCACAGCGTTTCGTTCGCCAGCAACCGCAGGTTGAGGTACCTACCTACCTGCGCAACGCGCCTACCAAGCTAATGGAGAGCCTAGGCCACGGCAGTGGCTATCGCTACGCGCATAATGAAGACGATGGTTACCCCGCCGGTAGCGCACACGATTGCTGGCCGGAAGGTCTTGCACACGAGAGGTTTTATCAGCCCAGCCAATTCGGCCAGGAGAAGCGTTTTGCTGACATCATGGCCTGGCGCGAACACCGCGACCATGAAGCCGATCAAGAAAATGAGCAATAGCGATGTGCGTTTCGACGCCTTTAACGTCCTTCACGAATCACATCGACGTTATCCGGGATGTCAAAGACGAAGCGTTGTTCATCGATGGCGTCGTTTTGGCGAATGTCACTAAACGCAATCGCGGTACGCTGCCCGGTACTATCGGTCATCCAAAGCTCAGTGAGCGTTTCGCCGTTAAAGGTCAGACTTAACTCTTCAAATAGGGTCTCAGCCGAGAGCGGGACCAGGGTAAACACTTCCTCGTCGCTCTCTTCTTCATAGAAGACGTCATAGCTCTCGGCTAAATCCTCGACGTTGCCTGATAGCAGCATCGCGGGGGTGTGGGTAACGCGGTCATCGACCCCTTGTACGGTCACTTGCTCAAGATCCGGGTCGTACAGGTACACGTCTTCTCCATCAGACACCACCGTCTGCGCGTAGGGGGCTTCCACTTCCCAGCGTAAAAGCCCAGGTCGAGAGAGCCACATTTCACCATGAGCTTCTTGCAGCCGTTCTCCACCACTATCCAAAATGCGCTGCTCGAAGGTGGCGTGATAGCTTTCCAAGGGATTGAGACGCTCGGTTAAGCGCTCGGTTGCTTCATCGGCCCAAACGGCTGGCGCCATAACCAAGCCTAACGCACTGGCGGCGAGCGCCAGGGAGAAAGTATTTGTCGGCTTCGAAGCCGTTACTTGGTCAGAATAAACGTCATTGTCGCGCATGCCATTGTTAAACATGGTGTTCTCCCTTAGCCGCCCGTCTAGCAAACGCTTGTCGGGCTCAATACATGTTGTGCTATCAGACGCTTGATTCGTCAGTAGGTTTCCTCTTAAACGGCGCTTCCTTGGTGTTTGCACGTTTATGAGTGATCAACACGATTAATGCCCCACCGGCGGTGGCGCTAACACTTCGCGGGCACCGTTGGTTCCCATAGAGGAGACCACGCCCGCACTTTCCATCGCATCAACCAGCCTTGCCGCGCGGTTGTAGCCAATTTTAAAGCGCCGCTGCACGGCGGATATCGAGGCTTTACGCGTTTGCGTTACAAATTGCACCGCTTCGTCATAGAGCGCGTCTTGTTCAGCATCGTCGCCATCCGCCCCTTCCGCTTCAAGGCCCGCCAGTGCATCCGCCGAGACGCCGCCGGTTAAAATCTCTTCAATGTATTCAGGCTCGCCGCGTTGTTTCCAATCCTCAACCACGCGATGAACTTCGTCGTCATCGACAAAAGCACCGTGAATACGGTTGGGTGGACCGGACCCTGCTGGCAAATAGAGCATATCGCCGTGACCGAGCAGGCTTTCCGCGCCGCCTTGATCCAGAATCGTACGCGAGTCAATACGTGACGACACTTGAAACGCCATCCGCGACGGGATGTTGGCCTTGATCAGGCCGGTCACCACGTCAACCGACGGGCGCTGTGTAGCCAGGATTAAGTGAATCCCTGCTGCACGGGCCTTTTGGGCTAGGCGGGCTATCAGTTCTTCGACCTTTTTGCCCACGATCATGAACATGTCGGCAAACTCGTCGATTACCACCACAATGTAAGGAAGCTTCTCAAGCACCGGGGGTGTTTGGTGCATTTCCCAAGGTTGCGGCTCCCATAGAGGATCCGCCACCTGGGCACCGGCGCGCTCGGCTTCATCCAAACGGGCGTTAAAGCCAGCGATATTGCGCACTCCCATCGCTGCCATCAGCTTGTAGCGCCGCTCCATCTCGGCCACGCACCAGCGCAGGCTATTGGCGGCCTCTTTCATATCGGTGACCACGGGTGCGAGCAGGTGCGGAATCCCATCGTAGACCGAAAGCTCCAGCATTTTTGGGTCGACCATAATAAGCCTAAGCTTGTCGGGCGTGGCTTTTAGCAGCATGGAAATCAGCATTGCGTTCACGCCTACCGATTTACCCGAGCCGGTAGTACCGGCCACCAGAAGGTGCGGCATCTTGCCAAGATTCGCCACAACCGGGCCACCGCCAATGTCTTGGCCTAGCGCCATGGTTAGCGGTGAGGTTTCTTGTTGGTAACGGTCAGAGTCGATCACTTCGCGCAAGCGAATCATTGCCCGGTGCGGATTGGGAATCTCGATACCCACCGTTGGGCGCCCCGGAATCACCTCCACCACGCGC
This sequence comes from Vreelandella salicampi, assembly GCF_013415105.1. GTDB lineage: Bacteria > Pseudomonadota > Gammaproteobacteria > Pseudomonadales > Halomonadaceae > Vreelandella > Vreelandella salicampi. Next base: position 279,753 of record NZ_JACCDF010000001.1, read on the forward strand.
ACGCTCTTCACCATTAACGAACGCGCTAAATCCTTCGCCAGGTTGCTGATTTTAGAAACTTTCACCCCAGCAGCTGGCTTTATTTCAAAACGTGTAATCACCGGCCCCGGCCATGTGTCGACCACCTCTGCTTTCACGCCATACTCACGCAGCCGAACTTCCAGCAGTTCAGCCATGTCCGCCAACTGCTGATCGCTATAGTTAGGCTGATGCGGCTCGGGCAAGGTTAATAGCCGCAAGCTGGGTAGATCACCTTCTGGCTCTGGCATGTTATCAAGCACCGGGCGCTGACTCTGCAGATGCTCTACGGTCCAAAGGGCAGGCGTTTCGTTGCTGCCCTGTGGTGCCGGTGCTGATTCACGCTCCACAGCAGGTTCAAGCCTTGGTTCAGGCGTTGGTTCAGGTGTCGCAAAGCGAGGTGGCAGCGACTCGGGCTCATCGTCATCTTCCCACTCATCTTCTTCCCACAAGGGCTCGGGCACCACTTCGGGCACGCGCTGCCCTGTACGTGGCGGCGTAGATGCCGTAGACGCTGGCTCTGGCTCTGGCTCTGGCTCTGGCTCTGGCTCTGGCTCTGGCTCTGGCTCTGGCTCTGGCTCTGGCTCTGGCTCTGGCTCTGGCTCTGGCTCTGGCTCTGGCTCTGGCTCTGGCTCTGCAAGCCTAACCGGCGCCGGTTCTTGCGGGGGAATAGGTTCCGGTTCCGGTTCCGGTTCCGGTTCCGGTTCCGGTTCCGGTTCCGGTTCCGGTTCCGGTTCCGGTTCCGGTTCCGGTTCCGGCGACAGTGTTGGCTCTTTACGCACACCGTCTAGCGCTACTTCTGGCGCCGCTGAAGCTCTATCGCCTTCGTCAGCCGCTGTGGCAGTTTTCGCTTTACGGGTGAAATGCGTGGCCGCATCCCAGGGAATTTTCGTCTCTTCAACCGCTGGCGTTGCGTTAGCCTTTTGAATATCTACTGTTTGAGGGCTAGGATTCCGCTCATCGTCAAAAGAAAGACCCGGCTCTTGGCGTTTTGGTGCCGCGGTTGGTGTGGGTGAGGGTTTAGGTGTCGGCCTTACATTAGGTGCGTCGCTTTCTTGCGAGGGCGGCGCTTCAGCTTTTTTACGCGGCGCACGCTGAAAACTAGCGCGCAATCGCGTAAGCCCTGCTCTTCCCCAGTGCCCAACCTTTCGCGCACCGCGCCCTACTTCGTCAGCCACCTGCAGCCACGACATACCACTAAAGAGCGGGAAACCACTTAGAATAAGAGCCGCGGCGACAAGCCCGACGCCTTGGCTACTGACAAGAGGCCGCAGCGCGCCAACCAATCCCTCACCTAAAATGCCGCCAGAAGCATACGGCAAAATACTGTCTGGGTGATAAAAGTGCAGCGCACCTAACATGGTGGTGCCAAATATCAGTAACACCAGACCGCCGGCGCGCACGGCAATCGCTATCGCATCAAGCTCAAAACGCACCTGGCGCGAATGTATTAACCACCAGGCGGCAAATCCCAGCATACCCGGCCACCACAGCGCGCTGGCGCCCAGCAACGAGTAAAGAACATCCGCAAGCCACGCCCCCACTTGCCCCATCCAGTTAGCGATCACGGCTTCCGGGCCGCGGTATGACCAACCCGGATCACCTGGGTGGTAACTCAACAGTGCTAAAAGCAAAAACACGCACAGTGCAAGCAGCATGATCACAACACCTTCGCGCACCGCCCCTTGCAAGCGTAGGCCAACGCGACGTGCTTTATCTTTGGCTTGGCTAACACGACCTGAGGCCGTTTTGCGTGTTTGCTGCGTTTCTCGCTTGCTGGCCGCTTTATTTACTTTCAAGCGTCTCTCCCTTTCGCACCGACTCACAATAAATATAATTTTCAAAGACAGTATGTAAACAACACGGCGTACCTGACTTGCGAGATTGCATCATACCGAGCATCCTTCTGCCGTCACAGACTTCTCTCGCATCGTCTCGTAATGGGAACATCGCATGCTACCTTGGCTTTCTGCTTCTTTCCCTCACTTTCCTGACACCGGCATGGCCCTTGATGAGCCAGATGGCCTACTAGCAGCGGGCGGCGAGCTCTCGCCTACGTGGTTGGTGAGCGCTTACCGCCAAGGCATTTTCCCGTGGTATAGCGATGGCGACCCTATTTTATGGTGGAGCCCCAATCCGCGCATGGTGCTTTTTCCTGAAGCGTTTAAGCAGCGTCGTAGTTTAACCAAACGCCTGCGCCATGGTGGCTTTCGCGTCACGCTTGACCAACAGTTTGACACGGTAATTAACGCCTGCGCCGCCCCTAGACGCCATGAGAGCGGCACATGGATTACCCCAGATATGCAGGATGCCTACTGCCAACTGCATGAGCGCGGCATCGCCCACAGCATCGAGGTGACCCATCAAGAAAGATTAGTTGGCGGTTTATACGGCTTGGCGATGGGCCCGGTATTTTTTGGCGAATCGATGTTTTCGCACCAGCCTGATGCGTCAAAAGTGGCGCTGGCATACCTCAGCGCGGCGATGCACCAGCACGGTGGCAAAATAATCGACTGCCAAATGCACACGCCCCATTTAGCCAGCTTAGGCGCGGTAACAGTCGCCCGAGAAGCATTCATCAACTATCTTAAAGTATGGTTGCCTAGCCAGGCGTTCGCATGGCCCGCGTCTTCTGACGAGGCGCCCAGGGTGCCGCCGTCACCATGGCTTAATGCGCTGGCCGAGCCCAATAACACCGACTTGATACACCGACGGACGCTAACGCCACCCAAGGAGGCGAACCGTGAGTAGCAACACGCCACGCCGACCCGTCAGGGATTTGCGCTTTTTTTTAACGGTGCCACATGACTGCAGCTACCTGCCAGAGCGGGAAGCTACAACGCTTTTTTTAGACCCGAAAGAGTCTCCTGTATCCGGCGTTTACGACTCACTCGCACTTTTGGGTTTTCGCCGCAGTGGGCGCCATCTCTACCGCCCCCATTGCGAAGGTTGCAACGCCTGCCGTTCGGTTCGCATTCCCGTTGAGGCATTTACCCCTAACCGCACCCAACGTAAGATTTATCGACGTAACGCCGATATTCAAACCCGAACGGTAAGCGCTCACTTCGACCCGCGCCACTATGCCCTGTATGCCGACTATATTGAAAAGCGCCACGCCGATGGTGATATGTACCCGCCAAGCCGCGAGCAGTATCGCACCTTTTTGACGCTCGACGAGCCTTACGCTCAGCTTTTAGAGATGACACTAGACGGAGAGCTTATCGGCGTTGCAGCGTTTGACCATCTAGAACACGGGTTATCCGCCATTTATACGTTTTTTGCCGCTGATGACGCCTTCGATAGGCGCTCCCTAGGCACTTTTGCCGTACTCTCGTTGATAGAGCTGGCGCGCGCTAAAGGGTTACCCCATCTCTATTTGGGTTACTGGATCGAAGAGTGCCGCAAAATGCGCTACAAACAGGCATTTTCGCCGTTAGAAATCCTCGATGGGCGCCATTGGCGACCGCTTATTGCTTTTTAAGCACGGCTTTTTTGCCTTGACGCCAGCCTTACGGCACAATACAGCGCTGTTCATTCGCCCTTAGGGGCAAACCGATATGACACCCATAACGTTCATCAAGTGAGGATTTGCCTATATGGCACGCGAAGATCATATTGAAATGGAAGGCGTCATCATCGACACCCTTCCCAACACCATGTTCCGTGTTGAACTGGAAAATGGCCACGTGGTTACTGCCCACATCTCGGGAAAAATGCGTAAAAACTACATCCGCATTTTGACCGGCGATAAAGTTAAAGTTGAGTTGACGCCTTACGATCTTTCCAAAGGCCGCATTGTTTACCGCTCGCGCTAAGTTAACGCCCAGGATTGCGCTTTAACGCGATTCGCGTAAAGCGCTATATACCGTTCAGCGCCACACGAGCTCAGTGTTTTACACAATGTGTTTTCACAACAACGCCCCGTCGATGACAGGGCGCTTGTGGATGCCTATTCGGCCGGAACGTCGCCGCTCCGGCCGCTGTTTTAGTGCTTACTCTGGCGCACCCGCCATTTCTGACTCCGTCGACAGGCGCAGCTCGCCCTCCTCTAAGCTTACGTGCACAATGCCACCGTGCTCGGCGAGCTCGCCAAACAGAATCATCTCGGCAAGCGGCTTTTTCAACTTCTCCTGAATCAAACGCGCCATTGGCCGCGCACCCATATCGGGGTCGTAACCCTGCTCAGCCAGCCAATCACGCGCCGAATCATCCACCTCAAGCTGAACACGCTTCTCATCCAACTGCGCTTGCAGCTCGATCAGGAACTTATCCACCACATTGCGCACCACCTCGGTGGGCAACGAGCTAAACTGGATAATACCGTCAAGGCGGTTGCGGAACTCGGGCGAGAACGTCCGACGAATTACCTCCATCGCATCGGTGGAGTGATCTTGCGATTGGAAGCCGATTGAGCGACGCGCTGCCTGCTCAGCACCGGCGTTTGACGTCATGATCACGATCACATGACGGAAATCCGCTTCTCGGCCGTTGTTATCGGTTAAACGGCCGTGGTCCATTACCTGCAATAGCAAGTTAAAGACTTCCGGGTGTGCCTTCTCGATTTCGTCCAACAGCAGTACACAGTGCGGCTGCTTGGTAATCGCCTCGGTCAGCAAGCCACCCTGATCGTAACCAACGTAGCCGGGAGGCGCGCCGATCAACCGCGAGACAGTGTGCCGCTCCATGTACTCGGACATATCAAAGCGCACGAGTTCGATACCCATGATGTGCGACAGCTGCTTGGCCACCTCGGTTTTACCCACACCGGTCGGCCCTGCGAAAAGGAAGCTTCCCACGGGCTTGTCGGGTGATTTCAACCCGGCACGGGAAAGCTTGATCGCAGCGGCAAGGCTATCAATGGCTTCGTTCTGTCCGAACACCAGCATTTTGAGGTCGCGATCAAGATTTTCCAGCAGTTTGCGATCCGAGCTAGACACGCTCTTCGGCGGAATCCGCGCAATCGACGCCACCACGGCTTCCACCTGGTCCACGTCAATCGTGTCGACACGTACTTCCGGCGGCAGCATGCGCTGATGCGCACCGGCCTCGTCAATCACATCGATGGCTTTATCTGGCAGGAAGCGGTCATTGATATAGCGATCCGCCAAGCGTGCAGCGGTTTCCAGGGCACTGTCGGTATATTTGAGATCGTGATGCTCTTCAAAGCGTGAACGCAGCCCTTTGAGAATTTTGATGGTATCGTCCACGGAAGGGGCAAGGACATCGACCTTCTGGAAGCGACGTGCAAGCGCCCGGTCTTTTTCAAAGATTCCACGGAACTCTTGGAAAGTCGTCGAACCGATACAGCGCAGCTCACCCGAGGAGAGCAGCGGTTTAAGTAGGTTGGAGGCATCCATCACGCCGCCGGACGCCGCGCCAGCGCCGATCACAGTATGAATCTCGTCGATAAACAAAATCGCATGCGGCTGTTTTTTCAGCTCGGCCAACAGCGCCTTAAGGCGTTTTTCGAAGTCCCCACGGTACTTGGTTCCCGCCAGCAGTGCACCCATATCCAGCTCATAGACGACAGCATCGCTAATTACCTCGGGCACATCTTCTTCCACGATACGCTTGGCCAAACCCGCAGCAATCGCAGTTTTGCCCACACCCGCTTCTCCCACCAGCAGCGGATTGTTCTTACGCCGCCGCGCCAGGATCTGCACCACGCGCTCTAGCTCATGGTCGCGGCCGATTAACGGGTCAATTTTGCCCTGGCGCGCTTGTTCATTAAGATTGGTAGCAAAACCGGTCAGTGGGTGCGAGGCCCCTTCGCTGCTGCCTTCTTCGGCTTCTTCCGACTCTGGTGATGACGGCGACGGGGAAGCGCTATGACCAGAGACTTTGGAAATACCGTGAGCAATGTAATTCACCGCGTCGACACGCGCCACGCTCTGCTGCTTAAGGAAATAAACTGCCTGGCTCTCCTGCTCGGAGAAAATAGCCACCAACACATTAGCGCCAGTCACTTCATTTTTACCCGACGACTGCACGTGGAACACCGCACGTTGCAGCACGCGTTGAAATCCCAGCGTCGGCTGCGTTTCACGCTCACTTTGACCTTCTGGAATCAGCGGCGTAGTAGAATTAATGAAATCCTGCAGATCGGACCGCAGCTTGTCTACATTTGCCCCGCAGGCCTTCAGCACATCCACCGCCGAGGCGTTATCGAGTAGCGCCAGCAGCAGGTGCTCAACGGTCATAAACTCGTGGCGTTTTGAGCGCGCCACGGTGAAGGCCGTGTTCAGGGTCAGTTCAAGTTCTTTGCTCAGCATGGCAGTCCCCTTTTCGCTGCTACCTAGGTCACAAACACCCGGGCTAGGTAACAAATTCCCAGGCTATGTCACAAATACCCAGGGTATATCGCCACCTAGGGCTTGCGTCGGATCGGTGTAATCGACCAGCACTTTTAACATCGGGTACAAAACGCGTGGTTGCAAGCCTCGGGCGCAAAAAAGTTCAACGCTTTCAGTCCGCCGCTTCGATATCACACATGAGCGGATGCTCGCACTCACGCGCATACTCATTGACTTGGTAACTCTTTGTCTCAGCAATGTCACGGGTAAAAATCCCGCACGTCGCTTTACCTTGTGTGTGAACCGCCAGCATGATCTGTACGGCTTTTTCGTGCTCCATGCGGAAAAATTCCTGCAGCACTTCAATCACAAATTCCATCGGCGTGTAGTCGTCATTATGCAAAACGACTTTAAACATCGGCGGCTTGGCAAGCTCCGGATCCGCCGTCTTAACCGCCAAGTCTGGATCATCGTCAGGCAACGTAGGACGTGTCATGCCCGCCTGCGGGCTGTTTAATTGATTCATTTTCAACATAGTGTAGGTATCGACACTGTTAGGCGTAAAAGGGTTCAGTAAAGCACTCAAATTAGCACAGTGCCCCACATAAAAAACCCCCGCCCGCAGCGCGGACGAGGGCATTAAACTCGATAACGCTATTACATGTTATCGGCGACGGCCTGACCAAACTCAGAGCACTTAAGGAGCTTGGCGTCATCCATCAGGCGATGGAAGTCATAAGTGACTTCGCCTTTGGAAATGGCTTTTTCTACGCCCTTGAGCACCAAGTCGGCAGCTTCAACCCAACCCATGTGGCGCAGCATCATCTCAGCAGAGAGAATGAGCGAGCCAGGATTCACTTTGTCCTGGCCAGCGTACTTCGGTGCGGTGCCGTGCGTCGCTTCGAACATGGCAACGGCGTCGGCGAGGTTGGCGCCCGGTGCGATACCGATACCACCGACTTCTGCTGCCAGCGCGTCAGAAAGGTAATCGCCGTTCAAGTTCAGAGTGGCGATCACGTCGTACTCGGCCGGGCGCAGGAGGATCTGCTGCAGCATCGCGTCAGCGATCACGTCTTTAACGACAATATCTTTGCCGGTTTTCGGGTTCTTCATGGTCATCCACGGGCCGCCGTCGAGGAGTTCAGCACCGAACTCTTCTTTGGCCAGCTCATAGCCCCAATCTTTAAAGGCGCCTTCGGTGAACTTCATGATGTTACCTTTGTGCACCAGCGTCAGCGACTCGCGGTCGTTGTCGATGGTGTACTGCAGCGCTTGGCGAACCAGACGCTTAGTGCCCTCTTCGGAAACCGGCTTCACACCGATACCGCAATTCTCCGGGAAGCGGATGTTCTGAACGCCCATCTCTTCGCGCAGGAACTTGATGACCTTATCGGCTTCCGGCGTACCCGCCTTCCACTCGATACCGGCATAGATGTCTTCGGAGTTTTCGCGGAAGATCACCATATCGACGTCGGCCGGCTTTTTCACCGGGCTCGGCACGCCTTCAAACCAACGCACCGGGCGCTGGCAAACGTAGAGGTCCAGTTTCTGACGCAGTGCTACGTTGAGCGAGCGGATACCGCCGCCTACCGGCGTGGTCAGCGGGCCTTTGATAGAGACAACGTAATCCTTTACGGCTTCCAGGGTCTCTTCCGGCAGCCAAGTGTCGGGATCGTAAACCTGTGTTGCTTTTTCACCGGCGAATACTTCCATCCAGTGAATTTTGCGATCGCCGTTGTAGGCTTTCTGCACGGCGCTATCGATGGCAATTTTCATTGCCGGCGTCACGTCAGCGCCAATGCCGTCACCTTCGATGAACGGAATGACCGGCTCATTCGGCACGTTCAGCGTGTTGTCGGCGTTGACGGTAATCTTTTCACCGCCTTCAGGAACTACAATTTTCTGGAAACCCATAGAGAACTCCCCTGTCTGATCGGTTCAGTGGAGCGCGAAGTGTAGCATCCTACCGACCTAGCGGAGTAGCCTTACCACAACGAACCGTTCTAAAGTCGAGTATCCCCCTGTTTAACGACCGATACGATCACTTCCCTATGAGCCACCTTTATCTGCTGCACAAACCCTACCGCGTATTAAGCCAATTCAGCGATACCGAGGGGCGCGCCACATTAGCCGAACACATTGATATTAAAGCGATTTACCCAGCCGGACGATTAGACTACGACTCGGAAGGGTTGCTCTTATTGAGCGCCGACGGCGCGCTTATTCATCGCATTGCCCACCCCAAACACAAACAACCCAAGACTTACTGGGTGCAGGTAGAAGGCGATATCGATGAAACCGCACTACAGGCGCTGCGCCAAGGCGTTACGCTCAAAGATGGCCCCACACGCCCGGCGAAAGCGCAGCGGCTAAGCGCCCCTGACATCCCCTCGCGCCAGCCGCCGCTTGACCCTAAGCGCCACCCGGTCACCAGTTGGCTTTCTCTCACCATCACCGAAGGGCGCAACCGCCAGGTACGGCGCATGACCGCACATGTAGGCTACCCCACCCTACGCTTAATTCGCGTGGCTATCGGCCCCTGGCGGCTAGACGGCCTGGCGCCAGGTGAGTGGCGCCGCGAAGTGCTCCATGCACCCAAGCCAACGTCCACGAAGTCAGCACATTCAAAGCCCAAGCCAAGACACAAACGTCGGAGTGCTTCACCATGAGCTTGCACACCACTGTTGCCTGCGTGATTCGACGCCACGACCGCTACTTAGTGGTGGAAGAGGCGCGTGACGGCTATGAAACGGTGTTCAATCAGCCGGCTGGTCACGTTGAACCCGGCGAAGGCCCGCTCGCGGCGATTGTCCGCGAAGTTCAAGAAGAAACCGCTTGGGAGATCCAGCTGACCGGCTACTTAGGACTCTACGTTTTCCATACAGCGAGCGGGCTAACGTTTCATAGCCACGGTTTTATCGCTGAGCCGTCGCGCTTTCTCGATACACGATTAGATGACGACATCACGGCGACCCACTGGCTCACCTGGGAGGAGATTCACGCCTTAAATGCCCAAAGCCGGCTGCGCAGCCCCTTGGTGCTCGCACGTATCAAGGATGCCCAAGCGGGGTCCGTTTTTCCGCTCAGCGTCATTCATGAGTCACCCTAGTGTTGAATCACCCTAGTGTTGAATCACATCGTTTCGCCTTTATACCGTAAGGCTCGAAGCGTATTGGCCGCATCGTGTATAATGCTTGCGCATTTGTAGCCCACTCCAATCGAGGATGCCCATGACATCCACCCAAGGCAAAGTGATCGTCGGCATGTCCGGCGGCGTCGATTCTTCCGTGTCCGCGCTCCTACTCCAGCAACAGGGGTATGAGGTCGAGGGCCTGTTTATGAAAAACTGGAATGAAGACGACGGCAGCGAATACTGCACGGCCAAAGACGACCTGCTCGACGCTGCGGTGGTATGCAAAAAACTGGGGATCCCCCTGCATACAGCCAATTTTGCGGCCGAGTACTGGGATAACGTCTTCGCGCACTTTTTGGCCGAATACAAGGCGGGGCGCACCCCCAACCCGGATATTCTGTGTAACCGTGAGATTAAGTTTAAGGTCTTTCTCGACTACGCGGAAAAGCTCGGCGCTGAGATGATCGCTACCGGACACTACGTTCGTCAGGGCATCCGCGATGGGCGTCCAAGACTACTCAAAGGGCTCGATCCCAACAAAGACCAGAGCTACTTCCTACACGCTGTGCCGGAGGCCGCCATCGCGCGCACCCTGTTCCCGGTAGGCGAGCTGGAAAAGCCGGCCGTTCGCACCCTGGCCGAGCAACACCAATTAATTACCGCGAAGAAAAAGGACTCCACCGGCATCTGTTTTATCGGTGAGCGCCGCTTTAGCGACTTTCTCAAGCGTTACCTCCCCGCTCAGCCGGGCAAGGTGGAAACACCCGAAGGCGATGTGATCGGCGATCACATGGGGCTGATGTATTACACGCTGGGCCAGCGCCAGGGCTTAGGTATCGGCGGTCTGGCCAACTACTCGGAAGCGCCTTGGTACGTAGCCGTTAAAGATTTAGACCGCAATGTGTTAATTGCCGTACAGGGCAAACATCACCCGCTGCTTTATTCAGATTCACTCGCGACCGAGCCCATGGAGTGGGTGGCAGGCCACCCGCCTGCACGCGAGGGTCGCTTTACCGCGAAAATACGCTACCGCCAGAGCGACCGCGCCTGCTCACTTATTAGCCACGATGACGGCAGTGTCGATGTCCATTTTGACGAACCGCAGCGCGCGGTCACGCCGGGGCAGTCACTGGTGATCTACGAGGGCGATATCTGCCTTGGTGGCGGTGTCATTCGCACGACTTGGAACGCCCAGGAGGCGGCTGCATGACAACGACAACACCGATTCACCGCGCCCCGGATAATCCCGCCACGCGCCAAGCGCTGGCACTCGCTGGCGTATTTCAAGCCGCAAGCCTGGTGGATGAGCTAGCCCGCACCGGGCAGGTAGACCAGCGCGCCTGGGATACCCTGATTCAGGCCACCGTGGACACCAATCCCGAAAGCTTCGAGGCGATATACGGTGGTCATCCCAACAATTTACGCCGCGGGCTCGACATGTTGGAGGCGCTGGTTGGCCGCAAAGAAGCCAACCCGGTGGTGCTGCGCTACGGCTTTTCGCTGCTGCTGCTGATGAATCAACTACGCAAAAACAACAACATGATGGATCAGCTCGGCGACAAGCTCAGCCATGTGCAGCACCAGGCCGAGCACTTCGGTAGCACCCACGAGAACGTAATCGCAAGCCTGGGGGAAGCCTACCAAGAGTCCATCTCAACGTTTAAGACCCGTATTGTGGTGCAGGGCGACCCTTCCATGCTGCAAAGCCGCATGATGCCCGAGCGCGTGCGCGCCTGCCTTATGGCGGGCATCCGTTTTGCGCTGCTGTGGCACCAGCAAGGCGGGCGTCGCTGGAAGCTGATTTTTCAGCGTAAAGCGCTGCGCCGTGCGCTCGATGATTTAAGCTAAGCTTTTTCATGCCTTTTTGTTCACGACCGACCTTTTAAAACCATCGCTTACGATTGGAACTCCACGCCCATGCAACTCTCTGCTCTTACCGCTCTCTCTCCCGTTGACGGCCGCTACGGCGCCAAAGTCGCCAATCTGCGCGAACACTTCAGCGAATTCGGCCTGATCCGCGCCCGCGTGATTGTCGAAGTGCGCTGGCTTGTGCGTCTCGCCGAACACCCCCAAATCACCGAAGTGCCGCCGCTTTCCGCTGAGGCCACTGCTTTTTTGGAAGCCTTGATTCGGGATTTCTCGCTGGAAGACGCCGAGCGTATTAAAGAGATCGAGCGCACCACCAATCACGACGTCAAGGCGGTGGAGTACTTCCTCAAAGAGAAGATTGCCAGCCAGCCTGAGCTGCATGCGGTTACCGAGTTCATTCACTTCGCCTGCACCAGCGAAGATATCAACAATCTTTCCTACGGCGTTATGCTGACCGACGGCCTGAATGCGCTGCTACCGACCATGCACCAGGTCGCTGATGACATCGCGCACTTGGCCTTTGAGCACGCCGCACAACCGATGCTCTCGCGCACCCACGGCCAAACCGCGAGCCCCACCACCTTGGGCAAAGAGATGGCAAACGTCGCCTACCGGTTGAAGCGCCAGCTCAAGCAGATCGAGCGCGTAGAGATTCTGGGTAAAATCAACGGCGCAGTCGGCAACTACAATGCGCATTTAACCACCTATCCCGAAATCAACTGGCAAGCCAATGCGCAAACCTTTGTCGAAGGCCTGGGGCTTACGTTTAACCCTTACACAACCCAGATCGAGCCGCACGACTACATTGCTGAGCTATTCGACGCGGTATGTCGCTTCAACACCATCTTGATCGACTTTGACCGCGACGTGTGGGGCTACATTTCGCTGGGATATTTCAAACAAAGAACTGTCGAGGGCGAAATTGGTTCTTCCACCATGCCGCACAAGGTCAACCCCATCGACTTCGAGAATTCCGAAGGAAATTTAGGGCTTTCCAACGCCGTGTTGGGCCACTTGGCGCAAAAGCTACCGATTTCACGCTGGCAGCGCGATCTCACCGACTCTACGGTACTGCGTAACTTAGGCGTTGGTCTCGCCTACGGTATCATTGCGTATCACGCCTCGCTCAAAGGTATCAGTAAGCTAGAAGCCAACCCTGAGCGTCTGGCGGCCGATTTAGATAACAGTTGGGAAGTTCTCGCCGAGCCAATCCAAACTGTCATGCGCCGATACAGCATTGAAAAGCCCTACGAAAAACTCAAAGAGCTGACGCGCGGTAAGCGCATCGATCAAGTCGGTTTTGCGACCTTTATTGACACCCTCGCGCTCCCGGACGATGTTAAACACGAATTAAAAGCGCTTAGCCCCGCGCGCTATATCGGCAATGCCGAAACCCAGGCCAAAGCGCTGATTGCTGAGCTTAACGCGCTGTAAGCGCTCTCGTTATTCGCCACTATTTTATTTTGAAAGGATACCGCCATGAGCCATCGCGACACGCCGCTGACGCTGCTGGGCGATTTAACCCCGGCCGAATTTATGGCCGAATATTGGCAACAGAAGCCGCTACTGATCCGCGGTGCTTTCCCGGAATTTTTAACCCCGCTAGACCCGGATGAACTGGCCGGGCTCGCCTGCGAGGAAGGCATCGAAGCGCGACTGGTGGAAGAAAAAGGCCCCGATGGCCCGTGGCAGGTCTCACACGGCCCTTTCGATGACGCCACTTTTGAACGCCTACCCGAAGAAAACTGGAGCCTTTTGGTACAAGCGGTGGATCATTATGTGCCGTCTGTCGCATCACTGATGGAAGCGTTTGATTTTCTCCCCCGCTGGCGCCTTGACGACATCATGATTAGCTACGCGCCACCGGGCGGCAGCGTTGGCCCTCACGTCGATCAATACGATGTCTTTTTGCTACAAGCCAGCGGCGAGCGGCGTTGGCAACTCGGCCATAAGGTGCCGGATGACGCCCCCATCATCCCCGGTATTGATCTGCGCATTTTGCAGGAATTTGAGATCGAGCCAGGTTCAGATTGGGTGTTAGAAGCGGGTGATATGCTTTATTTGCCGCCGGGCTGGGCTCACCACGGCGTCAGTCAGTCCGATGATTGCATGACCATTTCCTTGGGCTTTCGCGCGCCCTCTGCTGACGAAGCGGTTACTTCGTACGCTGACTACCTCGGCGAACAACTACCGCCCTCGCGCCGTTACAGCGATGCCGGGATGGCGCCGGCCGAGGATGCTAGCAAAATTGACGATGCCGCCCTTGAGCGCATGCGCAAGCTAATCCTTGATACGCTGGATGACCCGGCGCAACTGAGCCAATGGTTTGGACGTGTGATGACACAACCTAAATACGTGGATCAGTTGATCCCCCACGACCCGCCGCTTACCGACGCCGAGCTTGTTGCCGCGCTACAAGAAGCGCCTTTGCACCACGCCCCGGGGTCACGCTTTGCGTGGCGCACCGATAATGATGTCACTACGCTGTTTGTCGACGGCGACGGTTACACCTGCACACAGGCGCTTGCCCAGCGCTTGGCAGATCCCAGCCCCCTTAGTAGTGATATCCTCGATCTGCCGGACGCCAACGGTTTGCTCACTAAACTGGTCAATGCGGGCAACCTCTACTGGCAGGTAGCGGATGACGAGGAATAACTGCCTGGAAATATGACTACCGTTTCACCGCATGAGCGCCCCTTGGTGTAGTCGGGTTACAACGCTGTCTGCCCCCAAGGGGCAATTGCTGCACTGCAATCAATCAGGGATAGTAGATCCATCGCAGCGCCACCCGGCCTGCACAGTAAACCTCGATACGCGGCAGCAGCACGTTAGACTTTTTATTTAAAGACAGTGCCGTAGGAATCGGGGATGCTGGTATCAACTTCGCAGGTGCAGCATAAATAATCGCTGACCTGCGATTCACCATCACGACCCTGAGGGAAAGCTCATGACTGGACTGCTCGACGAAATCAAAGCACTCGCTCAACTGCGTGAAGCACAAGGCGGCAAGTGGGACAACATCACGCCGGAATACGCTGCCCGCATGCGTAGCCAGAACCGTTTCCACACGGGTCTGGATATTGCACGCTACACCGCCAAGATCATGCGCGAAGACATGGCGGCTTACGACGCAGATACTTCGAAGTACACTCAGTCATTGGGCTGCTGGCACGGCTTTATCGGCCAGCAAAAACTGATTTCCATCAAAAAGCACTTTAACACCACCAAGCGCAGCTACCTCTACCTCTCCGGCTGGATGGTTGCTGCCCTGCGCTCTGAGTTTGGCCCGCTTCCTGATCAGTCCATGCACGAGAAAACCTCGGTGGCTGACTTGATCGAAGAGCTCTACACCTTCTTAAAGCAAGCCGACGCGTGGGAGCTTAATCACCTGTTCCGTGCGCTGGACGACGCACAGCAAGCCGGTGATAAGGCCCAAGAGCAAGAACTGATCAGCAAGATCGATAACTACGAGACGCATATTGTCCCGATCATCGCCGACATCGACGCTGGTTTCGGTAACGCCGAAGCGACCTACCTGCTGGCCAAGAAGTTTATTGAAGCCGGCGCTTGCTGTATCCAGCTGGAAAACCAAGTCTCCGACGAGAAGCAGTGTGGCCACCAGGACGGCAAAGTGACCGTGCCGCACGAAGACTTCATCGCCAAGATCAACGCGGTTCGCTACGCGTTCCTAGAGCTGGGCGTGGAAGATGGCGTCATCGTTGCTCGCACCGACTCACTCGGCGCCGGCCTGACCCAGAAAATCGCCGTCACCAACGAGCCGGGCGATTTGGGCGACCAGTACAACAGCTACCTCGATGGCGACGAGATCGCTAGCGCCTCCGACATTAACAATGGCGATGTGGTGATTAAGCAAGACGGCAAGCTGGTCAAGGTCAAGCGCTTGGCTTCTGGCCTCTTTCAGTTCAAGCCTGGTACCGGTGAAGACCGCGTCGTGCTGGACTGCATTACCAGCCTACAAAATGGCGCAGACCTTCTGTGGATCGAAACCGAGAAGCCCCACGTTGGCCAAATTGCCGGTATGGTTAACCGTATCCGCGAAGTCTGCCCTGATGCCAAGCTGGTCTACAACAACTCGCCGTCGTTCAACTGGACACTCAACTTCCGCCAGCAAGTGTTCGACGCCTGGAAGGAAGAAGGCAAAGACGTTTCTGCCT
Organism: Vreelandella salicampi; assembly: GCF_013415105.1. Taxonomy (GTDB): domain Bacteria; phylum Pseudomonadota; class Gammaproteobacteria; order Pseudomonadales; family Halomonadaceae; genus Vreelandella; species Vreelandella salicampi. The sequence continues at coordinate 295,241 of NZ_JACCDF010000001.1, forward strand.
ACGAGCGCGAAAAGCTGATGGCGCCCGAGTACGACGACACCGAACTTGGCAAGCTGGCCGACGAGTGGACGCGCAACTTCCAGCGTGACGGCGCTCGCGAAGCGGGTATCTTCCACCACTTGATCACGTTGCCGACGTACCACACGGCGGCACTGTCCACCGACAGCCTGGCCAAGGGCTACTTCGGCGACGAAGGTATGCTGGCTTACGTGGCAGGCGTACAGCGTCAGGAAATCCGTCAAGGTATCGCCACCGTTAGACACCAGGATATGGCCGGTTCCAACATCGGTGACGACCACAAAGAGTTCTTCCACGGCGACGCCGCGCTTAAAGCGGGCGGTAAAGACAACACCATGAACCAATTTGGTTAACTGGTACCAAGCGCGCTAATCCAGCGTGAATGGCGTACAAAGGGGCTCTTCGGAGTCCCTTTTTTAATGTGCGCTAGGGTAGAGCTTCGTCATTTCTTGCACGTTTTTTATCTAAACTGCGATAGTAAAGGCTAAACGCCAAAAGCATCGCCTAGGCGCTGCTAGCAAGTATCATCCTTGATGAGATAAAAGATGATTATTTGCGAACAGTGTTCTATAATCCCAGGAAAAGTTACACCACGCCGTTATTTGCTCGAGCGGCATCACTGATGACGGCATCAAGCTATTGGAGGCTTCCATGAAACACCTTCTCCCTATTGCAGCACTGAGTCTTTTAACCCTCGCTGGCTGCACCAACACGTCCCAGTACTCAGGTGATGTGTATAGCGGCAATCAAGCCAAGACGTCCCAGAACGTCACCTACGGCACAATTGTGGCAATTCGCCCGGTTCAAATTCAAGCCGAAAGCCGCACAGGCAACCTGCTCGGCGGCGGTGGCGGCGCGATTATTGGTGGGCTTTTAGGTCGCCAAGTGGGGGGTGGCAGCGGCCGAGACCTGGCCACGGTTGCCGGCGCATTAGGCGGTGCCATGGCGGGCACGGCAGCGGAAGACGCCTCTAACCGCATCAGTGCCTGGGAAATGGAAATTCGTACCGATTCGGGCGAAGACGTAGTTGTCGTGCAGCGTGCCGACCGTCAGTTCCAAGCCGGTCAGCGAGTACGCTTGATCGGCAGCGGCCGTAATGTGCAGGTCGCGCCATACTAAGCCATTGCGTGCATATACTCTCAGTTGATAATAAAAAACCGGCATACTGTGTATGCCGGTTTTTTTGATTCTGTCCCATTTGTCCCATTTCTAGCACTTAAAACTCAACTTTAATGGGCAGTTTTATCCGCTGCAAAACTCGCGAGCTTAGCTATTACTAAGCCAATAATCGCTAGCAAGATGCCTACCAGCAAAACATCAACCGGACGTACCAACGTGGTCGCCCCCAGCACGGCTAGTGCACCCACCCAGAGCGCACGATTTTCACCGTGCGATTTCAGCACGTTTGGTAGCACTTTATCTAGTCCACGGCTAACCCCGTTGTCCCAACGCTTATTGGCGAAGAATAAAATCAGGACAAACGCAATTACCCAAATTACAAAGATTGTCATAGTACGCTCCACAAGATAGTGAGTGGGAAGTCAAAAAAGGGTGGCATTAGGGTATCCCTGGTCATAGCACGGCGCAATACCGCCAACGTGTAAAGCCATGTGAAAATCTGCCCTCCCCCCTGACAAACACCCTTTTTCCGCGTTACCATGGAACGGACATGCACTCACCGAAAGGTTCTTAAATGCAAATTGCGCAAAACTCGGTTGTCGCGTTCCACTACACCCTAACCAACGATGAAGGTGAGGTGCTAGACAGTTCAGAAGGCCGCGAGCCGCTTACCTATCTCCATGGCGCGGGTAACATCATCCCCGGCTTGGAAAAAGAGCTGGAAGGCCGTGACGTGGGCGAGAAACTGGTTGTGAAGGTTTCACCGGAAGAAGGTTACGGTGAAGTTCAAGAGCAGCTGATGCAAGAAGTCCCGCGCGATGCTTTCCAAGGCGTTGAAAGCGTTGAGCCGGGCATGCAATTCCAAGCCCAAACGCAAGGCGGCCCGTTGATGGTCACCGTTAAGAAAGTCGAAGGCGATACCGTCGTTGTGGATGGCAACCATCCGCTCGCCGGACAAAAGCTCAACTTTGATGTTGAGATTGCCAACGTACGTGAAGCCAGCGAAGAAGAAGTTGAGCATGGCCACGTACACGGCGAAGATGGCGCTGAGCACTAACGGCTCATGCCTTGCTAGTACAACTTACTAGCACAAAAAGAGCGGCCCTTTACGGCGCCGCTCTTTTTTATGCATGTTCAAAGCCGCCGAGGCTCAAATCGCCATAGCCCAAAGGCGATGGCAAGCGTGACACTCAACAGTATCCATGAGCCCCAAGCAACGCCTTGCCAGCCGGCCCAGCGCCAAAAAGGTTCAAGCCAAAAGCCGCCTAAGCTCGCGCCCACATAATAAAACACCAAATACAGGGCCGACGCGCTACCCCGCGCCCCTTGGGCGTAACGCCCTACCCAGCTTGACGCGAGCGAATGCGCCAGAAAAAATCCAAACGCATTGATGGTAAGCCCTAGAATGATGAGGGCCAGCGATTCAGCGAGCGTTACCAGCGTTCCGAGCATCAAAATCACGATGCCCAACATCATACAGCGCGCTGGTGACAGCTTACCGGCAAAACGCCCTGAGAGCGTAGACCCTACCGTACCGCTCAGATACGTCAAAAACACCAGGCCTAAACTGCTTGCAGCCAGTTGATACGGAGCATCCGCCAAGCGAAAGGTAATGTAGCTGTACTGATTGATAAAGATCAAAAAGTTAATGCCGCCGAGCGCATAGGCCGCCAGCAGCACGGGAGAGCGCAAGTGACCGACTAAATCGCGCAGCGCGGTGGAAAATTGAAACGGCGTCGGCGTAAACGCGCGACTATTGGGCAACAAGCGCCAAAACAGAAGACTCCCGAAGAGCGTCAGCACGCCTACGGTCAAAAACGCGGCGGCTGGGCCGCCGATATCCGCCATACTGCCGCCAACAATCCGCCCGCCGATCCCGCCTAACGAGTTAGCCCCAATATACAGGCCTACCGCACTTAACAGCGCCGGTTTATCGAACTCGTCACCCATCCAGGCAATCGCCACGGCAGGCAAGCCACCGAGCATAAACCCTTGCAATAAGCGTAGCGCCAATAACATTTCGAAGTTGGGTGCAAACGCAAGCGCCAACGAACAAAGCCCCGAGAGCAAAAGCGTGATACGCATAATGCTTTCGCGGCCAATCGCATCGGAGAGCGGGCCAAATACCAGAAGGGAAAACGCCAGCGATAACGTCGAGATCGACATGATCAAACTCACGCCCAGCGTTGAGACACCGTAAGCTTCTTTTAAACCCGGTAGCAGGGGTTGCGGCGCGTAAAGATTAATAAAAACCAATAAAGAACCCAAGCAAAGCGCTAAGGTAGCGCGCCACCAAGCACGCGATTTGGCTTCAATCATGTTGATCCTTACGACGCCACCAAACTATCTCGCCACCAAGCTATAACGTGTGGCTACAGCGTGCGGCTTAGTTGGGCTACATGGGTGGTTTCCAGTGCACGGCGGGCTTGCCAGTAGTAACGTTGCCAATAGCTGTTATCTAAGCGCGATATAGTTACGCCCTGCGACGTGGAGGCGTGTAAAAAGTGACCATCACCTACGTAAACACCCACGTGCTGATACGGGCCGGGAGGACGGAAGAACACCAGATCGCCTGCCTGTAACGCTTGGCGGTCGATCTCGCGCCCCTCTTTGACTTGGCCGTAGGTGGAACGCGGAAGCTCTAAATCAAAGGTGTCCCGATACACCTGCTGCACGAGCGCCGAGCAGTCGATCCCGCGCGCAGAGTCACCGCCTAACCGATACGGCGTTCCAGCCCAGTTTTGGTGCTGTTCTAGCAGAGCTTGACGGATCAGCGCTGGCGGCGGTGTCTGCAGGCTACGTAGCTGCGCCACGGGGTTATCGACCGGCGACATCAAGGCCTTACCACTACCCGGCACACCCGGCAATTGCCGAGCAAAATAGTCCTCCGGTGGTTGAGCGTGGCGCTGGGCTGATCCAGCACAGCCAGTGAGCATTAAAATGGCCAAACACAGCGCCGCGATAGAAAGTCTGGTGGGGAGTGTCAACGCACCCATGCGATTAACCTCGTTATGAGTCAACGTAAGACAGGAACCATTACTATAAGCGAAAGACGATGGATTTGGCGAGCTTGGCTTAAGTTCCACTCGACTTTTCATTCCGTTTTGTTTAGCGCTCAGTGGAGTGTTCGACGATCACCGGGCAAAGTATCGATATGCAGCGGCGCAAAGTGGCGTGGTTTGTTACCGGGGAAATCCAGGCTCGCCCACGGCCCTGCCAGTAGCGGTGCAGCACATAGCCACGCCACCAGCGCTTGGCGCAATCCCGCGAGAAAACTTTCGCGCTCAGGTGTTTCGCCCATAAAAAACGAGAAGCCAGCATACATGCCTTCCGCATAGGCTTGCCAACCGCTGTAATGCTTGGCTGCCAGCGCGTAAACGCGGTCCAACACCTGGGCAAACTGCGCTTGCGTCAGCCACTCCAGCTGGCGCCCCGCAATAGCTAAATCTACCGCTTGGGCTATATCCCATGCGGCCATATCCAACGTATTGCATCCATCTTCGTTATGGCGAACGCGCTCTAACCGCGCGAGATGTTGGCGCTCTTCTACGCCACATTCACCCGTTTCGATAATCGCGATTTCCTCTTCCAGACGCTGCTGATTGAGGGTATAGGGCGCGTAATTAATCTGATACTCCTGCCGATCCCCGGCATCCAACATGTAATTGACGAAGTCCTTAAGCTCATCAGCCTGGTGCAGCTGGTAGTGGCTCTCGACCCACTCGGCAATCTCACTTTTCTCCCGTGGGCTTTCCGGCTGTGGCTGGCTCCACGCCGCGCTATTTAATGGCCCTGCCAACGCCATGGCAGTGAAGTGCGTCAAAGAAGGACGTGGGCCCGGTTCGCGCCACTCGCCGGGACGCCAATCAAGCCAGTGAAAAAGACTGCCGGGATCTTCTAAGTGCCACGCAATTTCGTGCGCAAGCGATTCATGCTCGGGCTCAGGCAAACAGCGCTCCCAAGCAAGCCATGCTTTTAGGAGCGACTTAGCATGAGGGTAAAAGCGGCACAGGCTACTTTGCAGCGCACTGGCATAATTCATTAACGCATCGTATTCAAACAGCTGGCTATCGAGGGCCATATGCAAATAGAAGGCGAATTTCTCTGCCATATGGATGGTCGCGGCGTGGCGACTCGCATTTTTTAGCGGCTGACGCTCCTGCAAAAGCTCGGGTGCCGGCTGGCCAAAAGGCGTTTGTTGCGGCGGCCAGACATTATAGGCGGCATCCGCTGCCAGCTGATTAAGATGGTGCGCCTGAGCCGGCAACCAATAGCGCCCCATCGCAGCCGCCCCTTCATCGGCATGAAACCCCAGCGTCTCCTGGAGAAAGTGCGCAGCCTCCATGCGACGCGCTTCAGGGAGCGCGACAAAGGTTTTACCTTGTCTCAGCATCGCTTCAGGCTCGCGCACGCCGACGAGCGCAAGCAACCAATGGTAAGCAGATCCCCGCCACTCAAGAAGCGCCGCGTGTGATGCATCGCGAGTCGAGTCATCAAGGAGCTCTGCAATCGCCACTCGCCACGGGCTGTGCGTGCTATGCAGAAGAACACGCTGGTGTTTAAGCGGCGTTGCCGCCCGACGATCCATGCCGTCAAACAGGCTAAGCCCGCGTACGTAGCCCGCCACTACGGCCTGCCAGTCGTGGTAGCGACGACTCACCAGCTCCGCGGCGTGCGCCGCAAAATGGTCAGCCTCTTGCTGGGAAAGGTAGCCACAGCACGCACCTGCCCAGGCAAGTTCGGCTAAACGCAACCAATCCCAAGCGGCCCACTCTAACGGTTCGCCCTGAGTAACGAAGGTAGCGAGCACCACGGCATGGGGCGCCTCGGGGAGGACGCTACGCTGCCACTCATCGCGCTGAGCACGGTCCATCTCTATCAATTGGCGAGCATCGATATCCCAGCGCTGGCGCTCGCCTTGCGCGCTGAGCCACAGCATAGCCGTCAATAGCGCGTCGCGATCATGGATCTGCCAGACCTTAGCGAGCCAAGACCCTGCATCAGGCCAGTCGGCAGCACTTGCCGGGTAGCTAATAACGGGCCGCAAGAGCGCGCATAAACGATAACTTTGCGCCTCAGGCTGCTCTGGCCAAAGCGGCGCGTTAGGCGAGTCTCCCAGGGCAATTCGCATCTGCTCCCATGTTACGCCCTCCTCTTCGGCTTCTAGCGTTGCCAAGGCTTGGCAAGCGTCCACAAACCAATCATCCGCCCCCGATTGCCAGCCAGACGCACTTAACGCTTGACGACACGCACTCAGCCAAGCGCGAAAGTCGCTAAACTCATGCGCAATACGCGCGATCACGCACTGCGCCCACGCTTCGGCTTGGTGCTTTTCTAGCCACCCGGCTGCACCGGCTAAAGCGGCCCATTCAAGCGCGCCAAGCAGCTGGTCCGCCTGTTCGGATGGTGCACCGGCAGCTTCTAACAATTGCTCGGCAAGCTCACCGCGGTGGGTGATTCCCTGCTGCAAAAGCTGCTGCTCTGCCGCCCCGGCATCTATTGCTAGCGGATGTGGGGTAAACGCCCAATCGCATAGCACCAGCTGCTGCGCCCACCAAGCACGTAACGCATCGACCAAAAGACACCTCAACTATGAACCGACGACTGGCCTGGCTGGCCAGCATAAGCGCCATAGTGTACCCCACCACGCCTCCAGCCAAAAACGCCACCGTACGGTTTTATCCGGCGGTGGCGTTTAAAAGGGCACTCTGCTGTAAGCTGCCCGTTTGATCACTACGATTGCTTGACTTTGCTGATCACCCACAAGAGCACGACAGCGCCGACAATCGCGGTGACTAGCGAACCAATAAAGCCCCCGGCTTCCAAGCCTAAAAGGCCAAAAAGAAAGCCGCCGAGGACAGCTCCCACGACCCCGACGCCAATGTTGCCCAATATGCCGAAGCCGCCGCCGCGCATGATATTCCCGGCGATCCAACCCGCTAGACCGCCAATAATTAGCCATGCAATAAAGCCCATAATGATCTCCTTGTGTTCTCGTTGATCAGGGTTTTACCTAGTTAATGTGCTTGCTCTACCATAGCATACCGCGTAAAGCTCACGTCGATGCCCCAACCACAGGAAGGCTCATGATCCCAGACTCGCTTCGTCAACAACTTCACGCCACCCAAGGCCAGCAAACCACCACCTGGGAAGCGCGCGAGTTGGTGCTATTCAACCAACCCTGGGGCCAGCTAATTATCGCCCTGCAAGGCGCCCAGGTGTTGCACTTCGCGCCCAAGGGCGAGCATGACTGGCTATGGATGACATCCACTCCCCAAGCGCTGCCTGGCGCCATTCGCGGGGGTATTCCGCTATGCTGGCCGTGGTTTGGTGACGAACGCTACGCCGATGAGAGCGATGATCGCAGCGGCCCTTTCCATGGATTGGCGCGCCTTGCGGCTTGGCGCTTAGATGCCGTTGACGAGCACGAAGAAGGCATTGAAGCCCACCTTTCACCGGAAACTCGGCTACATAGCCAGCTGAATGTTCGCGCGGTCATTCAGGCCAATGCCAAACGCCTTCACGTTGAAATCGTGAGTGAAAACAGCGGCGAAACACCGGTCAAAATTAGCGCAGCCCTGCATAGCTACCTTGCAGTCGATGCGATTGGGCACTGCCGTCTAGAAGGGCTCGCTGGCGCGCGCTATCTTGACAAGCGCCGCGGCTTCGCTGAAGCGGAGCAACAAGGCACACTGGCGATCCACGGCCCCATTGACCGTATCTACCACAGCAACACGCCCGTTTTACTCAGCGATGGCGAGCGCACCTTGCGCATTGCCAAGCACGACAGCGACTCCACGGTAGTGTGGCACCCAGGCAGCGAGCCGCCCGCTGATACGTCGCCGGAAGACGCCCGCCATTTTATTTGCGTGGAAGCCGCCAACACCCGGCTAGACCCGGTGTGGCTCGTGCCAGGTTCTCAGCATGTGCTAGGCACCACGATCAGTCGCGGCTAACGTTTCCGATAATTTCCTCAGGAACCATCACGTTTGAGACACCACGTTTAATAAATCCGCTTAACAAACCATGCCTAATAAACTAAAGGGGCGTGCATGAACCCACAGCTTTGGCTCGAAGCCGCAACGCTTATGTTCAACCTGATCGGCATGCTGATCTGCATTTTAGGGCTGACTATGGCACAGAAAATGACCCGTCGCTGGCCCGGCTATGTCATTGCCGTGATTGGCTTTCTTGTTGCGACCATGCCGTTGTTTTATCAGCTCGTGTTATCACTGCGTAGCGGGACGTAACGTGGTTGGCGCACTGACAACACGACCAGGGAGTTTGCTCTATGCAACCACCTTTTAGCCGCGCACGGCTAAACCGCGAATTTGGCAACCTGGTGGAGCGCAGCCGGGATCGCCAACTGCGCCTGGCTGTCACCGGCCTCTCCCAAGCGGGAAAAACCGCCTTTCTCACTTCCCTAGTGAATCAGCTGCGCCACGCCGGCGTAGAAGCCAAGCTCGATCTCCTCCCCGCGGCAAGAGAGGGCCGCTTACTCGGTGCTCAGCGCCTCAACCAGCCCGATTTAGGCATACCGCGCTTTCCTTACGACCCAGCGATGAGTGCCTTACACGCCGATCCACCGCGTTGGCCCGCGCCCACCCGTGGCATTAGTGAGCTCCGTTTGCAGCTACGCTACCGGCCCGCGCAACGCGGCTGGCTAACGCCGGATATTGCCCACTTAACGCTGGATATTTTCGACTACCCTGGCGAATGGCTTTTGGACCTGCCCCTGCTTCAGCACGATTTTGACAGTTGGTGCGCGGCGCAGACCCAACCCCAGGGCGAACAGCGCCAAGCCTTATTTCGCCAATGGCTCGACGGCATCGACACACTCGACCCTACCGCAGAAGCGGACGAAACCGAGCTTGCCGACCTCGCCGCAGCTTACGCCGATGGACTTAAGCGCGCTAAAGCGGCGGGGTTTTCCGATCTTCAACCAGGGCGATTTTTGCTCCCCGGCGAGCACGAAGGCGCGCCGGTACTGCAGTTTTTTCCTCTTCCGGAAACCCTACTGGCTAAGTTTTCGCTGACAGATACAGAGCGCCATGCGTTACCCGAAAACAGCGTCTACGCGACACTGGCCGCCCGTTTTCGCTACTATCAGCAGCATATTGTGCGGCCTTTTTATCGCGACCATTTCCGCCGTTTCGACCGCCAAATCGTGCTGGTTGACGTGCTCGGCGCCCTCAATGCCGGCCCTGAGCGCTTTGAGGATCTTTCGCGCGCGCTTACCCAGCTGATGCAAAGCTTTGATTACGGCAAGCGAAGCCTGCTCACACGGCTATTTGCACCGAAAATTGACCGACTTGCCATTGCCGCTACCAAAGCCGACCACGTAACGCCGGACCAACACAGTAATGTGGTGCATTTGCTCGAAGCGCTGCTCGCCGAGCCGCTCAAAGAGCTCCGCTTTGCCGGCGTGCCGGTCAAAGCCTTGTCGCTTGCCTCTATTCGCGCCACTAAGATACGCGAGGTTAACGAGAACGGCACCCGCATCCCGGCACTACTCGGCACGACGCTCAGCGGTGAAGAGGTATTAGACTTTCCCGGCGAAGTGCCCGACCGCTTACCCAAGGCGGATTTCTGGCAGCAGCAAGGCTTTGATTTTTCCAATTTCCGCCCGATGCCAACGCCATCGCAAGCGCTGCCCCATATTCGCATGGATGCCGCCATCGACTGGCTGATGGGAGATAAACTCGTATGACGCAGCTCAAACCACGCCGCCGCTTCGCGTCTCAAGACCCCGCGCAAGAAACGCCAAGCGATAACGGTCATCAGCCGGAATCTCCCCACTTTGACGCCTCAACGTTAACGCCGCGCCGCCACTTTGACCCCAGTACCACCCAACATTCCGAGCCCGAAGCCACTGGCGACGATGACGACGCCTTGCCCGCACAGAGCCTTGGCGCCCCCCGAAAGCGGCGCTGGGGGATATTGTTTACCCTCGCTGGCAGCGCCAGTCTCGGCGCGGCAGAGCTTATCACTGGCCTACCGGAAGCCTGGCAGCAGTCGCAGTGGCTTACCATGGCATGGCAGCTTTTCGGCATGAGCCTGATCGGCTTAGGCAGCCTTTCTTTGTTGAAAGAGCTCGGCCGTTTACGTCGCTTAAAGCGTCACGAACAGCTACGCGAAGATCTCTCAGCTCTTCCCCAGCGTTCGCCTCAGCAGGCACACCAATTGGCCGAGACGCTACGCCAACAGCTCGACCTGGGTGACGACGACCCACATTGGCAAGCCTTTCAACACGCCAGCCAGCCCCACCACAGCGGCGAGGAAACGCTTACGCTGCTCAACCACCACCTTCTTGCTCCGCGCGACCGGGAAGCACAGCGGCTGATTTCGCGCATGTCGGGCGAAACGGCCGTCATGACCGCGATCAGCCCCCTCACCCTAGTGGATATGGCGCTGGTGGCCTGGCGCAACCTCGCCATGGTAGACAGGCTTTGCCGCCTTTACGGATTAGAGCTGGGTTACGCCAGCCGCTTACGGCTGTTTAGGCGCGTGCTTTACAACATGGCCTTTGCCGGCGCCAGCGACATGGTGACTGAGGCGGGAACGGATATGCTCTCACTCGACCTTGCCGGGCGCATCTCCGCCCGCGCCGGGCAAGGGCTTGCTACCGGGCTTCTCAGTGCACGCCTCGGGCTGCGCGCGCAGCGCCTGTGCCGCCCGCTCGCCTTTATACCGGAAGAGCAGCCCAAGCTTTCGGATCTACGCCAAGATTTGTGGCGGCAAATTCGCCGTCTTGACGCAAAAAACGAATAGTTTTGGCATCATACGTCACGTTTTACCCCAACCAGACAGCGTGCATTAAGAATGTTCCCCCGTGGCGATTGGCGCCGCGGGCATGAATCCGTATAGTGACCGTCTACCTTCGCCAATTGATTGACCTCATGCTGCAAAACAATTCCGTGCTTGCTTCACTCAAGCAACAGATTCGTGATACCACCCCACGTGCCGAAGGGGTGATCAAAGCTACCGAAAAAGGCTTTGGCTTTCTTGAAACCGACGACGGTGAATCCTATTTCGTGCCGCCCCCCGCGATGAAGCAGGTGCTGCACGGCGACCGCGTCGAAGCCGTTATCCATGAAAACGGCGATAAGAAATCCGTCGAGCCTGAAAAGCTTATCGAGCAAGGGCTGGAGCGTTTTATCGCGCGGGTGCAAAAGCGCGAGGGCCGCTTGGCCGTCGTCCCCGATCACCCCTCGATTCGCAATGTGCTCAAGGCGCGCATCAAAAATAGCCTGGATGAAAACACCATCGCTGACGGCGACTGGGTCGTCGCACGCTTAGTCCGTCATCCTCTCAAAGAGAATGATCGCGGCTTCTTTAGCCAGATCGACGAGTTGGTGGCGAAATCAGACGACCCGGCCGTGCCGTGGCGCGTCACGCTGGCTCGCCACGCGCTAGAGCAAGAGTGCCCCGATGCCGGCAGCGAATGGCCGATGCACGATGAAGGCTTGGTGCGTGAAGACCTGACCGATGAGGCGTTTTTCACCATCGACAATGAAAAAACCCGCGACATGGACGACGCCTTGCACGTTGTGCCGCGCGAAGAAGGCGGCTGGCGTATGTGCGTTGCCATTGCCGACCCCACGGCTTACGTTGAAGAAGGCCACGCGGCGGACCTAGAAGCACGTACGCGCGCTTTCACCGTGTACCTGCCCGGGCAAAACGTCACGATGCTGCCTGAGCAGCTGGCCGATGATCTTTGCTCGCTGTGGGAAGGCAAAGAGCGCCCGGCACTGGCGTGTACACTCGATATCAACGCCGACGGCAGCCTGGGCGACTACCGCTTCTTTGCTGCCACGGTGAAATCCCACGCCAAACTGGCCTATGACAATGTCTCTGACTGGCTTGACGGTCAAGGGGATTGGGCGCCTGAAAATGGGATAGACGAGCAGCTTAAAGCGCTGCGCGATTTAACCCTTGCCCGCACCCAATGGCGCGAAGAGCATGCATTGGTGTTTAAAGACCGCCCCGACTATGTATTCGATCTGGATGAGGCCGGCAACGTACTCAATGTACGCACCGAAGAGCGGCGCATCGCCAATCGCATGATCGAAGAGTCAATGATTGCGGCCAACGCCTGCTGCGCGGACTTCTTGGCCCAGCATATCGGTCACGGCATCTTTAACGTTCACCGTGCGTTTGAGCCAGAAAAGGCGGAAGCGGCCCAAGAGTTCCTCGCCGGGCAAGAGATTAACGTGGAACGCGAAGCTCTTACCGAACTTCCGCGCTATAAAGAACTCAAGCGCGAACTGGAAAGCCGCGACGACGCCTGGCTCGATGCGCGCCTTCGCCGCTTCCAAGGCTTCACTAACATGTCCGCACAGCCTGGGCCACACTTTGGCTTAGGCCTAACCGCCTATGCGACCTGGACCTCGCCAATTCGTAAGTACGGCGATATGGTCAACCACCGTTTGATCAAACGTGTGCTAAAAGGCGAACAGGCACCGGCTGAAGCCAGCCAGCAGCTCACCGAGCAGCTGACCGAGCGCCGCCGCCTCAATCGCATGGCCGAACGCGATGTCAAAGACTGGCTCTATGTGCGTTACCTAACCCCCGCCGCGCAGAACCAGGACACCTTTGAAGCCGAAATCATGGCCATCAACCGTGGCGGTATGCGCGTTCGTCTGCTGGAAAATGGCGCAACGGCGTTCGTGCCCGCACCGTTGATGCACAGTGACCGCAGTAAAGTGGTCATTGACGATAAAGAGGGTCGTATCCAGATCGAAGGCGAAGAGCGTTACAAACTTGGCGATCCGCTTCGAGTGGTGCTCACTGAAGCCCGCGAAGAGACCCGCTCGCTGGTGGCCAAGCCTGCTGAATAAACGTTGCTAAGCCATTAAGATACGCCATTAAGAAGCACTTGTTAGGCCATTAAAACCAACGCCGGCGCCTTTAAGGCGCCGGCGTTGTGTTGGTGGCAACCGTTATTTCACCGGCCTTTCTCTAGCCCCCAAACCATTTACCTGCTGGTGCTGAAAGAAAAAGCGCAGCATTTCCTTGGTGGCATTGGGGCCTTTCGGGTCGGTATAGCTTCCTTTCGTGCTGCCCCCCGACCAGGCGTGGCCCGCCCCGTGTACCTGCCACTGCTCCAGATGAGTTTCGCCTTTCGCATTATGGTGCGTGGTACAGGTATAGCCGTGGCCATTGGCTACCTTCCCCTTCTCCACTGTCGCCCCTGCTTGACGCGACGCGCTGTACTGAGCGGCAACGCGATCCGCATTGCTGGGGTGTACGGTGGTGTCATGGTCACCATGAAAGATGATCGCTGGCACGTCCGACGCCCATGTGGTTTTTTGCGCTGTGCCGCCGCCGAGAGGCCCGGCGCCTCCCTGCATGGCGCCCAAGGCATCGGGAAGGCTCTTGGCCACACCGTGTGGCAACCCAGAGTGTACACCCACCGCCGCAAACAGGTCTGGGTAGGTCATTGCCAGAGTGGTCGCCATCGCCGCGCCTGCCGAGAGCCCAGCGACATAGACTTGGGAAGTATCAAGCCCATGTGTATCGATCACTTGGCGGGTCATGCCGGCCAAGATTGCTGGCTCACCTCCCTCGCGCTGTTGGTCTTCGGCCTTGAACCAGTTCCAACACTTTGACGTGTTAGCGGTCGTCGGCTGGGCCGGATAAAGCACGCAAAAATGCTGCTCTTCGGCCAGCCGGTTCATGTCGGTCCCGGTGGCGAAGTCATCGGGGTTTTGCGTACAGCCATGCAGCATGACGACCAACGGAAGTGCCTGCCCGTGATAGCCACTGGGGATATAGAGTTTGTAATCGCGTGTGCCCACACGGCTGGTAAAACGCCCAGCAGTAAATCTGCCCGTGTTCGCATTCGTCTGACGCGCCCGGCCAAACGCAGAAGATGGTGCCGGGTCTGGCTTCGAGACCGTGACGTCTTCGTCGACGGCCTCGCAGGTGCCCTCAAAGGTGTTGCCTCCCCAGGAAGGTTGTCTCGGCGTGCCCTCAGCCTCCGTTTCAGGCATACCGCCCTGGAGAAGGGCCATGGCCTCTTGCAGCTTTCCGGCACGCGTGAGTCGCGTCGCCTCTTCCATTCGCTTCGTCATGGTGGCATCAATCATCGTCAATGTGCCTATTTAGCTATTCAGTGGATTCGGTCTGCCAGGGCGGCCTTGACCGCCGCGCTGGCATTGAGAGCGCCCAATACCACCACCGACTCGATGGTGGCGCGGGCAAGCTCCGGTGATACGTCATCGGCTATGCTGGCCATCCCCAGGACCTGAATCTGCAACATTTCCCCCGCCGACTGCAGTGCTTCCAGATCCACGCGACGGTAATGTTCAAGCCCCAGCACAAATGCCTTGCGAGTCACAGTCTCTTTGACGACGTCGGCATGGGTCGCCAACTGGTTGCGGATGGCCGTCCGAATCAGATCGGTTCGATTGGAGTAGAACCCCTCCTGGACCAGCAGATCGATCTGTCCTAGGTCCACGACGCCTAAATTGATGGTGATCTTCTCGCTGGAATCGCCGCTCTTGCGGCGTAATTCATGCACGCTCATGTGTAATGTCCCATTGCATTAATCGTGGAAAACCTTAATAGCGAGATACCTTTCCTACTTACCATGGCATCCCTATAGATTCCATTTACCATCTGAATGGATGGTATAATAAATCTATCCCGGCCATAGAACAAGCGAAAGTGTCTTACACAAAGGCAGGCTAACGACCAAGCGGTCACTGTCGTCGAACTGACTTATTTGTTGTTTAAGGTATCCTTATGACATTCATGTGGCTCGGAGGTTACCTTGCACATCGCTGATGTAACGATGTTTCACGCCCCCGCCAGTGGTGGCGTACGTACCTATTTGCAGGCCAAGCATCGCGTCTTTTCACACTACCCTGACTTGCGTACCAGCCTGCTGGTACCGGGAGCGGAACGAGACAGTCTAGGTGACCTACATACTTTACCGGCATTGCACTTACCCTTAGGGCAAGGCTATCGCTTTCCATTGCGCGCCGCCCCGTGGCGCGATGCGCTGCTCCGGCTCCAACCGGATATCATTGAAGCTGGCGATCCTTATGTGACCGCCTGGGCAGCGCTTGAGGCAGGACAAAGGCTTGGCATTCCGGTGGTCGGGTTTTATCACTCGGACTTGCCGCGCCTGATGGGCGACCGCTTTGGGCGTCACGTACGTCAGCGTTTGATTGGTTACGTCACAAGGCTATATCGCCGGTTCGATAGCGTATTGGCGCCGTGTCAGGCAATGGCCAATCGGCTACAGGACTGGGGAGTAGAAAACGTTCGCGTACAGCCATTAGGCGTCGATTTAAACCTATTTAACCCTCAGCAGCGTGATCCCGCCTTCCGCCAAGCGATGGGATTGCCCAGCGATAAAAAACTGCTGATCTTTGTCGGGCGCAACTCCCGCGAGAAAAATATCGATGTGCTGCTTTCAACAATGCGCCAGCTAGGCAGCGATTATCATTTGTTGTTGATGGGGCCAGGCATGCCGCATCAGGTACCCACGAATGTCACCGTGGTCGACCGCTGCTGTGGCGCGCATGAAGTCGCCGCCGCCTTAGCCAGTAGCGATGCCTTGCTGCATGCGGGCACACGGGAAACCTTTGGGTTGATCGCCCAGGAGGCCATGGCCTGTGGTACGCCGGTGATTGGTGCCAGGGCCGGTGCGCTTGCCGAGAATGTACCGCTTGGCGCCGGTATTTTATGCCGTCCCCTCGACCCATCGGCCATGGCCGAAGCCTGTACGGCATTATTCAGCAACGACGTCGCAGCCAGTGGCCATTATGCGCGACGTTATGTGGAGCGCCACTTCAACTGGGATAGCGTGATGCACGCCTTACTGGCTCACTATGGCACCTTACGCGATGACAGCTTGCCCTATGCGCTCCCTCAGCATCGCTAAGCCCAAAAGCTGGCTGCGTTGGCAACCACTGCACGCTGTGATGATGGCGATGGCACTGGGATTGCCATTGCTGCTAACCGCATGGATCGGCGGCCTTGAGGCGTGGCATCGCGTCAAGCAGTTCCCACTAGGCGTTCTGATGCTCATGCTACTACTCGCGTTTCTGTGTTGGAATTTGAACGCCGCACGGTTGCGTTTAATGCTAGGGGGGCGGGCTGGAGCGCTTGGCCAGCGAGGTGCCTTAGGCATTGAGTTGGCGTCTAAATTTGCCCTGTGCGCCACGCCTGGCGGCAGCGGGGGGCCTGCCACGCTGCTGTTGCTATTGGCACAGCGCGGTTTTCCCCCATCCAAAGGCAGCGCTGTCTTCCTGATTGACCAGGGCTGCGACATGCTGTTCTTTCTTAGCATGCTCGGCGGGCTGGTACTGTTTTCGCTAACCAACGAGGTCGACTGGCCGCATCAGGCGCTGGTGCAATCGGCACTGGCTGGCTTGGCGCTGATCGCTTTGCTGGTTTGCCTGCTGGTCTATCACCTGCCCCGCTTATTGCGGGTTCGGCGCTTCAGGCTTACTTGGCTAAGCCGTAACCGTCGTCGACGGCTTGCCCGTGGCTTTCTGGGTTTTCGCCAAGCGTTAACGGTAACGCTGTCGCTTCCGCGCACCACTCTGCTTGCGATGCTCTTGCTGACCACCTTGCACTGGCTGATGCGTTACAGCCTGCTGTATTTGGCCGTGCTGGGCGTAGGTGGCAATGTCGATTGGGAGTGGACGTTCTTGACCCAAATGCTGGCCATGGCCGCCAGCCAGTTAAGCTTTTTGCCTGGAGGGGCCGGCGCGGCTGAAGTCGGGGTGGGTTCTTTGCTACTGCCGTTAATGGCCGCCGAACAAGCTGCCGCTGCCGTGCTGATATGGCGACTGGTCAGCTATCATCTCTATTTAGCCGCCGGAGCCCCGTTTTTCTTACGTTACGGGATTCGGTTGTTCAAACGTAGCCCCTAGGGCTGGCGTTTCCACGTAAGCTGCCCGACCGGACAAAAAAAGAGCACCCGAAGGTGCTCTTTTAAGATTGGCAGGTAAAACAAGTGCTTACCAGCCAGTCACTTCTTTCAATGCATCGCCGATTTCAGCCAGCGAACGCACGGTTTTGACACCGGCGTCTTCCAACGCGGCAAACTTCTCGTCGGCAGTACCTTTACCGCCTGAAATGATTGCGCCAGCGTGGCCCATACGCTTACCGGGAGGTGCGGTGACACCGGCAATGTAAGAGACAACGGGCTTGGAAACGTTGGCTTTGATGTAAGCCGAGGCTTCTTCTTCCGCCGTACCGCCGATTTCACCGATCATGACGATCGCTTCGGTCTTCGGATCGTTCTCAAACAGCTCGAGAATATCGATAAAGTTAGAGCCCGGAATCGGATCGCCGCCGATGCCCACACAGGTGGACTGGCCAAAGCCGTGATCGGTGGTCTGCTTGACCGCTTCGTAGGTCAATGTGCCCGAACGCGATACGATGCCGACACGGCCCGGCTGGTGGATGTGCCCCGGCATGATGCCGATTTTGCACTCACCCGGGGTGATAACACCCGGGCAGTTCGGGCCGATCAGGCGTACGCCCAGCTCGTCGCATTTCACTTTCGCTTCGAGCATGTCGAGTGTGGCGATGCCTTCGGTAATACACACGATGAGCTTGATACCGGCGTTGGCCGCTTCAAGAATCGAGTCTTTACAGAACGGTGCCGGTACGTAGATAACGCTGGCTTCCGCGCCTGTCTTCGCCACCGCTTCTTTCACGGTGTTGAAAACCGGCAGGCCTAGATGCTCTTGGCCGCCTTTACCCGGCGTCACACCACCGACCATCTGCGTTCCGTAGGCAATCGCCTGCTCGGAGTGGAACGTACCTTGGCCACCAGTGAAACCTTGGCAGATGACCTTGGTGTTCTTATCGATCAGGATGCTCATTACTTGCCCTCCGCCGCTTTAACGACCTGCTGAGCCGCGTCGGTCAGACTGGTAGCCGCGATGATATTCAGACCGCTAGACGCGAGTTTTTCCGTGCCTAGCTCGGCGTTGTTACCTTCCAGACGTACGACCACCGGCACGTTGACACCGACCTGCTCAACGGCACCGATAATGCCTTCCGCAATCATGTCGCAACGTACGATACCGCCGAAAATGTTGACCAATACGGCCTTAACGGAGTCGTCAGAGAGAATCAGCTTGAAGGCTTCCGCTACGCGCTCTTTGGTAGCGCCGCCGCCAACATCGAGGAAGTTGGCCGGTTTACCGCCGTTCAGGTTGACGATGTCCATGGTGCCCATGGCCAAGCCTGCGCCATTCACCATGCAGCCGATGTTGCCATCGAGCGCGACATAGTTAAGTTCCCACGCAGCGGCTTCCGCTTCGCGCTCGTCTTCCTGCGACGGGTCACGCATCGCCTGGAGGTCTGGGTGACGGTACAGTGCGTTGCTGTCCAGCCCAAGTTTGGCGTCGAGACAGTGGAGATTGCCTTCGTCAGTGATAACCAGCGGGTTAATCTCTAACAGCGCCAGGTCTTTATCGTGGAACAGCTTAGACAGTCCCAGGAAGACCTTGGTGAACTGCTTGACCTGATCGCCAGAAAGGCCTAGCGCAAAGGCCAGCTCACGCGCTTGGTACGGCTGTGCGCCAACCAGCGGGTCGATCTCGGCTTTGAGAATTTTTTCCGGCGTTTCTTCGGCAACTTTCTCGATTTCTACGCCGCCTTCGGTAGAGGCCATAAAGACCACGCGGCGGGTCGTACGGTCGACGACGGCACCCAGATAAAGCTCATCGGCGATATCGGTGCAGGTCTCGATCAGAATCTTGGAAACCGGCTGACCGTGTTCATCGGTCTGGAACGTCACCAAGTTTTTACCCAGCCACTGCTCGGCGAAGGCTTTAGCATCGGCAGGGTCTTTAATAAGCTTAACGCCGCCTGCTTTACCACGACCACCGGCATGCACCTGGGCTTTTACCACCCACATGTCGCCACCGATCTTTTTGCATGCTTCTGCTGCTTCTTCAGGAGTGTCCACTGCAAAACTTTTGGACACTGGCAGACCATAATCGGCAAACAGCTGTTTGCCTTGATACTCGTGAAGGTTCATCGATTCATGCCATTGGTTGCATGTGACTCGAATGATGGCAAGCCATTAACGTACTCCCCATCCCCGTACTTTCGATTCCTGTCTTTCACCACAAATGAAAAGACATGGCCGAAAGTGTTGCGCCACCGATTGGTGGCGCTTTTTTGTTACTTCATTACGTTATTTACGCTTTTTGCGGTTTGCCATATGAATGGCGTGTCCTTCCACCGCTAGGGCTGCTTCGTGCACGGCTTCCGACATGGTCGGGTGTGCATAGCAGGTTAGGGCCAAGTCTTCCGCACTAGAGCCAAACTCCATCGCGATAACGCCTTGAGCAATCATCTCACCAGCGTGCTGGCCGACGATGTGCATGCCAAGGATACGATCCGTGTCTGCATCCGCGATGATCTTCGCTTGACCTTCGGTGGCGTTATTCGCCATTGCCCGACCGCTCGCTGCAAACGGGAAGCTGCCGGTTTTCACCTTAAGACCTTTGGCTTTGGCTTCTTCCTCGGTGATACCCACCCAAGCGACTTCCGGGAAGGTATAGATCACGTTCGGAATGGTGTCGTAATTCATCTCGGCTTTTTGGCCAGCGATGACATCCGCCACCATGATGCCTTCTTCCGAGGCTTTGTGCGCCAACATCGGGCCGCGTACACAATCACCGATCGCGTAAACGCCCGGCACGTTGGTACGGCACTGATCGTCGACAAAGATAAATCCGCGCTCATCAAGCTCAACGCTGACGCCGTCGGCAATCACGCCTTTAGTGTAAGGACGACGACCGACAGAAACGATCAGTTTGTCGAAGGTCATCTCCTGCTCGCCATTGGCGTCGGTGTACTTAACAACGACTTCGTCGCCGTTGGTTTCCGAACCGGTCACGCGAGCACCCAGCTTGATATCCAAGCCCTGCTTTTTGAGTAGCTTTTGCGTCTCTTTGCCAATAGCGCCATCGACCATCGGTAGGAAGGAGTCCATCGCCTCCAACACCGTGACCTCAGAACCCAGGCGGTTCCACACGCTACCCAGTTCCAAGCCGATAATACCCGCACCGATAACGCCCAGGCGCTTCGGCGTTTCTTGGAACTCCAGCGCGCCAGTGGAATCGACAATTAAGCCTTCCGTCAGTGGCGTGGGGGGAATTTCCACCGGCACAGAACCCGCGGCGATGACGATATTGTCGGCATCGTACGTGGTGGCATTACCGTCAGCATCGGTCACTTCGACCTGCTTATTCGAAACGACTTTACCGGTACCTTCGATAGCCGTAACGCCGTTGGCCTTGAACAGACCCGAGATACCGCCGGTCAAGTTCTTAACGATCTTGTCCTTGCGCGCCATCATTTTTTTGACGTCCATGGTGACGTCACCCGCCTCTATGCCCATATCATCGAAGTCGTGCTTCGCTTCAACGAACTTGTGCGAGGCTTCCAGCAGCGCTTTGGACGGGATACAGCCGACGTTCAAGCAAGTACCGCCATGAACAACGTTGCCTTCTTTACCGATCCATTTTTCAACACAGGCCGCTTTCAACCCGAGTTGTGCTGCACGGATAGCGGATACGTAACCGCCGGGGCCGGCACCAATAACGATCACATCAAACTTGTCAGCCATGTTGGCTCCTTTAGCTTGGTTGCCTTCTCCCTTGTGGGGAGAGGGCTAAGTGCGATTAAGCGTATCTACGAGGTTAGTCGCGATCCTTACACGTCTAGCAGCAGGCGCGCGGGATCTTCCAGCAACTCTTTCATGGTCACTAGGAATTGCACCGCGTCTTTGCCGTCGATCATACGGTGGTCGTAAGAAACCGCCAGGTACATCATGGGGCGAATTTCGACCTTCCCGTTGACCGCCATGGGGCGTTCCTGGATTTTGTGCATGCCCAGGATAGCCGTTTGCGGCGGGTTAATGATCGGGGTCGACATGAGCGACCCGAAGATACCGCCATTGGTGATCGTGAAGGTGCCGCCCTGCATCTCGTCGATGCCCAGTTTGCCATCGCGCGCACGCTTACCGAAGTCAACGATCGTTTTCTCAACATCGGCGATCTTCATGCTGTCGGTATCGCGTAGCACCGGCACCACCAAGCCGCGGTCGGTGGAGACCGCCACGCCGATATCCTGGTAGCCGTGGTAGACGATATCCGTCCCATCGATGGAGGCGTTGACATCCGGGAAGCGCTTAAGCGCCTCTGAAGCCGCTTTGACGAAGAAGCCCATAAAGCCAAGCTTGGTGTCGTGAGCCTTGAGGAAGGTGTCTTTGTACTGGGCACGCAAATCCATCACTGCGCCCATATCCACCTCGTTATAGGTGGTCAGCATCGCCGCAGTTTGCTGGGCTTGAACCAAGCGCTTGGCAATGGTTTGGCGCAAGCGGCTCATGGGTACTCGCTTCTCGGGGCGCTCGCCTTCTACCACCGGCGCCGCCGTAGCGGTGCCTTTGGGAGCCGCAGAGCCGCCCGACGCCTTCTTGGCAGAGCCGCCTTTAACCGCTTTCTGAACGTCTTCTTTCAAGATGCGGCCACCTTTGCCGGTGCCCTCAATCTTGGCAACGTCCAGGTCGTACTCGGCCACCATTTTACGCGCGGCCGGCGCAAGAATTTTGTCGCCGACCTTCTCATCACCGCTGCCGTCATCGGCACTGCTTTCGGCTTTATGCGGTGTCGAATCAGCACCAGTGCTATTATTGCTGCTATCGCCGCCAGCACCTTCAGCGAAGATAGCCAGCACTTCCTCAGAGGCAACTTGACTGCCTTCTTCGGCTTTAATCTCGGCGAGCGCACCATCCGCTGGAGCGACCACTTCGAGCACAACCTTGTCGGTTTCGATATCTGCCAGCACTTCATCGCGCTTGACCGCTTCGCCGACTTTTTTATGCCACGTGGCCACGGTACCTTCCTGCACAGACTCAGGAAAGGACGGTGCCTTCACTTCGTGCTGCTGGCCACCGCCGCCGTTACCACCGCTGGCTTTCTTCTCTTCTGCTTTTCCTTCGCTCGCGGTGTCAGAGGGTTTGTCTTCTTTATCACTGTCATCACTGTCGCCAGAACCGCTGTCACCAGAAGCACTGCCTTCACCGATCTTGCCCAATACCTGCTCGGACTCTACGGTATCACCCTCTTCGACCATGACATCGGTCAGAGTGCCCGCTTCCGGTGCGACAACTTCAAGCACCACTTTGTCGGTTTCAATTTCAACAATCAGCTCGTCACGCTCAACACTGTCGCCTGGCTTTTTATGCCAAGCCGCTACAGTGCCTTCGGCAACGGATTCTGGAAAGTTTGGCGCTTTGATCTCGGTAGCCATGTCGTTTCCCTTATAGATTCTTTAAATCCGGTGGGCGCTTATAGATTAAAAGCGTCTTCCACCAGCTGGCGCTGCTGTTCAGTGTGAACGGACATATAGCCTGCCGCCGGTGCAGCGGAAGCCGGTCGCCCAGCGAACTTCAATTTGCCGCCTAAGCCTTCTTTGAGCATATCGGCCACGGCACGCATGTGGTGCTGGCTGGGATACCAAGCGCCCTGATTGAGCGGTTCTTCCTGACACCACACAATGTCCTCCAACTGGGAATACGCTTGAAGCGTTTCCAGAAGTTCCTCTTTCGGGAAAGGATAGAGCTGCTCAAGGCGAATGATGGCAGTGTCCTGACGGTCATTATCAACACGCCAAGCCGCCAAGTCGTAATAGACCTTACCCGCACACAAAATAGCGCGTGTTACTTTCTCTGGTGCTAATTTAGCCTGGTCAGGCAGCACCATGAAGAACTTGCCATACGCCAGATCATCCAGATGTGAAATCGCTTCTTTATGGCGCAACAATGACTTCGGCGTCATTACCACTAGCGGTTTACGCAGCGGACGAATCACCTGACGACGCAGCAGATGGAAAATCTGTGCCGGTGTAGTCGGCACGCATACCTGCATGTTGTGCTCGGCACACATCTGCAAGAAGCGCTCAAGGCGTGCTGACGAGTGCTCAGGACCCTGGCCTTCGTACCCGTGCGGTAGCAACATGGTCAAACCACATAGCCGCCCCCATTTGGTTTCACCCGAGGAGATGAACTGATCCACGACGACTTGGGCGCCGTTGAAGAAGTCACCAAACTGCGCTTCCCAGACCACCAAATCATTCGGTGCAGTGGTGGAATAGCCGTACTCAAATGCCAGCACGGCTTCTTCTGATAAGTAAGAGTCATGGATCGTAAAGCGCGGCTGCCCTTCCTTCAGATTTTGCAGCGGCACATAGGTGGTACCGTCTTTCTGGTTGTGCACTACCGCGTGGCGGTGTGAGAAAGTGCCTCGCCCGACGTCTTGGCCGGTAATCCGGACGGGGTGACCTTGGTCAATGAGCGTGGCGTACGCCAGCGTTTCCGCAAAGCCCCAGTTGAGACCCATGCCACCGGCCTGCATCTTGCGACGGTCGTCATATATCTTGGCGACCTGGCGCTGCACGTCGATCCCATCGGAGATAGTGCACATCTTCGCTGCTAATTTTTGCAACAGCTTCATATCCACCGTCGTGTCGGCATTGCCGGTCCACTCGTGGCCGATATAGGGTTGCCAGTCGACAAATAGCGAGGTGTTAGGCTCTTGCACCAGCGCGTTAGCTACGTGGTTGCCTGCCGTCAGGTCTTCACGGTATTTCTCGACCATCGCCTTGGCTTCATCGTCACTGACCACACCGTCTTGTATCAGGCTTTCAATGAACAGCGAGCGCGCTGAAGGATGCTGTTTGATTTTGGTGTACATCATCGGCTGAGTACCGGAAGGCTCATCTGCTTCGTTATGGCCACGGCGGCGATAACACACCAAATCGATGACGACATCTTTCTTAAATTGCTGACGGTAATCCAGCGCCACTTGGGTGGCATGCAGCACCGCATCAGGATCATCGCCATTAACATGGAAAATCGGCGCTTGAACCATTTTAGCGATATCGGTGCAATACTCGGTCGAGCGAGCATCTAGCGGATGGGACGTGGTAAAGCCCACCTGGTTATTGATCACGATATGGACGGTGCCGCCGGTCTTGTACGCGCGAGTTTGAGACATCTGGAATGTCTCCATCACCACGCCCTGGCCGGCAAAGGCCGCATCACCATGCACATTGATGGGCAGGACTTTATCGCCTGCCGAGTCATCGCGACGATCTTGGCGAGCGCGTACCGAGCCTTCTACCACAGGCGCGACAATTTCCAAGTGCGACGGGTTAAACGATAGCGCTAGATGCACCTCACCGCCCGGCGACATGACGTTGGAACTGAAGCCCTGGTGATATTTGACATCACCGGAACCCCGTTCAATGACTTTTTTGCCATCGAACTCGTCAATCAGATCCGTCGGGTTTTTGCCCAGAATATTGACCAAAAGGTTGAGACGGCCGCGGTGCGCCATGCCGATAACGACTTCCTTGGTACCGTAACCACCGGCACGCTGGATCAACTCGTCCATCATCGGAATAAAGGTTTCACCCCCTTCAAGGCCGAAACGCTTCGTCCCTGGGTACTTGGACGCGAGGTAGTTTTCCAACCCTTCAGCTGCCGTCAAGCGCTCAAGTACATGCTTGCGTACATCGTCGCTGAACTTGGGCATACTGCGCACCGTTTCAAAACGACGCTGCAGCCAACGTTTCTCTTCGGTATCGACAATGTGCATGATTTCGCAGCCGATAGAGCGGCAATAGGTGCGCTCCAGGGCGTCGACGATGTCACGCAGCGGTGCTTTATCGGCACCTAAAAAGAAAGAACCGGTCTGGAACTCAACGTCCAAGTCTGCTTTAGAAAGCTGATGGAAGGAGAGGTCTAGATCCGGAACGGGGGTGGGATTTCGCAGTCCTAGCGGGTCGATATTGGCCTTCTGATGCCCACGGAAACGATAAGCGTTAATCAGCTGCAGGACTTTCACCTGCTTTTTGTTTTCGCCGCTGTCGACAGCGGCCGCTACACGGCCTGGGCGTGCTTCACGCCCCAGCTGGTAGAACTGATCACGAATCGGGCTAAGTGGAACATCGTGAGAGGCACTGCCTTCGGGACGCGGTAGCGAATCAAAATAATTACGCCACTCGTCCGGGACAGCATTGGGATCATCGAGGTACTGCTCGTAAAGCGCTTCCACGTAGTGGGCATTGCCACCACTAACGTGAGAGGAACGCCACATCAACTCCATTATGCCTTGTTGCATCTCTCGGTCACCCTGCACTGATGGGGTGGTATCGGTATCGCCACGCAAAGCGACGACAACGCTATTGCCCTGCCGGCGGGGCGGGACGTTTGCCGGCGGCGCCGACCCATGGTCGGAAGCCCTTACCACTTGTACGACAGCAGTTTGTTTTTACTGCTTTTGCTAACTCTTTCTTTACTTACTTACGTCGTTCTTTACATAAGTAGTTCTTTATATGCGTAGCTCTTTGCTAATCAGTCCATGCTCAAAAGCCGGTACTCGCGGCACCGGCTTTTAAACTTGGCTGGTTAGGTGGTGCGACTCACCGTCGCACCACCTAACGTTCCCTATGATAACAAGCGAAGCGCTTGGATTTAAGTGGCATTGATGCGCAACTTAAGTGGCACTCGCTTTTTCTTAGGTCGCATCGGCTAACAGCATCTCACGGATCTTACCAATCGCACGCGTGGGGTTGAGACCTTTCGGGCAAACCGCCACGCAGTTCATGATGCCCCGGCAGCGAAACACAGAGAACGGATCTTCTAAATCTGTCAGGCGCTCACTGGTCGCATTGTCGCGCGAATCCGCCAAGAAACGATAAGACTGCAAAAGACCCGCTGGCCCGACAAACTTATCTGGGTTCCACCAGAACGACGGGCAAGAGGTCGAGCAGCACGCACACAGAATACACTCGTACAAGCCGTCTAGCTTATCGCGTTCTTCCGGCGACTGCAGGCGCTCAATGGCTGGCGCTGGTTCGTCATTTTGCAGGTACGGCTGAATGCGCTCGTACTGCTTATAGAACAACGCCATATCCACAACCATGTCGCGGATAACCGGCAAGCCCGGTAGCGGGCGTAATGTTAATTTATTGCCTTTCACAACATCTGACAGCGGCGTAATACACGCTAGGCCGTTTTTACCGTTCATGTTCATGCCGTCGGAACCGCAAACGCCTTCGCGGCAGCTACGACGAAATGCCAGCCCGCTGTCTTGTTCTTTCATCATATGAAGAACATCCAGCACCATCACATCGCGGCCTTTGGTATCGACCTGAAACTCCTGCATATAAGGTGCGGAGTCGGTTTCCGGGTTGTAGCGGTACACGGATACCTGAAGATTGGACATGGTGACTCCCTCTCATTACGGAGATTAGTAGGTACGAACCTTTGGCTCGAACGTATCAACGGTTTTCGGCTTAAAGTTCACATCGCGCTTCTTCAGCTCTTTTGTCGCGGGGAAGTAGAGCGAGTGTTTCAGCCAGTTGACATCATCACGGTCAGGATAGTCGTAGCGTGAGTGAGCACCACGGCTTTCATTACGCTCAAGGGCAGCAATCGCCGTTGCTTCTGCCACTTCCATCAGGTTATCGAGTTCTAACGCTTCAACACGCGCGGTATTAAAGGCATTGGACTTGTCAGGCAGGTGGGCATTGGCAATACGGCTGCGCAGCTCATCCAGCTTTTTGACACCTTCCTGCATGTTTTTCTCTTCGCGGAAAACACCGAAAGAGGTCTGCATGATGTCTTGTAGCTCAGCTTTCAGCGCAGGAATGCTCTCGCCGCCGTCTGACTCGTTCCAGCGAGTAATACGCTTCATGGCAGATTCGATATCAGACTCGGAGGCATCCAGATATTCGATACCTTCGTTCAGCGCACTCTCGATGAACATACCCGCCGCGCGACCGAATACGACTAAGTCTAGCAGAGAGTTACCGCCCAAGCGGTTAGCCCCGTGAACGGATACACACGCCGCTTCACCGCAGGCATACAAGCCGTTAACGATATGATCGTTACCGCTATCGTCCTGAGTAATCGCCTGACCATGAATATTGGTCGGAATACCGCCCATCATATAGTGACACGTCGGCACGACCGGAATAGGATCTTTTGCCGGATCTACGTGAGCAAATGTTTTGGAAAGCTCAACGATACCAGGTAGACGTTTACCAAGGACTTCTTCGCCCAGGTGATCAAGCTTCAAGAAGACGTGGTCGCCTTTCTCGCCGCAGCCGCGACCTTCCAGAATTTCCATGACCATCGAGCGCGCGACAACGTCGCGACCCGCCAGGTCTTTGGCATTCGGCGCGTAACGCTCCATAAAGCGTTCGCCATCTTTATTGATCAGGTAACCACCTTCACCGCGACACCCTTCGGTGACCAGCGTGCCCGCACCGTAAATACCGGTCGGATGGAACTGCCACATTTCCATATCCTGCATCGGGAAGCCGGCACGCAGCGCCATGCCGATACCATCACCGGTATTGATCAGGGCATTGGTGGTTGAAGCGTAAATACGCCCCGCTCCGCCGGTCGCCAGCACAGTGGCTTTCGACTTAACGTGAACCACTTCGCCCGTTTCGATGCACATGGCGATACAACCCACTACATCGCCCTCGGCGTTTTTGACCAAATCCACCGCGTACCATTCATTCAAGAACGTCGTATTGTTCTTAAGATTGTTCTGGTACAGCGTGTGCAACAGCGCATGACCGGTACGGTCAGCGGCTGCACAAGTACGTGCCGCCTGGCCGCCTTCACCAAAGTTCTTCGACTGCCCACCAAACGGACGCTGATAAATACGGCCGTTATCGAAGCGTGAGAACGGCAGCCCCATATGCTCAAGCTCAAAGACCGCCTTCGGGCCTTCAGAACACATATATTCCGATGCATCCTGGTCGGCGATATAGTCGCCGCCCTTGACGGTGTCATACATGTGCCAGCGCCAGTCATCATCTGGGTCTGCAGACGCAATGGCACACGTGATACCGCCCTGAGCAGAAACGGTGTGAGAGCGAGTCGGGAACACTTTTGACAGTACAGCTGTCTTTTTCCCGGACTTGGCAAGCTCGAGTGCAGCACGCAGGCCAGAGCCACCGCCACCGATGATAATGGCGTCAAATGTCAGGCTACGAAGGTTAGACATGTATCAAGCTCCCCACAGAATTTGAATGCTCCACACCAAGTAAATGAAGATGGCCAGAATAATTAGCATCTGAGCACCTACACGCACATTGGTGGATTTGAGATAGTCGGTCGTCACGGTCCAAAGGCCGACCCAGGCGTGCGCTGCCAGTGAGATAAAGGCCAGCAGAGAGAATATCCGCATCCACGTTTGGGCGAACAGGCCGCTCCAGGCGTAATAATCCAAGTCCGGATTAAACAGGAGATAGGCAACGATAAAAATCGTATAGAGCGCCAGAACCACCGCAGAGACGCGCTGAATCAACCAGTCAGACAGCCCGCTGCGGCCGAAACTTGTGATGTTAGTTACCATACCCAAACTCCTGCCAAAATAATCAGAACGGCACTGACCACGACGGTGATCTGCGCTTTTTTCACGCCGCCTTCAAGGGTGACACCGATATCGGCATCCATGAGCAGGTGCTTGATACCCGCCACAAAGTGAAAGGCGAGAGCCGATAGCAGTCCCCACGCGATCAATTTCGCTAGAAAGTTATCGGCTAGAGCGCTGCTAACAGCGTTAAAGCCAGCGGGCGAAGAGAGAGATTTACTCAGCGCCCAAAAAGCGAAGATCAGGCCAACGAACAAGATGACACCCGTGATGCGGTGGGCGATCGATGTTAATGCTGGAAGTGGAAAATGTATCGTCGAAAGGTCTAGGTTTACGGGTCGTTTGCTATTCACGGCTTTATACACACTCTTTTGGCCCGCTCTGCGACAGGTCGGGAATGGCCCGAGCGGGCAGTGGTTGCTGGAAGGGGCTCGGCCGTTGCCAAGTCGGGCACGACCACTTTCCTGCCGGTGTCGCGCGCCAAGGATTATAAGAACCTTAGCCCCCGCTGACAAACCGAACTAAGACCTTACTCGACCATGGTGCAATGAATTTACGTCTTAGTCGGTCGATTTTGCACTGCAGCATCGCTATAGTGGATACGTAGTGTAAACAATACACCAAATATCTCATATACAACGATGTAGTCACGGCACGGCAATCTTATACAAATACTATTCAACAAAACAGTTTTGTCAAAACCAAACTAGCGTTTAGGCTAATTGACAATTTGTCGCACCCTTCTATAGTGGGCGAGCCTTTTCGCCGGCGCGGTATGCGAAATATCGACGTGACGTCCCAACCCGAACTCGAAAGGAGGCCACTATGGCTGACAGGAAAGCAACATTAACGGTAGACGGCCTAGATGAGCCGATTGAACTACCCATGTACTCCGGCACTCAAGGTCCTGACGTTATTGACGTACGCGGTCTAGGTGCAAAAGGCCTGTTTACCTATGACCCCGGCTTTATGGCCACCTCTTCCTGCCAGTCTGCCATTACCTATATTGATGGTGGTGAAGGTATCCTACTGCACCGCGGCTACCCTATCGGTCAGCTGGCGAAAGAGTCTAATTTTGTTGAAGTTTGCTACACCCTACTGTTTGGCGATCTACCCAATGACGAGCAGTACGCTGACTTCGAGTCGCGGATTCGCAACCACACGATGGTCCACGACCAAATCAATAACTTCTTCAAGGGCTTCCGTCGTGACGCTCATCCCATGTCGATTCTATGCGGCGTTGTCGGTGGCTTAGCCGCGTTCTACCACGACCACATGGACATCACGAAAGAAGAAGATCGCGTTATTAGTGCGGTTCGACTGATTGCCAAAATGCCAACTATCGCGGCAATGTCTTACAAGTACAACGTCGGCCAACCCTTTAACTACCCGCGTAACAACCTGAATTATGCAGAGAACTTCCTCTACATGATGTTCAGCACGCCTTGCGAGGAGTACAAGGTCAACCCGGTATACGCCAAGGCAATGGACCGCATCTTTATGCTCCACGCCGACCACGAGCAGAACGCATCAACTTCTACCGTGCGCCTTGCCGGCTCAACCGGTGCTAACCCGTTTGCCTGTATCAGTGCTGGTATTGCCGCCCTTTGGGGTCCGGCTCACGGCGGCGCTAACGAAGCCGTACTGAGGATGCTCGACGAAATTGGCGATGATTCGGAAGAGAACATCCAGCGCTTTGTCGATAAGGCGAAAGACAAGGACGATCCGTTCAAACTGATGGGCTTTGGTCACCGCGTTTATCGCAACTTTGACCCGCGCGCCAAGGTGATGAAAGAGACCTGCGACGAAGTCTTGGCCGAACTCGGCATGGCGGATGACCCGCAGCTCAAAATCGCCAAGCGTCTTGAGCAAATCGCCCTGGAAGACGAATACTTTATCGAACGTAAGCTCTACCCGAACGTCGACTTTTACTCCGGCATCATTCTTAAAGCGATGGGTATCCCGACCAACATGTTTACCGTGATTTTTGCGGTATCACGCACGATTGGCTGGATCTCCCACTGGAATGAAATGCTCAGCGATAGTTACAAAATTGGTCGCCCGCGCCAGCTTTACATCGGCCACGAGCAGCGTGACTATCCGCAAAAGTAAGCCTAAAGCAGCGGCCTTTGGCCGACTTAATGACAAAGGCCACCTTCGGGTGGCCTTTTGCGTATGCTACAAAGATAACGTCACCCTCAATAAAAGGATCGAGCAATGCGCACTATCTCCACCGTCGCCTTTATCGGCTTAGGCGTTATGGGCTATTCGATGGCAGGCCACCTCGTTCGCCAAGGCCTGACTACTCGCGTTTATAATCGCACCGCCAGCAAAGCGGAAACTTGGGTTAATGAGTACGGCGGTAGCGCTCACCCAACGCCGCAAGAGGCGGCCAAGGGCGCTGATCTGGTGCTCGTTTGCGTGGGTAACGACGACGACGTTCGCGAGGTTACCACTGGCAGTGAAGGCGTGCTGCAAAGCATGGAAAGCGGCAGTGTCTTGATTGACCATACCACCGCGTCTGCCGACCTTGCTTTAGAGCTTGATGCTGCCTGCCGTGAGCAAGGGATTGGATTTATCGATGCGCCGGTTTCTGGCGGCCAGCAAGGCGCAGAAAACGGCGCGCTCACCATTATGTGCGGTGGCGAAAAAGCCCATTTTGAACACGTCTATCCCGTGCTGGATTTATACGCGCGCGCTGTGACGCTAATGGGCGCAGCCAGCAGCGGCCAACTCACCAAGATGGTCAACCAAATTTGTATCGCCGGTTTGGTACAAGGGCTCGCTGAAGGTTTGCACTTTGCTGAGCAAGCAGGACTCGACCAACAGCAAGTCATTGACGTCATCGCCAAAGGCGCGGCTGGCTCTTGGCAGATGGAAAATCGCCATAAAACCATGATTGCCGATGAGTACGAGCATGGCTTTGCGGTTAACTGGATGCGCAAAGATTTGGATATTTGCCTGACACAAGCGCGCCGCTTAGACGCAACCCTTCCGGTGACCGCACTGGTCGATCAGTTTTACGCGGATGTTCAACGAATAGGCGGGGGTCGCTGGGACACTTCGTCGCTATTAAAGCGCCTACGCAAGATCGATTAATACTTGACTTTTTAGCCTCACCGTCTTGAACAGGGTTTTCCACACCTTCTGTGGATAACCCTGTTCATAACCACTAGAAAACGTCTCAAAAGCACCATTATCAGCGGGCTGGCCTTAAATTGGTCATTTTTTAACCTACTCTAAATTATTGTTTTTAAAGGGTTTTAATAAGAGCAGCCATTTTTATACCGAAATTCAGGCTGTTGTGCACAACCCTCCCGCATGAACAGCAAAAGTGGACAAGTCAAGCCTAAAATGGCGCTAAAAATGTATTTTTACGCGATCTATAGCAACAAAAAACCACGATACCCACATTCGCGAGTAACGCTGAAAATACAGAAAATTAGCTATGCGTCATGCGCAAACGGAATGAGCTTAAATTCCGTAAGGCAAGATAAAGAATGGCGTCCCATAGGGGGTTCGAACCCCTGTTACCGCCGTGAAAGGGCGGTGTCCTAGACCACTAGACGAATGGGACGCAGTACACAATGCAGAAAGCATTATCGATATGATTGGTGGAGCCTAGCGGGATCGAACCGCTGACCTCAACACTGCCAGTGTTGCGCTCTCCCAGCTGAGCTAAGGCCCCACATGTCGTGAAGACGGAGCGTATATTACTGATTACGCTCCGCTTCGTCAACTACTTCCGTAAACATCGTTTCTGCTACAGTTCCTGAAACTCCTTCTCAAAGCGTTTGGCTTGCTTTTTCGACACGCCCCCCAGCTCCTCAATGGCATGACGCAAGCGCGCGCGCGTCATGTCCGAGCCGAGAATGGCCATGGCATCCATTACCGACGTACTGGTTGCACTGCCGGTAATGGCGATAAACACCGGCGCTAAAAATGCTTTCATTTTTAAATCAAAGTACTCGGCAAGCGCTTTGACTTCTTCGAGTAAGACGTCTTTTTGCCACGCAGGAACCGCTTCAAAGCGCCACGTCAAGAACTGGAGCAACTTGACGAGCGTCTCCTTCTCCAGCTTTACCGAATCAAAAGCGGCTTCGTTGATGGCCGGTAGTCCGGAAAAGAAGTGCCCAGCTAACGGAGCCACTTGTGACAGTGTCTCAACGCGGGGTCTTACTTGCGGCAGAATTTGGCGTACGTATGCTTCATTGAACGCCCAGTCGCGCAACGCTTGCAAAAACGCCTCGTCATCGAGATCTTCGCGAATGTAGAGACCGTTCAGCCACGTCAATTTTTCCAGATCAAATACCGGGCCGCCCAATGACACCCGCTGGACATCGAACGCTGCCATCATCTCATCGAGAGAAAACTTCTCTCGCTCATCGGGCATGGACCAGCCCATACGCCCGAGATAATTCGTGACCGCCTGGGGCAAAAATCCCATCCGGCGATAATAGTTAATTGATGTCGGGTTTTTACGCTTGGAAAGTTTTGACTTATCCGGATTGCGTAGCAGCGGCATATGGCAAAGTGTCGGCATTTCCCAGCCGAAGTACTCATACAACAGTTGATGCTTAGGCGCTGAGTTAATCCACTCTTCGCCACGCAGTACGTGGGTGATCCCCATTAAGTGGTCGTCGACAACGTTGGCCAGGTGATACGTCGGCATACCGTCCGACTTAAGCAAAATCTGGGCGTCTACCTGCGCCCACTCCACCTCAATACGGCCACGCAGCATGTCTTGCACCACGCATACGCCGTCAGTCGGCACTTGCATACGCACGACATACGGCCAACCTTCCTGCTCACGGCGACCCTTCTCTTCGGCATCCAACGCTAGATCAGCGGGCTTAAGTGCCAACTGCATGCCTGCTGCTTTGCGCGCCTCGCGCAACGCGTTGAGCTCTTCTGTTGTGCGGTAGCACTTAAACGCATAGCCGGCATCAATTAACTGCTGCGCGTATTGCGCATAAATCTCACCGCGCTCGCTCTGACGATAAGGGCCGTGAGGACCACCCACATCGGGGCCTTCATCCCATTCGATGCCCAGCCAGCGCAGCGAATCTAAAATCATCTGTTCTGACTCCGCGGTGGAGCGAACGCGGTCGGTATCTTCAATACGCAGAATGAATTGGCCGCCATGCTGGCGCGCAAAACAAAGGTTAAACAGCGCAATATAGGCTGTGCCAACATGAGGGTCGCCCGTGGGAGACGGGGCAATGCGAGTGCGTACGGTCGTCATGAATGCGTTCCTTAGAGTCTTCCTATTAAGCGTTGCGCCATTATACGCACCCAACGCAACACCAACAGCACTGCGACTAAGGAACGAGAACACAAAAAAAGCGTCTTAAAAGATAATTAAGCGTTATCGCCATTGGGATGCGCGTTACTGCACAATCGCTTACCATACGTCGACGTTACAGGGAGCAGCTATACTGACTGACAAATGGCGTCACGAAACGACGCTTTGCGGCAATAAATAGAGGCTTTAACACACCAGAATTGGCATCACCTTAATTAGGGTCGCCAATTTATTCACGAGTCGTGCAGGGCTCATCGACAGGAAAAAATAATGGAATCGCTAGGCTCACGTATTAAACACCTTAGGCTACGGGCCAAGCTCAACAAAGCGGCGCTGGCACGTGAAATCGGCGTGTCGGACGTGACGGTCTCTTATTGGGAATCTGGCGCCATCAAACAGATTGGTCATGAACGCCTCGTTGCACTTGCTGACGCTCTAGGGTGTTCGTTGGCCACCCTGCTTGAGGGTGACAACGCACCGACCTTACCTACGCTCGACCATACGGGACCACTCCCTTGGCAGCAACGCCAAGCCAAGCCGATTGACCCGGCGGGAAGCCACCTCCCGCTCAATATGTCTTGGCAACAACCGGCATTTATTGCCACACCGGGGCCAAACTCGCATTTTGCGCCCATCAAAACCGGCGATCTAGCGCTGCTGGGTCCTACCGATACGTTCAAGCAGGCCGGCTATTATGTCGTTAGCCGAGACCAGCAAACAGAAATTGTACACTTGACTCAAGCGCCTGGTGACGACGTCACGGTTCAGGCAGCCTTACTGGCTCATTGGCGTCCGATTTAAGACGCATCACTCGGGTAGGTTAAAACATCCACATCATCGCGGGTGCGTCGTGACTCACTGCCAATCACTATGCGGCGTGAGTACTCCACTACCTGACCTAGACCATGGCGGGATTGTGTAACCCACTCTCCCGCCAAATATTCGCCTTCCGGGCCAATGCGTTGGCGCACTTGCGAGGACTGAACGCTCGCTTCCATCGATGCCACGCTTAGGCGGTAGACCCCATCTGGCAGACCACTCCCCGGCCCTAGCGGCCCTACGTGAAAGCGTCCATCTTCCACTTGCGTCCGTTCGCGCCAACGAACGCCGCTCTGCTCGCGTTCCACCATAACGTTGACCTGCGTGTCATCAGGCAAATTCGTTTCGCCACTGACCGTGACGCGGCGGTCTGTACGCAACCCTATCGTCGTCTCCATCGTGACCGTAAGCGGGCTTGGTTCTGGTTCCTCGGCTTCTGGCTCACCTGACGCATTCGCGGCTTGGTTGCCCGTGGATTCCGCTGGGTCTGACGAATTTTCTGCGTCTTGTTGCTCTTCCTTTGAACCGCTGCAGGCCGTCAGCAGTACGATCAACAAAGCAACTCCCCATCGCCTTATTCGCTTTTGTCTCACTGCCGCCTCCTTTAGGTTCTGGGCACTTACCTTGCGACTCTACGCTACTGTCACGCCGTTGATGCACAACTATATGAAAAAATTCGTTCTGCCTTTTGTTTTCCGCCAAATGTTGCTGCCATCCGCCAATCGGCTTCATAACTGTGTAAAGAACCCGCATCTTTCCAAAAGGTCACACCTTTCCATTTCGCAGTCAGCTTGGCGCGGAAACGGAAAGTTCTAATTCACGACGCTTAGCCCATTCATCGGCCATGACCTTTCTAGGGAAAGTTATAGCCTCGGTGTGAGTCTTTTCCCATCACGCATAATGCGAACCTGGGCCGTATATGCGAAACTGCCGTCCTTTCTTTTTCGCTTTTTAATCGTAGTCATTGCGCATAACCTTCGCGTAGCGAATTGCACATTGAGCGCGTAGCAACTTCGTAGCAATGCATCACGCAAAACGCCGCCTAAGTACTGTAAACTTGAACAGTTATGAATGATACCACAACACCGCAAACCCGCATGAAGTCTGGCACCGCCCGCCCAGAGCTGGATAGGACTTTCTCCGTCGCGCCTATGATGGATTGGACGACGCGCGATTACAGAGCTTTCGCGCGCACCTTAACTACGCGTGCGCTGCTGTATACCGAAATGGTGACCACCGGCGCTATTTTGCATGGCTCGCCGCGTGAGCGCTTTCTGGGTCACAGTGACGTTGAACACCCCCTCGCGCTGCAACTTGGGGGTAGCCATGCGGGTGAGTTAGCCGAATGTGCCACAATTGCCGAGGATTGGGGCTACGACGAAGTGAATCTGAACGTCGGCTGCCCGAGTGACCGGGTGCAGAACAACCTTATTGGCGCGTGTTTAATGGCTTACCCAGAGAAGGTGGCCGAGGCAGTGCGGACGATGCAGGCAGCGGTGTCTATTCCGGTCACAGTGAAATGCCGAATTGGTATTGATGACCAGGACGAAGATGCCGATCTTGAGCGGTTTATCGCTATCGTCGCTGACGCAGGCTGTAAGGTGTTCACCGTCCATGCACGTAAGGCATGGCTAAAAGGTTTGTCGCCTAAGCAGAACCGCGATGTGCCGCCGCTTAACTACCCCCGCGTTCATCGCCTAAAGCAACGCTACCCTGAGCTGCATATTGGCATTAATGGCGGTATCAAGACGCTGGATGAGTGCGCAACTCATCTAAGCAGTGTGGACAGTGTGATGGTGGGTCGCGAGGCTTATCAAAACCCGTGGATGCTCGCTGGCGTCGATGAGCAACTTTATGGCGTAAAAAGCCCCGCACAAAGCCGTATGGCGGCCGCCATCGCATTTCGGCCTTATATCGCCCAGCGGCTTAACGAAGGTGCCAAACTTAACCATATCACGCGGCATTTATTGGGCCTGTTCCAAGGCTGCCCCGGTGGGCGCCGTTTCCGGCGCCACCTTTCCGAACACGCCCACAAAGAAGGCGCTGACTTACGTATTTTTGATGATGCGTTGAGCCTGGTGCGTGAGCCACAAGCAGCCTAACTCGGGCGAATTAGTAGGGCGAATCCGGCAGCGGTTCCAACGACGAATGAAATGACTCAATGGCGGTTTCCGCCTCTTCAATCGCATCAAAGCGAGCAATGTGAAAAAGCGCTTCGCCTTCATTGGCAAGCGGCAAGCGGCTCATGCCAATCACAATGCCGTCTGCTACGGCGCGTACTTCGCCTTCATCGTTACCGAAGGGGTCCGCGACCTTGCCCAGGAGCTCGCCCTTTGCCACGCGAGCACCCAAACGCACCTTGGGGCGCAGAATGCCATCTATTGGCGCCCGTGCCCAACTAGAGCCATTGGCAATCTCTGCCGGAGCCGGCCGGCGGCGACGCTGCTCACCTGCTAGCATGCCCAACCGACGCATCACGCGCAGCACGCCACGCACACCGGGGGCAATGGCCCATTCGTCAAAACGCAGCGCCTCTCCGGCTTCGTAAGTCAGCACGGGAATACCACGGTTTTGGGCGTAATGACGCAAGCTCCCCTCACGCAACTCGGCGTTAAGCACAACGGGGGCGCCAAACGCGTCGGCCATCTGCTCCGTTTCACTGCCGGGACTTAACTGCGCGCGGATTTGCGGTAGGTTCGTGCGGTGAATGGCGCCCGTATGCAAATCGATAATATGCGTGGCGCGATCCACCATTTCTTCTCGCAGCAGCGCCGCGATGCGTCCACCCAGCGAGCCAGATTCACTGCCGGGAAAGCAGCGATTTAAATCGCGCCGATCAGGCAAATAGCGCGTCTGCTGCAAAAAACCAAAGACATTGACCACCGGCACCGCGATAAGCGTACCGCGTATGCTATTAATGGCTTTTGAACGCATAAGGCGGCGTACGATTTCGACACCGTTAATCTCGTCGCCATGAATGCCGCCGCACACCAGTAACACGGGACCATCTTTACGGCCATGCACCACTTCAACCGGCATGTGCAGCTGGGTATGGGTATAAAGTTTAGCGACCGGGAAATCAATTTCTTGCCGTTGCCCGGGCTTAACGTCGCACCCGGCTAATGTAAATGGCGCTCGTGCCATATGAAGACCTGCCTTGGTATCAAACACTGTTTTCTTATCGCCGTTATACGCCCTTGAGGCGCCAGTGACGAGTAAAATCCGCCGATGCACCTCACTTTCCTGCGGTATTTTGCCGAAACGAGGTATCCATACGCTTTTGCATGTAAAACGCCGTCGAGTTGGTTAAGATATAAGCGCGTTTTATCCAGAGGCAGCGGGATTCATGGCAAGAAAAACGAAGGCAGAAGCGGCCGCTACACGCGAGGCGCTTCTTGATGCGGCCGAAGAGATGTTTATTCAGCACGGAGTCGCGCGCACGTCTTTAGAGCAAATCGCCCGCCATGCCGGCATGACCCGTGGCGCGGTCTATTGGCACTTCAAGAACAAAGCCGACTTGTTTCACGCCATGCTCCAGCGCGTACGTTTACCCTTTCAAGATTTGGTCGAAGCGCTCGACGACCCTGAGCTGGCCAAAAAACCCCTGGAAGCCATTCGCCTAGCGTGTATCAGTGGCTTTGAGCACCTAGAACGCCCCCGCTATCGTCGAGTGCATGCCATTCTAATCCATCATTGCGAAGTCTTTAGCGATATCGACCCGCTGGCCATGCAAAACGAAATGGTCGAAGAGTCGTGCGGCGCCTTACGCGATTATTTTCACTGCGCCGCACGCCTTGGCCACCTGCGCGATGACATTCCACCGGAACTCGCCGCACAACTGTTACAGTCTTTGCTCGGCGGCCTATTTCACGACTGGCTGCGCAATTACGAGCGCTTCTCCATTTATGAAGAAGGCACCCGTCTCGTGAAGGCCCAGCTATCGTTGATGCGAGCCTCACCCTCAGAGTGAGGCCGCGATTTTGCTATGGTAGTGATCTCTCCCTAATACCCTACCCCTCGTCCTTTGATTCTTGGTGTTCGCGCCCCAGCAAGATATAAAACGCTGGCAACACGAAAATGGTAAACAAGGTACCAATACCCAGTCCGGCACTGATCGTCAGACCGATGGCAAAGCGGCTTTCTGCACCCGGACCAACGGCAATCAGCAGCGGCACCATAGCGAAGATTAGCGCCACAGAAGTCATGATGATCGGACGTAGCCGGATGGCAGAGGCTTCAATCACAGCATCAATCTTGTTCAGTCCACGCTCTTTCTGCAACTGGTTGGCGAACTCGACAATCAGGATACCATTCTTGGAAACCACGCCAATCAACGTAATCAGTCCCACCTGGGTGTAGATATTCATGGTGGCGAAGCCGAGCACGATGAACGCCATGGCACCGGCCACCGACATGGGTACTGAGATCAGGATGATGAACGGATCACGCCAGCTTTCAAACTGCGCCGCCAGTACCAGATAGATGACCAGTAGCGACAGGAAGAAGGTTACTGCCAGGGCGTTACCCTGATTCGCCAGCTGCCGACTCTGGCCAGTGTAATCGTAACCGAAGCCCTGTGGGAAGGTCTCAGCTGCGGCTTGTTCCATGTAATCCATGGCGGTACCCGCTGCCACGCCTGGTTTGATAACCCCCTGCACGGTAAGGGAGTTCTGCTGGTTGAACTGGGTCCGGTTGGAAGGCTCGACGTCGTGGGTGAAGCTTACCACGCTACCTAGCGGAACCAGCTCACCGTTGTCGGCACGGACCTGGTAGTCATTCAACTTCTGTTCATCCAGACGGAATTGCTGGTCCACCTGGGGAATGACCTGATAGGACCGACCTTCCATATTGAACCGGTTGATGTAACCGCCACCGAGCATGCTCGATAGGGTCTGGCCAATGTCCTGCATGGACAGGCCGAGGTCTGCCACCCGATCCCGGTCCACCTTGATGCGGGTGATGGGCCGGTCGAAGTTGATGGATTTCTGCAGAAACATGAAGTTACCGCTGCCCATGGCCTTGCCCAGCAACTCATCAGCCACCTGGTTCAGCTGCTCGTAGCTGTTGCCAGTGGTGATCACAAACTGGAACGGCAGGCCGCCGCCAGAGCCGGGCAGAGACGGCGGCGGGAATACGGCCGTTTGCAGACCGGTGACCTTACTCAGCTCGGCATCCAGCTTGGGCTGGGCTTCGAATTGGGAAATCTCGCGCTCGCTCCAGGGAGCCATCTTGAAACCGCCGAATACGGCGTTAGGGCCGGTAATGCCGATGATCATGAAATCTTCTTGGTAGCCCGGCACCGTCGCTATGCGATTCTGGATTTCGTCGCCATGCTCCTGAAGATAATCCAGCGTCGCCGTTTGCGGCCCGAGCCCCTGATAGAACAGGATGCCTTGGTCTTCTGTGGGGGCCAACTCACTCTGGCTCATGGTTACCATGAAATAGATCGACCCAAGGACGACCACCGCAAAGAACACCACCACGGATTTAGTCTTCATCAGCGATGTAAGAGCAGCCTTATAGGCCCCTGACAGTCCATTGAAGGTACGCTCAACCAGCTGCTCAAACCGGCCAGGATTACCATGTGGCTTGAGTACCATGCCAGATAGCATGGGGGACAGCGTCAGGGCGACGATGCCCGATATCACCACCGCACCCGCGAGGGTGAAGGCGAATTCGGTGAACAGGGAGCCGACTAGGCCGCCCATGAAGCCAATCGGCGCGTATACCGCCACCAGCGTGGTGGTCATCGCAATGATCGGTACAGCCATTTCACGGGCGCCATTGATAGCGGCCTCGAAACGGGTTTCGCCCTGCTCTATGTGACGGTGCACATTCTCCACCACGATAATGGCATCATCCACCACCAGGCCAATGGCCAACACCATGGACAGCAATGTCAGCAGGTTCAGTGAGAAACCGAACACCAGCATGACGAAAGCGCCGCCGATCAGCGACAGCGGCACAGCCACCGACGGAACAATCGCCGCCCGCAAGGAGCCCAGGCAAAGGAATACCACCACCAGCACAATGACCAGCGCTTCCAGCAGTGTCTTGATGACCTCCTTGATGGAGTCTTCAATAAAATCAGAGGCATCGTAAGCTAGGCGCGCATCCAGACCTGACGGCAGTTGGCTCCGGATTTCCGGAAGCTCCGCTTTCACCAGCCCGGCGACGGTCAGCGGGTTGGCGCCTGGCGCCAGCTCGATGGCCACGTAGGTGGCCGGCTGGCCTTTGTACAAGGCGAGCTGGTCGTAGGTCTGGGAACCCAGTTCGACGCGGGCAATATCCTGCAGGCGAATTTGGGAGCCTTCGTACTGCTTGACGACTAGGTTGCGAAACTTGTCCGGATCGGCGACGTCAGTGTCGCTGGTCATGCTGATTTCAGTGTAGGTACCCTTGGTGTTACCCACCGCCGCTTGGTAGTTGTTGGCGCGGAGTTTGGCGATCACTTGCTGGGGCGTCATATCCACAGCTGCCAGCCGCTCCGGGTTTAGCCACACGCGAAGAGCAAACGTCCGGCCAAGCAGGTCTGCCTTACCGACGCCGGACAGCGCCTGGAGTTTCGGTTGCACCACCCGGGTCAGGTAATCGGTAATCTGCGGCACCGCCAGTTCTTCACTGTAGAAGGCGATGTACATCAGTGCCGTGGAGTCACCGGTAGTGGAGGTGATCACCGGGTCCTGAGCCTCGGCGGGCAGTACGTTACGCTGACTGGCTACCTTGGCCTGAATTTCCGCGAGCGCCGCGTTGGCGTCGTAGTTCAGCTCCATTTTGGCCTGAATGGTGGAGGTGCCCTGGGAGCTGGTGGACGTCAGGTAATCGATCCCGCTGGCTTCGGCAATAGCCTGTTGCAGAGGCGTGGTGATGAAGCCCTTGATAAGGTCTGAGCTGGCGCCCGGGTAAGCCGTAGTCACGGTAACCGTGGTGCTTTCTAGTTCCGGGTACTGACGGATTTCCATTTCCATGGCAGCCCGTGCACCCAACAGCAGTATCAGCAGGCTGACCACCGTTGCGAGAACCGGCCGGCGGATAAATATGTCGGTGAATCGCATTACTCAGACGCCTCCTGCGGTTGCTCGTCCTTCTGGATCTCGACCTTCTGGCCGTCACGCAGACGAAGCAGCCCCTTGGAAACCACCGTCTCACCTGCCTTCAGACCAGAGAGCACCGCTGCTTGGGTGTCACGGGTTTCGCCGGTGGTGATGGTGCGGCGGCTTACCGCTAAGTTGCCACTGTCGTCTTCTTCGACCACGAACACGAAGTCCCCATAGGTGTTGTAGGAAATGGCCGTGCGCGGCACCGTGACGACTTCGTTATCTTCCGGTTGCCGGGTCTGAATAGTCGCAAACATGCCAGGCCGCAGGCGGTTTTCTGAGTTGTCCAGGGTGGCGCGAATGCGCACGGTACGGGTTTCGGGGCTCACTGACGTGTTAATGGCACTAACTTTGCCCTCGAATGTCTCATCCGGAACTGCCGCCACCGTGGCGACCACCGGGTAGCCGGTTTCCACTTTGGGCAGATCCTGTTCCGACAGGGTATAGTCCGCGTAAATCGGGTCCAACATGTTGATTTCGACAATCGGTGTGCCGGTAGGAACATATTCGCCCTGATCCACCATGCGGATACCCAGAGTGCCGTCGAACGGTGCCCGGATGATCTTCTTGTTAAGTTGCGCCTCCGCCTCGTTTACCCGAGCCCTGGCCGCGTCAAGATTGGCTTTGGCTTCGTCGTACTGGGACTGGGACACGGCACGCTTCTCAAGCAGATTGGCTATCCGCTGGAAATCCTGTTCCGCCAACTGGGCTTCGGCCCGACGAGTGCGTAGGGCGGCTTCATCGATTTCCGA
Organism: Vreelandella salicampi; assembly: GCF_013415105.1. Classification (GTDB taxonomy): domain Bacteria; phylum Pseudomonadota; class Gammaproteobacteria; order Pseudomonadales; family Halomonadaceae; genus Vreelandella; species Vreelandella salicampi. The sequence goes on from NZ_JACCDF010000001.1 coordinate 337,803, forward strand.
ATCCAGACGGACGAGTACGTGGCCCTGTTCAACGATGTCTCCAGACTCGAAGTTGACCTCCTCAATGACGCCAGGCACTTCGTTGGCAACCTCAATGCCATTCACGGCCTCGATACTGCCCACAGCCTTGATAGCGGGCGTCCAGCTCTCCGTTCGGGCTTTGGTTGCGGAAATCTGGGTGGGCGGCTGAGCCTGGGACATCTGCTCTTCCATCTGGCCAAACTGGTAGAATTTATAGCCGAAGATGCCACCAAGCACGACGCCGAGAAAAATGATAACGATCAGAAAGCGGGAAGCAATGCGCATAGTTCAGGTCCTGTCACTCCGTATCAAGTGATGCAAGTTTCAAAAGGAAAAAAAGCGGATCGTCGACAGGCTTCAGCGCAAAGGCTGAGGCGGCTCGCCGATATCTATCACCTCATCGTAGGAGTCGCCTTCTTCAGGCAGGGTGAACTCAACGCTATCACCGTCTAGCCATGTATTAACCTCTTCCAGCGCGGCAACATCCAGCGTGCCCGCTTGCTGACGCAGGGTGAGCAAATTGATCACATAATCGTAGCGCGCACTGGCATAATCGGCGATTGCGTTGTACAAGTTTTGCTCAGCATTCAAGACATCGACGATATTGCGAGTGCCGACTTCATAGCCCGCACGCGTGGCGTCTAGCGCGCTTTGGTTGGAGACAATCGCTTGTTGGCGAGCCTCAACGGTGGATACGTTATTGCTGACCTGAGTGTAGCGTGAGCGCACTTGCTGCACGGTTTCTCTACGCTGATCTTCGAAGTCGTATTGGCTTGCTTCGAGTAAATAGGTATTTTCTTGGATAGTCGCGGTGGTGGTTCCGCCGGTGTATAGCGGAAGGCTCACGCGCACGCCTACCTGGCTATCTGAGTTATAGCCCGATACGCCATCGGTATCGTTGTCGCCGTAATTATAGTTGGCAAACGCATTCACCGAAGGAAGGCGCTGCGCCTCAGCCACTGCTAATCCGCTACGCGCGAGGTTAACGCCGGCTTGGCTTGCGAGCACAACAGGGTTGTTCTCAATAGCCGTTTCTACCCAATAGTTGCGATTGCTCGGCGTCGGGAGGTCGACGGGCATCGCCTCGCCCAACGCTTCAATGTTGTCGTAGCGCTGGCCGGTTAAACGCTCCAGCGCTTCAAAACGCACTTGCAGATCGCTTTCTGCGGCAATACGAATCGCGCGCGACTGATCAAACGCCGCTTTGGCTTCTTCCACTTCGGTAATGGCGATAAGCCCGACTTCAAATTGTTCGCGAGCTTGTTCGAGCTGACGCCCAATGGCACGCTCCTGCGCCCGACGCGCTTCAAGTAGCTCGTGGGCCCGTAAAATTTCAAAATAGGCCGTGGCGACATCAATTAACAACTGCTGCTCTGTGGCGGCCAGCTGATAAAGTTGCTGATCGATCTGGCGCTCTGCCTGTACAACCTGGCGGCGGGCGATGGCATCAAACAACGCTTGCGTGGCCTCAAGCGTTAAGTTCACACTATTGATGTTGTCATCACCGCTACTGGTTAACGCGGGAGTTGCGCCAGGTTGATCCCTGCTTTGGCTTTCATACGTGCGGCTATGGGCAACATTGCCGGTGGTATTAATCTGCGGCAATAGCGCCCCTTCCGCCGCTTCGCGGGCCGATTCCGTACTCCTGGCCACCAAACGCGACGAGGCAAGCGCTGCGTTATTATTGAGGGCATCCTGGGTAATTTTAAGCAAATCCGCCGACCATGCGGGGCTTGTCCAGGTTGCCGCCACCAGCGTTGGCAGAAGTGCCCGTCGCATCCAAGCCCCGTTGGGCGTCAACAAGAAAGCAGAAGGAAGTCGCAGCATGTCATCATCCTCATTATGATCTGTCATCAGGCACAATATACATACATTGTCGCATGTTCATAAGCGCTTACCAGTGCTCAACACGATTTTGCACGTTTTTGCCGTATTCGCTTTCTTGTTTGACTGCCTTGTTTGCCACAAAACGCACGAAGCTGAACTACGCTATGCTGCAACGCAATACTACACATAGTATCGCATTGTCACTGTTAAATCAGGAGCGCCTTTATGGATGCCGTTACCATCGTCCCCGTAGGTTCGTTAGAAATCGTCGTGCGCATATGGCACCCCAATGCGCCTCATACGGTCATCGCCTGGCATGGTTTAGCGCGGCACGGCAGCGATTTTGAACAACTTGCCCGCCTACTCGGCCCCAAATGGCGCGTGCTAGCCCCCGACACCCCGGGGCGCGGGCTCTCCAGCTGGTCTTTCTACCCCACTCAAGAGTATCTATACGCTCACTATATGAAAGTAGCACTTGCCGTGCTGGATCACTTTCAGCTCGATAGCGTGCCCTGGATCGGCACCTCGATGGGCGGGCTTTTAGGCATGCTACTCGCGGCGGACAGCGAGGCCGCGCCGCGACTTCAATGCCTTGTCCTCAACGATGTCGGCCCGGAGCTTGACCCGCAAGCATTAACTCAGATGGCTACCTCCTTCGGCATCTTTAAGCGTTTTGGTACCTTTAATGAACTCCAAGAAGCGCTCAAGGCGAACTATCAGGGCTTTGGTATTCAGCATGAAAGCGAGTGGGATGCGATGGCGGTCAGTAGTGCGCGGCGCCTTCCCGATGGCGCATGGTCATTTCATTATGACCCGCGCATCGCTGAGCAATTCATCCATGACACCCCCCGCGACATGTGGGCGGGTTGGGCACAAATTCACTGCCCCATGATGCTGATTCACGGCGAGCACTCACCGCTTCTACGAGCAGACAGTATAGACAAAATGCGCCAAACCCAGCCTGAGTTGAAAACGCTAGAAGCCTCCGGCTGCGGCCATGCCCCTATGCTCAATGTGGAAAGCCAAGTGACGCCGTTGCGCCACTTTCTCGAACGCCACAATCCCAACGCAAAACCCAACGTATGGCAGCAGTTGGTAGAGCGTGTGAAGCGCCACAATTAACCCGAAAGTCTGGCCACACAACGCTCGACCGCACCGCGGTAGCCAGCACCGAACAACAGCAAATGATTAAGCAGCGGATAGAGCTGAAAGAGTGCTTCACGCCTTGGCCAATCGGCCGGGGCGTGAGTACCCCAGTAGGCCTCGAAAAACGCCTCCCCCGGCGCGCCAAAAAGCGTCAACATGGCAAGATCCACCTCGGGAAAATGATAATAAACCGCCGGGTCGATCAATGCCGGGCCATCCGGGGTGTGCAGCACGTTACCCGACCACAGATCGCCATGCACCAGGCTCGGCGGCGCATCCGGCAACCACGCCTCCAGGGTGTCGGCGATGTTCTCAATGCGTGTGCGCAGCGCATGGTCCAATAGGCCCCGCTCGTAGCACGCTGCGCTGAGGGGTAGTAGACGCCGCTCGCGCTGAAACGCGCGCCCATCAGCCAAAGGGGCGTTCGGTTGCGGCGTACTTCCGCAGGCGTTATCCCAATGCCAGCCGTGCTGCTCACTGTGTTGTGCGTGCAAGGCGCGCAACCCTTCGCCTAGCGCGGCTGCATTGCCCCGCCCTTGCGCTGCTAGCGCCTCTATTACCAGCCATTCACCGGCTTGGCCAAGTACTTCGGGAATCACCAACGGCGTCTGGGCTGCCTTCAATGCGCGCAAGCCCTCAGCCTCCCCCTGCAAACTTGTGGCATCGTCGTGTTTGACCACCACCGCACCCTGACGCGTTTCGAGCCAATAGACTGCCGCAATATCGCCACCGCTTAGCGGCTGAAGATCACCCACAGGTGTCAACTTCTTTTCTTCCAGCAGGGCCTGTAACCTAGAGGGAAACGTTGGAGAAGTAGACATAGCGTAGGAGGCTCCTATGTATAAACTGGCTTTTTTTGTTCCCACCGAAGATGCCGAACGCGTGAAAGAGGCCGTCTTCACCACCGGCGCGGGGCGCATCGGCGACTATGAAGCGTGCTGCTTTCAAACCCCAGGCACCGGGCAGTTTCGCCCACTGGCCGGTGCCAACCCGCATATCGGTCAGATCGATGAGCTTGAAACCGCCGAAGAGCTCAAAGTGGAGCTAGTTTGTCAGGATGCGCTTATTCACGCCGCTATCACGGCATTAAAAGCGGCCCACCCTTACGAAGAACCCGCTTATGAGGCTTGGCTGCTTGCGGATCTCTAAACAAGCGCATGGTCGTTAAGCACTGCCGAAATAACGCTCACGGTCTTCTGGGGTAATCGTGCCGATATGAAGTGGAAACAGGCCATTACATCGATCAGCATAGTAGTGTCGCAACGTCTCTTCGATTGTTGGAAACGCCAACGTATCCCAGGGGATCTCGTGCTCCTCGAAGAGAACAACTTCTTCACTCTCGGCGCCAGCGTCAAAGCTCCCGATCAAATCAGCACGGAAGATCATGTAGACCTGGTTAATATGGGGCAAATCGATCAACGTATAAAGGTTTGCTAGCGCCACCTCGGCACATGCTTCTTCCCGCGTTTCGCGCGCAGCGGCCTGCTGAGTGGTTTCGGCGTTTTCCATATAACCCGCCGGCAATGTCCAGTAGCCTTTGCGCGGTGCAATGGCCCGCCGGCAAAGCAGCACTTTGCTGCCACTCACCGGCAAGGTGCCAGCCACGATACGCGGATTTTGGTAGTGCACGACGCCGCAGGCATCGCAGAGATAGCGCGGACGATCGTCTCCTTGTGGGACGGCAAAACGGACTTTCTCACCACACTCACTGCAAAAGTTCATCGCGCCCTCTCGGCTGGTCACAACGAAAGCCAACGCTTGACGCCAACGCCCGCTGCTGATTAAAAAGAAAGAAACCCAATGGAACGCCCATGTTAGAGAAACTGCGTGAACGGCTGCAACACCATGCGCCCCAACGCTTGAATCACGTACCGTTACCGGAAGCTGCGGTGCTGCTGCCGATTATCACCCGCGAAGTGCCCACTTTGTTGTTTACCCGCCGGGCCAGTCACTTAAGTACGCACAGCGGCCAGGTGGCGTTTCCCGGCGGTATGCGCGAACCCGAAGACACTGACCTTTACGCCACGGCTCTGCGTGAGGCGCAAGAAGAGATTGCGCTCTCGCCACCCTTGGTGCAATCTCTCGGCCGTTTGTCGGACGTCATTTCGCTGCACGGGATTCGCGTAACGCCGTGGGTCGGGCTGATTCCACCTGACCTGCCGCTGAAAGCCGATCCCAATGAACTGGATGCGATTTTCGAAGTCCCGCTGTCCCACTTTCTTGACGACCGCCGCACCCATACCGACGTTATTACCGTCGACGGCGTAGCGCACTATGTGCCTAGTTACCACGTCGATGGCTATGTGATCTGGGGCCTTTCCGCCATGATGTTGGTGGAGCTTCTTGCCGAAGGGTTCGGCATGCCGCTTGACCTGTATCAGAAACCGCCCGGAGCCTTGCATCACTATCCTGAACGTACGTCGTCCACATGGCGTTCTGCAGCGAAGAGAAAACGCCCATCATGACGCCGACTACACTGACTTCACCGACGCTTCTTAGCCCCGCGACACTCAATGCGCTTGCCGACGCGCTGGTCGAACAAGGCTGGTACGTAGGCCAAAACGTCATCGATGCCGAACTGTGCCACACCTTGCATCACGAGCTTTCGCACCTGGCGCATCATAACGGCCTAAGCGAGGCGGGCATCGGGCGTGGCAGCGAGCACCACCTGCGCAAGGATATTCGGGGCGATGCCATTCGCTGGCTAAACCGTGAAAGCGCCGCCCAACGCCAGTACCTCGCGGGTATGGCGGAGCTCCAGCAGACGCTGAACCAGGCGCTGTTTTTAGGCTTATTCGAGTATGAAGCCCACTTTGCCCATTATCCGCCTGGGGCGTTTTACCAGCGCCATGTTGACAGTTTTCGCGGGCGTGCCAACCGGGTGGTCTCAACGGTAGGTTACCTGACCCCCAGCTGGCCAGCCGATGGCGGCGGCGAGATGGTGATTTATCACCCGGAGAATTCTGAGCAGGAAGCCGCCCGCGTCACCCCTGAAGCCGGCACCTTTGCCTGTTTTCTTTCCGCCACCGTTCCCCACGAAGTGCTCCCTACCCGCGTGGCGCGCGCCAGCATCGCCGGCTGGTTTCGCCGTAACGCGTCGCTCGGTGGCATTCTCGACCCGGCGCGCTAGATAAATGAAGGATACACACGACGCACTTCTGGCCCGTGTCGCCGCGTTAGAAGCACGCAATGCGACACTTGAAGCCGAAAAGTGCCACTACCAGTGGCTCGCAGAGAGCACGACCGACTTAATTTCACGTCACGCCCGCGATGGCACCTTCCTTTACGCCTCCAACGCCGCCCGTGAGCTTCTCGGCTTCGAGCCTGAGGAGCTGATTGGCATATCGGCTTATCAACTCTTTCACCCCGCCGACTTAAGCGATTTGCTCAACAAATCGCCCCAGGTGTATTACCACAACGGCTTTTATCAGCAGACGTATCGCTTTCGCGCCAAAAGCGGCCGTTACGTGTGGTTTGAAACCACCAGCCGCACCCGGCGCGACCCCACAACCGGAGAGCTAATCGATATTCTGTGCGTTTCCCGCGACGTTGGACGGCGCGTGCGCGCCGAGGCCCACCGCGAGCGCCTAGCTCAGGTGGTGGAATCCACCTCAGATTACGTCCTGTTCGTGGGGGCGGACCAGCATATTTTTAGCGCCAACGAAGCAGCCAGGCGGCAATTTTCGCTGCCGCGTGAAAACCCACACGCCCCGCTTGCCAGAGTCTACACCCCCGCTTCGCTGGACGTGTTGGAGCAAATCGTGCTGCCCGCCGTCGCACGTTATGGGTCCTGGAGCGGTGAGCTGGAAATGCTCGGCCGCAAGGACCATCTACCGGTACTCAGCGTGGTTCAAGCGCACCGCGGGCGCGGCGCCGAACTGGGACATTTGTCACTGCTCAATCACGATATTCGCCTGCGCAAAGAAGCCGAAGCGCAGGCACGGCGCCATCAGGAGCAAATCGCCCACGCGAACCGCTTAGCGACAATGGGGGTGCTGACCTCTAATATCGCCCATGAGCTCAATCAGCCCCTCGGCGCCATTGCCAACTACGCCAGCGGCGCGTTGCTACAAGTGCAAGCGAAACCCGAACAGCCTGCCCGCTACCTAGCCTACCCACTAGAGCAGGTCGACCAGCAGATTCAGCGACTTGCGAAGCGCCTAAGGCATATTCGCACCTTTGTGCGCAAAGGCGGCACCCAGTCTCGTCCTGTCGCGCTTGCCGAAGTAGCGGAAGCTGCTGGGTCGCTATGCCAATGGCAGTACCAACAAGCCCGAGTGCATTTGGACCTGGTACTGCCGGCCACGCTGACACCGGTCAACGCCGACCCGGTGGCGCTAGAGCAAGTCATCGTCAATCTAATGCTGAATGCGCTAGAGGCAAGCCGCCGCCAACACGACGCGAACATCGTACAGTTGAGTGCGGAGCTTCAAGAGGGTAATCAGGTAGCGCTGCATATCGACGACCAAGGGCCTGGCGTTCCCAAGGCGCAGCAAGCGCACATCTTTACCGCTTTCCACTCGACCCGAGCCGAGGGGTTAGGCATGGGCCTGGCGATTAGTCGCTCGCTAATGGAGGCAATGGGTGGGCAGCTTAGCGTGAGCGAAAGCCCTTTGTTTTGCGGCGCGCGCTTTACCGCTACACTGCGTAGCGTAGCGCCTTAACTCGCAGGCAGACGAATAAACGGGAGAACGCATTGTGCCCCCCACCACTACCGCCACGATTGCCATTGTCGATGACGATCAAGCGCTTCGTGACTCGCTGGCTTGGTTACTTGCCTCCGTGGGTTTGGAAGCACAAACGTTTGCCGATGGCGAGCCGTTTTTAGCCGCGCCGGCCACATGGCAGGTCGTGTTGCTCGACGTACGTATGCCAGGGCTCAGCGGGCTGCAAGTTCAACAGCAACTCGCCGACCAAGGCAGAACCGCACCGGTTATTATGATGACGGGCCACGGCGATGTGCCCATGGCGGTCACGGCGCTGAAAAACGGCGCGTTCGATTTTATTGAGAAACCCTTCAACCACCAGCAGCTGATCGATAGCGTGCAGCAAGCGCTCAGCCTCGCTCAACAGCAGCGCCAGCAAGAACAGTCGCTGTCGACACTGCGTGAACACTTCAACGCGCTGCGCCCCAAAGAGCAACTCATCATAAAATACGTGGCCGAGGGGATGACGAGCCGGGAAATTGCCAACCAAATGACGTTAAGCAGCAAAACGGTGGAAGTCTACCGCCAGCGTGCAATGAAGATGCTCGGCGTCACCAATGCCGCCGCGCTGGTGCGCTGCGCCGTGGCACTCGGGGTCGTCGAGACAGAGGCGAGGCTACTGTGAAGGAAAGAAGGGATTCAGCCCTTCGATGGTCTCTTGGACGGCATTTTCGATTTGCTCTTGGGTGGCGTCTTGCGACGTTAAGTCATCAAGTGCCTCACCGCCATCCTCCGGTGGCGCCACATTGAGCAGCGGATCCTGTGGCTCATTGGCTGCGAGTTCGTCAATACGCCGCTCGCCCCGCTCTTCGGTGGCTTCGCTCAAATCGATATTTATCTCAACGCGGCGATTCTGCGCGCGCCCTTGCGCTGTGTCATTCGCCGCTCGCGGTTCGGTATCGGCAAAGCCTTGTACCACCAGGCGCTCGGCGGCAAGTTCATCGTTGAGGAGCAAAATATTGGCTACCGACGCCGCCCGCATCGCGGACAAATCCCAGTTGCTATCAAAGCGCGCCGTGCGTATCGGCACGTTATCGGTATGCCCTTCAATCGCCACGGTGCCGGGTAACCCGGCAAAGATATCCGACATATCCACGAGTAACTCAGCAAACGAAGACGTTACGTTGTCCGAGCCCGACATAAAGCTGCCACGCTCTTGAATACGAATGACGACCCGAAAGCCGTCTACTTCAACGCTTGTGACCTCGCTATTGCCGGTATCTTCTAACAAAGTGCGAATTTCTTCCGCCACCTCTAGCGTTTGCTGGCGTCGTTGTGCTTCGAGGATCTGTCGCATGGACTCCAAATGCGGCTGCTCTTCCATGGTTTGCTGACGAATTTGATCCAATAGCGTGCGGTCTGGCACAGCAGGGGAAAACTGATCCAGAGCTGCACTGGTGCCCTTAGGGATTTGCATGGCTTCAATATCGCGCTGCACCCCAAAGGCCTTAGAAAGCTCCCCGGCAATACGGCGAAATTTTTCTGCATCCACTTCGGCAAACGACAGCAGCAGAACAAAAAAGCACAGCAGAAGTGTCATCAAGTCAGCATAGGTGACCATCCACTGCGGAACATTCGACTTATTATCACTCATAACTTAGGTTGACTCACCCGGCGCACGCGCGCTGTCCACTTCATCCTCAGCGCGATTGCGACGCTCTGGCGGCAAATAAATCGTCAGCATCTGCTCCAGTACGCGTGGGTTTTTATCGCCCTTAATCGCCAACAGCGCATCGATCCAAAGCTGCTGCATCTTGGCTTCTTGGTTCATCCGTAGCCACAGCTTGTCGGCGATGGGGTTGGCAAACATATTGGCGATCATGGCCCCATACAGCGTCGTGAGAAGAGCGACGGCCATTGCTGGGCCGATCATGGACGGATCTTCCATATTGGCGAGCATTTGCACCAGGCCAACCAACGTACCAATCATCCCCATGGAAGGCGCGACCTCGCCCAGAGCGGAAAACACACGGCCACCTGCTTCGTTGCGTTCCAGCGTTAACAGGCGCTCCTTGCCCATCATGTCCTGAATCATTTCCGCGCTAAAGCCATCGGCTAGCATCTGCAGCCCTTTAGCGAGAAAGGGAGAGTTGACATCCTGCCCCTCCAGCACCAAAAGGCCCTGCTTACGGGAAAGCTTGGAAAGCTCAACCAGCTCATCGATGCTTTCCTGGGTGTTGGGGAGCTGAAATTTAAACGCGCGCGCTGCCGCTTTAAACGCGAATTTAAATTGGGTAAGGGTGAACTTGGCCATCACCACGAATAAGCTGCCGCCAACGACCAACAAAAGCCCCGTGGGGTTCATAAACACTTCAGGGGACGTCCCTAAAATCACCGCCATGCCCACCAGCACGGCAGCCCCCAATAGTCCTATTAGTGTGGCGAGATCCACGGCAACTCCTGAAAAATGTAATCGTCTGAAACAGATCGTTGGTAGCAGACCATAGAGCGAAGCGTAGTGCACGTCAACGCTCGTAAGGCAAAAGCACTAGGCCTAAATGACCGCTTGGCTAGCATATCCATAAGGCTCTTTGACGGGTAAAACGAGACGAAAAGCTTAGTTCGATTGGCGGCTAGCGCTCATGCGTTGTTGCGAGCACCGCTTGCAACGAATCACCGACCCGCAGTATTTTTCCCTCTCCAGCGTTAAGCGTGGCATTTTGGCCGAAGTGCGCCCCCTTAAGATGCGGCTGCGTATTCAATTCAAGTAGTGTCTTAAGTGGCTGTTTGGCTTCGACAATTTCAGCAGTATGTTGGTCAATAGTGGTGATTTTGCAGCGCTGGCACGGTTTTCGTAGCGTGAATTCCACCTCGCCGGCCGTCATGCGCTGCCAACGGTCTTCCTCCCACGCTGCGGTATGGTGCACGACGATATTGGGGCGAAAACGGTTCATGGGCACAGGCGCCTCACCGTTAGCAATCAGCGCTTCATTGAGCGCGTCCAACGACGCCGTATTAGTGATTAAAAACGGATAGCCATCGGCAAAGTAGGTATGCGCGGCCCCCTCTTCAACCGGGCGGGTAAACTCAGTAGCAAAGCGCATAAGTGTAAGCCCTGCGGCTGCCTCGCCTAATGCCGCCTCCAGCCAACGCCCCACGTCATTACTTTCGGGCAAGGCCTTACAGTCATCACTCCACACCCTGACCACGCGTAAATTGCCGGTTGGCGGCGCTAATGGCACATAGCACGGCGCGACGTTAGGGTGCGAAAGCACAAGGGCTTCATCGGTCAGCGCTACGTCGACGGTTGCCAGCATCGGCAACTGGCGCTGGGTCACAAAACGCTGATGCTTATCCACCCACATCCAGCGCCGATCCCACGCCAAACCATGTGCGAAAACCTGCGCTTGGCTTAGTGCCATTCCTTTTAGCGACTTCACCGGATAACAGTACAGCTGATCAATACGCATCGTTTTTCCTAGGTTGGCGATGACGCGCTTTACCAATGCGGGCCAAAGCGTTCAAAGATAACGTTCTGCTAGTGAAAGAGATAGATCCCACTTAAATATGACCCACCAAATCATGACTGAACAATGCAAGGCAGAATCCAACCACCGCCCCCAGGGGCGGAGCCCAGTGGCGCGTCAACCGCGATTGCGGTGCAATGTCCTGAAAAATAAGGTAGAGAATACCGCCGGAAGCCATCAGCATCACGCCACCAAGTATCAGAGGCCGATCCGACAAAAAAAAGTAACCCAACAAACCAGCAAGTGGGCCGGCGACCACCAAGCAGCTCATAAAAATCAACGTCTTACGGGACGTGTAACCTGGCTGACTAGATAACTCCCGATACCCATTGAACCCTTCCGGAAGATTCTGCATCGCAATCAGCACCGCCATCAATACGGCGGTGTTCGGACTCACCACGGCAAGCCCGCCCAGCGCGATCGCCTCCGGAATAAAATCCAGCAACACGCCCATAAGCTGAGGTGATTCACGGTTTTTCAGGCCCAGGATGTGCTCCACTACGAAAAACAGTACCCCTCCGGCGAAAATAACAGGTATCGCCCAAAGAGAATCTTCCATGCTCGCTTGCCCTTTTGGAATCAAAACCACAGACACCGCGCCAAGGAGAATCCCACCGCCCAGGGCAATCACGAAATGGCGGAATTCCTCTTCCAGCCAATTGGGCCTTATCCGCTCGAAACTGGCAAGCAACCCTCCCAGCGGAATACAGGCTCCCGCGAGAGTGGTTAGCCCAATAATGTAAACAACATCCCAAAGCATCAAATGGCCTCTTCATTTAGAAAAGCGTGTACTGATTGGCCAGCTATGGTGGCAGAAGCCATAATAGCTGGCCACGTTTACAGCACTCTCAACGTTAGACGCCCTACGTTGTCGTGCTAGGCTTAGGGCACTTACAAAAGGAGCACCAATATGAGCCAAGAGCGCTATACGCCACCCCGTGTATGGAAATGGGAACCCGGTAATGGTGGCAAGTTTGCCAACATTAACCGCCCAGAAGCTGGGCCAACTTACGATGAAGCGCTGCCTGAGGGTAAGCACCCACTACAGCTCTACTCATTGGCCACACCCAACGGCGTCAAAGTCACCGTGATGCTGGAAGAGCTGCTTGAACGCGGCATAAGCGATGCTGAGTACGACGCTCATCTGATTCGCATTACCGAAGGCGAGCAGTTCAGTAGCGGCTTTGTCGCGGTGAACCCCAACTCCAAAATCCCTGCGCTGCTCGACAACAGCACGATCCCGGCACAACGCGTGTTTGAATCCGGCGCCATTCTGCTGTACTTGGCCGAAAAGTTTGGCGCTTTTTTACCCGAAGACCCAGCCAAACGCACCGAGTGCCTCTCCTGGCTATTCTGGCAAATGGGTAGTGCGCCGCTGCTTGGTGGCGGTTTCGGCCACTTTTACGCCTACGCCCCAGAGCCGCTTGAATATCCCATTGACCGCTTCACCATGGAGGTCAAACGCCAACTCGACGTGCTAAACCGCCACTTGGCGGAAAACCGCTTTATGGCCGGCGATGAATACAGCATTGCCGATATGGCGATTTACCCATGGTATGGCGCGTTAGTTAAAAATCGTCTTTACGATGCAGCCGAGTTCCTGGCAGCAAACACCTATACCCACGTGCGGCGCTGGTCAGACGAGATCGATGCTCGCCCGGCGGTTCAGCGTGGCCGCATGGTCAACCGCACTTGGGGGGAACCTGAGGAGCAGCTGCACGAACGCCACGACGCCAGCGACTTCGAGTACAAAACGCAAGACAAGCTCTAAGCAAGATAGTGTCCCGTTCCCGGGCCGAGAGCGAGCCGTCGAGCCCGGATGACGCAAATATCAGCGATCACCCACTAACCAGCGCGGTGCCAGCTCATGCTGGCCGCGCTCATCGGTGATGAACAGTGTGCCTTCACTGATCATTACTGCCCAACCAATGGCACGAGGCAAACCAGTGGCGATTACCGCCAACGGCTCCTGGGGAAGCGCCGCGATGTTCAGGTTCTTGAGCGTGGCAACCGCTGGCAACACCTTTTGCTCCCAGATGTCCACGCGCCCGTAGGCAAGTAGCGAGACACGCTCGGCGCGGCGCGAACACCAGGTCAGGCGCTCGGCATCGGGCTGGCCAACCTCAATCCAGTGCAGTATCCGCCCATCCAGGCTCTTTTCCCACAGGGCCGGCTCGTCCACATCGGAGAGGCCTCGACCGAAACTGATTGCATCGCTGTACCACAACACATGGGCCACTAACCGGGCGGTCATGCGCTCCTCGGTTTCCGACGGGTGGCGCGCCACGGTAAAGCGCAGCGTCTCGTACACCCCGCGATCCAGATCGGTCAGGTTAATATCCACTTTATAGGGCGTTGCACTAAGAGCCATCGACGTTTCCAAGCAAAATTTTGCGCCATTGTACCCGATGCGACGGCTAGGTGGGCGTGGACGTGCGGTAATCGGCTTTTAGGGTGCCGCATTTGGGCGTTTCAGCTTCGTGCATGACAGACAGCGCTCGTTAACGCGCGGCTTGAGCCAGCGTATTACCGCCTAACCCCATCAATACGCCACCCCCCATGCGCTGAATCAGCCGGGAGGAGCCGTGGGATTTTTGTAACCACTCGCGCAGTGGGCTGGCCAGTAGCACCACTACGACATCCGCAGAGGAGAACAGCGCATTGGTGGCGATACCTAGCCAGAGCAGCTGCCATGCGACCGGCATAGCGCTTTCGGGCTGCACAAACTGAGGCAAAAACGCGACAAAGAAAAGTGCGGTTTTAGGGTTAAGCACTTCTACCAGGAAACTGTCGCGCAGCACGCGTTTCGTGGTTGCCAGCGGCACCTCATCGCCATGGGCGCGAATGCCCTGCTGCCATAGCCGTAGCCCCATCCAAAGCAGGTAAAGACCACCGATGATTTTCATGGCAATGTAGGCCGGTGGAATGGCCGCAAATAGCAGCGCCAAGCCTAACGCCGCGGCGATAACGTGGATGTAGCAGCCCATATGCACGCCAATCACCGCTAGCCACCCTGCCCGTCGCCCCCGACCCAGGGTTTGCGCGGCGGTATACAGCATGGCAGGCCCGGGTAGATAGGCAAAGCCAAGCGCGGCGAGGATAAAAGCAGCCCATTGCATCGTAGCGATTCCATTGAAATTAATGGTTAGCTTTCGAGAATAAAACGGGGGTGACGCAAGCGCCACCCCCTAAATAAGTAAAACTGGAATGAAATAGTAGGTTAGAAGCTAGGTTTGCGCTTCTCTACGAAAGCACTCATGCCTTCGGTTTGCTCTTCGCTGGCAAAACAGAGCGCAAATAGCGAGGTCTCTAATGACAAGGCGCTGTCGAGGTCTTGATCCATGCCGTCGTGAATCGCTTGCTTGGCGCCGCGCACCGCTCGCGGACCGTTGCCCATTAGCTGTTTGGTCAGTTCATCGGCGTAAGCTTCAAGCTCGGCCTGCGGCATAACACGGTTGACCAGGCCAATACGTAGCGCCTCGGTGGCGTCGATCTTACGCCCGGTGGCACAAAGATCCAGCGCCATCGCCGGTCCCACGCGACGCGGCAACCGCTGGGTGCCGCCAAAACCAGGGATTACGCCGAGAAGGACTTCCGGCTGGCCGAAGATGGCATTGTCGCTTGCGACGGCCCAGTCGCAGGCCAGCGCCAGTTCGCAGCCGCCGCCAAGGCAAAACCCGTTAACCAGCGCGACCACCGGCACGGGTAGCGTTTCAAGACGTTTGATCGTGCGTAGCGCTTGCCCCGCAAAGGCACGAGCCTCTTCCGGCGTTTTTTCGCGCATTTCGGTGATATCCGCCCCAGCGACGAAAGATTTCTCGCCGGCACCGGTAATCAGCACCGCACGCAGGCTCGGATGCGCTTCCAGCTCGGTGAGTTCTTTTTCCAGCGCGGTCAGCACTTGGCTATTAAGTGCATTTAGCGCCTGGGGACGGTTAATCGTTAGACGCACCACGCCATCGTTATCGACTTTATCAATCACGGCTTCGCTCATGGGGGCTCCCTATTGTTCTAAAACATGCGGTTGTTAGCTGTTGTTAAAAGACCGTTGTAAAAAACCGTTATCAAAACCACCACCCAACCCTAGCGAACGCTTGGTTGGGTGGCAATCACTTCTTTTGTCGAGTAACTCTTACACCCGACGCTTTCTAACAAAAGCGCAACGCTAGTCGTAAATGTGGAAGCCGCGCCCGGACTTGCGGCCCAGATAGCCGGCGTCGACCATGCGCTTAAGCAGCGGGCAAGGGCGATATTTCGGATCGCCAAAGCCTTCCTGCAGCACTTCCATGATTGCAAGGCAGACGTCCAAGCCAATCAAATCCCCAAGCGCCAGCGGCCCCATTGGGTGGGCAGCCCCCAGCTTCATGGCCTCGTCCACCGCGTCTGGTGTGGCAGCCCCTTCTTGAACCAGGAAGGCCGCCTCGTTGATCATCGGCACCAGCAGGCGATTGACGGCAAACCCAGGGGAATCGCCTACCGGCACGGCGGTTTTGCCCAAATCGTGAGCAAGTTGCTCGATCCGCTTAACGGTGTCGTCACTGGTTTGCTCGGCGCGAATGACTTCGACCAATTTCAACACCGGCACCGGGTTGAAAAAGTGCATGCCAACCACGCGCTCGGGCCGTTCACAGACCGCCGCTAAGCGCGTGAGCGACAGCGACGAAGTGTTGGAGGCGAGTATGGCGTCACTGCTTAAATGGCTCAAATCGCGAAACAGCTTCTCTTTGAGGCCAGGCTGCTCGGGCGCTGCCTCAAGGATAATATCGCAGTCCGACAACGCCTCTAACGCGGTAGAGGTGTTAAGTCGCTCAAGAGCGGCGTTTTTATCCGCTTCACTCATTTTCTCCTTGGCGACGAGCTTGCTAAGGCCTTTGTCGATCTTGCCCTGAGCGCGAGAAAGCTGCTCATCGGCGACATCGTAAAGCCTCGCCGTAAAGCCACTCGCGACCACGACCTGGGCAATGCCCTGCCCCATGGTGCCGGCGCCCACAACGCCAATAATCGTTTCGCTCATTATTGCTCCCTATGACTGGTTGCGCGCTTCTTCGCGCAGCACAAATTTTTGGATTTTACCCGTGGAGGTTTTTGGCAACTCACTGAACACGATGGTCTTAGGCACTTTGTAGCCCGCTAGCTTCTCGCGACAGTGGGCAATAATGTCCTCTTCGGTAACCTCGCCATATCCCACTTTCAATTTGATGAACGCGCACGGCGTCTCGCCCCATTTCTCGTCGGGCTTGGCGACCACGGCGGCCTCTTCCACGGACGGGTGCGAGTAGATGGCATCTTCTACTTCGATGGTGGAAATGTTTTCACCGCCGGAAATAATGATGTCTTTAGAGCGGTCTTTGATTTCGATATAGCCATCTTTGTGCCACACGGCCAAATCGCCGGTGTGGTACCAACCGCCCTCCAACGACTGCTCCGTAGCGGCCGGGTTTTTCAGGTACCCTTTCATCACGTTATTGCCGCGCATCAGGATTTCACCGATGGTTTCGCCGTCTTTGGGTACCGGCTCTAACGTGTTGGGATCGGCGACACACAGCGCTTCAAGCATATGGTAGCGAACGCCCTGGCGGGCTTTGAGCTTGGCGCGCTCATCAATGGGCAACTCGTCCCACGCTTCATGCCAGGCGCAAACGGTTACCGGGCCATATACTTCGGTCAGGCCGTATACGTGGGTCACTTCGATACCGAGTTTTTCCACCCCAGAGATCACCGAGGCGGGTGGCGCGGCACCGGCAGTGGTCACTTTTACTGCGTGATCGAAGTCGCGCTTATCTTCGTCAGGCAGGTTAACCAAGCCATTGAGGATAATCGGCGCACCGCTGAAATGCGTGACCGACTCGTCGGCAATCAGCTGCATGATTTTCTTGGGGTCGACCTTGCGCAAGCAAACACTTACCCCGGCATTGGCGGCGATGGTCCACGGAAAACACCAGCCATTACAGTGGAACATCGGCAGCGTCCACAGGTATACGGGGTGGTGCGGCATCGCCCACTCAAGAATATTGCTCACCGCGTTCAAGTAAGCGCCACGATGATGATAGACCACGCCCTTGGGCTTTCCGGTCGTCCCTGACGTGTAGTTGAGCGAAATCGCCTGCCATTCGTCCTCGGGCAACTGGTAGGGGTGGTCCGCATCGCCCTCGGCGAGAAGCGCCTCGTACTCCACCTCACCAATACCTTGAGTCTCGCCGACAAATTCCACATCGGCGACATCAATCACTAGCGGCTTGGTGTTCAGTTTGGCAACGGCTTCCTGAATGACATCGGCAAATTCCGGATCGACCAGCACGGCTTTGGCTTCACCGTGCTCCAGCATGTAACTGATCGCGTCAGCGTCGAGTCGAATGTTCAATGTGTTGAGCACGCAGCCCGCCAGCGGCACGCCAAAATGCGCTTCAAACATCGCTGGCACGTTGGGCAGCATCGCGGCTACCGTATCGCCCGTGTTAAGCCCGCGTTTTTGCAGCGCAGAAGCAAGCTGCCGACAGCGCGTCCAGGTTTCCGACCAAGTGCGGCGCGTACTGCCGTGAATAATCGCTGGGTAATCTGGATACACCGATGCCGAGCGTTCGATAAACGTCAGTGGCGACAACGGTACGTGATTGGCCTGCGTTTTGGGCAGATCCTGTTCGAAGATTGACGTCATTATGACCTCATTTGTCGTTTTCCTGAGAACCGTATCCGGGAGCCGAACTGTGTTACGAACTAACGGTAAAATCGCTTAAGCACTGCATGCCGGCATCAATCACAGCGCGCTGGGCGCGTCCGACGGGCAACCACTGCTTGAGGACGTAATCGGCGCTGACGAGCTTTTGGGTATAAAAAGGATCGCTCGCGCCGTTGTCGATTGCCACCTGCGCTTTTAGCGCGGCTTCACCCATTTGCCAGGCGCAGAGCACGTGCCCGGCCAGGTTCAAAAACGGCGTGGCGTAGGCCTGAACGGCATCCTGGCCAAGCTCTTGGCCTTGCGCCAGCACCACGGCCATCGCGGCGCGCAGGTCGTCGCTGCCGGCGGCAAGCGCTTCCCCTAGGCTGGCAAAACGCGGGTGGGCTTTAAGCCTATCGGCAGTGGCATTAACGTCGTCAATGAGCGCTGTCATGGCGTCGCCGCCATCACGTTGTAGCTTGCGACCGGCAAGATCCAGCGCCTGAATGCCGTTGGTGCCTTCGTAGATCGGGGCGATACGGGCATCGCGCAATAGCTGCGCGGCGCCACCCTCTTCCACGTAACCCATACCGCCGTGGACCTGAATCCCCAGTGAGGCAATCTCGACTGCCTGGTCGGTGGAGAAGCTTTTGATGACGGGAATCAACAGATCGACGCGCGCCTGTGCCTGATCGCGCGCTTCGTCTGATTCGCCGTGGCGGGCAGTATCCATCTCAGCTGCACACGTTAGCGCTAGTGCGCGCAGCGAGTCGGTACGCGCGCGCATAGAAAGCAGCATCCGGCGCACATCCAAGTGGTCGCTAATCGTGCAATCGGCTTTCCCCGAGCGCGGGCTACGACCCTGGATACGATCTAACGCATAGGCGAACGCGTGCTGGCAAGCGCGCTCAGCCACGCCGATGCCCTGCACACCAACCTTGTGGCGGGCTTCGTTCATCATGGTGAACATGTGGTTGAGCCCGCGCCCTTCTTCGCCGACGAGATAGCCAATCGCGCCCGCATTCTCGCCGAAGCTCAAGGTGCAGGTGGGAGAGCCGTGGATGCCCAGCTTGTGCTCGATGGAGGCGCACGTCACATCGTTACGCTCCCCCAAGGAACCATCGTCGTTGACCAAGAACTTAGGCACCAAAAACAACGAGATACCGCGGTTGCCTTCCGGCGCATCGGGTTTACGTGCCAGTACCAGGTGAATAATATTTTCCGCGGCGTCGTGTTCGCCCCAGGTGATATACACTTTCTGTCCGCTAATGCGGTAATGGTCGCCTTCGGGGGTCGCTTTAGTGCGAACTTTCGACAGGTCCGAACCCGCCTGGGATTCGGTGAGGTTCATGGTGCCCGTCCAAGTGCCTTCGACCAGCTTGGGCAAATAGCGATCTTTTTGTGCCTCGCTGCCGTGGTGGGCCAGCGCCTCAATAGCACCGGCGGTCAACATCGGGCAAAGACCCAGTGCCATGTTGGCGCCGTGGAGCATCTCTTGCACCGAACTTGCCACGACTTCCGGCAGGTTTTGCCCGCCAAGCGCCTCAGAAACACCAATGCCATTCCAACCGCCTTCGGCGTAGGCTTGGTAGGCCTCGGCAAAGCCAGTCGCCGTCGTAATGCTGCCGTCGCTATTGCGCGTCGTGCCCTTTTTGTCGCCCACATCGTTGAGCGGCGCCCAAACATCGTTGGCCAGTTTAGCGGCTTCTTCCAGTACGGCTTCGATCAAATCAGGTGACGCGTCTTCAAAGACCGGAAGTTTAAGCGAGCGGTGTTCTAGCTGTTCTTCTAAAACAAAGCGCAGATCGCGCACGGGGGCGGCGTAGTAGTTCATGCAAGGCCTCTATATTGGGAGAATGATGGTGGAAATCATTGTGAAATTAGGGAATTATCTATTCATGATAGTAGTTTCCCTATATTTCGCACACCATTCACCTAACGTCTAATCCTGGTGTCGCCAGCGGCTTACCGCTTGGGATTAGTGCAGAGGGCTTACGTCTTCTTCTGGGCATCCTCGAAATACGCTACATGGCTCTCATCTTCTGCCGGAGGACCAACCATTGGCTCGACCACCGATACATCCGGCACGGCATCAGAAAGATCTTCCAAGTACTCATGCTCGAGCGCCCCCTGCACCAGCGCCTCGGTGACCACAAGCTCGGCACCGGCCGCCGACATTGGCGTTGTCGCAGTAAAAGGCGCCACCGGAACCGGCGCCGGACGCACGCCGCGCCGCCAAGCGAAAAACAGCAAGAAGAGCAGACTCAAGCCGCCGAACGCCCAAAAAAGTCCATCGTCACCGACTGCCGACATTACCGGTGAAATCATCAGGGGGCTTATCGTCGAGCCAATGGCATTAATGAGCAGAAGCCCCTGGCTCATGCGCACCAGCGCCCCTGAAGGGGCACGGTCAGCGGCGTGGCTCACCGCCACCGGGTAAAGGGCAAACACCCCACCGCCGAGCAAAAAAAGCAGCACTACCAAAAGCGCCGTGGAAAGCGGCAACCACAACATGGCAGCAGAAATCAGCACGCAGAACGCACTAATGGCGATCAACACCATCTGGCGGTCGTGACGGTCTGACCAGCGGCCAATCGGATACTGCAGCAACATGGCACCGAGAATCACCACGGCCATCATCTGGCCCACTTGCGCCACGCTCATGCCGATGCGCTGCAGGTAGAGCGGCAGCAAACTATACGCGGCGGCCACCACCATCCCCGAGCCAAGGCTGCCCACCACCCCGGTGGGCGTCAACATAATCAAGCGGTATGGCGGCAGCGGCTCGGCATGCTCGATCAGCGGTGACACACGTGGAATCATCGCCATCGGCAGCACCGAGAGCGAGGCCAGCATACCGATCACCATAAAGGGCGCCGTTTCGCCCATGTCGTTGACCACGCCAAGTAAAAGCTGCCCAACCACGCCAGCGGCGTAAAGCGAGATCATGTAGAGTGCGAGAAGTCGGCCGCGCGATTTAGACTCACCCGAGGTCAACAGCCAGCTTTCGATGACGAGATACACCCCGACTGTCGCCCAACCGCCGATCAAGCGCAGCGTAAACCAGGCCCATGGGTCGCTGACGAGCCCTTGCATCAGCACGGTCACAGCTACCAAGGAGGCAAAACTGCCATAGGCACGAATGTGGCCGATGCGCATCAGCAGACGGTCGTTGAACATGGCGCCCAACGCCAGGCCGATGAAATAGGCCGACGAGACGATACCGATCATCGTCGCCGACTCCCCCGCCGAATCCAAGCGCACGGTGATCAGCGTGGACAGAAAGCCATTGCCTATCCCGAGAATAAATAGCCCCAGCAAGGGAGCCAGCGCTATGGCGAGCATTTGGCGAGACATCGCGACCTCATTTCAACACGTGGATAGGCGCTTCCGAGCGAGAGCGGCGCGCAATTATTGCCAGCACGGTGAGAAAGTCAATGCTTTTGCATGATCACCGTGTCAGCACCGGGAAACTCCACCGAAAACCCGGACGCTCGCGCCCACCAATGAAACGTCGACTCACTGAAAAACGCCACGTGGGTCGGGTCTTGAATATAGTGCCAACGGGTAAAGGCTGCGCGATCTTTCACCCGCTTGGTCATAAACCCTAAATAGCCACCAGGGCGCAGGCAAGAAACCAGTCCCGCCAACACCTCACCGGGTGCGGACAAATGCTCCACTACCTCGGTGGCGGTAATAAAATCGTAGCGGCCTTCTAACACCGACGCCTTTGGGGCATAGAAAAGATCATAATTCGCCATCGGATGGCCCGCTTCTTCGAACATTACCGAAAGCGTAGGCCCTGGACCTGAGCCAAAATCTAACCCTTCAGTGCCAGGAGCCAGTTTTTCGCTAAGCGGTGTGAACAAGCGGTTTAGAAACCGGCGATAACCCGCATCAAAGGGGGAGTTTTGGTGGCGGTCGTATTCCGCCTTCTCCTCAGCGGCAGATAAATGCCATGGCTTGGGCACAAAAATCAGCGCGCACGTGGCACACTGATGATACTCACGGCGCTGATCGCGGTGATAAAGCTCGCTTCTTGAGTCAAGGCATAGCGGACAGCGCCACATCATCGTATTCTCTCGGCAAATCTCATACGTTAAGGATTGTGGCATGCTCTCAGGTCTGGATCATCTTGTCGTTACTGTGACCGATATGGCGCGCGCGGTGGACTTTTATTCGCGTGTGTTAGGGCTTGATGTGCGCTACCGCGACGCCCAGCGGGTCGACTTGATGCTCGGTGATACCGCACTGCGGCTACATCAAACCGATACCGACATTGCCCCCGTTTCCGCCACGCCAACACCAGGCAGCTTAGATTTATGCCTGCGCTGCCAGCTGCCGCTATCCGAGTTCAAGCAGCACCTTGACGTACTGGGCGTCGAGATCGAGCTTGGGCCGGTCGCACGCCAAGGCGCCAATGGGCCGATTGAGTCGATTTACCTGCGCGACCCAGATGGCAATCTGCTGGAAATTTCCCGACCGGCCCGCTAATGCCAAGCGTTGCACGACGCGTTATCATAGCGCGCCATATGACATCAATGAGAACGTTACTAGGGACGAAACCGTATGCGTGAGGGTGAAGAGAATGAAACGCCCACTGAGGGCAACATCGTCAACGAATCGGGCAAAGGGCCGGACACCACTATGGCCATGGTGGTCTATGCGCTTTACCTTGCCAGCTTCGTGGTAGGTTTTACCTCGCTAATAGGGGTGGTCATCGCCTACGTTTACCGCGGCAAAGGCCCTCACTGGCTAGATGAGCATTTCCGCTATCAAATCCGTACATTCTGGATTGGCCTTCTCTACGCCACGCTCTTTTCACTGCTCACCTTTGTGTTGATCGGCTTCCCGCTGTTAGTCGCCCTAGCAGTGTGGCTGATTATACGCTGCGTTAAAGGCTTCAAGGGTCTGCAGGAGAAGCGCGCACCGAGCAATGTGGATACCTGGCTTATCTGATCTATGGCTTTATCTAGCGACGCTCCCAACAACACGCCTCCGCTATTTTCCCGCGCCGGCGCAATCGCTTGGCTATGGCGGCGGCTCTCCCGCTGGCCACTAACCCGGCTTTGGTGGCTGGCGAGTCGGCTGGGGCCGCTGGTACATCGCTTCAGCCAACGCGAGCGCTCGGTGACGGAAATTAACCTCAACACCGTTTATCCGGCGCTTAACGCTTGCGAGCGTCAACACCTTGCTCGCGAGAGCTTACGGCACTCCACTGCTACCATGCTGGAGTTGGGGCACGCCTGGATGGCATCGCCTGAGCGCGTTGACGCCAGCATTATCCGCGTTCACGGCCGCAACAAACTCGATGGTGCCCGCGCCGAGGGCCGTGGCGTGATTGTGCTCGCGCCCCACTTTGGCAACTGGGAAGTGCTCAACTTCTGGCTATCGAACCATTTTCCGTTTACGGCGATGTACGAGCCGCCCAAAATTGCCGCACTTGATCCGGTGATTCGCCAAGGCCGCGAGCGCATGGGGGCGACGTTAGTGCCGACCAACTCTCGCGGCGTGGCGGCTCTGTTAAAAGCGCTCAAACGCTCTGAGGCGATTGGGATTCTACCCGACCAAGAGCCAAACTGGGGAAGCGGTGTGTTTGCACCGTTTTTCCATCGTGACGCCTACACCGGCACCCTACTGCCCAAACTGGTCGCCCGCACCCAAGCGCGCGTGGTGACGGGCGTCGCCAAGCGCGTGCCGGGCCAAGGCTTTGAGATTCACTTTCTCGACGCCGACGAGCGCGTATATAGCAATGAGGACGCGACATCTGCCACTGGCGTTAACGCCTGCGTGGAAGCGGCGATTGCCCTTGACCCTGCGCAGTACCAATGGGAGTACAAGCGCTACCGCAAAGTCGTGCAAGAGCAGCAAAAACTACCCAATTATCACGATTTTCGCCTTTATTAAGGCGCGCTTTCCATTTTACGCTTCACCTACTTTACACTTCACCTACGAGCTCACGATGTCAAATACCCATACGTCAGATAGCGATGTATCGCGGAATGAAACCCGCATGCCGCAGATTCTCTATGCGTTATATCTAGCGGGACTGGTCACGGCTAACTTGACCACCCTAATCGGCTTGGTGTTCGCCTACGTTTACCGCAAAGATGCCGCGCCTTGGCTGAAGGCGCACTATCGCTACCTGATCCGTACCTTTTGGATCGGGCTGCTTTACTTCTGCATTGTGTTCACCTTGAGCGTACTGACAATGGTGGGGTCGCTGCTCGGGTTGTTGCTGGCGGTTTGGTTTGGTGTGCGCTGCGTGACTGGCTGGCTGGCCCTGCGCAAAGGCGAGCCACCCGCTCGCCCCAGCAGCTGGCTGTGGTAGTGCCGCGCTAAGGGGCTTCGTTATGGCGGGAGTAGACATCATCCAAGCGTTCGATGTCGTCTTCGCCCAAGTAAGCCCCGGATTGCACCTCGATCAACACCAGCGGGATCTTACCCGGGTTCTCCAGCCGGTGAACGGCGCCGATAGGTATGTACGTCGACTGGTTCTCACTGACCCAAAACGCCTGGTCGCCAAGCGTCACCAAGGCCGTACCACTGACCACCACCCAATGTTCGGCGCGGTGTTGGTGGCGCTGCAATGACAACTTGCCGCCGGGCTTCACGCTAATATGCTTCACTTGATAGCGCGCGCCCCGCTCCATCGTTTGAAAGCTACCCCACGGGCGATGTACCTGCGCGGACTGCTGCGCTTCGGGCCGCCTGGCCTGCGCAAGCGATGCCACTAAAGCTTTCACCTCTTGGGCACGCGTTCTATGCGCCACCAACACGGCGTCGTTGGCTTCCACCACCACCATGTCTTCCACGCCTAACGTGACCACCAAACGCTGATCGGCCATTACCAGAGAGCGACGCGTATCGCATAGCCACGCATCGCCTTTTGCCACATTGCCCGCCGCGTCTTGCGGGCTTGCGGCCCATAAAGCATCAAAGCTACCGATATCGCACCAGCCCGCGTTTAGTGGCACCACCGCCGCACGGCGAGAGCGCTCCATCACGGCAACGTCGATAGACTCCGCGGGGATTGCCTCGAATGCTGCTTTGCCCAAACGCAGAAAATCCAGGTCGCGGTGCGCACTTGCCACCGCCGCTTCGCAGGTAGACATCATTTGCGGCTCGTGGGCGGCAAGCTCATTAAGGTAAGCCGAAGCCTTGAACAAAAACATGCCGCTATTCCACAGCGTATCGCCTTGCGCGATAAGCGCTTTGGCTCGCTCAGCGTCAGGCTTTTCGATAAAGCGGTGGACCCGATACCCCGCAGTTAGCGACTCACCGCCGTCCAGTTTGTCACAAACAATATAGCCGTAGCCTGTTTCCGGGTGGGTGGGCACAACGCCAAAGGTCACCAAATAACCGGCCTTGGCAAGCGTTTCGGCATTCGTCACGCTTTGTTGAAACGCTGCCACGTCGTCAATGGCATGGTCAGCTGGCAAAACTAAAAGCAATGGATCCTCGCCGTTTTGTTGCGCCAATAGCGCCGCACAGGCAATCGCCGGTGCGGTGTTGCGCCCTTCCGGCTCGAGTACCAGCGTCACGTTATGCTCGCGTACCTGCTCGGCCAGCAAAAAGCGCTGCGTGTGGCTGCCAATGATCATCGGCGCCGACGCGCTTAATCCATCGAGCCGTTGCAGCGTTTGTTGCAACAGGCTGTCGCTTCCCAGCAGCGATAAGAACTGTTTGGGCATCTGCTCGCGCGAAAGCGGCCACAGGCGAGTGCCGCTGCCCCCGCTTAGAATGACGGGCTGAATCATGGTGAACTCTCTCGCGTTTGGGCGCCAAAATCGGCGTGCAGCCAGCGGCGAAGTTG
The DNA here is from genome assembly GCF_013415105.1 of Vreelandella salicampi. Classification (GTDB taxonomy): domain Bacteria; phylum Pseudomonadota; class Gammaproteobacteria; order Pseudomonadales; family Halomonadaceae; genus Vreelandella; species Vreelandella salicampi. The sequence continues at coordinate 363,441 of NZ_JACCDF010000001.1, forward strand.
TTGCATTCCGGCTATATCCTCCTGAACACCCACCGGCGGCTGTGTGCCCGGCACAAACCCATGGGCGGTGAAGGGCGCTAACAGCGCGGGGTCAGCGCTGATGACATGCACCGGCACGGCAGCACTGGCATTTTCGCCGGTGATTAAGGGCGCGGCCTGATGGTCGCCCATGATAATCAGCAGCATTTGCTCATCGGCCACGCGCTCGGCAAAGCGCCCAGCCACCTTGACCGCGTAGTCGACCGACCAGGCATAGTGATCGCGGATGCGCTCCAGGTCTTGCCATAGCTCATCGGGCGAATCGCCTGCATTTTCCCAAGGGGCAAAGATAGTGCCGTCGTCAATCAGCGACCAGTCATCGAGCACGGGAAGGATCGGCGTCCAGGGGGCGTGGCTTGAAATCAGCGCAATCTGTGCAAATAGCGGGCCGTCATCCAGCAAATGGCGCGCGGTATAATCAAGCGTGTATTGATCCGGCATCGTCACCCAGTGTAAAGGCGGCCCGGCGTAGGGCAGATCATCCGCCGCATAAATCTCATCAAAACCATAGGCTTGCCCCTCCGGCCAGGCGCGGGTGATCGCGGGCATCACGCTAAACGTACGATGCCCAGTGGCGTTGAAGTCATCCACCAGGGTGCCGTGGTTGCTTTCCAGCAGCAGGCGATACCACATCTGATTTTCCACTTCCCGCCCGCTAAGCGCCGTGGCATGAGCAAGCCACGACTGGCCGCCGCGGATAGGCGACGCCAGAAGCCCCGACACTACATGGATGCCCCGCGCTGCAAGCCGCGTCTGCATGTCGGTCAGTGTAGGGCGCAGCACATCGCGATAGCGCGGGTTCTCGATTGCCGCCACACCGTAAGACTCGACAAAAGTGAGCAACACACTGCGCCTCGCAAGACCTGGAAGCGCCTGAACGGGCAGGGGCGATTGCTCAAGCGTCTGGGCGAAATCCTGACGAGCGGCGTGAGTCTGCGTCACCTGCTCCCACTGAAACATCGTCGTGTTAATCATCGGCACCCGCGCAAACGGCACAAGACGCTGCCCGTTGAGCTCCAGCGTCATCAGTAAGACGCTGAGCCCCGCACACCCTAGCGCCACTTTGCCTCGGGGTTCGCGCAGCGAATAAGGGCGCGACGGCAGAAGCAGCCGCCCTACCACCACCAACACCCCGACAAGCAGCGCAATTGCCACGCCCATGAGGCCGAACGCAACCAGTTGGCCTACATTACCTTCTAGTAGGTGGAATACTGAGCGCATCAGCGGCAGGTCGAGATAGAGGTTGAATGACCGACCAAAGGCTTCGTAGGTCGCGCCGTCACCGATGTTCGCCACGCTTACCAGCGCCAGCCACAATAGCCAAAGGCTGATAAGCCAGCGGCGCCAAACGCCTAATGGCAACAACAGCAAAAGCGGCACGGCAAGCCAAGGCTCCCAGGCAATCAGCCGGGCGCCGATGTCATTAAATCGCCACCAAAGCGGCGCCACCAGCAGCACGTTAAGCGCTGCTGCGGTTATAAAGAGTCGCAGCATGGTGTTTCTAACGCTGATGAAACGTAAGCAGGCATAAAAAGTTCCTGTCGGGTACTAAAAACCGCACTGGAAAACACGTCTATCGTGTACTGTAATAAATACGCGTACAAGTATTGTTTAATTTACTATTTTCATCTCAAGGAGCGCGATGTGCTGAAACGCTTACTGACGTTAGGATGGCTGATATTCAGCACCACCGCGATAGCCGAGCCCAGCGACGCCGAGCTAGGCGAATGGCAAGATACGATTCGCAAGCACGCTCAGACGCTGGCTGAAGCACCCTATTCCCCGCCAAACCACACGCTTCCCCAGGCGCTGCAATCACTCGACTACGATACCTATCGGCAGATTCGTTTTGACCCAACGCGCGCCTATTGGGGCGACGATAGCCGCTTCTCTCTGCAATTGTTTCATAGCGGTTTTCTGTTTCCGCACCCGGTCGAACTGAACCTCGTCGAGGGCGACAAGGCCACGTCGCTTACCTTCAATCCTGACGATTTTATCTACGAAGGTAAGGCGGCAGAACTTGAAACGTCCGACCTACAAGGCGCAGCTCACGCAGGCTTTCGCCTTCACTACCCGCTCAACACGTCTGAGTATCACGACGAATTCGCGGTGTTTCTGGGCGCGAGCTATTTTCGCCTGATAGGGCGCGATCAGGTCTATGGCCTATCCACCCGCGGGTTAGCCATCGACACCGCCTTAGCCAGCGGCGAGGAGTTCCCAGCGTTTCGCGAGTTCTGGCTATTCACGCCGGAGGCCGACGACACCGCCGTGCACGTGATGGCGCTGTTGGATAGCCCCTCGCTGAGCGGCGCTTACCATTTTCGCCTTGAGCCGGGTCACCAAACCCAGGTTGACGTAGACGCCACGCTTTATGCGCGCGATGACGTGACAAAACTTGGCATCGCGCCACTGACCAGCATGTTTGCCTACGGCGATATTAGCCATAACCGCCCCGACGATATGCGCCCCCGCGTGCACGATTCCAACGGGCTTTTGCTGAAAACCAGCCGGGGAGAATGGATCTGGCGACCGCTAAATAACCCGCGCCGTGTTCGCGTATCGGCGTTTTTGGATGCCAACCCGCAAGGGTTCGGGCTCATGCAGCGCGAGCGCTCGTTTGACCGCTACCTGGATACAGAAGCCCAGTATCACCGTCGCCCCAGCCAATGGGTCACACCGCAAGGCGATTGGGGCAAAGGGCATGTAGAGCTTGTCGAGCTGCCCTCTCCGGATGAAACTCATGATAACATCGTCGCATACTGGGTCAGTGAGACACCGCTACGAGCAGGTGAATCCTTACCCCTTCGCTACCAAATCCAAACACGCCATCAAGCACCGACTGCCCCCTTACTTGCCCAAGTGATTCGCACCCGCCAAGGCAACGCGGCGGTGCCTGGCGAGGCCGATTCCCAAAGTGCTGGTCAACGCCAATGGGTGGTCGATTTTGCCGGGGGTGAATTAGCACGTTTATCCGCCGATCAACCGGTAAGGCTTCGTCTTGATGCGCCCGACAATGCGGTAACGCTGCCCCAGGTGAAAGCTTTGCCCGATAACACTTGGCGTGCCACCTTTCGCGTTAAACCCACGGTATCACCGGTGGATGTGCGCCTAGCGCTTACGCTGCATGGGGAGACGATTAGCGAAACCTGGAGCTACGTGATTGACCCACTCCCCAAGCGTGGAGATGAGGATGCCTAACGCGCCAGTTAGCCCTTTTATACCGTGGTTGCGCCTACGCCGCTGGGGGCTTGTTGTGTTGGTGCTAGCAACCAGCATCGCAGGATGCACGGCGATGCTGCGCGTCACCGGTGGGTTGCCTTGGGTCTTGCAAGCCGTGTTGTTCACCTTATTTGCCCTGACCTTCACCTGGATTTCGCTCGCCTTTTGGAGTGCGCTGTGCGGTTTCATTGTGTGTTTTTTGCGCCGCGACCCGCTTACGCTGACACGTATTGCGGATATCCCCGAAACGCCCGTACCGGGAGATACCAGCCGCACGGCTTTGATCATGCCAATTTTCCAAGAACCTCCCGAGGCCACACTGGCCGGGCTCGAAGCCAGCTGCCGCTCTCTTTTAGCTCAGCCTGCCGAGTCAGCTCCCCCCATCCACACGCGTTTCGAGGTCTTTGTGTTAAGCGATACGCAAGACCCGCAAGCCGCCGCCAGCGAAGCCGCACACGTGGCCGCCCTTCAGCGTCGCCTAAAAGGCCAGCTAGCGCTTCACTACCGTCGCCGGTCAAATAACCATGGCCGCAAGGCAGGCAATATCGCCGAATTCTGTCGTCGTTGGGGCTCGTGCTACGACTTTTTTATTGTGCTCGACGCCGATAGCATTATGGGCGGCGCCACCCTTTTGCGGTTAGTCCGGCAAATGCAGCAGCAACCCGATGTAGGGCTTATCCAAAGCGTGCCAATACCGGTCGGGCAAGTCACCCTGTTCGGCCGTTTGGTGCAATTTGCCGCCGCCCTTTACAGCCCGATGCTCGCCACCGGGCAGAGTTTTTGGCAGGGCGACACGGCCAACTATTGGGGTCACAACGCTATCGTGCGTACCCGTGCCTTTATGGCGAGCAGCGGCCTACCCACATTGCCGGGAAAGCCGCCACTGGGCGGCGAGCTGTTGAGCCACGACTTTGTTGAGGCGGCGTTGCTGCGCCGCCAGGGCTGGAAGGTTCAGCTGAATACGACGCTACCCTCAAGGAGAGCCCAAAGCTTTGAAGCCATGCCGAGCAATTTACTCGACTTCGCCAAGCGCGACCGGCGCTGGCTGCAAGGCAATCTACAGCACCTGCGGCTCCTCAACGGCGTTGGGCTTCACCCGTTGAGTCGCTGGCACTTCTTTTTCGGCGCTTTTGCTTATCTCTCATCCCCGGTGTGGCTCGCCCTGCTCTTATGTACGAGTGCGCTAATCGGCTACACAACGTTAACCCAAACGCCGACGCTTTATGCCACACCGCTTTCATGGGGGCTGCTGGCCACGACACTTTTACTGCTGATTGCTCCCAAACTCATGGGGCTAGCCTTAACTCTGTGCCAAGCCCCCAAGGATTTTGGCGGCCGCCTGAGGCTAACAGCAAGCACGTTACTGGAAATCGGCTTTGCGGCGTTGCTTGCCCCGCTGATGATGGCGTGGCACAGCGTGTTTATCTTCAATATCTTATGCGGGCGGGCTATCGAATGGCATACCCAACCCAGAAGTGAACGTTCGCTAACGTGGCTTGAGGCGTGGCGGCATACACGCGGATTTACCTTGGCTGGGGGCGCTTGGTTTATCGCCTTAGGTTGGCTCTCGCCAGCGGCGCTTGGCTGGCTGGCACCCGTCTGGCTCGGCCTTATGGCTTCGCCCATGCTGGTCAAGATAACCAGCAGCATCCGCATCGGCGGGCACCTCGCGCGCTGGCAGCTACTCGATACCCCTTATCAACACGGCGTGCCGGTACTCAGTGCCTACGCGCGGCGCTTGAAAGTCGCACATGCCTACCCGCAGCCGACTGCCGATCCCCCTCTGCCACCCCCGCCGGAGCAACACGGCGAGATGCCCATACAGTCGTTTTCCTGCTTCACACCGGCCAACCGTCGTGTGCTGGCCTCAGCGTTTAAGGAGCCTTATTAATGCGCGATACCGCCGCCATCAAAGCGCGCTGGTTAAGCACTTTTGGCATTGCGCGCTCGCTTCTGATTTACTGGCGCCCAGGCCGTCAACGCGGACTTAAAAACCTGTATCGGCCTTTTTTGTCGCCCGGTGCGCTAGCCTTTGATGTGGGTGCCCACTTAGGTGATCGCAGCGCAGCGTTCCGCGCCCTTGGTGCCCGCGTAGTGGCACTGGAGCCGCAACCGCTGTTAGCACGCTGGTGTCACCGCATGGTCGGCGGCGACATCACACTGCTACCTTTAGCAGCAGGCGCCACACCCGGCTACGCTGAGCTCGCCATTAGCCCGGCCAACTTAACCGTTTCGACGCTAGCAGATCAGTGGCGCGAACAGATCGGCCAGCGCAACCCGGGGTTTGCCCACCTCCACTGGGCCGAGCGTATGCGCGTGGAAGTCACAACACTTGATACGCTAATTGACGAATACGGCGAGCCTGCGTTTATCAAAATCGACGTGGAAGGCTTTGAAGCCGACGTTTTAGCCGGGCTTAGCCGACCGGTCGCGGCCTTATCCGTTGAGTTTGTTAGCGGCGCTTTGGCGGTCAGCCACGCCTGTATCGAGTGTCTAAGCGCCCTGGGCGACTACCGTTACAATATCGTCGCCGGCGAGCAGCGCACTTTTCGCTGGGCAAGCTGGAAAAGTGACGCTGAGGTACACGCGTGGCTCGCAGCGGACGCAGATGGGCTGGCGTCTGGCGATATTTACGCTTGCCGCGCCGACCACACGTTATTCAATTAACCCGTTTAAACCGTTAAGGCTCTATATGCAGCTGGAGTGGCAGCACCTAACCGCCTGTGAACTTAACGCCATCGCCGGCCGCGACCCGGTGGCGGTGCTAGTATTGGGCGCCACCGAGCAGCACGGCGCGCATCTGCCGTTAAGCACGGACACCACCATCGGCCTCGGCCTACAGCAGGCCACGTGCGATGCGCTATCTGATGACGTGATAGCGCTATGCCTGCCCCCCATGACGATTGGCGCAAGCGACGAGCATGCAAGCTTCCCCGGCACCTTGAGCCTGCCAGCCCGACTTGCCATCGAAACGCTTGAGGCCTATGGCGACAGCATTGCCCAAGCAGGCATCAAGCGGCTGGTGCTGCTCAACAGCCATGGCGGCAACAAGGCGGTAATGGATCTCGCTGCACTAACGCTACGCCGTCGCCATGGCATGCGCGTGGTCAAAGCCACTTATACGCGCTTGCCGCCGCTGGAAGCCGCCCTTGATGCCGATGAACTTCACCGTGGCTTGCACGGCGGCGCACTAGAAACCGCGATGATGCTGTACTTGGCACCAAAGCGGGTCAACATGCAGCGTGCAACGAACGCCTTGACACCGGTGCCGTCTCCTAGCGCGCTGGTAGGCCCTGAAGGCGCAGCGCCATTTGCCTGGTTGGCGGAAGATTTATCGCCCGATGGCATTGCAGGTAACGCCACTCAGGCTACGGCAGAGATCGGCGAGCGCTTAGTCCATCATTACGGGCGCCTGCTCGCTCAGGTGGTGGAAGAGACAGCGCAGCTACCGTCGCTGCACCAATGACAAGCTCGGCCTAACCATTGGGCTGTGCATCATTGAGTGCGTCGCGCAGGGCATCGTGGAGGTAATGGCCCGAGCGATTCGCCTTGGCGGTGAGATAGCGCTGGTTTTGGTCGGTCACGCTGCCATAAAGCGCTTGCCGAGAGACCACCTCAATACCGCCGTCGCGTAGTGCCGCCATTTTCAACGGGTTATTGGTCAAAAGCTGCACCTGAGTAATCCCCAGCGCATTGAGCATATCCACTGCGACGCCGTAGCGACGCTCATCATCGCCAAACCCGAGCACCTGATCGGCATCGACGGTATCCAACCCAGCGTCTTGCAGCGTATACGCCCGAAGCTTATTAGCAAGCCCGATGCCGCGGCCTTCTTGCGCCAGATAGAGCAACACACCGCCGCCCAGGGCACTGATTTCTGCCACGGCGTTGCGTAGTTGATCGCCGCAGTCGCAGCGCAGGCTACCGAACAGATCCCCGGTCAAGCAGGCGGAGTGCAGGCGAATCGGCACTGGACCTGCCGCATTCTCCGCCGCCCCGATCACTACCGCCACGTGCTCGCGCAGGCCATCGGGCTCACGAAACAGCACAAACCGCGACGCTTGGGCACTCTCCAGCGGAATATCCGCTTCGCTAACGCGCTTGAGCATCCCCGGCGCTCCATGAAGGGCCTTCAAAGCGTCGCCGGCATCCAAACGTAAAAGCTCACCATACGAAATCTTAGCCTCGATAGCGGCCTGCTGCGCTTCATCCACATCGGCACACAGCGCCGCTGGCAATAACAGCGCGCGACGCATCAATGCCAGGGCGCCGCGCTCGCCCGGCCCCGCCGGGGAAAGCCCGCTCAATCGTTGTTTCTCCCCGTGCGGTTTTGCCACTGCCAGGTCATGCAGAGTGGCCGTGTCCATCTCAGCCGCTAACGGAAGCCTCGCCGCCTCGGCACTGATTGAGTGCCCCATGGCCGCTAACCGGTGACGCGTTAATACCAGCGCCGGGCGCGAGCCTGACAGTGCAGCTAGCGCTTCCACCGAATCACTGCCTTCCAGGGCTTGCACCAGCAGCGGGCGCGAACCGGTGTGGATCACCACCGGTAGCCCACGACGAATATCGAAAATGGCGCGTTCAACGTGGTACATAGAAGCTTCCTCGCTTTTTATTCGGGCTCGCCTTTACTCAAAAAAATTGCGTGCTTGCACGGCCGCTGACACCCGAGCATGATAAATTCAACTTGCACCGTACGGAGACGCTATGCCCAACAACGATGCTACGCCCGCCGCCACCGATCTTCTCGACTGCTTGACCCCGTTGGTGTCGCATCGGGAGTGGGTGATCGCTCAGCTGGGGCAGAGCCTTGACGGGCGCATCGCCACCGAAAGCGGCCACTCGCACTACATCAACGGCCACGAGAGTTTGGTGCATCTGCACCGGTTGCGGGCGCTGTGCGATGCGGTGATCGTGGGTGCGGGCACGGCCAGCGCCGATAACCCGCAGCTGACCGTGCGCCATGTCAATGGGGACAACCCTGCGCGGGTGGTGCTCGACCCCCGTGGTCGCGTAACGTCGACACTGACGCTCTTTCAAGACGACGCGGCCCCCACGCTGCATTTGGTCGGGCCTGAGGTATCGCTGCCCGCCCCGGCCCCGCATGTTCGGCGGCAACCGTTGCCACTGATGCCTAACGGGCAATTTTCGCCCGCAGCGGTCATCACCCACCTGAAGACGCTGGGATACGCGCGAATATTGGTCGAAGGTGGCGGGATAACCGTATCGCAGTTCGTCGAAGCCGGCGTGGTTGAGCGATTGCACCTGCTCGTCGCGCCGCTGCTGATTGGATCGGGGCGCCCCGGGCTTGCCATGACGCCAATCGACACCTTGGCCACGGCCCTGCGCCCGAGTGCGAGGCGATTCAGCTGTGGGGATGACACCCTGTTTGACCTCTGCCTGCGCAACCGTGGGACTGACGAAGCCTGACCCGGCAGGCGAAGCACGACGACGCCGAGTTAGCGCGACCCAAAGCCCCGGTAATGCGGCGATCAGCACGATAACTCCGTAAGCCAGCGACACCGCCACGCCTTGGCTGGGCGCTAACCCCACCCACGCCCAGACGCTGGCTGCAGTGCCTTCGCGCAGCCCCCAGCCCGCCACGGAAAGCGGAATCAACATCGAAAGTAACAGCGGCGGCGCCAGCGCCAAGAGCACGCTGGCCGGCAGTTCCACACCGATTGCCCGCGCCGCACACACCATCACCAGGGCGTAGCTGAACACGATCATTAACGACGACGCTAGCTGCCAAGCCCATACCCCGCCATGCCAGAGTCCACGCTGAATATCTGCCCACAAAGCGCTCGCCCAATCTGGCAGGTGTACCCGCTGCGGCATGACCGCCGCGATGAACACAACGCAAAGCGCCAGACTAACCGCGCCTGCCGCCAGCCAGAGATAGCCGTTTTTTCCCAGCACCGCGTGCCATAAGGGCGCACTTACCAGCGCCAGCGCCGTTAATAGCCCCACGGCCAGCTGCCCTGAGGCGCGCTCGACAATCACCGCTCGCCAAGCGCTCCCACGCTTTGAGGTCTGCTGCGCGTGGCGCAACGCGCGCCCGGCATCCCCCAGCACGCCGCCAGGCAACACCTGATTGATGAAAAGTGACAGGTAATATTCCGCCACCGCGTAGCGGTAGCGCAGCGGCACGCCGACCAACCCCGCCGTTAGGCGCCAGCGCCAAGCACACAGCAGCACCTGCAAGACGCTAATCGCCAACCCCAGCACAAGCCAGGGCAGCGAAAACGCCTGTACCTCACGAATAATCGCGCGCGGGTCGAGCAAAATCGCCACGGCCAACAAAACGGCGGCGCTGATCGCTAGTCGCTTCACAACTGCCGTTTGGATCGCGCGACTACCCATGGGCAGGCCTCGCCCACATATCCCGATGAACGACAACAGCGCCAAGCTCACCGGCGTTCACCTGCGCCAAACGCTGGGTGCGCCAGGCGTCAATCCGCTCATGCGCCTCTGGGGCCTGTTCTATTGCCGCTTGCGCCCAGCCCTCGATTAGCGGGTGAAGCAGGGCGGTGTGTTCGGCTTGGCCCGCTGTAAGCCGCCAGGGCGATTCAGCTTCTTCTACGTCAAAACCAGCAGCGTTGAGGCGCGTTACCAGCTCAAAATGGGCACGCCCGCCGAGTGCGGCACCGAAGCCTTTATCGCGCAGCTGATGGGCATTAAACAACGCATGAATATACGCGTCGTCGGGGTCATGAAGTGGCGCATCGCGGGTATCGGTGAGGTGCCATTCACCGGTAACGCTAAGCGTGATCAACAGCGCCTGGCGATGCTCAGCGCAGCGCTCGACCAAAATGTCGAGCCACTCGGCGGAGACAAGATCCAAAAGCGCCGAGGCGCTGATCAAATCCGCCTGTGCTGGCCAGCGTGAAGGGAGCTCGGTGAGCGAGCATGACCGTAATGTCAGCGTCACCGCCTGGTCGTCTTTATCGCGTAAGGTATTGCATCGCTGACCTGCCTGTTGCAACAGCGCCGGGTCATGGTCCATCAATTGCCAGTACTGTGGGCCATGCCAGTGATGCGCAAGAAAACACACGTTGCTGCCTCGCCCACAGCCAAGATCAACGAGCTCCATGGGGTAACGGCGCGCCGCCGGCCGCTCTGTCATCAACCATCTAGCCGCCAGGTCGACCAAGTGCTGGCTGCGAGCCTCGGCATCCACTGGCTCGCGCAGAGCGAGCCAATCGGCGGCGAAATGGCTGCCCGGCGGCGAAGGTTGCAAAATTCGGGCAAACTGCTCACCCGCCGCTTGCCAATCGTTTAGCTGCTCGCGTGCCTGCCTAGCTCCTTGGCGAAGGCGCTCGCGCAGCATAGGTTCGGTCATAAAGCGTGTCAGCGCAGCGGTTAACGCCTCGCTATCCCCGGGGGGCACTTTCAGCCCGGCCGCATCCGGTAAGGTGTCATTTAGCGCGCCCCCCGTTGTCGTGATCACCGGTAAGCCTCGCGCCAGTGCTTCTGTCACCACCATGCCATAGCCTTCATACCAGGACGGCAACACCAGGACGTCGGCTCGCTGGTAAGCGGCCTCAAGCTCGGCGCTATCGCATTCGCCATGTAAGCGTAGCGAGGCGGTAAGCTCATGCTCACCGATTAGCGTCACCACGCGCTTTGCAAATTCTGGGTCGCGCGCGTCACTGCCGTAGCAGTCGCACTGCCAGTCAAGGTGCGACAGCGGCCCAAGCGCTTTGGCCAAGATATCCTGGCCTTTACGCGGCGTGACGGTGGCAACGCAAAGTAGGTTCAAAGGCCCGTCGCGCGTGGGCTCACTTAACGGCGCCAGCGCGACGCCGGGTTCCACTACGTTAATGGGCGCCAGTTTAACCCCCATCTCGACGGCCAGTATCTCTAGGCGGCGCCGAGTAAAGCGGCTGGTTACTATAAGGCGCGCCACCGCCGCCAGCGCGGCCATTTCCTTTTGGTGGAACTGCGCTTGTTGGGCCGCTGTAAGCGCCTGCTCATCGCCCAGCGGATGATGGACCAATGCGGTGATATCGAGCCGCACGTGATGGCGTGCCACCACCCCGGGCAGTGCGCCCATAGCAAGGCCGTCGAGAATCACTCGGCTACCATCGGGCTGAGCCGCTAAGGCAGCGTCTAACGCGCGTTTTGCCTTTCCGTCCGCGTCAGGAAAACGACCTTCAAGCCCCACCACGTCTATCTGCCATCCGACCTTGCGCAGCGCATGGGCAATGTGGGCATCGTACAGATAGCCGCCGGTGCGCTGGCCCGGATCACCAGCGACAAGCAAGGTCAAGCGCTGGTTCACAGCGCGCCCTCATAGCTTGCCCAAGCGATGTGCGACTCGTGGAGTTTAACTTCCACTCGCTCGATGCCCTTTGCCGTTTCGCCTAGCTCGCCTTGCTGAATTGCCACGGCAATACGGTCAAAAATCACCTTGGCCATGAACTCGGTCGTGGTGTTGTGCCCGTTAAGCGACTCCACTTCGTCTAGGTTGCGGTAGTTGTAGTCGGCCAACATCGCTTTGAGGGATTCGCTCGCCAGGCCGATATCGATCACCAGGCCATCGCTATCGAGCTCGGGGCGCTGAAAGGCAACGTCCACCACGTACGTAGCGCCGTGCATTTGCTGCGCGGGGCCGAACACCTCGCCGTTGAAGCTATGAGCGATCATTAAATGATCACGAACGCAAAGACGGTACATAAAAGCTCCTTTTTCAATCAGTTACGTGTCGCTCAATCACGTATTTCGTTTAATACCGTATCCGGTGGCAGAGCACGCCGCTGTCTGGGGCAAAAATATCGGCCGCCACGTGGGGCAAATCAGCAAAAGCGGATTCACCGCTAATCAGCACATCCAAGGCGGGGTCACTCAGCAGACGCAGCGCCAAACGAAGGCGCCGCTTAAAATCCCAACGTGGCTGTTGCTGCGGTGGCAGCCGGCCGACTTGGCTGGCGCGCAGGGTCAGCCGCTGCGAATGAAACGCGCCGCCGAGCGACACCGGAACGCTGCCCTCGCCATACCAGCTCATTTCGATGATGCGGCCTTCCATGCCAGCAAGCGAAAACGCTGTATTCAGCCCATCGCTGTGGCCGCTGGCATGAATCACAAGGTCCTGATCTGGCTGGGCGTTGTCGGGTAAGGCAAATGAAACGTTTAACGCCTCGGCCAGTGTTTGGCGTTGTGGGTTGGTATCCACCAACTGCACGTCGGTGCCGATGACGCGCTGGCAAAGGTACGCCACCAACGCTCCGACCACCCCGGCGCCGATAACCGTGATACGCTCACCCGGCAGTGGGCTTGCATCCCATACGCCGTTCACAGCGGTCTCCATGTTGGCTGCGAGGATAGCGCGCTCAACCGGGGTACCTTCAGGCAATACGTGCACCGCGCTGGCGGGAACGACGTAGCGGTCCTGGTGCGGATAAAGACAAAAGACCGTCTTTCCTTTAAGCGCCGCAGGGCCGGCCACCACCTCACCGACGCTGCTGTAACCATATTTAACTGGCGCGGGGAAGTCGCCCTCCTGAAAAGGGGCGCGCATACGCCCATGCTCTGAGGTGGGTACGCGTCCATTAAAGACCAGCGATTCAGACCCGCGACTAATCCCGCTGAAGTGCGCTTTCACTTCCACCGGCGCTTCGATATCTGATAATTGCAGCGGTGTTTGGCGCAGCTCCCCTTTGCCGGGAACGCTAAGCCAGAACGCCGTGGCACTTTGATTTGCCATGCATCATCCTTTCTTCATCAGCGTGTTTAGGTATTATTCCAACGTAAGCGACTTTGCTCGACAATGCCACCTTCTTCTACAAAAATGGTACAAAGAAGCAGCTTTGCAACAGTTTATCTCTATCGACCTTCGGGAGCGAAGCGATGTTCCTGTATCGCAATGCCAACGCCACTTTAGCGCTGTCTAAGCGCCTGTATACGACGGTGGAAGTGGTGCTCGTCGGCCTTGCGCTGGTGATGATGGGCCATGGGTTTCCCCGTCTTATACAAGGCGCTGGAGAGTGGCTTGTGGCGCTTCTGGTTTATCTCTTGATCGGGGCGTGTATTGTGCGCTTCTGGCCGCACGGCGCGTTAGGATGGGCCAACCGCGTCACGCTGGTGCGCAGTGCGCTGGTAGCCCTTATCGCCGGTGGGCTTATCACCAATGTCTCAACCGTTGGCCAATGGCAATGGTTAGGCATCGCCGCCACTGCCCTGCTGCTCGATGGTGTCGATGGCTTTGTCGCGCGTAGAGCCCACTGCCAATCCGACTTCGGCGCACGCTTTGATATGGAGCTGGATGCCCTGCTGATTCTGCTGCTTTGCCTTGCGCTTCTCACAACCGCCGAGCTCGGCCCCTGGGTATTGTTGATCGGGGCGATGCGCTACGGCTTTGTGCTTGCCAGCGGTGTTTATCCGTGGCTGAAAGCGCCGCTTTTCGCCAGCTGGCGACGCAAAGCGGTATGTGTCTGGCAGGTAAGTGCGTTGCTGCTAGCGTTAGCCCCGCTCACCCCAAGCGGGGTATCTGCGTTACTCGCCCTCAGCGCGCTCATCACACTGTTTTACTCCTTCGGTGTAGATGTGTGGTGGCTTTATCGTAGCCCCCGCGTTTAGACCGATTGGCACGCTCTCTGCATTACTCTTCACATACGCTCAATATCTCTCCATATACGCTTCATACACTCTTCATAAAGTATGCCAGCAAAGCCGCGTGTTACCGGAGCCTTTATGCCCATGCCAACGCCACTGCCGTTTACCCCGTCTTACACTACCCCGCTTGACGCTGATGCCTTCCAAGCCCGCGCGCATCGGCACTTGAGCTGTCTCTACGGTGAGCGCGCCGACGAAGTGATGCGCCGACTGTTAACACTTCTCGCGCACCAGGGCCCGTATCATGCGCCACCGTCGCAAAATGCCTCCGATATACCGCTTTGGAACGAATGCGACCAGTGGCTGATTACCTACGGCAACAGCCTTGTTGACGGTGATGCGCCACCGCTTAGCGTACTCACGGATTTTTTGGCTAAACACTTAACGGACACTTTCAGCGGCGTGCACCTGCTACCGTTTTTCCCTTGGAGCAGCGATGACGGCTTTTCGGTAATTCATTACCTCGAGGTGGACCCAGCCCTTGGGGATTGGCCGCAGGTTCGTGCGCTTTGTCAATACGGCGACTTGGCGGTGGATCTCGTGCTCAACCACGTATCGCGTGAGTCGCTTTGGTTTGTGGATTACCTTTCTGGCAGCCAACCGGGGCGCGATTACTTTATCGAAATGGACCCAGAAACCGATCTCTCTGCCGTGGTTCGTCCGCGAAGCTCACCGCTATTGGTGCCTATATCGACGCGGCGCGGCACGCGCTATCTATGGGCGACGTTTTCCGAAGACCAGATCGATCTCAACTTTGCCAACCCGGATGTGCTGCTGGAATTTGTCGGCATTCTGCTGTTTTATCTGCAGCAGGGGGCGCGGGTAATTCGCCTCGATGCGATTGCCTATCTGTGGAAAAAAGTCGGCACACCGAGCATTCACCTGCCGGAAACCCACGAAATCGTGCGCCTTTTGCGCGCGGTGGTAGACCACATCGCCCCAGGGACGCTACTGCTCACCGAAACCAACGTGCCGCATGAAGAAAACATCAGCTACTTCGGCGCTGACAAAGCCCACATGGTGTATCAATTCCCGCTGCCGCCGCTTCTGCTGCATACGCTGACCAGCGGCGAGGCGGGTACTCTGGCCGCTTGGCTGACGAGCTTGCCCGAGCTTTCACCGGGGTGTCGCTTTCTCAACTTTACCGCTAGCCACGACGGCATTGGCGTACGACCGTTGGAAGGCTGGCTGGCGGCGCACGATGTAGAGGCATTGACGGAGTTGATGCACCGTTTTGGCGGCTTTGTCAGCATGCGCCGTCAACCAGATGGCAGCGATTCACCGTATGAAATCAACATCACCTGGTTTGACGCCATGAAAGGCACGCGACGCGGTGTCGATCACTGGCAGGTGCCGCGCTTTCTCTGCGGCCAGCAGCTGATGTTGGGCCTGCAAGGCATCCCCGCTGTTTACGTGCATACCCTGACCGGCACGTTGAACGACTTAGAAGGCGTGGAGCGCAGTGGACGGCTACGTTCCATCAACCGCCGCCGCTGGCAACGTGACGAGCTTGAGCGCTTATTGGAAACCGCCAGCACCACCACCCACGACGTCTTTTTTGCGCTCAAAACGCTGCTGGACATTCGTCGGCAGGAACCGTGTTTTCACCCCGACGCGGCTCAGCGCGTGTTAGAAACGCCGACCGAGATGTTGGCCTTTGAGCGCGGCCCGCTGCGTGACGGTCGCCGTCTGATAGCGATTCACAACGTCACGGATACCCCACAGCCGCTGGCTGCGCTTGCCAGTGCGCTGGGCGATGTGTCTTGGCCGGATATTGTGACGCGCAAAACCTGGGCGGCGGCAGATTCCCTGCCGCCTTATGGGGTGCTGTGGCTGGTTAGCGACGAATAAAAGGCCTACGCTCGCGTTTAGACATCGCCTTGATTGTCCGCTTCCACCGCGGCGTGCATGCGCTCGGGCAGGTCGGGAATCGCCGCCCGCACGCGGTTCCAGCTGGGTATAAAAGGCCGCTCGCCGGGGTTCTCCAGGAAGGTGTTGCCCGCCTCTAGCAAGTTGGCAGCGAAAAGCTCCACGGCGCGCTCCTCGGCGTGGCGGTCAAGGCTTAGCCCGTTCATTACTGCATCGTGATCGTAGGCTTCGATCAAATCCAGCGCCAGCCGGTAGTAGGTCGCTTTTAGGGTGCGAAACCCCTCCGCGCTGAACGTCACGCCCTGGGTCGCCAGCTTACGGTAGAGCGCCTTGGCAATATCCAAACTCATACGGTTCAGCCCGGCGGTGGCGTCTTCCTCCGACACCGGCTGATGCTTGTGGTCGTAGGCATCGGCGATATCCACCTGGCACAGCCGCTTGGTCGAGTAATTGCGGTGCACCTCCGAAAGCACGCCGATTTCCAGCCCCCAATCGGCGGGAATACGGATGCCGTCCAGCACCTCGGCGCGCATTGAGAACTCGCCCGAGAGCGCATAGCGAAAGCTATCCAGGTATTCAAGATACGGCAGCGGGCCGTAGATCTTTTTCAGCGCGCGCAAAAGCGGCGTAACCATTAGCCGGGAGACGCGGCCGTTGAGCTTGCCCTCGGCAATGCGTGGGTAGTAACCCTTGCAGAACTCGTAGTTAAAGTGCGGATGCGCTACCGGGTAGAACAGCCGCGCCAGCAAACCACGATCATAGGTGAGAATATCGCAGTCATGCAGCCCCACCACTTCGCCACGGCCTGACGCCTGGACAAAACCGGCGCAAAACCAGACGTTACGCCCTTTCCCCGGCTCGCGCGGCGAAAGTCCTTGGGCTTCCAACTCGTCATCCAGCGCGCGCAGCCGGGGGCCATCGTTCCACAAAATTCGGTGGCGCTGCGGCAGGCGCGAGAAAAAATCCCGCGCGTGCAAAAACTGCTCGCGGTCGGCACGGTCCAGGCCAATCACCACTTCGGAAAGATAAGGTACCTGGGCAATTTCATTGACGATGTGGGCAAGCGCCGGCCCTTCCAGCTCCGAGTAGAGCGAGGGCAGAATCAAACTCATGGGACGTCGATGGCTGAAACGCACCAACTCCTCTTCCAGCGCGGCCACCGGGCGCCGGGTGAGGTTATGAAAGTCGGTGATAATCCCGTTTTGATGGAAATCGCTCATCGTGTCGCCTCCGCCCCGCCAGATGCCTGTAACGCCGCCGGTGTTACCCGGTGCTCGTCTCGCCCCCACCAGTAGGCCACTCCCTCGGCCCAACCCGTTGGCCCGGTGGCTTCGGTGCGGTAAAGCGCCGCTTGCTGTGGCGCCACCTCTAACCCGTGGCAGCCGCGAATCACCACCGCCTGGTCCACCGCTTCCAGCATGGCGATATCGTTAGGACCATCCCCGAGCGCCAGCGTTTGCGGCTTGGTGCCTTTAAGGGCCTGGAAGCGCTCGATCAGCCAGTTTACCGCGTTACCTTTGTGCGAGTGGCCGGTGGCATGCCAAAAGCGCCCGCCCCGCACCAGCTGCAAGCCATCGCCGGCCAGCCCTTGGCGCAGTGCTTCCAGGCCGCTTTCATCGCCTTCCCAAGTCAGTGGCTCGCTACCCTCGCGCAGGCGCGCCAGCCGCGCTTCGGATTCGGGGAGCCCGGTGAAATCGCTCAGCGCCTCTAAAGTCATTTCGCTCATGGTAGTGAAAGCCATGCCAGGCATATCCTCTAGGCGCGCGCGCCAGATGTTTAGCCGCTGACGAATAAAGCCGATATCGACCCCCAGCGTTTGAATCGCAAGCCCATCGCGGCCAATATGGCGATCCAGACGGGCATGGCACCAGTCAGCGGGCAATCCCACAACGGCGCCGTTTTCCGCAACAAAAGGCGCGTTTTCGCAACCCAACGCCCGGCGCAGCGGTAAGATTTCGCTGCGGGTTTTGCTTGTCACCGGAATCACCGGCACGCCACGCTCTTTGAGCCGTGACAGCCAGGGAACGGCGGGCGACCAATCGTAGTTATGATGATCCAGCAGCGAGCCGTCCAAATCGGTAAACAAAAGGCGCGGCATGGAGGGGGTATCAGACGCGGCATGGGAGGTCGTATCGGGCGTGGTTATAGAAGGCATGGCAGCACCTGAGTGGAGGTTAGGTATCTCGTCACTTTTAGCTTATTCACGATGATTTGCATAGTTTGTGCCAATTATCGTCGTGCCAATCATCGCTGGGTCAATGAAGCGATAAGCCCATAGGCATACAGGTAAGCGAAGCATTGACACGATGCGCTTGAGGCAAGCGCCATCCATGTCGACTTGCACCAATAAAGTGCGCTAGCAGCCTTAGGCTAACCCTGCTTTTCTGCGCTGCAGCATGCTAACCTAAGGTCTAATGTTACGCTGAGCTAAGGCCTCTATGAACGCACCTATCCTCGTGATTAATTGCGGTTCCTCTTCGATTAAATATGCCCTGATTGATAGCGACCCTAACGCGCCACGCCTTGCCGGAATCGCCGAGCGATTAGGCAGCACTGAGGCGCACCTCAAGGGAAGCAACAGCTGCGGGGAGAGCTTTCAGCAATCGCTTTCCGGCGCCGACCACGCTCAAGCGCTGCATGCCATCTTTGCGCGATTAGAAGAGCGCTCCCCGGCGGCAATCGGCCACCGCGTGGTACACGGTGGTGAGCACTTCACGCAAGCGGCACTGATCGATGCCAGCGTCATCGACGCGATTGAAACCACTGCCGCGCTGGCCCCGTTACATAACCCGGCGAACCTAGCGGGCATTGCCGCAACACGGGCGCTATTTCCTTATCTGCCGCAAGTGGCGGTATTCGATACGGCGTTTCACCAAACGCTGCCGCCACAGGCGTACCGCTATGCGCTGCCGGAGGCGTTGTATACGCAGCACGGCATTCGCCGCTACGGCTTTCACGGCACCAGCCACGCCTTCGTTAGCCAGCGCGCCGGTGAGATAAGCGAGCGTGGCAACGGTGGCTGGCTGGTCGCACACCTGGGAAACGGCTGCTCTACCAGCGCGGTGTGGCACAACCAAAGCCTGGATACCAGCATGGGGCTAACGCCGTTGGAAGGCGTTGCCATGGGGACGCGCAGCGGCGACGTGGACCCGGGCCTGCACGCGCACCTGCACCGTCAGCTCGGCTGGTCGCTGGATGACATCGACCGCGTGTTGAATAAAGAGAGTGGCCTTTATGGGCTTTCCGGGCTGACCAACGACATGCGTGAAATCGAGGCCGCTGCCGACGAGGGGCACGCAGGCGCACGCTTGGCCTTTGACGTGTTTTGTTACCGCGTGGCGAAGTCGCTTGCCGCGCTCTCCTGCGCACTGCCCACGTTTGACGGTGTGCTGCTTACCGGCGGCATCGGCGAAAATTCCTTTCAGGTGCGCAAACGCGTCATCCATTTACTGCCCCACTTTGGTTTGGCACTGGATGACGACAAGAACACCGCTACCCGCAGCGGCCGTGAAGGCCGTATTGATGCTGGCAACGGCCCCGAGGTGTGGGTCATCCCCACCGATGAAGAGGGCCGCATTGCCGCCGAAACCCGTCAGTGCCTGGAGACCCACGCATGAGCACACCAACCGAGCCACAAACGATTCTTCTGGTACCCACTAGCGAAGGGGCGGGCTTAACGTCCGCTTGCCTGGGGCTCATTCAGGCGCTTGACACCATTGGCCTTAAGGCCGGTTTTCTTAAGCCGTTTATGCAGGACGAGCTCAACGGCCCCGGGCTTGACCGCTCGACCGCGCTGGTCTCACGCACGCTGCAGCAGCGCCCACCGTCACCGATCACCCAAGCACGCCTAGAACGTTTGCTGCGCGACAATCAAATTGACGATTTAATGGAAAGCGTCATCGAACGTTATGACCAAGTGACGCAACAAGCCGAGCGCGACGGCTCAGCGCTCGATTTGGTCGTGGTGGAAGGGGTCGTGCCGACCACGCACACCACTTACGCTACCCAAACCAACACCCAGCTGGCGCACGCGCTCAATGCGCGCATTATCTTGGTCGGTACCGGCGATCTCGAAGCACCGCAGCAGCTCGCGGAAGAGTTGGACATGCACGCCCGAAGCTTTGGCGGTATCAGCTCATCGCGTACCCTGGGCTGCATTCTCATGCGTATGCGCAACCTGCCCTACGCGCAAGATGACGGCCACTTGGATGATCTGACCGCCACCCCAGGCGCCATTAAACCGCAGCTTGAAGAGCCGGTACTCACGGAGCTGCGCCGCCACTCGCCGGCGCTTGCCACCGAGCGCTTCCACCTGATCGGCGTGGTGCCCTACAGCAAAACGCTTAGCGCTCCGCGTACAATGGATGTCGCCCGCGCGCTAAACGCGACGCTGCTCAACGAGGGTGAAGCCAGCCAGCGTCGCGTGCTCTCCACCAGCCTATGCGCCCGAAGCGCCGCCAACGCGCTGCATATTTTTACTCCGGGAAGCCTCATCGTGACTTCTGGCGATCGCGACGACGTGGTACTGGCCGCGGCACTCGCGACCATGAACGGTACACGCTTGGCCGGTGTGCTACTCGCCAACGGCTTTACCCCCAACGCAGAAATGATCGAGATGTGCCGCCCGGCCCTGCGTACCGGTTTACCCGTGCTTTCCGTCGACACCAACAGCTTGACCACGGCAACGAATCTCAGCCAACTCAGCGCAGAAATCCCCGTGGATGATTTTGAGCGCGCCGAGCGAGTGGCCCAATTTGTCGCCGCCCACATCGATTTAGACTGGCTGAAAGATACCCTCAAAGACCACCTTGATCGCGGCTTTACCAAGCGTCTTTCACCTTCCGCGTTTCGCTATCAGCTGGTCAAGCTCGCGCAACAGGCGAACAAACGCATTGTGCTGCCGGAAGGCAACGAGCCACGCACCATTGAGGCGGCCATTATCTGCCAGCGCCGCGGTATCGCTAACTGCGTGCTACTAGGAAATTGTGAAGAAATTGAAAACGTCGCTAGTCATCGCGGTTTAACGCTGCCGGATGAGCTCACCATCGTCGACCCGGAGAGCACCCGCGCTCACTACATCGAACCGATGGTGTCGCTGCGCCGTGGCAAGCTCAACGACATCACCGCCGACGCCCAGCTACACGACAATGTCGTGCTAGGAACCATGATGCTGCAGCTTGGCGAGGTGGACGGCCTGGTCTCCGGTGCCGTTCACACCACCGCCAATACTGTGCGCCCGGCGTTTCAGCTGATCAAGACCGCGCCTGAATACAACCAAGTGTCGTCAATCTTTTTCATGCTGCTGCCCGAGCAGGTCGTGGTGTACGGCGATTGCGCCGTCAACCCCGACCCGGATGCCGAGACGCTGGCCGAAATCGCGCTGCAAAGCGCCCACTCAGCCGAAGCGTTTGGCATCGAACCGCGGGTGGCGATGATCAGCTACTCTACCGGTGACTCCGGCAGCGGTGCCGACGTGGAAAAAGTGCGCGAAGCAACGCGCATCGCCAAACAGCGCGCGCCACATCTCGCCATTGACGGCCCGCTGCAATACGACGCCGCCGCGAATGAAAGCGTGGGCAAACAAAAAGCACCGGATTCGCCGGTGGCAGGTCGCGCTACCGTGTTCGTATTTCCCGATCTCAACACCGGTAACACCACCTACAAAGCGGTGCAGCGTAGCGCGCGGGTGGTCAGCGTCGGCCCCATGCTGCAAGGCTTGAACAAGCCGGTGAACGATTTATCGCGTGGCGCGCTGGTAGACGACATTGTCTACACCATTGCGCTTACCGCCATTCAATCAGCGCAACAGAGCGCTTAAACATGCCCTACCGGGACGGACAAACTTGGCGCCGTCCCGGCTTTTTCCACCCTCCCTTCTCAGCCCACTCGATGACGCGGCTAGCTTACGCTTGACGAACATACGACGAACGCCTAGCGTTTGAGCGTTTTTGCTACGCTTTCAGCACACCCACGACAACGCAATCGCACAGAACAAAAGGTTCCCTCTATGACACTGCTAATGAGTTTGGTCGGTATGGTGACGCTGATTGCCATCGCCCTGCTCTTCTCTTACGACCGTAAAGCCATCCGGCTACGCACGGTGATCGGTGCTTTCGCGATTCAAGCGAGTATCGGCGCTTTCGTGCTCTACGTGCCCTTTGGGCAAACCGTGCTGCAAACCATCTCGAGCGGCGTGAGCCAAGTCGTGCTGTATGCCAACGACGGCATTGAGTTCCTGTTTGGTGGGCTCGCCGATGTGGAAAACGTCGGGTTTGTGTTCGCGATCAAAGTCCTGCCCGTGATTATTTTCTTCTCCTCGCTGATCGCCGTGCTTTACTACATTGGCATCATGCAATGGGTGATCCGGATTCTTGGTGGCGCGCTACAAAAGGCGCTTGGCACCTCGCGTACCGAGTCGCTATCCGCCACGGCGAATATCTTCGTCGGCCAAACCGAAGCACCGCTGGTGGTGCGCCCGTTTATCGCCCGCATGACACCATCGCAGCTGTTCGCGGTGATGTGTGGCGGCTTGGCCTCGGTGGCAGGCTCCGTTTTGGCCGGGTACGCAGCGCTGGGTATTCCCATGGAGTATTTGGTCGCAGCGTCGTTTATGGCCGCCCCGGGCGGGCTTTTGTTCGCCAAGTTGATCATGCCGGAGACCCAAGAGCCGGAAGATAGCGTCTCAAAGATCGAGGAAGAGCAGGAACACAACGACGACAAACCCAGCAACGTTCTCGACGCGGCGGCCTCAGGCGCCACCTCCGGGCTGAAACTGGCCGCCAACGTCGGGGCGATGCTGCTCGCGTTCATCGGCCTGATCGCGCTAATCAATGGGATGCTCGGCGGCATTGGCGACTGGTTTGGCATGGAATCACTAAGCCTGGAGCTGATCCTCGGCTGGCTCTTCTCGCCGCTGGCGTTTTTGCTCGGTGTCCCATGGGAAGAGGCCAACCTTGCCGGTTCGTTTATCGGCCAAAAGCTCGTCGTCAACGAGTTCGTCGCCTATATCAACTTGGCCCCTTACCTGGATGGCGAGAAAGTGGTTGCCGCGACCGGCCAAGTCATGACGCCCCACACCATGGCCATTTTGTCCTTTGCGCTATGCGGTTTTGCCAACCTATCCTCGATTGCCATTTTGCTCGGGGGGTTGGGTAGTATCGCGCCTTCGCGCCGCCATGAAATTGCCCACTTCGGTATGAAAGCGGTGCTCGCCGGGACGCTGTCTAACTTGATGTCAGCGACCATTGCCGGCTTTTTCCTGGCGTTAAGCGGTGCCAGTGTGTAACGCAAGCTAACGTTTACTATTAATTTTTTAACCCAAGAGATGCCCATGACTGCTTCGATTAACCTCACCCAAGCCGCGCGTCAGGCGCTTTTGCTGATGGACTTAACCAGCCTTAACGCTGACGATACCGACGCTACCATTGAGTCACTGTGCAAACAGGCCAAAACGCCCTTCGGTCACCCCGCAGCGGTATGTATCTACCCGCAATTTATCGTGACGGCACGCCGCGCGCTTATCGCCCACAAGCTTAGCGGTGAGGTCAAAATCGCCAGCGTCACCAACTTCCCCGACGGCGACGATGACATCATGGCGGCCGCCCGCGCCACCCGTGAAGCCGTCGCCTCAGGAGCCGATGAAGTCGACGTGGTATTTCCCTACCGCACGCTCATGGCGGGCGACGAAGATACCGGCCTTGAGCTGGTGGAAATGTGCCACGCCGCATGCGGCGGCCAGGCGCTATTAAAAGTCATTCTTGAGACGGGCGAACTCAAAGAGCCGGCGCTGATCAAACGCGCCAGCGAAATCGCCATCGAGGGCGGCGCCGACTTCATCAAAACCTCCACGGGCAAGGTCGAGGTCAACGCCACGCTCGACGCTGCTGAGATTATGCTTAAAGCCATCAAAGACAGCGGCAAAGACGTCGGCTTTAAAGCCGCTGGCGGCGTCAAAACGGTTGAAGAGGCCGCTGGCTACCTTGCCCTGGCCACCGAGATCATGGGCGCCCAGTGGGTTACGCCTAAGCACTTCCGTTTCGGCGCGTCGAGCCTTTTAGCCGATGTGATAGCAACATTGACCGGCAACGCCTCCGTCGCCGAGCAAGGAGGGTACTAATGGCGTCAAACGCTTCTCACCATGCCCTGCTCCCCCAGGAGCTGATTCGCCTGAAGCGCGACGGCGAGCCGCTGCCGTTAGAAGAGATCAAGGCGTTTGTGCAGGGCATTGCCGATGAGCGCATCAGCGATGCGCAAATTGGCGCCTTCACCATGGCGGTGTTTTTAAACGGCATGAGCCGCGAAGAAGTCGTCGCGCTGACCACGGCAACACGCGATTCCGGCCATGTGATGCAGTGGGATTCGCTCAACCTGCCGGGGCCGATCATCGACAAGCATTCCACAGGCGGCGTAGGCGATCTTGTCTCGCTGGTTCTCGGCCCCTGGGTCGCCGCCTGCGGCGCCTTCGTGCCGATGATTTCCGGTCGTGGCCTAGGGCACACCGGCGGCACGCTGGATAAACTCGAGTCGATCCCCGGCTACAACCCCTACCCCGCGCCGGAACGCTTTAGCAAAATCGTCAAATCCACCGGCGTGGCGATTATCGGCCAGACCGGCAACCTTGCCCCGGCGGATAAGCGCATCTACGGAGTACGCGACGTCACCGCCACGGTGGAATCCATTCCGCTGATTACCGCCTCGATTTTGGGTAAAAAGCTGGCCTCCGGCCTGGACGCCCTGGTGATGGACGTCAAAGTGGGTAGCGGTGCTTTCATGCCGACGCCGGAAAAATCCCGCGAACTGGCCAAGAGTATTGCCAACGTGGCGACCCAAGCCGGCACGCCCACTACCGCCCTGCTCACCGATATGAGCCAGCCGCTGGCGCCCTGCGCCGGTAACGCGGTGGAGATCGTCGAGACCCTGGCACTGTTACGCGGTGAACGATCCAACAGCCGCGTTATGCAGGTCACGCGCGAGCTCGCGGTGGAAATGCTGATGGCGGGCAAGCTGGCAGGTTCTCGCGAAGACGCCCTTGCCCAACTGGATAAAGCGATGACATCGGGTGCCGCGGCCGAAGTTTTCGCCCGCATGGTGCACGAACTCGGCGGCCCTGCCGACTTTATGGAGCGCTCGGATAGCTATTTAGCCACCGCCCCGGTCATCCAAGCGGTCTACCCAGAGCAAAGTGGCATCGTGCAGCGCATCGATACCCGCGCCGTAGGCATGAGCGTCGTGGAGCTAGGCGGTGGCCGCCTGCGCAACGACGCCAGCGTCGACCATAGCGTTGGGTTTAGCGACATCGCCGAAATCGGTGAGCGTGTCGATAGCCAGCGCCCACTGGCCATGGTGCACGCGCGCAGCGAAGACGCCGCCGCCCGCGCTGCCGATCAGCTCCGTGCAGCGGTCACGCTGGGTGAACAGCCCGCCACCGCCGATACGCTGCTACAAGACACCTTCCGAGGAGAGGCCTAATGCGCCGTGCCATCGTCGTGGTCCTCGATTCCTTCGGTATCGGCAGCGCGCCGGACGCCGACAAATTCGGCGACCAGGGGGCTGACACCCTGGGCCACATCGCCGCTGCCTGCGCGCGCGGCGAGGCCGATAACGCCGAACGCTCAGGCGCGCTGAGGCTGCCCAACATGGCCGCGCTGGGCTTGTTTCACGCTCACCGCGATGCCACGGGAAGCGTGGCCGAAGGCGTGACCCTTCCTCAAACACTGAACGGCGCCTACGCCCACGCCAAAGAGATTTCCAGCGGCAAGGATACGCCGTCGGGCCACTGGGAAATTGCCGGCGTGCCGGTGCGCTTTGACTGGGGTTATTTTCTCGATAAAACAGATAGCTTCCCGGCAGAGCTGCTCGACAAGATTGTCGATGCGGCCAACCTGCCCGGCGTGATCGGCAACTGCCACGCCTCCGGCACAGAGATCATCGCCCGCCTGGGCGAAGAGCACGTCGAAACGGGCAAGCCGATTGTCTACACCTCGGCGGATTCCGTGTTCCAGATTGCCGCCCACGAAGAATACTTCGGCCTCGAACGGCTCTATAAACTGTGCGAAACCGTGCGCGGGCTGCTCGAGCCTTACAACATTGGCCGGGTGATCGCCCGCCCCTTTGTCGGCAATGACCGCGACGACTTTGCACGTACCGGCAACCGTCGCGACTACAGCGTCGAGCCGCCCACGCCCACGGTGCTGCAAAAGCTCGCCGAGGCCGGCGGCGAAGTGGTGTCGATCGGCAAAATTGCCGATATCTACGCCCACTGCGGGATTACCCACAAGGTCAAGGCCAGCGGCCACGATGCGCTAATGGACGCGACGCTTTCTGAGGTCGAGCGCACCGCCGGGGAAACCAGCGACCGCGCGACCATGATCATGACCAACTTTGTCGATTTTGACTCGGTTTACGGTCACCGCCGCGACGTGCCAGGCTATGCCGCGGCGCTTGAGCATTTTGACGCCCGCCTGCCCGAGCTTTTCGCCGCGCTCAGCGACGACGATCTGCTATTGCTCACCGCCGACCACGGCTGCGACCCCAGTTGGGAAGGCACCGAGCATACCCGCGAATACGTGCCGGTCATGGTGCGCGGCGCTGGCTTTGCCCCAGGCCCCATGGGCGAACGCGGCACCTTTGCCGATATCGGCCAGACGCTTGCAGACTTTTTCGCGCTCGAGGCCATGGCCGACGGCGACAGCTTTTTGCCCAACGCCTCTTAAAGGAGACCCTTGATGGCAACCCCGCACATTAACGCTGCCCAAGGCGACTTTGCCGATACCGTGCTGATGCCCGGCGACCCGCTGCGCGCCCAGTACATCGTCGACACTTACCTGGAAAACGTTCGCCAGGTCAACGACGTGCGCAACATGTTCGGCTACACCGGCACTTACAAAGGCCGCGAAATTTCCGTGATGGGCCACGGCATGGGCATTCCGTCGGTTTCTATCTACGCCAAGGAGCTGATTACCGACTACGGCGTTAAGTCGCTGATTCGCGTAGGTTCCTGTGGTGCGGTGCGCGACGACGTCAATGTCCGCGATGTGGTGATCGGCATGGGCGCCAGCACCGACTCCAAGGTCAATCGCATGCGCTTTAACGACCACGACTTCGCCGCGATTGCTGATTTTGAACTGACTCAGCACGCGGTGGCTGCCGCCAAGGCCAAGGGCGTGCCGGTCAAAGCGGGCAACATCTTCTCAGCCGACTTGTTCTACAACCCGCAAACCGAGATGGCCGAAATGCTCAAGCGCTACGGCATTGTCGGCGTTGAGATGGAAGCCGCCGGTCTTTACGGGGTCGCCGCTGAGTTTGGCGCCCGCGCCATGACCATCTGCACCGTGTCGGATCATATTTTGAAAGGCGACTCGCTCTCCAGCGCCGATCGTCAAACCACTTTCGACGATATGATGCTGATTGCATTGGATACCGTGTTACGCGACGACGCTGCCCGCGCCTAGGCGTTAACGTTGCCAAAAGGAATAATGATGGATCAGGTATCGGAAGAGATCGTTCAAAAGCTGTTAAGCGCGCGGGCTAACGCCTATGCGCCCTACTCGAACCATCCGGTGGCATCAGTGATGGTGACCCCAGATGGCCAGCAGTTTGCGGGCGCTAACGTGGAAGTGGCGCACTACAAAGGCCTGTGCGCCGAAGCCTCGGCCATTTCCGCCATGGTAACCGCCGGGCAGCGCCAGCTGGCGACCGTCTACGTCATAGGCCCTGGCGATCACCTCTGCACGCCTTGCGGCGATTGCCGTCAGCGCATTCGTGAGTTTTCCACGCCCAATACGCAGATCCTGGTGCTTTCTCGCGAAGGCGAAGTGCTGAAAACCTACACCATGGAAACGCTGCTGCCCGATGCGTTCGGACCCGAGCAATTGCCGCCGCGCTGAACGCAAAAAGCCGCTTGGTTTCGTTGCAGAGCGGCTGCCAGGCCGGTTACGCTTTTCTTTATAAAGACTTTATTAGGCTCAATTTAATGCCACATCAGGAGCACGCACATGAATATCGAGCACCACGATCTAGCCCACGAGTTCCCCGAGTTGAAAGAACGGATACACGTATTGAAAACTCAGGATGCTCATTTTCATAAACAGTTTGAACGCTACGATACCGTCACTAAGGACATTGAACGTCTCGAAAAGGAAGAAATGCCTGTCTCCGATCCTACGCTTGAGGAGAAAAAGAAAGAGCGTCTTGCGCTAAAAGACGAACTCTACAAAATGCTAACGAACTAAACCGTTTTCCGGTGAGTACACCCCCGAATCATGCCACGCTTTGATTCGGGGGTTCTTCGTTCCAGCACGGCGCAAATAGAAATATTTATCCCCCTTTGGCCTTGGTGCCCTATTGTTCGTATTCCTACGTTACGTTTTTTGATTATGATAAAAACGCGCGTCTAGCGCATTTAACCACCCATTAGGAGAACGCCATGGCTGGCCTGCTGCCCAACGTCGACCCCGACGGCTTACTCGAGTATTCCGTTGTTTATACTGACCGCTCACTCAACCACATGTCGCAGCAGTTTCAAGGCGTGATGCGAGATATTTCCGCCACGCTGAAAGAGGTCTACAACGCCCATTCCGCCGTGATTGTCCCCGGCAGCGGCACTTTCGGCATGGAAGCGGTCGCGCGCCAGTTTGCCACCGATCAAAAAACGCTGGTGATTCGCAACGGGTGGTTTAGCTACCGCTGGACGCAAATCATTGAGATGGGCCGTTTAACCGACCAGCACACAGTGTTAAAGGCACGGCGACTCGACCCCAGCGATCCGCACTCCCCCTTCGCGCCGGTGCCCGCCGACGATGTCGCCGCGCGTATTCGTAAAGAAAAGCCCGCCGTGGTGTTTGCTCCGCAGGTGGAGACCTCGGCCGGGCTGCTTCTGCCGGACGACTATATCCGCACCGTTGCCCAGGCGACCCGTGACGTGGGCGGCCTGTTCGTGCTTGATGCGATTGCCGCCGGCACGCTGTGGGTGGATATGCAGGCGCTTGGCGTCGACGTGGTTGTCAGCGCGCCGCAGAAAGGCTGGAGCGGTTCGCCCTGCTGCGCCATGGTGATGCTCTCTGAACGTGCCACCGAGCGTCTAAAAGACACCCAGAGCAACAGCTTTGCCTGCGATTTAGGCAAATGGCACAGCATTATGCAGGCCTACGAAAACGGCGGTCACGCTTACCACGCCACCATGCCCACGGATAGCCTGCGCCGCCTTCGCGATATCATGCAAGAAACACGCGACTACGGTTTTACCAAGGTGAAAGACGAACAGAAAGCGATTGGCCATGACGTCAGGGCCATGCTCCAGCGCCACGGATTTAAAAGCGTTGCAGCGGAAGGCTTTGCAGCGCCCGGTGTGGTGGTGTGCTACACCGACGACAGCGGCGTGGTGGGCAAACTCGCCCAAGCAGGCGTTCAAGTAGCAGGCGGGGTGCCGCTAATGTGCGACGAAGGCGATAATTTTCAAACCTTCCGCATTGGGCTTTTCGGCCTCGATAAGCTGCACCACACTAAGCGCAGCGTAGATGCACTCGAACGGGCCATCGAGAAAGTCCTATCGCTTTAGTGCTCACGTCAACCAACCGCGCCAGTCAAACATAAAAAATATAAAGCGGGATGCATTTAGCATCCCGCTTTTTTATCGTTCATGTTGGTAAGCCCGCGTTGGCAAATAAGAGCGGTTAGTCTGGATCCGCATCACGCGGTTGGCGCTTGGCGTTTTCCTGTGTCTCCATACCGCTTTTAAGCTCGTGCGTTAGTGGGTCGTAGTTGGGGCGCAGCTCATCTTTTACCGTCCCGCTCCAGAGTTTAGAGCCCACAAAGTAACCGGCGCGACCAATCACATGCGCGGCAACCGGCGCGGTTAAAATAATGAAGACGATGATGGCAAACGCGCGGGCCGCCACGCTCACTTCGGCAAAGTGCATGGCCACCGCCAGCATCATCAAAATCACGCCCAGAGCGGCCGCTTTTGTGGTCGCGTGCATACGCGTGAGCAGATCGGGCAGGCGCAGCAAACCGACAGCAGCGAGCAGCATCAATAGCGCGCCAACGATGATCAACGTACCCTTGATAAAATCAATCATCCCGCGGCCCTCCTCGTTCCAGAAAGCGCGCAAAGCCAATGGAAGCGAGAAAGCCCATCAGGGCAATCACAATCGCCGCATCAAGAAAGCTCGCCACACCTGTTTTGATCGTATAAACCGCCACCAGACCGACAATGGTGGTGGAAAAAAGCTCCAGTGCCACCACACGATCAGGGAGACTTGGGCCGCGCACAATGCGGACGAACACCAAGATAAGCGCCAAGCTCATGATCACTTGGCTGATGAGTATGACGTGATCCATTAGCGAAATAGCTCCAAGGCCCGGTGCTCCATCTCTTTTAGGTTGCGCCGTAGCTCTTCTTCATCGTCGAGAAACATGGCATGGATATACAGCACTTTACGGTCATCAGAAACATCCAGGCTCAGCGTCCCCGGCGTCAGCGAGATCAAGTTGGCCACTAGGGTAATTTCCATTTCTGTTCGCGCGGCCAGCGGCATGGCAATAACCCCCGGCTGCATATGCCAAGGCGGGGTAATAATATCGAACGCAACGCGTAAGTTCGCTTGAGCCAGTTCTTTAATGAAGAAGCCAAGAAACCCCAGCATACGCGGTACGCGCGCCGGGTAGCCTTTAAGCGAATCCAGGTGCGGCTCAATCAGTACCAGCGTGATATAGCCAAACACCATGCCGACGAGCAGGTTCAGGCCAGAAAAGTCCCCGCTCAGCAACACCCAAGCGAGCCCCAGCAGTAAATTCCAGATGGCACCGGTCATGGGCTTGCCTCCCCAGCGGCAGATTGCGCCACTTCACCCAAAACGGCTTCAATGTAGCCCGCCGGATGAAATAACTGCTCACCAATGTGGTTCATCACCTGCATAACGGGCTCTGCAAACACACCGATGAGAAGCGAAAACAGTGCCAAAATCACGACCGGGAGGTACATCATCCATAGGCTTGGCTTAACCAAGCGACCGTCGTCGCCAGCGGGCGTGGTTTCTTCGGGCACCTCATTGTCATCGGGTAACGATTTCCAAAAGACTTCGTTCCAAATTTTAACCATCGAGTAGAGCGTTATCAGGCTGACCCCCAGAGCAACGGCCGTGATGACATAGGCGCCGGCTTCGATACCCGCACGCACAATAACGAACTTGGCAAAAAACCCCGACAGCGGTGGAATGCCTGCCAGCGAAAACGCTGAGATAAAAAAGGCGACGGCAAGCCAAGGGCGCTCGCGATAAAGCCCGCCCATCTTTTTCAGCTGATAGGTACCTTGCAGCCGATGGGTGATACCGCTAATTAAGAATAGGTTAGTCTTAACCACGATGTTGTGCACCACGGCAAACACGCCACCGGCGATCGCAAGCGGCGTATAAAGCGCCAGCCCCAAGATCATGTAGCCAATCTGGCTGACGATATGAAACGACAAAATACGCCGAAACTCATACTGTGCCGCCGCCCCTAGCACGCCGGTCACCATGGTAAAACCAGCCCCCCACAGCAAGATCGTTTGTACATAACCCATGGACTGATCGAACAGCAACGTAAAGACACGAAACAAGGCATAGACACCCACTTTGGTTAAAAGCCCGGCGAATAGCGCCGACACCGCCACCGGCGGGGTGTGGTAAGAGGCGGGTAACCAGAAAAACAGCGGGAACGCGGCCGCCTTGATGCCAAAGGCAATCATGTACATCACGGCGAGCACTTCCAGCATGCCCTGATGCTCGACTTCATCGAAACGCAGCGCAATATCTGCCATGTTCAGCGTGCCGACGGTGCCGTACGTGAGGCCAATAGCGGTGAGGAAAATCACTGAGGCGAGCAGATTCAGGGTGACGTATTTGATCGCCCCTTCCATCTGCGGGCGCTCGCCACCGAGGATCAAAAGCGCAAATGAAGAGACCAGCATCACCTCAAACCACACGTAGAGGTTAAAAATATCCCCAGTCAAAAAGCCACCAGCCACACCGGCCAACAACAAGTGCATCAGCGGATAGTAGCCAAACTTCTCGTGCCCTCGCCCGGTCGTAGCGAGCGAGTAAATACCAATCGCCAACCCGATAATCGCCGTCATCAGTACCATGACGGCGCTGAGCATATCGGCGATAAGCGTGATCCCAAACGGTGCCGGCCATCCGCCCATCTGCATCGTAATGTAGTCATCTGAGAGCGTCGCGATAAATAGCCACACACTCACCACGAGCAGCCCGATATTGCCGCTGACCGCAATAAAACGCTGCATCGGACGCGAGCGCCAAAAGAGCAGTGAAATGGCCCCGGAAAGCAAAGGAAGTAGAATAGGGAGAGCGACTTCAGGCCTCACGTGTCGGTATCCTTCATCTTATCCAAATCATCGGCCTTAACGATTTCATAGGCTCGCCGAATCAGCACCACCGCAAACGCCAGCACCCCGAAGGCAATCACAATCGCGGTAAGAACGACGGCTTGCGGGAGAGGGTCGGCTACCTCCCCTATCGGGGCGGTCATCCCCTTGGGAATCAGCGGTGGCGCGCCTCGGGTCATCCCTGCGGTAGTAAAAATCAACAGATTGGCGGCATTTGAGAGCAGCATCAAACCGATGACCAGTTTCACAATTGAGCGCCGCAGCATGAGAAAGATAGCGGTGGCGTATAAAAGCCCTATCCCAATCGCCATTAACGGCTCCATAGGCAGCCTCCCCGTTTTGCTGCGCGTATTTTGGCCTGTGGTTTATGGCTCATCTTTATCTACCTCCATGAGCGTCATTACCATCCCCGTCACGGAACCTAGCACCGCCAAATAGACACCAATATCGAATATCAGCGGGGTGGAGGCTTTAAAATCGATCACCGGAATCGTCCACCACTGCGCAGTTAAAAAAGGCTGATCGAGAAACCACGCCGGAAACACCGATATCATCCCCAGTAGCAGCCCAACGCCGATCAAATCGCGCGGGTCGACCATACGCAGTACTTCTTTGGTGGCCGTCACCCCAAACGCAAAAAGATAAAGTGTAAACGCACCGGCCGCGACCAACCCGGCAATGAAGCCACCACCTGGTTCATCGTGGCCGCGTAAAAGCAAAAACACCGAGAATAAAAGCTGCAGCGGCATGAGAAAACGCGCCGCCGTATTGAGAATAAGCGTGCCTGACTTAACCATCGTAAGGCTCCTTGGCCGCCGTTTTTTTGCCTTCAGTGACTGATGGAGGTGATGCGTCGTGGCGAAGTTTTAACATGGCGATGACACCAATCGCGGCAAGCGCGAGCACGAACATCTCACCCAGGGTATCCAGCGCCCGGTAGTCAACTAAAATGACGTTGACGATATTCAGCCCGTGTCCCAACGGGACGCTGTTTTCCACCATGTAGCCTGAAATCGGCTCAAACTGTTGGATACTCCACGCCGTGAGAATCAACAGACAAATCAATATCCCCACGGTGGCTGCCACCAACCCATCGCGAATTCGCTCAAGGCTGGTCGACAGGTTGGAGAACCGCGGTAAGCGGAAGAGAACCAACACCAACAGAATCACGGTGAGCGTTTCCACCAGCAGTTGGGTAATGCCTAAATCGGGCGCGCTAAAGAGGATAAAAATCATCGCAATCGAAAAGCCCATCGCGCCGACGGAGACCACTGCCCCCAAGCGAGAACGCGCAATCGCAGCAAACAGCGCCCCCATGGCCATCGTGCCGACCACCACCGCTTCGTGAAAGCGCACATCAAACTCAAACGCAATAATCGGGGAATGGCGCACCAGAAGCGACGTGCCCACCAATCCAATCAGCGTCAGCAGCATGACGAGAATATAATTGCGCATGTAGCCATTTTGCAGCAGCCGCGTTTGCCACTCAGAAAAGCGCACAAACGCTGCCATGATGGCCTCATAGCCGGCTTCCGGACCATTTCGCATAATCGGCGCCAGCAACAATAACTTACCGCGCACACGATCCCAGTGCCTGAATAGCCAGTAGCCCAAGCCCAGGCTCACCACCGACATCACAAGGGGCAAATTCACCCCATGCCAGAGCGACAAATATGCCTCAACTGGCTCGCCTACAACCGCGGATACCGTGGAGGAGACCAGCCCCGTTAGAAGCGAGGGCGCCACGCCCAATATTAGCGACAGCCCCGCAAGCAGCGCCGGCCCTATCAGCATGGCAAGCGGCGCCTCATGCGGTACGCGCGGGGTCTGGTGGCGCTTGCCATAAAACGGGCGTAACGCGACGACGGCCGCCACGGCAATCATCAGAAACGCTGCAGCAAAGGCCAGCACTATCAAAAACCCACGAAAGCGACTCGCACCAAGCACGGATTCAAACATCAACTCTTTGCCAATAAAGCCCAGTAGCGGCGGCACACCGGCCAAAGACAACGCGGCAAGCAGTGCTACCCCCGCCGTGATTGGCATCAACGGGCGCAAACCGCCCATCACCGTCACGTCTTTGGTGCCGGTTTCGTGATCCAAAATCCCCGCCACCATAAAGAGCGCGCCTTTATACAACGAGTGGGCGAGCAAAAAACCCACAAACGCCACTATCGCGCCCTGGGTACCAATGCCGAGTAGCAGCGTCAGCGTGCCCAGCGCCATGATGGTGGAGTAAGCCAACAGCTTTTTGATGTTGGTAAACTGAATTGCCATAAAGGCACCGGTAAACATGGTCACGCCACCCACCAACGTTAGCGTGTTGACCCAAAGCTCTGTGCCGCCTAATTCCGGCTGCAGCCGCGCCAAGAGATAAATCCCGGCTTTCACCATGGTCGCCGAGTGAAGGTACGCCGATACAGGCGTTGGCGCCGCCATGGCATTGGGCAGCCAGAAGTGAAACGGGAACTGCGCCGATTTGGTAAAAGCGCCAAGAAGCAGACAAATCAGCATGGGCGTGTACAGGGCGTGTTCACGCAGATCGATATCTAATTCACCAATCTCGTGAAGCGACCAGCTGCCAGATACCACCCCTAAAAGCGTTAACCCTGCCATCAGCGCCAGCCCACCACCAACGGTCACAAAGAGCCCTTGCCGTGCTGACTTTCTCGCCTCGACATCGCTATGGTTGAAGCCAATCAAGAGGTAGGAGGTAATGCTAGTGAGTTCCCAAAACACGAACAGCGTCAATAACCCATCGGCCATCACCAGCCCCAGCATTGACGCCATAAAGGCCATCAACGCGATGTGAAAGCGCGGCAAATCCGGGTGGCCTTTCAAGTACTCACCGGCATACACCAGTACGCATGCGCCGATGCCGGTAATCAAGAGGCCAAACAGCAGCGATAACCCGTCGAGCAAAAACGACAGGCTGATACTCAGCGATGGCACCCAGGCCCACTCCAGCAGCATAGCGCCATCGGCCACGACCGTTGGCGCTTGCAAGAGCAACCAGACCGCTAAAAGCGCTGGAAACAGGGCCAGCACTGAGCTCGTTCGATCCCCACACCAGCGGTGCAGAAGCGGTGACGCCGCCGCCAGCACAAATCCCAGCAACACGGCCAGTTGAATCAAGGGACTCTCCTTATGGGCTGCGTACGAGTTAACCCACCTGTAAACTAACGCCTTAGGCCTTATCTGAAAGCCGAGTCGTCATCCTCGTCAAGGCAGAAAAACACGGCGCACCCACTTTGTTTGTTGTCCTAATCTATAGCGTTTGTCGCACTCATCTATAGAGCTAAGCTGTTGTACCAAAAAGTGGTAATGAATTATAGGCATAGCAGAAAGGCAAACGGCGAGCCATGATGCTCGCCGTTAAGTGCCATACGTTTTGTATCGTGCGAATTAGCCAAGCCAGCCTCGCAGCTCATTGTTAACCACTTGCGTCAGCGCTTCGATATGATCATCACGGTCGTTCAAGCAGGGAATGTAGGTGAAGGTTTCACCGCCGGCTTCCATGAAGCTGTCATGGATCTCTTCCTGGATTTCTTCCAAGGTTTCCACACAGTCCGAGGAGAACGCCGGTGACAATACCGCGATATGCTTATGGCCTTGTTTGGCCAGCTCAGCGACGTGGTTCACCGTCTGCGGCCCCACCCACTTCTCGGGCCCGAACTGCGACTGAAACGCGGTATCGACCTCTTCTTTGCTAAATCCAAGCTTCTCACGCAGAAGGCGCGTGGTTTTCTGGCACTGGCAGTGGTAGGGGTCGCCTTCGAGCAAATAGCGCTCCGGTACACCATGATAACTGGCGACGAGTTTGCTCGGCCGCCCGTCTAAACTGTCATACGCCTCCTGTACCGAGTTCGCCAGCGCCTGAGTGTAAGCGGGGTGCTCATAGTAAGCCGGTACCGTGCGGATATAAGGCTGCCACTTCATTTTCATCAGCGTGCGGAAAGCCTGATCATTAGCCGTGGCGGTCGTGGGCGAACCGTACTGCGGATAGAGCGGGAAGAAGACAATACGCTCGCAGCCCTTCTCTTTCATGCGCGTGAGCACACTTTCCGTCGATGGATTGCCATAGCGCATACAGAAATCGACTTCGACATCATCGCCATAAAGCGCTTTGAGACGTTCGGTCATTTTTTCCGTCTGTGCGCGGGTGATAGTCAACAGCGGGCTTTCGTCTTTTTCTGTGTTCCAAATGCTTTTATAGGCCTCGCCGGAAGAAAACGGGCGCTTAGTCAAAATAATTAGCTGTAAAAGCGGCTGCCACTTCCAATTGGCATAATCGACGACGCGCTTGTCGGAAAGAAACTCATTGAGATAGCGGCGCATTGACCAGTAGTCGGTATTATCCGGTGTCCCTAAATTCGCCAGCACAACCCCCACTTTTGCTCGCGGGATGGGGGGGTGGTCACTTGGGGCGTTGACCAAGCGGCCTTCTCCCGGCTGATCCATCGCAACATCTGTGGTCATGCAAATCTCCTCTCGCAAACGCGCCACGTGGCCAAACACGTAACTTGTGATGTCATCGTAACATTTTTCGCAAATAGGCGGCATGAAGTTATACTATCAGCACAATTTGTATAACTATAGGCAAACTTATGTCCAAGCCGCTTATTATCCTGTTGGGAGATCAGCTGACGCTTTCACTGCCGACGTTGCGCCAGGCACCGGAAAACGCCGTCGTTGCCCTGTGTGAAGTAGCAAGTGAAGCGCATTACGTCCCTCACCATATTCACAAAATCGGTGTTTTTTTGGCGGCAATGCGGCATTTTGCCCAAACGCTGCGCGACAAGGGTTTCACCGTTCACTACAGCGCGTTGGACGACCCCGACAACACGCATACCCTAATCAGCGAGGCTGAGCGGTTAGCAAGTGCTTACGACTGCAATCATATTCAAGCGGTAAGACCCGGCGAATGGCGGCTTTGGCAAGCTATGCAAAACCGCCAGGATACCGCTTTACCTTGGCAACTATTTGAAGATGATCGTTTTTTCACCACGCCAGAGGATTTTGCTCAGTGGGCCAAAGGGCGCAAGCAGCTGCGGCTCGAGTATTTTTATCGCGAGCAGCGTAAACGCAGCGGGCTTTTGATGGAACATGGCGAACCCGCTGGCGGACAGTGGAACTTCGATCACGACAACCGCGAGCCACTTCCCGAGACGTTTGAGTCCCCTCGCCCACCGCAACACCAACAGGATGCGCTAACCCGTGAAGCGCTGGCCGTGGCTCAGCAACATTTTGGACACCATATGGGCACGCTCGAAACATTCAACTGGCCGGTCACGCGGCGCCAGGCACTCGTGGATATGCGTCATTTTTTAGATCACTGCCTGCCCGATTTCGGCCGCTATCAGGATGCCATCAGCGATACCGATCCCTTTCTGTTTCACTCGCGTTTAGCCGTCGCGATGAACATAGGCCTGCTCTCACCGCGCGAAGTGTGCAAGGCTGCCGAGACCTGCTATTACACAGGGTCAGCGCCGATTAACGCGGTAGAAGGTTTTATTCGGCAGATTCTCGGCTGGCGAGAGTACGTACGCGGCTTGTACTGGACACAAATGCCAAATTATAAGCGCGAAAACCGGTTGGGCTTTACCCGCGATTTGCCGGCTTTCTACTGGGATGGCAACACCGATATGCGCTGCTTACAGCGCGCGATTGAGATGACAATTGACAACAGCTACGCCCACCATATTCAACGCCTGATGGTGACCGGCAACTTTGCCCTGCTGTGTGGTGTGAAGCCAGAAGCACTGTGCGATTGGTATCTCGCCGTCTACGCCGATGCCTGCGAGTGGGTCGAACTGCCCAATACACTCGGCATGGTCCTCCATGCTGACGGCGGCTTGATGGGCTCCAAACCCTATTGCGCGTCGGGTAAATATATCGACAAGATGTCAGATCATTGCCAGCACTGCCGCTACTCGCCGAAACAAGTCACCGGGGCCAAGGCCTGCCCATTAAACAGCTTATACTGGCACTTTCTGGAAACACATGAGAACAAGCTGAGCCAAAATCCACGCATGAAGCTGATTTACGGCTCGCTCGCCAGGATGAAAACGGAAAAACGCGACGCCATGCGCCAGCAAGCCCAAGCGTTTCTCGCCAAACTCGACACCGCACCCGGCTACGGCGATGCCATTCACACCGACGGTTACGATGGCAAAACCCGACCCAACCCAGAGGCAACATCATGAGCCGTTTTCGCATGCTAAATGCCAAGGCACCGGTGACGCTGTTTCACGACGGCCATTGCCCCTTCTGCCGCGTTGAGGTCAACTGGCTCGGCAAACATCACCACCGCGAGCGCGTTAAGTTAGTGGATATTCAAGATAAGCATTTTTGTGCAGACGATTACGATACCCACTTTGATGCCATGATGGGCAAACTGCACGTGCTGGATAACCAAGGAAGGTGGTACATCGGTATGGATGCCAGCCGGGCCCTCTATGCAGTCCTGGGCTACCGGCGGCTGGTGTGGATTTCTTGCTTGCCCATTGTTAGCGCCGTGATGGACGCTAGTTACCGCTTTTTTGCTCGCCGGCGGGTAAGACTGGGGCAATGGTGGGAAAAACGCCAATCGCGAGCGAGATAGGCGCTTAAAGAACAGACGTTAAAAGAGCGAATGTTAAAAAACCAGTGGCATGCGCGATGTCAATGGCTCGCTGTAGTGAGCGTCACGGCCGATTACCTCGTCGTGGGGCACATGCTGTACCAAATACGCACGACGGATACCGGCGCGCTTGAGCTCATTGTAAACGTCTTCAAGCGAGCGAAAGAGCATCGGCTTACCCCGTTGGGATAGCATATAGCGCTCGCCTTCCACGTCCTCTAGCTCGGCTTGATAAAAACGGCTTCCTGCGTGAGTAATGACACGAATTTCAAAATTATCGTGCTTTTCAACAAAAGCCTTAAGTGCTTTAAGCTCCATGGCTCCCTCCTGTTATTAACTTTTTTTATTTACGTCGTGTCGTTGGGTTTGTCGGTGAATGCCTTTACGAATAAAGATCAGCATGACGCCACCCAATGACATTCCAATGGCTTTTATATGTCAGCCATATGACGATCGCAATATAGGAGAGTTCCTCGCTTGTTCATTCTCACACAGCTATGAAGCCGTTACGCAGATTACATCACATCCTTTTGCTTACTGATACTCGGAAGGATCGATGGCTTTGCCCAGGGAATTGCGGTCAATCCAATTCCCTGCTTTGGTTTCTTTATAGCGAAAGACCACCTTGTCACCAATAGCCACCGGCACTTCCGGGTCTTCGGTCTGATAGCTGTATTTCTCACCGTCGACAGTAAGATAGTAGCGGTAGAGATCTGGCATCCCCAGCCATTCTTTAAACGGCCCTTCTCTCTCCAGCTCCTGAAGCTCACCCCGCCCTTGAAGCTTAGGTACGCGCTGTCGATTACCGCGTTTAAAACCACCTGCCATCGCTAATCCCCTATCGTATGATGAAATGCACAAATACGTGTAAAAGGCTGCGCATTATACGGGCTCGCCGCCAAGGCTCAAGTTAGTCGCCAAATGCTTCACCATAGCTATCCGGCGCCAAATCTTCAAAACGCGTATATTTACCGATAAACGCCATGTGAACCGTTCCAATCGGCCCGTTACGCTGTTTACCGATAATCAACTCCGCCAATCCCTGGTTATCTGGGTTATCCGGGTTATACACCTCGTCGCGATACACAAAAGCAATTACGTCAGCATCCTGCTCAATCGCGCCGGATTCGCGTAGATCCGACATCACCGGGCGTTTATTAGGACGCTGCTCAAGCGAGCGGTTCAGCTGCGAAAGCGCGACCACTGGGCAGTTGAACTCTTTGGCCAACCCTTTGAGTGAGCGTGAAATTTCAGAAATTTCACCGGTGCGGTTTTCCGAGAAGCCGGGGATTTGCATGAGCTGCAGGTAGTCGATCATGATCAAGGCCATATTGCCTTGCTCACGCACCACCCGACGAATCCGCGAGCGCATCTCGTTGGGCGATAGTGCGGCGGTATCATCGATGAAGAGCTGTTTATCTTTGAGCAAATTCACCGCTGAGGTCAGGCGCGGCCAATCCTCATCTTCTAGCTGACCGGTGCGCACGCGGGTTTGATCAATTCGCCCGAGCGAGGAAAGCATCCTAAGCATCAAGGATTCAGCCGGCATCTCCATGGAGAACACCATAACCGGCTTATCACTTGAAATCACCGCATGCTCAACCACGTTCATAGCGAACGTGGTCTTGCCCATCGAGGGCCTTCCGGCAATGATCACCATATCGGAGGGCTGCAAACCTGATGTCATCTCATCCAGATCGCGGAATCCAGAAGATAGGCCGGTCATCTCGCCTTTGAGGTTGAAAAGCTCGTCGATACGATCAACCGCTTTGGTCAAAAGGTCACTCATACCGATGGGGCCACCGGTTTTCGGCCGCTCTTCGGCAATTTGGAAGACCAGGCGTTCTGCTTCGTTCAGAAGCTCATCCGCTGGGCGCCCTTGCGGCGCGAATGCCCCTTCCGCAATTTGATTCGCCGCCCGAATCAGCTTTCGCAGTGTCGCCCGTTCACGAACAATATCAGCATAAGCGCGGATGTTGCTGGCCGAAGGTGTATTGCGCGCAAGCTCCGCGAGAAAGGCTAAACCGCCGACGGTATCAAGCTGGTCACGCCCCTCCAGCGCCTCTGAAAGCGTCACCACGTCCAGCGGCTGACCCGCTTCGGCTAAATGATTCATCACATTGAACACCAAGCGGTGTTCGTAACGATAAAAATCGTCGGCGACCAAACGGTCAGAAATGTTGTCCCAGGCCTGGTTATCGAGCATTAGCCCGCCTAACACCGACTGCTCTGCCTCTAGGGAGTGCGGAGGCAGTTTCAGCGCTGCCGTTTCTTGATCAGCGATGTCCTGCATAACGAACTCCTTAGCTCAGCGCAATAAAGCAGGGGTGAAAACCAGCCGTAATAACACGATATTGTACCCCATTCGGGACGCCTATCTATCGAGGCGGAAATTGGGTCACTATAAACAGCAAAAGGCGCGGGGATTTCCCGCGCCTTTCAAACCGTGTACGGCGTGCAGAATTACTCTGCGACGACGACTACACGAACAACAGCATCCACTTCAGCGTGCAGGTGGAGAGCGATGTCATATTCGCCAGTTTGACGAATCGGGCCTTCTGGCATGCGTACTTCGCTCTTCGCCACTTCGATACCGGCAGAGGAGATAGCGTCTGCCAAATCGCGCGGACCGATTGAGCCAAACAGTTTGCCTTCATCACCGGATTTAGACACCAGCGACAGCTCGATGTCGTTGAGCTGCTCAGCGCGCGCTTCGGCTTCCGCCTTACGCTCTGCAGCTTGGGCTTCAAGCTCAGCACGCTGGGCTTCGAAAGCGGCAATGTTTTCTTTAGTGGCCGGAACGGCTAAGCCGTAAGGCACTAAGTAGTTACGACCGTAACCGGGCTTAACGGTGACTTTGTCACCCAGGCTACCCAGCTTACCAATTTTATCGAGCAGAATGACTTCCATCTCGTAAACCTCTTATCAATTGCTGCGGGCAAGGCGTGCGCGAACGTTCGCGAATGTATCCATTAACCCTATCAGCAGCACAATGAGAATCGTGGGCCACGTGGTGATCAGCAATAGATAGAATGCCACCAACCACAGCCCGTTCATTCCCTTTAATCCAATAACACCATGCACCAACGCAATACCCGCAATCAGCAGCGGCACCCAGATAAGCATCGAAAACGCGGGCAACTCAAAGAGCATACTCAGAACGCCCAACACAACCAGAACAGCAAGTTCTTTTGGTGCTAAACGTAAGGCATGAAACTCTTCGCGAAAGCCCCCCGGGTTGTAGAGCCCAGCTTGCCAACTGCGTGCTAATACTAAGCAGACAACCGCGGCGATCAAAACTACTAACCCCGTGACGCCGCCAACCACTAGCTCAGCCAACGTTTGCGTATCGTAACCCTGCTGGGTCAGCTCACTTAGCACCTGCTCGACCTCTTGCGAGCTCTCACGCAGCTGCGTAAGCATTGCCTCGGTACTTCCTGGTGGGGTAAAAATACCCAACTGCACCATCACGGAGGCTGCGATAGCGCCAAGTATCAGCGCTTCACTCCAGCGCATACGCTCACGCAGGACAACCGCCATCAAGGACACCAGAAGAACACTGGCCAGTGGTATCACATCGCCTTGCATCCACCACCAACCGGCGGGGAGAGCGGCGGCAATAATCACGGGTAGCGCAGGGGCAAACCCTTTACGTAGTGTGACAAGCCCGGCTATCGCCGCCCCCAGCCAAAATAGCCAAGGGATTAATGACGCAAGTGCTGCGACGCCTACAGCATAAGGCGTCGCCTGCATCAGCCATCGGGCAAGTGCCAGCATCACGTTAACGGCTTACTGGTGGCTATCGGTATAGGGCAGCAGTGCTAGGTAGCGAGCGCGCTTAACGGCGCCTGCTAGCTGGCGCTGATAGCGTGCTTTGGTGCCGGTAATACGGCTCGGAACGATCTTGCCGGTTTCGGTGATGTAAGCCTTCAGCGTATCCAGATCTTTGTAATCGATCTGCTTGACGCCTTCAGCAGTGAAGCGGCAAAACTTACGGCGACGGAAAAAACGTGCCATGGATGAGCTCCTTTATACGTGCAATGAGGGTGAATTAAGCGGTTTCAGCGCTCGGCTTTTCTTCGCGACGCGGACGCTTTTCTTCAGCCGGCTTCATCATCGGTGATGCTTCGGTGATGGCTTCTTTGCAGCGAACAACCAGGCTGCGGATGATAGCGTCGTTGAAGCGGAAGATGTTCT
Organism: Vreelandella salicampi; assembly: GCF_013415105.1. GTDB lineage: Bacteria > Pseudomonadota > Gammaproteobacteria > Pseudomonadales > Halomonadaceae > Vreelandella > Vreelandella salicampi. The sequence continues at coordinate 406,382 of NZ_JACCDF010000001.1, forward strand.
CGATTTCTTCGAGCGTCTCGCCGGCACACTCAACGTTCATCAACACGTAGTGGGCTTTGTGGATCTTGTTGATCGGGTAAGCCATGTGACGGCGTCCCCAATCTTCTAAGCGATGCACCGTGCCACCATTTTCGGTCACGATGCCTGTATAGCGCTCGACCATTGCCGGCACTTGCTCGCTCTGATCCGGGTGGACCATAAACACGATTTCGTAATGACGCATGGAATCTCCTTGCGGTTTGGCAGCTTCACTGAGACGTATGCCATTGGCAATACGTGCACAAGGAAGCAAGGAGTTAACTGAAATGCATTCAGCACCGCCGTGCTAATCGGCAGTGCCAAGGCATCAAGCAGATCTGGTAAAAAACCAGTAGATATAACGAATGCCTGCTTACAAGGTAAACAGGCGGAAGTATTCTAGTGGGACATTGGCTGACTTGCAAGCTGGCGTTGGCGCACCGCTTCAAACAAACAGATGCCGGTGGCAACGGATACATTGAGACTTGAGACCTGGCCCGCCATCGGCAGCTTGGCCAAGTGATCACACGCTTCACGGGTTAGGCGGCGCATCCCTTTGCCTTCGGCTCCCATGACCAACGCAACAGGGCCAATAAAATTCATCTCATACACACTAGCACTGGCCTCACCGGCGGCACCGGTAATCCACACGCCAGCATCTTTAAGCTTACCCAGCGTACGCGCTAAGTTAGTGACTTGGTAAACTGGCACGGATTCCGCCGCGCCACAAGCCACTTTTCGTACTGTCGCATTCAGCGGGGCCGCTTTATCCTTGGCCACAATCACCCCATGGGCACCAGCCGCATCGGCGCTACGTAAACAGGCGCCAAAGTTGTGCACATCGGTCACGCCATCGAGCACAAGAAACAGCGGCGCTGCCGCCGGCTGCCATGCCCGTAGTTTGAGCAGTAGCGACTCCTCGCCTTCAGGTATTAGTGGCGGGCAAAAAGCCACCACCCCCTGATGCGAAGCACCTTGGGTTAGCTGATCCAACGCCTCCCGTGGGTGCTCTTTTATGCTCGCGCCAGCGGACTGCGCCTGAGCTATGATCGCGTGAAGCCGCTTGCTCGCGCCTTGCTGCACCCATAGCACCTTAGGCGACTCACCGCGCTCTAGCAGACTTTCTAGTGCATGAACCCCAAACACCTGGTCCAGCCCTTCGGGTGGACGCGGCCCACGGCGTGATGACGCTGATTTCACTCTTAATCCTTATACGTTGCCAGTCTTAGTTTTCGTCGTAACAAACTAAACTCACAGCGAGTTTACGGTTTACGCGGCCCGCGGCGAGAACGGCGCTGGCCGTCATTGTTATTACGCTTAGCCGGTTGCTCATTGCGCTGTTTACGCGGCTGACGGCGAGGGCGCGGCTTCTCATCGGCGAGACTGAAATCAATCTTGCGATCATCCATGTCGACGCGCGCTACCTGAACCGTGACGCCGTCGCCTAAGCGATACGACGTTCCGGTGCGCTCGCCTTTAAGGCGATGTTTTTCTGCCTCGTAATGGTAATAGTCAGACGGTAAGGAGGTGACGTGCACCAACCCCTCGACAAAAAACTCATCAAGGCGCACAAAGAGGCCAAACTGCGTGACAGACGCCACCGTTCCTTCGAAAGTTTCGCCGAGCTTGTCGGACATGAACTCACATTTCAGCCAACTCTCGACGTCGCGAGTCGCATCATCTGCGCGGCGCTCGGTCATTGAGCAGTGCTCACCCAGCTCAACCATTTGCTCAAAGGTGTAAGGACACCACTTGCTCGGCGGCTCTACCGGCGCACCTTCGACCCGCAATACCGTATTGGTTTGCCGCGGCCCACGCAGCACCGAACGGATCGCGCGATGCACGAGCAAGTCTGGGTAACGACGAATCGGTGAGGTAAAGTGAGCATATGCTTGATACGCGAGACCAAAATGCCCCTCGTTTTGCGGCGAATAAACCGCTTGATTCATCGTGCGCAGCATCACCGTTTGGATGATATCGGCGTCGGGGCGACCGGCGATGGTTTCACGCAGGGTTTGGAAATCCTGCGGCGTAGGATCGTCTCCACCCGGTAGCGTTAACCCAAGCTCGTTTAAGAACAAGCGTAATTTATCCAACCGTTCGGGCGTGGGTTTTTCGTGAATGCGGTACAGCGCTGGAAGATCGTGCTTATCCAAAAAGCGCGCCGTCGCCACGTTCGCCGCAAGCATGCACTCTTCGATCATTTTGTGCGCATCATTACGGCTACGCGGCACGATTTTTTCGATCTTGCGCTCATCATTAAAGATGATGGCCGTCTCGGTGGTATCAAAATCAATCGCGCCGCGCTCTTCCCTCGCTTTACGCAGCAGATGATAGAGCTCGTGCAGATCTTTAAGCGGCGCCACGAGGTTTTGGTGCTCCTTGCGCAACGCCTCACCCTCTTCGCTCTCCTGATCCAACATCGCTGCAACTTTGTTGTACGTCAGGCGCGCGTGAGAGTTCATTACCGCCTCGTAGAAGCGGTAACGGCTGATAGCCCCTGTCTTCGAGATATTCATCTCGCAGACCATTACCAAACGATCCACTTGAGGGTTCAGCGAACAGAGCCCATTAGAAAGAAGTTCCGGCAACATAGGAACAACTTGGCCGGGGAAGTAAACCGAGTTACCCCGTGTGCGACCCTCATCGTCCAGCGGTGCACCGGGGCGCACGTAATGGGAGACATCGGCAATCGCTACCAGCAATTTCCAGCTGCCTGACTTGGTCTTCCACGCGCAGACGGCATCGTCAAAGTCTTTGGCTGATTCGTCGTCGATGGTGACAAGCGGGACATCGCGTAGGTCAACGCGGTTTTGCTTGTCATCCTCCTCTACTTCCGCAGAGATCGTGGCGATTTGGTCCAGCACTTCCGGCGGAAATTCGGCAGGAATATCATAGCTACGGATCGCAATATCAATTTCCATACCGGGGTCCATGCGCTCACCCAGCACTTCCACTACCTCACCAACCGGCTGAACGCGTGTCGCCGGCTGCTGGGTAATGTTGGCAGAAATCACTTGGCCATCTTTTGCCCCGCCGCAAGCACTGTGCGGAATAATGACCTCTTGGGTGATACGTGGATTTTCCGGGATCAGAATGCCAAATTCAGGTGTATTGCTGCGATAGACCCCGACCATGGTTTGCGTGTTGCGCGCCAGCACCTCTGCAATCGTGGCCTCATCGCGACCGCGGCGGTCACGGCCGCTGATACGCACGAGGACATAGTCACCGTGAAAAACACGCCGCATCTGCCTGGGGGGCAAAACGAGATCGGGCTTTTTGCCATCGTCGCGCAATAAAAAGCCAAAGCCGTCGCGGTGCCCTAGCACTTTGCCCTTGATCAAATCTAGCTTATCAATCAAGGCATAAGCACCACGCCGGTCGCGCAGCACTTGGCCATCGCGTTCCATGGCAGCAAGACGGCGGCGCACGGCTTCCAGCAGGTCTTCATCTTCAAGACCCAGCTTGCGGCTCATATCTTCATGAGTAATCGGCCTGCCATACGTTTCCAGCGCTTCTAACAAATATTCCCGGCTTGGCGCGGGGTTATCGTATTTATGCGCTTCGCGGCTGGCGTGCGGATCATCACTTAACGACCAGTGCTTCATACGGTCAACATCCTTGATGGCGTTATTAAAAAACAGTGACACATCGCAGGCGAAATACGCCGCGGACGGGCAGGTTCAGCGCTGTAAACGCGAAAAATATCGGAGTTTTGTTTGGTCATCCACCCAGTATAGCGCCGCCAGATCAATCACCCAACCGTCTAAGGCGCGAAATTAGTACGCAACCCTGCTTAAAACAGGCCTAACGCATCGTCTTATAGGCTCAAAACTGGGCGCCTTGAAGGCCGCGAAAAGTCTTGCATTTCATCGCTGCCTCGGTATCATACGCGCCACTTGCCCAGATGGCGGAATTGGTAGACGCGCTAGCTTCAGGTGCTAGTGTCCGTATGGACGTGGAGGTTCAAGTCCTCTTCTGGGCACCAATGATTGACGGTATAAATGTTTTCGTCATTTATTAGTGCAAAAGCAAGATTTGTGTTCGCCCAGGTGGCGGAATTGGTAGACGCGCTAGCTTCAGGTGCTAGTGACCGTATGGTCGTGGAGGTTCAAGTCCTCTCCTGGGCACCACGTGAACACAAACAGTAAGAAAGCCTAAAAGACCGTATGTGAAATGCCCAGGTGGCGGAATTGGTAGACGCGCTAGCTTCAGGTGCTAGTGTCCGTATGGACGTGGAGGTTCAAGTCCTCTCCTGGGCACCAAGGCAATACCGATATTCCCTCTATTATTACTCCCCTATCATTAAAAAACGCGACCAACCAGCGCCGCGCTTAATATACCTATACCTACCCACACCCCGCCGACTTTACTGAAATCGTCCTGGCCTATTTGCCACTTGCTCAACGGCCCAGCCCTGCGTGCGAATTTTCTCTTCTAGCGTTGATTCAAGCGAAGCCGAAAGCTCAGGGAAAAAGTCGAGCCCAGTGCGTGCTTCCACCTCGTCAATGGATACCAAATAGTCATCTAACGGCTCATTGCCGCGAACATTCTGCGGCATGATAAACGCCAATGCGCGCGGTGTTTCCGGGTGCGGCGCGACGATAATTTTATAAAACGCCTCAGGCACTTCAATAAAACCAACGCGGTTGAAGGCGTTATCCATAAAGTTTTCAGGATAGATAGGCCCTGTCACCACTTGCAGGCGCTCATACCGTGTCGCGAAGTGGTCCATCACCGCTTCTTCTAAGCGCTGCCAAAGCTGCCGGTTTAAGTTCGGCCGTTGCGGCGACATGTTACTCATAAAAAACGTATCGACCTGCGCGTCGCGACCGTGCACCGCGGCGATAGCGTAGTTGGGTGCTAAATGGCCGCGATCATAACCACTACCAGCATAGCTATCGGTACTAATCGGCCACAGAGTGCGCCAATCGGCTTTAAACCCTGGACGCGAGCCAATGCTGGCATTTTCCACCGCCTCTACTTGGTAGCTGACCCACAGCGCACCCGCGCGCACATCAGACCATCCGACTAAATAGCCTTCATTACGAAAAACACGATGAAATGAGGTCAGGGTTAAACTCTCCCAGCTGGGCACGCCTGCCCAGGTATAAGCATCGCCGTGCTGACGCTCCTGATATTGCCATAGCCCTGAGCCCAACAGCACAAAAAGCAAAGACACACCAAGGCGGCGCCCTTGACGACGCCAGCGTAAAAACGACATACCCAAACGGCGACACTCCTCATCATTAACCTAAAATACACGTAACACTTAGAAGCACAGCGTCACGCTTGCTTAGCCCATGCACCTTAACAACGCGACATGCCTTACCAGCCGAGTGAGAACATCGTCTCAAGGTCGTGGCGGGAATGAACCTGCATTGCATTGAGAGTTTCGGTGTCGCTAATTCCCTCAACGGTATTCAAGCGCTCAGTGACGAGATCCGCCAGGCTTTCAAAATCACGGGTGCGTGCAATCGCGACCAAATCGTAGCGGCCACATGTGGAATAGACTTCACTAATGCCTTCAACATCGGCTAAACGCTCTGCCACAGCTTTGACCTGGCCCTTCTCGGTATTGATTAAAATCACAGCATTTTGCATTTCACGACCTCACTTGCACACAGGAAAATGATAATAAATAGAAGCAGTTTCAGGAGTATAACAGCGCCCTGCCAAGCCGCGTAGCCTTGCAAGAAAGCCGCCTTTTAAATACCGCGCGTGGCGAATTGTCGCTACCGCGCTAAGGTTATTCGCACTCTGGTGCGCGTTCCGCTAATATGTTGATGAACTCCGAAAAGCAGGTCTTGTCGGAGCTTTAAAGAGGTGGAAAACCACCCGATCACCGTGACCAAACGTCAGACCGTGACGAGAAGGAGATATCATGGCTAATTATAGTCGTCGTGACTTTATGCGTAACAGCGTGCTCGGCCTTGCCGCTTTGCCGCTGGGTGCCGGCATCCTGTCGAAAACAGCCTTTGCCCAAGACCTGCCGCGCCTGGACCCATCTGCAGCCAACGCCCAAGCGCTTAATTACGTAGAAGTCGCAAGCGAAGCCAGCGACCACCCGGCTTACGAGGAAGGTGAACGCTGCGATAACTGCATGTTCTACACAGCTGAAAACCAAGGATGCCAGCTGTTCCCGCAGAACAGCGTCGAGCCGGCTGGCTGGTGCCAGTCCTGGACGTCAGCAGGTTAAAACTAGCGCGCATACAACGCTAAGCACAAAGAAGCCCGCCTATGCGGGCTTCTTTGTGCTTAAAAAGCCAAAAGCCGCCGTTCGCTCTCTTTATTCCTGCGTGTCCTCAACCGGCCAATGGTAATGTCGCATGATACGACCCTCCTGCATCGACACCAATTTCACCGGAAACCCCCACAGCTGATGCAGATGACGCACCACCGGGTAGACGCTACGCGCAAGCGGCCGACGGCTGTCTTGAACATGATGCAGGGTAAGCGAACGATCTCCGCGAATCGCCGCTTCCACCACTTGGATATTCGGCTCCCGCACCGATAACGCATACTGCGTCGCGAGAGCCTCGCGCACGCGGCGATAGCCACGCTCGTTATGAATGGCCGCGACATTCAGCATCTCTTCTTGATCGTCATCCACCACCATGAAAAGTTTGAGATCGCGCATGACCTTGGGCGACAAGAACTGCTGAATAAACGACTCATCTTTAAAGTTACGCATGGCGAACTCCAACGTTTCCCGCCAGGGGCTGCCCGCCATGTCCGGAAACCACTGACGATCCTCCTCCGTTGGCGCTTCACAAATACGCTTGATATCCATGAAAATCGCAAACCCCAGCGCATAGGGGTTGATGCCGCTGTAATAAGGGCTATCAAAATCGGGCTGATTAATGACCGCCGAATGCGACTGCAAAAATTCTAGCATCAGCCCTTCATCGACCGTGCCCTCATCGTACAAGCGGTTCATCAATGTGTAGTGCCAAAAGCACGCCCAGCCCTCGTTCATCACCTGTGTTTGCCGCTGAGGATAAAAATACTGCGCCAGCTTGCGTACGATACGTACTATTTCGCGCTGCCAGGGCGCAAGAAGCGGCGCGTTCTTTTCGATGAAGTAGAGCAGATTTTCTTGCGGTTCTGGCGGGTAGACGCCGCCAGCATGTAGCCCCAGCGGGTCGTCCTCCTGCGATAGCGAGCCCGGTAGCGGTTCACTGCCGTCTGGGGCATCCGGAATGGTTCGCCAAAGCAGGTTCACCTGGGTTTGCAGATACGCTTCGCGCTCCGATTGGCGCTTGGCCTCTTCCTGGGCGGAGATAGGCGATGGGCGCTTGTAGCGATCCACGCCATAGTTCTGCAGCGCATGACAGGCATCCAACAACTGCTCGACCGCCGCCACCCCGTGACGCTCTTCGCACTTGGCGATGTACTTACGCGCAAACACTAGATAGTCGACGATGGAGTCGGCATCCGTCCACGTGCGAAACAGATAGTTCCCTTTAAAAAACGAGTTGTGTCCGTAGCAGGCGTGCGCCATTACCAGCACCTGCATCATCAGCGTGTTCTCTTCCATGAGATAGGCAATGCAAGGGTTGGAGTTGATCACGAGCTCATACGCCAACCCCATCTGCCCGCGTTTGTACGCCTGCTCCACGGCGAGGAACTGCTTACCGAACGACCAGTGGTGATAGCCCACCGGCATACCCACGCTAGCGTAGGCATCCATCATCTGCTCGGTGGTGATGACTTCCATCTGGTTGGGATACGTATCCAAGCGATACTCATCGGCAAGCCTTGCAAGCTCGGCATCAAAGCGTTCCAACACAGCAAAGCTCCAGTCCGAGCCGGTCGCAATGGGTTGGCGTTTTTTTCTCCCAAGAGCACTCATCAGAACCTCCTTACCCGGCTTGGCTCAAGCGGCGCTTGAATAGCTCGCGGAATACCGGGTAAATCTCGCCCGCTTCGACAATCTGGCGCATGGCGAAACGCTCGGGAAATTGTGCCGCCACGCTTTCGTACTCCTGCCACAGCGATTGATGGTCGTGAGGCGTGATTTCCACGTAGGCGTAATACTGCAGCTGCGGCATTAACTCTTTGACCAGCAACTCGCGGCAAGTGCCGGAATCATCGTCCCAGTTATCGCCGTCGCTGGCCTGGGCCACATAAAGATTCCATTGGTTCGGCGGGTAACGCGCCTCAATAATGTCGTTCACCAGCGTCAAGGCGCTCGATACGATGGTACCGCCGGTTTCGCGGGAGTAGAAAAACTCCTCCTCGCCGACCTCGCGGGCGGTGGTGTGGTGGCGCACAAACACCAGCTCCACTTTTTCGTAGTGCTTCTGCAAAAATAGGTAGAGCAGCAAAAAGAAGCGTTTGGCGATGTCTTTATGCTGCTGGGTCATCGAACCGGACACGTCCATCACGCAGAACATCACGGCTTTGCTGGAAGGCTGTGGCTGCGCTTGCAACTGATGGTAGCGCAGATCGTACGTGTCGATGAACGGCACGGCTTCGATGCGCTTTTTCAACCGCTCAATTTCCGCTTTCAGTTCGCTGATGCGGGCGGGGTTGCGTAACACCGGGTCTTTTCGCTCTTCTGCCGTTAGTGCCGCTTCGGCTTCTCTAAGGGCACGCTTGATCGGCGCGCGCATGGCGATACGCCGAGCGTAAGCCTCGCGCATCGAGCGGGTAATGCTGATCCGCGACGGCACGCCCTCACGCGCCAACCCCGCCCGCACCATTTTTACTTCTTCCATTGATTTCAGCGGCTTGCGCTGCAGGTGCGGCAGTTCCAAACCGTCAAATACAAACTCCAGAAATTCTTCCCGGCTTAGGGTAAAGGCGAATTCGTCCATGCCTTCGCCCTGATTGGATGCACCGCCTTCGCCTGCGCCACCACCGCCCTGACCGTCGGGGCGGCGGATTTTATCGCCTTCAACAAACTCCTTGTTACCCGGCGCGACAATACTTCTCTCCCCGCCGTGTCCGTGCTGAAAAACCGGCTCGGAGATATCTTTGGCGGGGATCGAGACCTTTTCCCCGCGCTCCATATCGGTAATGGAGCGGCGGTTGACCGCTTCTTCCACCGAGCGCTTGATATGCTTGCGGTAGCGCTCTAAAAAGCGCTGCCGATTGACCGCACTTTTGTGCTTGGCATTGGGGCGTCGATCAATAAAGTAGGTCATACGACCTCCTAAAAACTGGCATCGAGCGTAAAATACGAAAACCGCACCTACTGCGATTTACGCACGCGCAGGTACCACTCGGACAGCAAGCGCACCTGCTTTTCGGTGTAGCCACGCTCTTTCATACGCTCGACAAAATCTTCGTGTTTTTTCTGGTCGGATTTCGATGCCTTGGCGTTGAAAGAAATCACCGGCAGCAGCTCTTCGGTATTGGCGAACATCTTGTGCTCGATCACGCCTTTGAGTTTTTCATACGACTGCCAGCTCGGGTTCATGCCATTATTTTGCGCCCGCGCCCTTAGCACAAAGTTGACCACCTCGTGGCGGAAATCTTTGGGGTTGGAAATGCCCGCCGGCTTTTCGATTTTTTCCAGCTCTTCGTTGAGCGCCTGGCGATCCAACAGCTCGCCGGTTTCAGGGTCGCGGTACTCCTGGTCTTGAATCCAGAAATCGGCGTAGATCACGTAGCGATCAAAAATATTCTGGCCATACTCGCTGTACGATTCCAAATACGCGGTCTGGATCTCTTTACCGATAAAGTCGACGTAGCGCGGCGCCAAGAACTCCTTAATAAACCCCAGATAACGCTCGAACACCTCGGAGGGCAGCTGCTCGCGCTCAAGCGCTTGTTCCAACACGTACAGCAGATGCACCGGGTTGGCGGCGACTTCGGTGCTGTCGAAGTTGAAGACTTTGGAGAGAATTTTGAACGCAAAGCGGGTCGAAAGCCCTTCCATGCCTTCGTCTACGCCCGCTGCGTCGCGGTACTCTTGAATCGACTTCGCCCGTGGGTCGGTGTCTTTCAAGTTCTCACCATCGTAGACCCGCATTTTGGAGTAAATACTCGAGTTTTCCGGCACCTTCAAGCGCGAAAGTACCGAGAACTGCGCCAGCATGCGCAGTGTATCCGGCGCGCAGGGAGCATGGCGTAGCGAGGAGTCTTCCAGCAGTTTCTGATAGATTTTGATCTCTTCAGAAACGCGCAGACAGTACGGCACCTTGACGATATACACCCGATCAAGAAACGCCTCGTTATTGCGATTATTGCGAAATGCCTGCCACTCGCTTTCGTTGGAGTGGGCAAGAATGATGCCGTCAAACGGGATCGCGCCCATGCCTTCGGTGGGGTTGTAATTACCTTCCTGCGTTGCCGTGAGAAGCGGATGCAGCACCTTAATTGGCGCCTTGAACATCTCGACAAACTCCATCAACCCCTGGTTGGCGCGACAAAGCCCGCCGGAAAAGCTGTAGGCGTCGGGGTCATCTTGTGAGTAAAGTTCCAGCTGGCGGATGTCCACCTTACCCACCAGCGACGAAATATCCTGGTTATTCTCATCGCCCGGCTCGGTTTTGGAGATGGCGATTTGATTAAGCCGCGACGGATAAAGCCGTACCACGCGAAACTGCGAAATATCACCGCCGTACTCTTTCAACCGTTTAGCCGCCCAGGGCGACATCACGCTCTTTAAGTAACGGTGCGGAATACCGTACTCTTTCTCCAACAGCTCGCCATCTTCCTCCGGTGAGAAAAGCCCCAGCGGTGATTCATACACTGGTGAGCCTTTAATGGCATAAAACGGCATCCGCTCCATCAGAAGCTTCAAGCGCTCCGCCAACGACGATTTACCCCCGCCGACAGGCCCTAGCAGGTAAAGAATCTGCTTGCGCTCCTCTAGCCCCTGCGCCGCGTGACGGTAGTAAGAAACGATCTGTTCAATGGCCTCTTCCATACCGTGAAATTCGGCAAAAGCCGGGTACCGGCGGATGACCTTATTGGAAAAAATCCGCGAAAGCCGAGGGTCTTTTGCCGTATCAATGACCTCGGGCTCACCAATCGCTTCCAACATTCGCTCCGCCGCGCTGGCATACGTAGTGGGGTCGCGTTTACATAGCGCCAAGTACTCTTCTAGGCTCATGTCTTCTTGCTGAACACGGGCGAAACGGTCTTGAACGTGGTCAAAGATGCTCATGGAAATCTCCTATAGCCCAGACTCGGAGGCTAAAAACCCAGCGGGTTGATTCACTTCCAAGTATCGCTTTATCAGCTTAGCCAGCATTAGCGGAACGTGATGCCATTTCCTTCAACGCAGCGCAAAGTGGCCGGTGGCTAATGCTTAAGAGAACCCAATGAGTCAATAAGTTGCGTTGAATGTGGCATTGCACATTGAACGCAGCACCCGCCTCGCCTTGCAGCGAAGCGGGCCAGGTGGGGCGTTTTACGCGTCCAAGGCCGCGCGGATATCGTGCAAAAGCTGATCCAGCAATGCCGTCGACGTATTCCAAGAGCACACAAACCGTGCGCCACCCGCGCCGATAAAGGTATAGAAGGTCCAACCTTTCGCTTTCAACGCTTCAATGGCATTTAGCGGCAATTCAACGAAGACGCCATTGGCTTCGACAGGAAACATCAGCGATGCACCGGGCAAGTCCGCCAGGCCATCGGCCAGGTAGCGCGCCATCGCGTTGGCGTGTGCGGCGTTATGCCACCACACGTCGTTGTCCAAAAGCCCCAGCCACGGCGCGGCGATAAAGCGCATTTTGGAGGCGAGTTGCCCTGCCTGTTTGCAGCGGTAGGCAAAGTCTTCCGCGAGGTCACGGTTGAAAAACAGGATGGCTTCGCCAAAAGCCAGCCCATTTTTGGTACCGGAAAAACACAGCGCATCGATCCCCACTTGCCAGGTTAACTCGGCGGGAGAGGCATTTAACCCCACGCAGGCGTTAGCAAAGCGGGCACCATCCATATGCAGGCGCAAATCGTACTTATCCGCCATGGCGCGAATGGCGAGTAGCTCCTCGCGGGAGTAAACCGTGCCGACCTCGGTTGCTTGGGTGAGCGAGATAACTTTGGGCTTGGGGTAGTGTATATCGCTGCGCTTGGTCACAAGCGCCTCGATCCCTTCTGGCGTCAGCTTGCCGTTAGCCCCAGGGGAAGTAAGCAGCTTCGCGCCGTTGGAGAAAAATTCCGGCCCGCCGCACTCATCGGTTTCGATATGCGCCAACTCATGGCAAATCACACTGTGGTAGCTGCGTCCCATGGCGGAAAGCGCCAGCGAATTGGCCGCTGTGCCGTTAAAGACGAAAAACACTTCGCAGTCGTAGTCGAACATTTCGCGAAAGCGATCTGCCGCGAGGGCCGTCCAGCGATCATTGCCGTACGCCAAGTCATCCTCGTGATTGGCCTTCAGCAGCATTTCCATCGCTTCCGGGCACATACCAGATGTATTGTCACTGGCCAAAAAACGCGGGCTACACTCTGATGTCATGGGCAAAAATCCTTATTATCTGAAGATGACTCGCGCCAGCTATTTACCGTAAGCGCGAACGGCTCCCCAAAGAGAGCCGTGCTTTAAGCCTAGCGCGCTTTGTCCTTTGGCGTCATCTACGCACGGGTATCTGCCTTGTTTTTTATGCCTACAGGCCTTTACATAGCTGCCGCCAAGCGCGTGCCTTGGTCAATCGCCCGCTTGGCATCAAGCTCTGACGCCTCATCAGCTCCGCCGATCACGTGCACGTTGACACCGCGCTGCTCAAGGGGTGCCAGCAACTCACGCACCGATTCCTGTCCTGCACAAACGACAATCGTATCAACCGCCAAGGTCTGCGGCGTGTCTTCATGGGTGATATGCAGACCATCATCGTCGATATTGACGTACTCGCACCCAGCGAGCATCGCTACACCATGTTGCTTGAGGGAGACGCGATGCACCCAGCCGGTGGTTTTGCCCAAGTGTTTGCCCGGTTTTGAGGTTTTGCGTTGCAGCATGGTGACCTCGCGGGGCACCTGGGGCGGCTCGAGTGCTTTCAGACCGCCGCGCTGGCTAACGCTTAAGTCCACGCCCCATTCGTTGCACCAGGCCGCCAGATCCAGCGCCGTCGCTTCTTGGCTGACTAACAATTCGGCGACATCAAAGCCAATGCCGCCCGCGCCGATAATCGCCACTTTATGGCCCACGCGCTCGGGCTGGGTAATCGCCTCAGCGTAAGAGAGCACTTTGGAGTGGTCAGCGCCAGGAAGCACAAGCTCTCGCGGGCGCACACCGGTGGCTAACACGACATCATCAAAATCCGCCAGTTGATCCTCACTTGCCGCCGTATTGAGGCGCACCTCCACTGCGTACTTATCGAGCATCACGCGGTAATAGCGCAGCGTCTCGTTAAACTCCTCTTTGCCGGGAATCTTACGCGCGAAGTTAAACTGGCCGCCAAGCTCGGCATTGCGCTCAAATAACGTCACCTGATGGCCGCGACTGGCGGCGCTGACTGCCGTGGCTAACCCCGCCGGGCCGCCACCGACCACCGCCACGCGCTTAGGCGCTGCGGCTGGTTCAAGGTTAAACTCGGTTTCGTGACAAGCACGTGGGTTAACCAAGCAAGAGGTCAGTTTGCCCGCAAAGGTATGATCCAAACACGCCTGGTTACAGGCGATACAGGTGTTGATCTCGTTCGCCTTACCGTCGTGGGCCTTGGCCACCCATTCCGGGTCGGCCAAAAACGGCCGCGCCATAGAAACCATGTCCGCATGCCCCTCGGCGAGCACGCGCTCCGCCACTTCGGGCATATTGATACGGTTGGTGGTGATCAGCGGAATCTGTACCTCGGCGCGCAGCTTTTGCGTTACCTGCGTAAACGCCGCCCGCGGCACACTCGTCACAATGGTCGGCACGCGGGCTTCGTGCCAGCCGATACCGGTATTGAGCGCATCCCCCCCGGCGGCTTCAATGGCCTTTGCCAAGGTAACCACTTCTTCCCAGCTGCTGCCCTCATCGACCAAATCGATCATCGAGAGACGGAAAATCAGCGCGAAACCGGGCCCTACCGCCTCGCGCACCCGGCGAACGATCTCGATGGCAAAGCGGCTACGGTTGTCGAAACTGCCGCCCCATTGATCCTCACGATGGTTGGTGCGACGGCAAAGAAACTGATTGATCAGGTAGCCTTCCGAGCCCATGATTTCCACGCCATCGTAGCCTGCCGCGCGTGCCAGCCGCGCGCAGCGCACATAATCGTCAATTTGCTGCTCGACCTCGTCGCCGTTGAGTTCTCGCGGGGTAAACGGGTTAATCGGCGCCTGAATCGGCGACGGCGCGACTAAGTCCGGCGAGTAGGCGTAGCGGCCGGCGTGCAAAATCTGCATGCATAGGTGTCCGCCTTCGCGGTGCACGGTATCGACTACATGACGATGCGCTTCCAGCTGCGTCTCATCGGTGAGCGCATTGGCGCCCTGAAACACCGCCCCTTGGGCATTGGGCGCGATACCGCCGGTCACAATCAGCCCCACGCCTGCACGCACGCGCTCGGCGTAAAACGTCGCCAGGCGGGTAAAACCGTCCGGCGCCTCTTCCAGATTGGTGTGCATCGAGCCCATCAGCACACGATTTGGGAGCGACAACGGGCCTAACGTGAGCGGTTGAAACAGGTGCGGGTAAGCGGTCATCACGGTCTCCTGACGAGAAAATTGGTATTATTCGAACCTCATTAAAACAAGCGTATGACATCCAGCGCGTTGCGTACACCCCTTGCTGTCTGACGAAAGACACGTCACATTACCCGGCTAACTAAATAGGTGACACGATGCCACTCATTTACTTCTTACCGCCCCTGGCCACGGTGCTGATTTGGTCGGGCAATATGACCATCAACCAGCTTACCGTGGGGACGATTGCGCCGAGCAGCATTGCATTCTTGCGCTGGCTGCTCGCGCTTTTGGTGTTAACGCCGTTTGTGCTGCCCGCCGCGTGGCGCTTCCGCGCGGATATCCGCCGCGAGTGGCCAAAGCTTGCGGCGCTCGGCATGCTGGGCATGGGGCTGTGGCAAGGGCTTGCTTACGTGGCGGCGGAAACGACCTCTGCCACCAATATGGGCATTTTAGCCGCCATGGTGCCACTGCTCACGGTGCTTTTGAGCGCGCTGATTCTGCGTGAACCGCCGACGATTGGCGGTATTGCCGGCGGCGTGCTGGCATTTTTTGGTGTCACCGTGCTCTTGGGGCAAGGCAATCCGCTATCGCTTATACGCCTTGAGGTCTCGCCGGGGGATGCGCTGATGGTTCTCGCTGCCACCTGCTATGCCCTTTATGGCGTGATGCTCAAGCGCTGGCAGATGGGGCTGCCACCGTGGGTCATGCTTTATGCCCAGGTCTGCTTTGCCGTGCTGTTTTTGCTCCCGCCTTACCTGATCGGGCCGATGACGCCGATCAATAGCCACAACGTCTGGTTGATTTTGTACGCAGGCATACCCGCTTCAATCATTACCACGTTTTTATGGATGCGCGCCGTGCGCCTGATTGGCGCAAGCCAAGCGAGCATTTTCATAAACCTGATGCCGCTTTTCAGCGCCGTGATCGCGATGGTGTTTTTGGCCGAGCGTTTAGCCGTTTTTCATGTCATTGGGGGGCTTTTGATTTTAGCCGGCGTCATCATGGCGCAACGGCTAACCCAGCCGCTAAAACAGGTGCTTGCTGCGCGTCGTATCAAGCGTGCTCAGCAGTAAACGCATACCAATGTTACGATGGCGGCAATGTTAATGATTAACGGGAACCCCTGATATGTCCTTAGAAGACCTGCATTTAAACCTGCGCAACTTAACCTCTGAGGATTACCCTCAGCTTAAAAAGCTGATGGATGCCGTCTACCACGACATTGGCGGCGCTTGGCCACAGCACACCATCGACAAACTCGTTCAGGAGTTTCCTGACGGGCAGATTGCGATTGAAGACGACGGTATCATTGTCGGTGTTGCGCTGACGGTGCGGGTGGACTACGACGAGTTCTCCAACCCACACCAGTACGACGACTTGATCGGTCATCGTGAGATCATCCGCAACGATGCCGACGGCGACGCCATGTACGGGCTCGATGTGCTGATTCATCCCGACTACCGTGGCTATCGTCTCGGCCGCCGGCTTTATGAGGCGCGCAAGGAGCTGTGCCGCTCGCTCAATATGCGCGCCATTTTGGCTGGCGGGCGCATCCCCGAGTATTACCAGCACGCCCACGAGCTTAGCCCCGCGGAGTACATCGAAAAGGTCTCGCGCAAGGAGATCCACGACCCGATTCTCTCCTTTCAGCTCGCCAATGACTTCCAGGTCAAGCGCCTGCTACGCAAGTACTTGCCCGAAGACGAGCAGTCCAAAGGTTATGCCACGCTATTGGAGTGGAACAATATCCTCTTTGAGCCGGCGGACAACGTGCTCGATACGCGCCCGACACAGGTCCGCATCGGCGCCGTGCAGTGGCAAATGCGCGAGTTCGCCTCGGTGGAGGCGGCGCTGCAGCAAATTGAGTATTTCGTCGACGCGCTTTCCGACTATCAAAGCGACTTTGCCGTGTTCCCAGAGCTCTTCAACGCGCCGCTGATGGGCCTACAAGACCGCGCCGCGCAGCAGGATCAAATGGGCGCGATTCGCTTTTTGGCAGGCTTCACCGATAAGTTCAAAACCGAGCTCTCGCGCATGGCGGTCTCTTACAATATCAACATTGTGGGCGGCTCAATGATCGAAGTGGGTGACGACGACCGGCTCTACAACATCGCCTATCTCTTCCACCGCGACGGCAGCGTCGAGCACCAAGCTAAGCTGCACATCACACCGCAGGAGCGCCGCGACTGGGTGATCGAAGGCGGCGACAATCTACAGGTGTTTGATACCGACGCCGGGCGCGTAGGGATTTTGATCTGCTACGACGTCGAGTTCCCCGAGCTTAGCCGCCTGCTGGCCGATCAGGACATGGACATGCTCTTCGTGCCGTTTTGGACCGACACCAAAAACGGTTACCTGCGCGTACGCCACTGCGCTCAGGCACGCGCCATCGAAAACGAGTGCTATGTGGTGGTGTGCGGCAGCGTCGGTAACCTGCCGTCAATCGAAAACCTGGATATCCAGTACGCCCAGTCAGCAGTGTTCTCCCCCTCCGATTTCGCCTTCCCGCACGATGCAGTACTGGCCGAAACCACCCCCAATACCGAGATGGTGCTGTTCTCGGATCTCGACCTTACCCGTTTGACGATACTGCGCGCTGAAGGCTCGGTGACCAACCTAAAAGACCGCCGTAAGGATCTGTTTGATCTACGCTGGCGCGACTGGTCGTGGAAGTCCGGCGCCAATCTCGACGATCAGTAACGAAACGGCATCTAAGGCCACATAAGATGCGCGGGGAGGCGACCTTTGACATCGGGCACCACGCCCTCCTCGCGCAGCTTTTCCAACTGTCGCGCCGCGCCACCGTGATCGGCCACGCGGCGGGTTGCCGAGATTACCCGATGCCATGGCAGCGTGTGCCCTGTAGGCAGCTTGCGCATCGCCGTACCAACCATACGCGGCGTAGCGCCCTCGGTCATGGCCGCAATGCGCCCATACGTGGTGATTCGCCCCTCGGGGATTTGATCCACAATGGTGTAAATCTGCTCAAGTAGCTCGGCGCGTGGCATAGCGGCCTCCTATCCTGCATCGACGTTTTCATCGTCATCGCCTTTATCTTCGCGACTTTCGCACAACCACTGCCATAAGCGTTCGGCTTCATCGCTAACGGGGCGACGGCTCGGGCGGACTAGCCAAAAGCACTCATCGCTTGGCAGGAACAGATCAAAAGGCGCCACCAAGCGCTCGTGTCCTGACAAGAGCCGGCGGTGCGTCAGCGCAATGCCGCCGCCCTGAGCAGCGAGTGCTAACGACATCACTTGATTATCACAGGTCAACGTATGGCAGCGTTGCTCTACCTCGGGCACGCCGGCAAACGCAAGCCATGCTGCCCAGCCGCTGCTAAAACCCACCGCGTGAAGTAGCGTATGCCCCGCCAAGTCGGCAGGCTGTCCCAGCCGACTCGCCAGCGCGGGGTGGCACACTGGCAACAGCTGCTCCTCCCCTAGCGAGCAAACCTCCACGCCAGGCCAATCACCCCGACCATAGCGAATTTCAATATCCGCGCCTTCAGGGCCGAAGTCATCCGGCCAGATCGCGCTCACGGTACGCACCGCAATATGTGGTGCTTGAAGGTGAAACGCGACCAAGCGCGGCGCAAGCCACGTCTGCTGAATGATGGGCGTGGCGCGTAGCGTGACCGATTGGCCACCGGTTTGCCCAAACACTTCCGAGGTCCCTTCCTGAAGGCGGGTAAAGGCGTCATTAATGCTGGGCAGCCACGCGTGTCCTGCCGGCGTCAGCGAGAGGCTTCGTGGATGACGGACAAAGAGCTTCTGCCCCAATCGGTCCTCCAGCAGTCGAATGCGCTGACTGATAGCCGCTTGTGTGACGCCTAGCTCGTGCCCAGCGGCGGTAAAACTCAGCGTTCGGGCCGCCGCTTCGAACGCCTGCAGCCACATCAAAGGAGGAAGTGCACTCATGAGAAATCTACCTATAAGCAGAGCTTGGCCTTAGCCATCAGATTAATCGTTTGTGACTGCCGCTGCCAACCGCCACCCTAAGACTCACTTAACGCCCACACCCGTGATAACGGAGAGCACTCTTATGAACAGCGTGGCAACACCGGTCGCTCCCAATATGCAGGAGCTTTACCCCTACGCCGACGGCCCATTGTTAGCCGAGGCCAACGCCGATACCGCAAGCCTTCAGCTTATTTGGCAGAACGGCGACACCACGCAGCTCCCTTGGCTGTGGCTACGCGACCACTGCGCCTGCAGCGAGTGCCGCCACCCGCAGACTCGCGAACGGCTCTACATCCCGCTCGATGAGGTCAAAGCCCCCCGCGATATTAGCGTCACTGACGGCCATCTATGGCTGACCTGGGCCGATGGCCATCGTACCGCCTTTCATAGTGGCTGGCTGCACCAGCGCCGCCCGGAAACAGCACTCCCCAATGTATTACCCGCGCAGAAGCCTTGGCGCGACCGCTTCACCCCCGAGCGCATTCCCCACGCCGACTTTCTGAAGCCCCAAGGCGAGCAGGCCTGGTTAACCGCCATGCTGCGCGATGGACTGGCGCTTCTCACCGATGGGCCGCTGGTGGAGGAAGAAGTCAGCCGCCTTGCGGAAAAGATCGGCCCACAACGCGCCACCAACTTCGGTGCTCGTTTTGATGTCAAATCCAAGCCCAACCCCAACAACGCTGCCTACACGCCGGTCGCGCTAGCGCTGCATATTGACCTACCCAATTGGCGTCATCCGCCGGATATTCAGCTGCTCTACTGCCTGGAAAACGGCGCCACCGGCGGCGAATCCACCTTTGCCGATGGGGAACGCGTGATTGAAGCACTGCGCGCACAAGACCCCAGCGCCCTGCGTATTCTGAGCGAAACGCCGATTGATTTCCGCTTTCAGGACGAGACTCACGATATCGCCGTGCGCGCGCCGCTGATCGACCTTAACGCAGACGGCACCCTGCACGAGCTGCGCTTTAACAACTGGA
This sequence comes from Vreelandella salicampi, assembly GCF_013415105.1. Lineage (GTDB taxonomy): Bacteria > Pseudomonadota > Gammaproteobacteria > Pseudomonadales > Halomonadaceae > Vreelandella > Vreelandella salicampi. The sequence continues at coordinate 425,910 of NZ_JACCDF010000001.1, forward strand.
TTCGCGATACCTTGCACCTTCCGGCTGAGCAAATGGATGGCTGGTACCGCGCTTACCGCACGCTATGGACACTATTTCACAGCGACGAGCACCAACTCGAGTTCACCCTTGAACCCGGTCAAATGGTCGCCTTCGATAATCGCCGCGTACTCCACGGTCGGCGCTCCTTTGACCCTAATAGCGGCCCGCGTCACCTGCAGGGCACCTACCTTGACCGCGATATGCTGGAATCGCGTCTACGCGTTATCGCCCGCCAACAGGGCTAAACCGATAACAACACGACATCACGACAACGTGACTTCACGACAATGCGAGGAGAAAAATATGTTAAACCCCATGACGAAAACCGCCCTCACTATCGCACTCGGCGCAGCAAGCCTGCACGGCGTTAGCGCCCACGCCGACAATGACACCCTGGATTTTGGTGTGCCAGCGTGGCCGGGGATCACGGTAAAAACGGCCATCGCCGAACAGCTGCTCGCCCCGCTGGGTTACGAGACGCGCAGCGAAAACATCGGCCTTCAGGTGATTTATCAAGGCCTTGAAAGTGGCGATATCGACACCTTTCTTGGCGCTTGGCTGCCCGCCCAGCGCGAAATGTTCCACCCACTTCAGGAAGCGGGCAGCATTCGCGCCGCGGGTAATAACGTTGACGGCGCACAGATGACGCTTGCCGTGCCGGAATATACCTTTGACGCTGGTGTGCAAAGCTTCGCCGATTTAGACGCCAACCGCGAGCAGTTCGAAGGTGAGATTCACGGCTTTGGCGCCGGCTCCGCCGCCAGCGAAATTCTCCATAACGCGATGGATAACGATGTCTGGGGCCTGGGTGACTGGCAACTGGTAGACACCAGTGAGGTCGGCATGCTGACGGCCGCCCGCGATGCGATTTCCCGCGAAGAACCGATTGTCTGGGTCGGGTGGACACCGCATTGGATGAACCTTGAGCTCCCCATGCGCTATCTCGAAGACCCGAAAGACCTGTTCGGCGAAAACAACGGCGAAAGCGAAGTACTCACGGTCATGCGTAGCGAGTACGCGGACGCGCACCCCAACGTGGTGACCTTTTTTGAAGGGTTTAGCTTCACCGCCGAAGAGCAAAGCTGGATGATTCAGCAGTTCGGTCAAGAAGAGCAAGACCTGAACACGGTCGCCACCCAATGGATAAACGATAACCGCGATAAAGTTAAATCCATGCTAGAGAACGTGACCACCCGCGACGGCGAACCCGCCTGGCCGGCGGTAGAAGCAACGCTTAGCGAGTAACATTGAGATACCAAAAGCGCCCACGCTATCTTTGCGATGGGCGCTTTTTTTGCGACTGTGACGAGCAATTACATCATATACTCGGTCTACTCACTCTTTATAATGGAACTCCCAAACCATGGCATGGAGAGGCTTACCTTGGGTTTTAGGGGAGGTACTTTCGAATGTTTCAAGATCGACGTATGTATCTTTCAGAACCACATACGGAAAATCCACTTCAAGCATGCCGGTCATCGCCTGGGTTCTCTTTGCGAGCACATTTGGGCCAAACGTGGAGATAGCCACCAAAAAATTCTTTTCCATCTTGTGGCCTATCTGCACATTTTGGCATAGCCAAGCTAGCCGCTTGGCATCCTTCATTAAATTGGTTTGTTTCACGCTGCGCTTGAACTCGACCACATGCCGATAGCGCCCATTTTTTGAGTGTCGAACCACCAAATCGGCGCGCTTCAACCCATTTATGCGGTACTGCTCCGGCACGGCTTCCATTTGAATATCAGCATCCGCGCATATATCCTTAAGCTGCACTTCCATGGAAAAGCGGTAGCTTTTGAAATGGTCATGAATCGCTTCAGCCGTTTTCAAGGCAAGGAAATATTCTGGCTGGTGATTCAAGCTCCGCGAGGTTAAAACCTCCGCCGTTTCGGCAATATCAGGCAGCTTTGCAGCAATCAGTTTGCGCATGGAGCGAAAATTCGTCATCTATCAAAACATCCTTATCAAACTGCCCTACGCATATCGTAGAGCTATCAGTCGATTGCATCAGAAAACGCTGCAGACTATCACTTAGACAAACCGCACAAACTCACTATCAGCATCCGTCGATATGCAGCATGAAGCGGTAACGGCTTTTGATGGCTTTTAAACGCCGCTGATAAGTTGCATGCCCTTCTATCCATTAGTATAAGATTGTTGCATAGTCGCTTACCCGCTGCTCCTTACCGTACTGTTAACAGGCTTTCGCTCATGCTGTTTCGCTGGTTCAGCTCTCGCTCTTCATCTGGCACGTTTCCGGCTGGCGATTGGCACGCGGCGTGCCAGCGCGTGGCGCTGCTGCGCTCGCTCTCAGAAGAGGAGGCTGAACGCTTGGGCCAACGTGCCTGGCAGTTTCTTGAGCGCAAACGCATCACGCTTCATCCAGCGCTTGAAAACACGCCCTTCGACCGCCCGGCGCAGCTGGTGTTAGCCGGGCAAGCCTGCCTGATTACGCTCGGGTGGAGCGAGTTCGAGCACGCGGATGCTTTCTCTAACGTGCATGAGATCGTGGTGCTGCCCGACGGCTTTACCCGCGATGTGGAAGAGATGGACGAATTTGGCGTGGTTCACGCGTATACGGATACCCGCGCGGGCGAAACCTCATACCAAGGCCCGGTGGTGGTTTCCTTCACCGATCTGATGCAAAGCGGCGATTTCAACGGCTTTAACGTGCTGATTCACGAGTTCGCCCACAAGTTGGATATGGGCAATTCCATCGATACCGACGGCTTTCCGCCGCTACCCAACAATATTACGCCGGCGGAGTGGCACGGTATCTTTTCCCAAGTATGGAACGACCTGCAGCGTCGCCTCTCGCAAAACCAACCAACGCCTATTGATGACTACGCCGCGAGCCACCCCGGCGAGTGCTTTGCCGTTAGTTGTGAGACGTTTTTCTCAGCCCCCAAGCGGCTCGCCGATGCGTACCCCGACTTGTATGGGTTACTCTGTCGCTACTTTAATCAGCAACCGCTCACCAGGATGCACTATGCTTAAACCGCTTGGCGGCGGCTTTGCCGCGGCTGTTTTTCTTGCCGGCTGTACCGGTATGCCTTCCGGTACCGAGCCGATCACAGGTTTTGAACTCGACCGTTATCTCGGCAAGTGGTACGAAATCGCCCGCTTAGACCACTCCTTCGAGAGCGACCTTAATTGCGTAACCGCCACCTACAGCCTACGCGATGACGACGGCGTTCGGGTCATCAACCGCGGCTATAACACTGAAGAGCAAGCGTGGGATGAAGCCGAAGGGCGCGCGTACTTTATGGAAGAGGAAACGGTTGGCCGGCTGAAAGTGAGCTTTTTTGGCCCCTTCTTCGGCGGCTATAACATCCTGGCGCTCGATGACGACTACCAATGGGCATTGGTTGCAGGCCCAAACCGCGATTACCTGTGGGTTCTCTCGCGTACGCCGCAGATGGCGCCCGACACCGAAGCACGGCTTCGTGAGCGCGCCGCCGAACTCGACTTTCCCACTGACGAGCTCATCGACGTGACGCACGGCGAGGCCTGCCCGTCAGACTGACGGCATCTTTTTATCCTATTTATTTTGTTTATCCCAGGAGAGCGACATGGCACAGCGTATTGCTGTCATCGCGGGTGACGGTATCGGTACCGAAGTAATGCCCGAAGGCGTGCGCGCCCTTGAAGCCGCCGCCAAGCGTTTCAACCTTGACCTCGACTTTCATACCTTTGACTTTGGCAGCTGCGATTACTACCTCGAACACGGCCAGATGCTGCCGAACGACTGGTTTGAGCAGTTGAAGGGTTTCGATGCGCTCTTTTACGGCGCGGTGGGCTGGCCCGACACGGTACCGGATCACATCTCGCTGTGGGGGTCGCTGTTGCAGTTCCGCCGCCAGTTCGATCAGTACATCAACCTGCGCCCGTGCAAGCTGATGCCGGGTATTAAAAGTCCGCTGGCAGGCCGCGAACCGGGCGATATCGACTTTTACGTGGTGCGCGAAAATACCGAAGGCGAGTACTCGAGCGTCGGCGGCAAAATGTTTGAAGGCACCGAGCGCGAAGTGGTGATGCAAGAGACGGTGATGACGCGTACCGGCGTTGATCGTGTGCTGAAATACGCTTTCGACTTGGCGCAGACGCGGCCGCGCAAAAAACTCACCTCGGCGACGAAATCCAACGGCATCTCGATCACCATGCCCTACTGGGATGAGCGCGTGGCCGAAATGGCCAAGCAATACCCAGACGTTGCGGTGGATAAATTCCACATCGATATTTTAACTGCCAACTTCGTGCTTCACCCAGACTGGTTCGATGTCGTGGTAGGCAGCAACCTGTTCGGCGATATTCTCTCCGACTTAGGGCCTGCGTGTACCGGCACCATCGGCATCGCGCCTTCGGCCAATATCAACCCGGAAGGCAACTTTCCCAGCCTGTTTGAGCCGGTACACGGCAGCGCGCCGGATATCGCCGGCAAAGGCATCGCCAACCCCATCGGCCAAATCTGGTCGGGCGCGATGATGCTGGAGCATTTGGGACATCAAGACGCTGCAAAGGCAATGGTCGACGCCATCGAAGCGGTGCTCGCCGAGGGCGACGCCGATGTACTGACCCGCGATATTGGTGGTCAGGGGACGACGGAAAGTTTAGGCAAGGCGATTGCGGAGCGCATTGGATCCTGATGCAATAAAAAAGTTGGAGTATTTACTCAAAACAGCTGGCGGACTTTCTATTGATTAGAGCCTCGTTTGCCAACTTACTTCGGAGTATCGGCTATGCACGAGTTCTTAACCAAGCAGGAACTCTTTGAGCGTCGCCTGGATATTGCTCTGGAAGCAAGTGGCTTGGATCTATGGGAAAACGACCTTAGTACCGGCGAGGTTGTCTTCGGCTTAACCAAAGTGTTTTACCAACTGGGCTATACCCAGCAAGATGTGGTTGCCTATGTCGATGACATCTATGCATTGATGCACCCAGATGATATTGCCGCGGTTAAGCTCGCCGTAGAACGCCATATCGACGGCCAAACATTACGCTATTACAGCGAATTCCGGCTGCGTAACCAAACCGGTGAATGGGTATGGTTTGCCAATTACGGCAAGATCGTTGATCGCGACGACCACCATGGATGTAACCGTTTTACCGGGGTGTGCTTTAGCCTTGAAGAGCAGATGCGCTATAAAGAGGAGCTTAACGCACTCAACGCACGCTTGGCGGCCCAGAATGAACAGCTCGAAAAAATGAACCAAAAGCTACACCGTTTGGCCAACTACGATCCATTAACCAATACCGTCAATCGCCGACGGCTGATGGAGCTGGGTGAAGAGGAGGTCGAACGTGCTCGTCACTTTGGCGAGCCCCTTTCCTTTCTGCTGATCGATATCGACTTTTTTAAGATCATCAACGATACCTGGGGCCACTTAGCCGGAGACCAAGCGATCAGGGCCGTTGCCCAACGTTGTGAAGAAGAACTGAAAGACCACATTGCAACACTAGGCCGATTTGGTGGTGAAGAATTCACTGTTCTGCTTCCTTCCCTCCCCCAAGCTGAAGCGGAGGTACTCGCCAATCAAATATGCAATTTTATCGATAAAGAGGGCGTATGGCTTGCTGAGATCGGCCAAATTATCCCGGTTACGGTAAGCATCGGGGTCGCCGAATTATCTTGCATTGGACGCGGTGGTTTTTCAGAGCTTATTGATGCCGCAGACAAGGCGCTGTATGAAGCAAAAAGAAGCGGCCGGAACCGAGTGTGTAGAGCCCCTAAAATGCCTCTAACGAGTACATTTACCGCCCTTTAACCTTGAAAAACTTCCTCTCTTCCATGCAAAACGCCCCCGCGGGGGGCGTTATAAAAGTCCAGCTGAACAAATCTTTATGGCTAGTTAACCGGCCAGTTTAGCCGCGGTTTTAGCAACCAATTCACCTTGGAAGCGGGCGATTTTCAGCTCGCGCTCATCCGGCTGGCGCGAACCGTCACCGCCGGCAATGGTAGCGGCGCCATACGGCGTACCGCCGCTGACTTTGGAGATGTCGAACTGCTCTTCAATGCCGTAGCCGATGGGCACTATCACCATGCCGTGGTGGGCGAGCGTGGTCCAAGTGGACGTAATGGTCTGCTCGTCGCCACCACCGGTGCCCGTGGAGGTAAATACGCTCGCTACCTTGCCGCGTAGCGCGCCGCTTGCCCACAGCCCACCGGTTTGGTCAAAGAAGGTGCGCATCTGGCCTGCCATGTTGCCAAAACGCGTCGGCGTGCCAAAGATGATGGCGTCGTAATCGGCCAGCTCCTGCGGCGTGGCTTCCGGGGTGGTGAAATCCTGCTTACCGCCGGCGTCTTTAAAAGCATCTTCCGGCATGGTTTCCGGCACGCGCTTAACGGTCACATCAACGCCGTCAACGCCTTTCGCGCCTTCCGCCACGGCGTGCGCCATGGTATCGATATGGCCGTACATGGAATAGTAAAGCACCAGTACCTTTGTCATCGTTAACTCCTTTACAATGGTTATCGTTAAACAGAATGTATGCGCTACACGATAGCCGCCCCATAGACAGATAAAAGCGAATGTTTTCGACAGAGAACATCGATTTACTTCACAGGAGCTCGCCATGCTGAGCGAATGGCTCGATTGGACGCTTGAAGGCGCACCGACGTCGCATCGCCAAGGCCCGCTCCCCTCGGGCCACTACACGCTGCTCGCCCCTGGCGTGCTGGAGCTAACGCCGTTCGCCCCTACCGAGAACGCCCAGGCCTGCGTTTTCTCCGCGGCGATCCACGGCAATGAAACCGCGCCGGTCGAGCTTATCGGCGATCTGCTGGCGCGCATTGAAGCCGGCGTGCTGCCGCTGGGCGCGCCAATATTGGTGATACTCGGCAACCTACCTGCGCTGCGTGCCGGCCAGCGCTTTATGACTACCAACCTTAACCGCTTGTTTCAGCGCGGCCTGTCCGCCGCGGGGCATGAGCCAGCTCGCGCCCGTGAGCTGATGGCGCAAGTGGATGCGTTTTACGCCCGCCACGCCAAGCAAACCCCGCTGCATTACGACTTGCACACCGCCATTCGCGATAGCTGCTACCCCCGCTTTGTGGTCGAGCCGCATGCCGACACCGCCACCGAGCCACGTCAGTGGCGCTGGCTTGCCGCCGCCGATATGCAAGCCGTGTTGCACCAACGCGAGCCAAGCGACACCTTTTCTCACTACAGCAAGCACTACCACGGCGCGCAGGCGTTCACGTTTGAGCTTGGGCGGGTGGCCCCTTTTGGCCACAATGATCTGGCGTCCCTCGCACCGATGCTCGAACTCCTTAGTGCCTTGGCGAGCGGCCAAGCCCCGGCGCAAGCCGCGCCCGAGCAGATGGCGTTTTTCCGCGTAGCGCACGAAATTAGGCGCCAAGCCGAGGATTTCCACCTCTGCTTTGCCGATGACACGCCGAATTTCACCGCCTTTGGACCCGGCACGCTTCTTGCAAAAGATGGGCAGCAGGGAGACATCCGCGTTCTTGAGACGCCCTTGCACGTGGTCTTTCCCAACGCCGACGTGGAAATTGGCGCCCGCGCGGGCTTGTTAGTAACATCGAGCGCACCCCCACATAATGATAATCAATGATAGAATCGCTCCCTTTTTCGCGCTGGCTGCTATTTCACTAGAGTAACCGCGTCAGCTGAGCCGTCCCCGTTCTTGGCGCTCACGTTTTAGAGCCTCTGTTTTTAGAGCCAATGTTTTGGAGCCCTGCTATGGCCGCAACGCCTATTCCCCTTGAAGTGCGCAATATAAAAAAGCGCTTTGGCGATACGGAAGTCCTCAAAGGCCTGTCACTCCACGCCCATAAAGGCGATGTCATCACGATGATTGGCGCCTCCGGCTCGGGTAAAAGCACCTTTTTACGCTGCATGAACCTGTTAGAGCAGCCCGACGAAGGCGATCTGATCGTCCACGGCGAAGAGGTTCGCTTTAAAACCACCAAGCGTGGGCGCGAGCCGGCCGATTGGAAACAGGTCGTGCGGATGCGCGCTCGGCTGTCGATGGTATTTCAAAGCTTCAACCTTTGGGCACACATGACGCTTCTGGAAAATATCATCGAGGCGCCTATTTACGTGCTGGGCAAACCCAAAAAAGACGCCATCGAACACGCCAATGCGCTACTTGAGCGGGTGGGGCTTTCTCACCGCGCCGATGCCTATCCCGCGCAAATGTCCGGTGGGCAGCAGCAACGTGGCGCCATCGCCCGCGCGCTAGCCATGGACCCGGAAGTCATGCTGTTCGACGAGCCGACATCCGCGCTTGACCCAGAACTGGTCGGCGATGTCCTCAAGGTAATGCACGATCTTGCCGACGAGGGTCGCACGATGATTGTGGTCACCCATGAGATGGGCTTTGCCCGCGATGTCTCAAGCCAAGTGATTTACTTGCATCAAGGCCTGATTGAAGAGTCAGGAGCACCCGCTGATGTGCTAGGCAACCCGCAATCGCCGCGCTTAAAGCAGTTTCTGGCGCCTAAATACTGACATGTTTTGCGAGGCTCACCATGCTTGACCTTCACGGTTACGGCCCGCGCTTGCTTGAAGGGGCGGGTGTTACGATCACGCTAGCCCTGCTGGCGCTGGCGCTGGCGATTGTGCTGGGGCTTATTACGGCCAGTGCCAAGATGTCGCGCAGCTGGTTAGCGCACCGTATCGCTACGTTTTACACCACGGTGATTCGCGGCGTGCCGGATCTCGTGCTAATGATGCTGTTGTTCTTTGGCGGCCAGATAGGCGTCAATGTCATCACCGACTTTCTCTATTATGAATTTGATATCGATATCTTTATCAATATCAACGCCTTCGTCGCCGGGGTTGTCACCATCGGGCTGATTTTTGGCGCCTACATGGGCGAAACTTTTCGCGGCGCGTTCATGGCGGTGGATCAAGGCCAGGTTGAAGCGGGTAAAGCCTACGGCATGAGCGATGCGCTGGTGTTCCGGCGTATTCGCTTTCCGCTGATGATGCGTCACGCGCTACCCGGGCTTTCCAATAATTGGATGGTGCTGTTAAAAACCACCGCGCTTGTCTCGGTCATCGGCCTATCGGACATGGTGCGCGTAGCCGCCGAAGCGTCGAAAGCCACCCGCGAGCCGTTTGTGTTTATGATGACCGTCGCGGTGATTTATCTTTTGATTGCCAGCGTTTCCGAATGGATATTTGCCCGCCTGCAAAAGCGCTATAACATCGGCTATGGGGAGGCGGACTAATGGAAGCACTCATCAATCGATTGGAAGCACTGCTCGCAGAGAACAGCATTTTTACCCTGCAAACGCTCTCCTATTACGGCGAAGGGCTTTCCACCACCGTTCAACTGGTCTTTATCTCGCTGCTAATTGGGCTGGTTGCTGCTGTGCCGCTGGCCATCGGCCGCGGATCCAAACGGCGCTTTATCAAGTGGCCCATTTTTGCCTACACCTATGTGTTTCGCGGCACGCCGCTTTTGATCCAGCTCTATTTGATCTACTACGGCGTGGTGTTTGTCGATGGAATTCAAGAAACGTGGCTGTGGGTGCTTTTGAAAGAGCCCTTTGTGCCCGCTTTGGTCGCGTTTACTCTCAACACGGCAGCCTACACCACCGAAATTTTTCACGGCGCCATCAAGGCGACCCCAAAAGGGGAAATCGAAGCCGCGCGCGCCTACGGCATGTCACCGGCGCTCACACTGCGCCGTATCGTGCTGCCCAGCGCTTTTCGCCGCGCCCTGCCCGCCTACGGAAACGAAGTGATTTTTATGCTCCACGCCAGCGCCATCGCCAGCGTCGTCACGATCATGGATCTCACCGGAGCCGCGCGCTTTGTTTATGCCCGCTTTTACGCGCCGTTTGATGCGTTTTTGTTCGTGGCAGCGATTTATCTCTGCCTCACCTTTGCGATTCTCTATCTGTTCCGCTATCTGGAGAAAAAGCTGCTCGCCCATTTGCAGCCGATGACATAACAATGAGACAAAGCAACGACATAAAACAAACGTTAGTTTGTTTTAAGCGTTAGGCTTTGCCTCAACGCTTGGCTGGGGTAAATTAATGGTGATCACCATTAGGTGAACTCATTACTTCTGGAGAAATGTTATGACCCGCTTGATGCCAAGCAATACCATGAAAAAAGTGCTGTCACTGTCCATTCTCAGCTTAGCCGTTGCCGCCACCAGTGCTCAGGCGCGCGATTACGATGAGATTCGCATCGGTGTGGATGTGCCTTACGAACCCATGGAATACCGCACGCCCGACGGTGAGCTGACCGGTTTTGATATCGACCTGGGTAACGCGCTTTGCGCCGAAATCGGCATTCAGTGCGAATGGGTGGTACAAGGCTGGGACGGCATCATCCCCGGGCTAATGGCGCGCAAGTACGACGCTATTATGTCGTCGATGACGATTAACGATGAACGCCGTGAGCAAGTACTCTTCTCCGAGCCTTACTTCACACCCCCCTCTGCCTGGTTTGCGCCCGCCACCAGCGAGCTTGAAGAAACTACCGAAGCGTCGCTTGAAGATCTTACCATCGGCGTTCAGCGCGGCACCCTTCAGGACAACTACGTTACCGATATGTACGGCGACGTGGCTGACGTTAACCGCTACGCCACCGCTGACGATATGGTCCTCGATATGGAAGCCGAGCGTCTCGACATCCTTTTCCTCGACTACCCGGTTGGCAAGGCAACGCTTTTAGACAGCAATAACCGCAACTACAAAGTGATCGGCGACATGATCACCGAGCCAAAAGCGTACTTTGGCGATGGCTTTGGTATCGCCTTCCGCCAACGCGATGAAGCACTCGCCGAGAAATTCAACGACGCGCTTGAGTCGCTGGAAGAAGACGGCACTTACGACGAAATTCATCAGCGCTACTTCGGCGAAGAGTAACTATTTAGCGGAGAGTTACTATTTAGCGGAGAGTTACTATTTAGTAGAGAGTAACTAAAAAACCTTCCCAGCCCGCTGGGGAGGTTTATTTCACACAACCAACGACGCCTATCGCTCTTTGATCTGCCCCCTATCAGCGAGGAATAACGGCATCTCATTTGCCGGCATAGGCCTTGCGTGAAGAAACCCCTGCGCTAAATCACAGTTTAAATCTTTAACTAGGCTGTCTTGATCAGCGGTTTCCACGCCTTCCACCACCACCGTCAAACCAAGGCAGTGCCCAACCGTAATAATGGCCTGCAAGATCGCCATATCGCTATCATTTTCCATGGCATGATGAAGAAAGTTTCTATCAATCTTAAGGCTGCAAACGGGTAAATTTCGCAAATAAACCAGAGAGGAATACCCCGTACCGAAGTCGTCAATGGAAATATGCACGCCCGCCTGCTTCAATATCTTGAGTTGCCTTATTTGCTCCCCTTCCACACCAATCACTTCATTCTCTGTCAGTTCCACGCCTAATTGAGAGGGAGAGAGGTCATGGTCGTATAGCGTCTGCAGGATGTAGTCGGCTAAGTGCTGATTCGTCAGCTGCCGACCCGATAAATTAACATCAACCCGTATCTTTTCAAGCGCTGTACCCTGCCAAGCTTTAAGCTGTCTGCAGGCGTTTTCAATTACCCAGTCGCCAATACGATTAATTAGCCCTGATTTCTCTGCTATTGGAATGAAAATGGACGGAGAAACCGGCTGAGAACTTCCATCGAAGCATCGCAGTAGGGCCTCGCAGGAATATATTTCTCCGTTTTTCAAATCAATTTGAGGCTGAAAATAAAGTTGCAGACTGTCGGCAGCCAGTGCATTTCGAAGAAGTGCCGTCACTTCCTGATAGTGAACCAACTGATCATTAATGTCAGAGGTGTAAAAACAAATACTGTTTTTTCCTGACTCTTTAGCCTGGTACATGGCAGCATCAGCGTTTCCCATAAGCTCTACCACTGTCGAGCCATCATCGGGAAAAAGGCTGACACCAAAACTGGCTGTCATCTGATAACGAACGCCATCCAGAACAAAGCCTTGATCTAGCACGCTAATTAAACGCTGAAGAAGTTCATAAATACTTTCGGTTCTATCGAAATCAAATAGCAACAATACAAACTCGTCACCACCGAATCGGCTTAGTAGATCGCAACTACGAATTTCTTTTTTAAGACGCTCAGCAATCGCCTGCAAGAGATCGTCACCATAATGATGCCCAAGGGTGTCATTGATCAACTTGAAATTATCCAAATCAATAAACACTACCGCGACTTGACTCTCTGGTCGTCGTTCTGCGACGGCAAGATACTTTGACAATTCAAACTCCATCAACCGCCTGTTGGGCAGCTGGGTTAAATTGTCAAAATGTGCTATCCGATACAGCTTTTCGTTGGCTTCTTTCTGCTCCTGAAGGCAAATATCGATGCAAAACATTTCGCAGTCACCAGTATCCTGCTTAATCATCACATGGCTGGAATAAACAGGAATAAGGTGACCATCTTTGTGTTTTAGCTCAATTTCCTCTGAGGGAATATCAATATTGTTATCTAACCAGTTCTGGTGAGCGGCAATCACGTCTTCGCGCATAGAATCAGGGATAATCAAATCTTCTAATAACTTTCCCTGCGCTTCCTCCCGGGTATAGCCGTAAAGACGCCGGCTTGCTTCATTCCAATAAATAACTTCGCGCTTTTTGTTATAACCCTGCACGGCGACCATTGGCAGGTTTTCAATCAACTCATAGAAATTCTGTACACTTTTTGAGTCAGCCGTCAGCGAGTATGCATCGCTCTTGGTTGAGGAAAGAGGTATTTTATCGCCTCGTTTTTCTGGCATTTTCTTACCTCCTGACATTCCTCAGAAACCAATCGAACAATAATGATAGTATTTGGTCACATGTGAGCGGTTGTAGACGTTATTTTTATTTATCGCTTAATCCAGATGCTTTACCACACTCTTACAGGCAAGCGTCGCAGATCAAACCCGTTTACGCCAGAAGCACCTGGTTAACGATCATACAATTAGGCTTTGTCTGAAAAGTCGGCGAGCGAAGGCCAGACAAGGCAAAAATCGGCGAAAAGACGGAGTTTACGTAGTGTAAATGAGTACTTTGAGCCGATTTTTAACGCCGTATGGTCGAGCGCAGCCAGTTTTCAGACAGAGCCTAGCGATTATTCAATACCCCGTTGACAAGGCAATGCTTCTCGACAGCGATAACTGCTAAGGCGTTGACCCCGCTCACGTTAGCCCAGCACTTCCACTTGCCGGGCTTTTTGCATTAGTCGTGAGGCGTTATATCCCGCTCGGCGTCGCGCTGGAAATCATCGCGCATCTCGGTCTGATAACGGCACATGCGATCACGCCCTGCGCTTTTTGCCCGGTACATAGCAATATCTGCCTGCTTGAGCGCTTCTTCGTGATCAAGTTCGGCGCTGTTGATGCAGGTGTACCCAATGCTGGGCGTGACATCGACCCAGCGGCTTTCCAGGCGGTACGAGGCGGATAGCGCATGCTGTACGCGCTCGGCATAGGCCGTGGCGTGGGCCTCAATGGCAGTAGTGTCTGAGGCATCATCAAAACGTGCGAGCAGCACAAACTCATCGCCGCTTAAACGCGCCGCAATATCGTTTTCGCCGAGGCAGCTACCTAACCGGCGGGCGACCTGCACCAGCAGATCATCCCCTGCGGCATGTCCTAGCGTGTCGTTGATAAGTTTGAAACGGTCCAGGTCCATAAACAGCAGCATGCCCCTGCATGGCGTTGGCGAACGCCACAGCGTCTCAAGGCGCTCAATAAATAGCCGCCGATTGGGCATGTCGGTCAGCGCATCATAGTAGGCTTGGCGGTAAATAATCGCCTCGTAGCGCTTGCGCTCGGTAAAATCTTCGATGATCGCCACGCCACCGACTTTCTCTTTCCCGGCACTATGCACCGCATTGAAAAATACGCGCAGCGGTGTGCCCTGCTCGGCTTTAGGCAATACGTAGGTGCCTTCGTAGTAGCCCGTACCGCGCGATAGTGCATCGCGCACTCCCTTTGCCACGCCTGGGTCGGCGGAAGGCGCCAGCATGTTATAGCCCATCATCTGGCCGCGCTCCACGCCCAAGATCGTCAGCAACTTGTCATTGCAGTCGGTAATTTGGCCATCGCAATCAAAGTGCACCACCCCAAGCGGCGAATGGTTAAAGATCGAGCGGTAGCGGTTTTCACTCTCTAACAACATGGTCTCGCGCGCGGCCATGCTAACGCGCAGGGCGATGTTATCGTGAATAATGCGGCTGAAGCGGCGGCTAGCCACAAAAATCAGCCCCAAAAACAGCACGAGCACCACCCCAATCAACATCGCCAGGGGCGTACCGAGCCATATAAACCGTATTAATAAAGGCAGCATAATCGGCAGCACAAACCCCAGCGCCACCCACCAAACGGCGGAAAGCGTGGTGACGCCTCCTGCGGTAATGCCTGACATTACAATGGCGAGTGCGGCGACTTGACCGCTGTGTTCCGGGGTAAACAATAACCAGCTCCCCGCGCCCCACACACAGCCAGCGGCGATGGCCCCTGCACTGAAGCGCCACAGCCAACGCCGGCGCTGCTGCTGCATGATTGGCAACTGATGGTAACGGTACGCAATGCCCAGGCGTACGCCAGACACCACGACCACAGACACCAACCAGCCAAGCAATATCTCCGCTGACACGACCGGCCACAGCGCTGCCACCAGCAAAATAGCCGCTACGACGCTTGCCAACACCGGTTGCCACAGCTTGTCGTAAAGTAAGCGCACTTTCTCACTGCGCAGCCGTTTGAGCGTGACATAGTGTTCACGACGAAAGTCACTGCGAAGCCCGGACGCTGTCGCAGTGGATGAAGCGTTAGGCATACAAACTCCGTTTTTTATGCGCTGACTAACGGCGCTAATATTCGATTATTTTTATATACCAAATACTATGGACATTCAGAACAAGTTTTAGATAAACCGTACAGGCCAAAACGCCTTAGACACTTCAGGCCGCCCAACGGCGGCCTGACTAGACGGTTAGTTATATTTAACGCAAAAGAGAAGCAAGTGCCAGTGGCGTGCTCGTTAGGGCACAAAATGAAAGACGGGCGCCGGGGCATCTGGCAGCAGTGCCGCGCACGTTTGAACCTTTTTAAGAAGCTCAGCGTGGTTTTTCGCCACCAGGTTAATATGCGCAAGCTTGCGCCCGGCACGCTCGCTCTTGTCATAGCGGTGCAGGTGCGCGTTTTCCAATTGCAGCACTTCAGCGCTTTGCGGTTCACGGCCAATCACGTTCACCATGCAGGTCGGCGCAATCGCTTGTGTCTCACCCAGCGGCAAGCCTTGAACTGCGCGCAGGTGATTTTCAAACTGGCTGGTGACCGCTCCGTTCATGGTCCAGTGGCCAGAGTTATGCACCCGTGGTGCCATTTCATTAGCTAATAGCTTTCCATCGCGGGTCTGAAACAACTCCAGCGCTAACACGCCAACGTAGTCCAGTTCATCAAGCAGGGCGCGAATGTAGTTATCGGCGGTTTGTTGCACAGCCGCAGCGAGATCCGGCAGCGGCGCAATCGAGTAGCGCAGAATCCCATCAACGTGCTGGTTCTCTGCCATGGGGTAAAACTTCACCTCGCCGTCGCGACCGCGCACGGCAATCATCGAGACTTCGCGGACAAAGTCGACAAATGCTTCAACGATCAGCTGCGTGTGGTTGATGCTTGCCCACGCCTCGCGCGCCTGTTCCGGCGCTTTCAGCACGGTTTGGCTTTTACCGTCGTAGCCTTCGGTCACCGACTTGGCAACCACCGGGCAACCCAGCTCGCGTGCGGCGGCCTCTAACTGCTCAGCGCTTTGCACCACGCGATACGCCGGCGTGGGAATATTCAACCGATCAAACAGCGCTTTCTCTTCGACGCGGTTTTGGCACACCTCAATGGCACGACTGCCGGGGTAGACCGGTTTGTGCTTTTCGATTTCGCGCACCAGCGTGACCGGCAAATGCTCAAACTCATAGGTCACTACGTCGACGTTGGCGAGAAATTCCGCCAGGTGCTGATTGTCAGGGTCAATGATCACCTCACCGATACCGGCGCTAGGCTTGCCGGTAGTATCCAAAAAGGTGAAGCGATTGCCCAGCGGATAGCCCGCTAGCGCCAACATACGTCCGAGTTGGCCTGCGCCTAAGACACCAATATTCATGCTCACCTCCTTTACTCTGTGTCAGGGCGCGGGTCGGGGTTATCGAGTACGGTGCGGGTTTGTTCAGCCCGAAAAGCGTCGACGGCCTCGCGTACGGCAGGCTCTTGCAGGCCGATGATTTGCGCCGCCAGCAAGCCTGCGTTGGTAGCACCCGCTTTGCCAATCGCCAGCGTGCCCACGGCGATACCGCCGGGCATTTGCGCGATAGAAAGCAGTGAGTCGAGCCCTTTCAGCGCTTTCGACTCCACCGGCACGCCCAACACAGGCAGCGGCGTTTGTGAGGCGACCATGCCGGGTAGATGCGCAGCACCGCCGGCACCGGCCACAATGACCTGCAATCCCCGCGCAGCCGCGCCTTTAGCATAGTCAAACAGCAGATCAGGCGTACGGTGGGCAGACACCACGCGCGTTTCATACGCCACGCCTAAACGCTCTAGCATGGCAACGGCGTGCTCCATGACGGGCCAATCCGATTTAGACCCCATAATCACCCCCACTTTGGGCGCGCTGTTTGACGACATTTTTCACTCCTCGGCGATCATAACGCCACGTTAAAAATAAGGCCGATAGTCTACCAGAGCACGCTCCCATGCGGGCGCTTTGGGGCGATATCAACTTTTCACCAAATGGGCATTGAAAAGCGCGTCACTTAGCGGCATTGTGTCGATGTCACTTCAGACCTGATGGAGCCTCATGAGTACGGCACGCTCATATGCAAACGCGGAAATGACCGACCCTCCGCGAAGCTGCCCTGACGAACTTGACGTCAGGGAGTTAGAAAAACGTACGCGACTAATGCGTATTATTATCCGCCTTATCGCCGTCTCCGAACTCGGCAGCCGTGAAATTGCTCGGCGGGCGGGACTACCGGTACAGAAGGTAAGCGATCTTCTCGCTGGCAGGCTTGAGCACCTTAACGTAGACGAACTCTACGTTTTGCGTCGCACATTAGAGACGGAGGCGCCTCTGCATTAACGCGCCCTGAAAAAGAGCCCTTCATCGGGTAAAAGCCAACCGCTATGCGGTTGGCTTTTTTTGTTAGCAAACAACCCCTTACCCATAAGATTAAGTGAGCATTAAAAAACCCGATATAAGCCATTGATACGCGTCAATTTTTTCTATAGCGCAACCCCTATCCTGAACCTTAACCCGACGTTTCACCCTGTAGAGTGATCCTCTGCTAAGTTCAGGAGTCGCTATGGATCCCATCCGCCGCTCGCTACTCGGCCAACTCGCTCGTCTCAGTGCGGGTGCAGCACTCGTGCCACTGGCAAGCGTTGCCCAAGCCGGCATTAATCAACAACCACTTCGCCGTGAAGGCGATCCGACGAAACGCTACGGCATGCTGATTGACCTGCGTCGGTGTATCGGTTGCCAAGCCTGCACGGTATCTTGCCATATCGAAAACGACGCGCCGCTGGGCAAATTTCGCACCACCGTGGCGCAGTATGAAGTCGAGCATCAAGAGAGCGGCGAACTCGCCACCTTTATGCTGCCCAGGCTTTGCAATCACTGTGAGAATCCGCCCTGCGTGCCCGTTTGCCCGGTGGAGGCAACCTATCAACAGCGCGACGGCATTGTGGTGGTGGATAGCGACCGCTGTGTCGGATGCGCTTACTGCGTTAACGCCTGCCCTTATGACGCCCGCTTTATCAACGATAAAACCCAAACCGCCGACAAATGCACGTTTTGCGCGCACCGCTTAGAAGCCGGCTTATTACCTGCGTGCGTTGAAAGCTGCGTGGGCGGCGCACGGATCATCGGCGACATGCGCAACTCAGAAAGCCAGATCAGTCGCATGATCGCCGACTACCGTGACGAGCTGATGGTGTTACAGCCGGAAAAAAACACCGCGCCCCAGGTCTTCTATCTCGGCATGGACGAGCGCTTTATCACGCGTCCGAATGCTGAGCCGGTCACCCTAGAAGTGTTAGACCCCCACGGTCAGGAGATGGGCTATGAATTCCACCATTGAGCTACTTGCCCCACGCTATGATATTGCTTGGTACCCCTGGGCGGTGCAGTATTTTTTTATGATCGCGCTTTCCTACGCCACGTTGTGGCTCGCCGCCCCCGCGCTGGTGTTAGGCAAAAAGGCGTGGCTACCTACCGCGCGTTTGGCGCTTTTAGCCTGCGTCACCACCACGCTTGTCGCCCCAGTGGCACTGCTGGCGGATCTACACCAGCCGCTTCGCTTCTGGCACTTCTACGCCTACGCCACTGAAAGTTCGTGGATGTCGATTGGCAGCCTGATTCTGCCGCTTTATGTCGTCAGCGTGCTGGCTCTCACCTGGCTTGCTTGGCGCCCGGCGCTACACGACAACCGAGAAGCGTCGGGTATCAGCGGTTTTGTCGCGCGCCGACTCGCATTCGGCACTAGCGCCACCCCACGTGCGTTAGTGGTCTTGGTCGGGCTTGTCGCTTTGCTGCTCTCCAGCGGCATCATGCTTTACACCGGTGCGGAGCTTGCCATCGTCAAAGCGCGCCCGCTTTGGCACACCATGTGGCTACCGCCCATGTTAGTTGCCACCGGCTTTATTGCAGCGGCGGGTTTGTTGCTCGTGCTCAACCGGGTAAGCGGCGTTCGCAAGCACGCCACTAACATGCAAATGCTAAAGGTGTTGTTAGCCGCCTGTGCGATTGCCGGGCTGATGGCGCTGACTTGGCTGCTTGACGGCATCAATGCCAATATCGGCTCGGTTACCGCCGCGCTGGAATCTGTGCGCCACAGCCCTTCTTGGCGCGATACTGCGCTATGGGGCCTAATATCAGGGGTTTTGTTGTTGGCCGTTGTGCTGTGGATGCTAACGCGCCGAGGCGAGCAGCAACGCTCGCTATTGTGCTGGGCTTGGCTTGTGGGTCTTTTCGCCATTCACATGGGCTGGATGTTCCGTTGGGTCGTGTTGATGGACGTACAAACCGTCGCGCGCCATAGCGCCGGTTTTCACCACTATGGCATTCCAGCTGGCTCAGCCGGGCTGCTCGGCATCATCGGCACCTTCGGCCTTTGGCTTGCCGCTGTGCTAGTCATTGAGCTTTTCATCCCCTGGCGCCACGCAACGCAAGGCGGCCACGCCCCGGCTAACCCCGTTACCGATTCTGATCACGCTGCTGTCAAAGGAGCCGCCCACCATGGCTAAGTCTTCCGTGGATTCATCACGCCGTCGCTTCCTTAAAGGCGCTGCCGCCGCGGGAGGCGCTGTCACCTTCGTTGCCGGTTACGCCGACCCGCTAATGAAGATGGCCAAAGGCACCACCGGCAGCGCCGGGGAGACGCCCAACCACCCTATTCATGGCAACTCGCTTGCACCGGAATACCGCGTCGACCTTGATAGCGGTGAATTAACCCTCAACCCGGATCAACGCACCGCCTTTACCATCTGCTACGGCTGCACCACCAAGTGCGGCGTGCGGGTGCGTATCGATAACACCAGCGATAAAGTGCTGCGCGTAGCGGGCAACCCTTATCACCCGCTCTCTGCCGATGAGCATCTGCCCATGCGCACGCCGGTGGTTGATGCGCTGCGCAGCGTCAGCGCCTATGGTGATCAAGGCCAAGCCAACCGCTCCACCGCCTGCGCACGCGGCAACGCCATGATGAGCCAGCTAGACAACCCCTTTCGCGTCGACCACTGCCTAAAGCGTGTAGGCGGTCGTGGTGAGCGACGCTGGCAAAAAATCTCGTTTGAGCAACTGATCGAAGATATCTGCGAAGGGGGCGATCTCTTTGGTGAAGGCCATGTCGACGGCCTGCGCGACATTCACGATCACGACACGCTGATTGACCCGGAAAACCCCGAATACGGCCCCAAGGCCAACCAGCTGATGGTGATGGAGGCGACCGATTACGGCCGTTCCAGCCTGCTCAAACGCTTTGCTTTCAACGCCTTTGCCACCCGCAACTACGGCCACCACGGCTCCTACTGCGGCCTGGCGTTTCGCATGGGCTCGGGCGCGGTAATGAATGACCTCGCCAAAAACGCCCACGTGAAGCCAGATATTCAGCACGCGCGCTTTATCATGTACATCGGCACCGCGCCCAGCCAAGCCGGCAACCCATTCAAGCGCCAAGGTCGATTAATTGCTCAAGCGCGCGCTGCAGGCACCCTCGAATACGTGGTGATTGACCCCGGTTTGAATACCTCCGCCTCGCACGCGGCGGATCATAACCACTGGGTACCCATCACACCGGGCACCGATAGCGCCTTTGCTATGGGAGTGATTCAGTGGCTGTTAAATCACCAAGGCTACGCTCACGCATTTCTGGAACTACCGGGTAAAGCCGCCGCCGATGCCGCCGGTGAAGCGACCCACTCCAATGCCACGCATCTCGTCATCGACAGCGAGGATTACCCCCGCCGCGGCCACTTCCTGCGCACCAGCGACCTTGGCCTAGCTGAGGCCGGAAGCGACAACGACGCCCCTATGGTGATGACCAATGGCGTGCTGACAAACAGCGAAGACGTGATGGCCGCCGAACTTTTTGTCGACCGCGAAGTAGAGCTGACGGATGGCGAGCGCGTGCGAGTCAAAAGCAGCATGACCTTGCTGCGCGAAGCGGCCAACGAGTATGACCTTGCCACCTACGCCGAGCATTGCGGCATCCCGGAAGCCACTATTGTCGAACTGGCCACCCGCTTTGCTAAGCACGGTCGCCGCGCGGCGGTGAACTGCCACGGCGGCATGATGTCCGGCAATGGCTTCTACGCCGCGTTCGGCGTGCAGATGCTCAACTTGTTAGCGGGCAACTACAACATGAAAGGCGGCAGCGCCGTGGGCGGTGGCACCTTCAACGGCACCGGCGAAGGCCCGCGTTATGATCTGGCCAATTTCCCTGGTAAGCGCGGCCCACAGGGCGTTTTCCTCTCCCGCTCGCGCTTTCCCTACGAGAAGTCATCAGAGTACCAACGCAAAGTCGCCGCCGGGGAAACCCCCTACCCCGCCAAAGCACCGTGGCGCTCTTTAGCGCCGCCAACGCTCACCGAGCACTTGCCTTCAGCGCTTGACGGCTATCCCTACCCGATCAAAGCGGTGATCGGCTGCATGGCAAATCCGATCTACGGCCAAGCCGGGCTTGAAGCGCTGATTGCCGATAAGCTCAAAGACCCGAAACGCCTCGGGCTATTCGTCGCGGTAGATGGTTTCATCAACGAAACTAACCGCTACGCCGACTACATCGTGCCGGATTCGGTGATGTACGAGGTATGGGGCTTTGCCGGCGCGTGGAAAGGCACGCTGGGCAAGATGACCACCGCCTGCTGGCCGGTGGTGGAACCGCGCCAGCAAAAAAGCGCCGAGGGCGAACCGGTCTCGCTAGATAGCTTCTTTATAGCCGTCGCCAAGCGCTTGGGGCTTGCTGGCTTCGGCGATGACGCCATTCCTGATGCCGAGGGCAACCTGCACCCGCTCAATCGCGCGGAAGACTACTACTTACGCGCCGCAGCCAATATCACCTTTCAAAACGACCCGCTGCCAGAAGCCAGCGATGCTGATATCGCCCACAGCGGTATCGCACCTTTGCTGCCCAAAATTGAGCGCACCTTAAAGCCGGAGGAGCGCGGCCGCGTGGCTTATCTGTACGCGCGTGGCGGGCGCTTTGAAGATTTTAGCGATCACTTCAAAGGCGAGCGCTTAACCAGCGCCTGGCGTCGCACGCTCTGCGTTTACAACGAAACCGTGGGCACCAGCATCGACACCACGAGCGGCAAGCCTAATCGCGGCGTGCCCTACCACAGCCTACCGCTGCTGGCGAACAAGCAAACCATGCGCGAGATATTCACCGAAGACGATTGGCCGCTTCTGGCGTTCTCGTTCAAGTCGAGTCTGATGAACTCCTACGCCATCGGTAACGAGCGGCTGCGTATGATCAAGCCTTACAACCCAGTGCAAATGCACCGCCAAGACGCTGAGCGCTTCGGCATCGCCCACGGTGACACCATTCGCATCGAAAGCCCCGGCGGTAGTGTGATTGGGCTGGCCTTGGTAAGCGAGAGCGTGATGCCGGGTTCGTTAGGTATCGAGCACGGCTACGGCCACCGCGACCTTGGTGCCACCCCGCATGTCATCGACGGGGAATCGCAGCCCGATATGCCGTGGATGCGCGCGGGGATCAACATTAACAACCTTGGCTTCAAAGACCCCACCCGCAACGTCGATGGCACCTGGCTTGAACCCATCAGCGGCGCTAGCGTGCGGCAGGGACTGCCGGTAAAAGTCAGCCGCGTCTGATAAAGGCATAAACATCTCGGTGTGATACTAAAACAAACGGCCCCAGATCGCAGTTCACCTCATGCGCTCTGGGGCCGTTTTTTATGCCGGACCTTGTTTAGAGAAGAATGTTTAGTGGCGAGTGTTTAGGAAATAGTATTTAGAGAGCACTAATTAGGGCGCGATAAAAACACCGCCCATCGCCACCACAATCACCACCGCCCAAGCGGGCAGCTTCCACACAGTCAGTAGCAAGAAACCGGTAAGCGCCAGGGCAAACTCCGGCGGGCCGAGAATCGCACTTGTCCACACCGGCTGATAGAGCGCCGCCCCTAGAATACCCACTACCGCCGCATTGGCGCCGCGCATCAGCGCCTGAGCCCAATGCCACTGACGAAAGCGGTTCCAGAACGGCAGTATGCCCACCAACAGCAAAAACCCCGGCAGAAAAATCGCCAGCAGCGAAAGCGCGGCGATAAGTAAACTACCGCCTGCGGGTATCAACGCCCCCAAGTAAGCCGAAAAGGTAAACAGCGGCCCCGGAATCGCCTGGGCGGCGCCATAGCCGGTCAAAAATTGCTCGGCCGACACCCAGCCCGACTGCACGACCTCCGCCTCGAGTAGCGGCAGCACCACGTGCCCCCCGCCAAACACCAGCGCGCCTGAACGGTAGAACGCATCGGCAATATTTAGCCATCCGGCGCTTCCGGCCAGTAGCGGCAGCAAAATCAGCAGCCCGCCAAATAGCCCCAGAGCGACCAACCCAGCAAGGCGAGACACCGGGAATGAAAGCGACTCGCTTGCCGGGGCGGCAGCACTATCGCGACATAGCGCCAGCCCGACTAAGCCGCCTAGCGCGATGGCCGCCACCTGCCCCAGCGGGCCACTTACCATCACCACAGTCAATACCGCCGCAAGCGCGATCCCCGCACGGGTGTTATCCGGGCACAAATTGCGCGCCATGCCCCACACCGCGTGGGCGACAATCGCCACCGCGACGACTTTTAAACCGTGAATGATCCCGCTGGCAATGGGGCCATCCAGCACTGCTGCGCCAAACGCAAACAGCACCAGCACAATGGCGGAAGGCAGGGTAAACGCCAGCCACGCCATGGCCGCGCCCCAGGGGCCTGCGCGCATCAACCCCAGCGCAAAGCCCACCTGGCTACTCGCCGGCCCCGGCAAAAACTGGCACAACGCGACGAGATCGGCGTAGGCGCTTTCGGTCAACCATTGGCGGCGGGCGACAAACTCGCTGCGAAAGTATCCCAAATGCGCCACCGGCCCGCCAAAGGACGTCAGCCCCAAGAGCAAAAACGCCTTAAACACCTCGCTGACCCGCGACGTTGTGGAGAGCGGTTGCGTCGTCATCAAACGGTTTCCTTTACGCCCATAAAAAAACGCCAGGTTAACCCTGGCGTTTGACATGCAGATGACAGCGTTAGGCTTGGTCTGAAAAGTCGGCGAGCGCAGCCAGTTTTCAGGCAGAGCCTAGTCTTCGTTGTCGGTCACCGCGCCGGTACTAGCGGAACTCACTAACTTGGCATACTTGGCCAACACGCCACGGCGATAACGCGGTTCTGGCTGCTGCCAAGCAGCGCGGCGGCGCATCAGCTCCTCATCGCTCACGCTCACCTCAATGGTGTCGGCTTCGGCATCGATGGTGATAGTGTCGCCGTCTTCCACCAGCGCCAGCGGGCCGCCCTCGAAGGCTTCGGGCGATACGTGGCCCACCACAAAGCCGTGGCTGCCGCCGGAGAAACGCCCATCGGTAATCAACGCCACGTCGCTACCCAAGCCCCGGCCCATAATCGCCGAGGTAGGCGTGAGCATTTCGCGCATGCCGGGGCCGCCTTTGGGGCCTTCGTAGCGAATCACCACCACGTCACCGGCGACAACGGTACCGTCGTTGATGCGCGCCTGGGCTTCTTCTTCAGAGCCAAACACCCGCGCCGAACCGCTAAACCGTGTGCCTTCTTTGCCGGTAATCTTGGCCACCGAGCCTTCCGGCGCCAAATTGCCAAACAGAATGCGCAGGTGGCTTTCCTGTTTAATCGGGTTACCCAGCGGCGCGATGATCTGCTGATCCAACGGATAAGGCTCAACGTCGGCAAGGTTTTCCGCCAGCGTTTTGCCGGTGACCGTCAGGCACTCACCGTTCAGCAGGCCCACGTCCAGCAGGACTTTCATCAGCGGCTGAATGCCGCCGATGGCCACCAGCTCACTCATCATATAGTGGCCGCTAGGGCGCAAATCGGCCAACACCGGCACGCGTTTGCCAATCTCGGTGAAGTCGGCAAGCGATAGCTCGACACCAATGGTGCTCGCCATGCCGATTAAGTGCAGCACGGCGTTGGTGGAACCACCCAGAGCAATCACCACGGTGATCGCGTTCTCGAATGCCTCGCGGGTCATGATATCGGATGGCTTGATATCGTCGGCCAGTAGCGCCAGCACGGCTTCGCCCGCCGCTTGGCAATCCTCGCGCTTATCGCGGGAGATGGCGTTCTGCGCCGAGCTACCCGGCAGGCTCATGCCCAAGGCTTCAATCGCCGAGGCCATAGTGTTGGCCGTATACATACCGCCACAGGAACCAGGGCCGGGGATCGCCGTCTCTTCGATATTTTTGAGTTCGATCAGGTCGATATCACCACGCGAGTGGGCGCCCATAGCTTCAAACACCGAGACGATATCGGTGTGGCCCTCGCCGGGCATGATGGTGCCGCCGTAAACGAACACGCTGGGGCGATTAAGCCGCGCCAAGCCCATCACACAGCCGGGCATGTTCTTGTCGCAGCCACCAATCGCCACCAGGCCATCAAAGCCTTCGCAGCCCGCCACGGTTTCGATGGAATCGGCAATCACCTCACGCGATACCAGCGAGTACTTCATGCCTTCGGTGCCGTTGGCGATACCGTCAGAAATAGTGATGGTATTAAAGATCACGCCTTTACCACCGGCCGCATCTGCGCCATCACGAGCAAACTCGGCCAGCTCGCCAATGTGGCTGTTGCACGGCGTCACCATGCTCCAGGTCGAGGCCACCCCTACCTGGGGCTTTTTAAAATCGTCGTCGTTAAACCCCACCGCGCGCAGCATCGCGCGGCTGGCGGCTTTGCCGGGGCCGTCGACGACCGGGGCGGAATGGCGGCGGGTATTATTAGGGTCGGTCATGGACATCTTCTCTTAGCTTGGCTCACGGTATCCGCATAGCTTGGCGATATATCTCACATCCCGCAAGACGTTTACTTATGGCACCCTAGCAGTAGACTCATCATTGCTTTTTATTAGGTGTCAACCAAAGTTGACACTTATCGCACTGCCAACTATAGTTATCACATGATCGAGTTGATTAAAACCGATGTCTTCGACGGATGGCTACGTGAGCTGCGCGATATCCGCGCCCGCGCCAAGATCGAAACACGCATCCGACGCTTGAGTCTGGGCAACCCCGGCGATGTGAAGCCGGTTGGCGAAGGAATTTCTGAGTTGCGAATTTCCTATGGACCAGGCTACCGCATTTACTACATTACAAAGGGGCCAGTGATCGTGGTACTGCTGTGCGGTGGTGACAAAGCCAGCCAACCCCGCGACATCGAACAGGCCAAAGCCATTGCCGCGCAATGGAAGGAGTAACTCCATGACCGTTACTAACGTCACTTTCAGTCACTACGATACTGCCGATTACCTTCAAACTGAGGAGGATATTGCAGCTTATCTGGACGCAGTGATGGAAGAAAATGATCCCGCCCTGCTGGCAGCCGCCCTCGGTGATATCGCCCGTGCACGCAACATGAGCCAACTTGCCAAGGACGTGGGCATGAGCCGCGAAGGGCTCTACAAGGCCTTGTCTGGGGAAGGCAATCCGGCATTTTCAACCATCAGCAAGGTTGCTAACTCCCTGGGATTGCGCCTATCCATCGAACCACTTTCACGACCCAAAGCGCATAGCTAACGCGCTTACCGCGCCTCCAGCAAGACCAGTAACTGCTTTAAAACATCGCCACAACCTTAGAGGAACATCTCAAAATACAAGTAATTACTCCCAGGAATGTGCGTTACGAGGCAGATCGCCACGCGGATCGTAGGCTTCTAATAAGTCATTTTCAGTCAGATTGTCGGTATAAAGCACAAGATTAATACCTGACGGGTTTGCCAGGGATGGAAACAGTACGCCTTTCGCCCCTTGTGCTAATGCCATATCCCCTAACAGCCAGCAGGGTGGTTCGATATGTTCATTGAACCAAAGCTTGCGCCAGTCGCAGTACAGCTCCTGCCAAAGAGAATCCCACTCCACGCTATAACCGTCACGAAAATCGACAAGCTGAGTAACGCTTAATGTATAGCTAACGATCAAGCCTGGCGGCATCAAGGCAGACAGCTGCTTGTACTCGGCCAGCGCTGTTTGATCATCAAGCGCTAAATATAAGGCAGCCACACCGGGGCGATTTAATCGACCACCATGCTCTCTCGCTCCAGCGCCGCTAGTAGGCGAAAATGCCCATTTCGGTACATACACACGATAGGCCTGAGTATTTAACTCTGGCAGTACAATCATCCCACCACACCCGCTTGCAGCGCTTTGACATAACGAAGAAGGTCATCGGCGCGGCCTTCGCTCACTAATTGCTCAGGCGTTTTATAATCAAAGGCACCGATAGGCTCATTTCGGAACCAAAACAACGCATCGTGGAAATCACCATTAATATCAGCCGCCGCACCTAATACCCTAAGAGCATCACGCAGATAGCGTTGGAGCTTCTCCGCGCCTTGCGCCCTGGAGATAGTCGTGCGATGCACGTGCGCGTGACTGGCCAGCGTTTGAATATCCATGCTCAGCGCGCTGGCAAACAGCTTAGGATTGATGAGCGGCTGGCGTTCTTCACGAGCGACACCCTTCAAGTCGGCAAGGAACCGCGCAAAGGAATCTGGGGCTTGATAACCCATCGGGTCGCTATGTGATTCTTCTATTGCTGTCGCCATGACAAGCCTCCCGCTGCACTTATGCAACCAAAAAACAACATATATTCATCATAGCAGCTAAAAGCCAAGATGCTAATGCACTGAGCGTTAGCCCACCACTTATGGCACCATACGCTTAGCTCCCACCACTGCCGTGAAGGAACACCGCCGCATGTCTGCCAATCCGTCGCTCCTCGATACGCCGCCGTTAACGCCAGGATTCATGGTGGTGCATGGCAATCGCCTGGAAGACCTGCGCGGGCTGGCGGTGGAGTGGATGCGTCTGTACCCGCTCTCGCCGTTGGAAAATGAAACCATTCTGGTGCAGAGCAACGGCATTGGGCAGTGGCTGAAGCTGGCGCTGGCGGAAGACCCGGACAACGGCGGCGCGGGGATCGCGGCGGCGCTGGACGTGATGCTGCCCGCGCGGTTCCTGTGGCAGGCCTATCGCACGGTGCTAACCCATGTCTCGCAGCATGAAGACGCCGTGCCGGAAACCTCGCCGTTCGATAAATCGCGCCTGGTCTGGCGGCTTTTACGCCTGCTGCCCACCCTGGCCGAGCAGGACGTGTTCGCCCCACTGGCGCAGTTTCTGGAAGTCGACCGCGACCAGCGCAAGCACCACCAGCTGGCCGAGCGGCTGGCGGACCTGTTCGACCAGTATCAGGTCTACCGCGCCGACTGGCTGGACGCCTGGGCCAACGGCGACGACGTGCTGATTACCGCCCGGGGCGAGGCCCGCCCGCTGGAAGACCACCAGCGCTGGCAGCCCGCGCTATGGCGCATTCTGCGCGACGATGTGGCCGCCACCCAGGGCGATGCTGGTCTCGACAGCAGCCGCGCCCAGGTGCATCGGCGTTTCCTGAAAGCCACCGAACAGCTGGCAGGCCAGCCCTGCCCGCCGGGCCTCCCCCGGCGGCTGATCATTTTCGGCATTTCATCGCTGCCCCAGCAAACGTTGGAAGCCCTGGCCGCGCTCTCGCGCTGCTGCCAGATCGTGCTCTGCGTGCATAACCCCTGCCAGTTCTACTGGGCGGATATCATCGAACACAAGGACCTGCTGCGCGCCAGCCGCTACCGCCAGCGGCGCAAGACCGGCATGCCCGAAGCGCTGGATGTGCTCGGCACCGGCGACGCCGACGATGCCCTGCACCTGCACGCCCAGCCGCTGCTCGCCGCCTGGGGCAAACAAGGCCGCGACTACCTGCGCCTGCTGGATGAGCACGACGACACCGGCGACTACCAGACCCTATTCGAGCAGCAGGCGCTGCGCATCGATATGTTCGAACCGTTCTCCGGCGAGCGCGGCTGCCTGCTCAGCCAGCTGCAGGACGACATCCGCGAGCTGCGCCCGGTGGCCGAAACCCAAAGCCACTGGCCCGCCCTCGACCCGGCGGATGACTCATTGGTGTTTCACATCGCCCACGGGCCCCAGCGGGAAGTCGAGATTCTCCACGACCAGTTGCTGGCCGCGTTCAGCGCCGACCCCGAGCTGCGCCCGCGAGATATCATCGTCATGGTGCCGGACATCGACCGCTACGCGCCGCACATCGAAGCGGTGTTCGGCCAGCTGCCTTCGGACGACCCGCGCTTTATTCCCTACACACTTTCCGACCAGGCCAGCCGCCACCGCCTGCCGCTAATGATTGCGCTGGAAAAGCTGCTGCGCCTGCCGGAGCTGCGCCTTTCCGTCAGCGACCTGCTGGACCTTTTAGACGTACCCGCCCTGCGCCAGCGTTTTGGGCTGGAAGAACGCGACCTGCCAGTGCTGGAACGCTGGATGGAGGGCGCGGGCATCCGCTGGGGGCTGAATGCCAAACAGCGCCAGACTCTCGAGCTACCTGGCGGGCTTAGCCAAAACACCTGGGCGTTTGGCCTGCGCCGCCTGCTGCTGGGTTACACCGTGGGCGAAGGCGACGCCTGGCAGGGCATCGAGCCGTTCGACGATATCGGCGGGCTGGAAGCGGGCCTGGCCGGGCCGCTGGCCACGCTGCTGGAAAAACTCGAAGCCACCTGGGAAACCTTCCGCCAGCCCACCGACGCCGCCAGTTGGGTGGAACGGCTACGCACGCTGATGGAAACCTTCTTTCTCACCGACGACGCCCAGGAAAGCGTGATGCTCACCAAGCTGGAAAACGGCCTTCAGCAACTGCTGGAAAGCAGCAGCGAAGCCCAGCTTGCCGACCCGCTGCCGCTTTCCATGGTGCGCGAGCACTGGCTGGCACAGATCGACGAGCACAGCCTTTCCCAGCGCTTTCTGGCCGGAGCGGTGAACTTCGCCACGCTGATGCCCATGCGCGCCATTCCGTTCAAGCGCGTGTGCCTGCTGGGCATGAACGACGGCGAATACCCGCGCTCGCAGCCGCCGCTGGATTTCGACCTGATGGGCAGCGACTACCGCCCCGGCGACCGCTCGCGCCGGGAAGACGACCGCTACCTGTTTCTCGAAGCGCTGCTCTCCGCCCGCGACCAGCTCTACGTCAGCTGGGTGGGCCGCAGCCAGATCGACAACACCCCGCTACCGCCCTCGGTGCTGGTCGGCCAGCTGCGCGACCACCTGGCCGCCGGCTGGGGCTATGACAACGACGCGCCGCTGCTCGATGCGTTGACCACTGAGCATCCACTGCAGCCGTTCAGCCGCGCGTACTTCCAGGGCGGGGAAGACACCGGGCGACTGTTCACCTTTGCCCACGAATGGCGTGAGATCCACGCGCCTCGCACAGCACCAGCAGCCCAAACTGCGCTACCCAAGCCGGAAAACGCCCCCACCAGCCTTAACCTCGGCCAGCTGGGCGGCTTTCTGCGTGAGCCGGTGCGTACCTTCTTCAATACCCGGCTAGGCGTGTATTTCGAGCAGGAAGCCATCGCCGAGCTGGACGCCGAACCCTTCACGCTGGACGGCCTGCAAAACTGGCAGCTGCAAGACCGGCTGATTGCCGCCCAACGCCGCGCGGTCGACAGCGGCGAGCCACGCCTTGAAGCGCTGAACGCCGAGCTTGAACGCTTCCAGGGCCAGGGCGTGCTCGCCATGGGTGCGTTTGGCGAACGCATGCGCACGGCCCTGGCCGAGCCGATGGACGACCTGTTCAGCGCTTACGAAGAAGCGCTGGCCCAGTGGCCGGTGGCGCTCAGTGCGCCGGAGGCCATTCATGTAGAAGGTAATGACGGCATCGTGCTGGAAGACTGGCTGGGCGAGCTGCGCCACAACGAACAGGGTGAACGCTGCCGGTTGTTGTTGCTCAGCAGCAGCTTGATCAGCCAGGGCAGCGGGCGCGGCCAATACCGCTGGGCTCACCTGCTGCGCCCCTGGGTCGCCCACCTGGCGGGGAACCTGAGCGGCCCGATGACCACCCAGCTGCTTTCCAAAGCGGGCAACATTACGCTAAACCCCATCGCCGCCGACACCGCCCGCTCTCACCTATCGACCCAACTGAGCGCCTGGCAACACGGCCTGGAAGCCCCGCTACCGCTGGCGCCCCAGGCGGCGTTTGCCTGGCTGACCAAGCTAGGCACGCCGGAAATGGCGGAAGAAAAAGGCCGGGAAAGCGACGCCTACGCCGCCGCCGAGTCTGCCTATGAAGGCGGGCGTTTTCAGACCGGCGAAGTCGCCCAAAGCGCCTACCTGAGCCACCAGTGGCCGCGCTTCGAACGGTTATTTAACGAGCAAACCCAACACGGCCACCGCTTCGCTACGCTCACCGAGGCGCTCTACGCCCCGCTGCACTATTCGGTTAAGGGATGAGTGATTTGGCCTGAAGCGTCCGCAAGCGCAGCTAGTGTTAGCAATAGCTAAGGATTCTCGCGGGTAAGCGACAAAATCCGCTTGGCCAGCGAAATCATCTCCGGGTCGCCGGTGTTCTTTTCCGCCACATCGGAAAGCTTGATCACCGGTAGCCAGCCCTGCCCCTCAGGGCGTGCCTCGACCATCTTGACCACCATGTTCATCGGCTCAACGCCCACGTCGTTGGTAAAGTTGGTGCCGATACCAAACGCCATCCCGATGCGATCCTGGCAAAAGGCATGAATATGCTCGACCCTTTCCGGGGTCAGCGAATCGGAGAAGATAATCGTCTTGCTCAGCGGATTGATACCCAGGCGCTCGTAGTGCGCGATGGTCTGGGAGGCAAACTCGAAAGGGTCGCCGCTATCGTGGCGAACGCCATCGAACAGCTTGGCGAACTTCTTATCGAAGCTGTCGTAAAAGGCCTTGGAGGTAAAGGTATCGGTTAAGGCGATCCCCAGATCCCCGCGATACACATCCACCCAATGCTCAAGGGCAAGGCTATTGGCCATTTTGAAACCGAAGCGCGCGCCGTGGAACATAAACCACTCGTGGGCGTGGGTGCCGATCGGTTTAACACCGTGGCGCATGGCCAGCAGTACATTACTGGTGCCGCTAAACGCCTCGCCGCCGTAATGGCCAAGCGCGCCCACCACGCGGTCGTGAACGTCAAACGAGAAGCGTCGCCGGGTGCCGAACTCGGCAATCTTCAGCCCTAAACGGCGGTAGAGTTCGATCTTCTCCTGAGCGCGTTGCTCAATCACCGCATCGGCCTCAGGCGGGATCGAAACACCGCGCACGAGGTACCAAAGCTCGCTGATCAACGCCATCAGCGGCACTTCCCAGAGAATAGTGCGATACCAGGGCCCTTCGATAATCACCGAAAGGTCACTCCCCTGCTGCTCGATAATCACCTCGCTGGGGTTGTAGTGAAACCCGGCGAGGAAGTCGAGGTAGGTAGGGTCGAGATAAGGGCACGTCGTTTCGAGGTAGCGCTTCTCTTCATCGCGCAGGCGAAGATCCGCCATCTGATTGACTTCACGGCGCAGAGCGGCACCGAAGCCGTCAGGAAAAGCGTGCTCGCCACGATTGATAAAGGCGTAGCGCGCATGGGCATAAGGAAAGCGTTTAATCACGGCGTTCTGCATCGTGATCTTATAGAAGTCATTATCCAGCAGCGATGTCAGCATGAGATCCCATCGTTAGAGTGAACCGAAGCCGCCGGTAGCGTAAACTAATTGCACCCAAAGTGGCTCGGCGACAAGATTATCAGGTGGCGGGGTTCTCATATAGTCTATAGCTCGGGAGTGCTGGATACATACCTGCCTGGGTGTCGACGACAGATTTCCGCGAGGGCGCTGTGAACCCATCCCTGGGCGCTACTTTTTCCATCCCTGGAAAAAAACCCTCGCTTCAATCTGCCCTCACACCCCGCTATCGAGCGTTTTGTTTCTATCGTCGATTACCGGAGATCAGTGATGAGCCAGCCCGCACCACTCAATCCATTGCGTCTACCGCTCCACGGCAGCCGCCTGATAGAGGCAAGCGCGGGCACCGGCAAAACCTTCACTATTGCACTGCTTTACGTGCGCCTGGTGCTGGGCGGCCAGCACAGCGACGACGAGACCGCCTTTGTGCGCCCGCTCACGCCGCCGGAAATCCTCGTGGTCACCTTCACCAACGCCGCCACCCAGGAACTGCGCGAACGCATCCGCAACCGGCTGGTAGAAGCCGCCGGGGTGTTTCGGGCTGACACATCCGACGTAGGCGCCGATTCACTACTTATCCAGCTCCGCGACCAATACGATCCGGCCACCTGGCCCGCCTGCGCCCGCCGCCTGGAACTGGCCGCCGAATGGATGGACGAAGCCGCCGTCTCCACCATTCACAGCTGGTGCTACCGCATGCTGCGCGAGCACGCCTTCGACAGCGGCAGCCTGTTCTCCCTCGACTTGGAAAACGACCAGCACGAACTCGAGCAGGAAGTCGTCCGCGACTACTGGCGCACCTTCTATTATCCGTTGGATGCCGAGGCGCTGGGCAACATCACCCGCTATTGGGCCTCCCCCGACGCGCTGCACGCCCAGGTCGCCCGGCTACTGCCCGAAAGCGAGGCGCTGGGCAGCGAGCGCCCAGAACCCGCCGACACGCTCAGCGCCGCCGAGGCCGAACGCCGCGCCACGTTAAGCGAACTGAAAGCCCCCTGGCCCGCCTGGCTGGATGAGCTCGGCCCCGCCCTTGAAGACGCCGCCAAGCGCAAAGCCTTCAAAGGCCAGAGCTTCAATGCCCGCAGCCGCACCAACTGGCTGGGCGCGCTGCGCGAATGGAGCGAAAGCGACGCCGACCGCCCGGCGCTCACCGACGCCGCCTGGAAACGCATGACGCCGGACGGCATGGCCGAGATCTGGAAAGACGGCGCGCCGCCCTGCCCGGATGCATGGCAAGCGCTGGCCGAACTGCCCGCCGAGCTTAACGCCCTGCCCGAACCGCGCAACGACCTGCTGATTCACGCCGTGCAGTGGTGCAAGGTGCGCCTGGAACGCGAGCAGGAACGCCGCGCCGAAATGGGCCCCAACGACCTGCTCACCCACCTGGACCGCGCCCTGCAAGGCCCCAACCGCGAAGCGCTGGCCGCGCAGATTCTGCGCCAGTTCCCCGTGGCGCTGATCGACGAATTCCAGGACACCGACCCCATCCAGTACCGCATTTTCAACGCGGTGTTCGAGGTCGCCAAGCCCCGGCGCGATGCCGCCATCCTGTTGATCGGCGACCCCAAACAGGCCATCTACGCGTTTCGCGGCGCGGATATCTTCACCTACCTGCAGGCCCGTCAGGACACCGCCGGCCGCCACGTCACGCTGGGCACCAACTTCCGTTCCAGCCGCGCCATGGTCGAGGCGGTCAACCACTGCTTCCGCTACGCCGAT
Source organism: Vreelandella salicampi (assembly GCF_013415105.1). Taxonomy (GTDB): domain Bacteria; phylum Pseudomonadota; class Gammaproteobacteria; order Pseudomonadales; family Halomonadaceae; genus Vreelandella; species Vreelandella salicampi. Next base: position 459,899 of record NZ_JACCDF010000001.1, read on the forward strand.
CGGCACTCCGCCGGGGCGTTCCTGTTCCGCGAGGGCGACGACAACCCTCTGCCCTTCAACCCGGTGGGCGCCAAAGGCCGCGACGAACAACTGGTACACCAGGGCCAGCCGCTGCCCGCGATGACGCTGTGGCCGCTTGAAAGCGACGAGCCGCTCTCCAAAACCGCCTACCAGACAGAAATGGCCGAGCGCTGCGCCTCTTACATGACAGAACTGCTCGAGGCAGGCCAGCAGGCAGAAAGCGGCTTTCAAGACGGCGACGCCCTCACGCCGCTCAAACCATCCGATATGGCGGTGCTGGTCAACGGCCTGCAGGAAGCCCGCGCGATTCGCCTGGCGCTGGCCAGCCGTGGCGTCAAAAGCGTCTACCTCTCCGACCACGACAAGGTATTCAGCTCGCCCATGGCCGCCCAGGTAGAACGCTGGCTGCGCGCCTGTGCCGAGCCCCTGGCAAGCTCCCGCCAGGCCGAAGCCCATCTGCGTGCAGCATTAGCCACCCCGGTACTGGGCCTGACGCTCGCCGACCTGGACCACCTGCAACAAAGCGAGCTGGCCTGGGAAGAACGGGTGGAGCAGTTCAGCCACTACCACCGGCTGTGGCAACGCCAGGGCGTGCTGCCGCTGGTACGCCGCATGATGGTGGATTTCGACATCCCCGCCCGCCTGCTGGCGGAGTTCGAGGACGGTGAGCGCTTGCTAACCGACCTGCTCCACCTGGGCGAACTGCTCCAGCAGGCCAGCCAGGAACTGGACGGCGAACACGCGCTGATTCGCTTTCTGTATGACGCCATCGCCGACCCGGACAGCCACGGCGACAGCCACAAGCTACGCCTGGAAAGCGACGCCGATCTGGTCAAGGTGGTGACCATCCACAAATCCAAGGGGCTCGAGTACCCGCTGGTGTTTCTGCCGTTTATCGCCAACCACCGCCCGGTTAAAGCCGGTGACGTACCGCTGCGCTGGCACGACGGCGAAGGCAGCCTGCAACTCAGCCTGGACGCCGACGAGACCACGCTGGCCACCGCCGACCGCGAACGCCTGGGCGAAGACCTGCGCAAGCTCTACGTCGCGCTGACCCGCGCCCGCCACGCCACCTGGCTGGGGCTCGCGTCGCTCAAAGGGATTGAGGACAGCGCCATCGGCCACCTGATCAACGGCGGCGAGGCCATGGCGCCGGACACGCTCAACGCAAAACTTGCCGACCTGGCAGCAGGCAGCGACATCCACGTTGACGAACCGCCCGCGCCCACCGCCCAGCGGCTAACGCCCCCCAAGGACACCGCCGCGCTGGGCCACGCCCGCACGCCGCTGCGCCCGGCCAAGGAACACTGGTGGATTGCCAGCTACTCGGCGCTGCGGCTTTCCGGCACGCTGACCGCCCCGGTCACCACGCCGCTGGAACCCACCACCGCCCAGGAAGCCACGGCGTTCGAGGTGCTGGACGAACCTCAGGATCTCGCCCAGCCAGAGGCGTTTCATCTGCATAAATTCCCCAGAGGCCCCGGCCCCGGCACCTTCCTGCACGGGCTACTGGAATGGGCAGGCAGGCAAGGCTTTGACGCCGCCGCCAGCGACGCTGAGAGCCTCGACGATATGCTCTGGCGGCGGGTGCAGCTGCGCGGCTGGCAGAAGTGGCAGGAACCACTTTCCGGCTGGCTGACCGCGCTGCTGACCACCCCGCTGCCGCTGGCCTCTCAACAAAGCGTCGCGCTCACCGAGCTTGCCAGCTACCAGGTCGAGCTGGAGTTCTGGCTGGCCGCCAAGCAGGTGAACACTCAGGCCATCGACGCGCTGGTTAGCAAGCACTTACTGCCGGGGTACGAACGCCCCGCGCTGGATGCCGACACATTGAACGGCATGCTCAAGGGCTTTATCGATTTAGCCTTTGAGCACCAGGGGCGCTTTTACGTGCTCGACTGGAAATCCAACTACCTGGGACCGGACGACAGCGCCTACGAACCGGACGCCCTGCACCACGCGCTGCTCGCCAAACGCTACGACCTGCAGGCCGCGCTTTACCTGCTGGCGATGCACCGGCTGCTCAAAGCGCGGCTGCCCCACTACGACCCGCACCAGCACCTGGGCGGCTCGATGACGGTATTTCTGCGCGGCAGCCGCAGCCCAGGGCGCGGCGTATACACCGAAGCCGCCCCCGTGGCATTGATCGAAGCACTGGATGGCCTGTTTACAGGCACGTCACAGGAGGCCACCGCATGAGCGGTTCACAACACGACCACCACACGCCCGACCTGTTCGGCGACGCCCCCGAAGCCGACCCGCCAAGCACTCCAGCGCAAGTGAACGCTCACCCCGCGCTAAGCAATACAGTCGAGCTGCTGGCACTATGCGAGCGCTGGGTCGCAAGAGGCTGGCTGCGCGACCTGGATCGCGCCCTGGTACGCTTTTTAGCCACGGAAGCGCCGGACGCCCCGCCGCTGCTGTTGATGGCCGCCGCACTCGCCAGCCACCAGCTCGGCCGCGGCCACGTGTGCCTGGACCTCAACGCCACGCTCAACGCCCCGGACTTCGCGCTTTCGCTACCCCCGGAAGGCGACGACCTAACCGACCCACCGCCGCTGCCCAGCGACGTACTGGCCACGCTCACCCTCGCCGACTGGCAAACCGCGCTCAACCACCCCACGCTGATCAGCCAAGGCCCCGGCAACACCCCCCTGGTACGCAGCGACAGCGAACACACCACCCGCCTCTACCTGCGCCGCTACTGGCAGTATGAACAAACCCTGCACCAGGAAATCGCCAACCGCCTCTCCCCGAAAGATGGCGATGAGCTCAATAGCACTTGTAGGAGCCAGACTTGTCGGGCGATAGATTCAGGCACGGAGCCCGCTAGCACTTGTAGGAGCCCGATTCATCGGGCGATGGGTGACGATAGTCACCCTGAATTACTCCCCAACGCCCTAAACGTTCTATTTAAAAAAACCACCACCCTCGACTGGCAAAAAACCGCCTGCGCCCTGGCCGCCCGTAACCGCTTCGGGGTCATTACCGGCGGCCCCGGCACCGGCAAAACCACCACCGTGGTGCGCCTGCTCGCCCTGCTGCAAACCATGCAGCTGGCCCAATCGCCCACGCAACCGCTGCGCATTCGCTTGGCCGCGCCCACCGGCAAAGCCGCCGCAAGGCTGAATGAATCCATCGCCGGACAGGTAAGCCTGCTGCCCACCGAAGCACTGGCCGACTTGTGCGATGACGCCGTCACCGAGCAGCTAAAATCCTCGATTCCCACCGAGGTGACGACACTTCACCGCTTATTAGGCGCACGCCCCGACACCCGCCACTTCCGCCATAACGCCGCCAACCCGCTGGCGTTAGACGTGCTGGTGATCGACGAAGCCTCGATGGTGGATATCGAAATGATGACCGCCGTGCTCAGCGCCCTGCCCGCCCAGGCGCAACTGGTGCTGCTGGGCGATAAAGACCAGCTGGCCTCGGTGGAAGCTGGCGCCGTGCTCGGCGACCTGTGCCGCCGCGCCGAGGCCGCCCACTACACCCCGGAAACCGCCCAGTGGCTGGAAAACGCCACCGGCCAGCCGCTGCCCGAGCACTACCTGGACCCCAACGGCCAGCCGCTCGACCAGGCGATTACCATGCTGCGGGTCAGCCACCGCTTCAACGCCGCCAGCGGCATCGGCCAGCTGGCCCAGGCGATCAACCAGCCCAGCCACGCCCAAAGCGAACGGGAAAAGCACCAGGCGGTGCATGGCGTACTGCACCACGGCTACCCGGATCTGCATCATTTAGTGTTGGGCAATAACGCTGAAAGCAGAGAGGAAGACACCACGCTGGATAAGCTGGTAATTCACGGCAGCCCCGATGCGTTTCCGAACGCGGGCGAAGGACGCACCGACCACGAAGGCGCGCCCATCGCCCCGCCCACAGGCTACCGCCACTACCTGAACACGCTAAAAGCGCAGCGCCCGCAGGGGCTAGCGTTTGAGGAAGATAAAAAGGCGTATAACGACTGGGCCGGCGCAGTGCTCAGCGCCTACAGCCACTTTCAGCTGCTGTGCGCGCTGCGCAAAGGCCCCTGGGGGGTAGAAGGCCTGAACCTGCGCATCTCCAAAACGCTACGCAGCGAAAAGCTGCTGTTCGGCAGCGACCACATGCTGGAAAAAGGCTGGTACGAAGGCCGCCCGGTGCTGGTGACCCAAAACGACTACGGCCTGAAACTGATGAACGGCGATATCGGCATCACTTTGGCGGTACCGGACCCGCGCACGCCGGGTAAATCATTACTGCGCGTCGCCTTCCCCACCAGCGACGAGGAAAAACCCATCAACTGGGTGCTGCCTTCCCGCCTGCACGCGGTAGAAACCGTGTTCGCGATGACGGTACATAAATCCCAGGGTTCGGAGTTCTTGCACACCGCCCTGCTGCTACCGCCCACACCCAACCCCATCCTCACCCGCGAGCTGGTTTACACAGGCATAACCCGCGCTCGCGAATGGCTCACTGTGGTGGAAGCCAAACGCGGGATATTGAATGATGCGGTGACTAGGGAGGTTATGAGAGTTAGTGGGGTGGTAGAAAGGGACAGTTGACTTTTGCGTAGAGCTATTAAATTACAAGCGACAAATTCAATGCGTTTATTAAGTATCTTAACAAGATAGATACAGCACAAATTATTTTGAAGCCTATGATTTTAAAAAACATCCATTAAAAATTTATGAATAGACATCTTTGTAAAAACACTTCTCTAATTATCGCAAGACACAGCCAAATCTAAAACACCAGCTGAGAAAACATCACCATCAAGACATAGTTCATAAATAATATTTTTTTCTTTATTTGTAAGTATTTTTTCGACCACAGGCTTGAATTTACTATGACTAATTTCATTATTCTCATAATCATAATCGGCTAATGTTGCTGCAATAAGGTCAGGGATTCTATTGTAGGAATCATACCAGACTTTCCCTTCTCTTTCAGGCAGACCAAATACGAACTTCTCTTTATAACCTTCACATTTATTAAATGATAAGTTATGATATAGGTTATGTGCCATATCAAATATTATAGGCTTACTGAGTTTAGCAGCTTTATAGCTTAATAGAGCATCTCTATCAGAGAACCAACCAATAACTTCAATTTCTATCTCATTACATATCTGAAATATTAAGTAAGCAATCAATGATGAAACTATCTCAATATCACGGATATATTTAAGATTCGCTCTAGGCTTACATACTTCAGAAAGCATTAGCTCATAATTTTTTAATAAGGTTAAATATTCTTTATTATCCGCATCATTTGAGATCCATACTTTTATTTGGTTGATAGCCATTTTATATCTTGTTATAAGCATCTCTTTCTCATTCAGTGGGTCTAGCCTTCTCTTTTTAGAAATAATAAAAGATATATTTATTATCTCACTGTTATTTATAAATTCAATAAATTCTTTTTTTACCCTCTTAAGTTTTTTAACATCTTTAAACGATAACTTATCAATACTCTTTCCCAATGTAAAAAAATCTTCCGTGTAGGGTAGGATTGAAAATGTAACAACGTCATTAGGTTTATTTTTATCATCAAGAACGTAATCACTAAATACCATCCACTTATTTATGTTACGATTTTTTTCAAAAAAACTCTTAAATCTAGCGTTATTTGATTTTACAAATGTATTATTAAATACTAAAAGAAAGTTATGTAAAACAAAACCTCTTTCTACATCGGCATGTTCGAGAAAGTTCACCCCTAAATTATTTAAATCCAAGCTACCACCCCGTTAAAAATCAATCTTGAAACACAAAAATATAACATATGAAGTATTTCCACCTAACTAAAATATTTCATGTGCACGACACGTACAGGTACAGGTACAGGTACAATTACAAAAATAGCATTCCATAAACAACCGAGATCAACGCTCTTATCTCCCAAAATGCCACTTATCTTCAAAGCATCCATATTTACACTCAGAAATAGTTTCCACAAAACCACCTTGAAATCTCAATTTATCGGCGTATTTTGAAAAATTCCTATCATTTTTTAAAACCATATTTTAACTCTCTTTCTTTAAAAGCAGTTACACCGCCTTCCAGTATCTCACAGACATGTTGACGAATTCCCTTCTTTTTGAGTGCCCTTGATTCATTTTGATCTTCAAATGAACACTCCAAACTACCGCTACAATACTCAAATTTAAAAAATTCATTCTCAATATTGGCTTGTTGTCCAGCTTGATTTGCGACAATCACACATTCTGAGTCAGCAGCAACTACAAGATTGGCATTATGAGTAACCATTATGATTTGTCTTTTTTTCTTTCTTAACTTAATAAACTCATTAAGCTGGTCATATATAGTTCTATTATCAAGATTATCTTCTGGCTGATCTATCAGTATAGGATGCTCAGAGTTACTCAAATAAATAATTAAATTAAGTAGCACCAACCCTCTTTTCCCGGGTGACATTTTTACTATATCATCACCTTTATAATGGACAACAAAACTTATATAGAAACAGTCGCTATATAGACGTTTAATCAAATCAATATCTGTTACACCCTTGCGAAGAGTTGGTATATCTCTATTTCTTTCTATATTTTCTTGAACGATAAAAATATTTTCAGAATGAACATCAATATCAAAACAATAATAACCACTGGTATCTATAAGAGATCCCAGCAGCGCCTGCATATTCCCTCTCCTGTCAAAAGAAGAAACAAACTCTCCGAACCTCTCTTCATTAAAACTTATTTCAGCTGAAATTTTTAAATCTTCTTCAGGTTGGTATTCGGGCTTTAAAATCTCTTCCGCGTATTCCTTATAGCAATTTATAAGCATGCGATACAATTTCTTTATTTCTTCTTTACATTCTATCCCACTCTCTCTAATTGCTATTTTTTTCTTTTCAATATCATCGATATTCTTAAGCTTATGCTCTTCCTTTTTCAATTGATCCGAAGAAGTGTTTAGAGCTTCTTTATCTGTAAACTTCCTCACAATAGGCTTTAAATCCTCTTCAATAGAGAGCATTTTATTTTTAATTTTTTCTATTTCAACAGGAATACCTTTTGATCGCTTTTTAACATGAAAATCAAATTTATCAATAGAACTCTTAAGCTCATCTTCTAAAAACATTAACAGAGATTTCAAATAAGTAGAATTATTCGGCATGTCTACATCAGAAATAATTTTTTCGCAAAAATCAGAAATCAAGTTAATATGATTTGATTTTGAAGATTTTGTTACCTGACTACTGCAAAAATCAAGCTTCTCCAAAACAGCTAACCGATTTTCAAGAGATTTTTTTCTGGAGGTCAGCATTTTATAAGCTGTTTCTTCTTCCAAAGTAAATCCCGATCTTTTTCTTAAGCTTTCAATCTTATCTTTAAGGTTCTTAACTTCACCAGACACAGCTGCCTTAGTTCCATAAGCTTCTGAATCCTTTGTTAATCTGGCATAATTTTCACGCAACTCAAAAAGCTTATCAATTCTTGAAGTCAACTCTTTGTTTATTTCAGCTATCTTCCTCTCTTGATTTATACTAAATGTTTTAAAGTTTTGACTTTGGTTTAAAATATCTTTTACAAGATTATTAAGCTGGCCTTTACCATCCTCCTCTGCAAGGTGATTTATATAAAGCTGAGGTATATAAGTAATGGGCTTAGCATCATCTTTTTCACTAAGTTTACTTATTTCGCCATTACCCCATTCAACTTCAAAATCAATGCCAGATAAGTCACTGTATGAAGATGCCTTTGATAGATTTATTTTTTGATCAACCTCTTCTTTATTAATAGCTTTGGCAATATGATAAAGGAGAAGCGACTTACCAGACGACTTTCCTCCAATTATTGTATTTAAATCTGGGTTTATGGGCTGCCAACTTTCACTAAATAAGCCTCTTTTCTGCTCATCTAAATACCTGACTCGACTAATAACTTGATAACCACTTTTTTGTTGTGGACTTAATTCTTGGATAGCCACACGAGAACTAGGTTCATACAAAACCGATTTTAAGCCTTCAAAGGTTGCATCTGCTTTAATCCAAGTGATTCTATTTTCATCTGGCTTGAATAGATTTTCGTTATTATGAGCATCTGATCCCCATACGCATGGTTTAATCGGCCCAAATTCTTTTTCGTGTGCTTCTTTATCAGCTCCTCCAAGAAGGAATTTACGTGTATTATGGTTTGATGAAAATATAAAATGTGCTTGCTTTATAAGATTTTTTCTTATGCTATGTCCTTGTGAATTCCAATTAACCTCGCTTAAATCTTCATCACATGGTAAACCTACTAAATAATTGCCTCGAAAGTTTGAATTATCATTAAGGATAGATATTAAATCATCTTCGTCTACAGAAGCATTTAGCATTCCTACATACAGCGCGTTACCACTCTTGGAAAATGGGGGGTGCTCTTCAATCAGCCTACGTCCTAATTCTTCCAAATTAGATTTCGTAAGCGGTCTTTTTTCTACGGTGGCCCCAGAGGCAGCATTAAAATTAAATTTTATTTGAGATATAAAATCACTTTCCATTTTTTCAATAGATACTTCATCAGATAACAAAATATGATAATTAACTTTTCTATTCCAAGTTAAACCCTTCTCTTTACTAATAATTAATTTTTCAATTCTAAACTCAATATTTGGAAAAACTCTTATTTCTTTTATCTTCCTAATTTCATCTTCATCAAACAGGGCCTGTAATTTACCTATGTTATCTAAATACTCTCTTTTAAGTATTTTATATCCCTCAGGTAAATAATAATCAGTAATGCCTATTACGCTAATATCGTTTTCTATTGCTTTTTTAAAAAGCGTTTTTACGTAAGAGTCCCAATCACTCCCGAATCCATTGTTCAATACTGAAAGAGGAGTATGTACGTGTAGATCCCACTTTCTCCACTCGGAACCTCTAGGATAAAAAGCCATAACCACCTCATTAAATTAATTTCATTTCATTTTAATTTTGAAACTTTCAACCTGGTATTTCCCTGCCCAATGTTACATGCGATCTGTCATTCAGCCATTCATATTCTAATATCATCCTAAACATTACCCAGCAAAAACACATAGTATAATCCTTAAAAGGAAAATAGATTGCAGTATCTGTAACAGTGAGTAAATCCATCCGCACGTCTTCGCGTGGGAAGTAGTGGCGTGGCGGGCAGCCGGTTTCGCGGAGTTCGAGGGCTTGAGTGGAGTCGGCGATTAGCTTGCCATCCACATGCACCTGCACGCGCTGGTTAACGGGATGAAGCTCGATGCGAGGTGCCTGTGGCATTCGGTTGTTCCCTGCGGCGTTTTTTCGCTCTAGTAAAATCAGCCTAGCAGTTGGCTCCCTTGAATCCTACGCTTACCTCATCAAACTTTAGGATACGGGCATGACGTGGGTCATATTGATGCCATTGCTACCGCTATACCAATGCCTTTGGCTGAAGTAATAAATGCTTGGGCTTTGAGAAAGGACGTTTGGAAGGGCTTCAGGAAGGCGAGCAGCGCGCTTTGGAAGGCAAACGCTACGCGGCCCGTAAGCTGATCGCTCGCACCGAAATGGATGATCAGATGATTGCGGACATCGAAGAGCTGCCCGTCGATGAGGTGGAGAAGTGACGGGCAGAGACTCGGCATTAAAGCCTAAGCAAGCTGGCGTGACCGCCGCCACTCGGCCAGCGCTTGAATATCCTCTGGTGTCGTCCGGCAGCAACCGCCAATGCCTGACGCGCCTGCTGCCAGCCAGTGCTCTCCCCCTTGTGCCAGCCCGGAAAGATCGGCAGCGGTATGATCGCATTGGGCCGGGTGCCAGGTTTTAGTCACCGGGTCGTACACTTCCCCTGAGTTGGGGTAGACCAACACCGGCAGGTCGCACTGACGCCGGATCGCCTGAATCAGCGATTCAATGTGGGGCAACGCCGTGCAGTTCACGCCGATCGCCGCCACGCCCGGGCGGTTGGCCAGGGCTGCCGCACATTCCTCGATCGGCGTGCCATCGCTGATGTGTTGGCCATCCTTCGCTGAGAAGGTGATCCAGGCCTGCGCGCCCGGATGTTCGGCCAGCAAATCTGTGATCGCCAGCGCTTCTTCCAATGAGGGCAAGGTTTCTGCGGCCAGTAGGTCCGCCCCCGCTGCCAGCAAGAGTTCAAAACGCTCGCGGTGAAATTCAACCAGCCCGGCGCGATCCAGGTCATAGCCGCCTCGGTATTCACTGCCATCCGCCAGATAAGCGCCATAAGGGCCGACGGATGCGGCCACCAACGGTTTGGGCCGGTCGGTTTGGCCAGGCTGCCAGACCGCATCCCGCGCCTGTTGAGCCAGCGTGACCGATAACTGAATCAACGCCCGCGCCTCTTCTGCCGTCAGCCCCGCCTGCATAAAGCCCGGCACCGTGGCCTGATAGCTGGCGGTAATCGCACAATCGGCCCCGGCTTCAAAGTAAGCCTGATGAACCTGACGGATCTTCTCCGGGGCCTGAGTCAACAAACGCGCCGACCAGAGGGCGTCATTGAGGTCGCAGCCTAGCGCTTCCAGCTCGGTGGCCAAGGCACCGTCGATGACCATAAAGGGTACGTCGGCCAACAGGGCTTTGATCGGATTCGACTCACTCATAGGGGGCTGTTCCTAAACGGGGTTGTGCGCATGGTGATATCCCTATCTTTGGCCTAACGAGGCAACAGGCGCCCAGCGGCCTGACTTAAAAGAGCACCATTTTAGTGCATCTCGCCATTTCAAAAAAGCATATAAGCAAGCCTAGATATTCTTGTTTTGAATACATAAGCCAGGCACGGGTGATTAGCGCTGGAACCAGTGCGTCACCCCACTGCCAGGCGATCACTCAGTCAGGACTATTTTTCAGTCTCTACCTAACGATGATGCCTCGCGACTACCCCCTCCACCCTTCCGCCTCGTGCGGGCCTTTTTCTGCTCACGCCCTCGCGTCGCCTGGCGCGTTTGTGCAATCCGCATCAGACGTTGAAAGGTGGGGCATTCCAGATGACTTGGCGCCGTGCAAGTCACCACATGACGCAAACCATCACGTAGTGCTGTCAGTTCTTTGATGCGGCGATCCAGGAGATCCGCCTTGTCACTCACCATCTCACGGTCGATTTCCGGCTCTCGTTCAGAACCCAGCATTTCGCGTATTTCGGCCAGCGAAAACCCCGCGACCTGCCCCAGCGCAATCAATGACAAGCGCGTTAATACGTCCGTTTCGAAAACCCGGCGCAACCCATTGCGCCCAACTGATCTGATCAGCCCCACTTCTTCGTAATAGCGCAGTTTCGAGGCGGGAATGCCGCTTTTACGGGCGAGTTCGGCAATATCGAGCATGGCACTTGACTTCAAGTTGACTTGAAGTAATAAGCTACTTCGCCTCACCCTAGCCTTCAAGGAGATTGAGGAAGATGCCTCTTTTCAATAATCAGGCTCGTTTCACCCACAGGGTCAGCCCTGCCTTTACGCGATTGGCAGTCGTTCAGGCCACACTGATTTTCGCCATTACCTTGGTTGCACCGAAATGAACGGGCTGCTGATCGATGCTCTATTGCTCGGCGTTGGGGCGACCGCTTTCATGGATATCGTAGCACTGTTGCAAAAACGCCTGCTGGGTATCCCCTCACTGAATTACGCGATGGTCGGGCGCTGGCTGGGTCACTTGCCGAGCGGCAGGTTCATCCATCGGCCTATCGGCAATAGCGCACAGATCCAAGCAGAAGCTCCTCTAGGGTGGTTTGCGCATTACCTGATTGGGATCGCTTTCGCTATGACGTTCCTGGTATTTGTTGGGCCGGACTGGCTCGCCCGCCCTACGCTCATGCCTGCGCTAGGTTTCGGTGCGATGACGGTGCTTGCGCCTTTTCTTGTCCTGCAACCTTGCTTGGGCGCAGGGATCACCGCCCGTAAGACACCTCAGCCAAACGTCGCTAGGCTTCGCAGCCTTGTGGCACATTCCAGCTTCGGTTTTGGTCTATGGATTGCGGGCTTGGGATGGTTGCTTTGATGTGGTCAGCCTCTACTAACAGAATGCCGTCTGCTGGAAGCTCTTTGTTGCGACCATGCCAGCGTGCCAAACCTGAAGTTGTGGATACGCTTCTTTCCAGCGCACCTCTGGCAACCTGAAAGCTAAGTAATCGAGCGCAACGGCTATCGCGATTTCACCGAGATTAACTGACGAGGCAAAGGGTTTTTTAAGCTCGCGGTTCAGTTGTTTTAAGATTCGCTGTAGGGCTCGTTGGCGTCTTAGCCCGAGTTCGCTCTCTTCGATCTCATTGCCGTAATGCTTTCTTGCAATCACGGTCGTGAAAGCGGCATCCATCAGGTTTTGGCCCAACCCAGCCAGGTGCAACACATCACCCAAACACGTTGAGGGAATCATTGGCTTGTTGGGACTGATGCCATCCAGATAAACGGCAATCAGCATCGACTCGCTTAGCGTGGTGCCGTCCTCTGTTATCAGCGCGGGAATGCGCCCGGCGGGATTGGCCTTTAATAGAGCGGCATCGTCTGCCCAGGGGTCGCACCACTTCAGCGTAACGGCCTCATCTAGCCCTTTTTCAATTAAAACGATGCGCGCCAGGCGCGCATAAGGCGACGTTGCGTTCAGGTAGAGTTCCATTATTGCCTCCTATTTTGAACAGTGAGATGGCTGTGGCGCTGTTGCACACCACGGCTTAGAAGCACCAGCAAAAAGCCTCCCGCTAGCATGAGGCCGCCGATGGCAAACAGTGGCGTGTAGCTGCCCCAAAGCGCATAGAGCGCTGACATGGCATAACCTGCCACCGCTTGGGCGGCAGCGAAGGCAGCGGTGGCTTGTCCCCAGAGCTTTTTGTGGGCGGTTGGCCCTACCAGCTCAGCAAGGCGACCAGAGGTGAGTGCAACAATGCCGGGGATCATCGCTCCCACCATGAAGGAGGAAACTGATTGACTGAGGAATGCTAGCGAGAACACCAGCAGTGAAACAGCGGCGGCCTTCGCCACAAAGGCGATCGCTAAACCGCGATGCCAACCCACTCGCTGCGCCAGTGCGCCTACCATGAACGGCCCACACAAGGCGCCCAACCCAAAGATGCCCCACTGAAGCGAAGCGGCTTGATTACCCAGGTCGTTTTCCCTGGCGAGATAGTCCACCCAGAACACGGTATGGGGCACAAACCCAACCGCATCCAGGGCATAAGCACCGATGACAAGCAGCACGACTACCTTTACGCCCGCATAGTCCTTGTGACCATTGCCCCCTGAGCTAGCCGCTACCGGTGAGGCCAGGCGAGTGACGCCTCGGTCGCATATAAGACCCGCAATAATGCAGAGCAGCCCCAGCGTGCCCCAGGTGAACGCTAGGCTTAACTCAATGAGTAACGGCACGATGGAGGCCGAAAGCAGTGCCCCTAGACCAATACCGGTAAACACCATGGCACCGACACGGGTTCGCTTTTCAGGCGGGGTAGCTGCCAGCGCCAGCGAAGGGCCAACGACCATTAAGATGGCCCCGGCAATGCCCGAGACTAACCGCCAGAAGAAGAACCAGGTGAAACCGCCCTCCCCGGCGCAGAGCACAAAGCTTAGCGCGATACCCGCGAAACTTGCGCCGACCACCTTGCGAGGAGAAAAACGCTCGCTCAGCGAGTGGGCTGCGAGTGCGCCGATAAAGTAACCCAGCAGGTTGGCGGCCCCAAGGTAGGCGCCTTGGCTCGCGGTGAACCATCCCTGTTGAATAATCGCAGGCAGTAGCGGCGTATAGGCAAAGCGAGCAATGCCAATTCCCGCCAACGTCGCCATTATCCCGGTTAACAGCGCGGGCACGTCTTGGCTATTAAGCTTACTGTTCATCATATTATGTCCTTTTCGTGCCGCCATTCAGACAAGGTGGGCAGCGCGTTGGTACACAGACAGACTACGTGCGAGGAACTATTTCTAGAAACGATTAGTTTTGATCGCTACTATCTTGTTTAGAGATAGCCTGACAGGGAGAGGGCGCGTGCAACTTAAATCGCTGCGACTATTCATGGCGGTGGCCGAAACAGGCAGCTTCGTGGCGGCCGCAAAACAGCTACACACCGTGCAATCCAACGTGACGGCCCACATTAAGAAACTTGAGGAGGAGTTAGGCGTACAGCTCATTCACCGTGCGGGGCTAGTCCGCCCTACGAATGCGGGGTTGGCGCTTGTGGAATATGCTGAGCGCATGTTGGCTGCCCATGATGAAGCGGTATCGCTATTTAAGGGGCAAGATAAGACCTGTGGCCAGCTACGCATAGGCGCCATGGAAACCACAACGGCACTGCGCCTTCCGCCTATACTGGCCGCGTACCACGCAGCGCAGCCCGAGGTTGATATCAAACTCAAGACCGGCCCAACGGCTGAACTGGTTGAATGGTTGCTAAACGGCCAGGTGGACTGTGTCTTTGTGGCCGGGCGTATCGAGCATCCCCGCTATCACTTGCTCAAAGCGTTTAGCGAGCAACTTGTGTTAGTGGGCTCAGCGCCTATGACGACGATGCCCTCTTCACAAGAACTGCTGACGTCTGCCTTCTTGGCGTTTCGCCAGGGGTGTAGCTACCGACAGCGTATCGAGTTATTGCTGGCGTCTTATGGCGTCAATGCAGGCCGGATATTCGAGTTCGGTTCACTGGACGCAATGCTGGGCTGCGTCTCTGCGGGGATGGGCTACACGGTGCTGCCCCGTGTGACGGTCGAAGCTCACCAACACCGTTTCGAAGTTCACTACCTGGAATTGCCCACGTCCATCGCTAATATTGATACCTATTTTGTCGCCTCCGAACAGGAGTCCTGGACGCCCGCCCTGGCAAGCTTCGCTGAAACGTTGCGTGACGCGGTGGTGGTGGATGAGCCTCAGCTTACAGCGTCGTGAGGTGGGTACCTACACTACGCTATAGCGTCGCCCTATTCGCTTTCCAGTCGGTTCATAGATGCGTGTAGGACGGCGAGAACGTCAATTTGATCTGGTTTGATGTAGTAAATAATGCGGTAAGCGCCACACAAGACTTCCCTTATTTGCGCGATATCGTACTCGGGTACCTTGCGTCCTGAAGCGGGGAAATCACCGATCTGTTGTGACCTTCGGGTGATTTTATCAACGGTACTCAACGCATAAGCTTCTGAGTCCTGCGCAATATAGGCATAAATCGCTTCCAAATGAGCTTCTGCTGTTGCTGTCCAGAACACATTCATTCAGGCAAGCCGTATTTCTTGCGAATATCTGCCACGTTCGTAATGTTACCCGCTTGGCTATCTGCCATGCCCTTTTCGATGGTCTCTCGGATGTAGATCTCATACATAAGGTCTTCCCAGGTGGCATTCGCAGGAAGTTGCTCAATTAGCTTGTGTGCGTCGTCTTTGCTCATCGTAGCTGACATGGTGACTACCTTTGTTAGGTACGTAGAAAATGCTGCTGGAGGATACCCTGGGTTACCGAGAGTGTTGCGGTTTATGCCGTTTTCTGCAAATACATCGCCAAGGTCGATACCAAATTTGCCGCCTCCGAACCGGAAACCTGGACACCCGCCCTGGCAAGCTTCGCTGAAACGTTTCGTGATGCAGTGGTGGTGAATGAGTCTTAGTTGACTGCATCGTGAGGTGGATCGAAGAATTCGGGGGGTTATATAGGTCTCTCTTCTCTCTCATGAGCCAATAGTTGCTTCCCGAAAACCCGCTATTTATTCTTAGATATATATCTTTTTTTGCGAAGCGGTAGTGCAGCGCATTGATACGAGGGGTAGGCATGAGCGATCAGGAGGATAGTCGCCACGGTGACCACCCGCGATCAGGTTTTACGGCTGTTCAATATCATCGATTGGATGATCTAATTGCCTAGAAGTTTAGATCCTGACTTTGCACAGGCGGTCTACGCCATACAGGAGGAGAAGCACATGCCTTACGTCAACACGATTGAGAGACTGGGTATTGAGAAAGGACGTCAAGAAGGACGTCAAGAAGGACGTCAAGAAGCGCAACAAGAAGCTGAGCAGCGTGCATTGGAAAGCAAGCGTAATGCAGCCCGTAAGCTAATCGCTCGCACCGAAATGGATGACCAGATGATCGCCGACATCGAAGAGCTGAGCGTGGAAGAAGTAGAAAACTTGCGGGCTGAGACACAGCACTAAGCTCGCCTTCTCTCTCTTACCTTCTCTCTCTTATTAGCCGCTCGCTCAACGCGACGAGATCTTCAGCCACAAAATCCCATGCTTCCTCTGCTTCTAAATCTTTGCTCTGTTGAGGGCCATATTCTGTGCGTCGGGGTATAAACGCTGTTTTCATTCCTAATGCACGGGCAGCACGCAGGTCAGCATTATGCGCCGCACACAGCATTACCTCTTCAGGCGGTAGGCGTAGCAGACGGCAAGCGCCTAAATAAACCTCCGAATCAGGCTTGTAGTGCTCGAATAACTCGGCGCAAAAAATCATATCCCACGGTAACTTGGCGTGACGGGCAACATCGACCATTAATGAGACATTACCGTTGGTCAGCGTTGCGATGATGGTGTGCTCTTTCAAGCGCTGTAGGCCATGTGGGACATCCGGCCAGGGCTCTAATTGGTGCCAAAAGTAATTGACGCGATCAATGGTCGCTTCGTCTAGCGCAATCCCATGTTGATTGAGTAGTTTGACTAAGCTTTCTCGATGCAGATCATCTAATACCGTCCAGGGGATTTCCCCTCTGCGTACCCTGTCCATGGAAGGCGCATAAAGCTGACGCCATTGATCAGCTAGCACTTCACTAGGCAGTTCAATCCCCAACTCTTTCTCTAGCGCATTGAACTGATGAATCAAACTGGAGCGCCAATCAACAATAGTGCCAAATACGTCAAACACGATCGCTTTCATTCATTTCTCCTTGCCGCTGGATGGTCATTAATAGCCCCAATAACGTCATGGCGATCAGCAGACTCCAGCCGAGCATAAAACTGCCACTTATATCTAACAGCCACCCAAGGAGTGGTGGTATCGATACAATCGCCAGTTGGTTAATCGCCATGGCTAGACCTAGCACAAAACCGGTTTTATCAGCAGGTGCAGACTCAGCCACATAAGCGACCCAAGGGCCGTACCAACCAAAACCAAAAAAGCCCAACCAAGCCATCAAACCGCTCAGCATGAGCGTTGAGTGAAGCGGCAGCCAAACCAATACCAGCAACCCGACGATTACCGCCACCATGCACACCATGACCGGAAAATAGCGCGAGCGACAGCGGTCGCTCCAGGCCGCCAGCAAAATACGCCCGGCAACCCCGGCCCCCTGGGCTACGAATAGCAACGTCGCCGCCTGCAGTACCTCCATCTGCAAACGACTATGCAGATAGAGCACGGTAAAAATCAAAATACCGTACTGAACCGAGATTAAACTAATACCGGACGCCATGATCTGCTTCATGGCCGGTTCGCGAATCATCGCCAGTCGCGACAAGATGATGTTTGTCACGCTGCCTTCAGAGGCTCTTGCGACCGGCACCACGCCAATAGGGGCACGGTAAAAAAGCATAAAGACCAACGCCCCGAAGATCGCGATCAGCCCACCCACCAGAAAAGAGGCACGCCACCCCCAGGTGATCGCGACGGTTGGTAGTATGATCGCGGCCAGCGCCCCGCCCAGTGGCAAGCCTGCCTGGCGAATCCCCATGGCAAAACCACGCTGGGATTTGTCAAACCAAGCGGCTACCGATTTGCTACCGCCAGGCTGAGCGGTACTGTAGCCTGCCCCTACAATGACCAAAAACAGCAGCATGGCCCAGTAACTCTCCGCCAGCACGGCAGCGCTAAGCGCAATGCCCACAATGAGGGTTCCCACTCCCACCACCAAACGCTCACTGAACCTGTCCAGCAGTTCCCCGGCAACTAACAGCCCGACTAAAGGCACCAGTTGAGCAGCAGAGACCAGCGTCCCAATCTGAAATGCAGAAAGCGCCATATCTGCCTGTATATACACGCTTATGGCGCCGATGCCTTGAACGAAAAAGCAAGCCGCTGCTTGAGCAAGGGTGGCTATCAGCAGAATAACCCATCGGTAATGTCGGCTAGCAGTCATCGGCGGCACGGTTGTCATGTAAGTTCAGATTTTAGTCAGGCCTTTTTCACAAAATGGGCGGTGACCATCATGTCGCCGACGCCGTCGACCTTGCAGTCCAGTTGGTGATCCTTGCCTTCTTTGAGCCGCTTGATAACGGCTTTGGTACCCACCTTGAGTACCAGTGAACTGCCTTTGACCTTGAGGTCTTTAATCATCGTTACCTTGTCGCCTTCCGATAACAGGGTGCCGTGGGCATCTTTTACAGTTAAGGTGTCTTCCGCCTCTGGCTCAGCGGGGTTCCATTCGTGGCCGCATTCCGGGCAGATGAGCAGGCTTTGATCCTGATAGACGAATTCAGATTGGCAACTTGGGCAAGGTGGGCACGACATAAATGATGGCTTCTGCGGTTTGATTTGCTGCTTATGATACTGGGCCTGTGTACCCTTGGCGAATGCCTTCACGCCTGCCCAGGAAAGGAGAAGCAAAGATGAGCAAGTTTGATCTAAAAGCGACCTATCGCGGCTACATCGCCTGCCTCAATAAGCAGGCGTGGACGAACCTTGGCCAGTTCGTGCATGACGATGTTCGCCACAACGGCAAGCCGCTGGGGCTCGATGGCTATCGCGCCATGCTGGAAGCCGACTACGAGCAGATACCTGACCTTCACTTCAACATTCAGCTGTTGATCGCTGATCCGCCAAATATTGCGTGCAGGCTTCGTTTCGATGTCACGCCTAAAGGCAGCTTCCTGGACTTACCTATCAATGGGCAAAAAGTGACGTTTTGCGAGAACGCGTTCTACCTTTTCCACAACAAAAAGATTTGCGAGGTCTGGTCGGTCATCGATAAGGCCGCGATTGAAGCTCAACTTGGCTAAACGTTCTGATTATTCCCATTAATAAACGAATACAGCTGAATATCTGAACGACACGCCCAGCCCTGGCTGGCCCAGAACTGTCTGGCGGTTTCGTTCTCGGCCATAATCATTAGGTGCGATTTCAGTATCCCTTCGTTTTTCAGCGCTTCCAGGCATAGGCTAACCAACTGTGTCGCAATGCCTTTTCGGCGGTGGGCGTCCGCAACCGATAAGTGCTGGATATAGCCCCGCTTGCCATCGTGGCCCGCCATTAACGTACCCACCAGCTTTCCCTCTGCTCCTTTCTCTACTTCGGCCACAAAGCTCAAGCCGGGGTTACGCAGTAGGTACTTCTCGATGCCTTCTCGTGAATCGGCATCGCGCAGGCGAACGCCTTCACTCTCGCTCCATAGAGCGATGGCGGCCTCGTAGTCGTTAATGGTCATCGTGCGGTAGTGCATTAATTTGGGCCTCACTGAGTAGTGGTTAAGTTGAAGCTCTGTTCGTTTAGGTTTCTTATTTCAGGCTAATTTGTACGCTTATTGTCCCACAGCCGATTAGCAATTATGTACAAGCATTAGGAGGCGGGGCTGCATAAGCTAGGTGGTGTGACTAATCAGGAGGGGGCGGCATGAGTAACGCAAGCCGGTTTCAATTCATCAAAAGCCAGCACGTGCCAACACTGACGGTGCTTCACGCGGCTATTGAGGATTTCAGCTACGACCGCCATGCCCACGAGGAGTATGCCTTCGGCGTAACGCTGGCGGGACGGCAGGATTTCTTCAGCGGCGGGCAGTTTCATCGTAGCCCACCGGGCAACGTTATTTTGTTCAATCCAGAGGAAGTTCACGACGGCCAACCGGGCGGTGAGCGCGTGCTGGATTACCTGATGGTGTATGCACACCCCGAGCAGGTTAAACCCTTGTTTGCTGATGCCCTGGGGCACGAGCATACGACTGACTTTCACTCAAATAACACCCTTGTTCAGGATGTACGGCTGCGCAATGCCATTTTGGAACTGGCGCGCTTGGTCACTTCTCACTCCGGTAGCTGTATTGATCAGGAGAACGCGCTTTATCAGGTGATCGAGCGCACGGTGCAGCTCGGTGGTGTTTCTCAGCCCAACCAGGCGCCCTCTCGGCCCGATGCGCTGCTGGGCTTGGCGAAAGAGTATATCCACGCCCATCTGGACGTCGATCTCTCTCTTGATGACATCAGCCAAGCAGCGCACCTATCTAAATACCATTTCTTGCGTCTGTTTCGTCAGCATTACGGCATTACGCCGCATCAGTATGTGATTAATTGCCGGATCAATGCGGCCCGCTCCGCGCTAGATCAAGGCGCTTCCCTGACCGAGGTCGCTTTGCGTTATGGGTTTGCCGATCTCAGCCATTTCAATCGTCGCTTTAAGCGCATTTATGGCATGACGCCCCATAAGTATCAGCGTGATATCGCGCGCTAGGCTCTGAACGAAAACTGGCTGCGCTCGCCAATACTGCGTTAAAAATCATCTCAAAATGCTCATTTACTCCCCGTAAACTCCGCTTTTTCGTTGATTTTTGCCTTGTCTAGCCTTCGCTCGCCGACTTTTCGTACAGACCCTTACACCTAAATAGAGGTTTCACCATGTTAGCAATCGTCGCCTATGCCTTAGGCGCTATGTATTCACCTGGGCCTGTGAATCTGCTTGGCCTGAATATTGGTATCAATGGTCGCGCCAAACAATCGGTAGGATTTTGCCTGGGGGTGGGCACCGCCATGCTGGTTTACTTATTGGTATTGGGCTGGGTGGGGGCCGCTTGGATTAACGATGAAGCACTGCTTGTGGTGAGTGCTTTGGGTTGTGGCTATATTGTTTATCTCGCGAGCAAAATTGCCCGTTCAAGCATTGATTTAAGCAAGCCGGATAACGCCCCTCGGCTGTTAAGTTTTCGAGACGGGCTGATCATGCAGTTGCTTAACCCCAAAGCCATTTTGGCCACCCTGCCCATTGCCACACTGCAGTTTCCTGCCGCTGACATACATGGGCTTAGCTTAGTGGTTTGGGCGTTCGGGCTGGCGATGCTAGCCGCGGGCGCACCCGGCAGTTATGTGATGATCGGCAGCGTGGTAGGCAATCGTATCAAAAGCCCAGGAATCGTTAAGCGCTTCAATTGGCTGATGGCGGGGTTGCTGGTCGCCGTGGCGTTATCGATTGGTTATGAGCACGTTTGGTTACCGCTCACGTCTACTGCCTAGCTTGATAACGCGTTCCTACTGTTCATGATCAACCCGTCAATATCAATCAGCCCAAAGGGAGGCGTTAGGCGCGCGCTTCTGACCACACGGCAAACTCGTTACCGCTGGGTTCGATGAAGTGAAAGCGAAAGCCGCCGGGGAACTCGAAAATCGGCTTTATGACCTCGCCGCCGTGATCCACCACCTTGTTGTAAGTGGCTTCAAGATGTTCGCTGTAGAACACCAGCAGAGCGGCGCCGTTGTCGGTTCGGCTGCAGGCGTCCGCCTGGTAGAAACCACCGTCCAGCCCCTGGTTGGCAAACGCGGTGTATTCGGGGCCGTAGTCGGTGAACTCCCAGCCAAACACCGCTGAGAAGAAGTCTTTGGTGGCGTTCAAGTCCTTGGCGGCGAACTCGACGTAGTTGAGCGTTTCATGTTGGTTCATGCCCTGCTCCTTTGTTCTTGTTGTGCTTTTTAATACGGTTTTTTAATCGTCGCCCTGTCCGAAGCCGATGCCCAGGCGCAGCGCCTGAAGGCCGTCGAATTCGACGCTTACCTCGTCTGAAAATACCGGGTGCCCTTGCACCGCCAAATCCAGTGCCACCTCAGCGCCGCGGTACGCGACGGTCATGGTGATGTTCGCGGAGGTGCTGATGGGCGCCAGCAGGCCATACTCGACGTTATCCACGCTGATGGAGGAAAGCCCTCGGTCATCCAGCTGCTTTTGCGCTTCCTGCTTCACGGTCACGCCGTAATAAACATAGAGCCCGGCATAGCCCAGCGCGAGCACGACTAACAGTGATAATAGCTTTTTCATCGAGTTTCTCGAGTTGTCAGAACTTGGATGGTGGCTTCCTGCGGTAACAGAGACCATAACGCAACGCCGCCACCCTTGTATCGAGAAAGCGACTCAGGGCGGCGGCGTGTTGGTTATTAGACGGGCAATGCCTGCGGCGATGGTTATTTGATGATCTCACCTATCGGTCGCTTACCGTCCAGCAGCATGAATTCCTGGTTGGTGATGTTGGCGTTTTGCACGGTATGCAGCAGCGCATGGGCGACGTTGGCACGGGAGATCTGGTTATCACCTGCTTCATCCAGGGAGTCCGCAAACTGCTGGCTGGCGGGTTCGTCCGTCAGGCGGCCGGGTTTGAGGATGGCGTAGGGCACGCCGCTGGTACGCAGGTGAGCATCGGCGGCAAACTTCGCGGCCATGTAAGGGCGCAGCTTTTCGGGGGCTTGCATGGGGTCTTCGGCGCGCATGGCGCTGATCATCACGTAGCGCGAAAGGCCCTGCTCGCTTGCGATGTCCGCCGCACGAATGGCCCCGTAAAGGTCGATCAGCAGGGTTTTGTCCGGCCCGGTGTGGGGGCCTGAACCGGCGGTGAAGACCACTTGGTCGCAGCCTTCAAAGGCGTGGGCAAAGTCGCCTTCCAGGTCGGCAATCACGGTCTCAATGCCGCGCTCCTTGAACCACGGCACCTGCTCTTCACTGCGCAGCATCGCCTTGATGGGCGTGCCCGCCTGCTGAGCCAGCTCGCAGAACTGTTTGCCAATCTGTCCGTTCGCGCCAATCACTAGCGTGGTCATAGCACCTCCTTATGGTGAACTGATACCCCATCAGTGTAGGCACATTGAGGTAATTCAACCGTGCAGGGGCAATTCCATCCTATTCGGCTGAGCGTCCGCCAAGCTCGTCCGAGAGGTCGGGGCCGGGATGCAGGCGGCCCGGCCAGCGCAACACCATGATCGCCAGAACGTTGCGGTGTTCACCACCCGCCAGCCCCTTTTCCCCCGAGGGCGAGGGGATAATGCCGCTGGCCGGGTCTATCGCCGCCATCAGTGCCTCACGCACCCGGCCCACAAGCGGGTGGTTCTCGCGGCCGGCAAGCAGGAATGCCAATGCCACCTCGGCTTGGATGTCGGCCGTGGCCCGGGCCATGATGCCGGCCGTCTCTCGCTCCAGCGCTTCAAGCACCCAGGCGTGCACCTCCGGGTCCACCTTCCGTTGGTAGTAGCGGCTGTCAGCGATGACGAAGTGGGTCAGGCCATAGAGCCAGTTACGGTACTCGGCGTCGTCGAGATCGGCGACTCGATCAGGCGGGTAGTGGCGTCGGAAGGCTTCCTCCACCTCCCGCCGCAGGTCCATCACGCCGAGCTGGTGCAGGAAGTACGTATAGTTGGCCACCTGAGCGGCATAGACCCCGATCACCGAGGGGGCGGTCAGGAAGGTCGACCAGTCGACCTCTGCCTGGTAGCCCAGCGCCCGTTCGTGATTCTCAATGGCCGGCAGCAGGTCGTGGTACTCGGCCTGGACCAGCCGGAACAGCAGCGAACGAGCGAAGGCGATCTCCCCCCACTCACCCAGCATGGCGCGCCGGGCGCGCTGCTTGGCCGTGCGCTGGGAGTAGTCGGCAACGATCGCCCGACTGCGGGCAGCCGCGTACCCGGGCTCGGCGAGGCCAACAATGTCCTCCTCGAGTCGCACCAGTAGACGCTCGCCGTAGGCACGATTGAGGGCCAGCCAGCGCTGCTCGCCCGTCAGGCGGTAGAGCCGCTGGGCAAAGTGGCGCTGCTTGTTCTCGGATAGCGTCGGCAGCGCCTGCTCGTAGATCGCCTGGATGGCCAGACCGGCGTCGCGCTGGACGTCACGCTCCGCATGCGGCTCCATGGCGGCGCAGCCGGCCAGCGCCAGCACCATCATCAGTGAAAAGAGCTTTTTCATGACGCCCCCTCGTTGGTGTTCACTAACGATAGGTCATCATTGCACAGTTAATGAGTAATTATGTACAAGCATCCGTAGTGCTACCGGCATAAGCTAGGGCTATCCGTCATGGCGGCGGGCGCGCCCGGAGAAAAGCCATGGGAATAAACACCGCACACAGCCCCAGCCCCAGCCCCAGCCCCACGGCGATGATAGGGCCTGACACTTCCCGCATGGACTGATGAGCAGCGGCCTGGAGTTTCAAGCCTTCCCCGATGCTCCGCTCCACGTTTTCCTCCACCATGATGGCATCGTCTTCATCATCCGCGATTAAGGGCTAAATGACCGAGGCATCGGAAGGTTCGCTTGACGCATTATCCAATGCCAACATCAGCTGTTCGCGTATCCAACGGTGACCTGGCGCCCCTGAGTGACGGACATGATGAAGCATGCGCAGCGTATAGCGAGGTGCCTCGAAGGGGACGTCATGCACGATAAACGGCAACGTGTTGACCCATTCTAGAGCGGCCCGACGCGGCAACGTAAAAAGATAATTCGACTGGGCAACGATATAGGGCGCGGCCATGAGGCTTGGCAACTGCACGGCTACATCTCTCTGTCGCCCCAGCTGTGCCAGAGCGCCGTCGATCACGCTACTTGCATCTTCCCAGGGCCGAGCGGCGATATGCCGCTCGGCCAGGTACCGTTCGAGCGATAAGTAATCGCCGATCCGTTCATGGCCTTTGCGTGCAATCACCACGTAGTCATCACTCAGGCAATCACATGCCGCTACCCCCTCCGGCAGCGTCGCCTTGCCGTGCGAAACGCCCAGCGCAAAATGGATTCGCCCCTCGCGCAGCTCATCCAACGAGTCATGGTGGGTGGCATAGATCACCTTGAGATGCAGATGCGGTGCCAGACGCTCCAGCCGAGCGACCAGCAGCGGCAGTACTGCGTAGGCAGTGTAATCGGTGGCCGCGAAGACGAAGGTTTTCTCGCTGGTAGCGGGCGAAAATGGAGACCTATCAATGAGCCGGTCTGACAAAATGTGCAGTGCGTCTGAAACACCATCGGCCATCAGTTCGGCCTGCGCCGTGGGTTGCATGGCGTTGCCCGTGCGGACGAACAGCTCGTCAGCGAGGGCGTCACGCAAACGTGATAGGGCGTGGCTGCACGCCGAAGGGCTCATCGACAATTCGTCGGCTGCCATGATCACACTGCGATGACGGAATAACGCATCGAAAACCAACAGCAGATTGAGATCAAGGCGGCGCAGAGTGGAGTGCATAAGCTGCATAAAGACCTGAATAGAATGCAGGACATACATCTTTGGTTTTCTTTATCATTCTGTCAACGAATTGCTACCCAACCCGCCGACTGGCAGAAAAGGAGCCTGCACCATGAACGAACCTATCTTCCGAAACGCCATACCGGCCGACACCATGCGCTGCTACCGAATCGAGGCATCCGCCTATGAAGGCGAAGAAGGGGCCACCCGGGAAAAGATCGCCACACGCATTGAGCAGTACCCGCAAGGCTTTCGTGTCCTGGAATTAGACAAACAGGTGATCGGTTTCATCAACAGCGGGTGCGCGCATGAAGTGGCGATGTCCGACGAGTCGTTCAAGGAACTGGAGGGCCATGATGCCAAGGCGCCCAACGTGGTCATCATGTCGGTGGTGATAGACCCCGCGTACCAGGGCATGGGCTACGCATCAAAGATGATGCGAGCCTTCGTCGAGCACATGAAAGCGCTGGGCAAACAGACGGTTCATTTGATGTGTAAGGAGCGTCACGTCGAACTATACAAACGCATGGGTTATCGCTACGTGAAACCTTCGGACTCCGATCATGGCGGTATGACATGGCACGAGATGGTCATGGATCTATAAAGCCGCGCGCCACCGAAATGACCTACTTCCGGCACGCCCTGACGCTTTCCGCCAGTTCACTAACGAGGCCATGCACCTGCTCGACGGCATCATCCGCGCTGGCGGCGTGTTCAATGCAGTCGACCAGCGCCGAGCCCACCACCACGGCGTCGCTGAAGCGGCCGATGGCCGCTGCCTGCTCGGCGGTGCGGATGCCGAAACCGACGACGATGGGCAGCTCGGTATCTTCGCACACTTGGGCGACTAAATTGCTCGAGCAGCGCTGGCGTATAGGCACTGCCGCCTGTGTTACGGGTTTTTGTACTCTTCAAGCACGTTCTGTGCTTCTGCCTCGATAGCATCCAGCACCTCTTCAGACACTTGGTAACGGAACTGCTTACGCCGGTTGTTGGAGAGGCGCCCCTCATTACTTAGGCACATCATCACTAAGCGTGCTAAATCACCTCCACGTATATCGAAATTCGCATCCACTGCCGCATATACCCGGTCAAAACAAGCGAGGTAGCGTGTTTCTGCTTTCAATTCCTCTTCCAGCGCTACTTTTGCCATTTTCAATGTAAAAGCCACAGCGTTTGTGGCATCCCAATAGCGATAGAGCGCATCAAGACCCAGATACTCAAAATCATACTGGTCAGCATCTACCCAGCTTACTCGCCAATGCTCACGAGCAGGCCTTGAAAACGCTTCTAGCGCTGCTAGGTAATCAGCTTCATACCGCCTCATGGCAACCGAGATAGGCAGAAGATTATCGTGGGGAAGGCCATCCATTCGACACAGGGTATGGTGAATCAGAAAACGTGATATGCGACCGTTGCCATCCATGAAGGGATGCAAAAAAACAAAACCAAAGGACAGTATCGCTGAAGCTACTAGCGCTGGCACAGCCTCTGACGAATCGCTGTCTGGAAGTTGGTTCGCCCAGGTCATCAATGCGCCCATTAATTTATTGCAAAGATCCGGCGGTGGAGGTAAATAGCTGACGCCTAATGCGCCGGGCAACCCGTTATGTAGATAGTTTTGCTCATGGCGAAATGCCATTGCTTTGT
Organism: Vreelandella salicampi; assembly: GCF_013415105.1. GTDB lineage: Bacteria > Pseudomonadota > Gammaproteobacteria > Pseudomonadales > Halomonadaceae > Vreelandella > Vreelandella salicampi. Next base: position 486,605 of record NZ_JACCDF010000001.1, read on the forward strand.
CAAAAGGGTTGCTGATAGTGCTATTTTGCAGTTCAACAAAGTACGCTTCAGTCAGGCGTTTACCCTCATGGGCTTGACGTAGTAGCTGCATGAAGCGCTGCTGCTTATCTTGCGACGGCGATTCTCGTTCAATGGCAAACGAAGATTGGGTTTCACTGAGATAAGCCCACTGAATGGCACGGTCCAACATGCCGGGGGGCAACGAGGCCATAAAAGTAGCGGCTTGGGTCAGAATGTCTTCTTCAAGTAGTCCGTCAATTTCTGGCGTACGCCTCACGGTTGCACAATAATCCAGTGTTCCTAGCCCGTTAAAGTCAATCCGCCAGCGGCTATCACGAACGGCAGGGCCAGTAACATAGCGCACGGGGTCGAACAGAGGTACTGCTCGGCCACTGACGTTTACATCGAACGGCAAGCGCTTTACGAACGCTTCGTACAGATAGCCTAACTTTCTTAAGTAGATGCCGTTTGGCGAGGCTTGCAAGGCGTTTTGAAGCGCTTCTATAGGCAAATGTGGCAATGCGCCCGCCAGAATGGCGAGGTCGATACCTTCGTGCTTAAGTGCGAAGAGCAGATGGTCGAGCAATGACGTTTCTGGCGCACGCACGGCAGGTACTGCTATTTCCTTCTCCATAGACATGATGCGTGTGACTGGGCGCACCCGCGCAGGGTAAATGGGTGGGCATACCCCCAACGCCAAATGTTCATGCAGGTACGCATAACCTACCGGCCTCATCACAAAGCGCCTCAAATCAAAATATTTTATTCACTTCAACAAGAAAATGTTCAGTAATCAACCAAAATACGATTTTTTATTTACCTGGCGCACCCACAAATACAGTGCCCGTCGCTTAAAGCCCCCGGCAAAGCAGCTGGTCAGATAAAAAAGAGCAGGCGTTCATTACCTGCTCTTTTGCACTTACCCCATCTCCACTTTTAACTGATCACCTGCTCATCCACCTCCCTGCACGCCCTGACGCTTTCCGCCAGTTCACTGACGAGGCCGTGCACCTGCTCGACGGCATCATCCCCGCTGGCGGCGTGTTCAATGCAGTCGACCAGCGCCGAGCCCACCACCACGGCGTCGCTGAAGCGGCCGATGGTGGCGGCTTGTTCGGCAGTGCGAATACCGAAGCCGACGGCAATGGGCAGGTCAGTATGTTCGCGCAGGTGCGCCACCGAGTTTTCCAGCCTTTCCGGGGTGGGCGCGCTGCCGCCGGTCACGCCTGCCACCGAGACGTAGTAGATAAACCCGGAAGCGTTCGCCAGCACCTTGGGCAGGCGCCTGGCATCGGTGGTCGGGGTGGCCAGGCGAATAAAATCAATGCCGTGTTGCGCCGCTGGCTGGCAGAGTTCTTCGTCATGTTCCGGCGGCAGGTCGACCACGATCAGGCCGTCTACCCCGGCGGTTGCCGCATCGGTTAAAAAGCGTTCAACGCCGTAGCAGTAGATGGGGTTGTAGTAGCCCATCAGTACAACGGGCGTGGTGGAGTTTTCCTGGCGAAAGTTTCGCACCATTTCCAGCGTTTTGGTTTGGGTCTGGCCGCTTTCCAGGGCGCGCAGTGCGGCTTTTTGAATGGCGGGGCCATCGGCCATGGGGTCGCTGAACGGCATGCCGAGTTCGATAATATCTACCCCGGCGTCGGGCAGCCCGTGCAGCAGGCGGTGGGAGGTATCGGCGTCCGGGTCGCCGGCGGTGAGGTAGCTGACCAGCGCCGGGCGGTTTTGCTGCTTGAGCGTGGCAAAGCACTGCTCAAGACGCGATGAGTGGGTCACAGCCTGGTTAACGGTATCGTTCATGGTGTTGTCCTGGATGGCGATCATTAGCATGCCTCGTCGAGTTGTTCACCCAAGTGGTGGGCGACGCTCATCATGTCCTTGTCGCCGCGACCGCTGAGGTTGACTACCATCAGATGCTCTCGGGGAAGCGTGGGCGCGCGCTTGGCGACTTCCGCCAGGGCGTGGGCGGTTTCCAGGGCGGGGATAATGCCTTCCTGGCGGCAGCAGATCTGGAAGGCCTCCAGCGCTTCGGCGTCGGTGGCGGAGACATACTCGACCCGCCCCTGCTCGTGCAGCCAGGCATGTTCCGGCCCGATGCCGGGGTAATCCAGCCCTGCGGAAATCGAGTGGGCGTCGCTAATCTGGCCATCTGCGTTTTGCAGCAAATACGTGCGGTTGCCGTGCAATACGCCGGGCGTGCCGCCGTTCAGGCTGGCCGCGTGCAGGCCGCTGTTCACGCCTTTGCCGCCTGCTTCCACGCCAATCATCTGCACCGCTGAATCGTTCAGGAAGGGATGGAACAGCCCCATGGCGTTGGAGCCGCCGCCAATGCAGGCCACTAACGAGTCCGGCAGGCGGCCGTGTTTTTCGAGCATTTGCGCGCGGGTTTCATGGCCGATTACCGCTTGGAAGTCGCGCACCATGGCGGGGTACGGGTGCGGCCCGGCCACGGTGCCGATGATGTAGAAGGTGTCGTCGACGTTGGTGACCCAGTCGCGCAGCGCTTCGTTCATGGCGTCTTTGAGCGTGCCGGTTCCGGAGGTCACGGGGACAATCTCGGCGCCCAACAGCTGCATGCGGAATACGTTGGTTTGCTGGCGTTCGATATCCGCGGTGCCCATGTAGATCACGCACGGCAGGCCAAAGCGTGCCGCCACCGTAGCCGTGGCAACGCCGTGCATGCCCGCGCCGGTTTCGGCGATGATGCGTTTTTTGCCCATCTGCCTGGCCAGCAGCCCCTGGCCGATACAGTTGTTGATCTTGTGCGCGCCGGTGTGATTCAGCTCTTCGCGTTTAAGGTAAATACTCGCCCCGCCAAAATGCTCGGTCAGCCGCTCAGCAAAGTAGAGCGGGCTTGGCCGGCCCACGTAGTCGCCTTGAAAATAAGCCAACTGGCGCTGGAATTCGGGATCGTTTTTGGCGGTGGCGTATTCGTCTTGCAGCTCTAAGATCAAAGGCATCAGCGTTTCGGCGACGAAGCGGCCACCGAAGCTGCCAAACAGCCCGTTGGCATCGGGTAAGCTGGAAGATAAATCCATGGGTTTATTCATCACGACCTCGGCATGCGTTATCAAACAATGCAATGAAAGTAGCGCAGGCAGGCGGGGATAAAAATCGATAAGATGGCAGCAACATGTGAGCTGGAGTCACCTATTTATGCCACACAGCATGCCACCGCTCAGTGCCTTGCGTGCCTTTGAAGCCACCGCCCGATTAGGCAGCGTGACTGCCGCCGCCGATGAGCTAAGCGTGACCCACGGCGCGGTCAGTCGCCAGCTACGTAGCCTGGATGAACACTTTGGCGTCGCGTTGTTTGCCAAGGCCGGACGCGGCATTGTGCTTACCCCACATGGCGAGCGGCTGCAAAACGGTGTGGGCGAGGCATTTACGCGCCTGCGCGATAGTTGCGCTTCACTCAAGCATGAACTAGAGGAAGCACCCTTCACCCTCGCCTGCCCGGGCAGCCTGTTGGCGCGCTGGTTGATCCCCCGGCTGGATCGCCTGCACCGAGACCTGCCTGAGCTCAATCTGAAAGTCGTGGTCAGCGAAAGCGAGCATCCCGAAAAGCAGACGGAGGCCAGCGCCAGTCTGGCGTTTTCGGCACCCCCCTGGCCTGCCGACAAGCAGGTGATCGAGCTAACCCCGGAACGCATCTGCGCGGTGGCGAGCCCGCGCTTGGCGGCCCAGTGCGACCCCGCCCAACCGGCAACGCTGTTTACCAACACGCTGCTATACACCGCCTCGCGCCCCCAGGCATGGCCGCAGTGGGCTAACGCCCAAGGGATTGAGCTGGCGCAACTGGAAGAGGCGCTCAGCAACGGCCAGGGGTTCGAGCATCTTTACTATTTAATAGAAGCCGCGGTGGCGGGCCTAGGCGTGGCCATTGCACCGACCCTGTTGGTCGAAGACGACCTGAAGAGCGGTCGACTGGTCGCCCCCTGGGGCAGCATCGAAACGCCTGCCCGCCTGTGTTTGTGGCTGCCCAGCCAGGCAGATATGCGCCGCAGCGAACCGCTGGCCGCGTGGCTCAAGCGGGAGTTGGGGGTAGATCGCTAGCAACCTTCGAACGTGAAAAGGGACATGTATTTCACCCGCTCAAGCGTTCACGGTTGTTAGCCACCAACTCAGCCAGAAAGTCCGCCACGGCTCGGGTACGACCTGATTGGGTGAGATCCGTCTGGATGACGAGGTAGATGGGCTGATCCACACCAATATCCGCAGCAACACAGTCCAGCCCGGCCTCTCGCGCCAGAAAATGCGGCAATACCGCCATCCCCAACCCCGCTTTGGCCGCCGCTAGCTGGGTCGCCAGCGAGGTAGTGGTTAGCGCCGGTTCGCGACCTTGCAGAACCCGCTCAACCCACTGGGCGGCTGGCAAGTGCGCTTGCGTTTCCCCCCAGGTGATAAAAGCATCCAAGTCGTAATCGCCCGCGTCTTCATGAGCCTCACGCTGCGCTACATACCCGGGGCTCGCGTAAAGCCCGAAACCCAGCGTGCCGAGACGGCGAAGGGTGACATTGCCGCGCTCGGGCTTGACCATTCTAAGCGCTACATCGGCGTCGCGGCGGTGCAGATTGACGGTGGTGATATCGGTCACCAGCTCAAGCCTGATGCCGGGGTATTGCGCTTGAAACTGCGGCAGCGCAGGCAGAATCAGCGCCGTGGCCAGGTTTTCAGCGGTGGCCAGCCGCACCCAGCCGCTCAGCTGTGTGGCGTGCGACACCCCGCTGGAAAAAGCTGCTGCAGCGGCTTCCAGCGCTTCGGCTTTTTCGATGAGCCCGGCCCCCTCCTCGGTCAGTTGGTAACCGGACTGCTGACGCACAAAAAGCGGCACCTTGAGGGCTTTCTCAAGCCGCTCGATACGCCGGGAGAGCGTGGCGATGCCCAGGTGGAGTTCCGCTGCCGCACCGCTCAACGTGCCGTGGCGGGCCACCGCCAGAAAGGTGCGCGTATCGTCCCACACCCACCCACGCGGCATCTGATTTTCAAAACCGGAAAGCGGCTTATCAAACTCGTCAATTTTTTTCATTTCTGGATAGTGCCACGCTGTAACTGCGCGATTCAAGAACGGTTAAAGCACGTTTCTAGCGCATCGCATTGGTAAACAACGCAGGAGACACATCATGCAAACACGCACACTGGGCACCGATCTATCCGTTTCCGCCATTGGCTTAGGCTGCATGGGAATGAGCGAGTTTTACGGCCCCCGAGACGATAGCGAGTCGCTACGGGTATTGGCGCGGGCGGTGGAGCTGGGCATCGACTTTTTCGATACGGCAGATATGTACGGCCCGCACCATAACGAGGCGTTGATTGGTCGCTTTCTCGCCAGTCACAAGCCCAAGGTACGTATCGCCACCAAGTTCGGCATTGTGCGCAACCCTGGGGAGTATCAACGCAGCCTAGACAGCAGCGCTCGCTATGCCCGCCAGGCCTGCGAGGCGTCTTTGAAGCGACTGGGTGTCGAGCAAATCGATCTTTACTACGTCCACCGCGTTAACCCGGAAACGCCCATTGAGGAGACGATGGAGGGCTTAGCCCAGTTGGTGACAGAAGGAAAAATTGCCCACATTGGCCTCTGCGAAGTCAGCGCTGACACCTTGCGCCGCGCCCATGCGGTACATCCGGTCACCGCTGTGCAAACCGAGTATTCGCTGTGGACGCGGGACGTGGAGCAATCGGTGCTGCCTACCTGCAAGGAACTCGGTGTCGGCTTTGTGCCCTACTCACCTCTGGGCCGAGGCTTTTTGACGGGCCGATTTCAGGATACCAGCGATTTCGGCGAAGACGATTTTCGACCTAACCTGCCACGCTTTTCTGAACAGGCCATGGGCGCCAACCGCCGTATCGCCGACGTGATCGGCGAAGTGGCAGCGCTCAAAGGCTGCACTCCGGCGCAGCTGTCGCTGGCTTGGCTGCTATCCAAAGGCGATAACATTGTGCCGATTCCCGGCACCAAGCGGCTGCGCTACCTTGAAGAGAATGCGGCAGCGGCATCCATTACCCTGACCGCCGATGAACAACAGCAGTTGGAAACGGCTACCGCCAACCTGCCGGTGACCGGTGAGCGCTATACACCGGAAGGCATGAAGGGGGTGAATGCATGAGGCCAGACGGCTTGGTCGATATTTACGCGCCCACCTTGATGCCCTGCCACCCATACTGCTCGACCAGCGCTTTTAACTGCTTGGGGCGGTAGCGGTCGTCGCGCTCGTAGCGGGCTTTTACGCTGGGGTGAATCAGGGTGGGCTTGTCATCGATGACCAGCGGACGGTCCAGCGGCTTCTTGAAACGGTAGACGTGCTTGCGCGATTGGTGAATCTGGCCTCTCGCACCGTCGGTGAGGTTATCGCGAATATGCGGTTCGGTGATCAGCCCGGCGGCGTTGGCTTCGTCCAGCATCCAGGCAAGCGGCGTGTCGGCGGCTTGCAGGCCGTGTTTATCCGGTTTGTAGGAACCGCCGATATCCGCGTGTACCCCTGCAAACCAGACCTGTTTTAAATCAACGCCTGAACGGGGCGTCCAGATGGTCGGGCTAAAGTCTTCGCGGCGTTCATCGATGGCCATGGCGTGGCGGGCAATGGCGACATTGGCGCCCATTTTAGTGTCGTAGAATTCGTCGGTGCCGTTAAACAGGCCCATGATGCTGATTGGAATGCCCAGCGCGCCCACAGTGTCCCACACGCCGATAAAATGCACGTCGCGCTGCGCATAGCTGTGCTTGTCACGAAACCGAATGGCTGCCTCGCCCCGAGGATGATGGGTCTTTTTGGTGCTCTTGTAGATCTTCCAGGCCTCGGTGATCAGCCGCGCATCGGAGCGTTTGAGAATACCGCAGTTGTTGATCAGCCCGCTTAGCGCCCTCACCGTGTACGCACCCCGACTAAACCCGAACAGGTAGATATGATCGCCGGGGGCGTAGTTCTGCACGATGTAACGGTAGCCATCGAGGATATTTTTGTGCAGCCCCACGCCGGTGGCGCCCGCGCTGAGGCTGCTGTGGTATGAGCCCAGCCCCCAGTCGTAAAACACGTGCTGCTTGATGCCTTCCGCCTGCGGGGTCACCGACCGGGCAAGCTTCAACACGTTGGTGGGAAAGTCGTTGTCTATGTCTTCTTCCGGCCGGTTCCAGGTGCCGTCTGCGCATACCACGATATGGGCCATGGGGTGCCTCGCTATATAAAGAGCCTCGTAGCGGCCCGGTTTATCGGAACTGGCGGCAGAAAGCGTCGGTAATCGCCCATAAATCCGGCGTTAGGCGCTGCTCTACCTCGGCACGGATGGCGTTTGGCACGCCGCCATAGAAGGCCTCGGCAATTCCCCCGGCAATGCAGGCCTGGGTGTCGCTGTCGCCGCCCAGCGACACCGCATTGCGAACCGCCGCTTCGTACGAATCCGCCTCAAGAAACGCAATGATGGCTTCCGGCACGCTGCCCTGGCAGGACACATCGAAGCAGTAATGCGGGCGTATCTCATCCAGCGTGCGCGACAGGTCATAGTCGAACCGCTCGGTGATGGTCGTGCGGATAGTGGCTTTATCCGAACCAGTGCGCGCCAGGAATACCGCAAGCGCGGTGGCCTGAGCGCTCTTGATACCTTCCGGGTGATTGTGGGTAATCTCAGCGGTGGCTTTGGCCTGGGCGAGCACTTCGGTTTCGGTGGTGTAGGCAAAGCCTACTGGACCGACGCGCATGGCCGAGCCGTTGCCCCAACTGTGATAAGGCCCCGCATTGTCAGCACCCAGCCATTGGATGAAGGAGCCACCGTAGCCTGCGTTAGGGTACTGTCTGCCGATCTGCCGAACGGCCTGGGCATAGGGCGTGTCATTGAGAATCGCGCTGGCAATTGCCACGCTGAGCACGCTGTCGTCGGTAAACCGCGACGACGCCTGAAACAGCAGAAAGTCGGTGGTTTTCGTCGGCTGGTGTTCGTACACCGAGCCAATGATGTCGCCCGCTATCGCGCCAATCATATGTGCCTCCCTCGCCGGTATAGGGTGTCACTATGGCTGTATGCTACCTTTTAGCGTAGTGCGAATTTACCAAGCTGAGTAGCCCGGCTGGGGCTCGTCGCTATCCTCGAAGAGGTTAAATGGTTAAACACGCCCTATGATTGTGCGATGGCTATCTGTGGGGATGCACATGCCCTTGCCGCAGCAATGAACACTGATGCGACTTATTTCATGAAAAATCGTCGGAGGCGTTGCAGTCACGCCCTTCCGGGAGCCCGGCGGTGCAACAAAATACCTTGGTTGGCATCACTCAGAGCATCTGAGGCAAAAATTGCCGATGGCGGTCAATGATCTCACCGGCCACCATAAAGACACCGTCGCCGGTGTAGTGCAGCGTTTCTGGGTACGCGGGGGCCGCCTCCGCCCGGCCAGCCACTACCTCGAAGATGAAGAAGTTGTAGCTATTCACCAAGCTGTCATCGACCAGCCGGCATTCAAAGTTGGCGTAGCACTCGCGCACACCCGGTGTGTCGATTTGCTCGGAAGACTCGGGCGTTAGGCCAAAGTGCGCAAACTTATCGATCTCGCGGCCACTGGTGTTGCCAATGCCAACCACTTCATCGGTAAGGTCGGTGGTCGGGACGTTGATCACACATTCGCGGCTTTTGCGCACCAGCTCGAAGCTGTGATTGCCCGCGGAGATCAAACATCCAAATAGCGACGGCGTAAAGGCCATAACCATATGCCAACCCATGGTCATAAGATTGCATTCACCTTCGTGCTGTGACGAGACCAGCACCACAGGGCCGGGTTCCAGGTAACGCCGTACCCTATCGAGTGCGACCTCTTTCTTAGTGTTCTCGTGCATCACGCGCTCCTTAACGCCCTTGGGCTCCCCGGCGCAGCCAGTCATGCACGAAGGCAAGCTTGCGCATCGCCACATCGGAAAGCACGAAGGGATAGAGATCTGCCAACCCCATGGAGCGATTGACGTGGTTAACGCCAGCCACCAGTGATGCGGCAATATGGATCAATCGCCCGGCATCCGGCTCGGCGTAGGCATCCCACCCCGGGTGCGGCATCTCCGGCGTCGACAACCCTGCCGCGACAAAGCTATCGGTAATGTCGGTTAGGTGCAGCAGGTGGGCTGCGGTTTCCGCCCAGTCCTCATGCGGGTGGGCGGAGGCGTAGGTCGTCAGGAAGCGTTGCCTCCAATCCGGCGGTGGGCCGTCATGATAGTGACGCTGGAGGGCGGCGGGATAATCCTCGCGCTCATCGCCGAACATCTCTCGGAAGGCATCCAGAAAATCTTCGCGCAGGCTCAAGCGCCACCACAGCATATGCGAAATCTCATGGCGCATATGCCCGATCATGGTGCGGTAGGGTTCTTCCAGCGCTTCGCGACGAATGGTGCGTAATACTGGGTCGGCCTCGGCCACGCTGATGGTCACCACGCCGCCCACATGCCCCATGGGAACCGGCGTTGCCCCCTCGGCCAGCATATGAAACACCGGTGGAGCGCCGGGATCTTCGGGCCGAAACCAGTGCCAGCGGCCAAGATTGTCGATTACCCAGCGCTTGGCGGCCTCTGTTTGCGTCCAGTTGGGTATTGCATTCGGAATCGAGGGATCGGGAGCCAGAGCCGTCATGGCGCAAGATCGACAGAAGGCGCCCTGCTTAGGAGCGATCCAGTTACAACCGATCACCTCACGGTTGGCACAGAAAGGCGGCATGGGCAAAAAGGCCCGCGCCTGTGGATCGTAAGCGACAGGGAAGCCATCAGCGGTCACCAGGTTATCAAACCAGAGTGAACCAGAGCCGACAGGATTGGAAAAAACGCGCATGAGTTAGGCCCTCCAGGGGAGATGTCATTTCAGTGTGGGCGTTCCCGCCATGAAAAGTCTAGGAGTTTAGGCAATACTAAACTTCCACTCTCCCCAGTAAGGTAACAATGGCAAAATGCTGGGAACGCTTGATAAGAGCCTTATCCGCCGTCAACGATGGCTGAGAAATGCTTCATCTTCTTGCGTGCCTTGATCATTCGACGTTAGTGCGGTCGTGTTTACAGCAATTTGTGCGGCTTTTCGTCAAAAAGTGAGAGTAACGTATGGGACAACATCACGGTCACCACCACATTGATCCTGCCTCTGGCGACCGACGTGTGACTATCTCCATCTGGGCCAACGGGTTATTGACCATCGCCCAGATTATTGGGGGTATATTAGCGGGGAGCCTCTCGCTCATTGCGGATGCGCTGCATAATTTTTCCGATATGGCCGCACTTGTCATTGCGTTCGCAGCCCGCAAAATTGCGAGGCGACCGGCAGACGCCCAGATGACGTTTGGCTATGGCCGAATCGAAATTGTGGCGGCACTGGTCAACTACACCACGCTCATTCTCGTCGGCGTCTATCTGATCTATGAAGGTGCCATGCGCATGATCGACCCACCCGAAATTCAGGGCTGGATGATCGTGATCATTGGTGGCGTTGCCCTTGCAGTCGATGCCCTCACGGCGCTCCTCACGTGGTCAATGCAAAAAGATAGCGTCAATATTCGCGCCCTGTTTCTGCATAACCTCTCCGATGCGTTTGCTTCTGTCGCGGTGATCATTGGCGGTTCCCTTATCCTATTGTACGACATGCGCTGGGTAGATCCCGCGATTACCATCGGTATTGCCGTCTATATTCTTTATCTCGCCTTTGCCGAGATTGGCGGCCCGATCCGTACACTGATGCTGGGCTCACCGCCCGATATTGATGGACAAGCCGTCATTGACGCGATGCGTGACGCCGAAGGTGTGATAGAAGTTCATCACGTTCATTTATGGCAAATGCAAGAAGATGCCGTCGCGCTTGATTGCCACGTGGTGATCACGGAATCCGGCTGGCAGCAGCTTGAGACGATCAAGGCCGATATAAAAACGCGACTTAAAGAGCGCTTTGGCATAGCCCACTCGAGTTTAGAGTTTGAGCATATCGACCACATTCATAAAAATGCCAACCTCTACGGGCATGGTTAGTCTTGGCATACGGCATGGACGTGAAGCCGTCTCATCATGTTGGAACGACGAATCGCGTCTACGCTTGCTGAACAAACATTCAAAAAAACCCTTCACCCTGCGAATATAGGTGCCTCAATGAAACAACTCACTAAAACGCTCCCTGTTGCACTCCTTACTGCCGCTGCCTTTCCTGCTATCGGCCACGCGAGCACTCCCGCGCTTGAAGAACAACTTGCCGAGCTGCAGCACTTTCAAGTCATCGCCCACCGCGGCGCCAGCGGCCACGCGCCGGAAAGCACCATGGCGGCCTTTGAGATGGCCCATGAGTGGGACGTCGATTACCTGGAGTTGGACGCCCAGCTATCGTCCGATGGTGAAGTGGTGGTGTTTCATGATGACACCATCGACCGCACCAGTGACGGCGAAGGCGCGATCAACGACTACACCCTGGAAGAGCTGAAAGCGCTGGATACCGGCACCTGGTTCAACGAGGCAAACCCCGATAGCGCCAGCGATGACTTTGCAGGGGCGAAGATGCTCACCCTGGATGAGCTCTTCGAGCGCTTTGGCCACGATGCCCGCTACTACATCGAGACCAAGTCGCCGCAGCTGAACCCGGGCCTGGAAGAAGCCCTGGTGGAAAAGCTGGAAGAGCACGACATGATCGAGAACGGTCGCGTCCTGGTGCAGTCCTTCGAGCAGGACAGCCTGTTGAAAGTGCAGGAATTGAACGACGACGTGCCGCTGATCCAGCTAGTGTGGTACTACCCCAGCGAAGAAGACAATTCGAAACTGGTGGAATGGACGAACGTAACGCCAGGGACCTCTGAGATTACCGATGAAGACTTCCAGGCAGTCGCCGACTACGCCGTGGGCATTGGCACCAACTACCTTTATGACGGTCAGCCAGTGATTGACGCCGACTTTATCCAGCAAGCCCAGGAAAACGGCCTGCCGGTACACGTCTATACCATCAACGAAACCGAGGAAATGGAGCGTCTGATGGACATGGGCGTCAACGGTCTGTTCACCAACTACCCTGACCGCCTGTTGGAACTTGTCGAGTAACCACCGCTTCACGCTCTATCGCACCCGGCCGAGGCCGGGTGTTTTTTTGCACCTCACACCAGAGACAGCTGCTCTATCACCTTCACCACCCTTTCCCTGGCGCTGCCCTGCAGCGTCTTGAGCGGCAGGGGCAAACACGGGTGACTCACCCTGCCCGTGATTTCGGCCATGGTGGCAATGACCCTCAAGCTACCGCCGTAGTCGCGATAAAGCGCCCAAAGTGATTCAAGTTCACAGTTGATAGCCTGCGCTTTGTCAGGTTCTCCTGCCTGAGCCGCGCGGGTGATCGCCAGCGCTGTCTCGGGAAACAAACCACCCAAGACCGAGTACCATGCATCGCAGCCGGCACTGAGCCCTGCCGCGGCCATCGGATCACCGCTGATGCCGATGGTGACATCGCCAGGTATTAATGCGCGCAACCGCTCAACTCGCTCCCGCACGGCGGCCTGGTTGCCTGCGACCGGGGGAATCTTAATGGAATGAACCTGCGATAGTTGCGCGATGCGGCCATGCAGTTCGTCGCTGAACGTAAAATGCGTGGTACCGGGGTTATCGTAAACGCAGAGCGGCACGCTGAGCGATTGGCCTACCGTCTCATAAAGGCCATAGACTTCGTCATTGGTGAGCGTTTGGTAAGAAACCGGTGCCAACAACACGCCACTAGCACCTGCCAGTTGGGCGTTTTCTGCGTGGATTAACACATCCCGAGTACGCAGTGCACCAATGCCAACGATAACCGGCACCTTGTCGGCGCTCGCCACAGCAAGCTGGGTAACGCGAGCACGCTCCGCTTGGCTTAAATAGGCATAGCTGCCGGTGGATCCTAGCGCCCCGATGGAATCCACCTCTGCCTCGGCTAAGTGTTCGACTAACCGGATAAACTCGCGTTCTTGGAGCCCCTGCTCATTCATGGGGGTTAACGGAAAGGCGCTCAGGCCATGAAACATTACCTACTCCTAATTACCAAATACCCAGTTGCGTTGAAACCCATCGACCCGGCATTAACGTTCCAATAAAAGCCCCCACTAAGCCAAAATAAGCGCCTTGCATCCAACGTTGATGGCCTCTTATCTGACCTTTTGATATCGCGATAAGCGCCAAGGTTAGCGAGACAAGCATCCAAAGCGATAACAAATGTATTGGGCCGAAATGCCCAACCAGGGGCAGCACCCCACCACCTAACCAGAATGAGCTTAGCGCTGATGCCGCCATCAATGAAACCCACATCCCCCCCAGTAATTGATGTAACCGAGTTCCTTTGCGACCCAGCAGTACCAATGCCCCTAACGCTAGCCCAAGAAACGAGGCCCATATATGCAATATCAGCATCATTGTTTCCCCATATAGTGCCACTTGTTGCATATTAGCTAGCGTAGTATTGGCAGACTTGATATGCAACAATATGCATAACAAATACAGTAGGGTAATTTATGGCACTAAAAGCTGTACTGCTTATTACACTGCAACGAGAACCCGGCTCTGGATACGATGTGCTGCAGCGTTTTAAAACCGGACTTGCCCACGTTTGGCATGCAAGTCATCAACAGATTTACCGAGAGCTGGATAAGCTGCACATGGCGGAATTGCTTAGCTGCGAAACTATTCCGCAACAAGACCGCCCGGACCGCAAGGTCTACCGCATCACTGAGGAGGGCGTTGCATTTTTGGAAACGTGGTTGGCGGAGCCGCTCGGTCCTCAGCCAGTCCGCTCGCCGTTGTTCGCAAAATTTTTTGCCTGGGAACGATGGCCAGATGAGGCTAGGCACGCAGAATTGTTAGCCCTTCGTGAATCACTTAACGTGAGGTTGAGGAGCTACCAAGCCATTGAGGCAACGTGGTTTGCTGACCCGGCATCACTGACTGCCGAGGAACGAGCGCCCTGGCACACACTTCGCCTAGGCCAGCGACTGACTCAAACATGGCTAACCTGGATTGATGAAGTGCTAACTGACGGCTAGCAGCAATCAGCTAGACGTTGACCGCTGAAAATCGTTAACCGAGATACAGGCAAATTTTTCCAGAAAAAACACGAGCGATTCAGGATGGTGGAAGCGTTCGCTAAAGGCTTCCTGACCTTCCGGCGAGTGGCGGGTAATGTTGGCTTCGTACTCATTACCCACTTTAAACACGTTGGCGTGGTTTTCGCGCTCGCCTTCTCGGTGGATCGCGGTGAGCGCCGTTTGTTGATGGAACATAGCGCGCAAACGACTGGCGGCGTTTCGCTCTTCTTCCGTGGCCCATAACGGCTGATCCCGGTTACCGTAGTGGTAAAGCACCATGGCCAGTAACAGCGCAAAAATGCTGCTGATCAGCATCCAGGTGAGGGTCACGCTCGATACCGGCACCAACGCTATGACCACCAGCTGTGCAACGCCACCCACCGCCAAGGCGACGGCCAGCGGACGCCACATACGCGGGCTCATGACGCTGCGCTGAAGGCTTGTCCCCCACAGCCCCAACACGGCAAAAAAACCGACGACCAGATAGACCGCTGCCAACGGTGTACCGCCGCCCATCAGCACAGCGACAATACCGATTACCAGCAATAGACTGTAGAACGCTGCCAGTAGGCAGTAGGCACGCTTTAAGGTCATAGGGGTCTCCTGAACATCGCAGTTGTTGTGTAGACATCTTGTTCCTCGGAGTATAGCCAATTCATCCAAGCGTGCCCGCAGGCCTGAGGTTTGTTCCCCCCATGGGTTATCAACGTTATACGGCGGCCAACCACTTGGGATCAGCTAGGTTTGATCTTTAATGGAGATGTCTTTGTCGCCACGAATTTGGGCGTGGCTGATCAGCGCGAAGATAAACGTGCCGCCAATCACATTGCCCACCAGCGTTGGCAAGCCGAATTGGAACAGCAGTTCATGCCAGTTGATATTACCCACCAGCAGCAGGTAAACCGCCTCGCTGGCCCCGACCACAATATGGGTGAACCCACCGATCGCCATGACATAGGTGATGATGATGATAATCCATACTTTGGCTTCCCCTGCAGCAGGGATCAGCCACACCAGGGTGGCAACCATCCAGCCGGCAAGAATTGCTTTGGCGAACATTTCGTAGGGCGAATTTTCCATAATGTGCTCGCCCAAGGTAATAAACGCTTTGTGGGTAGCGTCGTCGAACATCGGCATGTACAAAAAAGTAACGGCAGATATCGCCGCACCCGCCAAGTTGCCGAATAACACCACGCTCCAAAGCCGTCCCAGGGAACCAAGGCTCTTCCGCGTTGGCTGGCTCATAACGGGCAAGACGGCTGTGACGGTATTTTCGGTGAAAAGCTGTTGGCGGGCCAAAATCACGGCAATAAACCCAATGGTGTAACCCAGGCATTCCACTAAGAACCCCACATCGCTATCGGGCAGTTTGGCGTGCATGATGCCGCGCGCCACCATGGAAAAGCTCATCGATATGCCTGCAGCCACCGCCGAGAGCAACAGCGCCATCGACCCGCGCGCCAATTCTTTTTGGCCATCCAAACGCAGGCGCTGGTGAACCGCCGCCGCCTGGGACGGGAGTTCATGGGGTTTATCGTTACGGGTACGGTGAGAACTGTGCTTGGTGTCGGCGCTTTTGTCTGAGCCTTCTTGCTCATCGCCCGAGTCGGCGTCTAAGCCCCCTTCAAAATCATCTTCCGCTTGTTCTTCCTCACTCATGCTGTGCGTCCTGTGCCAACGATACGAAATAGAGGAACATACACTTTTAAGCGTAGTGGTAGCTCAGCTAATTGGATAGCCAGCGCCCATTTACTGAACCCGTGTTAAGCCACCAATTACTCAGATACAAAAACCAGCTTTTACGTTGCATTAAAATGCCGATGGCACAACGCAGTTAGCCGTGTATCACGCTATACTTAGTCAATGACTCAAATCGAACGCTACCATAGAAGCTTTTATGACTGATTCATCACGCCAGCCTACCAGGCAACCTTGGAATCCTGAGGGGTACGCCCAGCATGCGAACTTCGCACCCAATCAAGGTGATGAGGCATTAAGCATGCTTGCGCCCCAACAAGGCGAGCGAATTTTGGTGCTGGGCTGCGGCGATGGCACGCTGATTGAGCGCATCGCCAAACGCGGGGCCGAGGTCGTGGGGGTAGATACCGCGAAAGAACGGGTCGCCACTGCGCAAGAGCGCGGGGTGGATGCCCGTGTTATGGATGCCTACCAAATGACCTTTGATCACGAGTTTGATGCGGTATTTAGCTACGGACTGCTGCACTGGATGCTTGATCCGCAAACAGTATTGGCAGGCGTTAAGCGGGCGCTAAAACCCGGCGGACGCTTTGTGGCCGAATTTGGCGGACATGGCAATACTGCGGCGATTTGCACGGCGCTGATCGCTGCGCTGCAGTTTCGTGGCATTAGCACCCATGGGCGCTACCCGTGGTATTTCCCCACGCCGGATGAGTATCGGCATGTATTGGAAACCGTTGGGTTTAAGGTCAAGAGTCTTGCGCTAGTACCATCCCCGAAAATTTTACCCCCGGGGATGGAGCGCTGGCTAACACATTTTGCCGAACCGTTTATACACGGCCTTGAAGAGGATCTGCGCTTCACGATTATCGATAACGCGCTTCTGACTTTGGGCTACACCCTACACGATGGCTATGACAATTGGACGGCGGATTACGTCTATATAAGAGTCAGCGCCAGCGTCTAGATGTCTTACCCCGCCTCGTATGAGGCAGGGTAAGTCTTCGTGATTTAGAACTCTTCCCACTCATCGTTATCATGTTGCGCTGGCACTGCCTGCTTGTCACGCGGGGGTTCTGGGCTTTCCTTTCGGGGCGCCGCCAGCACTGAGGCGTCCTTCGCGCCGACACTTTGTCGTGCCACGTCGTCACCCTGCTCTATCCGGAAGGTCGCCATCAAGTCGGCCAGCTGTTTCGCTTGCCCCTCTAACGACACAGCAGCCACGTTGGTCTGCTGCACCAGGGCAGCATTTTGCTGGGTCACGGAGTCCATCTCGGTCAGTGCCGCATTGATTTGTTCAATACCGTTGTTTTGCTCACGCGTGGCGGTGGAAATCTCGCTCACTAGTGTGGTGACCTGACGGATGGAATCCACGGTATCGTTGATCGTCTCGCCGCTTCGCTCTGCTTGTGCCGCGCCCTGGTTGATCTGACCGGTGGTCGCTTCAATTAACTGCCGGATCTCTTTGGCCGAATCAGCGCTGCGGCTTGCCAGCAAACGCACTTCGCTGGCGACAACGGCAAACCCCCTTCCCTGTTCACCGGCCCGTGCCGCCTCTACCGAGGCATTTAAGGCAAGAATATTGGTTTGAAAGGCAATGGAGTCAATCACACCGATGATGTCGTTGACGCGTTCAGCACTTATGGCGATATCCCGCATTAGCTGAACCGTATGAGATACCTCTTTGCCCCCGGCTTCGGCCGACTGCGAAGCCGCCACCGACAGTTGATCCGCTTCTTGGGCCGTTTCGGTATTGCGGCTAATCGCAGAAGCCATTTGCTCCATGCTGGAGGCGGTTTGTTGTAGCGCTGAGGCTTGTTGCTCTGTCCGCGCTGAGAGATCTTGGCTACCCGCTGAAATATCGCCAGAGCCACTGAACACACTATCGCTATTTTCACGTAGCGAAGTCACCAGCGACTTAAGTTTGGTCTGCATAAAGGCTAACCCTTTATAGAGTTGCCCGACTTCATTTCGGCCTCGGTCTTCAATGTTTGCGGTTAAATCGCCGTTGGCAATCCGCTCAAAATGGCTAACCGCCTCGCGCAGTGGTGTCACCAGACCGCGCACAATCACCATGCGCATGATCAGCGTTGCCAGTACGGCAATGACCAGCAGGATAATGGCGATCATCCCCACGATATTATTCAATGAGGAGACATTGTCCAACATGGTGTCGCTACGCTGGTTGGCGTATCCCGTAAACGCCAGCATGGCGTCATCGAAGGCAGCCCCCAGCTCACTTAACTCTTCCTGACGGAACTGGACTTGAAACGGCGCTGCGTCGAGTAGGGGAATGATACCCTCGGTGACGAAAGCATCGTAAGCCACCACCATATCCTCGACATATTCGCTGCGAGGGTCATCCTCAGCCAGCTCAACCTGGCGGAACTGCTCGAAACGCTCTTCGGCGGCTTCAACGGCAGCGCGAGCCATTTCCTGGCTTTCCTGGCCTTTGTCAGGGTTCCCCTGGGTGCTGAAGCTGGCGTAGCGGTCTAAAAACGTTTGAGCTCGTAGGGCATTGACTTGGGTACGGTTAGCGGCGTTCGCCAATTCTTCATTGTTAATGGCTAATTCGTGCAGTGCTTTTTCACTGGTAACGCTCGAGTAAAAGCTCAGCCCGCTAACCAACCCAATGATTAATAGCAATATCACCAGCGCAGCGGTTAGGCTCCATTTAATCGAAAGGTTATGCATCCTGTTGATCCCTTTGCTTTTTTAGGTGTGAATATCAACGGCCATCGGCCAAGCCTGACCAATATGAAGTAACATTACCAAAATATAGACCTTAGACTAATAAAAAACGCCACCGAGGGCACTCCCCCGATGGCGTTTTCAGCAGCATCTACCGCGCCGCTGCTAGTTTTTCTCTATGGTTTTACGCTGCGTTTTTCAGCGATTTCATATCGATAACAAAACGGTAGTGAACATCGCCTTTTTTCATGCGCTCAAAGGCCTCGTTGATGTTCTGCATATCGATCATTTCCACATCGCAGGTGATGTTGTGCTCGGCGCAGAAATCCAACAGTTCTTGTGTCTCGGCGATACCGCCAATCAGCGACCCCGCCAGTACACGGCGCTTAAAGATCAGGTTGGCACCTTGAACAGCCGGTTCAATGGGGTCCATCAACCCAACCATGATGTGGGTACCGTCGTACTTAAGCGTAGCGAGGTAAGGGTTGATATCGTGCTGGACCGGCACGGTATCGAGCATGAAATCGTAAGTTTCAGCCACCGCTTTCATTTGCGCTTCGTCGGTTGAGACCACGACGTGATCGGCGCCGTGGCGCTTGGCTTCCTCGACTTTGGCGTCAGAGCGGGTAAATACCGTGACCTCAGCGCCAAGCGCTTTGGCCAGTTTCACGCCCATATGGCCAAGGCCGCCCATGCCGATAACGCCCACTTTATGGCCTTTTTTCACACCATAGTGGCGAAGCGGCGAGTACGTGGTGATGCCAGCGCAAAGAATTGGCGCGGCAGAGGGCAGGTCAATACCTTCCGGCATGGTAAGCACAAAATGCTCGCTGACCACGATCGATTCAGCATAGCCACCTTGGGTCATGGTGCCATCTTGGCGATCATCGCTGCCGTAGGTCATGGTGAAGCCGTTTAAACAATACTGCTCAACGTCATCCTGGCAGGCCGAACAGGTGCGGCAAGAGTCGACCATGCAGCCAACGCCGACGACATCGCCGGCCTTAAAGCGCGTGACATCATCACCTACGCTGGTAACACGGCCAACAATCTCATGGCCGGGCACGACGGGGTAACGCGTCAGCCCCCAGTCGTTTTTGGCAAAGTGCAAATCGCTGTGGCATACGCCGCAGTAAAGAATCTCAATGGCGACATCATCGGGGCGCGGCGAACGGCGATCAATCGTTAGCGGTTCAAGCGGCTTATCGTCGGCGTGGGCTGCATATGCATTAGCTTGGCTCATCGAATGAAGCTCCTTTTTCAGTGATCCCCCTCAGCGACGGGGATGGGCGCCCATTATTAACCTAATAGGCTTAGATAGCGATGAACGAAGCTACGAAACTTTTGCACGATCCTCCATACATACGATATAAAATAACAAAAGATGGGCTAGAAAATGTCATAATTATCTTTATTGCTGGAAATTTTCTCATGAGGTAGCTATGTCGGGCGAAGTCTTCAACCCTAGCATGCACATAGACGGCGTGGGCAGTACGCTGGCTGAGTTGATCACCCCGCTGCTGGAACAACAAGGCATAACACCTACCGCACTTAGTGGCGTCACCCTGCTGAGCCTTGACCACCACCGGGCTCGAACACCACTGCTCTACCAGCCTAGCTTAATTATCATTGCCCAAGGGCGGAAGATTGGCTATCTGGGCGATAGGGAAATTCACTACGACCCCGGCCACTACTTGGTACAAACCTTGCCGCTGCCGTTTGAGTGTGAAACCTATGGGACCCCGGAAGCACCTTTACTGGGGGTTTCCATTCAATTGGAGCCGGCGCTACTTAGCGAGATGGTGACCACCATGGGCGATGCGCCCGGCGATTATCCCACTACGATGCCCATGGCATCCGTTGCGATGAATGACGGCATGCACGCCGCGGTAGGGCGACTCGTGAGCGCCCTCCACAATCCGGCGGAACTTGCCACGATGGGTAACGCGCGCATTCGCGATGTCGTATTTGAGGCATTGAAGGGAGACCAAGGCCCGGCACTCAGGGCATTGGTGCGCGGCCACGGCCACTATGCGCGTATCGTTCAGGTGCTGTCATTGCTGCATCGTCACTTCGCCGACGATTACAGCGTCGAGCAGCTAGCCCGGCAGGCCAACATGAGCCCCTCGACGTTTCACCAGCACTTTAAACAAATCACTCGCGCATCGCCAGCGCAATACATCAAGCAGCTGCGGCTGATTAAAGCCCAGCAACTGCTGCTACAAGATGACCATAATGTCAGCCAAGCGGCGCAGGCGGTGGGCTACCGAAGTGGGCCGCAATTCAGTCGCGACTATAAGCGCTATTTTGGCGACGCGCCGTTGCAGCATCGTCGCCAAGAACAGGCCATGCGACACTAAATTAATTATGCTTTAAAGGAATGAACCGGTGAACCCAGAAGACCTTGAGAAGCTGGTAACGCGCACGCTGCCCTTCGGCAAATATGCCGGCTGGCTTATCGCCGACTTACCCGGGCCGTACCTAAACTGGTTTGCGCGGGAAGGTTTTCCTGCGGGAGAAATAGGCCAACTTCTGCATTTAATGCACGAGATTGACCACAACGGTTTGAGTGACCTGCTCGAACCCCTGCGGAAACGATAATGTGCCCAGTACCTGTCGCTGGTACCTTTCACTAGTATCGGTCATTAGCACCTATCCCTAAGCGCCTGCTCACGCTCAGCGATATATAACGCTTTATGTTGGCAGGTATCGGCGGGGAAACGGCCCAACGCTACCGCTCGTTCGAAAAAGCCGGTGGCGGGCAGATCATCGCCTCGACGGCTAACCACCAGCGCGGCGATCATCGGCCGCCCAGCGGCGACATCCTCAGCCATGAGCTGCTCAAGCGCCTGGGCAACGCGCTGAATAGTGCGCGGTGGCGCAAGCCCAAGCGCCTGGGCCACTTGCTGGTAGGTCATGGGTAATGCGTCATCCGGGCTCTCCACCAGCAGTGCGCGCACCTGGGTGGCGATGTCTGAGTTCGTATCACGCTGCGTCATCGTGGCTAGTCGCTTTAACGCTGACTTATATGGCGACCAAATTAGCGATCCAACAAGGCCATAAACTGTGCTAACCACGCGGGGTGAGCAGGCCAAGCCGGAGCTGTGACGAGATTGCCGTCGGTGACCGCGTCGGTCACTTCCAAGTCAGCAAAGCGTCCTCCCGCTAGCTCGACTTCTGGCTGACACGCCGGGTAAGCCGAGCACTGCTTGCCATCTAACACCTTGGCGGCAGCGAGCAGCTGCGCGGCATGACAAATCGCTGCCACGGGCTTATTCGCTTCAAAAAAGTGCTGAATCATTGTTAGCACGTCTTTATTTAAACGTAGATACTCCGGCGCCCGGCCACCCGGCACGACCAACGCATCGTAATCGGCAGGATTAATGCTTTCAAAATCAGCGGTTAGTGCAAAGCGGTGGCCCGGCTTTTCGGTATACGTTTGATCGCCTTCGAAATCATGAATCGCGGTGGCGACGCTATCACCCGCTTTTTTATCCGGGCACACGGCGTCGACTTGGTGGCCAACCGCCATCAATGCCTGAAAGGGCACCATGGTTTCGTAATCTTCGGTAAAGTCACCGGTAATCATTAGGATACGTTTGCCGCTCATGTCTGTACTCCTCGCCGTTATGCAGTGAAATGTATTGTGGTATCAGTGGCAACTACAATCAGTGGTAACTACAATTAGTGGTAACTACAAAATGAGTGTAGTCGAAAGCCAACCACTTCAAGCATTCGACACATCGTTCTGCAGCGTTACTGCATGACGTCTACCAATTCGCGCTGTCCGTCTAGCAAAACAAATTCCCGCTGCGTGGTCTCAGGGTGCTGTAAGGCATAAAGCAGCGCATGAGCGACATTTGCGCGAGATACTTGATTGTCGTCTCCCGCTTCTTCAAGCGAACCGGCAAATCGCTGGCTGGCAGGCTCATTAGTCAGCCGACCGGGCTTTAAGATCACGTGGGGAACAGTGCTCATCTTAAGATGCGCATCGGCCGCGAATTTAGCCGCCATGTAAGGGCGCAGCTTTTCCGGGGCTTCCAACGGGTTTTCTGCGCGCATGGCGCTGATCATCAAATAGCGCGAAAGGCCTTTTTCACTGGCAATATCCGCTGCGCGAATAGCACCGTAAAGGTCAATCATCAGGGTTTTATCGGGGCCGGTATGGGGGCCGGAACCAGCGGCAAAGACGACCTGATCACAACCGTCAAATGCATGGGAAAAGTCGTCTTCTAGATCCGCCACCACGGCATCAATGCCGTGCTGGGTAAACCAGTCGGTTTGCTCATGGCTACGCACCATGGCTTTGATGGGCTCACCGGCCTCTTTCGCTAGCTCGCAAAACTGCTTACCAATCTGGCCGTTAGCACCGATTACCAGTGTCGTCATTACGCCTCCTTTCGCTCTAACATCAAATGCTTTTATAGAGTTAGTGTAGTCGAAAGTCGATAACTTCAACCCTTGAGCGTTACGCGGGGCGTTCCAAGGCGAAACGATCAGTGCAGCGTATGTAATCGCTGCCCGCTAAACGGCCCACGGGCTTAAGCACCTCTATATCCACATGGCGCCCGTCCCAGACGGCGTCGTCGATATAGATCGAGACAACTTCGGCCAGCACCAAACTCCCCGCCATGGGCTGCTCGCCGAAGCGGATCATGTCATAAAGCTTGCAACCAAAAGCGACCGGCGCGGCGGCAACTCGCGGTACGCGAATCCCTGGCATGGTGGCTTTTTCAAGCCCCGCCAAGGCGAACTCATCCTCCTCAGGAGCCAAGCTCGCACTGGTGATATTGAGCGCTTCCACCAGCGCTTCGCCGCATAAGTGCACGACGCACTCGGGCACCTGACATAAGTTGCGCACAGTATCTTTGCTCTGACCTTGCGGCGTTTGTAGCGGTGAGAAACCAAGCACCGGCGGATTGACGCTCACTACGTTAAAAAACGAAAACGGCGCCAAATTCGCGTTGCCCTGGCTATCTTGCGTGGCCACCCAAGCCATCGGCCGCGGGCAGATGGTGCCTGAAAGCAGACGATACAGCGTCCCGGCCTCCAGCGGCTGGTCATCCAAACGGTATTCGCTCATTAGGGATCCTTATCAGTTACGCACCTATTACAAGAGCGTGGGCGTGACGGTCACTTAAGATGTGATGGAGGTTGCCGCAGTAGACCAGCGGGTCTTCGCAATTGATAACGATATCGGATTTCGACAGCACGTAGCTGCGCCCGGTGATGTTATTTTCTACCACCTGGTAAGCCCCCTCTGTATGGGTGCCAGTAAAAGTGCCGATAAAGCCGGTTTCGCGCAGCGAGACGGTTTCCAGCTTATCGCCAAGCTGCAGCCGCCCTTCATAATTCATCAAGGCCAGTCGCGCCGAGGTGCCGGTGCCGGTGGTACTGCGGCAAATAACACCAGGATGAACGTAGGTGGTGGAGCGCGAACGCACGTAGCCATCGGCGATGCGTTCTTCCGGCCCCATAAAGTGAAGAAACGGCAACGGCCCGACATCGCCTAAGGTGTAGTGGGAGAACCCCCGTTCGGCTTTGATCGCCTCGACAATTTTGTGCGCGCAACCGGCCAGCGCTCGCTCCTCTTCGCGGACCAGCTTGAAGCCCAATGCGTCGGCCTCGACCAGCGCGTAAAAGCCGCCGCTGTAGGCGATGGAATAGGTAACTTCGCCAATATCGGGCACGTTGATGGTAGCGCGATAGGTGTCGATATAACTGGGCAGTCCTTCGCAGGTCACCGCATCCACCACGCCGTTTTTCACCGTGGCTTCGATATTCACCAGCCCCGCCGGCGCTTCGAGCTTGAAGTGCTGCACGCCCTCTTGTTTCGCCACGATACCGTGTTCCAGTACGGCGGTAGCGGTGCACAGCGTGTTGGAGCCGGAGTAAATGGGGTAGCCCATGACTTCCATGATGATGTAGCCCGCAACTGCCTCGGGGTGGGTGGCAGGCACAAGCAAATCCACCGACATTTCGGGAATACCGTAAGGCTCGGTCAGCAACAGCTGGCGCAGGCCGTCAGCATCGTCGCGCAGGTACTCCATCTGCTCGCGCACCGTGGCGCCCGGCAGCAAATCGATACCGCCGGTGACAATACGGCTCACGTCGCCGCCTGCGTGGGTATCCATCAGTTGGATGGTATGTGTGGTATTCATGCGCGGCTCACTGACTCGTTAGAAGCATTCTCGTTAGAGGCGTTTAGGGCAAACGGCGCGCCGTGGTTTTGCCACTGGCTGTCCGGGACGATCACGATCTTACCCAGGTAGTTGCTATCGCGATTGACGAAATAGCGCTCGGCCTCGTGCAGCTCGGAGAGTTTGAATGCCGCGTGCAGCACCGGTTTAAGCTCACCGCGTCGAATCCACGCCATCAGCTGTTCGGCCTCTTTGCGAGTGCCGTGGGAGACACCGAAAATTTGCACTTGGTAGAGATAAACCCGCGTCCACATCATCTCGCTGACGTTGCCGCCGCTGGCCCCGGCAATCGATAGGCGCGGGTAGGTGGTGCGCGCTTTCATATCCTGGATCATGGTATCGATAAACAAATTCGTCATCTCACCACCCACCAAGTCCATCACCGCGTCAATCGGCGCGCCGCCGGTTGCCTTAAGCACGCGGTCCACGAACGTTGGCAAATCGCCACGGTCAATCACCGCCTCAGCGCCGAGTTCAAGCAGCGCATCGGCTTTATCGGGTTGGCTCACCGCGTAAGGGATCGCCCCGACCACACGGCAGAGCTGAATCAGCGCCGTGCCCACGCCGCCGCTGGCTCCGCTCACCAGCACGCGCTCGCCGGTGCTCACCTTGGCGGAAGTCATCATATGATAGGCGGTCTGGTACGAGCACATGCCCATGGCGGCAAGCTCGGCGTCGCTGAGCTCAGGATTGGGAATGGAATGAAACTGATCCGCCGGCAGTACGACGTACTCGGCAAAGCCACCATCCGCACCATGGCCGTAGTAGTCCGGCGTTAGGTTGATATCGCGGCGTGCATCAGCGTAAAGGTTGAAATCCAACAGGCCGCGCTCGCCTATGCGCGAGGGGTCAACGCCCTCACCCACGGCGGCCACGCGCCCGGCGATATCCGCGCCTTGAATGCGCGGAAACGTCAGCGTCGGCTCGCCGCCCATGGCAAACGAGGTCACGTCCTGTTTATCTTTGGTCGGGTAGAGCCCTTCGCGCGCCTTGCGGTCGGTGTTGTTCTTGGCGGTTGCGGTCACTTGCACCAGCACCTCGCCCGGCCCCGGGGTCGGCACGGGTACATCGACGCGATATTCAAGCTTTTCAATGCCGCCGTGTCCGGTCAGTACCATAGCGGCCATGCGAGTGGGCAGGTTAGCGATGTTATCTGCCATGGCTGACTCCTCTTGGTTGTCGATAATCAAACCATGACGATAACAAACTTTCGCCGCGTCGCCATGGGGCGCACA
This sequence comes from Vreelandella salicampi, assembly GCF_013415105.1. GTDB lineage: Bacteria > Pseudomonadota > Gammaproteobacteria > Pseudomonadales > Halomonadaceae > Vreelandella > Vreelandella salicampi. The sequence continues at coordinate 512,452 of NZ_JACCDF010000001.1, forward strand.
CGCAATCGCGCACTTCTTATAGCAACAGGTTAAAACCAGCGCTGACGCTTGAAGAGCCAAATTAGCGTGATGCCGATACCCAGCATTACACCCCAGACGAAGAAATAGCCATAGCGGTAGCCAAGCTCGGGCATATATTCAAAGTTCATGCCGTAAATACCGGCGATAAAGGTCAGCGGCACAAAGATGGCGGTGATCACCGTTAGCACGCGCATGGTGATATTGAGCTGATGCGAGGAAATCGAGATATAGCCGTCGACTAAGTCACCGCAAATATCGTAATACATCTGCGTGAGGGTATAGAGACGCTCAAAGCGATCCTCCACATCGGTGATGGCGTGCAGGGTTTCACTATCATCGCGGGGCAGATGCGCGTAGTCATAGGCGGTGAGCTCCTGCGTGATGCCCTTGTGATAGCTGAACACGCGGCGCATTTTGACCAATCGCGAACGGTAGGCGGTAATCCGTCGCATCAGGTCGTCGTTGCCCGCGGCTAGCAGCTCATCTTCGATATCGCTCAGCGCGGTTTCAAATTGCAACAGGCTATCGATATAAAACCCGGCCGAGATGTACATCACACGCAGCGCAACACGCTCAGGGGATTGACGCAAAAGCGTGGCACCTGCCTCGTTGAATAACCGCTCAATGCTTAGGGCTTCACCCGGGTGCAAGGTGATCAAAAAACGTTCGCCGATGAAAAAGCTCACCTGCTGCGGCACATAGTTAAGCTCGGCATCAAACGAGGAAATACCGCGATAGATAATCAGCGTGTGCGTTTCAAACTCTTCTATCTTCGGCGGGTGACGCTCTTTATGAGCATCTTGAATGGCAAGCGGGTGACACTCAAAGGACTCAAGTAACGCTAGCTCCTGCGCCTGCTCCTCGCCGTGCATATCCACCCAGATATGGCTTTTGGGGGTTTCGCGAAAGAGCGCTATCAGCGTTTCATCGCCCTCTTGTGTGGTGCCATCCGGCAGTGTGAGTAATACGCGAATCATGCTTTTCCTTGCTGTGCGATTTTAACTTGCGCTTTGCCTGCTTGCTTGGCTTCGTACATCGCCACGTCGGCGCGCTTTAACAGCTCTTGTGCCGTTTCATTGCTCGCTGGAGTGTAGCTTGCCACGCCAATGCTGGTACTGACATAAAGTGACATTTCGCCCAACTGGATCGGCGCTTCAATGGTAAGAATCAGCTTTTCGCTAAGCCCCTGTATTGCCTCAGGCGCCATTCCTTCTAATACAATCACAAACTCGTCACCCGCCCAGCGCGCGACATAATCGGTTTCGCGCACGCTGTGGCGTAGGCGTTTCGCAATGTCACGCAGCAGCTCATCGCCCACGGCATGGCCGTGATCATCATTCACGGCTTTAAAACCATCCAAGTCTAAAAACAGTACCGCGAGCGGCTGCTGAAGCCGCCGGGCTCTGGCCATGGCATCGAGCAACCGCTCATCTAGCGCACGGCGATTGGGCAGCTGTGTGAGCGCATCTTCTCGCGCCTCTCGGTCGCGCAGCTGCTCTAGCTGACGGCGCTCGGTAATATCGTGGAGAAAGAGGCTATAGCGGTGTTTGCCCTCAACGCGCAGCGATTTCATCCGCACTTCAGCCGGCGTCTCACGGCCATCGCGGCGACAAGCATTCACCTCGATGGGCGTTGCGTCATCGTACTCAGGCACACCATGAGGGAAAATCAGCGCTTGCAGCGACTGCCCTAGCGCCTCTTGGCGCGACCAGCCAAACATCGCCGCTGCGGCACGATTCCAATCCAGCACACGGTGATTTTCATCCGCGCTGATATAGGCGTCGTACGCCGATTCAATGACTAAATTCAGCTCGCGGGTGCGCCGCTCGATCTGTTCTTCGAGACTCCTGTGAAGTGCGTCAAGCTCGCGCTGTGATATCGCGCGGCGCTGCTGCTCGCGGGTCAAATGCTCACGCAGGCGAATCTCATCGTTCAATATATCGGTCAAGTCTTTAAGCGCGGCGAGTTCGTCCTCGTGCAGGTGACGCGGCTGCGTATCCACAACGCAAAGCGAACCAAGCGCATAGCCCTCAGAAGAGAATATCGGTATACCCGCATAAAAGCGTATGCCATTTTCGCAATCGACAAAAGGATTGGCACTAAAGCGTGGGTCTTGACGGGCATCCTCCACCACCAGGGGCGCACCCTCGGCGATAGTGTGCGAACAAAACGCCACTTTCCGCGTTGTTTCTCGGGTATCGGTGCCTACGCGCGATTTGATCCACTGACGGTCGGCATCAATCAACGTTACTGTCGCAATCGGAACGTTTAGCAGCCGAGTAGCCAGCCGAGTGACCCGGTCAAACACCGGGTCATCGGGGGTATCCAGCAGTTTAATCTGGTGTAGCGCGGCCAAGCGCTGTGTTTCATTGGCAGGAATGGGGTAGCCAAGCATAGAGACGGAACACGGTTATGTTTTTTCCTAGCATAACGCGTTAGATGCCGCCTTGCTGCCGTCAGACAGGTTTTCTGTCAACGCGCCCGGTTCATTGTCGCCATCACCACACTCACCAGGGTAGAAGCCACCAACGCGCCCAAAAATGGTGGCAGCGTGGGAATGCTGTTGGGGAAGCTTGCCGCCATCAGCCCAGCGCTTAAGCTACCTTGCACTACCCAGCCAGGGAGAATGGCGCCGAGCATGCCGCCAACGCCGCCTGCCACCGCCGCACGCGGCGTCATCCGCTGCCATAAACCGAGCAGCACGGGGATCACAATCGCCGCACAGAGCAGGTCTGCGATCAAAAATAAACGCAGCACCGAGAGCCCCTGCAGGGCTACCACCACCACCGGCACCATCAGCGCGACCGTGCCCCAGCGCGCCGCCGCCAGCGACCAACGGCTTTGGCGGCTATTGCCCGCCGCCAGCGATGCGATACCGTTTTGCAGCGTATCGACACTGGAGGCCACCAGCGTTACCGCTAGCACCAGCGCCGGTAGCGCAAGCCAGCCCGGCGCCTCGCTTAATAGCGCAAAAAAGGGAATCGGCGGCTCGCCCAGGGCGACGCCGCTCATCGCCGCGAGCATCCCAAGGCTTCCAATCAGCATCACCACCAGCACTGTCGCGCCACCACCCAACCAGGCGCCGCGCCCCAGGCTTTGGTCATTCTCGGCGGCCCATACCCGCTGCCAGTAGCCTTGGTGAAACAGATTCGCCGCAGTAACCGCGATGACCAGGGTGAGCGCCACGCTCAGTGCATTCCCTATTGGCGCGCTAGGCAGCGCGGCGGTTTGTGGCAACTCAGGCAGCGACGTGAGCGCCACGCCGCCGACAATCATCAATAGCGCGATCAACAGCCACGCCTGCCAGCGGTCGGTGGCAAGGCTCGCCCGCAGGCCACCCACGGCGGTGTACGCCAGCGTGGTAAGCGCCACGCCCAAGATCACCAGCGCCGGCGGCACATCCGAGAGCAGCGATGTAATCGCGCCAATAGCCGTTAGCTCGGCAGCAAGAAAACACGCCATGTAGGCTACCGACACCAGGGACACCCAGCGCCGCACGCCACGTCCGTAACAGGCCTCGGCAAACTCGGCGATGCTGCGCCCCTGTGGCAGCGCCTGGCGGATTTTGGGGCCATAAAGGCCAAGCACGATAAACGGCAACGCCGAGCCGATGGCGTAGCCGGCAAGCGCTACCGGCCCGACAAAGGCGCCGATTTCCGGCGGCGCAAACAAAATCCACGCACCCATGCCCGAGGCCAAAAACGAAAGCCCCAGCGTTCCCGCCGATTGGGAATTGCGCGCGGTGACATAATCATCCAACAAGCCATCAGCACGGCGTGCGCGCAGGCCAAGGTAAGCAAAACAGAAAAGCGCCGCAGCCAGTGCCGCAGTGGTTAGGTAAGGCATGTCGCACTTCCTCCGCCGGTATGAACCGGATCAGGTTCCAGGGTCAGCACGGGTGTGTGCGTTCTCAGCCCAAGTGGGCTCCCCTGGCGACAGTGAATTAATTGTGAGACGGATTATCCGTGGTGAATATGGTTACGCAATTAGCGCGGACAGTAAAGCCATGGCCACCGTGTTATTTCTCCCGCGGCACGCGCCCCATCAGATAGAACTCCTGGTTAGGTGGCGTACCCGTGAGGGTCACAAGCCGGTTAGAAAGACCAAAAAACGCCGTAATGGCACCGATATCCCAGATATCTTCGCGGGTAAAACCGACATTGGTGAGCCGCTCTTCCCATGCATCGGTTAACTCGCCGACTTCCACGCCACAGTACATGGCAAAGTCGAGCATCACGCGGTGGCGTTCGTTAATGGGCGCGGTACGGTGGTTCACCGCCACCTGATCGGCAAGCTCTGGGGTTTTGCTATAGATACGCACCAGCGCACCATGGGCGACCACGCAGTAAAGACAGCGGTTGCGCGCGCTGGTCGCGACCACAATCATCTCTTTTTCTGCCTTGGTTAAGGTGTCCGACTCACGCTCCATCAATGCATCGTGATACGCGAAAAAAGCGCGAAACTCTGCCGGGCGGTGCGCCAACATTAAAAACACGTTGGGCACAAACCCGGCCTTTTCCTGCACGGCCAGTATGGTGTCGCGAATATCGTCGGGCAGCGCTTCCAGCGATTCTGGAACGCTAAACCGGCTAATGGATGACGTCATAAAAACTCCGTTTATTGTTGTGGAATTAACATAGTGCGTCTGAGGGTGCCGTTTACGTAAGAAAGCTAAAACAAACGCGCTATTCAGTTGCTTGGCTCTTTTAATCTGTCGTTAGGCTCTCCATACTGAAGTTAGTTTTGCATTGGTCATACATCGACTCTTATCCGCTATATATAAAGGCGCTACCCTGCGCCACCGTGAGTTTATAGGGAAGCCTCATGCGCTATACCGAAGCGAAGGAACATACCCCCGGGCGTCTTCACGAGCTATTTGTCGACCCCTACCACGCATTTGATAACGACAGTCATGAGCGCCAGCTGCATATCCGTGTGATGCTCTATCTGTTGGCCGTTCGCCCCATGCAGCACGATCTTCTCACGCTGCGCGTGATTCACGGCTGGGAGAACGGCGGCTGCGAACCCGCCGATCTTAAGTACATGGAATATCCGCTTCGCGACATAACCGATTTACATCGCGCGGCAGACGAATTTACCTCAGCAATGAAAAACAACGTGGCATTTCCCGAACAAAAGGGCTCGCTTCTGGCCAAGCCCCTAAGTGACGCGATGGCCGATGCCAAAGCCGACGGCCAACCGCTGGACGATGAAACCAGAGCCCGGCCAGCACGCTGGCCCTCCTTTGAGGGCGGTCTGGCGCTTTACACCCTGTTTAAAATGTATCATCGCCTCGTATACGGTGAAGATGACGCCTACCGCAGCAGCCAGTGCCGCACCTCTCAAGGCATACGCGAAATTCACGAGTTTCACCTAGAAGAAGGGGAATTCGCGTTTTTGGCTCCACCGGGGCGCCACTTCGCCACAGAAAGAACACGCCTAATACTGCACGAAAGTCAGCTAGAGCCTTTTAAGCGCTTACTCATCGCAAGTGCGCCACTGTTTGAGTCTGCCTAACACCTGCCACTGCATTATTGCATCACACGTCCAGCAAAGCCCCGCTTGTGCGGGGCTTTGCTGTTTCTCAAAAAGGCGATTAGCCCAATGAAATCGTGCTGTTGATGCCGCTAGAGACGTTTTCCGGCTCAAACCAGCGCGCGGTAACGGTTTTGGTTTGTGTCCAAAACGCAATGGCCTGCTTGCCGTTGGGGCCGAGATCGCCAAGTTTGGAGGCGCGCGAACCAGTAAAGCTGAAGTAAGCCACCGGCACCGGAATCGGCACGTTGATGCCAATCTGGCCCACATCGATATCGGTCTCGAAGCGGCGCGCCACCCAACCGGAATTAGTGAAGATTGAGGTGCCGTTGCCGTTGGGGTTGGCGTTGATGAACTCGATCGCCTCATCCAGCGTTTCCACGTTAACCACACACAGCACCGGGCCAAATATTTCTTCTCGGTAAATCGTCATATCGGCGTTGACGTCGGCAAAGAGCGTCGGCCCAACGAAGTTGCCCTCTGGGTAGCCGTCGACCGTACAACCGCGGCCATCCACCATTAACTTGGCGCCCTCTTTTTCCCCCGCGGTAATCAACCGCTCGACGCGCTCTTTGGCCTGCGGCGATACCAGCGGGCCCAAGTCGGCGTCGCGTTGGGTGCCAGGGCCAACTTTCATGCCACGTGCGCCCTCGACGATATCCTCCAGCCATTCACATGCATCGCCCACTAAGACGACAACGGAATTGGCCATACAGCGCTGTCCGGCGGCACCAAAAGCCGACCCTAGCAAGTTGTTGATGGCCTGACTGCGGTTGGCGTCCGGCATCACGACACAATGGTTTTTGGCCCCCATCATCGACTGCATGCGCTTACCCGCCGCAGCGGCACGGTTATAGAGTAGCGAGCCTACGTGGGTGGAGCCGATAAACGACAGCGCCTTGATGTCTTGATGATCAGCGATCTGGTTAGCCACATCCGGCCCGCCGTGGACCACGTTCAGCACGCCCGCAGGGACGCCCGCTTCGTGGGCCAACTCGACCAAACGCATGGTGGAACTCGGGTCTTGCTCGGAGGGCTTGAGCACGAAGGTATTACCGGTGGCAATAGCCAGCGGGAACATAAAACACGGCAGCATGATGGGGAAGTTGAACGCGGTGATACCCGCCCCAACGCCCAGCGGCTGATGCATGCTGTAAACGTCGACTTCATTGGCGGCGTTTTCCGCAAGCTCGCCAAGCTGCAGCGAAGTGATGGAACACGCGTGCTCGACCACTTCCAGCCCACGGCCCACTTCGCCTTCTGCGTCCGGCAGGGTCTTGCCGTGTTCTTCGGTAATCAGCGCGGCAAGCTCGGCGGTGTTATCGCGGATCAATGCTTGTAGCTTGAGCATAATGCGCATGCGCTTACCCAGCGGCACTTTGCGCCACTCTTTAAACGCCTCTTTGCCACTTGCCACCGCGCGTTCAACTTCTTCAGCGGTACAAAACGGTACCCGCGCCACGACTTCCTGCGTCGCTGGGTTGACTACATCATGCCAATCTTGGCTTTGCGAGATGACCGGTTTGCCATCGATATACATGGGGATTTCGCGAACGGACATGCAGTGTCTCCTATCGTCTTTATGTTTGTTGTGGGTAAAGGATGTAGCAGTAAGTTGACGTAAGCGTCAACGGGCATTACGCGAGTAAACAAGATTCTCAAGGTGGGGTCAATGCTCCTTCCGCCGTGCGCTGAATTTATGCTGCAAGGGGCAGCTAGCGGTCAATTAGCGCTTCCGTTAACCAGGGCTGCCAAGCCAGTAGCACCAGTATGATGAGCGTTGCCAGCAAAAACGGCAGCAGCGCACGAAAGATTTTCAGCGGTGGCGCGCCGGTCATCGACGAGGCCACGAAAAGCCCGGCGCCGACAGGCGGCGTCAACAGCCCCATCACAAGCGTCAAACACACCACCACACCAAACTGATACGCGCTGATATCAAACTGGTTTTGCGCAATCGGTAGCACTATCGGCACCACCAGAATAAGCGCAGCGATGCCATCGATCACCATGCCGACCAGCAACAAGACGCCGATCAACAGCAGTAAGAACATAAACGGATCGGTGGTCAGCGCGGCAATCCAGGCGGCGGCCATTTGCGGCAATTGCTCATACACCACCACCCAACCAAACACCCCGGCTGCGGCGATAAGCATAATCACCAGCCCCGCATTAACCGCCGTGCGACGCAGCACCTGGGGCAGCCGCCCCAGATCAAGGTCACGGTAAACAAAGCGGCCGATTAAAAGCGCGGCTAATGAAGCCAGCGCCGCCGACTCAGTGGGGGTGGCGATGCCCAACAAAATACCGCCAATGATAATTACCGGAATCGAGAGCGCCGGTAACCCCCAGGCAAAATCCGCAAGCGCCTGCTGTCGGCTGGGCCACTGCCCGCGCGGGTACTGCTGCAAAAGTCCCACGACGGCAATCACAATAAAAAAAGCCAAGCCAAGTAACAGACCCGGCAAAAGCCCGGCGATAAACATCTCGGCAATGGGCACCTGCGCAATCACGCCAAACAGCACAAACAACATCGACGGCGGAATAATCGGCGAGAGCAAGCCGCCCGCCGCAGTAATGGCCGCGCTATAGGGTTTGTCGTAGCCCTCGTGCTCCATGGCGGGCACCATCGCACGCGACATAATCGCAATTTGCGAGGCCGCCGAGCCGATTATCGCCGCCATCATCATATTGGCGATCAAGTTGATATACGCCAGCCCGCCGCGAAAACCGCCGACAAAAATCCGCGCCAACGCAATCAACCGCCGCGTCAGCCCGCCTTCATTCATCAACTCACCGGCGAGCATAAAAAGCGGGATCGCCAGTAAGCCGTAACTTTCAATCGCACTGAAGAGCTGCTGCGGGTAGGACGCAAACAACACTGTATTGCCGGAGGCATAGATGTACCACATGGCGGTCAGCGCCAGTACCAAGGCGATCGGCACAGCACCAAGTAGCAACAGCGCAAATACCATCACGGTCATAGCAGCGTCTCCGAAGCAGGCTCTTCGGTCGGGTTTCGCCACTGCCAAAGGGCTTGGATAAGATTCGCCGTACCGTGCAGGGTCAACGACAGCGCAAACCACGGCACAATAAGCCAAAACCAGAATTTTTTGACGCCCAACGTGGAGGTGTTTTCGGCGTAGATAAAGTTAAATGTCTCGCCTTGAAACGCCTGGGTATCAAAGCCTAACCGGGCGAGCGTCAACGGCTGATACCACTGCCAGCAGAGCCATACCATCAGAAGCGCAAACACAAGTACCACACTATCCACAAAGAGGGTGACGAGCTTACGCCCGGTTTGTGGCAGCGCCTCGGGCAGCAGCGTCACCGCGATACCTTGGCGGCGCTTTAACACCGCGCTTGCGATCAAAAACGTCATCCAAATCATAGCGTAGATTGAAAGCTCGCTGATCCAATAAAGTGGGCTACCCAAGGCACGGAAGGCGATATTGGTAAGAATCAAGCACGTCACCACCGCCGCCAATAAGGCGGCGGTAACCTCTTCAACGCGGGCAAGCCCGGTGGATAAACGCTGTAGCATCACTGATCCCGCAGACGCTCGGCCTCTTCACGCAGCGTGTCTAACATCGGAGCCTTGGGCGCCCAGATCGCCTCCCACTCAGCAATCGCCTCGCTAAAGAACCCGGCATCCGCTTCGACGATATTGATATTCAGCGCACGGATTTCTTCTTCCTGCGCGGCATCTTTCGCTTCAAAGCCGGCGAGCACGTTTTCCAGATGCTCGGACATCGTCGTGTCGATCAGCTCGCGATCCTCAGCGGAAAGTTCACGCCACACCCGCCCGGATACCACGCCCACCATCGGGAACATCATGTGGTTGGAGATCAGTAGGTTATCCGCCTGCTCGTAGAATTTCAGAATCAAAATCGAGTCAAAATCCATATCGATGGCGTCAACCTGGCCGTTTGCCAGAGCATCGTAGACTTCCAACAGTGGCATCGGCGCTGGCGCGGCCCCGGTGGCGGTGTAAAAGTCACGAATCGGCTCGAAGGGCGTAATGCGCAAACGCAAGCCCTGCATATCCTCAGCGGAGGTAATCGGGTCGCGGCTCAAGACCTGGCGCATCCCCACCATGCCGTAGCCAACCCCCACCAACCCCGCGCCTTGGGGCATTAAGTCCAACAGCTCGCCTGCTGCGTCAGAGCGCAAAAGGCTTGCCGCGTGGTTGACGTTATCGACCAGATACGGGGCATAGAGCGCGCCGAAATCGGGAATCCGATTGGAAATCTCGGCAATGGTTAAAAACGCCATATCCAACGCGCCGGTTTGCAGCTGCTGCACCATCTGCGCTTCGTTGCCTAACTGCTGCGCTGGGAAAACCGACACGCTGTGCTCGCCGCCCGAGCGTTCGTGCAAAGTCTCGGCGAACGCTTCAGCTTCGGTTGACCACAAATGCTGCGGCGGCGTAATCAAACCCAGGCGAAAATCACGCGCTTGCGCCGACAGTGAAGAGAGCGCTAAGGCAGTGGCCGCCACGGCCAGCGTTAACGTTTTGCGTTGGTTCATGGTGATCCCTTATTTAGCGAGAAAGCGCTAACGGCGCTTTTTTATAGGCGTTTGATAGGGTAAAAGGCAAAGCCCATTGTGTTGCTACCTTTGAGAATACCCCAGTGGCAACGTTGATGGCACCCGCTTAAACTAACGACGTAGAGGCCGGACCGGCTGAACAGATACGCAAGGAGCCTTGCATGAGTGAGCAAATTTCATGGGTAATCGTGCCCATCGACGGGTCCAAGGAGGCTAACGCCGCAACGCGCCACGCCGCGCTACTGGCGAGCCTCCACCACGCCACCTTACAACTCGTTAACGTATTGCCCTTACACCCCGCTGAACTGAGTGATTTACCCGCCAACCGTGAGGGTGAGGTGGACTTTGACCGCGAGCAGCAAGACGCCAAAGCCGATGTCGCTTTTGACGAGGCCCGTCGCGCACTCAAAGACCTATCCTTTGCCTCGGAACTGACAGTGGAAGAGGTACGCCTGCGCGACACAAGCTTTGTGCGTCAGCCCGAGCGCGCCATTGTCGAACATGCACGCCAGCATAAAAAATCCCAGCTAGTGATGGGTGCTCGACATTTAGGCGAAATTGGCAAGTGGGTAAAAGGCAGTGTCAGCAACGCCGTGATTCACCGCGCTAAAGGCCCCGTAACCGTATTGCATGCCGACGCTGAGATTACCGAAACGGCCTATATCGGGCGAATTCTTCTCCCCACTGACGGTTCCGCAGAGAGCGACCTCGCCGCGCGCCTGGCAGGCGATTTAGCCCGCAGCGGCAATATCCCGGTCGAGATTATCTACTGTCAGCCCCCCGGCGAGGTGCCACCGCTGGATAACGGCGAGCCTGAAGCTGAACGGGTATTAACCAACACCCGCGAAGCACTGGGGGACGTGCCAACGGGCATTCAAGACACCGTCTTGCACGCCGAACACTACGGTGAAGCCATCGCCGAGCAAGCACAAAAATGCGACGACAGCCCGGTGATAGTGATGGGACGACGCGGCCTAGGCCACTGGCGGGAGTCGCTGATGGGCAGCGTAAGCCAAAAAGTGATTGAGCTCGCTCCCTGCCCGGTCACCGTGGTGGTGTAGCCTTACGTCTAGGCGTTAGAGGTTTCGTAGGCGGCTTTCAGGCGGTAGAACTCAGCGACAATCGCCTCCATCGCCTCGGCGTCATAGTCGCAAAGGCCGCTGACCACGAGTTTCTTCGAGCCCCATCCCACCGCTTCACCGTTCGATTGAATGGAAAATTCCAGCAACGCATCGGCGCGCTTGCCCAATACCTCAAGCGAGGAGCGCGTCAGCGCCAACCCGGGTGACAAACCGTCGAGCCGCTCCAAAGTGAACCCCATGCTGTCGTAGATAACGAGCGGGCGCTTGGGGTTGAACATCACCCCTTTATCTTCCATTAGCGGTTTTAAATAGTGCGGGAAGTTTTTGCCTGAAAACGCCACGTAGCAGCGCACAAACGCATCAACGGCGGCTTCTTCGTGGGTAGTGGCGCCCCCGCGAGTCGCTTGTAAATAGCACTTACCGCCTTCGTCGCTGACGTGAATCGAGCCGTCATCCGCCTCATGAAAGCGTAGGGGCGTGTCCGCGCCCACCATGCTCAAAAAGCGAAATTCCATCGATTGCGATAGCCCAAAGCGTTCGAGCACGAGCGCAAAAAGCAGGTCGCCGGGCACGCAAAAGCGGCGTGCATCCGGATTATGGATGGGGTTGTAGTCACCGGCAACGCCCTTGGCGAAGCGGCTGGCCTGCTCAGCGGAGATCACCACGTACTCTCCGCGCTGCGCGTAAAAATCCTTGAACATGGCGTTTGCTGCCTGCCTAGCGTTAAAGTTAGTCGTCCATCATAAACAACGCCGCGCATCATGCCATAAAACCGCGTTTAACAGGAGCCGTCTTTTAGACCGCGCGTATGCCGACCACAACGACAGACAAAAAAGCCGCCCCACCCTCTGCCAAAAACCGCTTTCCGCGATGGCTAGCGATAACACTGGTGCTTATCCTCGGTCTGGTGGCGCTGTGGTTTGCGGGCAGCTACTGGCTGCTCAACAGTCAATGGTTACCTAAACGCATTTCGCAAATAGAGGGCGTGGAGGTGCGCTGGGACCAAGGCAGTAGCCACCACCCCGGCCGTTGGGAGGTCAAAGGGCTGAGCCTGAGCCGCGATGACGGCACGCTGGCGCTTTCCGTCGACGCCGAACGCGCCACGCTCGAACTCTCGCTACTGGCGCTGCTACGCGGTGAGATGCATATTGACGCCTTAGAAGCGAACGGCATCCGAAAACTGCGTCTAGGTGACATTAGCCTACAGGGCGACGGTCGCCTCAGCTTCAGCCAAACCACCCTCAGCCGCGACACCCTGACCATTCCCCATGCTGAGCTGGACTTAACCCAGGGGCGCGTGCTGCGTGAAAGCGATGGTGCCGTTTTGGCACGGGATATTCACCTAAACGCCAGCGCCACGCTGGACCCAGTGATGCCGACGACCGCCGACGGCACCTTAAACCCTGACTTGGCGGCCGCGCTCTCCGCCGATACCGAGCTAAGCGCCCACGCCGATGCTTGGGACGTTTTTATGCCCTACATCGAGGCGCTGCCTTGGCTTGCCGTCAGCGGTCGTGGCAAGCTTAAGGGCACAATCACCCTAACGCATGGTCAGCTCGACGCTGGCAGCCAACTCATCTTGAACACGCCTGCGCTGACGCTAAACGTCGACGAGGCAGCCCTAAGCACTTCCTCTGATGCCACCGAGACGACGGCCTGGGTTTCCCCCGAACGCCGCCCTGCGGTTCACACCGCCCGTGGCGACGGCACCATCACGCTGCGCGTATCCGACGATACGCCGGATACGCTCTCCTTAAGCGCGAGGCTCAACGGCGTCACAGTACATCAAAGCTTGGCTGAGACACCGTATGCCACCGATACCCAACTGCGACTCACCACCTCGCTGGACAACCGCCGTCTTGACCGCTTGCAGGCGCCCGAGCAAGTCACACTGCACTGGCAAGACGCCACATTGCCCGATATGACGGTACTGCAGCCCTATGTGGCCCCGTTCTTACCTGAGCCAACACCGCTGCGGTTGGTGAGCGGGCAAGCCGAGAGCCACGGCCAGTTAACGCTGACCCCGACGTCGTTAAGCGGTGACGTATCGCTTGCGGGGAACCGCTGGGTTACCGACTGGCACGCGGGCGAGCACGTCCACCGCTTAACCAGCGACATGCTGCTTGATCTTGCCATTCGCGACGCGGCACTCGATGCTAGCCATCTTGATTTGAGCGGTAGCCAACTGCGTTGGCAGGTAGCGGACGCCAATCGAGAGAGAAGTCTAACGAGCACCCTGACGCTGCACGAAGGACGCTTTCAGCTCGAGGATGGCGAGCCGCGTGGGCAATTTTCACTATCGGGTCGCGTCGAGCGCCTAGGCTTTCTCAACGCCTTTTTACCCGCCGCCCATGGGCTTGCGATAAGCGGTGAAGGGCAGCTTTTTGCTCAGGGTGGCTTTCACGGCCGCCAACTCACCGTGCCGACACGCCTCCGGGTGGACGCCAACCCGCTCAGCGTCGATTTTTTAGACTACCAAGCCAGCGGGCGCGGGGAGCTCACCGCTCAGCTGGATAGCCCCGAGCAAGCGCAGCTGACGCTTGGGATTCCACGCTTTTCGCTTAAACGCCAAGACGAGGACCGCCCCCATGTAGAAGGGCGTCATCTCGCCCTTACCACCCATACGGATACCTTTAGCGCCGTCATGGATGACCCGCAACCGGAACATTTCACGACCCGTATTAGCTTGCCAATTATCGACGTGCCTGACATTACCCGTTACAACACCTACTTCCCTGAAGGCGTTGGTATTGCACTTTTAGATGGCAACGCCAGCCTCGAAAGCGAGCTAACGCTGCGCGGGTTACACGGCCAAGGCGACGTCACCTTGCGAGCCTTCGGTGCGGAGCTTTCGCTAATGAAGCAGCGGCTGCGGGGGGATATGCATATGCACTTAACCTTAAGCGAAGGCAATATCGACGCCATGCGCTTTACCGCCGACGACTCCTTCCTGCGTTTGGAGAACGTATCCCGCTTAAGCGCGGAAGGCCACCAGGATGCTGGCTGGTGGGCCCAGCTCAATATGAGCGACGCGGCACTGATGTGGGACACGCCTATCGACCTTAGCGCTCACTTAGCGCTTCAACTGCGCGATAGCGGCCTGCTAGCACGGCTATTTCTTGCCCGCGCCAGAGAAAACGACTGGCTGGGGCGAATGCTCAACGTGCTCGATATGACCGGCGACGCGCAGCTACGCTTAAACGGCGACCAACTCACGCTGAGCGATCTAACGCTTAGCGGCGGCCCGCTTTTGGTGCTAGCCGACCTGACGCTAGCGGATCAACGCGCCAGCGGGGCGCTTTATGCCCGCTTAGGGCGTTTGGGGCTGGGCGTTGCGTTAGACGACAACGAACCCACGCTGCAAGTGATCCAACCACGGCGCTGGTTCGACCGTTGGCGGCAACAGCAATCACTATTGCGATAGCTCTTGAAACAGTTCTTGAAACAGTTCTTGGAATAGCTCTTGAGACCGTTCCTGAGTGAGACAGCACTTACAAAAAATCAGCGTTTTTTACGCTCGCGCCGAATCATGCGTACCCGCTCCTTGGCTTTCCACGCGTCGGAAAGCGAAGAGTCTTCGTCGCTGCCCGCCTTGGGTTTGGGCGGCAGGGTTACCCAGGCAAACACCGGCAGCGAAAGGTGCCAGTAAATTGCCGCCAGCCGCAGTACCAGGGTGGTCAACAGCGCGGCCGTGATCGTCAGCATCAACGGCGCTTCCAGGCTATGCAGTACGACGTAAACGATCCCACCAGCGATGGCCGCCGTGGCGTAAACCTCCTCGCGCAGCACCATGGGCACGCGCTGAGCCAGCACGTCACGGATCATGCCGCCGGCCACCCCGGTCATCATGCCCATCAACACCGCGACTACGCCCTCGTGGCCGAGAAACAGCGCCTTATGTGTGCCAATCACCATAAAAAGCGCCAGCCCAAAGGCATCCGCCACGGGCAGAAAACCGCGTGAGAGACGATGAATATAGTGAAACCCTACCAACGAGACGCCCACCGTGGCCAAAATCACCCACAAGTAGGTTGGGTCAGTGACCCAAAACACCGGGTGCACGCCCAGCACCAAATCGCGCAGTGTGCCGCCGCCAATGCCGGTCACTGCCGCTAACACCAGCATTCCAAATGGATCCATCCGCTTGCGGCAGGCCAGAATCACGCCGGATAGCGCAAAAACGATCACCCCGACCATATCCAGCCAATACACGACCTCTGGCAAGCGTTTCTCCTTTCGTTTCTAATGCTTTGTGTATTTGAGCTCTTTACGTATTGGGCGGCTTTTTACGGGGCTGATGTCGCCAAGAAGTGATCGACAAAGACCTGATGGTCCTGCTCGACACAATCGGCGTAAGCCTGTGCCAGTGTGGTGACCACCTGGATAAACGCATCCTCGCGACCTTCCAGCCGGGCGCAAACGGCCTTAGCGAAATGGGCATGCTCATCACCTTGATTAAGCGCTTGGGCGCCACGCAGGTGCTCGCGGGCGAGGATTTCGCCCCACTGGCGCGCTAGCTTGCGGTAAGATTTAGCGCCCGATAATTTATGCGTCGGCAGGTCTTTTTTGAACGGCGAACGCTCGCGCACCGAGAACACCTTATCGTTGAAGGTGAGCCAGCCCAGGTAGCGGTCCGGGTGCTCGGCAATCGCATGAAACGCCGCCGCGTGGCGAATCCCCTCGTTAGGAAAGCTACGCCGCCAAGCGCGTTTTTCAGCGGGGGTCATTAGCCGGTATGCCTCTGGGGTCACCTGCTCTTTCACATCCAGAATCACATCGTCATGCTCGTGATCACGCCCACCCTCAATCAGCACATAATAACGCTCCACGCCAAGCGAGCCGGTACCGGCACCAAGACGGCGGGCGGTATCCTTCACGCGAAAATGGTCGGGGTCGGCCTCTTTGACTGGGTGCGATAGCGTCTGCTGGTATTCGTTCTCAATCAAACGCTTGAGCTGGCTGGCGACATCAGCGGGCAAGTTAGCGAGTTTTCCAGGCCGCCGGGTAAAAAGCCGCCCCTGTGTTTCGTCCACTTCGGTCCACTTCGCCAACATTTTGGCCCGGCTTTGCTTTTTCGCCACCTTTTCCAGAAAGGGTTTAAGCGGCCCCATGGCAGTTTCCATGGACACTGCATAAAGCGGGATGCCTTCGTGGTGGTGCTGGATCGTATCGATATAGCCCAGTAGCAGCTTTTTTATCACTTTTTGCGTGTCTTTATCAGAGAGCTCCAGGTTCTCACGGGCATCTAGCTCAACGCTGATTGCCAGCCGCCACACATCGTACTGGTAATCCCCCACCAGGGCGTCATCGAAGTCATCCATGCCGTAGCGGATAAGGTCATCATGATGCCCGTAAGCGCCGAAGTTATACGCGTGAGCATCGCCTTGAAGCCACGTTTGCGTTTCCGGCCAACCACCAAACAGGGCAAAACGCCAGTCACGCCAGATATCGTCCCAGTAAAGGTGGTTGGTACCACGAAAAAAGGCATAGGGCGAAAGGGCCATTTTGGCAAACTTGGCCTGCCGGTCAGCGCTAGGCAGCTCGGCATTGGCGGTTTGTATCGCATCAATCACTTGGGCGGGGCGGTTATGCCCGGTTAGCGCCTGGCTCATGGAGTCGCCTCTTGATAATAAAGAACGGTATGGAGTCTTTAGCGTAGGCGACAACCTGCCGCCAACGTAAACCCCAGCACGGTATTTTGCTAGCATACGCGGAATAACACCTTAATTCCGCGTGGATAAAGCATGCATTATTCGAGATCGAAGCCTCGTTTACGCAGCGCACGCTTGCGCTCCCAGTTGGAGTGGATAGTCAACGCTGTCACGGTCACCAATATCAGCACCATGCCGGCTAATTGCAGCCCTTTGAGCTGTTGATCGAAGATGGCATACCCCAGCAATGTCGCCGTCACCGGCTCCACCAGTGCCACAATCGACGCCACTGTCGCCAAGCTCTGCTTTAGCCCCTGGAAATACAGCACAAAGGAGAGACCCGCCCCGAGAAAGCCAAGGCCCGCCAGCAGCGCGAGTGTTTGCATATCAAGCGCCGGTATCGCAAACCCCGTGCGAAGACCGGACCAGACACTCATCACGACCACCATGACAACAAAGGAAATGCTAAGGCTCGCCTGATTGCTGCCGTGAACTGACGCTTGCTTAAAGCCAAAGATAAATAGCGTATAGGAAAGCCCGGCGAGCAGGCCGGTCATAATACCCACTGCCGTCACATCGCCCGCGCTAACATCATAAAGACGAGTGAGCAGCACGATACCCAGCATCACCAGCAAAATAGCGCCGCAGTTGATCGGTGTGGGGCGCTCTATCTTCATGGCAAACGACACCAGGTAGACAAAAACCGGTGCGCAATACATCAACGTCGCCGCAATCGCGATACTGCCTTCCGCTATGCTAAGAAAGTAAAACGTAAAGTTGCCCGCCACACCGAGACCGGCCAATAACGACCATTTCCACAACTGTGGGTTGGATAGGCCACTTTGTTGCGGCCGCAGAGCCAACCAAGCGATAAAGCACAAAAGCCCAATAGCCCCCCGGCACAACGAGACGAGCGCGGCATCCCACCCCAGGGCCATGAGTTGCGTTGCAATCGCCCCTGTAATCCCCCAGCTAAGGGCGGCCAGGGCAACAAAAATACTGCCTATATACATCGTTCGGACTCCACGTGAGGTGCAGGTTGCACCTCGCTAAGTAAGGCACACGACGTTTACTTCAACTGAAACGGGTAGACCGCACCAAGTTTGAGTCGCTGCGTAAGCTCATCCAACGCGGTAAGGGATTCTTCCGCAAGCTGCGGGTCGGCAAGGTCTTCCGGGGCGAGGCGGTCGCGGTAGTGGCGGTTTACCCAGGCGGTGAGGTCCTCAAAAAGCGTCTCAGTCAGCAGCACGCGGCCTGTCAACGCTGATCGCTCAGCGTCCGTGAGCACCACGCGCAGACGCAGACAGGCGGGGCCACCGCCGTTGCGCATGCTTTGTTTGACGTCTTTGACGACCACCTCGCTGATGGGGTTATGGCCCGCCAGCAGATAATCCTGAATGGTACGCCATACCGCCTCGCGCTCCTGACATTCACCGGGCACGACCAGGGTCATGGTGCCATCGGGGTTGGAGAGCAGCTGGGAATTGAACAGATAAGACGCCACGGCATCTTCCATACTCACCGCCTCTACGGGCACCCGCACGGGAATCAACGGTGTGGCCATTTTGGCGCGTAGCTCATCAAGCGTGCGCGCTTCATCTAAAAACGCCATTTCGTGGTAAAGCAGCACGGGGCCGTTACCCACAGCAATCACGTCATTATGGAAGACACCCGCGTCGATGGCCTCTGGATGCTGCTGGGCAAACACGGTTTGCGCATCCGTTAGCCCGTGCTGGCGAGCCACCGCTTGGCTGGCTTCCAGCGTCTGGCGGGCGGGATAGCGCTTGGGTTCGCGCTCGCCGCTACGCACGTCACCAAACGCTTGGCGGCCATACACGAACAGATGAACGCCCGGCTCGCCGTACTCACCGCATAAGCGGGTATGGTTGGCCGCGCCTTCATCGGCAAACGCCGGCGTGGCAGGCAGAACCGAATGATGGGCGAAGCGCTCCTCATCGCGAAAAATGGCCTGCAGCACGCGGCCGGTGGTGGCCGGCTCCAGATAGCGGTGGAAGCTTGACTGCAGATTGGCCGGAGTGAAATGCACCCGGCCATCCGGCGCGTCCGGGCTTGGCGTGATGGTACCCGCGTTGGCCGTCCACATGCTGGACGCAGAGCAGACCGCACGCAGCAGCTGCGGCGCCTCTTTAGCAGCGCGCGCCAGCACCTCAGGGTTGCTGCCGCTAAAGCCTAGATCGCGCAGTGCGCCAATATCGGGCCGCTGCTGGGGAGGCAGTACGCCCTGGGCGTAGCCAGCGTCCATCAGCGACTTCATTTTTAAAAGCCCCTGCAGCGCGCCCTCTCTAGGGTTGGATACCAGGCCGCCGTGGCTCATCGAGGCCACGTTACCCACGGCCAGACCCGAATAGTTATGGGTCGGGCCGACCAGGCCGTCGAAATTCACTTCCTGGGCGCTCATAAACTTACTCCCGGCGGCAGGGTATCGGGCATTTCCAGCGTTTCCGCTTCCATGGAGGCCACCGGATAGGCGCAGTAATCTGCCGCATAAAAAGCGCTGGGCCGGTGATTGCCGCTGTCGCCCACGCCGCCGAAGGGCGCGTCGCCGGAGGCGCCTGTGGTTTGCCGGTTCCAGTTGACGATCCCAGCGCGAATACGCAGCAGGAAGTCGTCCCAATCGGCCTGCTCGCCGCCAATCAGCCCGGCGGAAAGCCCGAAGCGGGTGTTATTGGCAAGCCGTAGCGCTTCGTCCCAATCGCCGTAACGATGAATTTTCAGAAGCGGGCCAAAGTGCTCTTCATCGGGCACGCCCAGTCCCGTCACGTCGATCAGCGCAGGGCTCAGCAGACTGGTGTTGTCTTGCAGGCGCCGCATGCGACTAATCACCGTGCCGCCCATGGCTTCCAGCGCCTCCTGAGCCTTGAGCAGGCCATCGGCGGCGGCCACGCTGACCAGGCCTGAATAAAACGGCGCGGGGTCTTCTTCGAACTGGCCGGCGACGTGCAGCTTGGTAATGGCATCGGCCAGTGCGTCGATTAGCCGATCCCCCACGTCGCCTTCGGGCACCATTAAGCGACGCGCGCAGGTGCAGCGCTGGCCGCCGGAAAGAAACGCCGATTGCAGGATGGCCAGCACTGTGGCCCGCTCATCGGGGACGTCTTTGACCACCAGCGGGTTATTACCGCCCAGCTCCAGGGCGAGGATTTTATCCAGTTGCCCGGCAAACTGTTGGTGCAGCATACCGCCTACTTTGGCGCTGCCGGTAAACAGTAGCCCATCGATGCCGGCATTGCCCGCCAGCGCCTGTCCGACCGCCACGCCGCCCTGCACCAGGTTGATAACCCCGGCGGGCAGTCCGGCCTCAAGCCAGCACTGCAGGGTAATATCGGCGGTGAGCGGGGTTTGGTCGCTGGGTTTAAACACCACGGCGTTTCCCGCCAACAGTGCGGGCACGATATGGCCGTTGGGCAGGTGCCCAGGGAAGTTATACGGGCCGAATACCGCCATCACGCCGTGGGGGCGGTGGCGCAGCACGGCTTTCGCGCCGCCGACGTCTTTTTCCCGCGCGCCGGTGCGCTCATGATAAGCCTTAAGCGAAAGCGCCACCTTGCCGATCATCGCGCCGACTTCGGTGCGCGCCTCCCAAAGCGGCTTGCCGGTTTCACTGGCAATCGCCACGGCCAGATCCTCACGGTGGTTTTTTAATGCTTCAACGAAGCTCTCCACCAGCGCTTGGCGCTCAGCAAAAGGCGTGCGCGCCCAGCCGGGGAAAGCGTATCGCGCGGACTCGATTGCGTGCGTTACCTGTTCGCTTGACGCCGCCCCTCCCTGCCAGAGCAGCGCGCTGGATACGGGGTCGTGCTTGGTAAACGCATCTGCTGACCCCGTTACCCAGGCACCGTTGATCAATTGCTGCTGTTGGGCGTGCATAAAACTCTCCTGTAAACGTCTCCTAGGTTTCGAGTAGCCGCAGGGTATCGCCAGTGGCAACGCCCAAGCGCTTCGCCTCTTGTTCGCTAAGCACAATGGTGTGGTCAGTGCTTGGCCCGCGACCTACCCAACTGGCAGTGAAGGTGAGCATATTAGTGGTCGTCGCTAACCAACGACTGACGCTCTCCTGCGCGGCGTTTTGAGAAACTTCCACCGTATAAAGCTGTGAGTTACGAATCGCGCGCACGTCATCAATATAGGCTTCCACCGTGGGGCCGCCGTCAAAGATATCGATATAGCCTTCCCAGCGTAGCCCCTCTTTTTTGAGCATTTCCAGCGCTGGGCGCGTGTGGCGGTGGACCTGGCCGATGCAGGCGCGCGCTTCTTCTGCAATGAAGGTGGTGTAAATGGGAAACTTGGGCATTAGCTCGCCGATAAAGCTCTTCTGCCCCAAGCCGGTTAAACGGTCGGCTTCGTTGAAATCCATGGGAAAGAAATGCTTGCCCAGGCTCTCCCAGAAAGGGCTTTTGTTGTCGTCGTCGAACACGCCGCGCATTTCCGCCAACACTTTATCCGGGAACTGGTCGCGAAACTGCGCGATAAAAAGCCAGCGGGCTTTCGAAAGCAGCGCGCCGTTGCGCAAATGCTTATTGGCTTCGCCGCGGTACTCCTCGCGCAAAAACAGCGAACATACCTCAGCGTCGCCGGTGTGATCAGAGCTTAAAAACAGCGTGTCGATGGTGCGGTGCAAATCCAGCTGTGC
Source organism: Vreelandella salicampi (assembly GCF_013415105.1). Taxonomy (GTDB): domain Bacteria; phylum Pseudomonadota; class Gammaproteobacteria; order Pseudomonadales; family Halomonadaceae; genus Vreelandella; species Vreelandella salicampi. Next base: position 533,940 of record NZ_JACCDF010000001.1, read on the forward strand.
TGAAGAGTGCGCCAGCGTACCCAGACGGTAGTGGTAAAACGGCACTTCGCGGCCTACCTGGCCTTCAATCGCGCAGCAGCCCGCCAACTCGCCGTTTTCTTCGTCTTCCAGCACGAAAAAATACAGCCGGTCGTCTTTAGGAGTGCGTTCCTCAAAAGCGCTAGCGGCGGTTTCAATCTTACTTGCCAGAAATTCGCGGTTATCCGGCAGCGAGGTAAAGCCCACGCCGGTCTGTTGTGCCAGCACCTGCAGTCCATCCAGGTCGTCACGGGCAATGGGTCGAAGACGCATTACACCTCTCCTTCATCGAACACAGCACCTTCATCGAGCTCAGCGACGGCGCTTGGCAGGGTTAGCGGTACCGCCAGCACTGCGCAGCCCTCTTCCACCCCAAGCTGCTCGGCGTGCGAGGGCGATAGCATCAACTGGCCGGTAGGGGAAAGTGCGTAACGCGCGACAAGGCAGCGAAAATCATCATCCCGCTTTTGGTTGGCGATCATCGCCGGTTCGGCATCGGGCAACGCCTGTTCGGGGCGTATGCGCACCGGGCGCCAGGCGGCATGGCGAAACGTTGCCAGACGCTCGCGCTTGGCTTTGACAATCGGCCCGGCGTCGAAAATATCCACGTGGCGAGAGCGCGCAAAGCCTTCCGCGATCATTTCCGCTAGTGCCGTTTTGTGCGCCGGGTGTTCGCGGCCAATAGCCGCGCGCGCCTCACACGTTAGCAGCGGCAAATACAGCGGAAACTGCGGCATGACCTCGGCAATAAAGCTTTTCGAGCGCACCCCGGCGATGTGGTTCATCTCTTGGAAGCTGCGAGCGAAAAAGTGCCGCCCGACGCTCTCCCAAAATGGCGATTGCGCTTGGGCATCCAGGTAGCCGGGAAACGCCACGGCCAGAATACGCGAGAAGCGCTCGGGGTATTGGGCGATAAACATCAGCCGCGCCCGACGCAGCAGGCTTTCTGCGTAAGTTCCTTTGTAGCGCGGGTCAAGCGAGAAAGCACACAGCAGCGTCGCCTCAGACACCTCGTGAGACAGCGAAAGCGTTTGCACTTCGCGGCGCACGTTGAGCTGCTGGGAGGCGTGAATCAGCGTTTCCTGACGGTAGGTGTAATAGGCCTCAGCACCGCCCGCTTGGGCGCGAATGGTCGCCGTCCCCAGTACCTCATGAGAGGTACCATCAGTCGCGATGCGTTCCAACACAAAGGTGTAGTGCTCGTTGCCTGGCGCTTCCACCTCACTGATAAACGCGTCTTGAGAGCGCGCAATGCGTTCAAGCAACCGCTCCCGACTGGCAGGCAAATTAGTCAGCCGTGGGGTGGCGTTTTCCGCTAGTCGCGCTAAGGCGTCGATATCGCGCGTCTCGACAGGTCGGACGATCAACATCCTCGTCTCCTCATCTCGGTTTTTTTCACTCCTGGGCGACCAGGCGTGCAATCGCGCGATCAAGCCGTTCCATGCCCGCTTGAATATCCGCTTCGGGTATCACCAGCGACGGTGCCATACGCAGCACGTTTGGGCCAGCGATTAGCGCCATCAGCCCCTCTTCAATCGCCAGCGGCAGGATGTCTTTGGCGCGGCCCTCGTAGGCATCCGCCATCTGCGCGCCGATCAAAAGCCCCATCCCACGGATGTCTTTAAATACGCCGTGCTTGCGGTTGATGGCGTCTAAGTGCTCGCGAAACAGGTCATGGCGTTTTTTCACGCCCTCTAGCACCTCGGGGGTGTCGATAAACTCCACCGCCGCCAGCGCGACCGCCGAGGCCAGCGCGTTGCCGCCGTAAGTCGAGCCGTGAGTACCCACCACCAGCGACTTGGCCACGTCGTCGATAGCGAGCATCGCACCGACCGGGAAGCCGCCGCCGAGCGATTTGGCGCTGGTGAGAATATCTGGGGTGATGCCGTAGTTCTTATACGCGTAGAGCTCGCCACTGCGGCCCACCCCGGTTTGTACTTCGTCAAAGATCAGCAGCGCGTTGTGTTCGTCACACAAGTCACGCAGGCCCTGTAAAAACTCGGGCTTGGCGGGCACGATGCCGCCTTCACCCTGCATCGGCTCGACCATAATCGCGCAGGTATCATCGCCCACCAGTGCCCGCACGCTCTCCAAATCGTTATACTCGGCATGCAGAATACCGCCCGGCACCGGGCCAAAGCCTTGGGAGTATTTGGGTTGGCCGCCCACGCTCACGGTAAAGAAGGTGCGGCCGTGAAAAGACTGATAAAACGAGATGATTTTATCTTTGTGCTCACCGTGATTATCCACCGCCCAGCGGCGCGCCAGCTTGAGCGCGGCCTCGTTAGCCTCACCACCGGAGGAGCAGAGGAATACCTTATCGGCGAAGGTACGCTCGACCAGCGCTTTGGCAAGCTTCAGCGCCGGCTCGTTGGTGAATACGTTGGAGAGATGCCACAACGTTTCGCCCTGTTCTTTGAGCGCATCAACCAGCACCGGATGGCAGTGACCGAGCGAATTCACCGCGATGCCGCCAGCGAAATCGATATATTCGTGCCCCGCTTGGTCCCATAGCCGGCTCCCCTCCCCGCGCACTGGAATCACCTGCTGAGGGGCGTAGTTGGGCGCCATGTAGTGATCAAAATCCTGACGGTTTGGGGTGTGGCTCATCGTACGCTACCTCCACTGGGTATAAGAAAGAAGAAAGTATAAGAAAGAAAAGAGTATAAAGAATTTTACTAGGTTAACCGTTTTCAGCAATGGAGCGAAAAATTATCCGTTGCGCTATACGAGTGTACGACGACTCTCGCCTTGAAGAATCCGTTAAGCGCCCAATACTCATTAATAGGCTTAACATGGCGCTTCCTAGCGCGACGCTGATATTCATCAAGAGGAGCACACCGTATGCATATTGATCTAAGCGGTAAGCACGCCATCATCACCGGCTCCACGGCGGGCATTGGCTTTGCAATTGCCCAAGGGCTTGCCAACGCAGGGGCCAACGTCGTCATCACTGGGCGCACCCAAGAGCGGGTCGATGAGGCCGTCGCGGCGATCAAAAAAGACGCCCCCAACGCCAAAGCAGAAGGGGTAGCCGCCGACCTGGGGACAGCAGAAGGTTGCCAATCGCTGATTGAACAGCAGCCCGACACCGATATTTTGGTCAATAACGTGGGCATCTTTGGCCCGCAGGATTTTTTTGAAATTGATGACGCTACTTGGCAGCAGTTTTTCGACGTGAACATCATGAGTGCGGTGCGCCTTTCTCGCCATTACGCCAAGGGTATGCGCGAGCGCGATTGGGGTCGCATTCAGTTTATCTCCAGCGAGTCGGGTATCAATATTCCCAGCGAGATGGTCCATTACGGTATGACGAAATCAGCCCTTCTGTCGGTTTCTCGCGGGCTTGCCAAAGTGCTTAGCGGTACTCAGGTAACCGTCAATGCGATTTTGCCAGGGCCCACGCGCTCGGAAGGCGTGCTGAACATGATGGCTGACATGGCGGAAAAAGAAGGGGTATCTCAGCAAGCGTTCGAAGCCCAATTTGTGCAGAAAGGCCGCCCGTCGTCCATCATCCAGCGGTTGGCCACACCGGAAGAAGTCGCCAACATGAGCGTGTACGCCGCCTCTCCACAAGCTAGCGCCACCACCGGTGCGGCACTGCGAGTGGAAGGCGGTATTGTGGACACCCTCACCTAAGCCTTCATTCGGTTGTCACCCCGATTGCGGCATAGCCAAAAACGTAAGGGAAGGGAAGGGAAGTTAAGATAAGTGAAGAGACGAAACAGGCCGGGCAATGACCCGGCCTAGTTGTTCAAAGAAGCTTAGTCGACCACGTTAAATAACAGCAGCGCGGCGACTAAAATGCCGAGAACAATGATGATAACCGGCAATAATTTGTGCATACCCCCTGCTGGCTTTTGGGCCTCGGGCTGAAGCTCCGGCTTGGAGGCTTCATAGTTTTCTGGTTTCCGCTCGTTCATGACATGCTCTTTCTCTTCTTCTGGGGTTTTGCTTTCCTTAGTATCCATACGGTACCTCCAGATGTCGGGTTAAGAGTCGCACAAGACATACTCACAACGGGACGACATCGAACTCTACGACCGGGTTCACATCTGCATCGTAATCGACATCATCACGCTCGAAGCCAAACAGCTTCAAGAACTCGTGCTTATACCCAGCATAGTCGGTAATGTCGAAGAGGTTGTCGGTGGTGACCGCCGGCCATAAATCTTTGCACGCCTGCTGCACGTCATCGCGCAGCTCCCAATCGTCCAAACGCACGCGGCCAACGTCGTCGGTGCTGGCATCATCACCGTAGAGTTTCTCGTCGAATAGGCGGTTAAGCTGATCAATCGTGCCTTCGTGCAGTCCCTTCTCCTTCATAATGCGGTACACCATGGCGATGTACAGCGGCATCACGGGGATTGCGGCACTTGCCTGAGTGACGACCGATTTAAGCACCGCGACGTTGGCGCTACCGCCGTGTTCTTTAAGCGTCTTATCGATCTCGTTAGCCGCACGGTCGAGATCTTCCTTGGCCTTGCCCAGCGCACCGTGCCAGTAAATCGGCCAAGTGATTTCGGTGCCGATATAGCTAAACGCCACGCTGCGAGCGCCTTTGGCTAACACGCCCGCTTTATCCAGGGCGTCCATCCACAGCTCCCAGTCTTCGCCGCCCATCACTGCGATGGTGTCGTCAATCTCCTGCTGGGTCGCGGGTTCGACTTCGGTTTCCGTGATGGCGTCTTTGTTGGTATCGATGGCAGTCGCGCGGTAGGTCTCGCCGATGGGCTTGAGACTTGAGCGCTTCACCTCGCCGCTGTCCGGCAGCTTGCGTACTGGCGACGCCAGGGAATAAACCACCAGGTCGACTTCGCCCATGTCCTGCTTAATCAGCTCAATGGCTTTTTCCCGTGCTTCGTGCGAAAACGCATCACCGTTGATGGATTTGCTGTACAGCCCTTCTTCTTTGGCAAACTTGTCAAACGCCGCGCTGTTGTACCAGCCAGCGGTGCCCGGCTTTTTCTCGCTAGCTGGCTTTTCAAAAAAGATCCCCAGGGTATCGGCGCCATAACCAAACGCGGCGGTAATACGCGCCGCTAAGCCATAGCCGCTCGAGGCGCCAATGACGAGCACTTTTTTCGGCCCGGCGCTTTTATCCAGCCCCCGTGCCCGCGTCGCTTCGATCTGCTCGCGAACGTTCTGCTCACAGCCTTTCGGGTGGGTAGTGGTACAAATAAAACCGCGTACTTTAGGTTTAATAATCACATCGAACCTCGTTATCGGGAGTTGGCGTTAAGCGCTAAAATAAACAATGGCCGTATTCTAGCCGCCAACGCCGCCGCTGTCCGCCCCTGTGGGGTGGCTAAGCCGTTTCTGGTTGAGATGGCTAGGCATTCGCGGCAGGATAACGAGCAAAATATGGGCACGGAGTGACAAGTATGAACGCACAGCAGTTGGTCGATGAACGCGGGGATTTATGGTTGGCACTGGCGCCGTTATGGCTGGACCGAGAGCCCAGCGAGCGTGACTTTGCCGCCATGGTCGAGGAAATTCAGCGCCATGAGATGACACTGAAAGAACTTGAGTGGATGTTTCGCTTAGAGCTTGCTCCGGTTATGTCGCGCCATCAACTCTCAATTGCCAGCGAGTGGCGCCGATATGACGATTACAAATTGATGAAGCAGTTGGTCAGCCACAACTTGCGCTTAACCGGCTGGCGGCGTAAAGGCTGGGCGCTGTTCTCTGGCCTGACGACGATGATGGTACGCCACCGATGGCACGAGTTAATGCAGCGCGTGCTCGTCGCCCGTGGCGAGCAACCTTTTTGAACTAGCGATCACTCGGTATCGAGCGCACGTTCCAATTCGATTTTTAGCGCCACACCATGCTCTTTAGGCCCAAAGCGCGCGATGGCATGGCCATCTCGCCCGACAAGAAATTTGGTGAAGTTCCACTTGACCGCTTTCGTTCCCATCACGCCCGGTGCTTCACGCTTGATCTGAACAAAGAGCGGATGAGCATCACGGCCGTTAACCTTCACTTTTTCCATCAGGGGAAACTCGACGCTAAACTCGCGCTGGGCAAACACGGAAAAGGCCTCCGCATTCTCTGGCGTTTGGCGACCAAATTGATTACAGGGAAACCCCAGCACCGTAAAGCCACGATCGCGGTAGCGTTGATAGAGCGCTTCCAGCTCTTTTAGCTGCGGGGTAAAGCCGCACTGACTCGCGACATTGACCACTAAAAGCACTTGGCCTTGAAGTGCGCCCAGGTTAAACGGCTGCCCATCGTGGGTATAACAGTCGTAATCGTAGATGTTCATGGCAGCCCCGTTATAGCAACAAATACATACGACTTACTTTGCCACGCCAACAAAATCCACACCAGTCTTGGTAAGCCCCATTTTGCTAGGCCAGTGGCCCTAGCACGACTCTTAACGCTAACCCGATGAGCATCACCCCGGTCGCGCGATTGATCCAGTGAGCGCGTTGTTGCAACCACGGCAACACACGCGAGTGCGAGAGCAAAAGCGCCACCAGCACGTACCAAACGCCATCGATAATCATGGCCGTCAATACGATAATCGCCTTTGCCGCCACACTCATTTCCGGCGAGACAAATTGGCTCAACAGCGCGACGAAAAACAGAATCAACTTAGGATTACTAAGCGCCACCAGTACGCCTTCCCGCGCCGCCTGAGGGCTAGTAGTGAGCACAGCGTTTGCTTGAATCGACCCGGCTCTTCCCGCCCGCAATGCTTTAATGCCGAGCCAAGCGAGATAGGCCGCCCCACCCCAGGTCACCAGCTGAAACAGCAGCGGAAAACGCGCCATTAACGCACCCAACCCCAGCACGGTAAGTAGCGCATAAAACCCCACGCCCAATGCATGAAAAAGGCTCGCCGTCACCCCAGGTAGGCGCCCTCCCCCAAGCGTATGGCGCAGCACCAGCGCCAAGCTCGGCCCTGGCGACATCGCGCCCATGGCACAAATAGCGGCTAACGATAGCCATAGCGAAAACGGCATGGAGTTCCTCCTTGAGCGTTAATCAACAACCTCACTAGTGTAACCCAACGAGCGGCCCGCTCGCGGCGCAATAACGCTGTTAGGCAGCAGGCTTGTCGAGTAAAATCGTCGCTCACGATGCCACCAACACAGGAGTGTACGATGGGTAGGGCTTTCCAGAACCGTAAAGAATCCATGGCCAAAACGGCCGATGCCAAAACCAAGGTTTACAGCAAATATGGGCGCGAAATTTACGTCTGCGCCAAATCCGGCGGCACCGACCCTAACGGCAACCTGGCGCTGCGCGGTTTAATTGAGCGCGCCAAGAAAGATCAGGTGCCCTCGCACGTGATCGACAAAGCCCTGGATAAAGCCAGCGGCGCGGGTGGCGAAGATTTCTCTATCGCCCGTTACGAAGGCTTTGGCCCCGGCAACGCGATGGTGATCGTCGAGTGCTTAACCGATAACCCTAACCGTACTTTTGGCGACGTGCGCGGTTGTTTTACCAAAACCAAAAGCAAGATCGGCACCCCTGGTAGCGTCAGCCATATGTTCGACCACTGCGCGATTTTTGCCTTCGCCGGTGATGACGAAGAAGCCGTGCTTGAAGCGCTGATGGAAGCGGACGTAGATGTCACCGACATCGAGCACGAAGACGGCCACATCACGGTATTTGCCCCGCACACCGATTACGCCAAGGCCAAGCAGGCGTTGTGGGATACCTTTGGTGAGATCGACTTTGAAGCAGACGAGATCCAATTTCTCCCCCAAACCACCACACAGGTGGAAGGCGACGACGTTGCCGCCTTCGAGAAGCTCTTGGATATGCTCAACGACCTCGACGACGTGCAAAACGTCTACCACAGCGGCGAGCTGCCGGAGAGAGATTAGGCGCGTTCCAGCACCTGCGTTTCGCGCTGAATCGAGATCCTCCTACTCGCAAGAATATAAGAGCGGCCATTTGGTCAAAATGGCCGCCCGGTTTCAGTCAATCATCTAAAGCACTCGCCTACCGTATTAAAACGTCAGGCAGATTTTACCGAAGTGCTTGCCGGATTCCTGATGGCGGAAAGCATCGGCAATTTCGCTCAAGGCAAATTCCCGGTCGATAGTCGGATGCAGGCCATTGGCGTCGATGGCCCGCACCATCTCGATCTGGTCGCGGCGGCTACCGACAATTAGGCCCTGTAGTTTCGCCTGCTTGGCCATCAGCTTCGCGGTGGGAATCTCGCCTTCGCGGCCGGTAAGAATGCCAATCAAGGCGATATGACCGCCAATTTTGACCGCATCAATCGACTGCGGCAGCGTACCGGAGCCACCGACTTCAATCACATGGTCCACACCTTCGCCGCCGGTCAGCGCTTTGACCTCTTTCCCCCAGGCGGGCGTGGTTTTGTAGTTGATCACGTGCTCAGCGCCCATCTCTTTTAGCCGCTCGAGTTTGGCATCAGAAGACGACGTGGCGATCACGCGAGCGCCCATCATCTTGGCAAACTGCAGGGCGAAAATAGACACGCCCCCGGTGCCCAGCACCAGCACGGTGTCGCCGGCTTTCAGGCCGCCGTCAACCACCAGCGCACGCCAGGCGGTCAGCCCTGCGGTGGTCAACGTGGCGGATTCAGCGTGGCTGTAGCCCTGCGGCTGATGGGTAAAAGCCGTCACCGGTGCAACAACTTGCTCGCGGGCGTAGCCCTCAACGCCATCACCCGGCGTGGTGCGAAAGTCGCCCACTCGCGCAGGGCCTTCCTGCCAACCGGGGAAGAAGGTGGACACCACGTGATCGCCCACGGCGAATTCGCTTACGCCCTCACCCACAGCGTCGACAACGCCCGCGCCATCGGACATGGGAATGCGGCCATCGTCGGTGGGAATCATTCCTGCGACCACGGCATAGTCGTGGAAATTAAGCGAGCTGGCGTGAAGGCGCACGCGAACTTCACCCGGCCCCGGTTCACCAGGGGCGTCTAGCTCCACCACATTGAGGTTGTCGAGCCCACCCGGTGCTTTCAGTTGAATCGCTTGCATCGCTGTCTCCTAATCGGAAGTGTCGCTTGTATACTGGATTATTGCTTACCCCTAAACGTTGGGGCGATCAGCGGTGACGTCAAGACCGATAAAACCACCCGACTGGCGCTGCCACAGGCGAGCGTAAATGCCACCCTTCGCCAATAGCGCTTGGTGAGTACCGCTCTCCACAATGCGCCCTTCGTCCACCACAATAAGCCGATCCAGCATGGCGATGGTAGAGAGCCGGTGCGCAATGGCGATGACCGTTTTGCCTTCCATCAACGTTTCTAGCTGCTCCTGAATGGCGGCCTCTACTTCGGAGTCTAGCGCCGATGTAGCTTCATCCAGCACCAGAATCGGGGCGTTTTTGAGCAGCACGCGGGCAATCGCGATACGCTGGCGTTGGCCGCCGGAGAGCTTCACGCCGCGTTCGCCCACGTGGGCATCCAGGCCGCGCCGTCCTTTTGTGTCGACCAGATCATTAATGAAGGTATCGGCGTGGGCGCGGCGCACGGCGTTCCAGACATCTTCGTCGCTGGCGTCAGGGCTGCCGTAGCGGATGTTGTCGCGAAGCGAGCGGTGCAATAGCGAGGTATCTTGGGTCACCATGCCAATTTGGTGACGCAGCGACGTTTGGCTCACCTCGGCAATGTTTTGCCCGTCGATGGTGATGCGCCCGCCCTGAATGTCATAAAAGCGCAGCAGCAAGTTGGCGAGCGTGGATTTTCCCGCGCCGGAGCGGCCAATCAACCCGACCTTCTCGTTCGGCGCGATGGTCAAATCGAGCCCATCGAAGACGGTTTTATACTCGCCCACCGCCTGCGGATAGCCAAAGCGTAGTGCCTCGAAGTGAATCTCACCACGCGGCACGCTTAGGGCTCGGGCGTTGGGCGCATCACTCACGGTAGGCGCTTGGGCAATGGTATTCATGCCGTCCTGTACGGTGCCGATGTTCTCGAACAGCCCGGCGACCTCCCAGAGGATCCAGTCGGACATAAAGCGCACCCGCATCACCAAGGCGATGGCAATCGCCAGTACCCCTAGCGAGATCGTGTCAACGTACCAAGTAGTGATGGCCATCGCGGCCATGCCCACCAACAGCAGCGTATTTAACAGCGTCAAGCAGACACTCAGCACCGTCACCAGGCGCATCTGACGGTGCACAGTAGCCATAAAGCCCTGCATAGCGCCTTTGGCGTAATCAAGCTCGCGACGGGTATCGGCAAAGAGTTTAATCGTCTGAATATTGCTGTAGCTATCTACCACGCGCCCGGTCATCTGCGCACGCGCATCCGCCTGGGCCATGGAGACATCCCTAAGCCGGGGGACAAAAAAGCGCATGATGCCCAAATACCCCACCAGCCAGATGGCCAGCGGCAGCGTCAGCCAGGGGTCGGCTTGGGCCAGCAAAAAGGCGGCACCGGTAAAATAGACGATGGCGTACACCATCAAATCCATTACCTTGGTGACCGTTTCGCGGATGGCGAGCGCCGTTTGCATCACCTTTTGCGAGACGCGCCCGGCAAACTCGTCCTGATAAAACGCCAAACTCTGGCTGAGCATGTGGCGGTGCGACAGCCAGCGGCCAATCATCGGGTAGTTGCCGAAAATACTCTGGTGGGTCACCAGCGACTGAACGAGCACCAACAGCGGCAGCCCCACCAATACCGCCGCACCAACGCCCATCAGCCAAGCGCCGTGCTCCGCCCAAAAGTTGGCCCGCTCGACGTTACCCAGCCAGTCCACCTGTTCGCCCATATAGCGAAAAAACACCACTTCAGCGGCAGAAACCAGCGCGGTGAGCAGCGACATCACCAACAGCCACGGCCAAACCGGGCGCGAAAAGTGCCAGATAAAGGGGAAAAGACCCTTGGGCGGTGTGGCCACATCGCCTTCGGGATAGGGGCCGATACGCGATTCAAAGTAGCGAAATAAAGGCTGAAGCCAGCGCGTCAGCATAACGGCTCCTTAGGGGATAAAACGCACAGGGAATCATCACCCGTAGGGGATGTCGTCGTCATCATCGTCGCGCATCCGAGCCTGACGCTCGTCCTCTTCTTCTTTGGCATCGTCGATCACTTCCATCAGTTCATCGACATTGGCGATATGGGTGTCAAAGTCAAAGTCGCCGGTCAGTTGGCTATCCGGGTGCAGTTCGCCCGCTTCATAAAGCGCCCACATCTCTTTACCGTAATGGGTCTTCAAAAGCTCAGGCGCAAAGCGACCGAAATAAGCGCGCATGTTGTTCACATCGCGCTCAAGCATCGCCTCAGCGCTGTTATTACCCGCGGCATTCACGGCCTGAGGCAAATCGATAATCACCGGACCTTCGGCGTCGACCAGCACATTAAACTCGGATAAATCGCCGTGAATCAAACCGGCGCAGAGCATTCTCACCACGTCTTGAATCACTTTGGCGTGATAGCGTAGCGCTTGCTCATGGGACAACGTCACCTCGTCTAAACGCGGAGCCACTTCGCCTTCGGCACCGGTGATCATCTCCATCAGCAGCACACCGTCGACAAAGCCGAATGGCTTAGGCACCCGCACATTCGCCCCGGCCAACTGATAAAGCGCATCGACTTCCGCTGTTAGCCACGCCTGCTCCTGCTCTTTTTGGCCGTAGCGGGTCTTCTTTGCCATGGCCCGGGCACGGCGGGTGTTACGCTCTTTGCGCCCTTCCTGATATTGCACGGCCTGCTTAAAGCTGCGCTGCTTGGCTTCTTTAAACACTTTGGCACAGCGTACGTCTTCGCCGCAGCGCACCACGTACACCTGCGCTTCTTTGCCGCTCATCAACTGCATGAGCACTTCGTCGATCATGCCATCGTCGACTAAAGGCTGTAATCGTTTGGGTATTTTCATCGCACACACTTAATAACGGACACGACGAACCTTGAAGGCTCGCCCTTTTAATTTATCGCGCTCAAGCTTGGCTTGAGCCGGTTGAATCGCGCTGCGCTCCACCGCCACATAGGCGCTACGGGCCAGCACTTTGATTTTACCCACCTGGTCGCCGCGCAAGCCGCCCTCACCGGTCAGCGCACCGAGGATATCCCCCGGGCGCAGCTTATCTTTTTTACCGCCCGCGAGTTGCAACGTGGCCATGGGAGGTTCAAACGGCGCGCTATTCGAGGCCTTGGGTAGCGCCTCGGTGGTCAGCGGCTCACCCAGAACATCGGCTAAACGCTCCAGCCGGTAGGTGTCTTGAGGCGTCACCAATGTACAGGCAACACCGCTTGCCCCGGCCCGGCCGGTGCGACCCACGCGGTGCACGTGAACCTCAAGCTCGCGGGCAATCTGGTAATTGAACACCGCATCCAACTCGGCGATATCCAAGCCCCTTGCGGCGACGTCGGTCGCGACCAAAATGGATGCGCTTTGGTTGGCAAACAGGATTAACACGCGGTCGCGGTCTTTTTGCTCTAAATCGCCGTTCAGCGCTAAGGCGCTAAAGCCTGCGTCGTTTAGCCCGTCGGCGACCGCTTGGGTTTCGCGCTTGGTGTTGCAAAACACCACGCTACTTGTCGGCCGCTTGGCTAGCAGCAGCGTTTTAAGCGCGGCAAAGCGTGCGTCCTCATTGGCCACGGTATAGAAGTGTTGATCAATGGTAGTGGCATCGTGAGCCTCGGCCACTTTTACCGTCACCGGATCGCGCATCACGCCGCGGGTCATCGCCGCCAAACCACCGGATACCTGCTCTTCAGGAAACGTTGCGCTAAACAGAAGCGTCTGGCGCTTGGCGGGCGTGTCGGCGATGATTGCATCGATAGAGGCCTGAAAGCCCATATCGAGCATCCGGTCAGCTTCATCGAGCACCAGCGTTGTCAGCACGCTTAGGGCAAGCGAGCCTTTGCGCAGGTGCTCTTCGATACGCCCCGGCGTTCCCACGACGATATGCGCGCCGTGCTCCAAAGAGCCCAGCTGCGGCCCAAAGGGCGCGCCGCCGCACAGCGTTAATACCTTCACATTGGGCATACCGCGGGCCAAACGGCGCAGCTCCTCGGCCACTTGGTCGGCCAACTCCCGTGTAGGGCATAGTACCAAACCTTGCACGTCGAAGGCCTCAACGCGCAGCCCCGCCAGCAGTGCCAATCCGAACGCGGCCGTTTTACCCGATCCGGTTTTCGCCTGCGCCAGCACATCGCGCCCGGCCAGCATCGGCGGCAAACTTTGTGCCTGTACCGGGGTCATCGCGTGATAGCCAAGAGAGTCTAGGTTCGTCGCAAGCGCGTGAGGCAGCGCAAGCGATGCAAAAGAAGTGTCGGACACAGAGAATTCCTGAAGGGGCGGAGACGCCCAGCAAAACAAAAACGGCGCAGCGCGCCTTTAACCGCGCAGACTACCAGAAAGCCGCTTAGCCTGCGCGGCGATTACACGGCAATCGCGGCTAAGTGGCCTTGCGTTAGTGCGACAAGATCGCTTGGGGCCAGTTCAATCTCTAGCCCACGGCGCCCGGCGCTGACGTATATTTTGGCGTGGGGTTGGGCGGTGTCATCTACTACTGTTAGCAAGCGCTTTTTCTGACCTAATGGGCTCACGCCGCCCAGTACGTAGCCGGTAGCGCGCTCAACCTCGGCGGGCGTGGCCATCGCCGCTTTTTTCGCCCCCGCCGCCTTGGCGATTTGTTTTAGCCCCAGCTGGCAGGTGACCGGCACAATACCTACCGCCAGCTGCTTGCCATCAAGCTTAACGATCAGGGTTTTAAACACCTGCTCGGCGGCAACATCCAGTTTCTCTGCCGCCTCCAACCCGTAAGACTCAGCGGAGGCGTCGTGAGAATACGTATGTAGATGAAAAGCAATCCCGGCCTTTTTGGCCTGTTCAACCGCGGGTGTCATCGCTTACTCACTTTGTCGCCATTGATAGGGGTGACATATTACGTTGAACAACAAACCTGGCGAAATGATGTAAAGCACGCCATGCTAATTTCTAATACAGGCAAAAAAGGAGTCAAGTGAGTTCGCCGGGGAGCGACACTGCATCCGTCACGTTTTTTGTCTGTCACATCGTTGTAAAACGTGCCTGCCAGTGTCGACGTTGCCGTCTACCAAGGAGTACTTCCAACGATGGTTCGACTCGAAAAGAAAGCCACACGGCTTTACGTGCTAGACACCAACGTTTTAATCCACGACCCCATGGCGCTTTATCACTTCGACGAGCACGATGTGGTAATCCCCATGACCGTTTTGGAGGAGTTGGATAAACACAAAAACGGCATTCGCGAAATTGCCCGAACCGCTCGACAAGTTAGCCGCACCCTCTCGGATCTTACCCAACACGCGACCTTTGACGATATTCAACGCGGTATTCCCATACCCCGCGCCAGCGGCCATTCCGGTCGGCTACGTTTTCTCTGTTACGACGATCTAAAACCGCTCGATAATTTGGAGACTAGCCCCGATAACCGCTTACTCGCGGAAACCTGTCGGCTGCGCGCAGAGCGCCCCGACGCGTCGGTCATTTTGATCAGCAAAGATATCAACTTGCGCGTCAAAGCCGCCGCGCTAAAAGTGCCGGTGGAGGACTATTTCAGCGACCGTGCTTTCGACGACAGCGAGGCTATGATCGAAGGCGCCCAGGTTTACGCTGGCACCGACCAGCGCGGCACTTCGCTTTGGGAGTCGCTTAACGTCGAGGTCATTGTCGAGCGTGTCGAGCACCACACCTTTTATCAACTCAAAGGCAATATACCACGCGAATGGCACGTCGGGATGCTCGTTTCGGACAGCGAAAATGGTGCCGAATTTGAAGCCATCGTCCGCGAAATCGCGCCCTCATCGGCACGCTTGCAGCTTTTGACTAATTACCGCCACAACGACGGTGTTTGGGGCGTTCACGCCCACGACAGCCGACAGAATTTCACCCTCAATATGCTAATGGACCCAGACATCGATCTTGTGACCATCGCCGGTAACGCGGGCACCGGTAAAACCTTTATGACGCTAGCAGCAGCATTCCAACAAACCCTTGACGCCAAGCTCTTCGAGCGCGTGGTGTTTACCCGCGCACCGATCCCTATGGGCGAGGACATTGGCTTTCTCCCCGGCACCGAAGAAGAGAAGATGTCGCCGTGGATGGGCGCGTTTCACGACAACATGGACAACCTGTTGCGCAACGAGGAGGGCGAATCGAGTTGGGATAGCGGCGCCACTCGGCAGTTGATTGGCTCGCGTGTGCAAATTAGAGCCCCCAGCTTTATGCGCGGGCGCACGTTGAACGATACGTTCTTAATCATCGATGAGGCGCAAAACTTCACCCCTAAACAGCTCAAAGCACTGATCAGCCGTGCCGGTCGTAATACCAAAATTGTGTGCCTGGGCAACGTCGGCCAGATTGATACGCCCTACCTCACCGCCAATACCTGCGGCATGGCGGCCGTGGTAGAGCGCTTTTGCGACTGGCCCCACGCCGGCCATATCACCTTGAAAAGCGTTGAGCGCTCGCGGTTGGCGCTGGCTGCCGAAGAGCTTTTATAGCATTACTCCTCTCCACCCGACACACCTTTCCCACCGCTAATAAGGAGCTAGCGGCGGGAAGGGTGCTTGTAGCGGTGAGGGACTTGGACGGGGAAGGTTTTACGTTTCTGATTCGTCCTCAATAAGCGCCTCTTCATCGGGCAGGCGCACTAACAGGGTGTAGCGGATCGATTCGGTGCCCTCAAAGCTTATGAGCTTATCAATCAGCCCTTCGGTCAACTCGCGGCCTTCATTAAGCAGCAAGTGCCCGGCTTTTGAGTGTAAATCACGCACCAGGATCATGCCCGGCTCCAGCTTGTCGGTGCTAAGCGCCATCACGGAAGCATCGCTAATGCCCATATCCGGGGCGTGCTCTTGCAAAAATGCCACCAGTTCGCGGCTTAGTTCCGGGTCGTAAACCCGGCCAGCGAGTTTCTCTAACAACTTAAGGGCATTATCACGGCTAACGTGGCGATCCAGCATCAATCCGCGTTGTAGCTCAATAAAATCGACGCATAAGCGCAGCAGGCGCGCCCCCCAGGGGATCGCCTCCTCTTTGAGGTGGTTAGGGAAGCCACTGCCATTCCAGCGCTCTTGATGGTAGCGGATCAGTTTTGCTGCCCCATGCAAGGGTTCCAGCGCCATCAAAAGCTCTCCCGCCATTTCGGGGTATTTCCGATAGCGGTCGCGCTCTTCGCCAAACATTTTTTCCGACGCAAGACCAAGCAATTGATCGTCCCAGCTCAACTTTCCCAGGTTATACAGCGATGCGGCCATCAGCAGGTCACGGCGTAACCCTTCATCTACCGGATGTGCCTGCAAAAACGCCTTGATGACTTGCGTAATTTGACTGTTGGTTTGATGCCGCTCGGGTAAGCGCATATTGATTAGCGATGAAAATACCCGCGTCGTCGTCACGTAGCTGTGTTTGAGTGCTTCATGGGCGCTATCGAGCTGGCTCGCCACCTGGGTAAGCTCAGCCGTGCGGGCGTCCACCCGCGCTTCCAACTCGCTGTTAAAGCGCTTGAGCTCCTCATTTTGCGTTTGGGTCAGCGCTTCTAGGCGTTGGCGCTCATGCTCGCTCTCAAAGAAGGCAACCGCCTTGCGCAAGATAAAGCGCAAATCGTCATCGTTCCACGGTTTGGCGATGTAGTGATAGATATGGCCATCGTTAATGGCCCGCGTCACCGCGTCTAAATCGTGCTGACCGGTGAGCAAAATACGAATGCAGTCAGGGTAGCTGGCTTGTATGCGGCTCAAGAGCTCAGCGCCGTCCATGCCGGGCATTTTGTTGTCCGACACCACGACGTTGGCGGGCTCCTCGGCCAGTATCTCCAGCGCCTCTTCACCGCTACTCGCCGTCAGTACTTGGTACGTCTCACTTCGTAGTACGCGCCGCAGAGCACGCAAGACATTGGGCTCATCGTCAACGATCAATACGCTGGCAGGCTGACTCATTCGCTTACCTCCTGAGGCCGTACGCACTGGTGAACCGGTAACCAAACACGAAAACGGCTTCCTGCGCCTGGCTCGCTGAATACCTGAATGTCGCCGCTATGCTTGACGACGATACTGTAAGAAAGCGAAAGCCCGAGACCCGTACCCTCTCCCACGGGTTTGGTGGTGTAAAAAGGCTCGAACAAGTGCGGCAATTGCTCCGCAGCGATGCCTTTACCCGTGTCTTCTACCTCAAACCACACGTGTTCCCCCTCATACCCGGTGCGTAGGTATATCGTGCCGCGGGGGCCCATCGCGTGAGCCGCATTGGTTAACAGATTGAGCACCACTTGGTTAATCTGCGACGGCAAACACTCCACCTTTGGCAATTCGGCAAACGCTTTCACTACGTCAGCTTTATATTTGATTTCGTTGTTGACCAAATTCAGCGTGGTCTCGATGCCGCGATGAATATCAGCGTAAGTGAACGCATCCTCTTCGATATGCGAAAAATCTTTCAATGCGGTAATAATCGACTTAACACGCTCGATGCCCTCTTCAGATTCGCCAATCAGGTCCTGAACATCACTGCGGATATACGCGTAGTCGGTCGACTGTTTGAACTGCTTGAGGTCATCAAGGCTTGCCGCACTGTCGATCGCATCGATCAGCTTGATCAACTCCTGCACATAACCCGCTAAAGTCGAAAGATTAGAGAAAACATAGCCCACCGGGTTATTAATCTCATGCGCTACCCCTGCCGCTAACTGGCCGATAGATGCAAGCTTTTCCGACTGCAGCAGGTGTGCACGTGCACTTTCTTCATCGATTAGCGCTTGGCTCAACGGCACCGTGCGATTTTGCATCATGCCTCCTTATAGTATTTATTATTAGCCTTGGCATTACCGACACGGACAGCCCTACGTATTAATCTGAGCGACGACTTCTTTTTTTGAGATCGAAGTCGAGGCCTGTCCAAGCCCTGTTTTGATACGTGGCTCGTAGCACAGCGTAGCGTTTAAAAGTATGACGTTGCCATGATTCTTTTGATCCTATGAGCCAGCTTAGGCATGAGATAGTCTAATGCTTTGTATAATGACTTATGAGACTGCTTGATATGCTACAAAAATTACAACTTATCAATGTCAAATACACGCTTGCCTTCATTGGTGTCGCGGCGGCCTTAATTATCGTCGTCGTTGCCGAAACCTTGCTGCTTAATAACGTACGTCAGAGCATGATGGCGTTCAGAACTGCCTTCAGCCCGGCTATCACCGCTGTACTCAATGCAGACCGAGATCTTTATCAAGCGCGCGTGGCAGAACTTACTGTGCTTGAACACCCGCCAGGAAGCGAAGCAGCCGAATCAGATTTTGCCGACTACCAAGAAAACGCTGATCAAGCGCATGCGCGCATGCAGAACTTCATGCAAAAACTGTCTGAGTATCCTGAAGTCATGGTAGGGCTGGAAAGCTTCGAGGCACGCTTCGACGCTTGGAAAGCCGCGTCTCAGCAGGTTTTCGACTACCATCGCGCTCGTGATATCGAATCAGCACGCGCGCAGTTGGTGGGGGAATCGCAAACAGCGTTCGGTGAATTGCGCGAGCTCTATGATATTGCCGGACAAAATGCCGGCGTGCGTGGCGAGACGCTAGAAGCGGATACACTGGCCAGTATTCGTGTAAAAACGCGTTGGGTTTTCGGCTTTGTGGGCCTGGTCCTGATTATCGCCTTGGCCATTGCCTTTATAGGCCCCAACCTCATGTCACGCGCGCTACGTGATGTTAGCAAACGTATTCGTGACATCACTGAAGGGGAAGGTGATTTGACGGCGCGCATCCAGAGCCGTCGCAAGGACGAAATTGGTGAGCTGGCCTCTGAATTTGATGCCTTCATCGCCCGGATGGATCGCAGTTTTAGCGCCGTAAGCCAAAGTGCCCAAAGTGTACGCTCCGCTTCGCGCGACATTGCTAGCGGTAGTGAGGACTTGGCTTCGCGAACCGAGCAACAGGCCGCCGCCCTGCAGCAGACAGCGTCAAGTATGGAAGAGATGTCTTCTATCGTACGCCAGAATAGCGAATCGGCCACCTCCGCTGACCAACTTTCGGAACAGGCCGCTAGCAAAGCTGCAGCCGGTAATCAGGAAGTGAGACGCACCGTAGAATTGATGAATGAACTCAAGGCTAGCTCACGTCAAGTTACCGAGATCGTAGAAGTCATCGACAGCATTGCTTTCCAAACGAATATCCTCGCCCTCAACGCATCGGTGGAAGCCGCGCGTGCCGGGGAGCATGGCCGAGGTTTTGCCGTTGTCGCTCAGGAAGTCCGCAAGCTATCCGTCCGCACGACCGACTCATCACAGCAAATTCGCACCCTCATCGAAGATATTACCCAGCGAATTTCCGAAGGCTCTGCGCAAGCCATCCGCAGTGGAGAAGGCATTGAAGAAGCCCTAGAAGCCGTCAGCCAGGTTTCTGGGCTGATGAATGAAATCTCATCAGCGCTCAAAGAACAAGAATCGGGTATCGAACAGGTCAGCACAGCGGTCAATCAAATGGATTCCGCCACCCAGCAAAACGTTTCCTTGGTCGACACGACTCAGAGCTCTGCCGCTTCGTTGCGCGAGGAAGCCGAAAGGTTGAGTACGCTAGTGCAATCGTTCCGTCTCAGTGGCGGTGGTAACTTGCCGGCACCGGCAGTATCTTCGGATAGAAAAGCCGATCAGCCTCGTTTGTCCCGTGCTAAAGAACAAGATACGGAGTGGGAAACGTTCTAAAACAGGGAAATGTTCTAAAAAAAGTAAAACAATATCTGATAGAGGCCGTGGCCACCACGGCCACGTTAGCCTTGGTTACCGACACGGATCGCCCTACGTATTGGCCTCTTTAAGTATTCGTTTCTCTGGCTTGGCGCGCTCTTTCCGCGTTGATCTCAGCGCCTAGTAGCACCACAAATGCCGATAGCCAAAACCACAGCATCAACATGACCACAGCACCTAACGAACCATAAAGCTCGCTAAAGTGCGAAAAATAGCGCACGTAAAGCGATAACCCGCCGGAGCCAAGTAACCACAGAAACGTTGCCACTAGCGTGCCAACATTGACCCACTCCCAATGCGCTGACTTACGGTAAGGGCCAAAGCGATACAACAGCGCAATCACCAAACTCATGACCACCAATAACGCCGGCCAACGCAGCCAGTCAATCAGCTGATCGAGGGGCGATGCAATCTGCAACACATCGACCACAAAGGGCACTAGCGCAATAAATCCCAGAGTAAGAAGTGTCATCACCACCAGCCCAAACGTCAGCGCCATTACCACAAAACCGCGTAACACACGGCTGCGTTGGTCCTTTTCTCCATATACAATATTGAGCCCCACGATCAGCCCGCGCACACCTTTGGATGCTACGAAAACCGCCACCGCCACCCCCACCAAGGCCGTAATGCCTCCGGCTTGTGCAGCGTTTTCCGCCACGTTCTTCGTTTGCTGACTCACCAGCTCCGAGGCGCTAGGCGGCAGAATCCGACTGAGCTCGCGCAGCTGCTGGCTCGCGTCAAAAGGATCAAACAAAAGACCCCAGAGAGAAATCACCGCCGCAATTGCAGGAAACAACGCCAACAGCGCATAAAACGCGACCCCCGCCGAGAGCATCGTAATTTGGTCACGCTCCATTTTGCGCACGACCCGCTTACCAATAGCGTGCAATACCCCAACATCGCGAGTGACGCGCATAGCATCTCCTTGGTGAATAATGGCGAGTCGCTTTGATGGTTATCCAAATACCACCATATATCAACGCCAACGTGGCACCTGGGCATTCCATTGATAAACGGGGAAGCCATATCGCGCGCATAACAAAAAGGGCCTAGCGATGAACGCTAAGCCCTTTTTTGATTAATACGTTGGTGCCGGTGGGGAGACTCGAACTCCCACGCCTTTTACAGCGGCGGATTTTGAATCCGCACAATCAACATATCAGGGCCGCGCTTGCACAAGGCTTTGCTTTAAAATCAGTATATTACCGCTTTACATCTTTTACACACAGCACGTTGGTTGCACCCAGTCTGCGACCAAAATGCGACCACATGGCCTCGGAGCCCTCGGCAGACAGTCGACAGCAGCTAGGGGGGTGACTATCAATCGAGGGCTTTTTCAACATGAGAACTACTTTTCCTGGCATGCTCTCGAAACGGGGACGTTTCAGTAAATCGCAGCCAGACTTTGGCTATTCACAATGCACCGAATACCAAGGGATTATGAGTGCAACCAAACAAACTTTTGGATCGCGCCTGCAATGCGGAAACAAAGGTTTTTCAATGAGTTAAGATATTCCATGGTTTACATTACTCACATGGTTTTCACCTTGTTAGCAGCCAAATAACAACCACGCGGCGACCAGTTGGCAACCAAATTGCTGCCAGCTACAGCAGAGTATAGGGTCGATACTTGATAACTCAAAATGTACTATGTACACTAAATTACGCATTGGCTAAAGGATGTTCCCCCACGTGAGTCATGCGATTGAATTTATCGAAACCCCAACATTCACCCGACAGATCCAGGCCATTGCGACAGACGACGAATTAAAGGAGCTGCAGCGCACCCTGATTGCTCAACCCGACAAAGGTGACCTGATTCAGGGCACCCCCCTCTGTCAGCCTAGTTGTCCGGTTGGCGATATCGCCTAAATCTACCCCAGAGGGAGCGGCATGGAGTCCTTGTGCCACGTTATTCTGCAGAGCGTAAAGCAGCTGTCCTGAAGAAGTTGTTGCCACCCCTCAACCGCAGTGTGGTATCGGTTGCAACGGAAGAAGGCATCTCTGACGCGACGCTGTATAGTTGGTTAAAACAGTGTCGAGAAAAAGGAGTGCCTGTGCCGGGTTACACCCAAGGCGACAACGAATGGTCACCTGACGCCAAGCTAGCCGTGGTCATCGAAACCGCGACGATGTCAGAAACAGAGCTTGGCGCTTACTGCCGCGAAAAAGGCCTTTATCCCGAGCAAATTCAGCAGTGGAAAGCGGCTTGCCTCGAAGGCGCTGGCCGGCAAGAAGATCAGGAAAAAGCGGCGCAAAAACAGCGTAAAGAAGACCGTAAGACCATCAAACAGCTCAAAGCAGAAGTGCGTCGCAAAGACAAGGTATTGGCAGAGACGACATCGTTACTGGTGCTCTCAAAAAAGCTCGAAGCCTTGTACAGCGAAGACCCCGACAGCGGCGAGGACGACTAACGCCTCTCGACGAACGTGCAAGGCTCATCGCGCTATTTGACGAAGCGGTGGCGGGTGGTGCCTCCCGCTATCAAGCGGCCGTTATTATCGACGTCAGCGAACGCACGCTGAAACGCTGGCGATCTGAGTGTGGCGCTGTTGTTGAGGATCAGCGTCCACAGGCGGTGCAAGGCAGGCAGCCACATCAGCTGACGTATGAGGAAGAGCAGGCCATTTTGAAGGTTTGTCATCGTCCCGAGTATCAGAGCTTGCCGCCGTCTCAAATCGTGCCCTTACTGGCAGACAAAGGCGTCTATCTGGCCTCCGAAGCGTCGTTTTATCGGGTTTTGAAAAAGCATCACCAGCAGCACCATCGCGGCCGTATGAAACCACGCCGTCCAGTGCCCGCGCCGACCAGTTTTACGGCAACCGGGCCAAACCAGGTCTGGAGTTGGGACATCAGCTTCTGCGCCTCCGTTGTACGAGGCCAGCACTGGTATCTCTACCTGATCATGGATATCTACAGCCGCAAAATCATTGCCTGGGAAGTTCACGACACCGAATCGGGCGAGCTGGCTAAGCAGCTACTGGAACGCGCCTTGCTGCGAGAAAGCTGCTGGCATCAGCCGCCGGTACTGCACTCAGACAACGGGGCACCAATGACGTCCTATACGCTCAAAGCGAGGTTAACAGAGCTGGGCATGCTGATGTCTTACAGTCGGCCAAGAGTGAGCAATGACAACCCTTACTCGGAATCGCTGTTCCGCACCGTCAAATACTGCCCGGCGTGGCCCAGCAAGGGCTTTGCATCGCTGAGCGCGGTACGAGAATGGATGTTGGCGTTCGAGCAGGCTTACAACGAGCAGCACCTTCACAGTGGCATCCAATATGTCACGCCAGCTGACCGACATCGTGGTGTTGATCGAAAACGCCTTGAACGCCGTAAAGCGGTTTATGAAAGCGCTAAGCGTCGATATCCGAAACGCTGGTCGGGCAGCACCCGAAACTGGGAGGTCACTGGTTCAGTGTCGCTCAACCCAGGGAAAGTGCACGAAATCGAGCGTAATAAACAGGCTGCTTAAGCGCAGCCATTTGGACAACTGGGTTGAAAATCACCGGCACGGGAGGTCTGCGCAAAATACGCATGTCGTTGGGCAACCAAGGTAAAAGCGGCGGCGCTCGGGTTATTTACTTTTTGGCAACGGCAGAGAGAATCTATCTGATACTGGCCTACCCCAAGAGCGTGAAAGACAGTTTAACGCCCGCTGAAAAGGCCACACTGAAAACACTGACCCACCAACTCAAGGGGGAGGTTACCAAATGAGCATTTTTGACGAACTGCAAACATCGCTGCAGGAAGCCGTTGAGATCAAACAAGGCAAAGCGCAGGCCAGCCGCATCACACGCCATGAAGTGACCGATGTGAGTGCTATCCGGGCCAATCTTCATGTTTCTCAGGCGGAGTTTGCTGAAGCTATGGGAACCAGTGTGGACACAATCAAAAGTTGGGAAACCAAGCGCCGTAACCCTACGGGACTGGCGGCTAAGGTACTGGCTACGATCCAGGACAACCCAGCTTTTTTCAACGAGCTTGCTTCTCACTAGCTTGCAGCTGGTGAGGCCAGTTAAACTTGAACCTCCGACCAAGAGATAATGAGTACAAAAAATAAACTTTGAAATCGTGTCTCCAATGTGGAAACTAAATATTATCAGGGAGTTAACATCTCTCTAGGTGTAGGCTACTTACATGGTCTTCATTCTGTTGGCAGCCACATGAGAACCAACCGGCAACCAAATGAAAATATTCGATAAGGCGTAGTGGCTCAACTAAAGTGCGAGTCGCCTGAACTGGAATAAGCCATTGAGTTACCGTCTCTGAGATTTTTCAATCTGGACCTATGAGTTTGGCTAAAAAGCTAGGCTTCACTATTCTTTATTAACTAAAAATTATTAATAATAAATATTAATATATTAGCATCGCTAGAAAGATACATTTAGTTGGCCCGATTTTAAAAAGAACATAAATGACTGAAAATATTTAATATTGAAGGAAATTATCCCTATGTTACTAATGTAAATAACAAAGAACTTTCACAACTATGCAAGTGCAATATTCATGCTGCCAATATTATCTTCATGCTTAATCTCTAAATAACGTGCAAGATGATTGAGAACATCAGATTTTGTTAGATACTTAGCACAAGTCCCTCTGGCACTCGAAAATATTTCAGTAGCACTGGCGTGCCAAAAGTCCTTAATTTCGAATGGGTCGATGTAATCCGGAACAGACAGACGAAAAACGCAGTCGCTTATTACATATCGACCTTTCTCAACAACTTCTGCTTTACCTATGGCTCGGGTTCCAACTCTGCTAATCAAGACATCGCCCGTAGAACCAATTATCGTGCGAGATGAATTAACAAGTTTTCCCTCCAAAGAAAATATGAAGCTTTCTTCATTCTTGTTATGAGAAAATCCAGAGGTATGGTAATAGGGAATATCACTCTCCCTTAACTCTTTACCAGAATGCACTCCTCTCTTTAAACTGAAAATAGACTCTGCAAGCGAAAAAAAATCGCTCTTGATAAACTTTGATGGCCAGCGGGAGAATTCATCTTGCGAATGATGAGAAACTTCACCATCACTACGTGTAAGCGAAAAATAATTTTCAAAAACACCCTTGACCATTACAACAATGAATGTTCTTGCCTCAGTTCTTTTAAACGAACCAGCTTCAATCTCAGAAATCTCTACAATAGAGCCACCAGCACACAAGTATTTTCTAAATTTTGAGAAAGAATCTGAAAACACAATAAGGTCAGGTAAGATTAAAGCAAGAACACCTGAACTTTTAATTAGCTTGAGATTCTGGATAGTAAATATAACTTCAGTTCTAATTTTTGACCACCCGCACATCCAACTAAGACCAAAATCTTTTAGCAATTTTTTTTCGTAATCAAGATTCGTTCGCCAAGAAAAAGGAGGATTGCAAATGGCGAGATCATAACTAGCTAGATCATCCTTATAAATACATTCAAAGGAGCGAGATACAACATCAACATTATGATGTTCGCCTGGGAAATGCTTTTTCAAATATGCGTTATTTGCTACGTCTAGCTCACAAGTAGATATGCAAATATTAGGCCATTTTTTTATTATTGGAGATAAAAGAGCACCTTTTCCGGCACTTAACTCAATGCAATTCTCTGGAGCGCTGCAAGGAAGCATAGTGGCTAACCTTTCGCCTATCTTCTCTTCCGTGTAGTATTGCTCTAGAGACACTAGCTTAACCTCCTGAAAATATTTTATAAATTAGCACGGAGGTACCTTTCTGTAAAGGAGATAAGGGTGAGCAACAATCAAGAAACACTTGAACTAATGGCTGAACTGGATACGCATGAATACGAAGAGCGTGCCGATTATCTGCCACCAGAATATATTAAAACAAAAACCGCCAAGGGAAAGTTTTTTGAGGATATACAAAAGAAATTATTTCAAGTTGGTGCAAAGTTACTTATCGGCCCACGAGGCACCGGCAAAACACACCACATGAGACTCGCGTACATAACCTGCAAAGAGGATTCAAATAAGCCTTTACCAGTATACGTAAGTTTTAACCATTATCTTCGCCTTGAGACATACTTAAACGAATCATCAAATGCTATTGGTGTCTTTCATGCATGGACATTAGGAAAAATTATTCTATCTTGCATAGAGGACTATGGTGATAATGTTCTCTATGAAGGTATTGATGCCATCAGCTTAAAGGAATTTATACAAGCTGTAGAAAAACAGCAGTACAACTCCGATTTTTATAGCATTGTACAGAAACTTTCAGTTGAAAAAGCTAAAGACTATATTGAAAGCTCTATACAGCGCCAAGAACGTAAACGAGCAATCTTGTTGCTTGATGACGCAGCATTGACATTAACTCCAGAATACATGGTTGAATTTTTTGAAGTATTTAGAAGTATAAAGTCTTCGCTCATATCACCTAAAGCATCGGTTTATCCAGGAACGACGCAATATGGGCCACGCTTTCACCTTGGACATGATGCTGAACCAGTAAATGTTTGGTTAAGTGTTGAAAACCCAAATTACATTGAATTCATGACCTCTCTAACCAGCAACAGGTTTGAGGGTGAACCAAATGTTCCTAATGAAATATTGGAACTTTTTAAGTATGCTGCTTTTGGTATACCAAGAGCATATATAATGATGGTTCGTGAATACCAGCAACAAGGCTCTTCTACAGCTCAGAAAAAATTCAACAAAGTAATTTACGATAGAAAACAATATACAACTGCAGAATATTTATCAATTGCTGATAAGCTCAAGCAGTATAGGGGGGTCATAGAGCTTGGAAACGAGTTTTTAACAAATATTGTTAATTATTTAAAATCATTAAATCACCAAAATATTGATAAAAAAGGAGATAACTTCGAAAAAATTATCACTGTTGGCATCACTGGAATCCCTCAGAAAGCTGAAAGGATGATTCGATTTTTAACAGAGGCTGGTTTGCTTTATGAAGAAGATAGCACTTCTCATGGGGCGGACCGTAGGCTCCGTAGATTTATTCCTCACATGGCATTTGTCTTAGATGAAAGAGTACTAACAAAGAGCAGAGGGTTTAGCGCTACAAAATTGCTAGAGATCTTGACTGGCCGCTCGGCTAAGCATCCTGCTAGACCCTCTTTTGAATCTCTAATTAAAGAGGATCAACTCGTAAAATTAAACCTAGACTTACCACCGTGTGCAAATTGTGGGGCTAGGAGGCTAACTGAGAAGCAGAAATTTTGCCATGAATGTGGTAAGCCTCTTGTAGATTACTCAACATTCAGAGAATGTATGGCGAAACCTTTAAGTGAATTACCGCTTACAGATTTCCAAAAAAAGGCAATTGAGCAATATACGAGTTTCAAAACAGTTGAGGACGTAATTCGCAGCCAGGATCCTTCAACTGAATTACAGAAGGCGCATCGTATAAAAACAGCTAGGGCTGAGGATATATACAACCGGATTGATGGTTGGGTAAATACTTGGGTTAATGAGTTTCTGGTGTAAAAATGGCTCAACAACGTTTTAAAAGTTCAATATCAGGCATGCGTAACTCGTCACGATTCGACTCGACAGTTTATTTTCAAGATGTCGAAGTGACAGACCTTTCACCCATTCATCGGTTTGTGAAGCAAAGAGAATTATTGACTACTATATTAGGAGCAGAAAATGACTCAGCGGAATGGCGAATGAAGGCTAACCTTGTAACAATAGGCATTGTATCAAGTGTCGAGACGTACTTTAGATCAATAATAAGAAAATGCTTAATAACTGATGATAGCTCAAGAGCTCATAGTTATCGTAACAAGGTTTCTTATGGTGCAGCTTTATTCCATAGCCCTGATTTACTGCCAGAAGCCTTATTAGAAGAATCCACATTTCTCACTGGATCTAGAATAGTAAAAAACATAAATGATTTCACAGGCTTGCAACTAAACATTCAAAAAGAGCCCGATTTATCTAAGGCACTCGATGAATATGAAAAAGTATGTCATCTTCGCCATTGCATTGCGCATCGTTCTGGCCACCTTGGTTCAAAAAATGCGATAGAATTAGGCTTGGAAACTTTTTCTGAGCATTTAGAAAAACCGATAGTTTTAACTTTTGACGCCATTAACAATGTGTTTAATATTTGTCACAACTTGGTACTAGAGTGCAATGACTACATATTTGAATCTATTCTTGCAAGAACCGTTTCTAGAGGCCTTTGGACTGGAGATCTTAGAACAGATAAAAAGAACTTTAAACCGATTTTCGAGCTTTTTTCACCTGAACCATCAAGTAATGAAAAACTACGCTCTACGTACAGGATCTTCATTAATCACTTTGGTATAGTTTAGGGATTAAATCTTTAAAAACCTTCGTTAAGACAATCAATATTCACGAAACAGTTGCGAAATAATATCTAACTTTTGACCTATACATACACGGTACATAGTTGACAGCCAAATGGATATTGAATTCGAAAAAACTGAATTATAATGTAATTTTGGTGTTATCCATGGAAAAACTCAATCTCTGGCCCGCTGGTAAGGCATGCCAGCCGCTTTAGAAGTTACCCTTCACAAAGGGTATTATGTGGCCATAAGCCAAGCCCAAGTAATACGCTGCTAAGGAACACACGAGTACATGCCCATACTGCGATGGTTAACCCGAGACGAAGACGTGCGCGGCGCTGAAAAGGTGCCCTATCGCTTGATGGAAGAGGCTCCCGAGCTTGGCTATGGTGACCAGAACTCAGGGAATATGCTCATCCAGGGCGATAACCTCGACGCCCTGAAGGCACTACTGCCCTATTACGCCGGGCAGGTTAAATGCATCTATATCGATCCACCCTACAACACCGGCTCCGCCTTCGAGCACTACGACGACAACCTAGAGCATTCCAAATGGCTCGCGATGATGTGGCCCCGCTTGGAGCTGTTGCGTGAGCTGCTAGCTGAGGATGGTTCGATATGGATCAGTATTGACGAAGACGAGCACGCCTATTTAAAAGTCATTTGCGACGAAGTATTTGGTAGGCGAAAATTTGTAACTACCAACGTCTGGCAGAAACGCTATGCGCCAGATTCGCGTGTTGCCATCAGTGATGCCCATGAGTATGTGCTCTGCTATGCGATGGAGCCACGTTCATTTAAAGAAACACGCAACCTCATCCCGCTTAGCGACGCACAAACTAAACAGTTCAAAAACCCAGATAAAGACAACCGAGGCCCCTGGAAGGCTAGAGACTTTACAGCACCTGGTTACCGTCCTAATCAAATGTATGAAATCACTCTTCCTTCTGGACGCGTAGTTACTCCTCCAGGCGGCCGGTGTTGGCGGGTCACTAAAACAGGATACGAGCAATTCCTAGCCGACGACAGGATGTACTTTGGCCCCAAAGGCGACGGGGCACCTTCGGTTAAAAGGTTCGTCGCTGAAATGCCAGGTATGGTTCCTTGGACATGGTGGCCTCATACAGACGTAGGGCATTCTCAAGAAGGTAAAAAAGAGAATCAGGCTCTTTTTGGACACGATGACACATTTGGTACTCCCAAGCCGGAGCGCTTGATTGAGCGCATTCTCCAAATAGCCACCAATCCCGGCGACCTTGTGCTTGATAGCTTCCTTGGCTCAGGCACCACAGCCGCTGTAGCCCAAAAAATGAGCCGTCGATATATCGGCATTGAGATGGGTGAGCATGCCGTCACGCACTGCGTTCCCAGACTCAAGCAAGTCATTGACGGTGAGCAAGGCGGTATTTCTGAGGAGCAAAACTGGCAAGGCGGCGGTGGCTTCCGATTTTATCGGCTTGGTCCACCAGTGTTTACGGAAGATGGGCAAATTCAGCCCGATATCAAATTCCCCGTATTGGCCGCTCATATCTGGTATACCGAGACGGACATCTCGTGGGCGAAGCCGAATAAACAAACGCCGTTTCTGGGCAGCCATAATGGCCATGGGTATGCCCTCCTATACAACGGCATTCTTGGAGACAAAGCTGCTGCCAATGGAAACGTACTTACTCGGAAGACGTTAGCCGTTATTCGCGCTGTGCAGGGGGATTTTGAAGGCCCAATGACTATTTACGGCGAGCGCACCATGTTGTCAGAGGCAACGCTCAACGCTGAGCAGATCGAGTTCAAGCAAACCCCTTACGATGTTAAGGCGCGCACATGAAGTTAAAGGATTACCAACACGCCTCGCTTGATACGCTTAAATCCTACCTGGAAGAGGCGCGGGTTATTGGTCCGCAAGAGGCATATAAAAAAATTACCGAAAAACCCGAGGTAGCTGCACGTCTACGTGGTTATCAGGCTAAGTACTCCCCAATCAAAACGCTCCCAGATACGCCTTATGTTTGCCTGCGCTTACCCACTGGCGGTGGTAAGACGATTCTCGCCGCTCACTCGATTGCTGTGGCAAAAGATGCTTGGGTAGAAAAAGATTACCCCTTGGTGCTATGGCTAGTACCCACCAACACCATTCGTGTGCAAACGGCTGAAGCGCTCAAGAACCCTCGCCACCCCTACCGAAAAGCCCTGGATGAGGCATTTGGTGGGCGCGTACGAATCTTTGATATTGGCGATTTCACCCATATTAAGTCACATGATCTTCGATCCAACCTATGTGTGGTTGTGGGTACGGTACAAACGCTGCGCGTAAGCAATACCGATGGGCGAAAAGTCTATGCCCATAATGAGGAGATGGAGCCACACTTCTCAGCGGTTTCTCCTCAAACGCCGGAACTAGAGCGCACTGAGAAGGGCAATATCAAATTCAGTTTCGCTAACCTGATGCACCTTCACCAGCCGCTGGTCATCATGGATGAAGCCCATAAAGCGGGCTCCAAGCTCAGCCAAGAAGTTTATGAGCGGATTAATCCGACCGCGCTCATCGAATTTACCGCCACCCCTAAGGGATTTAATAATCTACTTCACTCCGTAACAGCCCAGGAGCTGAAAGATGAAGAAATGATAAAAATGCCTGTGGTGCTGGATGAAGCTGAGACATGGCAAGGAGCAGTTAACTCGGCCATTTTGAAGCGTGCCGAGCTACAAGAGCACGCTGAACGTGATCGAGAAGCTTATATTCGCCCTATCGTGCTCTTTCAGGCACAAAAAAAAGGCGAAGAGGTCACCGTGGAGGTGCTGAAACAGCACCTGATCGACAATGAGAATATTGATCCAAATAAAATCGCTGTGGCCACTGGCGCACAGCGCGAATTAGACGGCATCAACCTATTCAAGCCCGATTGCCCTATCGAGTACGTCATCACGATCGAGGCGCTCAAGGAGGGCTGGGACTGCTCGTTTGCCTATGTTTTCTGCTCGGTGGCTAATATTCGCAGCTCAACTGATGCCGAACAGCTCCTGGGCCGCGTGCTTCGCATGCCTTACGCCCAGAAACGTAAAGAGAAAGCGCTGAATAAATCCTACGCTAAGCTGGTCTCTAAGCACTTTTCTGAGGCGGCCCACAGCCTTCGCGATAAACTTATTGATATGGGCTTTGAAGAGAGCGAGGCAGAGGACAATATCGAAGCCGAACAGCTCGGCCTTGATGATGGGTTGTTTGGACGACAGCCTCAGTCCATCCCGACGATGAAAGTCGCCATGCAGGCTAGCCAGGAAGAAGCTAGCAAAATGAACACGGCAGTGCCGTCGAAAGTACAAGTGACCTTTGATGAGAGCGGCAAGAGCCACGTGGAAGTAAAGGGCTTCCTCAAGCCCGAAGAAACCCACACATTGATCAGCTATGCCCCTGAATCGCTTAAACCGCAGCTTCAGCAAAGCATCAACGAGCACCACGCTAAATACCAGCACGAGATACCGCCATCACAGAAGGGAGAAACCTTCACGCTGCCCCGCTTGATGGCCTACGTGCAGGGGGAGATGGTATTTGGTGACCCTGATATTCTCATGGAGCAACATGAGTGGTCGCTTGCTGATCATCCAGCCCGCTTGGAAGCGTCCGAATTCAGTATCGTGGATACCACGAACACATTTGAAATTGATTTGGACGGCAATCGCGTCACCATTGGCTCTGGCGATACCGCTGAACAGCTCACCATGAACGTCGAAGTAGACGACTGGACGCCAAACAGCCTAGTGCAATGGCTAGATCGCAAAATACGTACACCGTGGCTCAGCCAAGCGGAATTACTGGCTTGGCTGAGCGATGTCGTGACCTATCTAACACGTGACCGCGAGCTAAGCTTGTCGCAGCTGATGCGCTGCAAATTTATTCTCGCTCGCAAGCTGTCTGAAAAAATTCATGGCTTCCGCCAAGCAGAGCGCGAGAAAGTCTACCAAGCCAACCTGTTCGGGCCAGACGCCCATGTTGAGGTCTCTTTCGACCAAGGCTTTACCTTCTTCGATGAGATGTATGCGGGCGTTCCGAAATATCGCGGCACCTATCGGTTCAAAAAGCACTTCATGGGACCCGACGATGTGCCCGTCTTTGATTCCAAAAAGGTCAATGGCGAGGAAGAACAGTGTGCCTTCATGATCGATTCGCACCCGAGGGTAAAATACTGGACTCGTAACGTCAGCAGGCACCCAAATTCGTTCTCGCTGCCGACCTCCACCGATAAATTCTATCCAGACTTTGTCGCCCTGGTCGACGATGGCCGTCTGCTTGTCGTGGAATACAAAGGCAAGGATCGCACACCAGAGGAAAACCGCGATTCACGCGAGAAGAATCTTATCGGCCAACAATGGGCAAAGGCTTCCAATGGTAAGGCTGTCTTTGTGATGGCTACTATTGAAAAGGGTGATCCGAAAGAAGTCCGCGTGGCGATTGATGAAGTAATCGGGAAATAGCCAATCCTTATCGCAAAACCCGCTCCAGTCGAAGCCGCTGCGGTGCAGAAAAACTAAGAATCTTATAAACGGAAAAATGGAGGGGATTGCTCCCCTCCATATCGCTTACTTCTTCTTACGAACCTTGATCGGGAAAACCTTGCCGTTTTTAGGCCGAATAATTTTCCCGTTCTTACGGATGTAAGGCCGATAAATGATCTCGTAGTCGTCGTGAATAACGCCCATGGATCACCTCCATCTACCATCACGGCCTTAAAAACTTCACGGCGTTGACCTTTGGCTAGGCAAAGATTAACCTTCGCCATGCTATCGAATATGGCAACTCGCCAAGAGAACAGGGCCGCCATGCTAAGTCCTGCTCTTTTGCGTCCTCCCAACCAAGGCGGCAACCTTGGTTGGGAATCCTTCCTTCATTTCATCATCCTTGATTCCCTCGTAGTAGTTTTCTAAGAAGGAAACCACTACATGTAGTACTCCTATGTCTAAATCTACATATCTGGTTGACAGGTGTCAACCCAATCACCATATTGTCAACTTAGCCCACCTTAAAACAAGGTAGAAAGTCATGCTGCATGATCGTATACATCGTGCGCGTGTCCTCAAGAATATGACCTTGCAGCAGTTAGCCGATCTGCTGGGGGGCATAACCAAGCAAGCTCTGTCGAAATATGAACAGGGCAAGGACGCGCCCAATTCGACTCGCTTGATCCAACTGGCGGATGCGCTTGGGGTTAACCCTGAGTATTTTTTCCGTTCAGACTCAGTAGAGCTGGGAAAAGTAGACTTCCGTAAGCACTCTGCCTTCGGAAAACGCCAGCAAGAAGCCGTCAAGGAGCAAGTGCGTGAGCACCTTGAGCGCTATTTAGCAGCAGAAAGGCTGTTCCAAACCGGCCAATCACCTGATGAATTTTCCAAATGGCATCAGCGTTTTTCCGTATCCAGTATCGATGAGGTCGAACAGGCAGCTAATAAACTCCGTGAAGAATGGCAGCTTGGGCTAAACCCTATCGCCAATCTGACTGAAACCCTGGAAGAAAACGGCATTAAAGTCGTCAGTCTTCAGGCTCACGAGAAATTTGATGGGCTTTGCGCTCTCGTCAACGATGGCTCGGATGCCGTTATTGTCAGTAATACTGAGCGTCCTGGAGAACGTCAGCGTTTTAATCTCGCCCATGAGCTAGGACATTTGGTTATGTCACTACCTGAGGAGCTTCATGGCACTCGGGATGAAGAAAACTGGTGCCACCGCTTTGCTGGGGCGTTTCTCTTCCCGGCAAATCAAGTGCGCGTCACCTTTGGTGAGCACCGCAAACGGGTGCTGTTCCAAGAGTTTCTTTTGGCCAAGGAGGAGTGGGGCATTTCTATTCAAGCCACTTTGCGCCGGTTATATGACCTGGATATCGTTAGTTCGAGCTTCTATCAGAACACTTTTCGCCTATGGTCGATGAAGGGTTTTCGAAAAAGTGAACCTGGTCGACAAGAGCCTGAAAAATCCTATCGCCTGAAGCAATTGGTTTACAGGGCGCTGGCTGAAGGACTGGTTACTCCTTCAAGAGCAGCGGAGTTACTCAGTGTAAGCCTTGGAGAAATTGAGGAAATCATGGCAAACGGACAGGCAGGTGACAGTGAGCATGTCAGCGAAAATTCTTGTCTCTGATACCAATATCTGGATCGATCTACACCGCAGTGGCCTGCTTAAAACCGTGTTTGCCCTACCTCACCAGTTCGTCACTACCGACTTTGTGTGGCGGGAGCTGAAAAAGCCTCCTGGTGAGGAATTGACGGGGTTAGGCCTTGTGGTTGAGGCATTCAATGGTGAGGAAGTTGCGACGCTTTTTTCGCTACGCCAAACATTGGGCAACTCCTCACTAGCGGATGTGTCGTGCTACTTCCTTGCCAAAGAAAGAGGCTGGACGCTGCTAACCAATGACGGCGCGCTCAGGAAATCAGGGCAGCAAAGCAAACTAGAGGTTCGTGGTGTACTTTGGATATTAGATGAGCTGGAAGCTCATGCCCTTCTTTCGCCAAGCCAACTGGCCGACTCTTTGGAATCGATGCTAAAAGCGGGTGCCAGGCTACCGGAAAACGAATGCCATCAACGACTAGACCGATGGCGGTAAATACGGAGCTCAAGATGACGTCCCAGAGCAGGTAAAAGGCTTCTTGTCGGTTATGAATATTAGCCAAAAAAAATAGCTCAACAGATGGGTCCGCCCCCTCCCCCAGGAGCGGCGCCACATCTAGAGTTAATCAGTTACAAATACCCCATCTCCGCAAACGACTTACACCCATCACTTCCCACCACTACATGATCAATCACCTTGATTTCCATCAGCCCGAGGGCCTCTTTAAGCCGCTCGGTGATTCTCCTATCTGAATCACTAGGTTCGGGGTCACCGCTAGGGTGGTTATGTACCAAAATTACGGCAGCAGCGTTGTAAGCAAGTGCTGCCTTCAGTACTTCCCGTGGGTACACGCTCGCCGCGTCGATGGTGCCACGAAACAGCTCCTCGAAACGGATCACCCGATGCTGGCTATCCAGAAACAATACACTGAATACTTCGTGCTCGTAGTCCTGAAGCAGTAATTGCAGATGCTCGAATGCCTGGGAGGGCTGCGTGATCTTGCGGCCTTTGGCGAGTTTACGCCGCGCAAAGCGCTTGGCCATGGTGATGATGTCAGTTTCGGTAACGGGCGATGTTACAAGGTAGGTGCCCGCCACTTCCCCGGCTTTAAGTTTGGCGTGTGTCATGGTTGCCTCCAATAAATAAAAATGCCGGGGTGGTGGCCCCGGCATCTATGTCGTTAGATAGCGTGTTGAATCTTGATGTATGGGTTCCGTCACGCAGCCATCACTTGGCTCAAACGTCGCTCCATTTCTTCATGGAATGCTTCAACCCGCTCGGCAATAGTGCGGATCATGATGTCGTCACGATAAGCGCGTTTGATAAACAGCGGCATACCTGGCCAATAGCTCACAAAGTCGATCCACTCCCGCTCGCTGACCCATAGGCCGCCCTGACATTGGGGTATGTGCTCATTGGGTATTTCTCCATTCAACAGCACATCGATTTGGAACTTGGGTAGCTTGGTTTTGATTTCTAGCAGGCCGTTAGCGCCTACCAGGCTGTCGGGGGAGTAACCCACCTCGTGATTGAGGATAATACCCACTTCCTGAGGCTGGGGTTCGCCGGTGGCATCGCAGTAAAGTGCACGTGCCACGCCTTCCAGCTCATGGCCACGACGGGTATGCGCGTTACCCTGAAACGGCTCTGCCAGCTCGCCGGTAATGCGCTCGCCGATCAACTGGTGCATGTAGGTAATGGCCCCGGCACCCAATCCACCAGGGCCTTTGCCTTTAACCAGCAATGACTTTAGCTCCGACATGGTGACGCGCCCTAAGCGCGCCGCCAGCCACTCAGGGGAGCCTTGCGGCATATTAAGTATCTGCATGGATGCCTCCTTTACTCAGATAGAGGTGGTACTCCGTTCACTTAACGGCTCGTTTGGTGAGGGAAGCACGTAGCTTGTCGAAGTCGCTATACGGCACTTGCACAGCTGAGCCGTACTTGCCGCTAAACCACTCCTGTGTCGTCGCGGGGCATTGGCTGATCAAGCGTTGGATTTGGCCTGCCTGGAACGGGGTTATCGTCTTGATACCTGCCTTGGTACTGGCGTTACCGTTATCATCCTGGCCGCGTGTGGTGATGTTGAGTAGTGCGGAAAGTACATAGCGCTTGCCGTAGCTGGTAGATGAGCCAAACGCCTGCACGGCATTTTTGTTACCACTCATATCCGCAGGCAATAGCATGCTGGTCTCTTCGCGGTGGCCATCTTTATGCATCAGCACACCGGTTACCTGGATACCGCGCTCCTGCGTCTGAATACGAAAGCTCACCGCAAAGCCGTGCTTCTGCATGATGGGCCGGACGGTATCGACGATATCTTCCAAGGTGGCGTAGCAACCGTTGTTGGTTTGCCCGCGCTCTTCAATGCTAGGCAGTTCGGTCTGCATGGCCGCCATGGCAGCGCTATAGGCCATCATGGCCTGACGATCCATAACGCGTTCCTGCATCTGCAGTAAGCGCTCCATTTTGTCGATATCGACGTCGGGATTGAGGGCAGCGCGTTCAATTACCTGGATGATCGCTGTGCTTTCGGCTGTAGAGGTCGACTCAACGGAGGAAGCAGGTACAGCTGTGACGGCAGCGGCGTTGGCTTTGGTTGGGGGAGTTACCGGGCGGGAAGAAGAATTTACCACATTAGATGATCGTGCCATGGGGCACCTCCATTGAAACAAGAAATGGTGGTGATGCCGTGTAGCCAGGCATCATTATGAAGTAATCGCGGCATTATTCCGCTAAATGCTGGGCTAGCTCATTGGCTTTAATAGGCACTAGCCGTACCTCAGCTCGATAAAACGCGCCTTGAGCGCAGACCACGGTGTCAGCGCGGTTGGCATGGTTGGCTATTAGCTCTTCAGTCAGACGCGTTAAAGCAACTTCAATGGCATGGGAAATAAACGTCATGGCAGTACCTCGCGGCATAAGCCCCACAGCAAAACGCCCAGCCTTTTGGGGGCTGGGCGTTTATGCCAGGGAGATGGTGAATATCATTGGTTTGGAAAATCGCAGTAAGGGGTAGAACGACGCCCTACCGATAGGTTGGTTAAGACACTAGCGCTATCGCGGCATCCAGTGCTTCTTGCTTGAGCTGGGCGCCCTGGCCGAACCACGCTGAATCCATTCGGGTGTCGTTGCTGCGTGCCCGTTTGTCGTGGTCCACGTACTCAGTCACGGCATTAAGCAGGCCCCAGGCGGTGTCTTTGGCGGTAACCAAGTGAGAACCCCGGCCTTCGCCATGGTAGAGCTTCTGCACCTTGTTCAGGGCCCGGTAGTTAGGCAGCTTAGAGGGATCATCTATTGGTTTCTCGGCCCCGCAAATAACCGACTGAAAATACTGCTGCGCTTCACGATGATCGATCTTGCGTTCTGCCAAGGCCTTCATGCGGTACATAAAGTCGTTCCACTGCGAGACGGAGATACCCAGTTGGCTCTTCACCGCTCGGGGATCAAACTCCGAGCGATGGGGTACTTTCACGGCTTGCGAGGTGCCATCCACCGCAATCTGCAGCGTGTTATTACACACCACCCTTACCGTAGTAGGCGTGGCCATCGTGGCTAGGGTTCCATCACACGAGGTAGCCAACAGCAGGTAGTCATTAACCTCATCCTGGCCTTTAAGCGAGGTGCTTAAACCACTGCGTGCCAGGGCCCAGAACTTACGCCCGCCCTTGAGAACGCCGGCGGTTTCCAGCTCATAGCCTGCGTACTCGGTCAGGTCGCGGTAAAATTCCAGGATTTCCTCGGGCTGCACCACCTTGTAGCGCTGCGAGACGACCGACAGTGGGGCCTTATTGTCCGAGCGGTAGAGTACCTTCTGTTCCGGGAACGAATGGATGCTGCCCAAGTGGCTTGCGCCTTCGGCAATAAAGCGCACCGGGGCTTCTTCGATATGCCAGTTCATACCGGCCTGTTGTTGCCACACTTCCAGTGGTTGATGGCGTGACAGTTGCTGCCCCAGGCCATGCCAAGGGGTATTGCCAACATAAGCCATTTGTTCCAGTAAATGAGCCATGTGAAATCTCCTGTGTAAAACGTTAGACACGGCATAGCAGCCCGCGCCTATTGGCAGCGGGTTAGCCGTATAAAAGATCAATACGTGTAGTTAAGCGTCGGAAGGTGGGGCGGTAGGCGTATCCATCACTGGCCGACCGCAGGCCGGGCAGTGGGGTCTTTCGCTGGCATCAAGCGGCCACCAACGCTGAGAGGCGAGTATCCCGCCGATCACCGCACCGGCGGCACTGCCGATGGCGATGCCGGTTCGGCCTTTGATGGCCCCTAATGAGGCACCGAGTTGGGCGCCGGTCTGGCAGGCGTGTTGCCGCGCCGTCCCGAAGGCGGCACGTGAGGATAGCGGTGTAGCACCGCAGTGAGGGCATCGTGTCATCGGTCTCTCCTGTCGATGAGCAAAAAGACATCGATAGCCGAGTGCTATCCCCTCTGTGATATAGATCTGAAAGTATTTTTACTGGGCTGCGTCATCCTGTGAACGTGGGTAGCGGGCTTCCAGGCCTGCATTTATCGCATTGATTAAAATGGAATTATTTTTTATCGCTAAGGAAGGCTTGCAAAAGAAGATCGGTCGCTGCCAGCCCTTGCCCTGCATGCCATTGACCCGATGGATATCCTTGATAGCTCACCATCGTTCTGCTCGGTTATAAGTAGTATGCCCTTATACCTATATTAATAATAACCAATAGAGCATGGGTGATAGCCATCAGGGTAACCAAGCAAGGTAAGCGTTAGCCAAGGCAAAGAGAGCCCCCATGGGAGGAGGCCAACAAGCCTCCGACTCATCCCCTCTTATCGATCATCACCCAGAGGCAACCCCCGTCAGGGGTATCGCCTAGCCAGCGATACCTGATCATAAAAAACGGTAGGTAAGAGGAATGGAGAGGAGCACGGTCGCTCTCAAAGGCGACCGCGATGGGCCACGGTGATAGACCTACCGTTTCGTATCCGCCCATACCAGCCTGATAGTCCCGCCACCCTCGTTGTCAATCGCCCGTTAGGGCATCTCCCGCTGAACGCCTTAAACGACGACCGCGTAGACGCGCGGTCTCGTATCGGCGTATTGGCCCTCATTCACTTTTTCAACACAACACCGCGTCGACTGGAAGGCACACGGCCCAAGCGCTGTGGGCCTGCCTGTGGGCGTGCATCAGGAGATCACGATGATGAACCTCTCTTTTCACAGCATTCGCCACGGTCGTAAATGCCATCCGGATAACCTTAAACTGCGTCTCTGGTGGGAAGCCGGGTGGTACGACATGCCAGTGAATACCGCTCACGGGCCTCTCATCGAAAATTATTTAAACAAGGCCCATACCGTGATGAACCAGGCACTAAACGCCCACAGTAGGCTGCTGGCCGTGCCTGTGCTCCTGCGTTACCCCAAGGCCATGCCTGCCGATCAGTTACGGATTCACAACCTCGTGATTAGCCGATTCGTGGATTTTTTAAATTGGGAGCTGGGGCTGATAGAGCTCTCCCACGATCCCGATATGCGCTATATCTGGTGCCGGGAACAGGACACCAGCGATAAGCCTCATTACCACATGGTGCTGTTATTCAATGGTCACGCGCTCCAACACTTGGGGGCGTTGAGCGCTTACATCGACGGAAGTGACGAAGCGTACAGCGGGGATTGCCTCTATCACCGTCTGGTGCGTGCCTGGGCATGGGCCATTGGCTGGCAGCTGGAGGAGATGAAAGGCCTGGTCAATATCACCACCAACAGCATGACAAAAGACGTTTGCGTGTTTCGCCTACACAGTCGGCAAAAAGCGATGATCAGAGAGTTCTTCTTCGCCATCAGCTATCTCTGCAAAGCGCACTCCAAGCCGATTGGGCAGGGTGTGCATTGTTTTGATGGGAGCAAACGGTAAGGCATGAGGTAATAGCCCTCGATATACTTGCCTGTGAGCGCTTTATCGTGTTCGCCCTTTAACCCAATCCCCAGAATCTACGGTCGCTGCTGCGACGGTGAATGGTGGCAAATTCAAGAGCATCTCAGAGCCCATGCCTACCAAACTTGGTTGGTAGCTTTGGGGCAGGCCTCTACCCCACTACGCCCTAATCGATAGCCTGCGATAGCGTCTACTCTATAAGGCAAAACGCGTGACAGACCCAATAGCGCCTAACAAAAAGACTATAAAGAATTAATTATATATCCATATATTCTATTTTATTTTTTAACCACTGCCTGAAATAGATGCTCATAGGCATGGGGCACGGCCCCAACATCCCTTGGGAACCGGTTATTTCGGCTACCAATAGCCAGAATAACCGCATCGCCTGTGCTTATCTTCTCAGTGCGCTAATTTCTAGTTATTATTTCCCTCCGCATGTCAATAGACTTTCTTATCAGCTTCCGATTTTTAAGTAGCGCCGATTCCATACTGCACGAAAAAAGTCACTCTCTGCACTGCCACCGGACGAGCTCTTGTGGCACACCCCAACCCTTATAGGAGAGTGACAATGAGCTATCCCTTCCATCCAATTCTACCTGCCCCCGGCAGTTTCAATGCCCAGCGACTCGCCCCTACTTTATTGTGGCGATCCTGCCATGAGCTCAGCCAGAACTGCCAGGTGTCGATGGATCTCACCGTCCTAACCCTGCTAGCGGGAGTCAGTATGGTGGCTCAGGGCCGCTACGACCTAAAGATGCCCTATGGCGCGGTCAAACCCACCACAATCAACATACTGGGTGTCGCCGGCTCTGGTGAAGGCAAATCGCCCCTTTACGACAAAGTACTCAACGTCATCCTGGAATCGCAGCGTGAACAGCGTCGAGAGTGGCGCAAGCGGTTGGATGCCTACCAAGGAGAGTTGGAGGAGTGGCGTACTGAGGAGAAGGTACTGACCCAAGCTATCTACCGTAAGCAGACCAAGGGTTCCAAGGCGGAGAGTGAGTGTCAAGCGCTACGTGAGTTACATAAGCGTCGGCCCGAGCAGCCTCGTGAGTTCCGGCTGCTATATGAGGACACCACTCCGGAAGCGCTATTCTCGGGGCTAGACAGGGCTATTCCGAGCGCCGCTCTGGCCACCGACGAAGCGGAAGTCTTTTTCAAGGGCACCATGAACCGAGCACGCAGTCACCTCAACTCACTATGGAGTGGAGGCAGCACGGTCATCACGCGAGCTACCAAGGAAGATATCGTGCTGGACGATGTTCGCCTAATGCTACTACTGATGGTACAGCCCGGCATTCTGGATAAGTACATGGAGACACAGGGCCAGCAGGCAAGGGACTCTGGCATGCTCGCCCGTTTTCTCGTCTGCGCACCACCATCGGTTCGCGGCCAGCGTTTCTACTCTTTGCATACACCCACGGAGTGGGATGCTTGGGCGGAAGCAGAGACACGCCTAGCCACCTTGACAAAGGAAAACATGATCTTGGTGCATGCGCCTGATACGCCACGTGCGGTGCTGGAATTCACACCAGAAGGGGCAGCCTGTTGGGTAGCGGTGGCAAATGAGATTGAGCGACAGATGGGCCCAGGGGGGTATTTCGAGTCATGCCCCGACCATGGCTCGAAGCTTGCAGAAAACGTGGCTCGTGTAGCGGCGTTAATACACTTGTTCGAGGGCCATGAGGGAGGCATTAGCCCAGAGACGGTGCTAATTGCAATGGATATCAGTCTCTACCACTCCGGTCACTTCCAGCAGGTGTTCTTGCCGCCTCCCCAAGAAGAGCAAGATGCACATCGTTTAACCGAATGGTTCAATGAGCTCAGGCAGTTTAACTGGCGTATCATGCGATACAACGATGTTCGTCAACGCGCTCCACGCACGCTGCGCGATAAAAAGCGCCTCAAAGACGCTCTGGAAGTGCTAATTGTCCAACAGCAAGTGATAGTTTTTACTCACAACCGAACGCGTTACATCGACTTGATGCCTTGGCTGGGCCCGCCAGACCTGAACATGCTCTGATATTCGTTTTTCCTTGCCGCCCCTAGGGGCGGCAAGAGCTACCTCCTGAGGAAGTTGATTTAAGGCCCTGCAGCAGCACCTTCCAAGCCCACCATGGGTATCAGGTTCAGGCACGCTTTCATGTCCCAGTTAAAAGGCCGAGAGCCTCTTGCCGTATTTGATGTAAAGCTTCACGGCTTTGATGCGTTGTTCGTAGGTGTACATAGACTACCTCTGTCGATAGCTCAATATTCCGTCCACATCTTCTCAATAGCCAACAAAGATGACCCGCCCTTGACCGTCAGCTGATGGTCTTTTGCTTCAGCCGGTAGCTCTCCTCGCCGAGCAGATTGGTAAGGGCCGGGCGCAGGCTGCGGTAGCTCCCGGCGATCAGCTCAATTCCCCATAGACTACATACTGCTAGCAGCTGTAGTGGCCAAGCTTTCCATACGCAGTCCTCCTGTGCCTCTCAACCGAC
Source organism: Vreelandella salicampi (assembly GCF_013415105.1). Classification (GTDB taxonomy): domain Bacteria; phylum Pseudomonadota; class Gammaproteobacteria; order Pseudomonadales; family Halomonadaceae; genus Vreelandella; species Vreelandella salicampi. The sequence continues at coordinate 576,402 of NZ_JACCDF010000001.1, forward strand.
GTCGTGCAAAGGCAAGAGGAGCATCGGCGGCGTTTGATCGGTAACACGCCTTAAGCGCTAACTCGTCGGTACCGTCGGGCAGCAGCCAGATAATGCCGGCGACTCAGGCTGGAGCGCGATCTCACCCAGTCTTACACGTCTCGGACAATGGTAAGGCATAGCTGCTCATTCAAACTGCCTTACGAGCATTGGCCTACAACAAGATCACTTGACTTAGCGATTAACAGACCGAGTAATTATTTTCGCCTGGCGTGTCTTCGTGGGCTCTTCAAGCGGCTCCTTAGCATTTTCATTGTAAGCCTTTCGCAAGCTGGGTTCACGGAAGATGAATTTTTCAATCTGCTCAGAAAGCTGGTCTTCGTCATTCGGTAGCGGAAGGTTATATTCTTCGATTAGAGGGAGAAATTTTTTGGCAATCGTCTGCGCCGTTCTAACACGCCCTGGCCAGCCGTTGTCTGGGCGTTTCGAGAGTGCCTCTTTCACTAAACCACGCAGTAGTATTTCTCGTTCTTCCTTTTTCTCATTACGCGCAGCTTGAGCCTTGTTCTGCCTCACCTCATAACTATTGTTTCTCGTTTCCTTTAAAATTCGCCAAGCTGTTGCATGTTGTTGCGCGCAAGAAAAGGCTGAAATCATTTTCGTACCAATTTTAAACCCTGAATTCAACTAATAAGTGCAGCACCCGCGGTTTCTAGTGCTCCTGAATATTCTCCTAAGAACACCTGGGCTGGGGTTCGGTATCCCAGCCGCTTTCTGGGTCTATCGTTCAGCT
>NZ_JACCDF010000020.1 GCF_013415105.1 Vreelandella salicampi
CACAAGCTGAACGATAGACCCAGAAAGCGGCTGGGATACCGAACCCCAGCCCAGGTGTTCTTAGGAGAATATTCAGGAGCACTAGAAACCGCGGGTGCTGCACTTATTAGTTGAATTCAGGTGTCAATAGTAGCTGCACAGTGCAATCGGTGAGCATGCTAGACTATTGACCATGTCGCTGTTTTTGCTCTGGAGACCCACCGTGACGGATGCCCACCGCCGTAAGCTACCCATCGGGATTCAGACGTTCTCGGATATCCGCGAGGGCAACTATTACTACGTCGATAAGACACCGCACATTGAGCGTTTGGTTAACCAGAACAAATACTACTTCCTCTCGCGGCCACGCCGCTTCGGCAAAAGTCTCTTGCTGGACACCCTGCGTTGCCTGTTTGAAGGTCGCCAGGCGCTGTTCGAAGGGCTGTATCTCCACGACAGGTGGGACTGGCAGCAGTGCTATCCGGTGATTCGTATTAGCTTTGCCGATGGCGTGATGCAGAGCCGTGAAGGGTTGGATGAACGTATCCGTGAGCAGCTACGCGTCCAGCGTGAGCAACTCGGTATTACCCACCACCATAAAACCGATATACCGGGTGAATTTTCCGCCCTCATTCGTGCCGCCCACCAGCAGCGTGGTCAACGGGTGGTCATTCTGATTGACGAATACGACAAGCCGATTCTGGACAATATCCTGGTACCGGAGCGCGCCCGGGAATTGCGTGAGGGTTTGAAGAACCTTTACAGCGTTATTAAAGACGCCGACCCATACTTGCACTTTGTGTTGCTCACCGGCGTTTCCAAATTCAGTAAGGTCAGCCTTTTCTCAGGATTGAATAACCTCAACGATATCACTCTGGATGTCCCCTTCAGCACGATTTGCGGCTATACCGACGAGGACATTGACACGGTGTTCACCGCTGAGTTGCCCGGCCTTGATCGCGAGGCGATCCGCCAGTGGTATAACGGCTACCGCTGGGGTGGCCGTGAGGTAACGCCCGTCTACAATCCCTTCGACGTGCTGTTACTGTTTCAGAAACGCGAGTTCGGCCCGTACTGGTTTGAGTCTGCCACACCGACGTTTTTGGTGGATATCCTCAAGCAGCGCGGAGTATTTACCCCGTCATTGGATCATTGGGAAACCGAGTATGAATTGCTCAGCCAGTTTGATGTTGACCAGATCAGCACTGAAGGTCTGCTGTTTCAAACCGGCTACCTCACCATTCAGCAAGTAGAAGAGCCTCTGCGGGGCTACCGCCAGTACACCCTTGGCTTCCCTAACCGCGAAGTCGAAACCAGCCTCAACCATGCGCTGCTGCCGTCACTGGGGGTCGAGAACGCCCCACGCGAGCGCAGAACACTGTTTCGTCATTTAAGCCAGCACGACCTGGCCGGATTGGAAACGCACCTCAAAGCGCTCTACGCAGGTCTGCCCCACGACTGGTACCGCAACGATCTCAAAAACCAGCCAATCGCCAAATACGAAGGCCATTATGCCAGCGTTTTCTATAGCCACTTTGCTGCCCTGGGACTCGATGTAACCGTGGAAGACGCCAGCCACCATGGCAAGGTGGATATGAGCGTGGATTTTGGTGGGCATATCTACCTGTTTGAGTTCAAAGTGGTGGAACAACTGCCGGAAGGTAAAGCGCTGGAGCAGATCAAACATAAAGGCTATGCCGATAAGCACCGCGCTTCGGGCAAGCCCATCCACCTGATCGGCGTGGAGTTTTCCAGCGTTGAGCGCCAAATTGTAGCGTTTGAGGTGGAGACCTTGGCTTAGCTACCAATCTATCCGCCACTGTCATCTCCGCGTCATGAATGGCTAGTTACATTGAATGCATACAGTTTTTGCCATTCACTAAGGCACGATGAATGCCCAGGGGAAATACAATGCTCGATAGCAGTAACGACCTACTCGAAACGGTGAAGCAGGCGGCGTACGAGGCAGGTGCGCTGTTACGCGAGGGATATTCGCTAAAGGGCAGAATTGCCTTTGAGCAAAAGGGGGCGTCAGACTTTGTCAGCTACTACGATACGGCCGCCGAGAACATCATTATCGACTGTATCAACAGCGCTTTTCCCGATATCGCTTTCCTAGGTGAAGAGAGCGGGCTTACGCCCACCGATAGTGACTATACCGTCATCATTGACCCTCTTGATGGCACCAGCAACTTTCTGCATGGGGTGCCTCACTTCTCAGTCTCCATCGCGGTTACTAAGGGCGATGAGCTGATCATCGGCGTTGTCTATCAACCGCTGCTTGATGAAATGCTTTGGGCCAGCCTTGGCACCGGCGTCTTCCTCAACGACACGCCGCTCACGACGCCTGAACCGCGCCCCCTGAACGAGATGCTTATAAGCACCTGCCTGCCCTACCACGCTAAAGGCGACTGTACGACGGCCCTAGATCAACTCGCTGCTCTAATGCCCCAGGTGGCGGGTATCCGCAGCCCGGGCTCAGCGGCGCTGGAGATCGCTTATACCAGCCTGGGCCGGTTTGATGCCTTTTGGTCTCAGGGCGCTGAGCTCGAATTTTGGGATATCGCCGCCGGTATTGTGATTGCCCGGGAAGTGGGCTACACCGTTACGGATCTCACTGGCGAACCCTATCCCGCCCATTGGAACAGCCTGATTGCAGCGCACCCCGAGCGGCATGACCAATTGCTGGCGTGTTTAACCTCCGGCTGATAAACGATCAACGTCATCGCTAATTCTCATCGACTAGACGCTCAAGCGGCGTCTATCTGACGGATACCTCCCACTTGCCTGTTCATTTTCACGCTGCGCACCACCCCCTCGACGTAAATCTTTTCATTTTTTTGTTAAAAATGAGAACTATTAGCACTAGAATGGAGAGATTATCATTAACTCTATCGCCAGGAGTCATTCATGTTCGAGGTCAAAGGCGCCACCTTTGAAATCAATGGCAAGCCGATTCTAAATCCCATTGACCACAGCTTTCATGAGGGCAAGATATATGGCTTGATCGGCCATAACGGCTCGGGTAAATCGACGCTGATCAAGCTGATGGCTCAGCAGCAGCCGGTAAGCCAGGGGGAGATTCACTTTGACCAGCGCCCGCTAAGCGATTGGGGAAATCGCGAATTCGCCCGCCAAGTCGCGTACCTGCCTCAACATCTGCCCAGCGCTGAGAGTCTTACCGGGCGTGAGCTAGTGGCCTTTGGCCGTTATCCATGGCACGGCTTACTAGGGCGCCACACGCAGAAAGACAAAGACGCTATTGACCGTGCCATTGCCCTCACCCACACCGAGGATTTCGCTGATCGCCTGGTCGACACCCTCTCCGGCGGCGAGCGCCAGCGGGTCTGGCTGGCCATGCTGCTGGCGCAAGGCAGCCGCTTTTTACTCCTTGATGAGCCACTCGCAGCGCTGGACATCGCCCACCAGATCGAAGTGTTAGCACTGATTCGCAAGCTGTGTGATGAGCTAAATCTCGGGGTGATTATCGTGCTGCACGATATCAACATGGCCTCGCGCTACTGCGATGAACTGATGGCGCTTCACAGCGGTCATTTGCTGGCGTGCGGCGCCCCTGGCGAATTGATGTGCGACAGCACCTTAGAGGCTATTTATGGCCTACCGATGCAGGTCATGAAGCACCCCAACGGAGAGCATAATATTGCCGTGGCCCAGTAAGTTTCAGCCACCCTGGCCCGCCGACGCTTATTCAACTTCTCCCTCTTTAGCGCTTATTTCTTCCCTGGCGGGCTTTGAAGCGAGGATTCGTCTTGCTAATGAGATATTTAGCACACAGACGAAAAAAACCCGGCGGGGGGAGCCGCCGGGTAAAAGCAAGGGATCATTCAAGGGAACACTTACTCTGATAGCGAAAAGCGTACGAAGTTCAGCCATTGCGACAGAAATATGTAACAGTATGTATATTTTTAACAACTCTGCTCAGACGGCATCAATTTCCCACTGCTGGGGTAAGACGTTTTCTTCTTTGGGCACCCGTACCCACACAAAATGATCGGCCCTTAGTTCAGTTTCACCACTCCATCGATACGCCACCAAGCGCCCGTATTTGACCGCGCTATAGTCTAAACAGGCAATATTGGCGGTGGGTAAGGCGGGAATCCCTTCGCACCAGTAGTGCCCAATAAATAGCGGCGGCTCACCCGAGCCGTAGTAGCTCAATCGAGCGCGTTCAGTGTCAGTCAGAGGGCGCGCTTCCAAATCACCGGGTAAGTTATCCGGTTGAAATACCACATCGCCCCATACCTGCGGCGCTTGGCTCCAGAAATGAGTACGAAAACTCTTACGCGTAAAACCATCACCGGAGTGGATTTCAATACCGCTCGGCAACGGGATATGCGTGCCACGGGTTAAGCGGTCGAGAATCCGAAACGCTTGCGTTGACGGGTCGGTGGACTCGACCAAAAAAGCTTCGTCCATACAGGCATTGGGGCTGCGCTGACGCAGTTCAGCAATCAGGGCATTATCCCAGCAGGCGTGTACCACGCGAATACCGTCAAGTTCCAGAAACAGGGGAATTGTCTTGAACCAGGCTAGGGTATCGTCCCACTCGTTAGTGTGGTCACGATACTGCTCCAAGGTATCCTGAATGATGCGATTGTGGCGTGGCGTATGCTCACGCAACCAGCGCTTGCCGCTACCAACAGGGGCCGGGTGACAGTAGGCCAAGGCGTTGTATTCGTGATTACCCATGACGATATGCGCCTCGCCCGCTTCCACCATGCGTCTCGCAATCGAAACCGCCAAGCGAATGCGGGGGCCGCGATCAATCAAATCACCGAGAAAAATTACCTTGCGCCGAGGGTGGCGATAGACGCCGCCATGCTGCGTATACCCGAGCTTTTCCAAAAGTGCGGCAAGTGTGGCGCCACAGCCGTGAATATCGCCGATAAGGTCGTAGCCTTCGATCTGACTTGCCGCCATGCTCAATCTCCCAGCCGGTTGCTCCACCCCAGTTTACTGCGCAGCACCTCGTAGAAGTTGTGCCCTAGCGGATGCACCAGCTGAACGCGCTGCGGTTTGCGGGTAATGACCAGAACATCATCCGGTTTGGCAACTGAGCGGGTTTGCCCATCGCAGCTGATGTGCGGATAGGTTTGATTGGTTTCGCCGATATGAATGCGAATTTCACTGGCGGCATCCACCACGATGGGGCGGCTTGAGAGTGTGTGCGGGAACATCGGCACCAACGTCACGACATCGAGCTTGGGGTGCATAATGGGGCCGCCGCCGGAGAGTGCGTAAGCCGTTGAACCGGTAGGAGTGGCCACAATTAAGCCGTCGCTGCGTTGGCTGTATACAAATTGGCCATCGATGAAGAGCTCGAACTCGATCATCCGCACCGCTTTACCCGGATGCACCACGACTTCATTAAGTGCTTCCCCTTTACCCACCGCGACACCGTCGCGGTAGAGCTCAGCATCGAGTAAAAAGCGCTCCTCGCGCTCAAACTGCCCAGCAAGCACTTCATCGACTCGCGTTTCCAGCTCATCGGGGGAAATATCGGTCAAAAATCCCAGCCGGCCGCGATTGACACCTAAGATTAACGTGCCGGTATGACACAACGTGCGCGCCGCGCCCAATAGGCTCCCATCACCGCCAATCACGATGACCAAGTCACAAAGCTCACCCAGCACACGGCGGCTCTCCTCTGGCTGCCCGTGATCGGGAATGACCGTCGCGGTGCGATCTTCAACCAGCACCTTGTAACCGTGATCCACCAGATACGTCACGAGACGCCGGAGCGAATCGACAACTTTCTGGCTGCCCAGCCGGCCAATCAAGCCAATCGTCTTGAAGGGACGATCAGCGGAGGTGGTTTCCGTTGGCGGTAGCGATTGCGATGAGGACGTATGCGTCATGGGGCCAACTCGTTAAGATTAGGCCCCATTATCACTATCCGTATCACAGCGGGCAAATCGACTTATGTCGTTTTATAGCCGTGACGCTCCCGCCACCAGTTATTGAGCCACAGCGACAGCGCCATGATGAGCGCTCCAAGCACCAGGCGGGTTAGATCGGCTTCACGGTTCCACATCACTAGATTGACCAGCAGGCCCGCCGGGATCAGGGCGTTATTCATGATTGCAAGTGTTCCGGCATCCACCATCGTCGCGCCGCGGTTCCATAAGAAGTACCCACCGCCGGAGGCCGCTAACCCCAGCCACGCCAACACTCCCCATTGTAAGCCGCTCGATGGCAGCGCCTCAGTATTACCCAGCAGCAAGAAAGCCGGCAGCACCACGGCCATCGCGCCGAGGAAGAACCAGCCAAAAACATTATGCCAAGGCAGCGACGTGGGAAACTCCGCAGCCAAACGCCGGTAACCCACCTGGCCCAGCGCGAAGCACATATTAGCGCCCTGCACCACCAAAAAGCCGGCCCAAAAGCCGCTATCAATACTGTCATAGCGAATCACCGCCGCTCCTAGCACCGCCAGTAGCGCCGTTAATAGGTAAAACGGGGTAAAGCGACCAAACATGACATCATCGAGTAACGCGATATAAATCGGCGTAAAGATGGTAAACAGCAGCACTTCGGGAACGGAGAGCAACAAAAAGGACTGATAAAAGAAGATATACATCACCCCCAGCTGCACGGCGCCTATTGCCATGAGCGTCACCCGCTGTTTACCGCTCAAAAGGCGGGGGCGTAAAAAAGGTAAAAATACCAGGGAAGCCAGCCCAACGCGCAGCAGTACAGCAAAATAGCTATCCACCTGTCCTGCTAGATAAACCCCAATTAATGAAAACGAGAATGCCCAAAGTACTGTCACGCCAACCAGATAGGTCATCGTAAACCCCATATAAAAAAACAAGTTGACGAGATTATACCGGGCTCTTTGCCACTGCCAAGAGATAACCTTAAAACAACGTTAAGTTAACGGCGCTTTAGCCGAGTGCTGGCATAATGCACGGCGTAAATTGCGCCTGGCACCCATGCAAGCAGCGTTAATGCAAGCGCAATCAAGATGTTGCGAGCACGCCCGCCGAGCAGACCCACCGCAAGCGGAGGCAGCAGCACGGCAAGGGTGATATAGGCGGCTTTAAACCCAGCGGGAAGTTCTGCCGGCGACACTGCAGGCTGCTCCTCCGCTTGAGGTGAAGACGCTTTTGACGAAGATGGAGGGGGCGTAAAGTGCTGAACGCTTGCGTCCTGCTTCGACGCCGCACCTGCTTGCTCGGCTTGGCGGTGCGCTTTTTTATCAATTTTTTGCTCTATGGTCTCGGCATCTTCGGCGAGATCATCGTGGTAGCGCTCCCACTCTTCCCAATCATGAGGGGTGCCGACTTTCGGGCGTTGTTGCCCTGCCCCTCGCGCACGCTCCCAAGCCTTTTCTTCCAGCGTATTGGGGCGTTCGGGGTCTCGGTCCAACCCAACCCCTTTACGGCTTAAATATTCACGCGCATCCATAACTGTCGCTCCTTTAAATTGTAAACCCATTAGCGTTGAAAGCGATGCTCGAACCTTGCCCACCGTCTGACTACAGTAAACGTGTACCCACACGCATGGCGAGCCCGCTTGTTGTCACGCAAGAGGGGGTGGTATCGGTAAGCGCCCGTACCCACATCAGACTAGCGGCCAGCCAGTCAGTTCTAAGGAGCATAGCCATGAGTCAAAAGCAGCCCGATACCGTTCGCGATATCATGTCCCGCGACTGCTACCGCGTTTCCCCTGAAGCATCGATTACAACCCTTGCCCAAGGGCTTGCACTTCACCGCTTGCCAGGGGCGCCGGTAGTCGATGGCGCCGACCGGCTTATCGGCTTTATCTCTGAACAAGATGTGCTCGGCCAAGTACTTGATAGCATCTACAATGACGGCGAGGCGCCTTTAGTGAAAGAGATGATGCGCAATGAAGTGCTAAGCGTGACGCCAAATAAGAGCATTACCGATCTTGCTCAAGAAATGCTGGGAGCAAAACCCAAAATTTACCCAGTAGTGGAGCAAACCCGCTTAGTCGGCGTTGTTACGCGTCGCGACGTACTGATTGCACTGCTAAAAATTCGCCGCCATTAACTCTTGGCGACTGTCTTCTCTTGGCAATTGTCTTAAGCAAAAAAAACCGCTGCTCATTGAGCAGCGGAAGCAAGGGATCGAAAACAATAGCCAGTGCAACAAACCTAAAAAGCCTTTTAACGTCACCTTTAGCGACTGCTATCACTTGTTGCCTGTGCTTAATCAGACACCCATACGTGAAAAAGTTCGTCAGCTTAGCGTTTTTTTTCTTGCACAGCGTAAGCGTATACTGGACAAAGGCTTTACCGCCCGTTTTTTCACCCCTCTTTTGGAGGCGCTGCATGGCGCTTTATTTACTGGTATTCGGCGTATGTTTGCTAGTGATCGGCAGCGTGATTGCTATTTTGCTCACGGCGCGTACGCCGCGTTACCGCACGGAGCCAGAAGATTTGTTGGCTCTGTTTGATAAAGCACTGGAAAGCCAAGTCAGCGAAAGCGAATGGAATGCTATCATCGGCTATCCCGTTCGCCACAACGAGTATCTTGACGGCGTCCGCCGCCGCGCAGCACGCTTAATGGAGGAGCATGGTCGCCGCTGGCAAATCGCCCAAGGCAAGCCACTGCTGGATACGACAGGTCAAGCCGAGCTAAAGGCGCTGCGTGACCACCTTGCCGCGCGCACGGCACTGCACCAACAATAAGACGTGCTACCGAGGATATCGCTATGTTTAGCACTATTCGCCACTTACCCCTCGATACCGCAACCCGGCATCACGCTCACGATTTCCATCAAATCGTGATTACCGTTTGCGGTGAAGCTGAATTTGAGATCGAAGGTCTCGGCGGCCACGTTAAGGCTTTTTCCGGTTGCATTGTGCCCGCAAATCACGAGCATTATTACTCGGGTAACCCCCAGAACCGACAGCTAATCTTAGATCTACCTGAACAAGCACCCGCGCTTTCCGGCGAGCATCGCGAACTGGTGGCACTGTTCGATGCCCCGCGTTTTTTCTCTCTCGATACCGCACTGCGCCACTACTTAGCGTTTCTCGACAGCGAGATCTTGCAAAGCCCTCAACGTAGCGACGATTTTCAGCACGACCGTCTCGCCGTGACGCTACTCGGGGCACTAAAATCACGCCTAGGGGATGACCCTATGGCGCAACTTAAGCGCCTCAATATGGCGCATATTCACCGTTATATTCAGCATCACCTGAGCGACGACCTGCGCGTCGCTGACCTTGCCCGCCTCGCCTGCCTTAGCGAAGCCCATTTTTCCGCGCGTTTTCGTGCTCAGACAGGCCTTTCTCCCTGGCAGTACGTTCGCCGCGAACGCCTAAGTGCAGCGCGTCAGCTACTGCTCCAAAGCCGCTTACCGTTGACCGACATCGCTTTGCAAACAGGGTTTGCCAATCAAAGCGCGCTCTCCCATGCATTTCGTCGCCGCTACGGTATCGCTCCCCGCCACTTCCGCGAAAATGCGCACCCAGCCCCCTTACATAGCCCCACCACGGCATGGGCTAACACACATTTCGTCAACGCGCCGTTGACAAGCTCACTGGCAAGCTCACAGAAGCCCGACTAACCTAAATTAACCACCCACACACACGACTAATGTCTAAAACTTCATATGCTTGCCATGAAATTGACACGTTTTGCCGCGCTTTAGACATGCACCTTGCGCCAGCTCGCTCTACATTCGTCCATCAATGCAGGCATAACGACCTGTAGCACATTCGTTCCTGCTCTGACTTTTGGGGGCTTCAATGCTCGACGCGAAGAAACTGCGTGACACTGCCACCTGGCAAACTGATCTCGACACGCTGATGGCGCGTGTCAGCGATCACTACGTTGTAGATGAAGACAGCTTTGTTAACGAGCTGATTGAAGTAATGGACACAGACCGCGATGACTTTGCTCGCATTGAAGCCAATACCGCTGCGCTTGTGCGTGATGTCCGTGAGATGGATACCGCTGTCGACACCATCGACGAACTGCTGCAACAGTACAGCCTGGACACGCATGAAGGCCTAATGCTTATGTGTCTGGCAGAAGCCATGCTACGCATTCCTGATAAAGCCACGGCCGACGCGCTCATTGAAGACAAACTTGGCCCAGCTGACTGGCAAGCCCACATCGGCAAAAGCGAATCCTGGATGGTCAACGCCTCCACCTGGGGCTTATTGATGACCGGCCGCGTGCTAAACATGGACCACCCTAAAGAGGGACAACCGGCTAACTTTATCAATCGCATGGTTAACCGCATGGGCGAACCGGTTATTCGCCGCGCCATGTACGAAGCGATGAAGATCATGGGCAAGCAGTTTGTGCTGGGCCGCGATATTAATGAAGCCCTCAAACGCTCCAAGCCGCTGTTCAACAAAGGTTACACTTACTCCTACGATATGCTCGGCGAAGCCGCCCGTACTCGCGATGATGCTCAGCGCTATTTTGATGACTATTCGCGCGCCATTGAGCAAGTAGGCAAAACGTTCAAAAACCTTGGCGACAAAACGCCAGCACCTTCGGTCTCCATCAAGCTCTCAGCGCTGCACCCGCGCTACGAGTTCGGCCGCCGCGAGCAGGTGTTAACTGAACTGGTCGACACCGTGATCAAACTGGTACACCAGGCCCGCGAGCTGAACGTGGCAGTGACCATAGACGCCGAAGAAATTGACCGTCTGGAGATTTCGCTAGAAGTCTTCCGCGCCGTCTATGAAAGTGATGCGGCGAAGGGCTGGGGGCATTTTGGTTTGGTCGTACAGGCCTACGCCTCGCGTGCGCTACCGGTGCTTCACTACATCAACCGCCTGGCGGACCAGCAAGGCGACGAAATCCCGCTGCGCTTGGTCAAAGGCGCCTACTGGGATACCGAGATCAAGGAGTCGCAGCAACTTGGCGTTGAAGGCTATCCGGTTTTCACCCGTAAGGCGTGCACTGACGTGGCATACTTGGCTTGCACAAAGTTCTTGCTGTCAAGCGACACTAAAGGACGTATTTTCCCGCAGTTTGCCACCCATAATGCGCATACGGTGACAACGATTCTGGAACTGGCTAACCACCTTAGCCGCCCTTTCGAGTTTCAGCGTCTGCATGGCATGGGCGAAGCGCTTTACGATGCCGCGCTTGAGCGTGCGCCTGAAGGCACTTACTGCCGCATCTACGCGCCGGTGGGAGCACATAAAGACCTGCTGCCTTACCTGGTTCGCCGACTGCTGGAAAACGGCGCGAACTCATCGTTTGTACACCAAATTGTCGACCCTGACGTACCGGTGGAATCGCTGTGTCAGCACCCGATTGAAACCCTGCGCCAGCACAAAACCTTTGCTAACCCGCGCATCCCGTTGCCCAAAGATATTTTCGGCCCCAAACGTCGCAACTCGCGCGGCGTTAACCTGAACATTCGTAGCCACTTTTATCCGCTAATGGATGACATGGCGACGTTCATGGAAAAAGCGTACCTGGCAAAGCCCCTGCTGGCGTTCGACGTTGCCGATGATGCTCTCAACACGCATACCGTCACGAGCCCGTTTGATCGGCACCAAACCGTGGGTCATGTGCAATGGACCACTCAAGAGCAAACCGCCAAAGCGCTTGATGCTGCCTGGGCTGCGTTCCCGCGTTGGGATGCCACACCGGTTGCCGAGCGTGCGGCCATCCTGCGCCGCTTAGCCGATCTGATGGAAACCCACATGGCGGAGCTGATGACGCTATGCTCCCGCGAGGGCGGTAAGTTACTGACCGATGGTGTGGATGAAATCAAAGAAGCAGTGGATTTCTGCCGCTACTACGCCATGCGCGCCGAAGACATCTTTGGCGAGCCGATTGAGCTACCCGGCCCCACCGGCGAATCCAACCGCTTAATGATGGGCGGTAAGGGTGTTTTCGCTGCGATTAGCCCGTGGAACTTCCCGGTGGCGATCTTCTGTGGCCAAGTAGTGGCGGCGGCGGTGGCGGGTAACACCGTTCTGGCCAAACCCGCCGAGCAAACCTCGATCGTCGCTCACCGGGTAATTGAGTTGCTCTACGAAGCCGGTATGCCGCGCGACGTCGTACAGCTGCTACCGGGCGATGGCCCTACCGTAGGGAGCGTGCTTACCTCAGCCCCCCGCGTCACCGGCGTGGTCTTCACCGGCGGCACCGATACCGCGCAAATTATCAACCGCGCGCTCGCCGCACGCGAAAACGCACCGTTGCCCACGCTGATTGCCGAAACCGGCGGTATGAACGCCATGATCGTCGACTCCACTGCGCTGCCGGAACAAGTGGTCGTCGATGTGATTCAATCAGCGTTCCAAAGCGCGGGGCAGCGCTGCTCGGCACTGCGCGTGCTTTACCTGCAGGACGACGTTGCTGACCGTGTGATTGAGATATTAAAAGGCGCCATGAATGAGCTGCGCGTCGGCGATCCTCGATATTTAGGCACTGACGTTGGTCCGGTAATTGATGAAGACGCGCGCAAGAACCTGCAGGCCCATATTGAGACCCTGAAAGGTGAAAACCGCCTAATTGCCGAAACACCGCTTAGCGCCGAACAAACGCAAGACGGCACCTTTATCGCGCCTGCGGCGTTCCAAATCGACAGCATGAACGCCCTCACCCGCGAACAGTTCGGCCCGATCCTGCATATCGTGCGCTACAAGACGAAAGAGTTGGACCACGTTATCGATGACATTAACGGCCGGGGTTATGGCCTAACATTTGGCGTACATAGCCGCAACGAATCCTTTGCCGCTGACGTAGCGCAAAAAATTCGTGCAGGCAATGTGTACATCAACCGCAACATTATTGGTGCCGTAGTCGGTGTTCAGCCATTTGGCGGCCAAGGGCTCTCGGGCACAGGGCCAAAAGCCGGCGGACCGAACTATTTGCTGCGTTTTGCGACCGAAAAAACGGTCACCAATAATACCGCCGCTCTAGGTGGCAACGCGTCGCTTCTGGCGCTCGGCGATGAGTGATCCACTCATCATATCAACAACCTAAACTCCCTAAATAAAAAGGAACCGTCTCATGGCTGAAAACAATATAGCGATAGCCTCCACCTTCGTAGCCTCTGACTACATTTTGGTCAGCCGTACGCTGGGACCAGTAACGTGAATTTGAAAAGGAGTAAACAAAAATAAGGCCGCGCCACTACCGGATTCTTCTTGGTAAGCGCACTAATCTGTCGGAGCTAGCTCCGTCCTGACGAATTGGAGATATTTCATGGCAACTGGTGTTTGGATTAGTTTATTTGGTTACTTTGCGCTCATGATCGCCATCGGCGTTTATGCTATGCGTAAATCCACCTCTTCATCCGAAGATTACATGCTGGGTGGGCGAACCCTCAGCCCACAAGTGGCGGCCCTGTCGGCTGGCGCTTCGGACATGAGCGGCTGGTTGCTGCTGGGTTTGCCCGGGGCGATGTTCGTATCCGGCTTAGGCTCGGCGTGGATCGGGATCGGCCTACTTGTGGGTGCATTCTTCAACTGGGTTCTAGTCGCACCGCGTCTGCGTGAACAGACGGTTCACTATGGCAATGCGATCACTATTCCGGCGTTCCTGGCGAACCGGTTCCCGACACGTGCGCTTTCTCTGCGCACGGTGTCCGCTGTCGTTATCGTTATCTTCTTTGCGGTCTACACGGCGTCAGGTTTAGTGGCAGGCGGCAAGCTGTTCGAGAGCGCGTTTTCCGGCATTTATAACTTCGGCGACATGAGCAACTACGCCATGGGTGTCATGATCACGCTAGGCGTAGTGCTTATTTACACCGTTGTCGGCGGTTTCCTGGCCGTGAGCATGACGGACTTCGTGCAAGGCTGCATCATGATGCTGGCACTGATAATTATGCCGGCGGTTGTACTGTTCGGCGAAGGTGGCGGCGGTTTCTCCCAGGCGACACAGACCTTAAATGAGGTCGATCCCACGCTGCTATCCTGGACGTCGGGACTGACCTTTATCGGCTGGCTGTCTGCCGTGACCTGGGGGCTGGGCTATTTCGGGCAGCCGCACATCATTGTGCGCTTTATGGCTATCCGGACGCTAAAGGATGTGCCTGTTGCCCGCAACATTGGCATGGGCTGGATGCTTATTTCGCTGATTGGTGCCGTTTCTCTGGGGGTATTTGGCCGGGCCTATGCGATCCGCAATGGTTTGGATGTCCAAGATCCGGAAACGATCTTTATTATCCTTGCGGAGCTGCTGTTCCATCCGCTGATCACCGGTTTCCTCTATGCGGCACTGCTTGCTGCGATCATGAGCACCATTTCCAGCCAGCTTCTGGTGTCGTCTTCTTCTCTGACTGAGGATTTCTACCGTCTTTTCCTGCGCAAGGAAGCAACCGAGCAAGAGTGTGTGGCCGTAGG
Organism: Vreelandella salicampi; assembly: GCF_013415105.1. Lineage (GTDB taxonomy): Bacteria > Pseudomonadota > Gammaproteobacteria > Pseudomonadales > Halomonadaceae > Vreelandella > Vreelandella salicampi. The sequence continues at coordinate 14,300 of NZ_JACCDF010000020.1, forward strand.
CCGTGTTAGTGTGGTGATTGTGGGCATTGTGGCTGCTGTTATTGCGTCTGACGAAAACTCTCAGGTTTTGGGGCTGGTCAGTAACGCCTGGGCAGGCTTCGGTGCGGCGTTTGGGCCGCTGATCATCCTGTCGCTGATGTGGCCACGCACGAACGGCAATGGCGCCATCGCAGGCATGGTCGTAGGTGCTGCCACTGTCATGATCTGGATCTCACTGGGTTGGAACGGTGAGTTCATGGGTGGCCCTGGTGTGTACGAGATTATTCCTGGCTTCATCGCTTCCTTGATTGCCATCATGGTAGTGAGCAGCGTGACGGACGATGCAGGTGAATATCAGCACATTGATCGCTAATAACAGCGCGTAGGACGCATTCAGCGTAGCGTGAGGGCTCCCGCGGGAGCCCTTATGCATATGGATGAAAGAAGACCTAACCAACCGTGGAATCGCTCAACTGGATAATAGTCCACTTTGTCATCCGCTATATTATTCACTATGTCATCCAATATTCAGTGCCCATGACCACAGGCCACCCGAGAACGTGACCTGTCAGGGTCATGAGACGAGCGATAATTTGCTTTCGAAAAGAATGACTACATCCTAGCCAACGCATCAACGCTAGGTGTCGGCTAGCAAGGAGAGACCCAGCATGACCGAAGCCAATCTTCATCTGCATAGCGAAGTGAGTGATCTACGCTCACGCATTCGCACCAACTACGATGCCAACGAGGCAGATGTGCTTCACGGGCTTGTCGAGCGTATCAAGCTGTCAGACGATGACCGCCGCAAGGTGGCTGCCGTCGGCGCCAACTACGTGGAGCGTGTGCGCAAGGAAAGATCGCCCTCGATGATGGAGGCGTTCCTGGCCGAGTACGGTCTCTCGACTACCGAGGGCGTCGGCCTGATGTGTCTGGCCGAAGCGCTACTACGGGTGCCCGATGCGGAAACCATCGATGACCTGATCCACGACAAAATCGAGCCCTCCGACTGGGGCGCACACCTCGGCAAGTCGTCATCGTCGATGGTCAACGCCTCCACCTGGGCTCTGTTGCTAACCGGCAAAGTGCTAGACGACGACCCCAAAGGCCCCACACGGGCGCTACGCGGTCTGGTACGCCGTATGGGCGAGCCGGTAGTGCGTAAGGCCGTTGGCCAGTCGATGAAGATTCTCGGCCGCCAGTTCGTGCTCGGCCAGACCATCGAAGAAGGCATGAAAAATGCCCGCGAACTCGAAAAACAGGGCTACACCTACTCCTACGACATGCTAGGCGAAGCGGCGCGCACCGACGAGGATGCCGTCCGCTATCACGAGGCTTATGCCCAGGCGATTACCGCCATCGCCAAACAGGCCAAAGGCGATGTGCGCGGCAGCCCCGGCATTTCGGTGAAGCTCTCGGCGCTGCATCCGCGTTATGAATACACCCACCGTGACACGGTGATGGCGGAACTCGTACCGCGCGCTAAAGAGCTGGTGCAGCAGGCCGCCAAGGCCAATATCGGTTTCAATATTGATGCCGAAGAGCAGGATCGGCTGGATCTGTCCCTCGACGTGATTGAGGCCCTAATGGCCGATCCCAGCCTGGATGGATGGGATGGTTTCGGGGTCGTGGTGCAGGCCTACGGGCGCCGCGCCGCGCCGATGATCGAGACACTTTACGAACTGGCCGAGAAGTTTAACCGCAAGATCATGGTGCGGCTGGTCAAGGGCGCTTACTGGGATACCGAGATCAAACTGTCCCAAGAGATGGGAGTGAAAACTTTCCCGGTCTTCACCCGCAAGATCAATACCGATGTCAGCTACATGGCCTGCGCCCAAATGCTGCTCGACCGGCGCGACCGCATCTATCCGCAGTTTGCGACTCACAACGCCCACACCTGCGCCGCCGTGGTGGCCATGGCGGGCGACGACAAAGACAGCTACGAATTTCAGCGCCTGCATGGCATGGGTGAATCGCTGCACCACATTGTCAAAGAGTCAGAAGGCACGCACTGCCGCATCTACGCCCCGGTTGGCGCGCACCGCGACCTGCTTGCCTACCTGGTTCGCCGCCTGCTGGAAAATGGCGCTAACTCCTCATTCGTCAACCAGGTGGTGGATAGCTCAATCCCCCCGAGCGAGGTATCGAAAGACCCGGTAGACGTCTTCCATCAACTCGGCGGCGCCGTCTCAAGCCCGTTGATCCGCCAGCCCGGTGAGCTATTCGCGCCTGATCGCAAGAACTCCAAGGGCTATCGTATCAACGAGCCCGCCTCGATCTTGCCACTGCTCAACGCCCGCGAAGCGTTTGCTGACGCCACCTGGTCGGCAGGCCCCATGTTGGTAGGCAACCCAGCGCCCCAAGGGCCCGCTCGCGATGCCCTCTCCCCCGCCGACGGTACGCGCGTGATCGGCAAGGTGCATGAGGCCACCCCAGCCGAAGTTACGGCCGCCCTCGACGCCGCCGAGGAAGGCTTCCGCGAATGGTCGGCCCGCCCGGCGGCCGAACGCGCCGCAGTGCTACGCCGCACCGCCGATCTCTACGAAGAACACATCGCCGAACTAACCGTGATCACCACCCGCGAAGCCGGCAAGATGATGTTCGATGGCATCGCCGAAGTGCGGGAAGCGGTGGATTTCCTGCGCTACTACGCCAACGAAGGCGAGCGGCTGGAAGCGGAAGAGCCCGGCAGCGCCCGTGGTATTTTCGTCTGTATCAGCCCGTGGAACTTCCCGCTGGCCATCACTACGGGCCAGATCGCGGCAGCCCTGGTAGCAGGCAACGCGGTGCTTGCCAAGCCCGCCGAGCAGACTCCCTTGATCGCCGCTCGAGCCGTCGAGTTGATGCGCGAAGCGGGCCTGCCAGAAGCGGCACTGCAGTTGTTGCCTGGCGACGGACCGACGGTGGGCGGCCCGCTAACCAGCGATCCGCGTATCGCGGGCGTCTGCTTCACCGGCTCGACCCCAGTGGCACAAATCATCCACAAAGCCCTGGCAGAAAACGCAGGGCCGGATGCCGTGCTGATCGCCGAGACCGGCGGGCTGAATTCGATGATCGTGGACTCCACAGCGCTGACCGAACAGGCGGTGCGCGATATCCTGATCTCTTCCTTCCAGTCGGCTGGCCAGCGCTGTTCTGCGCTGCGGATGCTGTATGTCCAGGAAGAAGCGCGTGATCGGTTGCTCAACATGCTCTATGGCGCCATGGACGCACTCACCATTGGCGACCCCTGGAACACCGATACCGACGTCTCGCCAGTGATCGACAGCGACGCCCAGACCGAGATCAGTGACTATGTGGCCGCGCATCAGAAGGCAGGCAAGGTGCTGAAGACACTACCTGCGCCAGAAACCGGCACTTTCGTCACCCCAGCGGTGGTCGAGGTCGGAGGCATTGAGGATCTCGAACGTGAAATCTTTGGCCCGGTGCTCCACGTAGCCACCTTCAAGGCGCGCGACATCGACAAAGTCGTCGACGCTATCAACGATAAGGGTTACGGGCTGACCTTCGGCCTGCATACCCGCATCGACGACCGTGTACAGCAGATCGTCGAGCGTATTCATGTCGGCAACGTCTACGTAAACCGCAACCAGATCGGCGCCATCGTCGGCTCTCAGCCTTTCGGCGGCGAGGGCCTTTCGGGCACCGGGCCCAAGGCCGGTGGCCCGCTTTATGTCACGCGCTTCCGTCGCACCGCCGCCGCTGAGCATTGCGAGGCGCCGAAGGGTAAGGCTGTGGCCCTCAAGGATGTCCAGTCGACCCTCGATGGGTTGGATGCCCGTAACTGGGCCGCACGTCGCGATCGAGTCGAGGTGCTGCGCAAGACGCTCTCGGGCACGGGTGGCGTGGTTCGTAGGGCACTCAATGAAACGGCTGCCCTCGACATGACGCCACAGACGCTGCCGGGGCCAACAGGAGAAAGCAATCGCTTGGCACTCTATCCGAAGGGAGCAGTTCTCTGCCTCGGGCCAACCCTGGATATCGCCGCTGCCCAGGCAGCGCAGGCCCTCGGCGCGGGCTGTGCGGCCGTCGTCGTTGCCCCAGGCGCCGTTCAAGCCGTCAAGCCGCTTATCGATGCAGGAGCACCAGTAGCCGGCCTCGATGGCAGCATTGAGGCCGAGACGCTGAGTGAGGTCAAAGGCATTGCGGCGGTAGCCGCGGCCGGCGATAGCGACTGGACCCGTGAGCTACGGGTTGCGCTTGCCAAGCGCGACGGCGCCATCGTGCCGCTTGAGACCCAGACCATCTCGCCGGAGCGCTACGTGGCGGAACGCCATCTGTGCATCGACACCACCGCAGCGGGTGGCAACGCCAGCCTGCTGGCAACGGCTGAATAAATCTGCCAGCTTCGCCTGCGTCCCATTTCGCCATTAAATGGTAGTGGACAGTGTGACTGCTAACGCAGGCGAATATCAGCACATTATCTGCTAGAAAGAGCCGACATAGCAGAAAGAAGCGTTTTCTTAAGGCCACCTTCGGGTGGCTTTTTTTATATGTATTCAGTGAGATTCTCAACTCTTGCGCCAGGTCAATATCCGACCGCTAAGTGACCATTACAATCTTATCCATTGAATACGTGGTTGTCTTCAACACGCGGTTGCCAGGCGGTAACCCATGTTTCTTGCAAGGAGTTGTACCCATGCGCAAAGTTGCTCTCCCCACCCTTCTTGCGGCCGGTATCGCCGCTGCTGCCATCACTACCTCAAGCCAAGCGTTTGCTTACGGTGCAGGTGATTTCTACACGCGTGTTGGTGTCACAAAAGTTGATCCCAAAAGTGACAACGGAGATATCTTCGTACCTGGCTTTGGTGACTTAGGGGTTGAGGTAGACGACGATACTAACCTAGGCTTCACTTTGGGTTATCGCTTCAACGACAAATTTGGCGTTGAGCTGCTTGCTGCTCTACCTTTCAAGCATGACATCTCAATTGCAGGCGGTGCGGCCACTTCTGAAACCAAGCACCTCCCCCCGACCGTAACCGCCCAATTCTACCCCTTGGGTGGTACAGAAGCTCGAGTTCAGCCTTATGCAGGGATCGGCTTTAACTACACTAAGTTTTTCAGCGAAGAAGAATTAAGCTCTGCTAACAATACACTGAATGGCTTGGATGTAGAACTTGACGACTCTTGGGGTCTTGCTGGTCAAGTAGGTGTTGACGTATTGATCAACGACAACTGGGCACTAAACGCAGCCGCTTGGTACATCGATATCAATACTGATGTGTCAGTTGAAAGCGTAGGCAATGTTGGAGAAGTCGAAATCGATCCGGTCGTGGTGATGGCGGGCGCTAGCTACCGCTTCTAAGCGAGTACAGCGCTTAAAGACAACAACAGCCCGCCTTTTGGCGGGCTGTTGCGTTTAGGCTAGCGCTTTAGTTTTCCGTTACCAACTCATCCACTCTTTCCACCGCTCGCACGACCAAAAGTTGGTCGCTCGCCCGAATCTTCTCTTGCTGTAGGTAGGCGGCTATCGCAGGCGCCACCTCGCACTTCGCCGGCATCGGTGCTTTCGCCTCCACTAACGCTTGCAAACGCTGGATAAACACAAAGCGCAACCACTGCGGTAGCGACATGGTGTCCACACAAAACGGCTGCTGACTGGCGAAATCCGCCTCACTCGGCTCCTCCACTCGCCATAGATTTGACACCTTGAGCGTTGCTTCCAACTCGTCTAGCGCCTGGGCTAGTTGCTGATGTGCCGTCATCATCGTGATCCATTTAAGAAATAGGGCCACATTATCCCAGCCAGACACCATGGCGGCTACCCGGTTGACGCGCACTTTTCCCCAAGCCGAATAGATTCACAGAAACCTTGTAAGAGCCTGTGGATAAACTATGGAAAGATGCCGTTTAGCCTTTCCTCATGGGCTATGGCCGAGACTGTTTATTATTTAACCACCGCGTAAAATGCTGAGCTGTTTTTTCACCCTGACCGGCTGACACTCAGCAAGCGGCAAGGTAAAGTGCTCGCTCAAAACGCGGAAGGATGCCATGCAACCTATTCATACGCTTGACGACTTTTTTATACGCAGCGGCGCTGATGTTTCGTTTTACCACATGGGTCGCCGGGTTACGCCTTGCCCGCGCGAAGCACTCACCGCGCTTGAAACCGGTGACGCGCCGTGGCCTGAACCTTGGCAAGGACACGCGCGTCTGGGTATTGTGTTTCGCCTAGGCGATATGCCTGAGCCCGCTATTTGGTTTCTCAGCTTGCCGCTTGATGAACAAGGGTATTTATCTCCTGCTCAGCGCGATGCTTTCTTGCAGCGCCTGCTCGAAACGCTGGGGCGCAACGCGAATACGAATAAGCACGAAGTTGATCAAAACGGTGCCAAGCAGATCAGCGATGAGAGCGCTCGCGAGGTTGAGCACTTAATGAAGGATAATCCGGTGGCTTTCACGCCGAGCCTGCCTTTTCAGGCGATGCTCAACGCTCGCGCGACCCATGACTTAGGTTTGCCCGCCAGCCAGCACCTAGAGCTAATTGAGGCTTATATCAGCCGCCAGCAAACCATTGACTGGCAAGCACTAGGGCTGCAAGGCGTAGCCGATTTTGTGGTACGTATGGATGATAACCAGGCACAGCAACTTACCGGCGTCCTTGAGACATTACCGGTTGAGATGCTGCACTCGCTTTGCTACTGCCTAGAGCACACTGCCCTGCCTACTGCCTTAGTGAATGCGTTACGCGACTACGGCGAGCAAGCAGCACAACAAGGCGACGTCGAAACCTTATGCGCCTGCGTACGCGCCGTGGGTAGTAGCGAGACAACGCTTGTCGGCGAGTGGTACCAGCAATTGTTGGAAGATGCCCATGCTTGCGGGCCTGATTTACTCGCGGCGATTGCCGGTCGTGGCTGGATGCATTTGGAAGATAACGCACGCTTGCCGCTTTACCTAAATCGACTGGCGGAAGATGACCGCAGCGACTTTGGCGCCGTTATTCGCGATCTTGCGTTGATTCCACGGCTACGCTTACCGGTGATTATGTTATTGCGCGATGCCCCCGAGGGCTCCACTATTCAACAGCGGCTTGCGTCTATCACTTAAGCGCAATGGACGACTAAGGAGGTACTGTGAAGGAGCTACCTTTTCAAGCAAAGGCAGTCATTGGTCGACGCGAAATGGTCACCCTGCCTGAGCTCAAGCTACACCTGTGCTGCAAAGCGGATACCGGCGCACGGACATCCGCGCTGCATGCAGAGGATATTCATACCTCTGAAGATGAACACGGCCAGCTGTGGGTGAGCTTTGTAACTCACTCCGGCGGACCCGAAACGCCAGCACACCGGGTTAAACTGCACCTGCACGACCGCCGACGCATCACTAGTTCAAACGGCCATAGCGAATGGCGCTATATCATCCGCACGCCAATGCAAATGGGCGAGCTGAATTTCCCGGTGGAATTGTCGCTCACCGACAGAAGTGACATGCGCCACCCTATGCTCCTTGGGCGCCGTGCGATGCGTCGCTTGCTAATCGCCCCTGGGACTGCTTTTTTACACGGTGAACCCTAACCGGGTGCATCCACACCGGGTGCATCCACACCGGGTACATCCACACCGGGTACATCCACACCGGGTACATCCACTATTTGTCGCCAAGATCACTTTAGTCTGGCATGGAGCCTCATATGCATATCGCCCTGCTTTCACGAAATCGCAATTTGTACTCCACCCGGCGCTTGGTCGAAGCGGCGGAAAACCGCGGCCATACGGCGCGTGTAGTGGACACGCTGCGTTGCTACATGAGCATTGCCTCGCACCACCCTTCCATTCACTACAAGGGCGAAGAAATTGAGCCCTTTGATGCGGTGATTCCGCGTATCGGCTCATCGGTCACATTTTACGGCTGCGCGGTGCTGCGCCAGTTCGAGATGATGAGCACCTACGTTCTCAATGACTCCGTCTCGATTACCCGTTCTCGCGATAAACTACGCTCGCTGCAACTGCTTTCCCGCAAGGGGCTGGGCTTGCCGATTACCGGTTTTGCGCACTCACCGGATGACATTCCCGACCTCATCACAATGGTCAAAGGCGCCCCGCTAGTGATCAAACTGCTGGAAGGCACCCAAGGCATTGGCGTGGTCTTGGCCGAAACCAACCAAGCGGCGGAGTCGGTGATCCAGGCCTTTATGGGCATGAAAGCCAATATCATGGTGCAGGAGTACATCAAGGAGGCCAAAGGCGCCGATATCCGCTGTTTTGTGATTGGCGATAAGGTCGTTGCCTCCATGAAGCGCCAAGCGGCTGATGGCGAATTTCGCTCTAACCTGCATCGTGGCGGTAGCGCCAGCGTTATTCGCATCACGCCAGAAGAGCGCTCGACTGCAATTCGCGCGGCGAAGGCCATGGGGCTGAGGGTCGCGGGGGTGGACTTATTGCGCTCTAACCACGGCCCGGTGATTATGGAGGTCAACTCCTCACCCGGTCTGCAAGGCATTGAGACGGCCACTGGCAAAGACATTGCCGGGCTGATTATCGACTATATCGAGAAAAATGCCATCACGCCGCGTAAAGCACCGCCCAAGCCGAAAGGCTAAGGCCTAAAAGTAAAAATAATCCACAGAAGGGGTGGCAAAAGCACGCCGGCACCGCCACAATCTGCGTCACCGAAGGAGGTAGACGCTCATGTTTCTCGACAATCGCCAAGTGGCGATGGACAGCGCGCTAGAAGCGCTGGCCGACAGCATTGATTATTTTCAGGATAATGTCGAACGCCTGCGCCCCTCGCTGCGCGAAGCGCTGAAGCCGCATTACGAACAGCGCCTAGAGCAGATGAGAAAGTTGCAGGAGCTTGCCCGTGCGCATTTAAAAATGCTGCCACGAGATGCTGACGTTGAGCGTGACGATTTTCTATGGCTTTGGAGTCGACTCAAAAGCTTTGTCGGTAACGACAGCCAAGTGCTTATCAACGAGCTTTTGGAACAAGAGCGCGTACTGATGCAGGCGCTCTCGACCCTCTTCACGCACCCGCTCCCCGATCCTATCGAGCCAGTTATCGAAGAGTGCATGAAAAACTGCCGACTGCTGATCCGTGAACTTTACGGTCTGCAAAAGCGCAAACCACGGCGCTAATCGGTCACAGGCTCTGTGGCGTTAAATGGCATAATCGGCTCGGCGGGCCCTAAAAAATAGGGCTCTCGATGCCATATATAAAGATCGCCCAACATAGCCGCCCGCGCGAACCACTCGCGCAATCTTAAGCGCCACTCCCCTTTCACGGCATTATCGTTTGCCACGCACCCTACCACGTCCATCCCCAGTGCTCTGCCAATAAACACTGCACGCGGCAAATGCCAGCGCTGGGTAATCAGCACTGCCTTATCCAGTAGAAACACGTTTTTCGCTCGCACGAGCGTATCGAAGGTGCTAAAGCCGGCAAAATCGAGCGTGAGTCGCTCGCCGTCGACATTACGACGCGTTAAGTCCTGCCACATAGCACGTGGTTCATTATACGCTCGCGTGCGGTTATCACCGGAAAGCAACAACTGCTCAACACGGCCAGCATGAATCAGTGCGGCGGCGGTACGCATACGGGAATGAAAATGCGGATTACGCAGCCCACTACGGGTCCAGTTCGAGGTGCCAAACACCACCCCAACGCGCTCGGGGCCACACTGGGTGACGGTTGATTCAATATACGATGAAGAACGGGCGATAACCCAAGCGTTACCCGCCAAAAACAGCAAAATCGCCAGCAGCAATAAGGCTCCTAGCGACATCAATACCCGCTTCAACCACGCTAGCCACTTTACCCGCATCGCTGAAATGCGCGATGGCGTATAAAGCAGTGGCGAACGTCATAAGATTTAGAACATGCCCAGTTCAAGCTTGGCCTCATCACTCATCATGTCGCGGCTCCAGGGTGGGCTAAAGATGATCTCGGTATGCACCTTGCTAATCTGCGGCGCACCCAAAATTTTATTGCGCGCATCGGCGGCAATCACATCGCCCATACCACAGCCTGGTGCGGTTAACGTCATGCGAATAGTGACAATCCGTTCGCCGCTAATCAAGCGTTCAATACGGCAGCCATAAACCAACCCCAAGTCAACGATGTTGACCGGGATTTCCGGGTCGAAGCAGGTTCGCAACTGATCCCAGACAAACTGCTCAATCTCGTCATCCGTGGCATCTTCATGTAGCGTGGGGCGAGGTAGCGACTCTAACCCAAGCGCATCAAGGTTACTGCCTTCAACTAGGTAAAGACGCCCTTCAAAGCCCACGCTCACCGAACTGCCCTTGGCCTGCATTACGCTGACCACGCTATCTTCCGGCAGCGTTTCGCTCTTTCCGAAAGGGATGGCAATCGCTTCCACATCGCGCTGGAGCGGAAGCGTTTGCCCCCTTTCTAACTGAGCAATTTGTTCAATATCCATAACGCTCCTTGCTATTACCTCTAGCGCACCATATCGATGACACGCTTGAGCGACGCGACAAAGGTATCGATTTCTTCCACCGTATTATACGCGGCAAATGAAGCGCGGCACGTCGCGTCTACGCCAAAATGATGCAAAAGCGGCTGAGCGCAGTGGTGCCCGGTGCGAATCGCCACACCCAACTGGTCGATAAGAAGCCCGATATCTTGCGAGTGAGCGCCATCCACCACAAAGGAGAGCACCCCGGCTTTATGCGGTGCGGTGCCCAAAATACGCAGACCGTCAATCTCGCGCACCTGCTGTGTCGCATAGCTGAGAAGCGTTTGTTCCCAATCACCGATAGCCTCAAGGCCCACGCCCTGAACCCAATCAAGCGCACGCCCCAGAGCAATGACGTCAGCAATGGCCGGTGTACCCGCTTCAAACTTATGTGGAATCGCGGCAAACGTGGTGCCCGCCTCAAACGAGACGGTGCTAATCATTTCGCCCCCGCCCTGCCAAGGCGGCATCGCCTCAAGCAGCTCGCGCTTGCCATAAAGCACGCCCACACCCGTAGGGCCGTACACTTTATGGCCCGAGAAGGCGTAAAAATCCGCATCGATTGCCTGCACATCGACGGTTTGGTGCGGCGCCGCCTGGGCGCCATCAACCAAAATTTTGGCCCCCACCTCATGCGCCAACGTCGCTATTTCGGCGACCGGGTTGATGGTGCCCAACGCATTCGACACATGGTTAACCGCAACGAGCTGGGTGCGTTCGTTAAGCAAGGTGCGATAGGCCATCATATCCAAGGCGCCGTCAGCGTCAACGGGAATCACTTTAATGGCAAAACCAAGCTCACGCGCGAGCAGCTGCCAAGGGACGATATTGGAGTGATGCTCCAACATCGAAATCAACACTTCATCGCCCGGGCCCAAGTTAGTGCGCCCCCAGCTATTGACGACCAGGTTGATCGCCTCGGTCGTACCGCGAGTAAAGATAATCTGGCGCGAATCTTCCGCGTTAATAAATGCCCGCACCGTTTCGCGCGTGCCTTCAAACGCCGCCGTGGCTTCGTCGGCCAACGTATGCAGCCCGCGATGAATATTAGCGTTATAACGGCTGTAGTAGTCGTTAAACACCTCGATCACCTGACGGGGCGTTTGGCTCGTCGCGGCGTTATCAAAATACACTAGTGGCTTGCCATGAACCTCACGGCGCAGCACCGGGAAATCCTCACGCAGCGCATTGAGGTCAAACGCAGGTTCAGCGGCGCTGGGTGCAGGGGCGATATCAACGGTGTGGGACATTTATCACTCCTTTAAATCGGTCAGCGCGATCACTCGTTAAGCGCCGAAGCGGTTTCAACAAGCCCGGTCAGATTGAAGCGCTCGGGCAGTTTGCCGGCCACGGCAAGCTCCACCCGCTCGGATATCGCATCCAACGTAACCTCTTCCAGGACTTCGCCAGCAAAGGCGAGAGTCAGCAGCGCTCGCGCCGTGGCTTTATCGATGCCACGGGTGCGCATGGCATACACGGCCTCTTCATCAAGCTGACCGGTGGTCGTCCCGTGGGAGCATTTCACGTCGTCGGCATAAATCTCGAGCTCGGGCTTGGCATCGATACGCGCACGGTCGGAAAGCAGCAGGTTTTGGTTGCTTTGAAAGCCTTCAATCTTCTGGCTATCACGCTTAACAAATACCTTGCCGTTGAAGACGCCGTGGGCACGGTCACCCAAGATGCCCTTGTAGTTCTCGTTGGAGAAGGTCAGCGGCGCATTGTGGTTCACCTTGGTGTGGTTATCCACGTGCTGGCGCCCTTGACCAAAGAACAGGCCGAGGAAGTTCGCTTCAGCCCCCTTCCCGTTTAGATCGCTGATCAAATCGTTGCGTACCAGCGCCCCGCCCAGGTTCAGGTTGTAAGATCTATAGCGGCTATCGCGGTTTTGTTCCACGTGCATGCTCGCCACGTGGTAGTCGCCCAGCGGCGCTTCCTGCAGCTTGTAGTGGTTAAAAATCGCGCCGCGGTCGAGCATGTACTCACCCACCACGTTAGTGAAGTTTTGCGCGTCAGCCTCACCGGTGTAATGCTCAATCAATGTGGCTTCGCTGCGACCTGCGGCTTCGACCAATACCCGTGGGTGACACATGACCGGCTCGGCGTTAGCCCGCGACAGAAACTGTAGCACAATAGGTTTTTCCACCACGGTGCCCGGCGCAAGGCGCACGACTGCGCCCTCTTCCATAAAGGCGGTGTTGAGCGCGGCAAACGGCGAAAACTCAACGCCGGTCAAGCGTCCCAGCGGGCCACCCACGGCTTCGTGGTTTTCGGTTAGCGCTTGCGACAGCGGTAGAATTTGCAGCCCTTGCGGCAGGCCGTCGAGATCCGACAGCGCTGCGGAGAAAACACCATCCACAAACGTCAGCCGATAGGCATCAATGGGAAGAGTAAGCGCCGCTGCCCCTGCCTGAGAAAACTCAGCGTTTTCGGTAAGGGCGAAATGGGTCTGCGAGATGGCACGCACATCGGTATATTTCCACTCTTCATCGCGGCGCGTGGGGAAGCCCATTGCCTCAAAACGCGCAGCGCCCGCCTGGCGACGTGCAGCGATCCAGGTCGGCTCCTCTGCCCGCTGTTGGCTGCGCGCTTTCAGCGTTTCCAAAAAGGTTAATACCTCACTCATGCTGCGGACTCCTCGATACCTTCGTACCCGTTCGCTTCCAGTTCTTTGGCCAATTCCGCGTCGCCGCTTTTGACAATGCGGCCATCGACCAACACGTGCACTTTATCCGGCACGATGTAATCGAGTAGGCGCTGATAGTGCGTCACCAGCAAAATGGCACGCTCTTGATCGCGCAGGCTGTTGACGCCATCGGCAACGACTTTCATCGCGTCGATGTCGAGACCGGAGTCAATCTCGTCAAGCATGGCAAGCTTCGGCTGTAGCACCAGCATTTGCAGGATCTCGTTACGCTTTTTCTCACCACCGGAGAAACCTTCGTTCACCGCGCGCTGCAGGAAGCTGGGGTCCATTTTCATGAAGTTAAGCTGCTCTTTGATTAACTTCATAAATTCCGGTGCCGGAATTTCGCTTTCACCGCGTGCCACGCGCTGCGCATTAAGCGCGGCTTTCAATAGGTAAATATTTTTTACCCCGGGAATTTCCACCGGATACTGGAACCCGAGTAGTAGCCCGGCCTGAGCACGCTCTTCTATTTCCATTTCGAGAACGTCTTTGCCTTCAAACGTAATCGAGCCTTGCGTCACTTCGTAGCCGTCTTTGCCCGCAATCACAGCGGAGAGGGTCGACTTGCCGGCGCCATTGGGCCCCATGAGGGCATGCACTTCCCCTGCCTTGATGCTTAGGGACAGGCCTTTGAGAATCTCATTCCCTTCAACGGTGACGTGCAAATCTTTAACTTCAAGCATGGTAAAACCCTTTCAAAAATACGTATTTAGTAGCGCGTCGCTTAGCGCGGCGCGCGTTTATCTGGTAACGGCCGGCTTAACCCACCGCGCCTTCGAGCGTGACGTTTAAGAGCGCTTCTGCCTCGACGGCAAACTCCATCGGCAGCTCCTGGAAGACATCTTTACAGAAGCCGTTAACGATCATGCTCACCGCGTCTTCCTCGGTAATACCGCGGCTCTGGCAATAAAACAGCTGATCTTCGCCAATTTTTGAGGTGGTAGCTTCGTGCTCCACGGTGGCGGTGCTGTTATTAATCTCTTGATACGGGAAGGTATGTGCACCGCACGTATCGCCAATCAAGAGCGAGTCGCACTGGGTAAAGTTGCGCGCTCCTTTTGCCCGCGGGCCGATTTTGACGAGGCCGCGGTAGGATTGGTCGCTCTTGCCAGCGGAAATGCCTTTGGCGACGATGTAAGAGCGTGTGCCCTCACCAATATGGATCATCTTGGTGCCGGTATCCGCTTGTTGGCGACCGTTGGTCACCGCCACAGAGTAAAACTCACCGATACTATCTTTGCCGCGCAGCATGCAGGAGGGATATTTCCAGGTAATCGCCGAACCGGTTTCGACCTGCGTCCAGCTGATGCGCGAACGGTCGCCACGGCAGTCGCCGCGCTTGGTCACGAAGTTGTAGATGCCACCCTTACCGTCTTCATCGCCCGGGTACCAGTTCTGCACGGTGGAGTACTTGATGTAGGCATCGTCTAGCGCCACTATCTCAACAACCGCTGCGTGGAGCTGGTTCTCATCGCGCATTGGCGCGGTACAACCTTCCAGATAAGACACTTCGGCGCCGCTTTCGCACACAATCAGCGTGCGCTCAAACTGCCCGGTATTGGCCGCATTGATACGGAAATAGGTGGAAAGCTCCATCGGACACTTCACGCCTTTGGGCACGAAAACAAACGAGCCATCGGTAAACACGGCGGAGTTTAGCGCGGCGAAGTAGTTATCGTTTTTGGGCACAACGGTGCCCAGGTACTCTTTAATCAGCTCAGGGTAATCGCGCACGGCTTCAGAAATCGAACAGAAGATAACGCCAGCCTCGGAAAGCGTTTCTTTAAACGTGGTGGCAACGGACACCGAGTCGAACACGGCATCGACGGCAACCCCGGCCAGTGCCGCGCGCTCATGCAGTGGAATGCCTAATTTCTCGTAGGTTTCCAACAGTTTGGGGTCAACTTCATCGAGGCTCTGCGGGCGATCTTCCGGGCGTTTGGGTGCGCTGAAATACGAGATCGACTGGTAATCAATGGGTGGGTAGTTCAAATGCGCCCAGGAGGGCTCTTTCATCTTGAGCCACTGGCGATACGCGTCCAGGCGCCACTCCAGCATCCATTCAGGCTCGCCCTTCTTCTGAGAAATAAAGGCGATGGTGTTTTCATCCAAGCCGGGCGGCAGCGTGTCACTTTCGATATCGGTGACAAAGCCTTCTTTATATTCGCGACGAACCAACTGTTCCATTTCTTCAGTTGCCATGGTCATACCCTCCGGGCAGTTGGGTGGCGAGGTCAGCTCGCCGTAATCAATAAAAAATCAATCCGTATAAAACCGATAAAGGTGGCATTCGCCCTAGGCGGAAACCGCCGATACGCTCACGCTTTGAATCGGTAGCTGTACGGGGAGTTTGATTGGCGTGGCATCCGCCAGATGCGAAAGCGTCACGCTCTCAAGTAAGGTGCGCATCGCAAGCGATACACGCTGCCAGTTATCGGCCACACCACAGGTATCAACTAACTCGCAGTCGCCCTCGGCTTGGCTGCACTCGGTCATCGCCACAGGGCCTTCGATGGCGGCAATAATGTCGGCGGCGGTAATTTGATATGCCGGACGCGCTAAACGGTACCCGCCCTGGGCGCCTCGCTGTGACACTAAAAGTCCTGCCTTCACTAACATTTTGAGCGTCTTACTCACCGTGGGATGAGGAAGCTGCACCGCTTCGGCAAGCTCCGCGGCCGCATGCGGCGCCTCTGGGTGCCGAGCAATTTGTGCCATCACCACTGCCGCGTAATCGGTTAACCGCGAAAGCTTGAGCATGTCATCTCCCTCTTTCAGCCAGTCTCAGCCACTTAATAGCTGAACGTTTAATTGAGTACCATTTTAGTCCTGTATAAATTTGATGTGAAGACCCTGAGTAAAATACTCAACAATTATCCTGCATTTTCACAGCACGATCGACGCTTTTACCATCAAAAACAACAATCATTATCATTTGTAATAACTATGGCTCACCTTTCTACCCAGAGAACTGACCGCTATTAAAAAACCCGCCTTATCCGTAATAAGGCGGGTGGAGGAAACCGCAAAACACGCCAACCGCGGGGTTAGCTAGCAAGTGATGTGTGCCGTATCACGCTTTTTTGACAAAATCAGATTTCAATTTCATCGCGCCTACCCCATCGATTTTGCAATCGATATCGTGATCGCCGTCGACCAAGCGGATACTTTTTACTTTAGTCCCCACTTTCACCACTAGTGAGCTGCCTTTGACCTTAAGGTCTTTAATCACCGTCACGCTGTCGCCATCGGCAAGCGGGTTGCCGTTGGCATCGCGTACACTCTCGCTCTCTTCCGCGCTATTATCTGCCGCCTCTTTGGACCACTCGTGGCCGCACTCCGGGCAGACAAATTGTAGGCCGTCGTCGTAGGTGAACTCGGAAGAACAGGTAGGGCAATGGGGTAAAGCAGACATAAATAGGCTCCGCGCCAAGCTGAAATAAAGCGCAGAGCCTACACGGATTGGGGTTAAGGCTCCAGAGACACAGGCCTTGAGCGTCACGCGCGCACGTTAGTCGCGTTTAAAAGTGCCGATCAGGCGGTTCATGCCGAGCAGATTCGGCTCAATCTCTTTTAACAGCTCAGGAAGGCTCAGCCCTTCGGGCAGTGAGGTTTGCCGGTCAAGTGCCAGCACCCAAAAGTAATAGTGGTGCTTACCGTGGCCATCGGGTGGCATAGGCCCACCATAGCCCACGTTGCCAAAATCATTTTTGCCCGTAACGCCCTCTTGGGTATTCTCTTGCAGCTCGCTTAGCGTCCCCGGTAGGTTGTAGAGCACCCAATGCACAAAACCGTAGGTACCGTCTTGTACCAGGGGGGCATCGGGGTCGTGGCAGACCACGGCAAATCCCTGTGTGCCTTCGGGTGCGCCCTGCCACGCAAGCGCAGGAGAAACATCCTCCCCCTCACCGGTATACTGGGTGGGAATATCCCGATGATGACCAAATGCGTCACTGGTGACTTGCATATTGGAAAGAGCAAATGCCATAGGAACCTCCTTGGTCGTTTAACTTGCTACATCAAAGATTTTAGCGTTGTAGAAACGCGCCGCTGTGTCAACATGGTAAGCACCCAGGATCACTAGCGGAGGCTTTGATGAAAACATTATTAGTGATTGCCCACGCTCCTTCGCTCAATACCGAGCGCCTACGTGATGCAGCGGCAAAAGGAGCCCAAAACAACGAGATTGATAATGTGCGCTGCATGGTTAAAGCCCCACTTGAGACCACGCCGGAAGACATCCTCGCCTGCGACGCCCTTTTGTTGGGGACGACCGAAAACTTGGGCTATATGGCCGGTTTAGTAAAGGACGTATTTGACCGCAGTTACTACCCGGTGCTGGAGGAGAAACAGGGTCTACCGTTCGCGCTTTATATCCGCGCGGGCCATGACGGCACCGGCACCCAGCGTGCTATCGAAAGCATTGTGACGGGGCTGCGTTGGCGCTTTGTTCAACCGCCGCTTATTTTGCGCGGCGAGTGGCAGGATGACTTTGAAAATCAGGTAGAAGAGCTCTCGATGTATTTAGCGGTAAGTCTGGAAAGCGGCATTGTATAACTCAGCTAAGCCTGCCTTACTGTAAAGACGCATTCCGTGCCTGTTGCGCTAATGGCGGTCGCTTCTCTTATCGCGGGGCGCTATTAGCGTGATCTAACGCATGTACTTCAGGTAATCATTATGCACAACGTCATCGCTTTTTATGATGATCGTGTCCTCGCTCACGAACCCAACATCGAGGCCGATTTTTTACCCGACCGTATCGACAAGCGCATTCGGCAGCTACTTTCCGGTCTCCCCCTTCCGTGGAAGTATCCCGAACACCCCGGGCGGCTGATAGCCATTCAACAGATACTTGAGACGCTCCCCATCGAAGGGCTCTGCATCGAAGGCGGTAAGGCAGCCACGCATGAACAGCTAGCCCGCGTGCACACAACGTCTTATTTAAGCGATATCTTTAGCTTGAGAGGCAAAAACGCCTGGTTGGATGTCGACACGACGGCAGTCTCGCCGGGCAGCATCGAAGCCGCTGAAGTCGCTGCGGGCACGGCTATTGCCGCCGTCGAAGCGGTCATGGAAAAACGCACACAGAGTGCTTTTGCGCTAATTCGCCCACCGGGCCACCATGCAGAGCCGGTGCGCGCACGAGGTTTTTGCTTATTTAACAATGTGGCCGTCGCCGCGGCGCATGCGCGCAGCGCGCTTGGCTGCGAACGCGTGCTTATCGTGGATTGGGACGCCCACCACGGCAATGGCACGCAAGATATCTTTTGGGCAGAACCCGATGTGATGTTTTTCGATATCCATCGTGCGGCCCCCTTCTACCCAGGCTCGGGCCATCTTGAAGAAGTTGGCGCCGGCTTAGCCGAAGGCACCACCGTCAATGTGCCACTCCCTGCTGGCGCAGGCGATGAAGCTTTCCTCAAAGCCTTCCGTGACATTTTGGCCCCGGCTACCGCGTGGTTTAAGCCCGATATCATTCTTGTCTCAGCAGGGTTTGACCCGCACTGGCATGATTTAGCCCTCAATGTTTCCTATGAAGGGTTTGGCGCAATGACGGGCTTTTTACAACAACTGGCCGAACAACATTGCGAAGGCCGACTCGTATTTGTATTGGAAGGTGGCTACAACTTGGAATCGCTCGCCAACGGCACCCACGCCGTGCTCTCGGTACTGGCCGGCAATAGCGTCCCGGTGCCGGATACCTGCGGCATTGCCGAAGTCGACGCGGCGGCGAAGTTTCACCGCAACGCGTTTCAAGCCGAATAAGCGGCGGGCAAAAAAACGGCACCCCGTAAGGTGCCGTTTTACTGCCTCACTACCTAGCTCAAGAGCTGATTACTTAAGCCGTTCAAACACCGTCGCTACACCTTGGCCCATGCCGATACACATGGTGGCAAGCCCTAAGGTGGTGTCGCGCTCACGCATGACGTTAAGCAGCGTCGTGCAAATGCGCGAACCGGAACAACCAAGCGGGTGGCCAAGTGCAATGGCGCCGCCGTGCAAGTTGACCTTTTCGTCCATGGCATCAAGAAAACCCAGGTCCTTCAGTACAGGGATCCCTTGAGCGGCAAAGGCTTCGTTGAGTTCGACGGTTTGAATATCGTCCGCTGTCAGGCCGGCCGCTTTCAGGGCTTTTTTGGATGCCGGCACTGGACCGTAACCCATGATGGAAGCATCGCAGCCTGCCACACCGGTGGAGAGTACTTTGGCAATTGGCTCAAGCCCTAACGCTTGAGCGCGCTCATAGCTCATCACCGCCATCGCCGAGGCGCCAACAGAAAGCGCCGATGACGTACCCGCCGTTACGGTGCCAGCGCGAGGGTCAAACACGGGCTTTAGGCTTGCCATCGACTCCAAGCTCGCCTCAGGACGAATCACTTCGTCGTTTTTCACCAAGACTTTAAAGCCGCGCTGATCATGGCCTTCCACGCCAACGATTTCGTTATCGAAGTAGCCTTTCTCCATCGCAGCTTGCGCGCGCTGGTGCGAACGCACCCCAAACTTATCCTGCTCTTCACGCGAGACGCCGTGCATCTTGCCCAGCAGTTCGGCGGTTAAGCCCATCATCATGGCCGCTTTGGCCGCGTGCTTGCTCGCCGCCGGGTTGACGTCGACGCCGTGTGCCATCGGCACATGTTCCATGTGCTCAACACCGCCGATGACGTAGAAATCTCCCATTCCCGCCTTGATATTGGCAGATGCAATGTGAAGTGCCGTCATCGATGAACCGCATAGACGGTTAACCGTCTGCGCGGGCACAGTGCGAGGTATGCCGGTCATAATCGCGGCGTTACGCGCGATGTTCATGGACTGTTCTAGCGTCTGGTTAACGCAGCCCCAGATCACATCATCCACTTCGGTTGGATCTAAATTCGGATTGCGATCAAACAGCGACTGCATCACTGCCGCCGATAGATTCTCAGCACGCACGTGGCGGAAAGCACCATTTTTGGCTTTGGCCATGGCGGTACGTGTTGCATCGACCACCACGATATCTCTTGGGTTCAAGCTCATCTTTTGTCTCCTTAGCGCGGTGGCTTACTGGGCGTTGGCAGCGTAAAAACGTTCGTTGTTTTGCGCCATTTGACGCAGCTTATCGGTCGGCGCGTAGAGCGGCCCCAGCTCCTTGGCGAGCCCTTCAGCCAGCTCAACGAACTCGGCCACGCCCATCGCATCGATATAGCGCAACGCGCCACCGCGGAACGGGGGGAAACCGATGCCGTAAATCAGCGCCATATCCGCCTCAGCGGGGGAGTCAACGATGCCATCTTCTAGGCAGCGCACGGTTTCCAAGCACAATGGCACCATCATGCGGGCAATAATGTCGTCGTCAGAGAATTCTTTCTGTTCGTTAACAACCTCTTTCACCAACGCATAGGCTTTGTCGTCGCTGACCTTTTTGGGCTTGCCCTTTTTGTCTTCTTCGTAGGCGTAGAAGCCTTTGTCGTTCTTCTGGCCTAAACGGTCATTGTCAAACATCACTTGGATCGCGGTTTTGCCCTCTCGCGCCATCCGGTCGGGGAACCCCTCGGCCATCACCTCGTTAGCGTGAACGGCGGTGTCCAGTCCGACCACATCCAACAGGTAGGCTGGGCCCATCGGCCAGCCGAACTTCTCCATGACCTTATCCACGTGCTGAAAGTCAGCCCCATGCTCCATCAAGAAGCTAAAGCCACCGAAGTAAGGGAACAGTACGCGGTTGACCAGAAAGCCCGGGCAGTCATTAACCACAATCGGCGTTTTGCCCATGGCGCGGGTATAGGCCACCGTGGCCGCGACGGCCGCATCGCCGGTTTTTTCACCGCGAATGACTTCCACCAGTGGCATACGGTGCACCGGGTTGAAAAAGTGCATGCCACAGAAATTTTCCGGGCGTTTTAAGTTTTGCGCCAGGCGGTTAATCGAAATCGTTGAGGTGTTGGAAGTCAGAATCGTGTCTTCGCTCACCACCCCCTCGACTTCGGTCAAAACAGCGTCTTTGACTTTCGGGTTTTCGACAACCGCTTCGACCACCAGATCGACATTGCCGAAATCGCCGTAGGAGAGCGTCGGGCGGATATTGGTGAGCTTTTCCGCCATCTGCTCGGTGGTTAACTTCTTACGCTCAACCTGCTTGGCAAAGAGCTTGCGGGCTTCTTTCAGGCCCAGCTCAATCGCCTCATCCTTGATATCTTTCATCAAAATCGGCGTGCCCTTGGAGGCGCTTTGGTAGGCGATGCCGCCACCCATAATGCCGGCACCAAGTACCGCCGTCTGCTTAACCGGCTGGGATTGTTTCTCGTATTTGCCCGCTTTTTTCTTCACCACCTGATCGTTCATAAACAGACCGACCAAATTGTACGCGACATCCGTCATCGCCATTTTAGCGAAAGCTGCCGCTTCAATTTGCTGGGCACGCTCGCG
This sequence comes from Vreelandella salicampi, assembly GCF_013415105.1. Classification (GTDB taxonomy): domain Bacteria; phylum Pseudomonadota; class Gammaproteobacteria; order Pseudomonadales; family Halomonadaceae; genus Vreelandella; species Vreelandella salicampi. The sequence continues at coordinate 35,785 of NZ_JACCDF010000020.1, forward strand.
GCTCTCGCCGGCGCCTTTTTGGATGACCTTGATGGCTTCCACCGGCGCAGGGTAGTGCGGCCCGGCGACACCTTTCACGTAGCCTTTGGCGGTCTCAAACGCCATCATTTGCTCGATGGCGTTGAGTTTCAGCGGCCCTTTCTTTTCATCCCGGCGCGCCTGATAATCCAGCTCACCGGTATTGGCACGCTCGAGAATATCGCGAGCGGCGGCGTCGAGCTCGCTATTGGGTACCACCGCATCCACCGCACCCATTTTTAGCGCCGCGTCAGCCTTGTTTTCGGTACCGCCGGAGATCCACTCAATCGCGTTATCGGCGCCGATCAGGCGTGGTAGGCGTACACAGCCGCCCCAGCCGGGGATAATACCGAGCTTGGTTTCCGGCAGGCCGATCTTGGCTTTTTCGCCCATCACACGAAAATCGGTGGTCAACAGCACTTCGCAGCCACCGCCAAGCGCTAAGCCATTAATCGCCGTCACCGTGGGAAACGCCAAGTCTTCAATGGCGTTGAAAATGGAATGAACGCGCTTGAGCATATCGGAGACAAAATCGTCACCCTTGCCGAACATGCTCTGGAATTCTGTAATGTCAGCGCCAACGATAAACGCCTCTTTGGCACTGGTGAGAATCAAACCTTTTAAGCCACTCTCGGATTGCAGGGCGTTTACTGCCTCTTCTAGCTCGGACACTACAGCGCTGGAAAGTTTATTGACCGACTCGTCTTTCAGGTCGAAAGTTAGGGTCGCGATGTCGTCATCGCCACGCGCCACCGTGATGGCATTACCTTGATAAATCATCCGCGTCTCTCCACAGAAGGGCTCTTTTCCGGAAGCGCTCGTTAAGCGCCGCCGAAATAGAACGATTTCGCTGACACCGTATATTCATACGGCCGTTTGATTGCGTTAGCTTGGTTGAGATATCAGGCGGCGTCAAGCCCTGACTTTGGGCGAAGAGATTCCATCGCGCGACTGATAACATAACGGGTGTTTTTTAATGATGGCTCACCATGCTTAAGCTCTCTACTGCTCGCGTTACTCAGCTACAACAAAATATCGAACGCCTTGTCGCGCGCGTTAGGCCCTGGACGTGGCTCTGGCCACCGGTGGCCTTTGCTGCGGGGCTTGGCAGTTTGTTTCTGGTCGACCGCCAGCAGTGGCTAGGCGCTGCCTTAGCCTTAGGGCTGCTATTTGCCTGGGTACTCTTGCTTACTGAGGGCGTGATAAGTCGCTGGCTAGTCCAGCACGGCTACCCAACGTTTCCACGCGGTGTCACCACGTTTATCGCCCAAATGGTTCACCAAGAGACACTCTTTTTCACTCTTCCGTTCATTCTCGCCACCACGGTATGGAATAGCGGCCAAGCGCTTTTCGCCCTTATGGTCGTAGCGATGGCCATTCTCTCTATCACCGACCCGCTGTATTACAAAGTCGCCGAAAAATGGCGCAGCGCCTATTTTGTTTTTCACGCCCACTGCGTCTTCTTAGTCACCATTGTCACGCTTCCGATCATGCTGAAACTCACCACGGCACAGAGTTTGCTGCTCGCCCTCGGCGTGATGGTGTTAACCGGCCTTCCCAGCTTTTTACATTTACTCAAACAACGTACCTGGCGCGGCTGGATGGTGTTTGGCTGTTTAGCTCTCTTGCTGGCGAGCGCAGGATGGCTGGGGCGAATATGGGTGCCTCCGGCAACGCTCTGGATGACCGGGAGCGCACTTTCCCCCGCGCTTAATGTGGAGCAGCGTGACCCCGAAGGGACGATGGTACTAACCCCCGATGCACTTAAATCACGCGGCCTTTATGTGTATACCGCGATTCGCGCGCCACGTGGCTTGAGCGAAACCATTACGCACGATTGGCACCAAAACGGCGAGCGACTCGACACTATCGATCTCGATATTGACGGCGGGCGCGAGGAGGGATATCGCGCCTGGAGCCATAAGATGCAATTCCCCGAAGACCCAGCAGGCCAGTGGCGAGTCGATATCATGACGGCAGGCGGGCAACGCTTAGGGTTAGTTCGATTTACGGTCTCCGAGGATGAAGGAGAAGCCACACGGGTGGATAGCCAAATACGCGCCAGTGGTCTAAGAAAGCTGGACTTGCAGCGTTTTATTCCTGGCCAATCAAAACCAAGTGACGATTAAGGGAGAATGGGTTGAGAGTGAAGTAAGCCCACCGTGATTAAATCGCCTTGCATTCAACCGCTGAGCTGTTGAAAATTCGCCCATTCATTTATTCGGGTCGTTTTTCCTTATGGCTACCACTCTCGGTTTTCGTATCGCTCGCCTCCCCCACCTCTGGCGCTCTATTTTGGATCGCCGCTTAGCGCCACTCGGCCTCACCCAAACACGCTGGGTGACGCTTTATCACTTATGGCGCATGGGTGATGGCCAGCCCCAATGCGAGCTAGCCCGTGCCATCGGCGTTGAAGCGCCATCACTGGTCCGCACGCTGAGTCAGCTAGAGTCTCAGGGGTTGATTGAACGCCACGCCTGCGAAAATGATCGCCGCACCAAACGGATCTACCTGACCGATGCGGCCATGCCGCTACTGGAAAAAATAGACCGCATGGCTACCGAGGCCCGACAGGAAATGCTCGCGGGCTTAAGCGAGGAAGATATTGATCAGCTTAATCGCTGGCTTGCGCGCATTGAAGAGAACGGACTCGCTATCCAAGCGCAGGATCAAGAAACGCCACTATCCCCCTGAGAAGCCATCATCCTTGGAAGAGGCAGGCGGCGTTAGCGGCTGAGTGCGAGAGCGATCGGCACGCCCGCGGAGCTCATCACGTAGTTGCTGAAAATCCTCAACATACGTCACAAACCGTTCGCCGGTTTGTGATTCCCACCACCACAGAGTCAGCGCAGTTTCCTTTGACTGCAGCACCAGGGCATCTTGAGGCAAGCGTTCCAGTAGCGCTTTTAGTCGGGTGTTCGCCTCACGAGGCAATGGGCGAAGCGGTGCGATCCGCCAACGCCATCCTGAATGATAAGGCTCTAGTTCTTCACTCGCTTCTTCTTCTCGGACCAATAAAAAATCCGGGCCGGGTTCATCCAACGGGTAGCGCCAACGGTACGACGGCATCGTCCCTTTAAAGTAGTGAAGCGGCGGTGGTTCGATTTTGACCTCAACGCCGTGTTCGCGGGCACGCTTTCTTAGCTGCATCTGGCGCTTTTGCCTTGGGCTGGGCTGAAGCCACATGATAGGCGCCCCCACTAGCATCAAGACGAATACAATCAGTAGCCATTCCATCCTGTCGATTCCTTATACTAAAGCGTTGCCGGTATCACCGGCGTAATCATCATCGGCAAAGCTAAATGTTGATCTATATCGTTGTTAAACAACGGGAGTCATCCTACAGTATGGGGAGTTGAGTATCCGCAGCAGAGCTTCCTGCGAGCTTCTGCCTCTCGCCGAAGGAGTACCTTATGAGCTACCACCATATTCTTGTCGCCGTCGATTTGACCAAAGATTCCCACAAGGTGTTGGAACGTGCAGTAAGCATTTCTGCTCGTAACGAAGACGCCAAAATTTCGATCATGCACACGCTGGAACCGCTTGGCTTCGCTTACGGTGGTGATATCCCCATGGACCTCACCAGCATCCAAGATCAACTCGACGACCATGCAAAAAAGCGCTTAGCCGAAATCGCGAGCCCGCATATATCAGCAGAAGATCAACACGTTGTGGTGGGTATGCCCGACACCGAAATTCACCGTTTTGCTGAAGAAAACGATGTCGATCTCATCGTTGTCGGCTCACACGGTCGCCACGGTTTTGCCTTACTGCTTGGCTCCACCTCCACCGGCGTGCTACATGGCGCAGAGTGTGACGTACTCGCCGTGCGTGTGGGTAAAAAAGGCGAAAAAAGCGACGAATAAGTGAGATTTAATATTCATTTAAAAGGCGCCAGCAGGCGCCTTTTATGTTTATGCTGTGTTTACGCGTCGCCTTCGGCCATCGCCTCCAGTTCCATCCAGCGCTCCATGGCCGCTTCCAATGCTTTTTGCGACTCACCTAATGCTTCAAGCGCTGCGGTAACAACGCTCGCTTCTTGTTGGTAAAAGCCAGGATCGCCGATTTTAGCCTCCCATGTTTCGATGTCCTTTTCCAGCCGCTCAATCTCAGCTGGCAGCGTATCAAGCTCACGCTGCAGCTTGTAGGAAAGCTTGACGGCCTTTTTCGGCGGCGTTTTTGCTGCAGGCGCAGAAGCCTCTGGCGCAGGGCGAGTCGCTTCAATGGACTCCGTTGTCGGCTGGCTCCTGTCAGCATCCCAAGGCGCGGGCGGCAGTTTGCCCCCCTGGCGCATCCAGTCTGTGTAGCCGCCGACGTACTCCTGAACGCGCCCTTCGCCTTCAAAGGCCAACACGCTGGTCACGACGTTGTCCATAAAGGTCCGGTCGTGAGACACCAGTAGCAGTGTGCCGTCAAAATCAAGCAGCAGCTCTTCCAAGAGCTCCAGCGTCTCCATGTCGAGATCGTTGGTCGGCTCATCAAGCACGAGCACGTTAGCGGGCTGCGTAAAGAGCTTCGCCAGCAGCAAGCGGTTGGATTCCCCGCCCGAGAGCGCTTTCACCGGCTGGCGCACCCGGTCTGGGGTAAACAGAAAGTCTTGCAGGTAGCTCATGACGTGGCGGTCTTTACCACCCACCGTGACGCGGTCGCTACCCTGCGCGACGTTGTCATACACCGTTTTATTTAACTCCAAGCCGGCCCGCAGCTGGTCAAAATAGGCGACTTTGAGGTTGGTGCCGAGACGCACATCGCCCTCAGACGGTGTAAGCTCGCCGAGCATAATCTTCAAGAGCGTGGTTTTACCCGCCCCGTTACGGCCTAAGAAGCCAATGCGATCCCCGCGCTGCACCTCGAGATTGACGTTGGCAAGCACTACCTCATCGCCGTAGCGCTGGGTGACGTTCTTCAGCTCCACCACGCGCTTGCCGGTACGCTCGCCGCTATCCACACTGAGATTCGCCGTACCTTGGCGCTCGCGGCGCTGGCTACGCTCTGTGCGCATTTGCTCCAGTGCTCTCACTCGCCCCTCGTTGCGGGTTCGGCGCGCTTTGATGCCTTGGCGAATCCAGGTTTCTTCCTGCGCCAGCTTCTTATCAAACTCAGCGTGCTCGCGTGCTTCAATTTCTAACTCGTGCTGCTTTCGGGCCTGGTAGTCCTGATAGTTTCCGGGGTAGCGACCTAGCTTGCCGCGATCAAGCTCAAGAATGTTGGTGGCAAGCTTAGAGAGGAATGCACGATCGTGGGTGATCAGCAGTACCGCGCCATTAAACGCCAAAAGCTGCTCTTCCAGCCAAGCGATGGTGTCCAAATCCAGATGGTTAGTCGGCTCATCGAGTAGGAGTAAATCTGGTTGGGCCACTAACGCACGCGCTAATGCCACGCGGCGACGCCAGCCACCTGAAAGGGCACTCATATCGGCTTCTGGAGGTAAACCCAAACGGGTGAGAACCACGTCGATCTGCTGGTGGAAGGACCAGCCATCAATCGCTTCCAGGCGGGTTTGCAGGGTGGCCATCCGCTGCATATCCGGGTCATCAGCGTTGATCAAATGGTGATATTCGGATAATAGCTCGCCGGCTTCGGGCAGGCCTTGCGCCACAACCTCAAATATCGTGAGCCCTGAAGATGCTGGGAGTTCCTGCGCCAGCACGCCGATTTTAAGCCCGGGTGCGCGCCAAATCATGCCATCGTCGGGCAGAATCTCCCCGTCTACTAGCTTGAGAAGCGTGGATTTACCCGTGCCATTACGCCCGACCAGCGCCAACCGCTCGCCCTTTTCCACCGTTAAATCGGCGTGGTCGAGTAAAACATGGGTGCCGTAGGCCAGTTGAAGCTGTTCTAGTCGTAGCAGGGTCACGCAGCGTCCTCCTCAGATTTAAGGCGCACAGTGTAACGCATGCAAGCGCGTAGGTGTTTGCTCTCTCGTCACCGTTATTATCGTCGCTGGGCGTTAAGCGCGTTAGACTATCCGCTAATTTCTTTACCGTTCAACGTAAGGAGCTTTTTTGTGGCACATTCTGCCTTTGACGACTTTCTTCCAGAAGCGCTTCAATTTCATGCGCCTGAGCCATTAGTGGATATTGGCGCTAATCTCACGCATGAAAGTTTTCAGCGTGATCTCCCCGCGGTCGTCGAGCGCGCACGCGCCGCGAACGTCAGCACGCTGATTTTGACCGGCACAGACCTTGAGCACGCCAAACAAGCCGCCGCGCTTGCCGAACAGTACTCTGGTTTTTTTGCCACAGCGGGCGTTCATCCCCACGATGCAAGTCGCTGGAGGCCAGCACTCGGTCGCGAAATGGCCGCGCTTTACGCTCACCCTAAGATGGTGGCAGTGGGCGAGTGTGGGCTCGATTTCAACCGCAACTTTTCCACACCGACTGATCAAGAGCGCGCTTTCGAAGCGCAACTCGCCCTAGCTGCTGAAAACGGATTGCCGCTATTTCTCCACGAGCGTGATGCAGGCCCGCGCATGCGCGAAATGCTTAAAAGCTGGCGCGATGATTTAGCGGATGCGGTGATTCACTGTTTCACTGCGGACAAAGAGACACTTTATGGCTATCTCGACCTAGACTTACATATTGGTTTGACGGGCTGGATTTGTGACGAAAGGCGCGGGCACCATTTACGCCCTCTAGTCGGCGATATTCCGCTGAACCGTTTGATGATTGAAACCGATTGCCCGTATTTGCTGCCGCGTAATCTACCGGCGAAGCTGAAAGGCCGCCGTCATGAACCGGCACTGTTGCCATGGATTGCACGCGAGATTGCCCACTGGTACGGCATTAGCGAAACGGAGCTAGGCCAGCGTACTACCCAAACAGCGCAGGCATTCTTTCGACTACCAGCATAATATTTTTCGATCAAAATAGTGCCAGAACAGGGTGCTTACAGAAACAGGCACTGACAGAATAGAAAAAACAGGAGTTAGCATGAGCGAGATACCGGGCTTTATTGCCATAGAAACAGGCGACGAAGAGGGCCTACCGCTAGCCATTGCCTGGTCGATGCCCGATGGACGAGTGAAGCAAACATTAATTCAGCCGGACGATAGCTGGATCAAAGAAGATACCAATGCCATGGGTGCCTACAGTATTGAAGAGCTTGAGAGCTTGGGGGTCAGTCCTCTTGAAGTGATTCGCGAGCTTGAGAACGACCACTTCTCCGCCACGCTCTATACCAGCGACAACGGCGATGACGAAGCAGCGCTGGCGCGGCTATTTGACACCTATGGACTAGACCCTTTCGTGGAGCTAGCCCCGGCCTCGGTGCTCTACCCTTCGATTACCGCTAGCGAGTGGCATCGCCAGCGGCGGGAAACCTTCAGCGAGTTAGGCTTAGAGCCGATGCGCCCCGAGCATGAACTTGAGGTCATGCTGTCAATGCATCAGCGTCTGACAGAAGACGGTTAAGCGCACAAAAGCATTTCTTTTTTTACAGCAATGACAACGTGAGGCCGCCAAACAGCCAAACGACGGCGATCACAACCAGGACTTTTAGTACCTTATCCGTCAGGGATGCACCACCGTGGTCGTGATGATGTTCATGACCATGGTGTCCCTGTTGAGAGAGCTTCCAGAACCAGAACATAACGCCCGTCAAGATCAAAAAACCGATGTTAAGGAAAAGCTGATAATTAACCTTAAAGAACTCCCGATCTCCTGGCGCTGTCACGCTGGCGAAGTCTGGCAATAGCCCCATAAAAGCCAGTGTGTAGTGCAAAATCAGTGAAACCGACACGATGCCCACGAACATCAGCCCCAGCAGATAGAGAGCCATACGCCAACCATAGTAAGTGGCATTAATGCGTAGAACGGGTAGTACGATCAGATCAGAAAAGATAAACGCCATCACGCCGGCGAAAGTGACGCCCTGGCCAAACAGCACCGCTGCCAGCGGAATATTTCCCATTGACCCGATAAAGGTGAAAAAAGCGGCAACTGGGCCAACAATCGTTTGCGCCAGTACAGACAGAAATCCAGGGTTGGCATTATTTTCGCCACCTGAGCCAATGAACAACGTCTGAAAGAAAGCATCCGGAACGAAGGCCGAAATTATCCCGGCCACGGTAAAGCCGATGAGTACATCCTTCCAAACCATCTGCCATTCCATGACGTAGGTCTGACCAATCTCCTTCCAGCCTTGAAGACTAGTGATTTTTTCTTTCCAGTCTTTGCCTACCTGCTGCCCCCCGCCATCAGGCTCGCCAACGTTTCTGCGAGCCTGGGCTTCAAGTCGACGTGGGCGCGTAATCCTGATGAGTATCCAGGTCACCAAGATCAGCATAATTCCTCCCACATATTCCCCCACCACGAACTGCCAGCCGAGGAACACGGCAATGACGATGCCTAGCTCAATCACCAAGTTGGTTGAGGCCAACATAAAGGCCATTGTCGGCGCGAGCCCAGCTCCTTTCTGGAAAATGCTACGCGTAGTCGCTAACGCAGCAAAGCTGCAGGAACTCGAAAGAAAGCCAAAAAAGGTGCCCAATGCAACGCTGCGCGGGCCGTCTTTGCCCATCACCTTCTGCATGCGCTCTTTGGTCACTAACACCTGAATGAGGCTACTAATGATGTAACCAAGCACAAAAGCCCATAGCGCCATCCAAAAGAAACCGATACTGGTCATGGCCGCTTCGCTCCATGATGTAAAAAAATCATCCATCGAAATCGTCCTTTAGTCAGAATTATTGGCTTCAAGCTACGCTTATTTGATGAATTCAGGTTCATGCGACCGTTTCAACATAGTCGCCTTTACTGCAATCTCGCAATGCCTTGAGCGATGGCGACCTCACACGAAAGCCCTTGCTGATAATAAGCTTCCAACGCATGGCAAAAAGCAGCTGCGCGCTTTGGCAAGCCTTCGCGTTCGTAGCGCTGCGCACGGTCCATGACTCGCGCCTGGAAGGCGTCACGATCCACAGGCACGCCACCGCCTAGATTGTCGACGCTGATATGAAAGCGACGCCCACAGGCTTGGGTAAATAGATACTCTAGTGCCTGAGGCGCAATTTCAGCGCTTTCAAAAGCGGCTTGCTGCTCAGCATTGCGTCCATCAGGCAAATACCAGTAGCCATAATCTTCCCACTGGCGACGCTTGGCACCGGCGATGCACCAGTGGCTTATTTCGTGCAGGGCGCTGGCGTAAAACCCGCGCGCAAATATCACCTGGTGATAAGGCGTTGTGGCATCAGCGGGTGTATAAAGCGGCTCATCACCGCCGCGGACCAAACGTGTTTGGTAACGCTGGGCAAAAAGTCCATCAAAAAGCGCGGTAATGTCGGCAAGGGTCCAGCGCGATTCACCTTCCATGTAACCCTCCTTTCTCAGATCGCAAACGTTGGCCAAAGCGCGGGGATAAAGCCAACGCTCGTAAAAAAGACCGCAGTATAATCGCAAGCTAGGGTAAGGATAAATCGTGCGCTCGGTGGTTAGCGCGAGCAACAGCAACTCCTGCTACCATAGTCTCATTAGTCAGCAAAAATCACTCTTAAGGAGCGCAACGTTGGGTAGTGCCGCCAAAAGATTCACCACACTGTATTGGCCTGAAACGCGTTCACTTGTGCGTTTAGCACTCCCTATCTGTGGCGCGCAATTAGCTCAGGCGGGTATGAGCGTCGTCGATGTCATGATGACCGGACGCCAGAGCCCCACCGCGCTCGCCGCTGTGTCGGTGGGGTCAAGCCTATGGATGCCGCTGATGCTGTTTATGACCGGCACTCTAATGGGGCTAACGCCGATTGTGGCGCATCTACTTGGCGGGCAACGCCATGATGCTATTCGACCTGCCGTGCACCAGGCGCTGTGGGTGGCCCTGTTGCTCGGTGTCGTTTCTGCCGCATTGTTGTGGCTGATCGTCATTCCGATTTTTAACGCTATGGATGTGCCAGCGGATGTCGCGCAAACATCCGCTGCCTACCTCGCCGCAGTAGCGTTTGGTATGCCGGGAATTGCGTTATTTCAGGCACTGCGCGCGTTTTCGGATGGCATGAATCATACTCGCCCCGTGCTTTGGATCAGCCTGATTGGCTTGAGCGTTAATATCCCCGCGAATTACCTGCTAATTTACGGCGGCGACGGCTTGGTCGATCTTTTCGGCGTTTGGCTACCGCAAAGCGTGCAACAACTACCTGCGTTGGGCGCTCTAGGCTGCGGCATTGCCACCGCGATCTCGATGTGGACGATGGCGCTCGCCATGATGCTTTACACGCGCCGAAAGCACGTTTACGGCGCGGTGTCGCTTTGGGAGCGGCTGACACCACCGCAGTGGGCGGGCATCAAAGAGCTGACGATTGTCGGCATTCCTATCGGCGTCGCTATATTCGTCGAAGTCACGCTGTTTACACTGATCGCGCTCTTTATTGCCAGCTTCGGTGAAATCACGGTGGCCGCCCATCAGGTCGCCCTGAGCTATACCACGATTTTGTTTATGCTACCGATGTCATTGAGCATGGCGTTGACCGTGCGTGTGGGCAATACCCTCGGTCAACAACGCCGGCAGCATGCACGCTTAGTCGCCTGGAATGGCATTGCAGTGAGCCTTGTAACCGCTTTGATCAACAGCGCCCTGTTATGGTTGACCGGTGAGTTCGTTATTTCGCTTTATACCACTGACTCTGAGGTACAAACACTTGCGGCATCATTGCTGGCATTGGCCGTTTTCTATCAAGTGTCTGACTCGCTGCAAGCCAACCTTGCCGGGGCCCTGCGAGGCTATAAAGACACGCGTATTGTCATGGTGATTACCGTGCTTTCTTACTGGTTTGTCGGGCTCGGCGGCGGGCACTGGCTTGGCACCTGGGGTGCTTTTTCTGGCGCACTAGGGGTTCATGGCTACTGGATCGGACTCATTGCTGGCTTGAGCACTGCTGCCCTACTATTGGGCTGGCGATTACACCGTATTAGCCGCCAAAGGTAGCCCACTATGCGCCACATGGTACGTCCTTGCCTCCTCTGGATGATCAGCAGCTTGTTGCTATTTAGCTTAACGGGCTGCGGTCAGGGCAGCGGGGCAGAAAGTTTTTGGCAGGACTACCATCAGCAGCTTAGCGGTTCACTGAACGCAGCCGATATTGATCGCTCGCCTCCGCCTAATATCGGTGCGTTTCCTGAACGGCAATCGATGCTTTTTGACATTAGCGAAACCCGCGCAAGCTTGCTCAATGTCTATGCGCTACGTGAGTGCGACATTACCTCGCTGGTTGCCGCCCGCAATAACCAGCTCGGCCGCGTTGCCCCGCCTAGCCAACAGTGGCTGTATGAGCGCGAGCTGTGGCAGCGCATCAGTCACTGCTGGAATACCGACGCGCCAAATGAACTTAGCGCCGAAAACCTCGAGCGCTTGCGTGAGATTACGCTGACCAAAACTAAGCAACTGCCTTACGTTAGTTGGAACGCGATTTTTGACTCAAGTGAGTGGGAAAAGAACTTTTCACGTGCTAGCCAACCGCTTTCCGCCACCGAGCTAAACCTTTCGCCAGAGACAAGCGATATAAAGTCAGGTCTCGATGCTCTCCACTATCTACGCGACATGACACTCCACCAGTTTGATCGAGAGTGGGAACAGGATTCCAGCCAACTAGAGAACCATCTTAAAACGCTACAAGAACGCCCCTTAACCGCCGAGCTGCTCCGCTCATTGATGCTGGCGACACAACGTTTGGACGAAGCTAACGCGCTACTGCAGTCCGCTGATCAAAGCCGCTGTTTACCCGCTTGGGGGCAGACTTACCTGGATCAACTCGCACAGACCGCTTTCACCTGGCTTAGCGTGATCGCTACGCTTATTGACAGCCATCCCGTGGCGCCCCCTGCCAAGTGGCAGCGCTATTACCGTGCTTGGATATCGCTTGAAGCACCGGATGCCCCCTGGAAAAACTTCCAACGTGCGCTAACAACACATACAGCGGCACGCCGTGAATTTCCTGCGTGCCAAGCATCAGCATCGGATTAATAAGGGAAAATTGCGCCTAGGCCTTAACCTTCGCCTCAAGCTGTGCTATTGGTGAGTTATGCGGAAAGCTTGCTAGGCCTGCTTTGCCAATGTCGAGACCACGCAGCACCAGGAGGGACATCATGGGCGCATCACTGTCACCCCGTTCTGCCCAGGTCATCGACCTGGAAACCGTTCGTCGGCGCCAACAGGCGCAAAAGGGCTTGACCCGCTTAGCCCCTGAGCTAGATGGGCTAGAAATGGTGTATCAGCTCGACACCGATCCAGAAAATTATTACGGCATGCCGGTATTGGCTTGGGGATTACGCGAAGATGGGCAAGTCGTGGGGCTCATCCCCTGGATGGAGACACTGACACCATGCCACCGCCTTGATAGCCATGAAAACGGCTGCTTTGTTGGTTATCGTGACCCCGAAACCGAAGAGATTTTTACCGAGCCGCCTGAGCATAAATGGCATGAGCTTACCAGTGCTGCTGATTACTTTGACTATGAAGCTTCACAAGAAGTAACGCTGATTCAGCAAATTCCCGATATGCTCGGGACTCACGCTCTCTGCATGGATACCAACAAGGCTCCTTGGCAGATGAAGCCGGTTTATGGCTGGAACCTCTACAGCGATGGTAACGTTGATGCGCTGCTTGCCGATGAAAACAAAGCGACAATGACGCCCATTTTGCTAGGTGATACCTGCCTTTACAGTGCTCGTTCGCGGCATCCTAAGCTTTATTTCTTCCAACGCCATATCGCCAATCGCATTCTGGAAGAAGATCCCGCAACGCTTGAAGCTTTAGCCCTCATTGCCGTTCCTTCAGCGCCGTAACACTACGGCAGCCAAGCAAGATGCTCCTTGTAGGCTGCCGATCAAAGCATACGGTTAGAGAAGTCAGGCGAGGCGGATAAAATAGCGGTACGTTTCACCTGACGTTTCTTGGGCAATGAGTTCGTGCTCCAAAAATTGGCAAAACTTAGGCACATCTCGCGTAGTAGCAGGGTCAGTCGCGACCACCTGCAGCACTTGTCCCGGCGCCATATCACGCACTTTGTTGTGCATCATCATGATAGGTTCGGGGCAATAGAGACCGCTGGTATCCAATAATGCGTCGTAGTCAGGTAAAGTTTCCATGTTCTCAGCCATTTAGACCCTCGGTTTAGGAAGCAAAAAGGTATGATCAAAATTATCATTGAACGGCGAATTATGCCTGGCCTGGAAGAAGAATTTGAGCAAGCCGCACGCGAAGCAATGCGCGCTTCATTAGGTGCTCGCGGCTTCGTCGGGGGCGAAACCTTAGTCGAAATGGGGCATCCTGACAGGCGCCTTATGATCACCAAATGGCGCGACTTACGTGCTTGGAAAGAGTGGCACTCCAGCGAAGATCGCGCTGTTGCTATGCAACGTATTTTGCCACTTCTCACAGAAGAAGAAACCATCCGTGTTTACGAAGGCAGTTATTAACAAAAGCTATTTTTAGAAAGGCTATGCTTAGCTTTCCAGCCGGACATGCACCGTCACCTCTTCGCGGTCGTGGTAAAGGTGACGGCATCTTATCCGGCTTTTCACCCCTGCTTGATGCAGCGACGACTCGAGATGAGAAAGGCACTTGGTGACTTCTTCCCAGCGCTTCTTCATGGGTAACTTCAAGTTAAAAACCGCTTCTTTACACCACCGCCGAACCAACCAGCGCTCAACCATCGCCAGTACACGCATAGGTTTGTCGACGATATCACATACCAACCAATCCAAACGTTGTGGTGGCTCCCACGTAAAACCGTCTTCTTTTAGATGGTCCACTTGACCGCTTGCCATCAGGTCAGCATTTATGGGTCCATTGTCGATGGCATATACATACATGCCTTTTTGCACGAGCTGCCACGTCCATCCGCCGGGTGCTGCGCCTAAATCAGCTGCTGTCATGTGAGGTGAAAGCCTCTGTTCCCACTCTTGCTTGGGAATAAACTCATGCCAAGCCTCTTCGAGCTTAAGCGTTGAGCGGCTTGGGGCACGTGAAGGTGACCGCAGGCGACGTATTCCCCCTGGCAGTTCGCTGCGATTCCCCGGAAACGACATACCCAGCTGCACGCAAGTACCACTTTTCCAGAATACGTGCAGTCGCCGACCTCCGGCTTTTCGACGCAATGCGCCTCGCTTTTTCAATGTGCTTTCAAGCGGGCGCGATAATGCCTTAAGTAAGCGAGAGAGCGCTTTGCCATCGTTGGTATCAGGGGTTTCATGCCAAATGGCATCAAAACTCCACCCAGCTTCTAGCAGCTGATCGACAATAGGGCTTAACCGATCCTCACGACTCAACGTTAACTCCGGCACTGCCACTAAGCTTTGTCGCGCAAAAATCAGTAAATCAAACGCAGCTAAACGGTGTAAGGTGTTGATTGGCTCTTCGTTCTTCCTCGTTAGACTTGCCCACCCATCGCCACTTTCCTCGACACACAGAACCCCATGTACACCCGCATGGTATTGCAGCTCGGCTAAAACAGCTTTTTCAAAGCCAGGTCGACAATACACCAGCCATGTTGATGGAACCGCGTGAGCCACTGATCTCCCCTTTTGATTAACTTGCCACTTGATAAACAAACGCGCATAGAACACACGGTAACTTTCACGCGGCATCATATCATGCTCAAGCGTTATGATGGCGCACATAAAAAATCCCCCCAGGCATAAGCCCGGGGGGATTTTTCGGATAAGTGCCTGACGATGACCTACTCTCGCATGGGGAGACCCCACACTACCATCGGCGCTGAGCGGTTTCACTACTGAGTTCGGCAAGGGATCAGG
>NZ_JACCDF010000021.1 GCF_013415105.1 Vreelandella salicampi
GTTGTCGGTATCCCATACTCTGCTTCACTTTGGTCGGTAAGGCGGAGAGGGTACCGCTGCTGGCCCTCCTGCCTCTACCGTATGATCCAAAGTGCTGCAGTTATTCTATGAATTCAGGAACTAGACTACGGTGAGGATCTAGTCTTTACTACTTTTCTATTTCTCCCCATACTCAAATTGATGAAAAGTTTGGACGATCCCTATGCCGTTCTATTAGATCGCTTAACTCTTTGTTTAGCTCTTCTATCGCGTCAATTCCTTTCTTATCTACTAAATATTGAGTTAAGCTTTTGAGCGAATATAGCTGTGATGAAAACTTTTTTCCATCACGAAACTGTTCCAAATATTCATCTAGCTTAGCAACAGCTTCTGTTTCAAAATCTTTAAAACCCACTGCGACTGACCAAAGTTCAAACTCCCAATCATCTATGCCTTTCGTTTTGGGTTGAGAAATGACGCCCTCAATGAATTCCTTAATAATATTTCGAACATTATCGTTCGAGATGTTAAAGATGCTGTAAAGCAGAGATCTAGAAAACCTACGCTGCTCTTCTGGTTCGTAGGTTTCAAGTTCAGACACCAGCCGGCGGACTCTGTCCTTATCAGTGTATTCGCCTTTTACTACTCCAATATAACCGTATAAATTGTTTATAGATCCATTAAGTATCGCATGCTGATCCCAACCATGGGCTGTTTGGGAAGTGATTTTGTCGATTACGGTGTTTAATATCTTTATCAAAACGTCAGTTTCAATCTCTCGCTCAAATAAATTATGTTGGTGTGCTAAAAATTCGTTTATTGCCTCATAAGTCCCGATAGTTGTTGACCTACTAGCAATTAATCGGGAAAACTCACTCATAACTTTTGAAATATGAGTATCACTCAAATTGAGAAATGCAAGTAATCGAACGCTGTTTTCAAACTTAGTTTCATGGCTATTGAATAAACTTCGATCTTGTATTAATCGATCTGTTAAGTTTGGCAAAACAGTAGAAATAATCCATTCGGAACACTCATCACTCGCGTCTAGACGAAGTTGATTAGAATCTTCATTTTTAATAAATACGCTAAGCTCCGATTGAAGTTCTTTTGATGAGTAGAATTGGATGGCAGAGTAAAACTCATATTGATTGAGTTTTACTCTTTCTTTTACTGATTGACGGAGTATGGGAATCTTAACGAAGTCTCTCATAGCCGCTTTGTATGGTGCGTACTGATCAATCATTATGTGATTTTTCAATGCGAACATTAATAGGTTAATGTGTGTACAGGTTGGTTCATCTGCACTGTTGTTGAAGCTTATTCCTCCAGCTTTTATACTTTTAACGGCTTTGGTGAGATCAAGTAATTTTTTTGTGCACTCATTTGCTTTCTGATGAACGGAGTGCAGGGACAAAAAATCATACAGGGCTTGATTCTTCTTTATCTCAGACCTTGGAAATTTAAAAAATTCATCTTGGAGCTCTACTTCCATTTCCTTTTCAAACTCGTTTCTCTGTTCTGTAGAAAAAGAGTACTTGAGCATCCATAAAATCGAGTTTTTGTTAAATAGCGCTATCAATAGGATCGAATATATTCGATGCCTTTTACAAGCTAGAATCAGTTCAGAATTTTTCTTAAATGCTAATTCGTACTTACCATATTTATAGCTCTCATAAGATTCTGATGACAAAGATTTTATAAGATCATTACTTTTGCATTCACATGCTGAAAAAGAGATATGTTCTCGATCTTGCTTTTCTAAGTCTTTAGCTGAATCGATTTTCTCGTTAACAAAGTACATGATTTTGCCGCTATCATTATCATTGGGCAAAACGACACCTTTGATATTAGCTAGAGCTAAGATAGAAAGGACGTCCGTAAGTATTGAGTTTCTTAGATAAAATTTCTCTTTTTCATCTTCACGAAACAAGTCTATGCGAGATAGAATTTCCAAGAATTTTTCGTGAAGCGTCCTGGTGGTGTCGCTGTAGTCCGTGGTCAGTACACCTTGAGGATTGAATAACTCTAATATACTTAAGCCATCGTCATCGTAACGAAAGCCACAGTTTGTTATCGCTCCCCGTATTTGATTATGAGTTATTGAATTTAGCTGTTTTAGGTGTTTTATACGCTCGTATATGAAACTGATAACTTCCTGCTCATCGTCCGGGTCTACTGCTCTATCATCTTGAATGATAGATGTTAAAAAGGATTGAGTTAGCGCTGACCTTTTCTCTAAATGCGAAATTTTCTCAATAGAATAGCTTTCGCTATCTAGTACTAATGTGGTGATCCCATGATTTCTCAAGTAGCTTTCTTGAGGCTTGTCTATTTTGAAATTTACCAAATACATCGGAGGAGCTGAACTGGAATGACTTTGTATCCATTTCAGTATGTGTTTAAGGTTGATGTCGTTATAGGAATACCCTAAAAAAAGAACTGTATGTGTTGAAAATATAGACTTGATGTAGTTTTCTATTAGCGGGAAATTTCTCGAATAATTTAGGTAGTCATCTTCTTTGAACACTATATTGTGATTTTTGAAATCACCATGGATTTTAATAAATTTATTCGGACTGGTTGAACTGACTAAGTCCTTGTCCGTGCATATCTTATCGTATAGATAGCCTTCCTGCTCTATTGCATTTTCAATGATGCAGTCCCAGTTTGTAGTTATTATTACACGGGGGCTCAACTCCAAAATCGTGCGATGTAAACTCGATGGGTTGATGTCTTCAGGAAAATATTTCTTCAATGTTTGATTGTATGTCTGCCCTCCAAACTCAAGATAATATAGTTGAGCTAGTTTTAAATAATCTAGCTCTTCAGTTATCGATAAATCTGACTTTAGTTCAGTTATTAGATCACTCCACGAAGGCAAACCTATGTAATCAGTATCAGAGCTTTTTGATATACCTGCACCGACAAATATTGCTAATCTATCGTTTTCATTAGCTTGCTTTATGTTTTTAATATGAACATTTTGTGTGTGCACTCTAAAATCCTTTTGCTTTCTGATGATTGAATTAATTCAGAGTTAGCCTTGTGTTCGCTTTTACTCGACAACGAGCACTATTTCGGTGCCGTATAACGCCCCGCATCACCAGTAATTTGCGGCGCGCAGCAGAGCAAATTATCCGAGTGCATGCGATTGTTACATGTTTAGCGATCATTCTCTTCTAGTTGCTTTATGGCCTCTTTGACTGCTTCTTCAATCTCAAAATCTGAATCTCGGACGATGTTTCCTTGGCTATATTCTTTTCCGCGCAGCTTTAACCTTAATCGTTGAATATCTTTTGCTATCGCAATAGCGCTATCTCTAAGCTTTGGATAATCTTTGATGAACTTATAAAGCGCAGATAATATTACCAAGATTTCAATTGTAACTACTAAACACCCGTATTCAGATGAAGTGTTACCTACCTTGATCGCGCCTTGGAGCCATGACTTATCAATACGCGATTGAAACTCTTCTTTAACACAACTCTCTACATAAGAAATCTCTTCTTCTGTCAGTTGATGATCTAGCTCTTTAGGAAGAATTACCAAGATCGTAATTGATCCAATTTTTATTGTTTTCTCATTCATGCTCTAACCTTCATTTTGTATTTTGTTTGACCATGTAACGACCAGCTTCAGCGGTGGCGCGAGCGCGTAGCGCACGGGCCATCCGCTGCAAGCGCTTGTTGGGCTTGTACACGCAACGACGCACCGCCACTTACGTTGAACGCGTCTTCGATGCGCTCAACATGACGAGGTAGTGTGTTCAATGGAAGATCGCCTCTGTGGAAACATCGAATATCGTCGGCTTCATCGCTAAGGCGAATAGTGCCGCCCGTTCGAGTGCATAGAAAAGCAAACGCTACGGTTTCCTGTTCGGGCACAGAATAAACACCGATAAGGTGCTCAACTCTCACAACCAAGCCCACTTCTTCCAGAGCTTCACGCTGTGCGGCTTTCCACGGCGCTTCCAGGCACTCAACTTTTCCACCAGGCAAGTTCCACGCATCAAAGTCTGTTCGATGACAAAGCAAAACCCGTGATGCATCGTCCATAATGACTGCGAATGCCCCGAGATTATGCACCGTAAATCTCCTTAGTAAGCCCAACAGTTTATTCATGCGCATGCGCGTTTTTCTGGGGAGCTCCACCTTGCTAAAGTATCATAATTTACTGATATAAAAGGGAAAATACCATTTTTCCCTCGTAAGGCTCGCTAGAAAAATGGGCATGCGCATAATCCTTTCTCATCATCTTTACAAATTGCGCATAAACATACAAAGATATTTTTTAAATCATTGTTTTTTAAAGTTTTTATGAAGTTGTTCTCTGAAAAATGAGCATGTACCCCGCTGAGCGTGGTAGAAAAACGCGCAATTGCAGGTCGAAAAACGCTTTTCGTGTTCAAGGGAGTGAGCTTCGTGAAAAAACAAAAGCGCCATCGGCTTTGTGCCGATAGCGCTTGTTCGAGTCGCTAAGCCGTCAACTACGGCCAAACCGTCTTAACTTGCCTTCTGCTCAGCATACGTGGGGGCTGTCTTAAACTGCCGCATCAACCCATAGTAGAACAGCCCGCCTAAGCCAGCACCAATCAGCCAGCCGTAGCCGCCTAGGCTGGATAGGGCTGGAACTAACACGGTAGAAAGCGAGAACAGCGCTGCGGCGCCAAAGGCGATAAGGGCGCGGGTGTTCCAGCCGTTTACGTAGTAGTAGGCGCTGTCGGGCGCTGACGAGAATAGCTCCTGCATGTTTAAGTGCTGACGCTTAATCAGGTAGTAGTCGACCACGATAATGCCGTAGAAGGGCGCGACAACGGCCCCTAGCGCATTCACAAAGCCAGGAACGCCAATCTGGCTGATCACCGAGAGCCATAGCGCGCCGACAAAGAACGCAATCACCGCGGTAATCAGGCCGCCCATCTTGAAGCTGATTTTGCTGGGAAACAGATTAGCCAGGTCGTAGGCGGGCGGAATGAAGTTGGCGACCAGGTTGATCCCCACTGTGGCAGCAAAGAAGGTCAGCGCGGCGATAATCGTCAGCGGTAGCGAATCCACACGCTCAACGATATCGGCGGGATTGGTCAGCGCCTCGCCAAACAGCACTAATGTGCCAGCGGTAATAATCAGCGCGATAAACGAGAAAAACGCCACGTTAAGCGGCAAGCCCAAGAGATTGCCAAGCTTCATCTGGCGTTCGGTTTTCACAAAGCGGGTGAAATCGCCGAAGTTAATCACCACCGCCGCGAAATACGCCACCATGGTGCCGACAATTGCCATAAAGGCGGCAATTGAGCTTCCGCTGGTTTCACCATCACCGCTAAAAATAGTGCCAATGGCGGGGATCAGTTCACTGCCCGCCTGGAACCAAACAATGACCATTAACACCAACATGACCACGTAGACCAGTGGGCCTGCCCAGTTTAGGAAGTGCTTGATGCGCTCAATCCCCTGCCAGAAAATCGCAATCTGAAACAGCCACACAATCACGAATGACACCCAGGCCACGCCAGAAAGCCCCAGAAAGGTACTACCACTGCCTTCGCCAATAAAGGCCGTAATCAGCAAAGAAACGGCCGTAGAGGCGAAGTAGGTCTGCACGCCGTACCAGAAAATCCCTACGATGGCGCGCAGCATCGCAGGCAGGTTCGCGCCGCGAACCCCCATGCTGGCACGCACCATTACCGGAAAGGGAATGCCGTATTTAACGCTGGGTTTACCGGTGAGGTTGACTAAAAACATCACGATTACGCCCGCCAGAATAATCGCCGCCATTACCGCCCAGCCGTTTAGGCCGTAGGTTAAAAACAGCGACGCCGCCAGGGTGTAACCAAACAGGCTCTGGATGTCGTTAGACCAGACGTTAAAAATTTCAAATGCGCCCCAGTTACGATCCTGGGGTTTAAGTGGTGCGAGATCCTCGTTATACAGTGAGGGGTCGATGTGCTTAATATCTAACTCGTTTACGTCATTGCTCTCTTTCATCTTATGAGCCCTCAGGCTGGCAAATGGGGTTACTGGCTAAAATGTGCGGGCGGCCAGTGCGTTATGAGTCGGTAGGAGGTCAGGCCTGCGGGAATGGGGCCGGCTTACCACGAGATCGTCGAGAAAGAGAGCGCCGCCACAACGCCTACCGCTGTGGCGATGAGGAGTAGGGGCCATCAACAGTGAAACATAGGTGTTGTGCCCCATCATGCGGGTGTGCTGAGGGCCAGGGCTTACTGGACCCGGTGCTTTTGGCCCGGTATCGGGCGGTTCTTCTGATACAAGCGCTGAGGTTGTAGTGCTCATGTTGTCGTCCTCGCAAGATTATCGACTTTATTGATTCCCGATGAGGTATCGGGAAACGCTTGCGGCTTGGCGTGCTAACGGACGTTTTTTTAAAGCTGTTTCTAAGCTTTTGTTATTCGATATTTTTTGAGTCGTTATTTTTTTGAGCTTTTATGGCTTGATCGGTAGATCAAGATCAGAAAGCCCGGAAAACTTACCGGTAAAGGCTTTGGGCCGTGGGTAGGCAAGGTCACCATGCTTGCTGGTATGTAACCCTAAACTGGCCAGCGATTCCGCCAGCTTCAGCGCGGCGGTGACACCTTCTATGACCGGCAGGC
This sequence comes from Vreelandella salicampi, assembly GCF_013415105.1. Lineage (GTDB taxonomy): Bacteria > Pseudomonadota > Gammaproteobacteria > Pseudomonadales > Halomonadaceae > Vreelandella > Vreelandella salicampi. The sequence goes on from NZ_JACCDF010000021.1 coordinate 6,587, forward strand.
CGACCTCGTTGCTGATCTCCTGAGTCATATTCGCCATGCCGCCGCAGCCTAAAACGATGGCGCCAATGCTATCCTCGTCCCGGGCGCGGCAGCACTCTTCCACTATGCGGGTAAACGCCGTTTGAGGATGGTGTTCAATATCCAGCACCGGTATTTCAGCGGCACGGATACGACGGCAGTGCTGACGAAAACCGTACTGTTCCAACAGGTGCTCAGCGATAATGCCGGTACGGCTCAACGTTGTGACGACGGAAAAACGGGTGCTCACCAGCGTGGCCAAATGAAAGGCGGCTTCGGCAATGCCAATCACCGGCGCACGCGTTAGCTCCCGCGCTGCGAGTAAGCCTGGGTCGCCAAAACAGGCGACCACATAAGCATCAATATCGCCTTCTCGTTCGCCTTTGAGGACTTCTTCAGCAACCCCCACCGCACTGATGGCTTCATCAAAATGGCTTTCGATAGAAACAGCGCCTGATTCGGGCTGGGATGCGCTAACGATGGTGCCCACGGCTGCCTTCTGTTGCGCTACCAGACGCATCGCAGCGGTCATGGAGGCCGTAGTGTTGGGGTTAATAATGCGTACATGCATAGTGAATAGCTCTATGGCGAACAATGTCGATCATCTTGTATACAAAAAATAGAGTGATTATCAGCCTGACGCAAGTAGCCAAACGGCAATTCGTGATAGAAATGGCGGCTATGCATCTTGACCAATTGTTCAGGATTCAAGGGGTTAGCGATTTTTTACGCTGAGAAACACCATTCGCATCAGGGGATTAGCCATTGACCGCGTTGCGGTTGGTTATGAATGCCGCTATTTTGTATACAAATAATTTTCGGTATCGCTGGGCTACTTACTCGCCAGTGATGAGCCAGAGATAGGACTATAGGAGCTACGTATGTCGTCACCCCCTGAGAGCCACTACCCTCGCGACTTGATCGGTTACGGGCGCAACCCGCCCCACGCTAACTGGCCTAACAAGGCCAAAATTGCCGTTCAGTTCGTGCTCAACTACGAAGAGGGCGCGGAAAACTGCGTGCTCCACGGCGATGAGGGCTCAGAGCAGTTTCTCTCAGAGATGATCGGTGCGCCGGCCTTTCCTGATCGCCACTTGAGCATGGAGTCGATCTACGAGTACGGCTCGCGGGTGGGCGTGTGGCGGATTCTGCGCGAGTTTGAAAAGCGCGATTTGCCGCTAACGGTGTTTGGCGTGGCGATGGCGTTGGAGCGCAATCCTGATGTCGCCCAGGCATTTAAGGAGCTCGGCCACGAAGTCGCCTGCCACGGCTACCGCTGGATTCACTACCAGGAAGTGCCCGAGCACATCGAGCGCGAGCACCTGCAAAAAGCGCTAGACATTTTTCAGCGCCTCTACGGCGAAAAACCGGCAGGTTGGTATACCGGGCGCGATAGCCCCAATACCCGGCGCCTGCTGCTGGATGAAGGCGGCTTTCTCTACGACAGCGACTACTACGGCGACGACCTGCCGTTCTGGACCCGTGGCCACGATAGCCAAGGGCGCGAGCACGACCATTTGATTGTGCCCTACACCCTGGACAGCAACGACATGCGCTTTGCCTCGCCGCAAGGTTTTAACACCGCGGATCACTTTTTCACCTACCTGCGTGATGCCTTCGATGTGCTTTACGCCGAAGGCGATGAAGCGCCCAAAATGCTGTCGGTGGGGATGCACTGTCGCTTACTCGGCCGCCCCGGGCGGTTTCGCGCACTGCAGCGCTTTTTGGATTACATCGAAACCCATGACCGGGTCTGGGTGGCCCGGCGGGTCGATATCGCCCGTCACTGGGCCGAGCACCACCCCGCTGAAAGGGATAACACATGAAGAAAACTACCTACTATGCCCCGCAGGGTGGGCATCCACCACAAACGCAGTTAACCGCGGATCGCGCCGTTTTCACCGAGGCCTACGCGCTGATCCCCAAAGGCGTGATGCAGGATATCGTCACCAGTAACCTGCCGTTTTGGGAGGGTACGCGCCTGTGGGTATTGGCGCGGCCGCTGTCGGGCTTCGCCGAGACGTTTTCCCAGTACATTATGGACGTGGCGCCGGAAGGCGGTAGCGACAAGCCTGAACTCGACCCGCAAGCCGAAGGCGTGCTGTTTATCGTCGAAGGTGAGTTAACGCTGACGCTATCCGGCGAGCGCCATACGATGACGCCCGGCGGCTATGCATTTATTCCCCCCGGCAGCCACTGGCAGGTGCGCAACGAATCGAGTGCGCCGGTGCGTTTTCACTGGGTGCGCAAAGCCTATGAGTTTGTCGAAGGGCTGGAGATACCGGAGGCGTTTGTCACCAACGAGCAGGACGTTGCGCCGATTGAAATGCCGGGCACCGAAGGGCGCTGGGCAACCACGCGTTTTGTCGAGCCAACGGATGTGCGCCACGACATGCACGTGAACATTGTCACCTTCCAGCCGGGCGGCGTGATTCCCTTCGATGAAACCCACGTGATGGAGCACGGCCTTTACGTGCTCGAAGGCAAGGCGGTGTATCACCTCAACCAAGAATGGGTTGAAGTCGAAGCGGGGGATTTTATGTGGCTACGCGCCTTCTGCCCTCAGGCGTGTTACGCCGGCGGGCCAGGGCCTTTCCGGTATTTGTTGTATAAAGACGTTAACCGCCATGCGGCTCTTAGCCTTAATACACGTTAAAAAAAGGCTGCTTTCGCTGCGTTTTACGCGGCGAAGATAAATGTTTTTAGGAATTAAAAAATGCTTGAATTAACAGCCGAGCCGCTGACGGCAGAGGCCTTTGCGCCCTTTGGCGATGTGATTGATGCTCGCACGTCAGCGTCGTTTCCCATCAACGCCGGTCGCACTCAGCGCCATCACGATCTTGCGAAGGTGGAAACCTTGGGCGAAAACGCCCGCACGCTGATCAACATCTTTGTCAGCCAGCCGGTGACATTGCCGCTTGAGCTGACGTTTTTAGAGCGCCACCCGTTGGGCAGCCAAGCGTTTATGCCGCTGCACACGGAGCGCTTTATCGTCGTGGTGGCCGCGCCGGGGGAGGAGATCCACCCTGGCGAGGTGCGCGCCTTTGTCACCGATGGCCGCCAGGGCGTGAACTATCATGCGGGCACCTGGCACGCCATCCAATCGGTGCTGGCGCGCGAAGGCGAGTTTCTGGTCGTGGACCGGGGCGGCGACGGCTCGAACTGTGACGAATACCCCATACAAATACGCGTCACATTGAACGAGGCGTAAGGCGCGCCGCCAGCTGGTGTCAGTTCTCGATGATGCCCTGCTCGCGAGCCATGGCGTACGCGGCCTGCGGCCCTTTCCATAGCGACGGCAGAATAATCAACGACACCGGGATCGCGGTGATCACAATAAACTGCTGTAGCGCGCTAATTTGCCCTGCCCCCATGTAAAGCAGAATCGCCGCCATCAGCGCCATGGCAATACCCCAAAACGCGCGAATCAGCGGGTTGGGGTTATCGTGCCCGGCGCCGACCATGGCGATGGCGTAACTCATTGAGTCACCCGTGGTGGCGACGAAAATCGTGGTCAGCAGCAAAATTGCCAGCGCCATCAAGGTGCCACCGGGTAGCGCCTGCGCGACCGTTAGCGTTGCGACGTCAAACTGAAAGTTGTTTAGCGCCTCGGTTAAGTCAATCGCGCCAGTTAGCTGGTAGTAAATGCCTGAACCGCCTAACAGGGTAAACCACATGCTGGTAGCGATAGGCGCCAGAATCGCCACGGCGATAATCATTTCGCGGACGCTGCGGCCGCGTGAAATCCGTGCGACAAAAATCGCCATTAGCGGCGCATAGCCGATAAACCAGGCAAAGAAGAACACCGTCCACCACTGCATCCACCACGCCGGGGCGGTTTCAGCGGTCATTGTGGCCATGGTGAAAAACTCACTCATGTAAGCGCCAAAGCCCGAGGCGTAGCTGTTGATCAAAAACAGCGTCGGCCCAAACAGCAGAATCACTGCGGCAATCGCCAGCGCCAAAAACACGTTAAAGCGGCTTAGCATTTGGATGCCGCGATGTACGCCGCTCATGGAGGAGGCCACGTAGACGGCGCCGAGCAGAGCCAGAATCGCCAGCTGCATGGGGTAGCCCTGCGGCAAGCCAAACAATTCGTGTAAGCCAAAGCTTACCTGCGTGGCCAAAAAGCCAATCGGGCCAACGGTGCCCGCCACCAGTGCAATCACGCAGCAGGCATCTACCACCCCGCCCAGCGGGCCTTGCATCAGGCGCTGACCCAGTACCGGGTAAAGCAATGTGCGCGGCTGCAGCGGCTGGCCTTTCACGTAGTGCGCGTGCGCCAGTACCACGGCGGAGAGCGAACCGAGCACCGCCCAGGCCAAAAAGCCCCAGTGCATGAACGACTGCGCTAACGCGCCGGAGACGGCCGCCGCCGTGCCCGCCTCGGTATCAAAGGCGGGCGGTGTAACCACGAAGTGATACACCGGCTCGCCTGCAGCAAAGAACACGCCGCCACCGGCAAGCAAGGTGCACAAAATAATCGATACCCACTTAAACGTGCTCATTTCGGGCGCGTCTAAGTTGCCGATTTTGGCTTTTGCTGCCGGCGTCATGGCAAGGCCGATAGCGACGAAAAAAGTCGCAAGCAGCAACAGCTGAAAATACGTGCCCAGGGTGATGGCCGTCCAGGCAAAACCGGTGCTGATGCTGTCAGCCACCAGGTCAATATCGAACAGCGACAGCAGTACGAACGCTGCGATAAAGCCGATGCTCAAGATCAGCACAATGGGGTCGCCCAAGGCGCGAATTCCTCGCGGTGGGGACGTTCGTTGAGGGGAATGAGGCATTTAATACACCATTAAGCGTTAGGGGGAAGATATCGGGGAGTTGCTATAGATAATACGCAATAAAAAAGCGCCATTCATAGAATGGCGCTAAATCAGAAATATTCGTCACCGTATCATTTTGATAGACAAAGGTCGAGTGTCGCCGTGCTGGTGCATTCATCGGTTCGTCATGCCTATTCGTGGTGCACATCGCCGTGCGAGAAAATGCGGCATACCAGTGATAATGTGGTAAATGATTGATAAAAAAGTGTTTATTTTTAGTTGGCCGCTTTTGTGCATTAACCCAGTGGGATAATTGTATACAAGGTGAGATAACTATGAACACGACAATGATGACAAGCCGCAGTTTTTGTGGCGCAGCACTGGCGTTGGCGCTTTGGTCCACGGCGGGCCATGCCCAAGAAACCGATATTCGCTTTCAGCTGGACTGGCGTTTTGAAGGGCCTTCGGCGCCTTTTTTGATGGCGGTAGAACGGGGCTATTTTGCTGAGGAGGGCTTGGATGTCCAGATCGACTCCGGCAGCGGCTCGGCAGGGGCGATCAACCGCGTGGCCTCCGGCGCCTATGAAATGGGCTTTGGTGATTTAAACGCCCTGATTGAATTTTTGGCCGAAAACCCCGACGGGCCGGGCATCACCGGCGTGTATAGCGTCTACGATGGCACCCCTGCAGCGGTTTTCGCCCGTAAAGATAGCGGTATTGAAGCACCTGCTGATCTGGCCGGCAAAACCATTGCCGCCCCTACCTTCGATACCGGTTATCGCGCCTGGGGCATTTTTGCCGCCGCCAACGACTTGGACCCCAACGCCGTGGAGTGGCAAAACGTCGACCCGACGCTGCGTGAAACCTTGCTGACGCGGGGCGATGTGGATGCGATCACGGGCTTTTACTTCACCAGCTTATTGAACCTCGAAGAACGCGGCATGAGTCAAGACGAGCTGACGATCATGCCGTTTCCGGAATACGGTGTGCCCCTTTACGGCAACGCGATTATCGCCAGCGAATCGTTTGCCGAAGAGAACCCCGAGGCGGTGCGCGGCTTTTTGCGCGCGTTCAACCGCGCCCTGGGCGAAACGCTAGATGACCCCGATGCCGCGATTGAATACGTGCGTAACCGCGATGAGTTGATCGATGTCGAGATGGAAACCCGCCGCTTGAAGCTCGCCCTCGATAGCGTGGTGGATACGCCGGATGCCCGCGAGAACGGTGTAGGCGATATCGACGAAGAGCGCCTGGCTAAGGCGATTCAACTGGTGGGCGACGCCTACTCGCTGCCGACTTTGCCCGAGGTCGAGGACGTCTTCGATAGCGCTTATCTGCCGCCGCAAGAGGCCCGCATGCTGCTGTCGGAAGGGAGCGAATAAACATGTCGGCGTTTGTTGCTTTCGATCACGTAAGCCTTGCTTACGACGACTCGGGTAATGCCATTGAGGACATTGATCTGGATATCCACGAAGGCGAGTTTGTCGCCTTCGTGGGGCCCTCAGGCTGCGGCAAGTCCACGTTTATGAAGTTGTGCACGGGCCTGCACGCGCCAACGGCCGGGTCGATAAAGGTTGACGGTGTGGCGGTCACCGAGCCGCTAAAAATCTCCGGGATGGCGTTTCAAAACGCCAACCTGCTGCCCTGGCGTACCACGTTGGATAACGTGCTGCTGCCGCTTGAGATCGTCAAACCCTATCGGCATCAGTTTCGTAAGCGGCGCAAGGAGTTTGAGGGCTGGGCGCGCGATTTGCTCAAAACCGTGGGTCTGGCCGACTACGAAGACCAGTACCCGTGGCAGCTTTCCGGCGGTATGCAGCAGCGCGCCTCTATTTGTCGCGCATTAATCCATCAGCCCCGGCTGCTCATGCTCGACGAGCCGTTTGGTGCGCTGGATGCGTTCACCCGCGAAGAGCTTTGGTGCGTGCTGCGCGATCTGTGGGAGGCGCAGCGCTTTACCGTGGTGCTGGTGACGCACGATTTGCGCGAAGCGGCGTTTCTCGCCGATACCGTCTACGTCATGAGTAGCCGCCCCGGGCGTGTGGTCGAGCGGCGGGAGATTGATTTGCCCCGGCCCCGCGCGCTGGACATCACCTACGACAAACCCTTTATCGATCTGGTGCACGAGCTGCGTGCCCAGATCGGCGAAATTCGCAGCACGTAAGGTGTAAGGCTTGCTTATGAATGTTAAACGTCAGACGACCGAGCGCTTGGCGCCGTGGATCGCGGTGGTGGTATTGACGCTGATCTGGGAGCTCACAGTACGCCTTTTCGACGTGCCGAGCTTCATTTTCCCCAGCGCCTGGGAGACGGCCACCGCGCTTGTTACCTATGCCGGGCCTATCGGGATGCACTCTTGGCAAACCCTTTGGACCACGCTGGTGGGGTTTGCGCTTGGCGTCGCCGTGGGGCTGGGGCTTGGCTTTATCGTCGGCTCGTCGCGCTTTTTGTATAACGCCTGTTACCCACTATTGGTGGGGTTCAATGCGATCCCGAAAGTCGCGTTTGTACCGATTTTGGTGGTGTGGTTCGGCATTGGCTCAGTACCCGCGATTCTTACCGCGTTTTTGATCTGCTTTTTTCCCATCGTCGTTAACGTAGCCACCGGCCTTGCCACGCTAGAGCCGGAGATGGAGGACGTGTTGCGCGTGCTCGGCGCAAAGCGCATGGATGTGTTGCTGAAAATCGGCCTGCCGCGCTCGCTGCCTTACTTCTTCGCCTCGCTGAAGGTCGCGATCACCCTGGCGTTCGTGGGCACGGTGGTGTCGGAAACCGTCGCCTCCAACCAGGGTATTGGCTACTTAATGATGAGCGCCGGCTCGCAAATGCGCATGGGCTTGGTGTTTGCCGGGCTTATCGTGATCAGCGCCATGGCAATGGTGATGTACGAACTCTTCGCGCTGCTGGAAAAACGCATGACCGCCTGGGCGCATCGCGGCCAAAACCGCTAAGACAATCGTTTCAAGAAAACCATTTTAAGACAATTTTTTAAAGCTGCCATTACGGCAATTGATCGGCGCTTGCGCCAATAATGATGTTAACGGGGGAGTTACCATGAAAAATCGTCGCAACACAGGCAAAAATGCAGCCACAGCGCTGGTGAAAACCGGGCTGGTGGCGCTGGCGGCCATCAGCATCGCACCGGCGGCGCAGGCCGAGAAGTTTTTTTCGGATTCGAGTATTTCGCTACTCTATAGCGATCAGTACGAGACCTTTGGCAACCAAACCCGTACGGATACCTACGTCACCTTTGAAAACGTAACGGCGCATAACTGGGGCGGTACGTTTTTGTTTGTGGACCGCAATCAAGGTCGCGGCACCTATAATGACGATGACGACCTGTACGGCGAATTTTCTCCCACGCTGAGTTTGAGTTGGCTAAGCGATGTGGAGCTAAGCCGGGGCATCCTTAAAGATATCTCGCTTGCGGGTACTTACGAATTTGGCGGCGGCACAGATGCCACCAACGTGTTAACGGGGCTAAGCTTCGCTTGGGATGTACCGGGAACCGTCTACTTCAATAGCGCTTTTTACTACGTGAACAACAGCGAAATCAGCGATGATTTGCAGATGACGCTCACCTGGGGCGCGCCGTTTGAGCTAGGCGCCTCGCGTTTTCTGTTTGACGGCTACATCGATTATTCCTCTGCCGCGTCAGACCATAACCCTGAGTTTCACTTCAACCCGCAGCTGAAGTGGGATTTGGGCCACTATTCGGGCAATCCGGGCGTACTTTATGCCGGGATTGAGTACTCCTATTGGCATAACAAGTACGGTGTTGGTGAGGAGTTGATGGATACCGAAAGCGCGGTGAGTGCGTTGGTGAAGTTCCACTTCTAAAGCCGCCAGCCGGGCGCTTGCCCTGGCTAGCCTGCCTGTCGCCGCCTCCTTTGAGAGGCGGTTTTCATGTGTGTTCTTGGTCGTGTCATCCGTCTTCGACGTGCCATCGCCTATCAACATGCCATAATGGAGGCCTCATCGTCCAAAGAGGCCGTCATGACCGCACCCCGCCCCCGCACGCTAGCCGAATTACAGCGCTGGCGCCGTACACGCACCAAGCGCCGCTGGTACAAACGCAGCTTTCGCCTGCAGGTCATGGTGCTTGTCGGTTTGCTGCTGACGGGCATGCTGCTGGCCCAAGGGACCTACCTGAATTACCGCAAAGCCGAGATTATCAGTATGCAAATGGGTCAGCGGGCCCTGGCGGTGGCCAAGACGGTGGCCTCCATGCCCGAGCTCATTGACGCCTTTGACGACGATAATCCCGCCAGCGTCATTCAGCCGCTTGCCGAGCGCGTGCGCCGTGAAACCGGCGCGCGTTACGTGGTGGTGGGCAATACGTTGGGTGTGCGCTATTCCCATCCCGTCACGGAGCGCATTGGGCTTACCATGGTCGGCGGGGATAACGCGCGGGCGCTTCAAGAAGGCAAGTCGTATGTGTCCGAGGCGACCGGTACGCTGGGTACGGCGATACGTGGCAAAACCCCAGTGCGCGATGCGGCGGGCAATATCATCGGCATCGTCTCGGTCGGGTTTATGCTGGATCGCGTCGAGATGGATATCGCGCGTTACAACAGCTTGGGTTGGGGGTTAGTAGCGCTGATGATCGTGCTGGGGTTTGCCGGTGCCTATTGGCTGTCGCAGCACCTGAAAAAGGTCATTTTAGGCCTGGAGCCCTATGAAATTGCCCGTCTGGCCATGGAAAAAGAGGCCATTTTGCAGTCGATTCACGAGGGCATTCTGGCGGTTAACCGCGAAGGCCATATCACTCTGGTCAACCAACAGGCGCGGCGCTTTTTGGGCTTGGACGAGGGGCATATTTTGCTCGGCCAACCGATCCGCGAAGTAGTGCCCAATTCGCGACTGTTAGAAGTGCTCAAAAACGGTAAGCAGGAGTTCGATGAGCAAATGTGGCTGGGCGATCACCCCGTAGTGGTCAACCGGATGCCCATCGTGCACGAAGGTGACATTGAAGGCGCGGTGGCGACCTTCCGCAGCCGTCGGGAGATTGTCGACCTTTCCCATGCGCTGACCCAGGCCAGCCGCGATGTGGATATGCTGCGCGCCCAGGCGCACGAGTTTTCCAACAAGCTGTACACCATTTCCGGTTTGCTCCAGCTCAAGCGCGTCGATGAAGCGCTGGCACTGATTCACCAGGAAACCGAGCGCGCTCAGGCGCAGATGAGCTTTTTGATGCGCAGCGTAGCCGATACGGTGCTCAGTGGCACGCTAATGGGCAAACTGACCCGTGCCCGCGAGCTGGGGGTGGCGCTGGAAATCGACGAGCAAAGTTCGCTCTCCTGCCAGCTAACACCGACGGGCCAAGAAGTGATGATGAGCGTGGTGGGCAACTTGTTGGATAATGCCTGCCATGCCGCGTTGCATGGGCCGAACGACCCGCCTCGCGTGCGGCTGTTTTTTACCGATTTGGGCGAGCAGTTGCTGATTGAGGTCGAGGATAACGGGCCCGGTGTGGCCCCCGAGCACGTCGAGTCGATTTTCAGCGAAGGGTTCTCAACCAAAACCGGTCAGCACCAGGGTATTGGACTGGCGCTGGTGGCGCGGTTGAGTCGCCAGCACGGTGGTACGGTCACGCTGGAAGACAGCGAACTCGGCGGGGCGTGTTTTATCGCCGTGCTGGATCGTTCGCTGTGTGCTCAAATGTCATCATCATAACGACGCCAGTGAGGGGAGCGACGATGTCGGCGAACGAGTACGGTATTTTGGTAGTGGAAGACGATTTTCGCATTGCCGATATCCACCGCGCTTTCATTGAGCAAAGCGAGGGGTTTGCCGTGGTCGCGGTTGCCCGCAATGGGGCCGAAGCGCGCGAGCAGATGGCGCGCCATGCCGCCAACATTCAGCTGGTTTTGCTGGATGCGTATCTGCCCGATGTGGAAGGGCTGGAACTGCTCTGGTCGCTGCGTCGCGATTATGTGCATGTAGACATCGTCATGGTAACGGCCGCCCGCGAAGTGGAAACCATCAGCGAGGCGCTACGCGGCGGGGTGTTTGACTACCTCATCAAACCGATTGAAGCGGCGCGAATGTCACAAATGCTGACGCGCTTTCGTCGCGAGCGCGAAGCCTTGGCTAACCGCGCCGAAATGAATCAGGACGAGCTTGACCAGGTGTTGTCCCGCACGCAGCCAGCCGAGGCCAATCCAGCCAGCGGGCGTAGCCTGCCTAAAGGCATCGACCGGCTGACGTTGCGTTCGGTGGTGGAAGCGCTCAAGCAATCCCAACAGCCGCTGGCCGCCACGCAGGTGGGGCGTGCGATGGGGGCAAGCCGTTCCACGGCGCGGCGCTATTTAGAATTTTTGGTATCGGTGCAAGTGGTCGACGCAGAATTGGGCTACGGTGATGTAGGTAGGCCCGAAAGACGTTACCGTTTGCAGGCAGATACCAGCGGCTGGCTGGATGGCCTTTAACAGGCGCTTGGAATAGTCCTTGAAATAGCCCTTAAGAACGCCGCCGTGAACACAATGAACAAAATGCCCACAATGCTCTTTTTGTGCTTTATGTTCATAAGCTTGTCGCTAGGGTCTGCCTTCTTCTAACGTTCGCAGCGTGAAGCACGATGCATCACCACAATCCGCATCATCACAACACGCATCACTACAAAAACAGATTGAAACGTGGAGAATGCCATGACTCTCAAGCCTTCCTTGAAGTACGTAACCCTGCTGGCCCTTCCGCTAGCTGCCGCTGCCACCTTTTCCAGCACCGCCGCTGCTTTCGAACCCGAAGGTAAGGTCGAGTGTATTGCGCCGTCCGACCCAGGCGGCGGTTGGGACTTTACCTGCCGCAGCGTGGGTAACGTCATGCAGGAGCTCGATTTAGTACCCGGTAATGTGCAGACCATCAATATGGCCGGTGCCGGCGGTGGTGTGGCGTATGCGCATACCGTGAGCAAGCGCGCCAGTGATGACCACCTGCTGGTGGCGGCGTCCACGGCGACCACGACACGCCTGGCTCAAGGTCAGTTCCCGGGGTTGACCGCTGATCAGGTCAACTGGGTCGGTGCGTTGGGCGCGGATTACGGCATTATCGCCGTGGCCGATGACTCCGAGATCGAAGACCTCAACGATCTGATGGATTCGCTCAAAGAAGACCCGCGCAGCGTTAAGTTTGCCGGCGGTAGTGCCAAAGGCGGTTGGGATCATCTGAAAGTGTTGATTGCCGCTCAGGCAGCTGACGTCGAGAATCTTCCGCGCATTGCGTATCTGTCGTACAACAATGGCGGCGAAGCACTGACTCAGGTGATCGGTGGGCACGTTGATGCCTTCACCGGCGATATCACCGAAGCGCAAGGGTTTATGGAATCCGGCGACCTGCGCGTCCTGGCCGTGCTCTCCGAGGAGCGTCTGCCCGGCGATCTGTCTGACATCCCCACCGCCCGTGAGCAGGGCATCGACGCACTGGGCCCCAACTGGCGCGGTTTTTACATGCCGGCGGATATCTCCGAAGAGGCTGAGACGTATTGGACCGATGCCATGGACACCATCTACCAGAGCGAAGAATGGAAGAATGTCATGAAACAGAACGGCTTGATGCCTTTCCACATGACCGCCGGTGAGTTCGAAGACTTCGTTCACAACCAGATCGATGACATCGAGCAGCTTTCTAAAGATATTGGATTGATTCAGTAATGACTTTCAACGACCGCATCTTTGGGGTCTTGATGATCGTCCTGGCCGTCGCGTACGGCTGGGGCGCCACTCAGTTCCCGGAGCCGTTTGGTGGGGCCGAGGCCGTCGGCCCCGACACTTTTCCCAAGTTGTTGGCCGTGGTACTGATCATTTCCAGCCTGTATATGATCGTTCGGCCTGATCCTGACCATGCCTGGCCCTGGAGCCGTACGGGTATCGAGCTGATTATCGCTGTCGTGGTGTTGATTCTCTACGCCATGCTGCTTCAGCCGCTGGGTTTTATTATCAGCACCACGCTTGCCGTGGGCACGCTTTGCTGGCGCATGGGCTCGCGCCCGGCCAACGCCTATATCACCGGGGCCGTCTCCGGGGTGGTGGTGTACTTCCTGTTTAGCTTTGCGCTGGATCTCGCCTTGCCGCTGGGTCTGCTGTCATTCCTGGAGGTTAACTGATGGAAACTCTAGGTTACCTGATGGATGGTTTCGGCGTTGCGCTGCAGCCCCATAACCTGATGTTTGCCCTATTGGGGGCTTTTCTCGGCACCTTGATCGGCGCCTTGCCTGGGTTAGGCCCGGCCAACGGCGTGGCTATTTTGATCCCGTTGGCGTTCAGCCTGGGGCTCGCCCCGGAAACCGCCCTGATCATGCTGACCTCGGTGTATGCCGGTGCTATGTACGGCGGGCGTATTTCGTCGATATTGCTCAATATTCCCGGCGATGAACCGGCTATGATGACTTGTCTCGACGGCTACCCAATGGCCCAGAAGGGCAAGGCGGCCGAAGCGCTGGCTATTTCTGCCATCGCTTCCTTCATCGGTAGTCTGGTGGCCACCGTGGGCTTGATCTTGCTGGCACCGCTGCTGGCTAAATTCGCCCTGACGTTCGGCCCGGCGGAATATTTCGCGCTCTTCTTGCTAGCGTTTGCCACCTTGGGCGGCATCACCGGCAAGAATCCCATCAAGACGGTGGTCGCCGCCTGTATCGGCCTGATGATCGCTACCGTCGGGATCGACAATACCGGGGTGCAGCGCTACACCTTTGGCGTGCTTGAGCTCTTCGAAGGCGTAGACTTCATTATCGCTATCGTTGGTCTGTTTGCCATTTCCGAGCTGATGTTCTTCATCGAGGAGCGAGCCGGTGGCGGCAAGGAGAAGATGAAGGTCAACAAGCTCACGCTTACCTGGCGGGAAATCCGCGAGATTCTGCCCTCGAGCCTGCGTGGCGGGGTGCTTGGCTTCATTGCGGGTGTCTTGCCGGGCGCTGGCGCCTCTTTGGGTAGCTTTATCGGTTACACTCTGGAGAAGAAAGTCGTCGGCAAGAAGGGCTATTTCGGCAAGGGTGACCCACGTGGTGTGGCAGGCCCCGAGGCGGGTAACAACGGTGCCTCTAGCGGTGCGCTGGTGCCCATGCTGACTCTGGGTGTGCCGGGTAGCGGTACCACGGCGGTGCTGTTGGCGCTATTGATCTCGCTCAACATCACCCCAGGGCCGTTGATGTTTACCCAGAACGCCGACATCGTTTGGGGCGTGATTGCGGCGCTGTTGATCGGTAACTTCTTGTTGCTGATCCTCAACATCCCGCTGGTGGGCATCTTCGTCAAGCTGCTTTCCGTGCCACCGATGTTCCTGTTGCCGATCGTCACCATGATCGCCTTCGTGGGTATCTACTCAATCAGTAACACCACTTTCGACCTTTACTTCATGGTGGCCTTCGGGGTGGGCGGCTACATACTGCGCAAGTTGGAGATCCCGCTGGTACCGGTGATTCTCGGCTTGTTGCTGGGACCGGAGATGGAGAAAAACCTGCGCCATGCCATGGATATCTCCGATGGTGACTGGATGATTCTGTGGGACAGCGGCTTGGCCATTGGCCTGTGGGTCTTCGCGGGGCTGGGCTTGATCTTGCCGTATATCATCGGGCCCCTGCTGCGCCGTCGGATGCAAAATCCGATTGAAGAGGGCACGCCTGGCAGCGATTGATACATAACGCGTTCAATCCTGAAGTAAGCGGGGCGTCGACGAAAGTCGGCGCCCTGTTTTTTTATAAGCCAGATGACGAAAAGCACTTTTTTGGTGCGCTGGCTAAAAAGCTGACGGAAATTGGTGCTCAAAACTAGTGCAAAAGACAGGAGGCGGGCAGGGGATTTTATTGTAACATTCTGAATTTAAACAAGTTAAAAACAATTGGTGCGATGTGGCGCAGCCTTTGCAGAGACGGGTAGCTGTCCCGCGTACCGGCTTGAGTGTGACTCGAGCGTACGCGATCACCCTAACGAGTCCCTGCGGGGCGAGGAGTTCCAGTGATCACATTGCAACGTCAACCACATGCCCGTTATCTAGCCGCTGCGCTAGTTTCCGCCGCCGTCATGGGCGCGAGCAGCCAGGCGCTGGCGCAACAAGACGACCCGATTAAGGTGGGTATCTTGCATTCGCTCTCCGGCACCATGGCGATTAGCGAGACGGTACTCAAAGATACTGTCGAGATGCTGATCGAGCAGCAAAACGACGCGGGCGGCTTGCTTGGCCGTGAGCTTGAAGCGGTGGTCGTTGACCCGGCGTCCGATTGGCCGCTTTTCGCCGAGAAGGCACGCGAGCTGCTGGCCCAGGAAGAGGTCGATGTGATCTTCGGTAACTGGACCTCGGTATCGCGTAAGTCGGTCCTACCGGTGGTCGAGGAACTCAACGGTCTGCTTTTCTACCCGGTGCAGTATGAAGGCGAAGAGTCCTCGGAGAACGTTTTCTACACCGGCGCGGCGCCTAACCAGCAGGCGATTCCCGCGGTTGATTACCTGATGAACGAAGTCGGCGTCGAGCGCTGGGTGCTGGCGGGGACCGATTACGTCTACCCGCGCACCACTAATAAGATCCTCGATGCCTACCTGAAAAGCCATGGCGTCAGCGACGACGACATCATGATCAACTACACGCCGTTCGGTCACTCCGATTGGCAGAATATCGTTTCCGAAATCAAGCAATTCGGTAACGAAGGCAAGAAAACCGCCGTGGTCTCGACCATCAACGGCGATGCCAACGTGCCGTTCTACCGTGAATTGGGTAACCAAGGTGTCAACGCGGCGGATATCCCGGTGGTGGCGTTCTCGGTGGGTGAGCAAGAGCTGTCGGGCATCGACACCGGCCCGCTAGTTGGCCACCTAGCGGCGTGGAACTACTTCATGAGCGTTGATACCGACGCCAACTACGATTTCATCGACGCTTGGATCGAGCATACTGGCGATGAGATGGCGGTGACCAACGACCCCATGGAAGCGCACTACATCGGCTTTAATATGTGGGCCGAAGCCGTGCGCAAGGCTGAAACCACCGATGTGGATGCCGTCAAAGACGCCATCATCGGCGTGACCGTGCCCAACCTCACCGGCGGCTATGCGGCGATGATGCCCAACCACCACATCACCAAGCCGGTGTTGATCGGCGAGATTCAGGACAATGGCCAGTTCTCCATCGTCTGGCAGACGCCGTCTACCGTGGCCGGTGATGCTTGGTCTGACTACCTGGAAGGCTCGCGTGATCTGATCAGCGATTGGCGCAAGCCGATGGAGTGCGGTAACTACAACGTAGTTGAGGGCAGCTGTGGCGGCGGCGAAGCCGAGACCGAGTAACCGCAACACCCCAACGACTCGGGCCGGTCTCCCCGGCCGGCCCGCAAAAACGCTGCTCAACGTTTTCACTCAAACAGGACACGCCCATGAGGATGCTTTCACGCTTCCTGCCGGGCCTACTATGCCTTTGCCTTTTATTCGGCCTGCCACAGGCCGTCCAGGCACAGGACGACCCCGGCCAGCCGCTGTTAGAAGCCCTCGATACCTCCTCTTATGCCGATAAGGCAGAGGCCATTGAGGTCATCATCGAAAGCGGCGACGAGCGCAGTCGTCGCTGGCTTGAGGCATTGCTTAACGGCAAGCTACAGCGCCATAAAGACAACCAACGCTTTGTCATCGTACTTGAGAACCGCGGCCGCCATTGGCCGGTGGCCGATGCCCTGAGCTTCGAGGAAGCCGGCGAAATGTCGCGCCGCGAGCTTGACCGCATCGGTATCAACAATGCGCTGCGCGGGACGTTGCAAAATGCCCTGTCGCTGCTTGATCTGTATGTTGATGATGCCGACCAGCGCCGCGACGCTGCCCGAGATCTTTTGGGCAACGTCGATGCCTCCATGGTCGAGCCGCTAAAGGCAGTGATCGAGAACGAGGAGAATGCCGAAGTGCGCCGGCTGCTGTCGCAGGCCCTGGCGATTTACCGGCTCGATCAGGGCGACGTCGAAGCCATCGCTGACTTAGAAGGCAGTCTTAACCAGCAAGTGCGTTCGGTGCTCAACTCTGCCGCCCGCAGCGACGACCCGGTATTGGCCGATGCCGCCTCCGCAGCACTCGCGGGTATCGAGCAGAAACTCAAGCTCAATCAGGGCCTTGAGACCCTCTACTTCGGCCTCTCGCTGGGCTCGGTGCTGGTACTGGCCGCCATTGGGCTTGCCATCACGTTCGGCGTGATGGGGGTGATCAACATGGCCCACGGCGAGCTGATCATGCTGGGCGCCTATACCACCTGGGGCATGCAGCAATTGCTGCCCGGCCAGCCGGGGTTAGCGCTGGTTCTTTCGATTCCCGCCGGCTTTCTGGTCGCGGCTCTCGCCGGCATTGCTATTGAGCGCGGGGTGATTCAGTTCTTAAAAGGGCGCCCGCTGGAAACGTTGCTGGCGACATTTGGCGTCAGCTTGATCCTGCAGCAGCTGGTGCGCACGGTTATCTCGCCGCAGAACCGTACCGTGGTCTCGCCCGAGTGGTTGAGCGGCTCGGTGATGATTAACGAAGGGTTATCGCTGACCCTCAACCGTCTTTATGTGTTGGGTTTTGCCCTGTTGGTGTTCGCCGGGCTGATGCTGGTGATGCGCAAAACCCGGCTCGGCCTTGAAGTGCGCGCGGTGACGCAAAACCGTGCGATGGCGCGGTCGATGGGTATCCGTGCCACTCGCGTCGATATCATGACGTTTGCGCTTGGGTCCGGTGTGGCGGGCCTTGCCGGCGTAGCGCTTTCTCAGCTGACCAACGTCGGCCCCAACCTGGGGCAGAACTACATCATTGATTCGTTCATGGTGGTGGTGTTCGGCGGCGTGGGCAATCTGTGGGGCACGTTGGTGGCGGGGCTTTCGCTCGGCGTGATCAACCAGGTGCTGGAGCCTTGGGTCGGGGCGGTGCTGGCGAAAATCATCGTGCTGGTGTTCATCATTTTGTTTATTCAAAAACGGCCGAAGGGGCTCTTCCCCCAGAAAGGCCGCGCGGCGGAGGGCTAAACGATGCAATCAGTGGATTCCTCCCAGCGTTTTTGGCTCACGCGCCCGTTTCGGGAGCGGGCCACGCAGCTGTTTCTTGGCGTGCTGTTTGCTGCACTTTTGCTGGTCACCGTGCTGCACCTGGCGGTGCCGCAAGGGCATCCGCTGCACGTCACCGCCTACACCGTGAACCTGTTCGGCAAGTATTTAAGCTACGCGCTGCTCGCCGTTTCGGTGGATTTGGTCTGGGGCTACCTGGGGATTTTGAGCCTAGGCCACGGTGCCTTTTTCGCCATTGGCGGCTACGCCATGGGCATGTACCTGATGCGCCAAATTGGTGATCGCGGTACCTATGGCGACCCCGTGCTGCCGGATTTTATGGTGTTTCTCAACTGGGACAGCCTGCCGTGGTACTGGCTCGGCTTTGATATGGCGTGGTTTGCCTTTGTCATGGTGCTGGTGGCACCGGGGCTTTTGGCGCTGGTGTTCGGCTTTCTGGCGTTTCGTTCGCGGGTGACCGGGGTGTACCTGTCGATCATTACCCAGGCGTTGACGTTTGCGCTGATGCTGGCGTTTTTCCGCAACGAAATGGGCTTTGGCGGCAACAACGGCTTGACCGATTTTCGCGAGTTGTTGGGCTTTGATTTGCGCACCGATGCCACGCGGCTGGGGCTTTTCCTCGCCACCGGCGTGGCGCTGGCGCTGGGGTATATTCTGTGCCGGGCGATTGTCACCAGCAAGCTTGGCCGGGTAAGTGTGGCGACCCGCGATGCCGAGGCACGAACGCGCTTTCTTGGCTACCGCGTTGAGCGATTCCAGCTCTTTGTGTTCGTGGTATCCGCGATGCTCGCGGGGCTTGCCGGTGCGCTTTACGTGCCGCAGGTGGGCATTATCAACCCTAGCGAGTTCTCGCCGATTTTCTCCATCGAAATCGTGCTGTGGGTGGCGCTCGGCGGGCGGGCCACGCTCTACGGCGCGGTGATCGGCGCATTGTTAGTGAACTACGCCAAAACCGTGTTCACCGGCATCATGCCCGATGCCTGGCTATTCGCGCTTGGTGCGCTATTTGTGTTCGTCACCGTTTTTCTGCCCAAGGGCGTGGCAGGGCTTTTGGCCCATCGAAAGCGTAAAACCCAGGAGCAAAAAAACCAGGCGCGCAAACCCCAGGAGGCGACGACATGAGCTTGATCGATTCGCTCAAAGACCGTGATCGGGTGTTCGACTTTATGGCGCCGCAGGCCTCACCGGTGGATGTGCGCCACGGCCCGATTCTGTATATGGAAGATGTCACGGTCAGCTTTGACGGCTTCAAAGCGATCAACAACTTAAACCTCACCATCGACGACGGCGAGCTGCGCTGCATCATCGGCCCCAACGGTGCGGGCAAAACTACCATGATGGATATCATCACCGGTAAAACGCAGCCGACGCAGGGTAGCGTCTGGTTCGGTAGCCGGCATAACCTGCTTACGATGAACGAGCCGGAGATTGCCAGCCTCGGCATCGGGCGTAAGTTCCAAAAGCCCACGGTGTTTGAAGCCCTCTCGGTGTTTCACAACCTGGAGCTGGCGATGGCCGCCGATAAACGCATTTTGCCCACGCTTACCGCCCGCATGACCGGCGAGATTCGCGACCGCATCGAGGAAGTACTGGAAACCATTGGCTTGACAGCGCTTCGCCACCAGCCTGCGGGCATTCTCTCCCACGGCCAGAAGCAGTGGCTGGAGATCGGCATGCTGCTGATGCAGCGCCCGCGCCTGTTGCTGGTGGATGAGCCCGTCGCCGGGATGACTGAGCAGGAAATGGAGCGTACCGCTGAGCTGTTAACCGGGCTTGCGGGCCAGCAGTCGGTCGTGGTGGTCGAGCACGACATGGGCTTTGTGCGCTCGATTGCGCGCCAAGTCACGGTGCTCCACCAAGGCAGCGTGCTGGCGGAAGGCACCATGGATGAGGTCTCAAGCGACCCCAGTGTCGTCGAGGTCTACCTGGGTGCTGACGACGGGGAGGCCGCCTGATGCTTGTGATCGAAAAACTCAATCAGTTTTATGGCGAAAGCCACACCCTGTGGGATCTCGAACTCGACGTGCCCACGGGGCAGTGCACCTGCGTGATGGGGCGCAATGGGGTAGGCAAAACCACGCTGATGAAGGCGGTGATGGGGGAAGTGGCGGTCGCCTCTGGCAGCATCCGCTATGCGGAGGATGTCGAGCTGACGAAGAAACCCATCGAAGCCCGCTCGCGGCTGGGTATCGGCTACGTGCCCCAGGGGCGACAGATTTTCCCGCTGCTTACGGTGGAAGAAAATCTGCGCACGGGGCTTGCCGCCCGCAGCGACGGAGTGAAAAAAATTCCCGAGCGTATCTATGAGCTCTTCCCGGTGCTTGAAGAGATGAAACACCGTCGCGGGGGCGATCTCTCCGGCGGGCAGCAACAACAATTGGCCATTGGCCGGGCGCTGGTGATCGAACCCAAGCTTTTGATTCTCGACGAACCGGGGGAGGGCATTCAGCCCAACATTGTCGCCCAGATCGGCCAGGTGATCCGTCGGCTAATCAAAGAAGACGGCCTCACCGTGCTACTGGTCGAGCAAAAGCTACCGTTCGCGCGCAAATACGCCGACCAATTCGTGATCATGGATCGTGGCAGCCCCGTCGCCAAAGACGCCATCAGCGAGCTTTCAGACGAGCTGATCAAGCAGCATTTGACGGTGTAGGGGCTCCCCAAAACCGTGCACTCACTCTCACTCGGCGCGCCATTTCGGTGCGTCGAGTGTTTTTTTATGACTTTGTTTTTATAAATAAGGTGCTGAAAATAAAGATGAAAAATTAAAATTCACCATTTTGGTACATAGGTTGCTGGTTAAGGGTAGCTAACGACGTTAAGTGAGCCCTTTATGACCGCATGCGCAACCGCACTTCATTCCCCACGCTTTGGCCATCGCTTTGATCGCGAGCGCCACTGGGCGGCGGCGCTCAATCTCACCTTTGCCTATCGTAGCGGCGCGACGCGTTTGGTTCACGCCAGGCATCAGGGGCCGCTGCGCGTGCAGCGGCCATTTTATCCGGAGGGTCGTGATCGGGCATGCCATGTGTATGTGTTGCACCCGCCCGGTGGGCTTGTCAGCGGCGATGCGCTCACCATCAGTGCCCATGTGGAAAACGGTGCCCACGCGCTGCTCACCACGCCTGCGGCCAACAAGCTGTATAAAGCCGATAGCCAGGGCGTCGCCTGGACCCAGCAGACCCGGTTAAGTGTGGAAGATGGCGCCACCCTTGAGTGGCTGCCCCAGGAAACCATCGCCTTTGATGGCTCCAGGGGCCAGCAGCGCACTCAGATTGATCTTCACGGCAGTGCACGCTGCTTGGGCTGGGAAGTGATGGCGCTAGGCCGCCCAGCCAGCGACCTGCCTTATGTTTCCGGGCGCATTGAACAACACTTTCGCCTCACCCTGGACGGCAAGCCGCTTTGGTTGGAGCGCCAGCCGTTGGATCCGACACATCCACGCTTTACCGGGCGCTGGGGCCAAGGTGGCGCGACGGTTCAGGCGACGCTCTGGGCAGTGGGGCTTGCCGACGCGCCTGCGGCTATTGAGGCCCTGCGAGAAGTACTGCCGGATAACCCGCGTTGGGCGGTTACCGTGCGCCACGGCGTACTGCTGCTGCGCTATTTAGGCAACTCGCGTAACGAAGCCTGGGGGCTATGCGAACAGGCCTGGCAACTGCTGCGACCCCGCTTGATCGAGCGCGAAGCGCATACGCCGCGCATCTGGCTAACCTGATTAGGTATTACTCTGGAGAAACGCCCCATGGAATTAACCCCAAGAGACAAAGACAAGCTATTGCTGTTTTCCGCCGCCCAACTGGCCGAGCGCCGTAAAGCGCGCGGTTTAAAGCTCAACTACCCCGAAGCCGTGGCGCTGATCAGCTTTGAGATTATGGAAGGCGCCCGCGATGGCCGCAGCGTGGCCGATTTGATGAGCTTTGGCCGCGAAATCCTCAGCCGCGACGATGTGATGGACGGCGTGGCGGAAATGGTCGACGAGGTGCAGGTGGAAGCCACTTTCCCCGACGGCACCAAGCTGGTCACCGTCCATACCCCTATCAACTAGTTATCAGCACTCAGGAGACCGCCATGATTCCCGGTGAGTATCAGTTACAAGAGGGTGATATCGAGCTTTGCGTGGGGCGCGAGCGGATTAGTGTCGAGGTGGCCAATACCGGCGACCGACCCATTCAGATCGGTTCCCACTACCACTTTGCCGAAGCCAACCCGGCGCTGGTGTTTGATCGCGACAAGACGCGCGGCTACCGGCTGGACGTGGCCGCAGGCACGGCGATTCGCTTTGAGCCCGGCCAAACCCGCGAAGTCACGCTGATTCCTTACGTCGGCAAGCGCGAAATTTACGGCTTCCGTGGCGATGTCATGGGCGCGCTGGAAGGAGACGCAAAATGAAAATCTCACGGCAAGCCTACGCCGATATGTACGGCCCCACGGTTGGCGACCGAGTGCGCCTGGGCGATACCGAGCTGTGGATCGAAGTCGAAAAAGACGCCACCCACTATGGCGATGAAGTGAAATTCGGTGGCGGCAAGGTGATCCGCGATGGCATGGGCCAAAGCCAACGGGTGGATAACAGCGTGATGGACACGGTGATTACCAACGCGTTAATCCTCGACTGGTGGGGCATCGTCAAAGCCGATGTCGGTATTCAGAACGGCCGCATTGCGGCGATCGGCAAAGCGGGCAACCCGGATACCCAGCCTGACGTCGAGATCGTGATTGGCCCCGGCACCGAAATCATAGCCGGCGAGGGCAAGATTCTTACTGCCGGCGCGCTGGATGCCCATATCCATTTCGTCTGCCCGCAGCTGGTCGAAGAAGCACTGATGAGCGGCATTACCACCATGCTGGGCGGCGGTACCGGCCCGGCGACCGGCACCAACGCCACCACCTGCACGCCCGGCGAATGGCACATCGGCAAGATGCTTCAGGCGGTGGACGACATGCCGATGAACATCGGTTTTCTCGGCAAGGGCAACGCCAGCCTGCCCGAGGCGCTGGAAGCGCAACTGGAAGCCGGGGCCATGGGCCTCAAGCTGCACGAAGATTGGGGGACGACACCGGCGTCGATCAACAACTGCCTCAACGTGGCGGACGCCTACGATGTGCAGGTGGCGATCCACACCGATACGCTGAACGAATCGGGCTTTGTGGAGGATACCCTGTCCGCATTCAACGAGCGCTGCATTCACACCTATCACACCGAAGGCGCGGGTGGCGGCCATGCGCCGGACATCCTCACCGCCTGCTCGAAAGCCTATGTGCTGCCGTCATCCACCAACCCGACGCGGCCCTACACGGTCAACACCATCGACGAGCACCTGGATATGCTGATGGTGTGTCACCACCTCGACCCCAATATTCCCGAGGACGTGGCATTTGCCGACTCGCGCATTCGCCGGGAAACCATCGCCGCCGAGGATATCCTCCACGATCTGGGCGTGATCTCGATGATCGCCTCCGACTCCCAGGCCATGGGGCGGGTCGGCGAAGTGGTCTGCCGGACCTGGCAAACGGCGCATAAAATGAAGGTGCAACGCGGCCTGCTGCCCGAAGATGAAGCCCTAGGCGCCGATAACTTCCGCGCCAAGCGCTATATCGCCAAGTACACCATTAACCCGGCGATCACCCACGGCATTGCCCACGAAGTGGGCTCGGTAGAAGTCGGCAAACTGGCCGACCTAGTGCTCTGGAAACCGGCCTTCTTCGGTACCAAACCGGCGATGATGATCAAGGGCGGCATGATCGCCGCCGCCCCCATGGGCGACCCCAACGCGTCCATCCCCACGCCACAGCCGGTGCATTACCGTTATATGTTCGGCGCCTTGGGCCGGGCGGCCAGCCAGACCCGGCTGAGCTTTGTCAGCCAGGCCGCGCTGGATGCCGACGTGAAGCAGAAATTCGGGCTCAACAGTACGCTGTCGGCCTGCAAGAACGTACGCGGCGTGCGCAAGCAGGACATGAAACTCAACGAAGCATGCCCTGATTTGACGGTGGACCCGCAAACCTACGAAGTACGCTGCGATGGCGAAATTTTAACCTGTGAGCCCGCCACCGAATTGCCACTGGCCCAGCGCTACCATTTATTTTAGAACGACAGTTTGCACTTTTTAGCTGTTGTAGGAGCCCAATTCATTGGGCGATGAAGGGGTTGACCATGCTGAAACTGACACAACGACTCGGCCCGGTGCAGGCGAGCGCCGCCAGCGATACGCTGACGCTGCCCTTTGAGCTGCGCATTCGCGGGCGTCTGAAAGCGCAAAGCGATAGCGGCCGCGAACTGGGGCTGTTTCTGGATCGTGGCCCGGTGCTGCGCAGCGGCGAAGGCCTGAAAGCCGAAAGCGGTGAAGTGATTCGCGTCTGCGCCGCCGTGGAACCGGTGGTCACCGCGCGAGTCAGTGCTGGCTTACCGCTGGCGCGGCTCGCCTACCACCTGGGTAATCGCCACGTGCAGCTGGCGCTGGGTGAAGATGACAAGGGCAGCTGGGTGCGCTTCCCGCCGGACCACGTGCTGGAAGAACTCGCCGAGTTGTTAGGTGCAGAATTAGAGCACCACAACGCCACCTTCGACCCGGAACCGGGCGCTTATAACCAAGTGGGGGTCGGGCATAGCCACTCCCACGGGCATGAACATTCACACGACCACGATCACTCGCATGAGCACCACCATGCCCACTGAACTCGCTGCGCTAGAAAGCCAAAGTGACGAGCTAGCGCTGCTAGGGCTGATGCAGCTGGTGAGCCCAGCGTTGCCCATCGGCGCTTTTGCCTTTTCCCAAGGGCTGGAAAGCGCCTTTGAGCTGGATTGGGTGCGCGATGAGGCCAGCCTCGCCGAGTGGCTAAGCGGCGTACTGGTAGATGGTCTGACGCGCTGCGAGCTACCGGTGCTGGCGCGCCTGTACGATGCGTTTGGCCAGGCCGACAGCGAAACGGGTCGTGACTCAATCGCCGCGTGGGATGAATGGTTAGCCGCCACTCGGGAAACCGCTGAGCTGGCCGCCGAAGATAGCCGCTTGGGTGCCTCGCTTAAGCGCCTGCTGGGCAGCCTGGACTTATTACCTAGCGAGGAGCTGCATCCAAGTGAGGACTCACTACCGCCCTTGTTGCCGGCTAATGCGGGTTATGTAACGCTGTTTGCCTACACGGCCCACGCCCGCGGCGTGTCTGTTCGCCAAACGCTGCTGGGCTTTGCCTGGGCATGGCTGGAGAACCAACTGGCGGTGGCCTGCAAAGCTTTACCGTTGGGTCACACCGCCGCCCAGCGCGTGATCGAGCAATTACGCCCCGCGCTAGTCACCGCTGTTGATCAGGCACTAACGCTGGATGATGACGAGCTAGGCCCGGTACTGCCTGGCCTGGCCCTGGCCAGTGCGCTACACGAAACCCAGTATTCACGCTTATTTAGAAGTTAACGGGTTTAGAAGACAAAGAGCTTAGAAGTTAATCAGTTTATCGATTGAGGAGAGATTTATGACTCACTGTTTACGCGTAGGCGTGGGTGGCCCGGTTGGTTCCGGCAAAACCGCACTGCTCAAGCAGCTATGTTTGGCGCTGCGGGATTACTACGACATTGCCGTGGTCACCAACGACATCTACACCCGCGAAGACGCCGATTTTTTGCTTAAGCACGACGCCCTACCGGCTGATCGTATTCTGGGTGTCGAGACTGGCGGCTGCCCGCATACCGCGATCCGCGAAGACGCCTCCATGAACCTGGCGGCGATCGACGAACTGCAAGAGCGCCACCCCAAGCTGGAGCTGGTGATGGTGGAGTCGGGCGGCGACAACCTCTCGGCGACCTTCAGCCCCGAGCTTTCTGATCTCACGCTCTACGTGATCGACGTCTCAGCCGGCGACAAGATTCCGCGTAAAGGCGGACCGGGCATCACCAAGTCGGACCTGTTGATTATCAATAAGATTGATATCGCCGAGCAGGTGCACGCGTCGCTGGACGTGATGGAACGCGATTCGAAAAAGATGCGCGGCGAGCGGCCTTTTGTGTTTACCAATCTGTACGACGGCGTGGGTTTGGAAGACATTATCCGCTTTATTCTCGATAAAGGGATGCTCGACGAGCGCCGTCCGACGGCCGCCGCTACCGCTTAAAGGGTACCGATACCCGAGCTCATGAGAGACAAGGAGAACGTGATGAAACAGATGAAACAAGCCCTTTCCCGCCCGCTATTAGTTCTTATCACGCTGGCGCTAAGCAGTGCGGTTAGCGCGCATTCGGGCCATGCCCCGACAGAAGTGCACAGCCACATAGGCAGCCCAGCGATGTGGCTAATGCTGGGGGTTGGCGTGCTGAGTCTCACGGCTGCCGCGCTAATCGCCCGGCGTCTATGGCGCCGCCGTCAGGAAGAGGTGAAACACGCCCGCCAACAGGCCGATAAAAGCAACGCTTGATGAGTGAGCAGCACCCCATCACCCGCACAAGTCGCTATTTTTCGGTGTCGTATTACGCCTTCGACGAAAACACGGGATGGGGTGCGCCATGCGCTACAAAGGCGCGGACATCAGTTTGCCAACGCGCCGACCAAGCCCTCTACCAAGCCAAGCAAAACGGGCGTAACCGCGTGGTGATGCAATGACTATGGTTGATGCAGTGACTATAGCGACCAACCTAGCCACATGGGGACGTAAACCACCAGCAGCAGTACGCTAATCAACCCGAGCAGGTAAGGGATAATCGCCCGCGTAATTCGCTCAAGCGGAAGCTGCGTTACCGATGAGGCGACATAAAGGTTGATCGCCACCGGCGGGGTAATCATGCCAATCGCCAGCCCCATCACGATGATAAGACCAAAATGAATCGGGTCGATGCCCAGCTGCAATACCAACGGCAACAGCACTGGGGTGAGAATGATCAAAGCACTTGCCGTCTCGATAAATACCCCGGTGAGCAGAATCACGGCTACGACCAGTAGCATGATAACGTAAGGGTTGGCTGACAGTGACAGCACGGATTGGGCGATGGCGCCGGGTACCTGCCAGCTGGAGAGCGTCCAGCTCAGCACAGCCGACATCGCAATCACCAGCATGATCACCGCCGTGGTCATCGCTGAGCGGATGAGCACTTGATAAACGTCTTTTAGCGTTAGGTCGCGGTAGACGAAAAGCGACACGATCAGGGCGTAGTTCACCGCCACGACCGCTGCCTCAGAGGGCGTAAAAATGCCCGAAAAAATACCGCCCAAAATAATAACCGGCGTCATCAGCCCCCAGCTAGCGTCTTTTAGCGTGCGCCAGACGGTCGTCAACGAAAAGGCCGTGCCGTGAGGGTACTGGCGTTTGTAGGCCTGCATAATGGCAATCGCCATGAGCCCCACCCCCATCACCACACCAGGAATAAAGCCGTTCAAAAACAGCTTTGAAACCGACTGCTGGGCAATGACCGCGTAAATAATCATTGGCACCGATGGCGGAATCACCACGCCGATGGTACCGCTTGCGGCAATCAAGCTCGCGGCGGAAGCGGGCTCGTAGCCCTTACGCTTGAGCTCGGGCACAAGGCTTGAACCCACCGCCGCGGTGGTGGCCGCCCCCGAGCCGGAAATGGCCGCGAAAAACATGCCCGCCATGACCGAGACAACAGAGAGGCCGCCGCGCATAAAACCGACCAACGAGTCGGCAAAGTTGACTAACTTTTCGCTGACCTTGCCTTGGGCCATTAAATCGCCGGCCAGGATGAACATCGGCACGGCCACCAGCGCGAAGGAGTTGATGCCCTGGAACATCTGCTGGGTTACCACCATCAGGGGCACGCCGGATTGATGCAGGGCAAACAGGGTGCTGGCGCCAATCGCGAAGGCAATGGGAACGCCCAGCAGCATAAACACGAAAAATAACCCAAACAGCACAAGCGTCATGGCTGCGGCTCCTGTGGCGTGTCTGGTTTGCCATGAACAAGCGTTTCAAGGAGATCCACCAGCGTGTACCAAGCCATGATGGCTGTGCAGAAAGGCATCACTGCGTAAACGTAGGTCATGGAGATACGTAACGAGGCGGATTTTTGAAAGCTTTGTACCTGCATATAGCGGTAGCCGATCACGATCAGCGCGATCATGAGGGCCAAAACCACGCTAAGCGCAACGAATCTAGCGAGCTTGCGTAAGCGCGCAGGCAGGGCATCGACCAGGAACGTCACGGCGATGTGTCGCCCCCGCTGAAACGCCAAGGTGGCACCTAAAAACGTCAGCCACACTAGCAAAAAACGGGCAAGTTCTTCCGTCCAACCCACGGCGGTAAATAGCACCCGTGAGACAATTTGTAGCGTAATAACGCCGATTAACGCCGCCATACAGGCAAAGACTGCGGGCTGGATAATGGCATCCAGCCCGCGCTCGGTGCGTTGCAACAGCGTTAGTAACGGCTGTGCAAACGACATCACGGGTTCAACGCCTCCTGAATGCGCGGCAGGTAGTCGCCGAATTGCTCACCGTACTTCTCGTACACCGGCGTTACGGCGTTTTGGAAGGCCTCGATGTCGGGGGAGTCGTTAATTTCCATACCCGCTTCGCGCAGGTCAGCCAGTTGCACGGCTTCCATCTCGGCGTTTTGTTCCCGGGCGTAAGCGGCGGCGTCCTGCGCGGCATCAAGCACGATGTCCTGAAGCTCCTCCTGGAGGCTGTTCCAAGCCGGCAGGCTCATGATGAAGATAGCCGGCGCGTAGATGTGCCGCGTCATGGTCAGATAGTCTTGAGTTTCTGCCAGGTTGAAGGCATGGATGGCATTGACCGGATTTTCCTGGCCATCAATGGTGCCTTGTTGCAGCGCGGTCAGCGCTTCCGTCCACGCCATGGGAACGGCGTTGGCTCCTAATTCGCGGAAGGTGTCGACATAAACCTCGTTCTCGATGACGCGTAGCGTTAAACCGTCGAGGTCGGCGGGCTCATGGACCGCATTCTGGCTATTGGTGATATTGCGGAATCCGCGTTCAGCGTAGGCCAGCCCCTTGAGGTTCACATCCTGCAGTTTGCCCAGGATCTCCTGACCGATCTCGCCATCCAACACGTCGTAAGCGGCCTCGGAGGAGGGAAACAGGAACGGCAGCTCGAAAACGGAAAACTCATCGACGAAATTGGCCACCGGCCCGTTGGTAATCACGCCCATATCGACGGTGCCGATCTGCATGCCTTCCAGCAGGGTGCGTTCGTCACCCAAGGTGGCGTTGGGGAATATCTCAATGGTGACCGCGCCATCGGTCTGCTCGCTGACCCGCTGCTGAAATCGCTCAGCGGCGATGTGGTAGGTGTCTTCCGTATTCACCACGTGGGCAAGGCGCAGGGTGGTAGGAGCGATCTCCTCGGCTTGGCCAGAAAGCGGCAACGCAAACAGGCCTGCACAGCCAAGTGCGAGTGTTAGCTGTTTGAACTGGCTGGTCGCGCTAGGCATAGAGCGGGATACGGTATGACGGGCGAAATGGGCGAGATTACTCACATGAACTCCTGAGGGTTAGCTTTCTTGTTGTGTTTTACCGCGACGTTACTGTCTTCTTAGGCATCATCTATATCACATCGGACTTGCGGCACAAATTACTTATTTTTATGCCACTATTCGCGGGATTGATCCAAAAAATCTTTATAGATCTTGGGCTTGAGCGTGATGGCGGTTAGCGCTAGCCTGCAAGCGTTTGCCATTGAGTGCATGCCCTGGTGAGCAGATTATAAAGGCTGACGAGATTGCCTGGCCTTGCTACCAATGGCGTAGCCCGCTAAAACAGGAATAAGAAATGGATAAGTTGCTCAACGATCTGGTGGCGATAGTCGGCCCGGAAGGGGTGCTGCTCGGTGATGATGTTTCGCAGCGAAGCGTCGACTGGTTTACCGGGGCGCCCTGTCGCGCCAAGGCGATTGTAAGACCGCGTGACACCGAACAGCTCAGCCGGGTGATGGCTTTGTGTTACCAGGCCGACCAGCCGGTGGTGACCCATGGCGGCATGACCGGCATCGTGCACGGCGGTGAGGCGAGCCCGGAGGAGCTGGTGGTCTCGCTGGAATTGATGAACCGGATAGAAGACATTGATTCGGTGGGCTCTACTCTCCAGGTCCAGGCCGGGGCGACCCTTCAGCATGTTCAGGAAGCCGCGGCGGAGATCGATATGCAGTTTCCGCTTGATCTCGGCGCCCGGGGGTCGTGCACCATTGGCGGCAACATCGCCACCAATGCCGGGGGTATCCGGGTCATACGCTACGGCATGATGCGCCAGCAAGTGCTGGGGCTGGAAGCCGTGCTCAGCGATGGCACCGTGGTCAGCTCGTTGAACAAAATGCTGAAAAACAACGCCGGCTACGACCTGAAGCAGCTGTTCATCGGCAGCGAAGGCACGCTGGGGATCGTCACCCGTGCCGTACTGCGGTTGCAGCCGCACATGCCCAGCGAGCAGACCGCTCTGGTCGCGGTGCCCTCCTTCGATGCCCTAACCCAGCTGTTGGGCTTGGTTTCCCAGGAGCTGGCCAATAGTCTCAGCGCCTTTGAGGCGTTGTGGAATAACCACTACAAGCTGATGACCACCGAGAGCGGTAAGCACACGCCCCTGCTGGCGGACGACTCGCCTTTTTACGCCATCATCGAAACCCTGGGCCTAGACGACGAACGCGATGCCGAGCACTTCTCGCAGGTTTTGCAGAAAGCCCTGGAAGCTGGCTTGATCACCGACGCCGTACTGGCCAATTCCCGAGCTCAACGCCAAGTCATCTGGGCGATCAGGGAAGACATAGAAGTCTTGGTGAAAGAGCTGAAGCCGATGTTTTCCTATGACGTCAGCCTGCCGATTCCCCATATGGATGCCTACGTCGAGCTGCTGGAGCAAGGCCTCAAGGCGCAGTGGCCTCAGGTGGGGAAGATGGTGGTGTTCGGCCATCTCGGCGATGGCAACCTGCACATCATGATCACGGTGCGAGACGACAGCCCGGAAAGCCGCCGCCAAGTCGAGCAACTGGTGTACACCCCGCTGAAGGAATACGGCGGCTCCGTTTCTGCGGAACACGGCATCGGCCTGGAAAAGCGCGATTACCTGAGCATTTGCCGTTCCAGCGAGGAGATTGCCCTAATGAAACGCATGAAAACCGCCCTCGATCCCAAAGGCCTATTGAACCCCGGCAAGGTGGTAGCGCTGGATTGAGCGTGAGAAAGCGCCGGGCGGTTTCAGCGCAAACACGATCAGGGGGCGGGGTGTATCAGCTCCCTGATCAGCGTTCTCAACCAGCGGATGCCCGAGTCGTGATCCTTTCTCTCATCCCAGCAGAGGCACACCTTGAACGCCGGTACATCCAGCGGAAGGGCATAGAATTTCAAGGCGTTGTTGCGGCAGATGACATTGGCCGCGCTTCGGGTCACCACGCAGAGCAGGTTCGTCGATACCAGTATCTCCTGAAGCGGATTGATGTAAGGCGTCTTGGCGACGATCTTTCGTTCCAGCCCCAGCGTCTTTAATCGTTCATTGATCAAGGACGGGCTGTCCTCGCGATGGGACAAGGCGAGTTGTGGTGTATTCAGAAACGTCTCGAGGGTGATATGGCTTTTATCCCCATGCAGCGTGGCGTCGCCGACACAGCCAATCTCGTCGTCGAACAGGTACTCGTGATGCGAGGTTAGCGGCAAGGTTTCGAATTGCACCACGGCCAGGTCGATATCGTGCTCCTGTAGAACCCGCTGGGCCTCCTCGGCGCTCGCGATACGCGTCGACAGCATGTTGAAACACAAGTCTGGGGCATGCGCTAGACAGTGCTGGATGAGCTTGGGTTGCAGCTGTTGGCTAACGTAATCTGTCAGGCTGACACGAAACTCCCGTTTTGTCGTGGCGGGCGAGAACTCGCTGCTGCTGTGAATCGCCTGGTCGAAATAGAACAGGCCTTTTGCCACGGCGGCGTCCATCTGCCGGGCGAGCGGAGTCGGTTGCATGCCATCCATGCTCTTGATGAACAGCGGGTCGTCCAGTAACAGGCGGAGCTTCTTTAGGGAGTGGCTGACGGCGGGCTGGCTCAGGCACAGCGATTCTGCGGTAAGCGTCAAGCTCCGCTTTCGGTAGAGTGTGTGAAAAACCAATAATAAGTTGAGATTTATCTTATTGAGTCTTGAGGTCAGTTTTATATTGGTTGTTTCAACCATCAGGTGTGTCTCTTGAAGGAAACGGCTGTTCCGGCGGTGTTTTCACGCCGCTTGAACAGCCGCCAACGGCAACCGGAAATCCAGTCACCTTACGTCAGGCCACCTCGGTGGAAAGCCCGTTACTGCTGAAGAGAGGACTGAATGCGCGGCAGATAATCGCCGAATTGCTCACCGTACTTGTCGTATACCGGTGTTACGGCGTTTTGGAAGGCCTCGATGTCGGGGGAGTCGTTAATTTCCATACCCGCTTCGCGCAAATCGGCCAGCTGCTCGGCTTTCATCTCGGCGTTTACTTGACGTTCGTGCTCAGCGGCCTCTTGCGCTGATTCGGCGAGCACTGTCTGCGCCGCTTCAGGGAGCTTGTTCCACACTGACATGCCCATCACAAAAATGGCGGGAGCGTAGGTGTGGCGCGAAAGCGTCATGTAGTTTTGGGTTTCATTCAGGTTGAACGAGTGAATGACGTTGACCGGGTTTTCCTGGCCATCGATGGTGCCTTGCTGCATGGCGGTGAGGGCTTCGGTCCACGCCATGGGAACGGCATTGGCGCCCAGCTCGCGGAAGGTATCGACATACACCGGGTTTTCCATCACGCGAATGCGCAGGCCTTCCAAGTCTTCCGGGGCGTTGACCGGGCGCTCGCTGTTGGTCAGGTTACGAAAGCCGCGTTCGGCATAGGCCAGGCCTTTCAAGTTGACGTCAGAAAGCTTGTCCAGCAGCTCTTGGCCGATTTCGCCATCCAACACGCCGTAAGCGGCTTCTGGGGAAGGGAACAGGAACGGCAGTTCAAATACCGCCATCTCTTCAACGAAGTTGGCTACCGGACCGTTGGTAATCACGCCCATATCGACGGTGCCGATCTGCATGCCTTCCAGCAAAGTACGCTCGTCACCTAGTGAGGCGTTGGGGTAGATCTCGATATCCACCTTGCCGTCGGTGCGCTCTTCCACCAGTGCCTCGAACTTGGTGGCGGCGATATGAAAGCCATCCTGCTCGTTGACCACGTGCGCTAGGCGCAGTGTGACGGGGTCCATATCGTCAAAATCGGAGGCGTTAGCCGTACCGACTAAGGCGAGAGAAACAGAGAGTGCCAGCGTGTTAAGTGCAAATGTTTTCATTATGATTTCCCTTTTGAGACAAAGAGGCACACAGGGTGCATTGTTATTCGAAAATGCGACGTGAAAATGATGCTTGGAAAGCATGCACCAGAGAGGTAAAAAGGGTCAATTCTGTTAGCGCGTAAGCGCCCGCTCAGCTAGACACAAGCGGCGTGCCCGGTTACGATACGCATCCACTAAGCGCCCGTAGCTCAGTTGGATAGAGTATCGGCCTCCGAAGCCGAGGGTCGCAGGTTCGAATCCTGCCGGGCGCACCATCGTTTTTAAAACATTATTTTTCAAGGGCTTACGTTAAGGCGTAGGCCCTTATTTTTTGCCTGCGTCAAATCTGTGTCATCCTCGTGCCAAGATAAGCGTGAAAGGCATTCTGTAGGGAAAGAGTGCTAGGGCGTGTTGACGTTTGGTCGAGGATGATTTGGCAGGATAGGGGCAAGCTCGCAGAATAGAGGTTCTCACGCCAACAAACTGCGAGCTTGCGATGCCCCGACAAATGCTCACGGATGA
>NZ_JACCDF010000022.1 GCF_013415105.1 Vreelandella salicampi
TACCCGGGTGATCGATGCCAACTGACTCAGCGATCAAACCCCTAACCTTCTGACAAACCAAGGTTTTTACACCTCATTCACCGCTGGTAACGCTCGGCGTCCCCGGCAGCGGATGCGTACTCTACGGGTTAACCGCCGGGTTGGCAAGGGGTGCATATAAAAAAATTATGGACTGGCTCACTATGTTTGTAGTGCACCAAGTTTGACGGCCAAGCGCTGAGAGGCTCGCTATACCTCCGATACCAGAGAGTCTTGCGTAAGGTCGGCAATGCTGCGCGCCCCGGTCAGGGTCATTGCGACTCGCATCTCTTTTTCAAACAGCTCAAGCAAATGAGAGACGCCGGACTCCCCAGCGGTCGCAAGCGCATAAATAAAGGCGCGACCAATCAGCGCCGTATCCGCACCCATGGCAATCATTCTCACAACATCTAGCCCATTGCGCACACCGGAGTCGGCCAGAATTTTCAAATCGCCTTTAACGGCATCTGCTATCGCAGGCAAGGCTCGCGCCGTAGAGGGAACACCATCTAGCTGACGACCGCCATGGTTGGAAACAACAATACCATCAGCACCGAAGCGCACCGCATCTCGAGCGTCTTCAGGATCTAGGATCCCCTTAATGATCATGGGGCCATCCCAAAACTCGCGAATCCACTCCAGATCTTTCCACGAAATAGCGGGATCAAAGTTATCACCCAGCCAAGCAATGTAGTCCTCAAGCTCGGTTGGCTTACCTCGATAATCAGAAACGTTGCCCAAGTCGTGCGGGCGACCATGGATTCCCACGTCCCACGCCCAAAGAGGTCGCATCGCCGCCTGAAGGACACGTCTCATTGGCCCGTGCTTGCCACTCATGCCTGAATGCGCGTCGCGATAGCGCGCTCCTGGCACAGGCATATCGACGGTAAAGACCAGCGTTTTGACTCCCGCCTCTTTGGCACGCTCAAGGACATGTTTCATAAAGCCCCTGTCCTTTAGAACGTAGAGCTGGAACCAGATCGGACGTTCAACGGCGGCCGCGACTTCGGCAATCGGGCACACCGATACCGTCGATAGGGTAAAAGGCACGCCTTTCTTAGCGGCCGCTCGCGCCGCTTGAACTTCGCCACGCTTCGCGTACATGCCTGTTAACCCAACGGGTGCCAAGGCAACTGGCATGGAAAGTTTTTCGCCAAACAGCTCGGTTTCTAGCGAGAGCGACGACATATCCTTGAGCACTCGCTGCCGCAACCCGATATCCGCGAGGTCCTCGACGTTACGACGTAACGTACGTTCCGCGTAAGACCCGCCGTCTGCGTAGTGAAATAGGAAGGGAGGAAGGCGACGCTTGGCTGCTTGCCGGTAGTCTGTGGGTGCTGAAATAATCATGACGAGCCCTATGCAATGAGTGCACTATTTAAAGCCGTTACCAAAGAGTCGGCTTACGGCGGCTATCCGGTGCTATACATGCTTATCTAGGCCGGCGCACCGCACTTAAAAATTGGTTTTACCAATTTACAAAAAAGCCAGGCCCAACGGTAGTGAAACGCTAGAAAAGTGTCAAATCACGACACCCTCTTGTCATGACTTTCTCGCCTATACTTTAGTTTTACGCCTTCAAAGAAAAGCCCCACCAGCAAAACAACTTTCATCCCACGTGGCCTGCCAAACCGGTTGAAGGTGCTGCGCAAATTGCTTAGCATTGGTCTTACCAATTAAGGAGCTTCTCATGACTTACTCGCCGCTTCGCCAACCGCGCTTAGCCGATGTCATTACCGAACGCCTAGAGGCCATGATTTTAGAGGGCAGCCTAAAGCCGGGGCAGCGCTTACCGTCGGAACGCGAGCTGGCCGAGCGTTTTGGCGTCTCACGCCCCTCGCTGCGCGAAGCCATTCAAAAGCTGGCCGCAAGGGGACTGCTGACCAGCCGTCAAGGAGGTGGCACGTTCGTCAACGATACGCTTAATAGCAGTTACACCGATCCGCTGCTGGAAATGCTCTCACGGCACAAAGAATTTCACCTTGATCTATTGGAGTTTCGCGATGCGATGGAAGGCATCTCCGCCTACTATGCGGCGCTACGTTCCACACCGGCGGACAAAGCCATTTTAATTCAACGCTTTGAAGAGTTAGACGGCGGCTTTGCCGGCGCTGATCCTGCCCAGGAAGCCAAGCTAGATGCCGCCTTTCACCTCGCCATTGCCGAAGCTGCCCACAATGTCCTACTGCTGCATAGCATTCGGGGGATTTTTCACCTACTGGAACAGAGTATTGTCGATAACCTTGCGCACTTGTTCGCCAAGCCCGACTCGCGCAACCAGCTAATGAAGCAGCACCGTGCATTATTGGATGCCATTTTAGACGGCCGTGCCGAAGATGCCCGCAACCGCGCACACGAACACTTAGTCTTCGTTGAAGAGGGCTTACTGGAAATGGCGCGCGCCGAAACCCGCGCCCAACGTGCCCTACGCCGCTCCCAAAGCGTTTCTTCTCCGGCATGATACAAAAGAAAGGCTTAAAGCAGTGGCGGCACCTTGGCTGGCTCATTGTCGCTGTGGGGCTACTTGTGGTGATGTGGCAAGCCGCGCAGTTCGCGCGGGAGCAAGCGCTAACAAACCTTCAAGAGGACGCCGAG
This sequence comes from Vreelandella salicampi, assembly GCF_013415105.1. Taxonomy (GTDB): domain Bacteria; phylum Pseudomonadota; class Gammaproteobacteria; order Pseudomonadales; family Halomonadaceae; genus Vreelandella; species Vreelandella salicampi. Next base: position 2,614 of record NZ_JACCDF010000022.1, read on the forward strand.
AATGAGCTGCGTCTCTCCGCTGCCAACCTAAACGGCTACTTGCTGCGCTACGATTATTTGCCGCAAATGCTCGCCACCCGCGAAGGCGTTCAGCGTTTTCTCGCCTCCCCCGAGCGCCAAGACGTAATGCCGCTCAACCTGCTGCTTGACCGTTTTCGCTTTACCGCCGGCGTATCGGATGTCTACCTGCTGGATCGCGAGGGCACCACGCTCGCCGCGAGTAATTGGCACCGAGCCAACACCTTTATTGGTCAAAATTACGCGTTTCGAAGCTACTACACTGAAGCGATTGCCGGCCGCCAAGGGCGCTTTCACGGGCTGGGCGTACAGTCACTAGAGCGCGGCTACTATTTTTCCGCCCCGGTATGGCTAGACACCACCTCTCCCGACGCGCGCCCGGATGGCGTAATGGTGGTGAAGGTGCTGTTAAACGATGTGGAAGATAACTGGGCGGAACAGGACGCCACGCTATTTGTCACCGACACAGACGGCATCATCTTTCTGGCTAGCGAACCTAAGCTGCGTATGAATGCGCTCCATCCCCTCTCCGATGAGCAGCGCGAAACCCTACGCGAAACCCGTCGCTATGCCGCGGAACCACTAGAGGCCTCCGGCATCCGTATGGAAGCGCAATACGCGCCTGGCTCTCAGCTGATCGGGTTCGATAACGGGCCGCTTAGCGATCATCGCTACTTGAGCTTGACGCGCAAACTGCCCGAGTTTGAATGGGAGATGCACATTCTTAAGCCGATCAACTCGGTCGTCAGCGCGCAGTGGATGACGGCCTTGATGGCGGGCGGACTTTACGGCGTCGTCGCACTCGGCGGCGGCATCGGTTGGCAGCGCTTGCGCCTGCGCCGCGAGCGCGAAACCTTCGCCGAACGCGAACGCCAAACGCTTGCGCGCGTGCGCGATGAGCTGGAAATAAGCGTGGAGCGGCGCACCCGAGATTTAGTTGCCAGCAACCAACGCTTATCGGCCGAAATCGAAGAGCGCCGGCGTGCAGAGGCTAACCTGCGACAAACCCAAGATGAGTTGATTCAAGCCGCAAAGCTCGCCGTGCTCGGCCAGCTCGCTGCGGGCATCAACCATGAACTCAACCAACCACTCGCCGCGATTCGCGCCTATGGCGAAAACGCCCGTCGTTTTATTGAACTCTCCCGCGTGGATCAAGCCGATGCCAATCTCGCCGAAATCATTGAACTCACCGAGCGTATGGCGGAAATCAGCGCCCAGCTACGCCAATTTTCGCGCAAAAGCGGCGAGCGCCAAGAAACCATTTCGGTGCAGTCCTGCGTGGAGTATGCGCTTAGGCTTTTTCACAGCCGCTTGCGCGCGGGCCAAATTAACGTAGAGCAGCATATCCCTCGCGAGACCCTGTGGGTCAAAGGCGACCTTGTCCGCTTAGAGCAAGTCATCGTGAATCTCATCAGCAATGCACTTCAGGCGATGAAAGACACCCCCATGCCGACTCTCCTGGTCACGGTCAAAACCGATGCTAGCCATGTCTCTATTCATATTGCTGATAGCGGCCCTGGCATCGATGAAGCGCATTTCGACCAGATCTTCGAGCCATTTTTTACCACCAAGGCCCCCGGCAGCGGTTTAGGGCTGGGCCTTTCGATCTCATCGCGTATCATGGAAGACCTCAGCGGCAAGCTTTACGCCTACAACCGCGATGAAGGCGGCGCCGAGTTTAGCGTCACGTTACCGCTTGCCGACGCCCCCCGTACCGCTTTGGAGACACCCTCTCATGCATGATCCGTCGACGCTGCCGGTCATGGTGATCGACGATGAGCCGCACCTGCGTATCACCGCGAGCCAAACGTTGGAGCTCGCGGGCTACACGCCGCACTGTTTTGAATCCGCCGAACAGGCGCTTGAAGCGCTAACGCCCAACTTCCCTGGTGTGGTCGTCAGCGATATTCGCATGCCCGGCATAGACGGCATGGCGCTGTTGCGCACGCTGCATGAGCGCGACCCGACGCTGCCGGTGATTTTGATCACCGGCCACGGCGATATTTCCACCGCCGTGGAAGCGATGCGCGCCGGTGCCTGGGATTTTCTGGAAAAGCCCTTTGCCGGGGATCAACTGCTCGATGTAGTGCGCCGCGGGATTGAAAAGCGCCAGCTAAGCTTGGAAAACTATCGCTTAAAAGCCGAACTGGAGGCACAGCAGGCGGCGCTCGGCCCGCGACTCGTCGGGCGCACTGACGTGGTATCCCGCTTGGCAGCGATGATCCAACGCATCAGTCAGGTAGAAGCTGACGTGCTACTGTTCGGCGAAACCGGCACCGGCAAAGACCTTGTCGCTCGCGCGATTCACGAGCGCAGTGCACGGCGCAATCATCCCTTTATGGCGATCAACTGCGGGGCGGTACCCGAAAACACCATCGAGTCGGAGCTATTCGGCCACGAAAAAGGCGCCTTCACCGGTGCGGTTGAACGGCGCATAGGCAAGTTCGAGCACGCCAATGGCGGGACCGTGTTTCTCGACGAAATTGAGTCAATGCCGCTGGCACTTCAGGTCAAGCTGCTGCGCGTGCTGCAAGAACGCGCCATTGAGCGCTTGGGCGCCAACGACGTTATCCCGCTGAACATTCGTGTTATCGCCGCGACCAAGGTAGACCTAAAAACCGCGGCGGAAAGCGGTCACTTCCGCGAGGACCTTTACTATCGTCTCAATGTGGTAACGCTGCCCCTGCCAGCCCTACGCGAGCGTCGCGAAGATATTCCGCTGCTTTTTCAGCACTTCGCCGTCGTTGCGGCCAACCGCAGTGGGCTTGAGGCGCCGCCGCTAGATAGCCATGCCGTGGCCGCCCTGCTGGCCCACGATTGGCCGGGCAACGTGCGCGAGTTACGCAACCTTGCCGAACGCTACGTGCTACTCGGGGCTGCGTTCGACTACCGTCTGGATGAGCTGCTAGAAGGGGAAAATGCCGATACCCAAGCCTCCTCGCTACCACGCCAAGTGGAGCTGTTTGAAAAAAGCCTGATTAGCCAGTCGCTTGCCCGCCATCACGGGCGTGCCACGACAGTGTGTGAGCATCTGGGCATTCCGCGTAAAACGCTCTACGACAAACTCAAAAAACACGGCCTGCGCGCGGAGGATTACCGCCACAGTAGCGAGCCCTGATGCAAAAGCTCACCCAGCGCTGCCCACGGCGGCAGCCACGGAATCAACGTCAGCGTCGCGATCAGCATTAACAGACTCGACATCGGCCGGCGGCCGTCGGTGAGTTTTAGCGCCGTGCCAAACGAGCGCTTGAGCCGCGCGCCTTCAAGGTCGACACTATAAAGCTCATCAAGCAGTAAGTGAATGCTAAACCCTACCCAGACCGCGATACCGTGAGACCAAGCCAACCACGCCGACTGCGCCAGCATCTGAAAACTCAATGCCGCCGTCAGCAGCGCGCATAGCAATCCGGCCAAAAGCGAATGCCAAATACCGCGATGCACGGTGAGTCGTGAAAACAGCACGCCCAATAAATAACGCACGCAAAAGTAGATACCGCCGCACGCCACTAACAGCATGCCCGGCGTGAGCCACGCCTGTAACAACAGCACACCGAGCACGAGCGCGGGTACGGAGAGCAGGTTAAAAATCAGCCGAATGGAGTGCGAACGGTCAGCGTCGATATCGGGCAAAATGCCGCCAAACGCCGTAAGCGCGCAAATCAGCATGGCCTGGGAAGAGGGCCACCACTGCGCCTGCCAGCCAGCGTACGCCACTAGCATGCCGCCCGCCGTCGCGACGGTGATATGCGTGCGAAAATTTGCCATGTCACGGCATCCTAGAAAACTGGATAAATTATCAGATTTCGCTCCACCGCAACATGACTAACGCTTAAATAACGCAGAAAAATCAAAACAAAACGGGCCGCGCTTCCATGAAGTTAAGCGAACGGCTACTCAACACGAGGGTTATGCTGATGCCTCGGTGAGAAAGCGGTCTTTCAATTTGACGTAGTTACCCGCCGTGTAGGAAAAGAACGTGTACTCTTTTTCTTTGAGGGGGCGCAGCGCCTTCGCCGGATTGCCGGCGTACACATGGCCGCTTTCAAGATGCTTGCCCGGCGTGACTACCGCGCCTGCAGCAATGATGACGTCATCGTCCACCACAGCGCCATCCATCACGATTGCGCCCATGCCGACCAAGATGCGGCTACCCAAAGTGGCGCCATGCAGAATTGCCTTGTGCCCAATGGTGACATCATCGCCCACGGTCAGTGGAAAACCATCGGGATTGTAGTCGCTGGCGTGGGTAATATGCAGCACACTGCCATCTTGTACGCTAACGCGAGCGCCAATGCGGATACGGTGCATATCGCCACGAATCACCGTCATCGGCCACACCGAGCAATCATCGCCCAGCGTGACATCACCGATCACGACGCTAGCCGGGTCGATATAAACCCGTTCGCCAAGCGTCGGCGTTTGCCCCTGGTAAGGGCGTAATGCTGTGCTCATTGTTATCTCTCCTCTTGCTGCCCTGGGCGTTTTACACCAGCGCGCTTAATAACACGATACAGGTCAACGGAATGGCGACCCAACGCAAGACATTTTGCCATAGGTAAAAGCCGCGCTCGCTCGTTCCTAACGCCTGCATAACGGTGGCGCGCGGCATCACCCAGGCGGCAAATACGGCGATCAACAGCCCCCCAACCGGCAAGAAGATATCCGGCGGGATACTGCTGACCAGTTCAAACATATTACGCCCAAGTAGCGGACGGAAGTCAGCCATAAACGAGAAGGAAAACGCCGAGAATAGTCCTAATAGCCACACACTCAGCGCCACCACTGCCGTAGCGCGACCGCGACGAAATCCCAGCCCTTGAAGTGTGGCGACCATGGGTTCGGCAAGGTTGATCGCCGATGTCCAGGTGGCGAGCAACAGCAATAAAAAGAACACGCTTAACCACAGCGAGCCACCGGGCAGTTCCGAAAACGCAATCGGCAGGGTCACAAACATCAACCCTGGGCCGTCTGCGGGGTCCATTCCTTGGGCAAACACCACAGAAAAAATCGCAATGCCCGCGAGCAGTGCCACGCTAATATCGAGGACAGCCACAGCACCGGCGGCTTTGGGCAGGCTTTGGTCATCCGGCATATAGGCCCCGTACGCCATGAGCGCACACGCCCCGACGGCCAAGGTGAAAAAGGCATGTCCCATCGCGTGCAGAACGACACTGGGGGTAACGGCGCCAAACTCCGGCAGAAACAGCCACGCCAGCGCCGTGCCAAACCCTTCGGTGGTGCTGGCGTAGCTCGCCAATAGCAACAGCAGCAGATAAAGCAGCGGCATCAGCAAGTTATTAAGCCGCTCCAACCCTTTGGCTACGCCGGCAGCCACCACCGACATGGTCATAAATAGAAACAGCGTGTGGTTAAACACCAAAAGCCCCGGGTTGGCCAGAAACGACTCGAAGCCGGCACCTATTTCCGCCGCTGAGGCCCCCTGGAAGTTGCCGTTGATGGACGCCACCAGAAACTCGATCGACCACCCAGACACTACCGAGTAGAACGACAAGATACAGAACACCGTGAACGCGCCAAATAACCCCAACCAACGCCAATGCCGCGACGCCCCGGCCTCGGCCGCCAGCACGCCAAGCGCCTGCATTGGCCCGCGCCGCCCAGCGCGCCCGATAAGAATTTCTGCCATCATCACCGGCAGGCCCAACAGCAGCACAAAGGCGACATAAATCAGCAAAAACGCCGCGCCGCCGTTCTCGCCCGCCACATAAGGGAAGCGCCAGATATTACCCAACCCAACCGCCGCGCCTGTCACGGCTAAAATAAAGGCCCGCTTTGATCCCCAGCGCTCTAGCGTCTCGCTCATTGCCTGTCCCGTTTGCTTAAGAAAATGACACGTTGGCGGCGATAAACCGCGGCTGCATTACCCGACAAAGCCAGCAAGCCTAGCAGGCGCCCGCCTTCACGCCAATCCTGCGTGGCGCCGTGAGGATTGAAACCACGCCTTCGCGCCCACATTCTATAACTCAGCACATCACACGTTTTCCCAACCGAGGCTGCTATGTCCCACAACCCCCTGCTTGAAGCGCACGCGTTACCGCCGTTTGACGAGATTCGCGCCGACCATGTGGTGCCTGCCATCGAGACACTTCTCGATGAGAGCCGTGAGGAGATCGATGCCCTCGCTTCAAAGGCGCAAGCTACCACGCCCACGTGGGAGAACTTCGCCGCCCCGCTGGAAGCGATCAACGACCGTCTCTCCAACGTCTGGTCGCCGGTTTCGCACCTAAACGGCACCATGAATACGCCGGAAATGCGTGAGGCATACGAAGCCTGTATCGGTAAGCTGTCAGAATTCAGCACCTGGGTGAGTCAGCACGAAGGGCTCTTTACCGCATGGCAAGCGCTAAAAGACGGCCCTGCTTGGCTGTCGCTCGACGCCGCCCAGCGCCGCGCGGTGGATAACACCCTGCGCGATTTTCGCTTGGCCGGCGTCGACCTGCCCGCCGAGAGGAAAGCCCGCTACGGTGAGATTCAATCGCGCTTATCGAGCCTATCCAACCAGTTCTCCAATAACGTGCTTGACGCCACTCAGGCGTGGCACAAAGACATTCAGGACGCAGACCAACTCGCCGGCGTGCCTGAAAGCGCGCTCGACACCCTGAAAGCCGCCGCTGACGCCAAAGGCCTCGACGGCTACCGCATCACGCTCGACTTTCCGAGTTTCTTCCCGGTGGTGAGCTACGCTGACAACCGCGACTTGCGCCGCGAGGTGTACACAGCGTTTGTCACCCGCGCCTCTGATCAAGGTCCGAACGCAGGCGAATTCGATAACGCCCAGATCATGGAAGAGATCCTGGCGCTGCGCCAAGAGCTCGCGGCACTCCTTGACTTTGATACCTACGCCGACTATTCACTGACGACCAAAATGGCCGACTCCCCGGCACAAGTGCTCGACTTTCTCAACGACCTCGCCCGCCGCGCCGTACCGCAGGCGAAAGAGGAGTTTGCCGAGCTTACCGCCTTTGCCCGTGACGAACTGGGACTTGAAACGCTTGAGCCCTGGGATGTCGCCTACACCAGCGAGAAGCTACGCGAAGCGCGCCATGCGATCTCCCAAGAGCAGCTACGCCCCTACTTCCCATCACCCCAGGTCGTCGATGGGCTATTTCAGGTCGTTGAACGCCTTTACGGCGTGTGCTTTGAGGAAGACAACGGCGTGCCGCGCTACCACGACGACGTGCGCTACTTCCGCATCACAGAAAACGGCGCGCCGATTGCCGGGTTTTACCTTGACCTATACGCCCGCGAGGGCAAGCGCGGCGGCGCGTGGATGGCGGACTGCCGCGTGCGCCGCCAGACACAAAACGGCCTACAGCTTCCCGTGGCCTTTCTGACCTGCAATTTCACCCCGCCGGTCAATGACAAGCCGGCGCTTTTGACCCACGACGAAGTCACTACGCTGTTCCACGAGTTCGGCCACGGCCTGCACCACATGCTGACCCAGCAGAATATCGCTGACATTTCCGGCATCAACGGCGTAGCCTGGGATGCCGTGGAACTCCCCAGCCAGTTCATGGAGAACTACTGCTGGGAACGCGAAGGGCTCGACCTGCTGGCGAAGCATGTCGACACCGGCGAGCCGCTGCCTACCGAGCTACTTGAGCGCCTGCAAGCGGCGAAAAACTTCCAATCCGCCATGGACATGGCGCGCCAGATTGAATTTTCGCTGTTCGACCTGCGCCTTCACCACGAGCTTAGCGCGCCGAGCGCGACCGAGATTCAGGCCCTGCTTGATGACGTACGCGAACACGTTTCCGTCGTGCCAAAAGCGGCATTCAACCGCTTCCAAAACAGCTTTGGGCACATTTTTGCAGGGGGCTATGCGGCGGGCTACTACAGCTACAAATGGGCCGAAGTGCTTTCTGCCGATGCGTGGAGCGCCTTCGAGGAAGCCGGGATTTTCGACCCAGAAACCGGCCAGCGCTTTCGTACCCAGATTCTTGAGCAAGGCGGCGCCCGCGATGCGGCTGAGCTTTTCCACGACTTCCGCGGTCGCGAGCCCAGCGTCGAGCCACTTTTACGCCATAGCGGCATACGCGCCGCCTAGTTTGATGGTTTTACCTCTCACCTAACCCACCGCGCGACACTTAGCTGCCGCGCGAGGAGCCTAGTATGTCAACTGTGAAACGTTTTATTGCCGGCGTCACCTGCCCAAGGTGCGCCGCGATGGACCGCATTCGTGCCTGGGAGCAAAACGGCATCCGCTACCGTGAATGCGTTAGCTGCGACTTCTTTGAGCAGCTGCCCATCGAAGACGAATCGGCACCCGAATTAGAAACCCGCGTTAACCAAGTGCGCGACGAGCAAAAGCAGCAGGACGTGCAGCCGGTGCGCATTCTTGATCCAGGCCACTCTGACAAATAAGCTACAATAAAATGACGTTTTCATGATTTTTTCCTGACACCCAAACGCCAAGGAGAAGGCAGTGGCCCTTAGCACCTATTTCTCACCATGGCGCCAGCGACTACACAATCACCCTACACTCAGTGGCCGACTCGTGATTACAGGGTTACTCGCGGCCACGGCGCTTTTGATGTCGTACCTAGACCTTGCCACGCTTGCGGCTGGCCTGGGATTATTTTTGTGGGGCATGGGATATCTTGAACGCGGCATCAAGCAGCTTTCCGGCGGCAAACTAGAGCGCTGGCTGCACCGCGCAACCGGCACGCAGCCCCGGGCGCTTGCCTTTGGCGCGCTGGCGACGGCCACCGTGCAATCCAGCTCGTTAATCACGCTGCTATCGATGTCGTTTGTCAGCGCTGGGTTGGTGACGCTGCCTAGCGCGATTGCGTTGCTGTTTGGGGCCAATTTGGGCACCACCACCGGCGCCTGGCTGATGGCCACCTTCGGGCTAGGGTTTGATCTTGCACGCTACGCCATGCCGTTTCTCGCCGCCGGGCTGATCGGTTCGCGCCTGCTCGCCAAGCGCTACCGCGGCTACGCGTATCTGTTGATGGGCGTTGGGCTTTTGTTTCTTGGCATTGATTTTATGAAACTTGGCTTTAGCGCCTGGCAGAACGGCCTTTCGCTTGAGGGCTTTGCCGGGGAGCAATTTTGGCACTGGCCGCTTTACGTGCTATTTGGCGTCATCGCCACGGTGGTTATGCAGTCAAGCCACGCAACGCTTTTGATTACCCTAGCGGCCCTTGCCAGCGGGCAGCTGCCTTACTTACCGGCGCTTGCCGTGGCGATTGGGGCCAACGTCGGCACGACCGTCACCGCGCTACTGGGCGCGCTAGGCGCCAGCATCGCCGCACGCCGCCTGGCCGGGGCGCATGTGGTTTTCAACCTGTTTACCGGCGCAGTGGCGCTACTTTTGCTGCTGCCATTGGCGTGGCTGGTCGACCAGATTAGCTCCGTGATAGGCATTGGCGCCGAGGCTTGGCCACTTAAACTGGCGCTTTTTCATACGCTATTCAACGTGCTTGGCATTGTATTAATGCTACCGGCGATCCCAGCACTGGCGCGCGCGCTCGAGCGTATTTTTCCCGCCTCGACCAAGCAGCCTTATGCCCAGGCACGCTACCTTGAGGCCTCAGCGCTGCAACTACCTGATACGGCGATCAACGCGCTAGAGCAAGAGTGTCGGCGTTTAGAACGGCATGCGTACCACGTGCTTTGTAGCGCTATTTTAATGCGCAGCGCCGATGTGTTGGGCCACCCGCCCAAGCGGCAGAAAGCCACCGCATTGATCGACCCTAGCGCCTGGCCGGCAGTCAACGAGCGCTACCACGAGCGCATCAAGCCGCTTTTGAGCGAGATTTTAGCCTTCTACGCGCGGATTGATACGCCGTTGACCAAAGCGCAGCAAACGCACATACAACTACGTCTGCAGCGTATCTTCCGCCTAGTCGAAGCTGTGCGCTTTGGCGAAGTGCTACAGCGCAGTCTGCTGCGTCATGCCGCACGGACAAGCCCACTGCGTGATGCCCACGATGCGCTGCGCCTGGCGGTTGCCCAAGGCCTCAATCAACTCAGTCAGGGGCAGAACGAGGGTAATACGGATATCAGCATGACAGCAGTGGTCGAGCCGTTGGATACGATTAGCCAGCAGTGGCAGCGGGAGATCGCCACCCGACTGCGCTCCGAGCGCCTAGACCCGGCACTTGCCTCAACGCTAATGAACGACCTACATCAGGCGCAGCGGCTTATTTATGCACTGACGCCGAGTGATCGTGAAGTGGTGACTTTTTCGTCATCGCTGCCATCCCCTCAGTGCTTAGGAATTAATAACTAACACTTGATACTTAACGCTTACTCCGTTAATCACAATCAACCATTAGACTTGTGCGAAAAACCGCACAAAAGCGCGACATTTATGTGCGAACACCCGGACACTTTGCGAAAACTCCAAATAGACCAAAGTTTAACATAAAAATTATAGGCAACTGATTTTAAACGTTAAAAACAAACATGGCACGGTGATCGCTACAGCTACTACGCTTAGTGAGATCGCCAAGCGATTCTCTACGCGAACAAACATTCAACAATAGCATTAAGGGAAAAACGCCATGCGCAATATGATGCCTAAATCAGCGCTACTGCTCGCCAGTGGCGCGCTGCTTGCCGCCGGTAGCGTTCAAGCGGACCGCTCTGAGTGGCCGGATAACTTCACTGTCGGCACGGCCAGCCAAGGCGGCACTTACTTTGTTTACGGTTCAGGCTGGGCTAACTTTATCGCCGACGAGCTAGACGTTTCAGGCGGCGGCGAAGTGACCGGCGGCCCGACGCAAAACCTGGCATTGGTTCACGAAGGCAACGCCGCCTTTGGCCTCGCCACCATGGGTCCTGCGGCTGACGCGGTGAATGGCAAAAGCCCTCTCGCACCCGGCTTAAAAATGGACAACGTATGCGCCATGTTCCCGATGTATGAGACACCGTTCTCGATTACGGCACTGGAAGGCTCGGGCATTGAGTCGATTTCGGATATCCCCGACGGTGCTCGCATTGGCTTTGGCCCCTCGGCTTCAACGTCTGACACCTACTTCCCGGCCATGCTAGAAACCTTGGGCGTTGAGTTTGATCGCCGTAACGGCGGCTGGTCGGATCTCGGCGGGCAGCTGCAAGACGGCCTGATCGACGTCATCGCTTTCGCTGCTGGCATCCCGATTCCCGCGGTTAGCCAACTCGAAGTGCAAACCGACGTGAACATCATTGAATTCACCGAGGAAGAGGTCGACACCATCATGGAGAACTTCCCCGTAGCGGAATTCTCCATCCCTGCTAGCACGTACCAAACCCTGGAAGAAGACGCCCGCGCCGTTTCCATGTGGAACTTTGCTATCGCTGGCTGTGACCTGCCGGAAGACTTTGTTTACGAAGCCACCAAGGCCACTATGGAAAACAATGACCGCATGATGTCGGTTCACCGCAGCGCGGCCACCACCATTCCAGAAAACATCAAGCACAACACCGTGCTGCCTTTCCATCCGGGTGCCGCACGCTGGTACGAAGAGAACGGCTACGAAATTGATGAAGCGTTAATTAAGTAAAGCTTTTTCATTATCGTGCGCCCCGCTCAACCCTGGTTGGGCGGGGCAATTTTTGCTATTGCCCCTTTGTTTGCTGTGAGGGTGAACTCTAATGAGTCACAAAACCGACCAAGAATCCGACGGCCTCAAAGATGATGCCCAAGCGACTTCACCCGCCTCGGAGATACTCGCCGAAGGTGTCGATGAAGAGATTGTTGAATCCAACCGCCGCCTTTTTACCGGCTGGCAGTTTATCTTATTTGCAGTATTAGCTATTGCTTACTCAAGTTTTCACCTGATTTCACTCAACGTGTATCCCATGGAAACTTGGTCGTTCCGTATCGTGCATATTGCCGGTGCGCTTATTCTCGGTTATGGACTATTTGCAGGGGCTCGTTTCGCCGAAGATGATCGTCACGCGTCGGGTGCTTGGCTGAAGTGGGTGAGTTACGCGCTGCTGATTCCCGCTGCCTATACACTGGCGCAAGTGTTCTTAATGCACCAAACGCTTAGTGGCGAGGCCATGCGCATCGACCCCAGCATCGAAAACTGGCACTACGGTTATCCGCTCATGGCGACGACGGCCGTTGCGGTTGTGCTGTCATGGTTTTATCGCCAAGCGCGCCATCACTTTAACCCGGCCGACTTGGTCCTAATGGTCTGTGCGCTCGCCAGTGCCGGCTATTTGCTGGTGGCGTTTAACACCAATATTCGCATGTCGACCGGAACATCCTTCGCCCCACCCGGTATTTCCTGGGCGGCGGTTGCTGGCTCCATGTTGATACTGGAACTGACCCGCCGCGTGGCCGGGTTAGCATTAGTGGTTATTTCGGCGGTCTTTCTCAGCTACGTTTTTGCCGGCCCCTATTTACCCGGCTTTTTGGGCTACCCAGGTCTGTCGGTGCAACGCTTCTTTAGCCAAGTGTACACCGATACCGGCATACTCGGCCCCACCACCGCCGTTTCTTCGACCTATATTATCTTGTTCATTATTTTTGCCGCTTTTCTACAAGCATCTAAAGTGGGCGACTATTTCGTCAACTTTGCCTTTGCCGCCGCTGGCCGTGCCCGGGGTGGCCCGGCAAAAGTATCTATCTTCGCATCGGGTTTGATGGGCATGATCAACGGCACGTCCGCCGGTAACGTGGTATCCACCGGTTCGCTGACGATCCCACTGATGAAAAAGGTTGGCTACCCTGCGCGCAGTGCCGGGGCCATTGAAGCGGCCGCCTCGACCGGTGGGCAAATCATGCCACCAATTATGGGCGCAGGTGCCTTCATCATGGCGGAAGTAACGGGTATTCCATATACCGAGATTGCTATTGCCGCCATCATTCCGGCGATTCTTTACTTTGCGTCCATCTACTTCATGGTTGATTTTGAAGCCGCGCGCAAAGGCATGCGTGGTATGCGCGACGACGAGATTCCGCTGTTCTCCAAATTAGTGAAACAGGTCTACCTGTTCGCACCGATTATCATCCTGATCGTCGCGTTGTTTATGGGCTACTCGGTCATCCGCGCAGGGACACTGGCCACCGCGTCAGCCGCGGTTGTCAGCTGGATTTCGCCGAACAAAATGGGCCTTCGTGCCATTTTAAGAGCCCTGCAGCTAGCGGGCACCATGTCGATTCAAATTATCGCGGTGTGTGCTTGTGCCGGTTTGATCGTCGGGGTTATTTCGTTGACCGGTGTGGGCGCGCGCTTCTCGTCGTTGCTGTTAGGTTTAGCGGGCGTTAGCCAACTACTTGCCCTGTTCTTTGCCATGTTAATCAGCATTATGCTGGGCATGGGCATGCCGACCACGGCCGCTTATGCCGTGGCCGCTTCGGTCGTGGCACCGGGTTTGATCAACATCGGTATTGAGCCGCTGGTTGCCCACTTCTTCGTGTTCTACTTTGCGGTGGTCTCAGCGATTACTCCACCCGTTGCCTTGGCCTCCTATGCCGCCGCCGGTATTTCTGGCGACAATCCCATGGGCACCTCGGTGGCGTCGTTTAAGATTGGCCTGGCCGCGTTCATCGTGCCGTTCATGTTCTTCTATAGCCCGGCCATGCTGATGGAAGGCTCCGCCATGCAAATACTCCGAGTAGGCGTTACCGCGACACTCGGTATCGTATTGCTCTCGGGTATGGTGCAGAAGTGGTTCTTCGGCCCAGTGAATACGCTGCAACGCGTGGTAATGCTGGTAGGTGCGCTGTTTATGATTTACGGCGGCATTTATTCTGATATAGCTGGCCTGGTGATTGGGGCCATTCTGTTTATCATGCAGCGCAGGCTATATGGCAACGGCAAGGCGGCAACAACGTCTAGTTGATGCTTAGCCGTTAACGCTTTTTTTGCCTATAACACGGCACGAAAAACCCCGCGCTCATTCGCTGAGGCGGGGTTTCTTTATGTGTGATGTTATGCCGTGGCGGCAAAGAGAGCTAGCCGAGATTATCGACGATTTTAAGTACCGGCGCGGCCTGATTAAGTGTGTAAAAATGTAGCCCCGGTGCGCCGCCTTCCAATAGCCGCTGGCACAGGCGGCTGACCACTTCAGTACCAAATGCAGCGATGGCGTCGCTATCGTCGCCGTAGCTTTCTAGTTGCTTACGGATCCAGCGTGGAATCTCAGCGCCACAGGCATCGGAAAAGCGCGCCAGCTTAGTATAGTTAGTGATCGGCATGATACCCGGGATAATGGGCTGCTCGACGCCAAGGGCACGGGCTTTATCGGCGAAATGGAAGTAGGCATCGGCGGTGAAAAAGTACTGCGTAATCGCCATGTTAGCGCCCGCTTTCATTTTACGCGCGAAGTTTTCCACATCCTTATCGAGATGGGGTGCCTGTGGATGAGATTCTGGGTAGGCGGCCACGGCAATCTCGAAGTAATCGCCGGTTTCGTCGCGGATAAACTCCACCAGCTCGTTGGCGTAACGCAGCTCACCGATGCTCGCCATACCCGACGGCATATCGCCGCGCAGCGCCACCAAGCTATCGATACCTTCTTCGCGGTACTGAGCCAGCAGGTCGCGCAGCTGCGCTTTTTCGCTGCCAATGCACGAGAGGTGCGGCGCAGTCGTAATGCCGCTTTTGCCTACCTCGCGCACCACTTCACGCGTACGCGCTTGGGTAGAACCACCGGCGCCATAGGTCACTGAGAAAAAGCGCGGGTTACGCGCCGCCAGCTGATCCCGCGTGTGCATCAGTTTTTCCCGGCCTGCGTCGGTGTTGGGTGGAAAAAACTCAAAGCTAATGCCGAGGGGATGTTCTTGGCGGCTCATGAAATATCCTCATGGGTCAGTCGGTTTAAGTACGAGATAATATAATAGCGCTGTATTATCCGCTATTTTGGCCGTTTGAAAGCGCGACGGCCAATGAAAGATTCCACGCGCCAACGTTAATTCAGCTCATGATGGACGCCCCTTAGGGAAAGCCGCATGAGAAACCACCAGGAAAAAAGCCATGGAGAACCTTGCCGCTAATACATTAATGGGGCCGCTATTGATGCTGCTCGGCTTTGTCGGCTTAGGCTGGCTGGCCGCAAAAATGCTGCGTGTTGACCCACGCCCCATCGCCACGCTGTTGGTCTACTTGATCGCCCCATTAACGTTCTTTCGCGCATTAATGGATGGCGGCCCCACACCCGAGTATCTGCTCCTCACGCTGATTCTGTTTACCGTCAGCAGCGTCATTGCGCTCGCCGTTCGTGCGCTCACGCACCAGCGCTTTGGTGCGCAGGAAGGCGCACTGTTGGCCTTTTCCGCGGGCACGGGCAACACCGGCTACTTTGGTTTGCCGGTGGCGATGATCGTACTGCCACCCGAGGGCATAACACTTTATCTGTTCTGTATTTTAGGCGTCACGCTGTATGAGTTTACGGTGGGATTTTACGTCAGCGCTCGCGGGCAGTTTTCCGTACGCCAGAGCCTGATAAAAATTGCGCGCTTGCCGCTGCTGTATGCCTTTTTAGCGGCGCTTTTGCTCTCGCACCTTGACGTGGCGCTGCCCGACTCGTTAATGACCTCGCTTGAGGTATTTCCCGCCACTTATACGCTGCTCGGCATGATGATCATTGGCATGACGTTAAGTCAGGTGACGCTCGCTGCCTGGGATACACGTCTGGTGGCTGCCTGCGTGATGCTACGCTACGGACTATGGCCGCTGGCTACGCTGGCCATTGTCTTGCTGCTGCAGTACTCCGTAGCGCTGTCACCGGAACTCGCCATGGCAATTTTGCTACTCGGCGTGGTGCCCATGGCGGCCAACGTCGTCGTGGTGGCGATGGAGCTGGGGATTGCGCCGCAAAAAGGCGCATTAGCCGTGTTGGTCACCACGTTGATGGCGCCCTTTTTGATTCCGCTGTATCTCGGCTTGATGGTGCGTCTCACCGGGCTGGGTTAGTGATTGAGTGAGCTAAAAACCGGCAATACCCGCCTGCTGAAGTTGTCCGGCCATGCGCCGCACCTGCGGGTGGCTGAAAAACGCTATCAGCGCGTCAGCGCGCACCGGCCCAACGCCTGGCAACGCTTGCCACTGTTCACGTTGGTAAGCAGAAAGCGTTGCCCAATCACCGCTGGCTTGCTCGCTGCCCGGTGGCGCGCCCAGTGCGTCTAACCAGGCGTGAAACGGCTGTTCCTGGGCGGCATGAAAACGTTCCACCAGTTGGGTCGCGGAGGCCTCTCCAATCCCCGGCACGCGGGTGAGGTCGGTGTGATCCAGCGATAACCAGTCAAGCAGCGAGGTAACAGCACCTGCGTCGAGCAGTGCACGCCAAGTGCCCTCACCGACACCGTGCATCCCCAATGCCTCACCCAGGTGCGTTAGCCGCGCCAGCAGCTGGCTGTCACAACGGAATTTTTCTGCCTCCAAGGTGAAGCAACTCAGCAAATGATAGTCGTCTGCGCTCGGCACCGTTAACGTCATGCGCGCTTGCGCGGGCCACACCACCGTATCCAGCTGCGGAATGGTCAGCCCGCCAAGGGTCACCGCCACATGGTCGCCGGGGCGAACGTCCATGGACGCCCAGTGCTCCAGCGAGCCTAACGAAACGCGGCTAATGCGTCGTCCTTCCAGCTCTACCGGGTTGAGCCACACCAGCGGTGTCACCCGCCCGGTACGCCCAACGCGAAACTCAATGCCACGCACTTCGGCCAGCGCCTGTTGGGCGGGGTATTTCCACGCCAGTGCCCACTCGGGCGGTGTGCTTGACCAGCGCTTAACACCGGGGCGTTCGTCTTGCTTGAGGACCACGCCATCGGTGGCAAACGGCAGCGGCTCACGAAACCAGCGCTCGCGCCAGAAAGCCGCATCGCGGCGCTCGTCCAGCGTATGGGTGTAATCGGCGGTATCAAATCCGAGCGCGGTTAATTGCGCTAGCCGCTCGCGCATGCGGGTCGGCCCGTCGGGCCAGCCCCACACAAAAAGCCCGATGCGGGTTAATGTTGCCTCATCGGGTTGATGCTGTGCCATCGCGCCCGCTACTTGGCTGCGCGCGCGGCGATGGGCGTGCTTCGCCTGAATGTGCTGCTCCATGCGCCAGTAAAGCTCGCCTTGCAACACGGCGGACACTGGCTCGGGCAGCACATTGGGGATGGCGGGGATCGCGCGGGCACGCTCGGTCCAGTCTTGGCCGCGTTCGCCATCACCGCGACTTACCGCCGCGTTAAGCTCACCGTCGACGTAGTGCAGTGTGACCGCCACGCCGTCTACTTTAGGTTGAATCCAGAGATCGTCACGGCGGCTCGTCCAGCGCTTCACGCCGGTTTCATCGCGCTTTTCTAGCCCGGTTTGCGCCACGGGGTGCTCGCGTGCATCACTGCTTGAGGTCACGCGTCGCTCAGGTACGTGGGGGGTTGGTGCGCCGGCACAGCGGCGCCACTGCTCTAAGCGCGCTACCGCTTGATCGTAAATCTCATCGGCCACCGGCGAGGCGCTGTCTTGATTTCCTTGAGAAGAATAATAAGCGCGATCCCAACGCGCGACACGTTCGCCAAGCGCTTCAATTTCGGCCTCCAACCGGTCTTCCGACCACCCGGGGCACTGAGCCGTCTGAACGGGTGCCGCCTGAACGGTAAGCACGACCATCAGCATCACGACACACCCTGCTCCCACCCAGCACCACTTGCGCATTGCCATCGCCTCCAAAATATTTCTGTCAGCCTAGCCCAGCGGTTTGCCTCGATGGAAACAAAAATACCCCCGGCCTGAGCCAAAGGGGCATTTTCTGGCGTTTTCCGCTTTCGCTTACATAGCGTTAAGAAAAAGCTTACAACGCAGCGGCTTCGCGCAATGCTTCCGCCTTGTCGGTTTTTTCCCACGGGAAGGCGGTAAAGGTCTCGACCTGCTCTTCGCCTTTATCGTTGATCCAGTGGTAGCGGTGCTCGAATGGCTCGCGGCCAAAGTGGCCGTAGGCCGCCGTTAGCTGATACATCGGGTGCAGCAGGTCGAGCATCTTGGTGATGGCGAACGGGCGCAGATCAAAGTGCTCGCGCACCAGTTTGACGATCTGGGCGTCATCAATTTTGCCCGTGCCGAAGGTGTCGATGGAGACCGACGTCGGCTCGGCCACGCCGATGGCATAGGACACTTGAATTTCACACTTGTCGGCAAGTCCGGCGGCAACGATGTTTTTGGCCACGTAACGGCCCGCATACGCGGCGCTGCGGTCAACCTTGGACGGGTCTTTGCCCGAGAACGCCCCGCCGCCGTGGCGGGCCATACCGCCGTAGGTATCGACGATGATTTTACGCCCGGTCAATCCGCAATCGCCTACCGGGCCGCCGATCACAAACTTGCCGGTCGGGTTGATGTGATACTGCGTTTTGTCATCTAGCCACTCAGCCGGAATCACCTGATCGATGATTTCATGCTTGACCATCTTACGCAGTTCTTCCTGATCGATCTCGGGGTTGTGCTGGGTGGAAAGCACCACGGCATCGACGCCGCAGGGCTGGCCGTTGGCATCGTAGCGGAAGGTCACCTGGCTTTTGGCATCCGGGCGTAGCCACGGTAGCAGGCCGTGCTTGCGCAGCTCCGCCTGGCGCTCGACCAAGCGGTGCGCGTAGTGGATCGGCGCCGGCATCATCGAGGCGGTTTCGTTGGTGGCATAGCCAAACATCAGGCCCTGGTCACCCGCGCCTTGGTCTTCTGGTTTGCTGCGGTCAACGCCCTGGGCGATATCGACACTCTGCTTGCCGATCAGGTTCACCACGCCGCAGGTAGCGCCATCATAGCCCACGTCGGAAGACGTATAGCCGATGTCGGTAATCACCTCGCGCACCAAGGTTTCGAGATCCACCCAGGCATTGGTGCTGATTTCACCGGCGATAATCGCGACACCGGTTTTGACCATGGTTTCACAGGCCACGCGCGCCTGTTTGTCGCGGGCGATAATGGCGTCTAAAACCGCATCAGAAATTTGATCGGCAATTTTATCGGGATGGCCTTCGGAAACTGACTCGGAGGTAAACAGGGAATATTCGCTCATCGCGCTCTTGACCCTCTGGGTGACGGCTGCGGCATACAGCATCAGCAGGAAATCACGGCAGGAGTGCCCTGCCCACATAATATAAAGAAGCGGGTAACCCACTCCGGGAGGCAGAGTTTACACGCTGTTGGCAGTGCTTCCCAGACTCTACCCCCACGACAGCGCGGTAGAATTTGCCGCCGCTGCCGAAGTCAGCGACAATAGCGCCCTTATTATTTCCGTTTGCAGGCGAGGAGCACCCCCATGCCGTCCCGTTTTGAGCTGGCCAATGCCATTCGCGCCCTTTCCATGGACGCCGTTCAGAAAGCTAAATCTGGCCACCCTGGCGCGCCCATGGGTATGGCGGATATCGCTGAAGTGCTGTGGAATGACAACCTCAAGCATAACCCCGAAGACCCCAAATGGCCCGACCGTGACCGCTTTGTGCTCTCCAACGGCCATGGCTCGATGTTGCTCTATTCGCTTTTGCACCTAAGCGGCTACGATTTAAGCCTTGAGCAGCTGCGCAACTTCCGCCAACTCCACTCGCCCACCGCGGGCCACCCGGAGTACGGCTACGCGCCGGGTATTGAAACCACCACCGGCCCGCTGGGTCAGGGCTTAGCCAATGCCGTGGGCATGGCGATGGCAGAAAAAACGCTGGGCGCGCAGTTCAACCGCCCCGGCCACTCCATCGTCGATCACCACACATGGTGCTTTGTGGGCGATGGCTGCCTGATGGAAGGCATCTCCCACGAGGTCGCGTCGTTCGCCGGCACGCAACAGCTGGGCAAGCTGATTACGTTCTACGATGACAACGGCATCTCCATCGACGGCGAGGTAGACGGCTGGTTTACTGACGATACCGCTAAGCGCTTTGAGGCCTACGGCTGGCATGTCGTGCCTAACGTCGATGGTCACAAGCCCGATGAGATTCAAGCGGCCATTGAGCTTGCCAAGCAGAACAGTGACAAGCCCAGCCTGATCATCTGCAAAACCATTATCGGTTTTGGCGCCCCCAACAAGCAGGGTAAAGAGGAAGCGCATGGCGCGCCGCTGGGTGACGACGAAGTCGCCGCTGCACGTAAACAACTCGACTGGCCTCACGCACCGTTCCATATTCCTGAGCCGATTTACTCCGCCTGGGATGCACGCGACGCGGGTAAAAACCGCCAGCAAGCGTGGGAAGAGCGCTTTAGCCGTTACGCCGAGGCCTTCCCCAGTGAAGCACGCGAGTTCAAGCGCCGCATCAAGGGGCAGCTGCCGACGGAGCTCTCCAGCGAAGCACTGGTGCAACAAGCTCAAGAGAAAGGCGAGAATATTGCCTCACGCAAGGCATCGCTCGCCGCGCTCAACACGCTTGGCCCGCAAATGCCAGAGCTACTCGGCGGTAGCGCCGACCTTGCCCCGTCTAACCTTACGTTCTGGAACGGCGCCAAAGCGATCACCCCAGACGATGCCAGCGGCAACTACCTGCACTACGGCGTGCGCGAATTTGGCATGGGCGCGATCATGAACGGCATCGCGCTGCATGGCGGTTTCGTCACTTACGGTGCGACCTTCCTGATCTTTATGGAGTACATGCGCAACGCCGTGCGGATGGCCTCCTTGATGGGGCAGCAGGCGATTTACGTCTTCACCCATGACTCTATCGGTCTCGGCGAAGACGGCCCGACGCACCAGCCCATTGAGCAGCTTACCAGCCTACGTACCACGCCCAATTTGTGTACCTGGCGCCCTTGCGATGCCGCCGAAACGGCTGCCTCCTGGGATGCTGCGCTCAAGCGCCACTCTGGCCCGTCAGCGCTGGTGCTCTCGCGCCAGAACTTGCCGCACCAAACACGCAGCACAACCCAGCTGGCCGATATCCAGCGCGGCGGCTATGTGCTTAAAGACAGCGACGGCACGCCGGAACTGATTTTGATCGCCACGGGTTCGGAAGTCGCATTGGCCATGGACGCTGCCGCCGAACTGGATAGCGCCGGGCACGCGGTGCGCGTGGTATCCATGCCCTCTACGTACCGCTTCAATGGCCAGGACACCGAGTACCGTGAACGCGTTTTGCCCAGCCACGTCACCAAGCGTATTGCCATCGAAGCGGGCCATGCCGACTACTGGTACAAATACGTGGGCTTAGGTGGCCGCGTGATTGGCATGACCACCTACGGCGAATCCGCCCCGGCAGGCGATCTGTTCAAGCACTTTGGCTTTACCGTCGATAACGTGGTGAAGCAGGCAAGTGAACTGCTCAGCCAACACTAACACGTTCATATGCCAGCGATTATGGCGGCACTGAGCGGTTTTCTGTGGCTAATCAGCTTCTGGCTCATCGGTGAAGTGGTGGTGTATTTCACCGTTTTGCCGGTTTCTTCCGGGGTGATCGGGATGCTTTTATTATGCATCACGCTCGCCCTGCGAGGCGGCGTCCCTGAGAGCGTGGCCTGTGCGGCGCAACCGCTGATTGCCCTGTTAGCGATGCTGATTATGCCCGGCGTTGTGGGCGTGTTCTTTATCGCCGGCGAGCTTGTCGGGCAGTGGACGGCGATTCTCGTCGGGTTGGTGCTGGGCACGCTGCTTAGCGTTGTGACCACGCTATGGTTAATGCAGCGCCTCATGCGAGGTCATCATGCTGAGTGAACCGCTGATCGAGCGGCTAACCGAAACTCCGCTGTTTGCCGTTGGGCTGACGCTTGCCGCCTACTTGCTGGGTATGGCGCTATTTCGGCGCTTAAAGCAGCCGCCATGGCTACCGGGAATCCTGATGGCGGCACTGCTGCTCGCGGGCTTTCTCGCTATCAGCGGCATTCATTACACCGCTTATCAAGACGGCGCCGCTTGGCTTTCCGTGTTACTCGGCCCCGCCACGGTGGCGCTGGGGATGCCGCTCTACCAGCAGTTGCCGCGGATTCGTGAGCTGTGGCGCCCGCTTGCCATCTGTTTACCAATCAGCGCCAGCCTTGCTGCGTTTTATGCCGTGGGCATCGCGAAGCTGATGGGCGCCTCCGACCACGTCATGGCCTCATTGGCAGCCAAATCGGTTACCGCGCCAATCGCCATTGGCATCACCGAACAGCTCGGCGGCTCGGTGGCGCTTTTAATGGGGGCGCTGCTGATTACCGGCGTCGCCGCCATTGCCTTTGTCAGCCTGGTGGCGCGGGTGATGAAGATTCGTGACGAACGCTTGATTGGCTTTGCGCTCGGCCTCAACGGCCATGCGCTCGGCACGGTACGGGCGTTTGAAATCGGCCCCACTGCGGGCGCCTTTGCGTCGCTGGGCATGAGCCTGACCGGAATTTTTACTGCCCTTCTTCTGCCATTGGCTTGGCGCTTGCTCGGCGGATAACAGCCTGCGAATCGAGGAGAGACATGGGAGAGCCAGTTGCCCCCTACCGCATCGCCATCAACGGTTACGGCCGCATCGGACAGTGCGTGCTGCGCGCGCTGGTGGAGCGCGAGCTGCCCCACCTTCAAGTGGTGGCCATCAACGAGCTCTCAGATCTTGCCACCATCGCTTACCTAACCCGTTTTGACACGACCCATGGACGCTTTCCCGGCAAGGTGGAACACGCAGAAGAAAACGGTGCCGACCACCTGATCATCAACGGTCAGTACATTCGCGTGTTGAATGAAACTGACCCGGCAAAGCTCCCTTGGCGCTCACTCGACGTGGATCTTGTACTGGAGTGCTCCGGCAGTTTTAAGGATCGCGCCACCGCCGAGCAGCATCTAGCGGCTGGCGCCAAGCGGTTGCTTTTCTCCCAGCCGGCGGAGAGAGACGTCGACGCCACGATTGTGTGGGGCATCAATCACGACATACTGGATGCTCGACAACGTATTCTCTCTGCCGCGTCCTGCACCACGAATTGCCTCGTGCCGCTACTCACGGTGTTAGATGAAGCGCTCGGGGTGGATCACGGCGTTACCACCACCATTCATTCGGCAATGAACGATCAGCCCGTCATCGATGCGTACCACCAGACCGACCTGCGCTTGACACGCTCGGCGATGCAGTCGATTGTGCCGGTCGATACCGGGCTTTCTCGTGGTATTGGCCGCTTGATGCCCTCACTGACTGACCGCTTTGAGTGCCTGCACATGCGGGTCCCTACGATCAACGTCTCGGCCATGGACATGGCCATCACAGTGCGCCGCGATACTCACGCGCATGAGGTCAATCGCCTACTGCAAACGGCGAGCCAAACACGGCTCAATGGCGTGCTCGGCTATACGGAGACACCCATGGCGTCAATTGACTTTAATCATGACCCGCGCTCCGGCATCGTCGATGCCACTCAAACCCGTGTCGCCGGCACGCGGCTCGTCAAACTGTTTTGTTGGTTTGACAATGAGTGGGGATTTGCCAACCGCATGCTGGATATCAGCCTGCACCTAGCGACGCTTTGCTCGCAATCCCGCGTGATGCCTTTAACGAACTGATCGACTCTCTTTACCGCTATCAATACGAGGACAGCTTCGCATGAACGTGCAAAAAATGACCGACCTGCCGCTAAACGGGCAACGCGTACTGATTCGTGAAGACCTGAACGTCCCGGTCAAAAACGGCAGTGTCTCCAGCGACGCCCGCCTGCGCGCGGTGTTGCCGACGATTCAAGCCGCCGTTGACGCCGGCGCGAAAGTGCTGCTGATGAGCCACCTCGGCCGCCCCACGGAAGGCGAGCCTGCCGAGGAATTTTCCTTAGCACCGGTGGCCACCCATCTTGGCGAGCTATTGGGGCGCCCCGTCAAGCTGGTAAAAGACTACCTGGGCGGCAACCTTGAACTGGCCGATGGCGAGGTCGTCCTGTTAGAAAACGTGCGCTTCAACAAAGGCGAGAAAAAGGACGACGAAGCACTTGCCAAGCAATATGCCGCGCTGTGCGATGTTTTCGTGATGGATGCGTTCGGCACCGCTCACCGCGCTCAGGCGTCAACCCACGGCGTTGCTCGCTTTGCGCCTCAGGCATGTGCTGGCCCGCTTCTCGCCAACGAGCTCGAAGCGCTGGAGAAAGCACTGGCCCACCCGGCGCGGCCGATGGCGGCTATCGTTGGCGGCTCCAAAGTATCCACCAAACTCGACGTACTGAATGCGCTCTCCGAGACGTGCGATCAGCTCATTGTGGGGGGCGGTATCGCCAACACTTTCATCGCCGCAGCAGGTTACAATGTGGGCAAATCGCTTCACGAGGCTGATTTGATTGCGCAGGCTAAAACGCTGATGAAAACAGTCGATATTCCGCTACCCACCGATGTGGTGGTGGCCACTGAGTTTTCTGAGTCGGCGCAGGCTACGGTGAAGCCGGTTGACCAAGTTGGCGATGATGAAATGATTCTGGATATCGGCCCCGAAACTGCCGTGCACTTGGCCAGCCTGCTAAGAGAGGCGGGTACCATTTTATGGAACGGCCCGCTGGGCGTTTTCGAGATCGACCAGTTCGGTAAGGGTACCGAAGTGATCTCGAAGGCCATCGCCGAAAGCCCGGCCTTTTCCATCGCGGGCGGTGGCGATACGCTAGCCGCCATCGATAAATACGCCATCGCTGAGCATATTTCTTATATCTCCACCGGTGGCGGGGCGTTCTTGGAGTACGTTGAGGGCAAAACGCTGCCTGCCGTCGCTGCGCTAGAGGCCGCCGCCCAGCACGGTTAATACGTCATCATTTGCACGTTTACGCATTCATACAAACCACTATAGACCACTAAAGTAAGGTGTCCCCATGGCTTTAATCAGCATGCGCCAAATGCTGGATCACGCCGCCGAGTACGGCTACGGCATTCCGGCATTTAACGTCAACAACCTTGAGCAGATGCGCGCGATTATGGAAGCCGCCGATAAGACCGATTCGCCGGTCATCATTCAGGCGTCTGCCGGTGCGCGTAAATATGCCGGGGCGCCGTTTCTGCGCCACTTGATTTTAGCGGCCGTCGAAGAGTTTCCGCATATTCCGGTCGCCATGCACCAAGACCACGGCACGAGCCCCGCGGTATGCCAACGCTCGATTCAGCTGGGTTTCTCTTCGGTAATGATGGACGGCTCGCTTGGCGAAGACGGCAAGACGCCGATGGATTACGCCTACAATGTCGACGTCACGCGCCGCACCGTGGAAATGGCGCACGCTTGCGGTGTCTCCGTCGAGGGTGAACTGGGTTGCTTGGGTAGCCTGGAAACCGGCATGGCCGGCGAAGAAGACGGCATCGGCGCGGAAGGCAAGCTCGACATGGAGCAGCTTTTAACCGACCCGGAAGAGGCCGCTGAATTCGTCAAAGCCACCCACGTGGACGCGCTCGCCATTGCCATCGGCACCAGCCACGGCGCTTACAAGTTCACGCGCCCGCCCACCGGCGATACCCTTTCCATCCAGCGCATTAAAGAGATCCACGCACGCATCCCCGATACGCACCTGGTGATGCACGGCTCCTCCTCGGTACCGCAGGAGTGGCTTGAGGTAATCAACCGTCACGGCGGCGAAATCCCTGAAACCTACGGCGTTCCGGTAGAAGAAATCGTCGAAGGCATCAAACACGGGGTACGTAAGGTCAACATCGACACCGACCTGCGTCTCGCTTCCACCGGTGCGGTACGCCGCTTTCTCGCCGAGAACCCGGCGGAGTTCGACCCGCGCAAATTCCTCAAGGAAACCGTTTCGGCCATGCGCGATCTGTGTATCGCACGTTACGAGGCTTTCGGCACGGCTGGCAATGCCTCAAAGATCAAACCGATCAACCTCGAAGCGATGTTCAAGCGCTACGAAAGCGGTGAGCTCGCCCCCAAGGTGAAATAACGGCCTTAAATAATGGCTCTTAAAGGCAGCTCAATGTGGCTGCCTTTTTATTTAGCACCCACTTTGGGCAGGAAAAGAGATAGAACACCGTTCGCTAACGTCGTAAAATATTATCTCTTTACTAGCATTTTTCTTTTGTGTCCGATAAGCACGCCTAGGGCGTTGCAAGGATTGACGATGTTTCTGCCTCTTCTGCTGTTTGATTGCGATGGTACGTTAGTGGATAGCGAGCCACTGCTGGCAGAAGAGATGGCCATTGGCCTTAAGGCCGTCGGTTTGCCTTTTGCCGCTTCTGATTACATGGGCGAATTTCGCGGAGCCCGTTTTCGCCGCATCGTTGCAGAGTTACAAACACGTCATGGCGAGGTGGCCGCCGACCAGCTCGATATCATGGAAAGCGCCATGCGCGCGAACCTTGCCGAGCGCTTGGCCCACGAACTGACTACCATACCCGGCGCCCAGGAAGCGCTCACCCAGCTCAGCGCCTACACAAGCGCCGTGGTCTCGAATGGCCCAGAGAATAAAATTCGTACTGCCCTTCACACGACGGGACTCAGTGAGTATTTTGGCGAGCGACTGTTTAGCGGCTATACCGCCAACTGCTGGAAGCCAGAACCCTGCTTACATCTGCATGCCGCAAGCATTATGGGGTTTGCTGCCCGGGATTGTATTGCGATTGATGATGCGCTGGTTGGCGTTCAAGCCGCGCTCGAAGCCGGTATGACCGTCATTCATTTAAACCGCTTCCCTGACGCTGAAATGACCCCTGAAGGGGCCATCATGATCAGCAGCATGTATCAGCTACCCACCGTGGTTGAGCGCCTAACGCGACAGCGATGCGATGCGAAGGCTTTAACGGCCAAAAGTACGACCATAAAAGGAGCGTAATCATGCCCTCATTACGCGATCAGCTCGGCGGGCTGGTCTACTCTACCGACCAAGGCGATACATGCCCGGCATGCCGCGAGCCACTGGACAAGTGCCGTTGCGAGGAGCTGGCCGAACAGGAACGCATCGCCGCGCTGGATGGCATCGTTCGCATTCGCCGTGAAACCAGCGGGCGCAAAGGCAAGGGCGTAACAACCCTAACGGGCATCCCTTTGCCTGAGAGCGAGCTAACGGCCTTAGCTAAGCGGTTAAAAAAGCGTTGCGGCACCGGCGGTGCAGTGAAAAACGGCGTGATTGAAATTCAAGGCGATCAGCGTGAGGCGCTGAAACAAGCGCTGACCGAGCTAGGTTATACCGTCAAATTGGCTGGCGGTTAAGGCATTTCCCCTTTAACCTCAGGGTGACACTAGCCGCAACCCGACAAGGCAATGGCATGGTTTGGCTGGAATACTTATTACCGCTGATTTTTCTTTTCCCCATGGCCGCCATGGGCGGTATTGTGTTGGCGCTTCGTAGCCTACACGACGGACGTGTTCACTCGCCTTTCGACGCACACCCTTTATGTGCCCCCGGGCAAGCATTGCGCAACCGACTCGATAACGCCTTTTCCAGCCTCTTTTTGCACGGCACTATAGGACCACTCATCAGCCTAGCCCCGCTGGTTTATGGCATGGGGCGCATGCTGTTCGTCGAACGGCAATACTGGATCGAGTGGGCCCTTTATGGCTTGCTAAGTACGCTGTTGGTGCTGCTTTTTTCGCTGCTTCTTATTCGCGACTATCAGCGCATTCGGCGGTTAAAATTAGGCTTAGCGTGTGACCTCGCCGTCGGACAGGAGCTTGAGCGTCTTATTCGCCCCGATGCGCACCCTTTCTACGTTTTTCATGACGTGCCCACTGATAGCTTTACCATCGACCATGTTGTCGTCACGCCCCACGGTGTATTTGTGGTGGAAACAAGGGCGCGCACCCGCGCTATTGGCTCGGATGGGCGCGAATTAAATCAGGTATTTGTTGAACGCGAGCGGCTACGCTTTCCACACTGGCAAGAACGCCGACCTCTGTATAAAACACGTCAGGCGGAGCAGTGGCTAAGTCAGTGGCTAGAAAAACGCTGTGGTTTGCGTGTTCCGGTTCGCGGCGTTTTAGTGCTACCCGGTTGGGAGATTGATACCCGCGATGCGGCTAACGATGTGCTCGTCGTCAGTGGCGATACATTGTCACGCCAACTCGCCGAGTTAAAACCTGGCGAGCTAAGCGATGCCATCCACGACAAGATCATTTATCTTCTGCTGGAACGGGCGCGCTTGATGGCGCTTAAGCATTTACGCCAGCCCTCAGTATAATTTGAGGATTTCAATCACCTTTCAACTTTCCACCCATCTCCTGGGCTAAATCCACCGCATAGTGATCCGTCATGCCACCGATAAAATCGAGCATACGCCGGTAACTATCGTACAACGGCCATTCACGCTGCGGCCGGTTTTCGCCTATCAGAGCTAGAACGCGCTGATGTTTAAACGACGACCGTCCGGTTTGATGGAGCTCGTATGCGGCGCCAATAAAAGCCTCAAGGAGAATTCCCAGCGTCGTATAGGCGCCGATTTCCAGCTTGGCTTTGCGCTCATTTTGGAATATTCGCTCGCGGGCAAGTTGTTTCGCCGCTTGCACACCCCACCCCAAATCGGGATGACAAAGCTCTAATAAGTCGGCGTCTAGGCGGCCGTTTAATAGGGCTTGCTCGTGCTGCACGAATACCGCGCCCACTTCGTTCACTGCGCGCTCCATGGCAGCCCCGCGTAGCAGCGCAATACAACGACGCTGAGACACACCGCGCGCCTGCATCTGCGCGTACTCTGCGGGTACTTCCCCGGCGATATGTTGAAGAATATCAGCCACTTCTTCATAGCGTAGGATGCCCATTTCCAGGCCGTCTTCAAGATCCAGTAGGGCGTAACAGATATCGTCCGCCGCTTCGACCAGCCATGCAAGGGGATGGCGACACCAGCGGTCTTCTCCTTGTGGCAGCAAGCCTAGCGCCTCCGCGACATCACGCAATAGGGGCAATTCGGATTGATAAGCGCCGAACTTTCCCGCCTGGCTGCGGTGAGTTACCGCCCACGGGTATTTTAATAGCGTCCCGAGCGTTGCCGTGGTCAAGCGCATTCCACCCTGAAACTGGTTGTACTCAATTTGCGTAGTCACCCGAAAGCCTTGCGCATTGCCTTCATAGGTCAGTAGGTCATTGCGCTCGGCTTGCGTGAGCCCATCGAGCCAGCCGCTCACTTCTGCCCGCTGAAACCAGTCGCGAATCGCATATTCGCCGGCATGCCCAAACGGTGGGTTGCCGATATCGTGTCCAAGACATGCCGTCTGGACGATCACCCCCAGATCAGCCGGTGAAATCCATGAAGGCAAACGCTCCTGCAACAGCTCGCCAACGATCATCCCCAACGAACGGCCGACACACCCCACTTCAAGTGAGTGCGTTAAGCGAGTATGTATGTGGTCATTCTCTGTCAGCGGGTGCACCTGCGTTTTCCGTCCTAGACGACGAAACGAGCCAGAGAAGACGATACGATCGTGGTCTTTATGGAAGGGGCTACGGCCTATTTCACGTGTATTGTCTAAATGGCTATCTGAGCGCTTATCGTGAAGACGCTGTGGTGAAAGCAGCTGCTCCCAGTGCATTTGTGTCATGTCACTCCTCCTTGGACATAGCATTCTGACACAAAACGCCAGAAAACCGCACGTTAGGAAGAGTGAGTGGTGAGTGGTGAGTGGTGAGTGGTGAGTGGTGAGTGGTGAGTGGTGAGTGGTGAGTCAGTGTGAGGTTTCTATTCACGATTCACGACTTACCCTTCACCCCACGCGCAAAAAAAATCCCCCCGGGCATAAGCCCGGGGGGATTTTTCAGATAAGTGCCTGACGATGACCTACTCTCGCATGGGGAGACCCCACACTACCATCGGCGCTGAGCGGTTTCACTACTGAGTTCGGCAAGGGATCAGGTGGTTCCCGCTCGCTATGGTCGTCA
>NZ_JACCDF010000023.1 GCF_013415105.1 Vreelandella salicampi
ACAGTTTCACCCATGGCGAGTGGTCCTCTTGAATCGTGTTCTGCCAGGAACATATTGATTCTACAAGAGAAAACCGCTCGCCATCTTCGTTTTTAAGTCGGCCTCATGAATAAGCCGGGGTGAACTGAAGATATGATTCATGAATCTTGCTATTGGAAAGATGATCTTATCAAGCTAGCAAATAAGCTTGAGCGTAGGCTTATTCAAACCCGCTGGGGAGAAAAGAATTTCTATACTGTAGAAAAAGAAGTATTCATAGGGTTCTATTCCGTAAGGAAGCTAATCGAGTCTAAGAAAGTATCCGATTCATTGAAAATAAAAAACTATGAGGTGAAAGAATTTTCATATAAGGGCCACCCTGAATCGATTATGACTCATTTTAGAGAGGCTGATTATGATCTAAGCAAGGCAAAAATATCTACAATCACAATTATGCAGCTATGTAATCAGTTCATACACAGCCACCATTTTTTGCCGTTCCTACCTAATGGCAAAAATTTGATTGGATTCTTCTTTTGTTCTGATCACAAAAGAACTTCTTGTATATACTTAATAACCCTTTTTGACATAGTTGAGATATTCCGTACTATTGGTGGTAATTATCCTAGCAGCAAGCATATGAGGCGGTTGCCTAATGGAAAGTCGGTTACAAAAATTGAGTAAACACACAACAAAAATAGGCAGAAGGGCGCTCGCACACTCGCGCCTCTGTTGTTGGCGTTGAGCCTGTAGAAAAACTCCGCTGACGGCTAAGTTTTGGTAGGATCGAGGAAACAGACGAGGAGTGGTCAGCATGCCGCGCTTCAAGGCTTATAACTACGATCAGAACGCCATGGTGGTGATCAACTACCAAGATCAGCTCCAGCCAGGCACCTTTGAACACGCCGTACACTACCTGATTGAGCACAAGCTCGACTTATCCGTTTTCCATCCCAAGTATCGCAATGATGCGACCGGCCGACTGGCCTATGATCCGGCCATCCTGCTCAAGATCATCCTGTTTGCTTACTCAAAAGGCATCACCTCCAGCCGCGAGATGCAATGGTGTTGCGAGACCAACATCATTTTCAAAGCGCTTTCCTGCGATACCGTGCCCCACTTCACCACGCTGGCGAGCTTCGTCAGTCGCCATGCCGATGAGATTGAGGCGCTGTTCGAACAAGTGCTGCTGGTGTGCCATGAACAAGGCTTGCTGGGCAATGAACTCTTTGCGATTGACGGCTGCAAGATGTCCTCCAATGCCTCTAAGGAGTGGTCGGGTACGTTCAAAGAGTTGGGCGAGAAGCGGGAGAAACTGAGAGGCCTGATCCGGCATCACCTACTAGAGCACTACGCACGAGACGAGGCCGAAACGGAAGCCGACCTGGATCGGCACATTCGCCGAGCCAAGATGATCCTCTCGCTAGATACCGCCATGAACAAAGTGGACCACTTCCTAAAGACGCACAGTCCAAGGATGGGCCGGGGGAAGCGGATCAAGGAAGTGAAGAGCAACCTCACCGATAACGAAAGTGCCAAGATGACCACCAGTAAAGGCACGATCCAGGGCTATAACGGTGTCGCTAGGGTGGACAAAAAACACCAAATCATTATTGACGCTCAAGCCTTTGGTGAAGGCCAGGAACACCACACCTTGCAGCCCGTACTGGAAACGGTCGAAGCCCGTTTTAAGAAACTGGGCATTGCGGAAAACATCTACCAGAAAGGCACCGTCGTGACCGCGGATACCGGCTTTGCCAACGAAGCTAACATGAAGTACCTGCACGAACAGCAGATCAACGGCTACATCCCCGATAACCAGTTCCGCAGCCGAGATCCGAAGTTCGCTAACCAGAAAGACAAATACGGCAAGCGCCATCAGAACCTGCTGGACAAAGGCTGGCGAGAGACGACGCCAGCCAGCGCGTTCCAGTTTGATCCAGTAGAGCTAACGTGTATCTGCCCAATCGGCGAAAAGCTGACCTATCGCGGGCAACGGGAAACCGACAATGGCAAGATCCGGGTACACTTCGAAGGGCGTTTGCTGCAATGTCGGCATTGCCCAAAGAAATACCGATGCATGCAGAAACCGAGCTCTACCGACCATCGCAATGGTGCTGGGCGTCAAGTGTCTTTTATTGTTGAGAACAAGCGCTTACCGAATTACACCGACTGGATGAAGCACCGAGTCGATAGCCCCAGGGGCAAAGAAATCTACAGCCATCGCATGTCGGTCGTGGAGCCGGTGTTCGGCAATATTGGCACGACGAAAAGGCTGGACCGGTTCAGTCTGCGGGGTAAGAAAAAGGTGCAGGGTCAGTGGCGGTTATACTGCCTGGTGCATAACATTGAGAAGTTAGCGAATTATGGACAATTGCAGGCGTGAACGGGGGCAAATGCCCGAAAAGTGCGCCTTCATGAGCCGGTCAACGGTTAGTTCTTAGCGGCAGCACGATGAATCAATGTGGAAGTAAGCGAGTTAGGAAAATCG
Source organism: Vreelandella salicampi (assembly GCF_013415105.1). Classification (GTDB taxonomy): domain Bacteria; phylum Pseudomonadota; class Gammaproteobacteria; order Pseudomonadales; family Halomonadaceae; genus Vreelandella; species Vreelandella salicampi. The sequence continues at coordinate 2,471 of NZ_JACCDF010000023.1, forward strand.
GCCAATTTGCTAGCCGAACAAATTAATTAAGGCAGCAGGCGGTAGAGAGATCGCTCGGGACTGGGTTTTTCTACAGCCTCGTTAATAAATAGAGGTAATAAAGTATGAAATTGATCATCTTTCTGACTTTATCTTTTTTGGTCTTTCTGTCCAGCAATGTATTTGCTAAGGATGACGAAAGATTTTGTAAATTGACGGAAGTTAAAGAAGGTAGGTGCGAAAAGGGTGATTTGTTGTACGTCCCTTCGCATATCTGGGCGATGAAGCTCTGTGATTTTGAAAAGAAAGTCGTTACATTTTCACGGGGCAAAGATCTCAATGGTATCGCAGTCTGTCATTACTATGGATATGAAAGAAAAATTAGACAATAGTCGCTTGCAGAGTAAAACCGTATAACAAGCGCGTCTTGTTGGGCTGACTTTCCGCTGCGCTGCGTTTTTTGTTGTCGGTGATAACAGCATTATGAGCCAGAAGTTCTTACTCACCGGTGGCCCTGGTGGTGGCAAATCCACACTCCTTGATGCTTTGGCAGAACAGGGCTAACGCGCGTTACCGGAGTCTGCTCGCCGCATCATCAAAGGGCGGTTGGCGGTGGAGCTGTCACTCGGCCAGACCCGGTCGATTTCGCTTAGGAAACCTTGAGAAAAGCACCTAAATGTCGCGGCCCACGAGCTTGCTACTTTCTTTGATCGTGCGTGGCTGGATGCGTTGTATATGCACGATGAGGAGAGTGCGTTGACACGGGCTGACATTGCCAACTATGTCGAAGCGTTCCCCTACAACCCCGTTGTCTTTCTTCTGCCGCCATGGGAAGACATTTACGGTACTGATTCAGAGCGTGATCAAACGTTTGAAGAGTCCGTCGAGGTATTTGGAGGTATGAAAAGGTGGTATTGCAAGGGGGATATGAAACGCTGGAAGTCCCAAGAGTCAATATTGATGACCGTGTTTTGTTAATTTTGCAGCACATACATGCCCCTAACAACCCACTGTTGGCGCACCATTTTTACGCCGCTTAGTGGCTCGTCTTAACTCAGGCGTTAAATCAGTAGTAATATCGGAGCTAGGCGATGAGCAAACTATCACCCGTGGCTTTATACACACATCCCGTGTTCTTCGTTGATTTGCCAAGACCAATAACCGGCGAGGCTGTGTTTAAGAGGCTCTGGTTTGCCGACACCTTCAAACGGCTCTCGCTTGGTCTCTTTGATTAGCTTGTTGATTCTGTTAAGAATCTTCTTGTCGGTTTTCTGCCAGTATAGATAATCTTCCCAGGCGTTCTCGGAAAAGATGAGCTTCATTCAAGAAGTTCCTTTTCCTGGCCATCACCTTGCTCAAGCTCTGCAACACGGCAATGCTCGCCATATTGATGAACCGTTTTTGGCTCTGAGCCGATGACCGAAACGCCTCTACCTTCCCGGTAGAGACGCTTTTTGCAACAAAAAATTTACCTCCCGTAACCGACGCCTCCTTGTTTTCGAACAGTGTTCTGCCTATGTTTGATACGTGTGAATCAAACGACTGTCACATTATGTGAATCAAGGCAGGATCGCCTTTCAATACCATGACGATTCATAGAATCTTTCATAGCAAGTCGTCACAAGGAGAATACACGTGAAACTCAGAACCCTACTTACCGCCTCGTTTGCCTATACCGCTCTGCTCGCCACGGCACCGTCGGCATTCGCCGCACCCAATGCTGATGGGCTCTATCTGGGCATCGGTACCGGTTTCAGCTCGCTGGAGAACGACGACGACGATGTCGACGATTTTATCTCCGATGGCGCTGAAGACTTTGATCTGGATGATGACGAAGACAACGTCTTTAAAGGTTTCGTGGGCTACGAATTCAATCCTTATTTCGCTACCGAAATCTTCTATGCCGATCTTGGTCGTACGCGCCTAGAGGGTAACAGTGGCGCCAATACCGATTTGGAATCCAGCGCCTACGGGGCGAGTCTGGTCGGTCAATTGCCCATCACCTCCTGGTTTACCGCCTTCGCCAAGGCCGGTGTGGCCAAGTGGGAAACCGACGTCGACGGTAATCTTGGCGGTGCTAGCGTTGATCTTGAAGATCAGGATGGCACCGATCCGGTCTACGGTGTCGGCGCGCAGTTTAACTTCGACCCCTTCCTGGTCCGTGCCGAATACGAGCGCTACGACTTCGATAGCGACTATCAGATCGACACCTTTACCGCGTCAGCCGGTTTCCGCTTCTAAACGTCAATTTGTATTGCCATGTACGATATCAGCGCCGGGGCTCGCCCCGGCGCTACCGTTGGCAGATACAGTAAACGTGGAGAGTCGATCTTCTGAGATAACTTTTTTTAGATCGAAAGCAGGGCGATCCAAGTTCCAACGCGCAACGCGTGGGATTTTTACTATGCACTATCGCTTGGATTTGATGCTTTTCCAAACAAGCCCAACCAGCGCGATCGACAACACGGCGATCAGCACGGCGGCGTTCGTCGAATCCAGCACCTGCAGGGTCAGGGCTGAAACGACCAGCCAGAGCGCTGGAATAACGACGGCGATCCAGAGGCCGAACCCCCTGAGCATGATAAGTACCAGGCCCAGCGTGGTCACCGCCGTGGGGTCGGCATGAATGCCGAACACTTCCGCCTGGTACCAGGAGCCGCCGCTCAGTGGCGCCATCAGCGGCATGATGATCAGGCCGAAGAGGGTGATGGCGATGCCTATCGCAACAGGTGGGTTTGTTGCGCGTGGCGCGTTATCCATTCCCCATCCCGTTAGTGCCATCAATGTCAGCAACACGGCTTGGGCGATGAAGGCGTTGCCAACATAGCCCCCGGCCCAGTTGAGTTCTGCATAGCGCTGAAAGAAAAACGCGATGGCGACGAAGGCCCAGAGCGGGGCGGGTAGCAGGCAGGCGAGTCGTGTGCGGTGTTTCAGTGCCAGCACAAGGGTGACGGCGCCGAGCCCTAGGGTCAGCAGATGCAGCGGCCAGAAGGTTTCGCCCATGCGCTCCAGTAGGCGAAAGTAAACCTCCGCGGTGAAGGGAATAAAGTCCTGTAGTCGGTAGCTTGTCCACTCGTTCATAGCGACTCGATATAGGCGGCCATCCGCTTTCGGGCATCGGCCGAAGGCATGGGGGCGTGGCCGGCGCGCATATTCTCGCGCAGGTGCTCGACCTGGGTGGTGGCGGGTATTGCGCAGGTTAACGCCGGGTGGCTGACGATGAATTTCAGCAGGAAGTCCGCCCAGGTGTTGCAGCCGCATTCCTCGTTGGCCCACTCGGGCAATGGATCGTCACGCCGCTTGAGGTTCTTGATCAGGCTGCCGCCATCGTAAGGCCGATTGGCGATCACGCCGATGCCCCGTTCTTCTGCCAGGGGCAGTAACCGGTTTTCAGCCTCGCGGTGGGTGATGTTGTAGGTGAGCTGAATGAAGTCGATATCCTCTGACGTCATGATCTGCTCGATCTCGCTGTGGCGGCGTCCGTGGGAGGTGGTGATGCCGATATGGCGGATGGTGCCTTCGGCTTTCATCTCCTGCAGCGCTGCCAGGTGCTCGCGCCAGTCGGTCAGGTTGTGTACCTGCACCAGATCGAACTGCTCCACCTGCCAGCGGTCTTCAAGCTCGGCTACCTGCTCGCGGGCGGAACCACCGGCGGGGCTCCAGACCTTCTCTGCGGCAAACAGGCTCTCGGGCGTGCCCAACTGCTCCAAGGCATAGCCCATCACGTCCGGCGCCGAGCCATACATGGGCGAAGAGTCGATCAGGCCACCGCCATGTTCAAAGAATGCTTTGACCACCTCGGTACGCGCATCGAGCAACTCTGGGTCGTTGCCGACATTGAACGTGCGCCAGGTGCCCATGCCGATAACGGGCAGCGTTTTGTCCGTGCCCGCAAAGGTCTTCTGTTGCATCCCGACCGTGTTGGCAAGAAGTGGCGCGATTGGGAGCGTCATGGCGGCGAGCGTAGCGCCGATGAGCGTAAGGCTTTGTCTGCGCGTGATGCGATGCTTGATACGATGTTTGATGAGAGGGTTCATAGCGGTCGCTCCTTCAGGTTTTTTTGAATCGGCACCGTGGCAGCCAACACCAGCACAAAACATGTCAGCACAAATACCTTATTCACAAACCAGTTGGTGCGCCAGATCGACCACTCCGGGTCGGCGAGAAAACGGGCGAACAGGGTACAGATGATGAGGATTTCAATGACCGACATGCCCACCGCCAAGGCACGCGTATAGCGAGGCCGTTCGAGCAGCGCCCAGCCGAGCCAGACGTGCGCCAGTGGCCATAGATCCCAATAGATATACCGCCCCCAGGGCTCGACGTATGCCAGCGCGTAACCCATGGGAAACAGGTATTTGATGAACAGCGTCCACGCGGCGAGGATAAACAGCAGGTGGGCGAGAAAGCGGATCCAGGCATTTGGTTGTGGGGCGGGCAGTGACATGACTGCGCTCCTGTCCTGGGTTGACGAGGCTCCGGATCAGGCGTAGATGATCACCTCGGTAGTCTTGATCATGGTGGTGACGTTGGTCTGGCGCCCGGTATAGCGCTTTTGGGTAGCTTGACTACGCTGTTATATCGAAGCCGGTACGATGCCATCCAACAAGTCTTCCTTATAACCTGAATGACATGACGCTGGATGCGCCTTTCGCGGCGATTTGTGGCTATCACCACGCCTCTGGCAAACCCATCCATTTAATTGGCGTGGAGTTTTCAAGCGTTCAGCGCCAGATTGTGGCCTCTGATATGGAGACGCTGGTTTAGTCACTCGACCTTTTTTATGCCGTGCTATTAGATCCACTAACTTTCAAACCCGCCAATACACTCGCTTTCGAGGCCCGCTCGCGCTCAGCATAGAGCGATAGCTCGTCGGTTACCGGAGCACCCAGCGCGTCTTCAAAGGCATCACGATTAGCGTTACCCGCATAGGCCTCGTTCTGCCCTCCCCCTAGGTTAGATTGGAAGATACCCGCCGCGCTGACCGGTAGAAAATCTTCATAGGTAATCGGCTGGGCTTCCACTAGGCCCTGCGCGATTAACGCATCAATATCGGCACTACCAGCGTCTTTAGCGGCCTGCCCTTTCTCGGTCAGATGATAGTGAAAATATGCTAACGCCTCACGGCGCATTGCCTCGTCGTTATCAGGGAACTTGGCGAATACGTTTTTCATAACCGTTTGGTGCGCGTCGTTATCCAGCCCTGCGGTTTGCTTGCGACCTTTAGTAAGCAACTGGTCGTAAAGCGCACGGCCTTTCGGCGTTAGCGCCACTCCACGCTGCTCAATTTCACCAAAGCGCGCCGTGTGAGTACCTTGGGCATCCCCGGCAAAGCGGATTGATTCTTCTAACGCCTTAAAGCTGGTTTGGCGCAACAAAATGGGGCATTCACGACGCGGTGGCCCTTCAATCACAGCTTTGGGGTTCATGCCCATTTCAGGCATGCGGCGCTGTACTTCGTCGATATCCAAGGTGCGTGGCGTCAGGTGATTAATATGCGGCCCACGGAAGCACACCACATCGGCAATCAACCGGTGCTCATCATGTAGCGCTTGATAGGTATCCAGATCGACCGTCGCATCCTGGTGCCAACGGAAGGTTTCCAGGGCTTCTTTTACGAACTGGTCGGCCTCTTCGCTGGTCAGCCCACCCTGGGTTTCGTGCCGCTCAATGAGTTTCCGTGCGCCCAGGGTAAAGATATCGCGCTTCGCCAGAATCTCTTCTGAACGTTGGCGTAGTGTCTCGCTTTCAATGAGTTCTAAACGCAGTAGTGAGGTAAAAACGCGAAAAGGATTACGCGCCAGCGCTTCATCGTCGATAGGACGAAAAGCCGTCGAGTGAACCGGCACCCCCGCCTCAGACAGATCGTAATAGCCGACCGGATACATGCCCATCACGGCAAACAGGCGACGCAACATGGAAAGTTCTGCGGCGGTTCCCACGCGGATCGCCCCGTGGCGCTCTACACTCAAACGCGCCAATTCACCCTGTGCTTCCAGGCGGCGATGCAGTTCGGGCTGTTGGCTAAGCGTTTCTTGGTTAACGCGCTCGACAAGTTCAAGCAGCGTGCCGTACTGCGGCACTTCGGCTTGATACATGGCCGACATGGCCTTAGAGAAACGGTCGCGCACCTCATCGGTGGGAAGCAGTATTGTTTGGGTCATTTTGCGCTCTCTCTAGCGGTAGAGTTCTTGATGATCCAATGAACTATAGAAGTTATCCGTTGCTAGTAGCCAGGGAGTTTCTTCAGCCATTCATCCGGGAGCAGGCTCATAACCATCAAGCTGCTTAAGCAAGCAAGCGACGTCAGGATATCTACAACCCTTCCAGCAGGCGCAGAATCATCTGCGGCTGCTGATTGGCCTGGGCCAAAATAGCGATGCCTACCTGATGCAGAATTTGGGCACGAATAAGGTTGGAAACTTCCTGGGCGTAATCGGCATCCTGAATGCGCGACCGAGCGGCAGAGGTGTTAATGATGTTGGTGTTGAGCCCATCGATCACGCTTTCAAAGCGATTTTGCACGGCGCCCATATAGCTGCGCTGGCGATCTACGCGCTTAATAGCGTCATCCATGGCGGTTAGCGGGTTTTCTGTCGCGCTGCCATCATCGAGTACACTAAAATCCTCCAGGCCTAGCGCCTGCAAACTCATACCTTCGAAACGAACCACGATGCTATCGCCATCGTTAGCGCCGACCTGGATATTTAACGATTTTGACTCGTTAATCAGCTCAATGCCGTTGAAGCTACTCCCGCCAGCGATGCGGTCGATCTCTTCTAAGCGTTGGTCAATTTCGTCCTGAATAGAGACAAGGTCATCAGAAGAATTTGTGCCGTTAGCCGCTTGGACACTCAGCTCACGGATGCGCTGCAGGTTGTCGTTAATTTGGTCGAGCGAGCCTTCCGCCGTTTGCACCATGGAGATGCCATCATTGGTGTTGCGGATCGCCTGGTTCATACCGCTGATTTGGGCCGTCATACGGTTAGCAATTGCCTGACCGGCGGGGTCATCCTTGGCACTATTAATGCGCAACCCGGAAGAGAGGCGCTGCATTGCGGTCTGCATGGCTTGCTGACTGCCGCGCAGATTATTCTGCACGATAAGCGACATCACATTGGTATTTAGGCTAAACAACGCACACCTCCGGAGGAAGTTAGCCCACTCAAAATCCTGCGGCTGTAACGCTATTATCGGCTCTTAGGCAAAAATCATGAGCGCTTTCTTGTCTCAAGGGTAAAGAAGCATAAGCAAGACATCTAAGTCGCGCCTACTCACGAGCGGCCTTTCACTTTCCATCATCACGTCTAAACTCCCGCCGCCAGCGGTCCAGGAAGGCGTTGCGGCGCTGTGGATCGACAAACGCTAGCAGGGAGGCATTGAGAGGAATCGGATAGAGTCGCTCACCCGCCTGGTCGCGCAAGCGCTGGGCGGTGTAGGGACCGATAATACCGGGTAGCACACTGAATAAAGGGGTTTTGCCCGCCAACACCCGTTGCCCTTCTCGGCTGAGCAGGAAGTTGACGAAGGCTTCGGCGGCTTGCGGATTCGGCGCGTCTCGATGAACAAACGCCATGCGCATGATCACCAGCGAATAATCCTGGGGCAGTTGCACGATTACCTCAGGATGCTCTTGGGCCCAGACCATCGCATAAGAGCCCAGCAAGTTGTAACCGAGCCAATAGCGGCCCTCACTGATGCCTTCCAGCATGTCACGCGTGTTGCTCTCCAGTTGCGCATCGACCCGCCCCATACCCACCACCAGATCCCAGAAGCGTGCTGAATAGCGAGCATCCTGCTGAAACAGGGTATAACCAATCCCGCTGGTCAACGGTGAATAGGTGGTCACTTTTCCCCGCAACAGATCGTGCTGGGTGCTGAGCAAGGTGTTCAGGTCGGCATGGGTGCGAGGCGGCAGCATGTGTTTCGATAGATCGAGTCGGTAGGCCATGACGATGGGCTCGAAGGTAAAGCCAAAGACTTCGTCGCGCCATTTGGCCCAAGTTGGCCAGTTCCGGGTCTGCGGCGAGTCCACAGGCCGCGCATAGCCCTCGTTAACGCGAGCCATCTGCCAAGGCATGGCCGAGCTTATCACCACATCCAGGGCTGGCCTGCCAGCGGCGACAAGGTCATTAACCTCCAGCGTGGAGCGGTCGCGAAAGTCCAGCTCAATGTCCGGATGATTCACTTGAAAAGCCTCAAGTAAGGGGGCCACCACCTCGCGATCCAACGCTGCCTCAACCACCAGCGGGCTGGCAAACGCCGACAGTGGACTTCCGAGGATCAACAGCCACACCAGCACACAGGTTTGCCTGACCAAGCGGCATGCAAGTAATGGAGACAGCATTTTCATGGCGCTTGCTCATTTTCGTGGCGTGGTTGATAGGGTGGCGGATAGAGCGGCAGGTACAGCTTTACCATTAATCCATGGGGCTCGAGAGTCTCCAGCAGCAACCGAGCGCCGAAGTGCTGAGCGATGGAGTCGACAATGGCCAGCCCTAGCCCAGAGCCGTCGGTGCCCTGTCGGCCGCCGCGTTCGAAGGGGCGCAACAATTGATGGCAGGCTTCATAGGTCACTCCTGGCCCGTTGTCTTCAACAAACATTAACGCTTCATCGCCCTGTCGTTTCACCCCCACGGTAATCTGACTGCCAGGTGGCGTATAGCGCAAGGCGTTGTCGATGAGGTTGCCTAGCACTTCACGAATCGCCCATGCGTCGGCGCGCACCCAAAGCGGCTCTGGGGGTAGCTCGGCCAGGCCGAGATCGTGCTGGCTTGCAACCTGCCTCCCCGCCCAGTCGAGCAGGGTCTCGCGCAACACGCTATTTAGATCGACCAGCTCGACCGCTTCGCTCTCACCCGTGTGGCGAAGTCGCGCGAGGCTAAGTAACTGGCTGGCGAGTCGACTGGTGCGCTCGGCGCTATCATGCATGGTGACCAGCGCAGTGTGCCATTGAGCGGGGTCAGCGCTCTGCAGGGCCAACTCGCTTGTGCTTTGCAGCCCCGCTAGCGGCGTTTTGAGTTGATGGCTGGCATCGGCGGTGAAGCGCAATAGCGATTCCCGGCTTTGCCGTTGGCGGGCGAAGAGATGGTCCAGGGTGTCGGCTAGTTCGCGCATTTCCTCGGGGACTCGAGTGTCAAGCGGACGCATGTCGTCGGCCTCGCGACGGCGCAATAAATGCCGTAAGCGACGCATCGGCGCCAAGGCCACCCGCATCGTCAATATCATCAAGACACCCGCCAGCAGTACCATTGCCACGAAGTGGCCAACGCTACGCTCGAACAGCTCTCCGGCAAGCGCCTTGCGGCCTTTTCGAGTGTGCCCTACCCATATCTGAACCGGCTCATGGGTGATCCAGCCTGCCGAATCGTACTCACGACCGTAGAGACGCCAGGACGTATCATCGAACGTCGTCGTCACCGCCAAAGGCTCGTTTGCGACCTGCGCGCGCCACGCCGGCATGATGGTAAAAGGCATGTTGGCAGACACCGGCTCGCCGTCGGTAGTGAGCATGGCGTAAAAAACCCGCTCCTGTTGCTGCGTGGCCAGTATCTGCAGCGCCGCAGCGGGCACTTCCATCACTGGCTCACTCTCTTCCCATTGCACAGCTTCGGCGATGGTTAACGCCGCTGACTCAAGCTGGCTATCAAAGGCCTGCTGTGACGCACGATGTGCGCTGCGCCAAGCTTCGACCATCAATAACACGCCCAAACCGGTCACCGTCACCAGCAACCAGACCGCCAATCGTCGCTTGAGTGAGCCGGTCGTCTCGATCACTCGCTGACTTCCTCTAGCCGGTAGCCAAGCCCGCGGAAGGTGCGAATCTTTAGCCCGGTGCCCTGCAGACGCTTGCGCAGTCGGCTGACATACACCTCCAAGGCATTGGGGCCGACTTCGTCAAATCCGAACAGGCGGCGTTCGAGAGACTCCCGGGGGGCGATGCTACCAGCATGCAACAACAGCCCCTCGACCAGTAAAAGCTCACGGCGGGGCAGCTCTATAGGCTTGTCGTTTAATGCAGCGGTGCCGGTAGCCGGGTCCAAAGAAAGGCTTGCAAAGCGTAGTCGGTTATCGCTGCGGTACTGACTTCGCCTTAATAGTGCTCGTACCCGTGCCTCTAGCTCCGCCAAAGAGAAAGGTTTGGCGAGATAGTCATCGGCGCCCAGGTCGAGACCGCTGATGCGGTCATCGACACCATCACGGGCCGTTATTATCAGCACCGGGGTGATATCACCGCGCTTCCGAAGCGCCGCCAATAAATTGAGGCCATCGCCATCGGGCAGGCCAAGATCCAGCAGCACGAGATCGAAGCGGTCATGACTAAGCGCCGCCTGCGCCTCGGCGTAGGTAGCGAACACCTCAACCGTATTGCCCAACGGCGAGAGCGCTCGTTCCAGGGCGCTCGCGATGAGGCTGTCATCTTCGATAACCAGTAGGCGCATTCGACTAATGTCTCACTCAATGAGGTGCAAGATGACAGGTTGATGAAAGGTAGCAAGCCTAGCATCGTCCTGGCTATCGCCAAGATGGCATACGAAGTGATTTCTCGCATCTCGCAACACACCTTACAACAAGAGCACAGGAGTACGTCATGAGGATCAATACAGCCATCCGCTACGTGTCCGGCATCACCGTGTTGGGCAGCGCTTTACTCATGGGACAGGTACAGGCTAATGAGGACACCGAATGTATCGCCCCCGCCAAGCCGGGCGGCGGCTACGACCTGACCTGCCGGCTGGCGGCCAATGCCCTGCTGGAAACGGGCCTGATCGACAAGCCGATGATGGTGAGCTATATGCCGGGCGGCATTGGTGCCGTGGCCTACAACCACGTCATCGGCGTGCGTAACGACGACCCCAACCTGATTGTTGCCGCCAGCACTGGCGCCGCCGTCAATCTGGCGCTCGGCAAGTTTGGCCAATACGACGCCGACGAAGTGCGCTGGTTAGGCGCGCTGGGTGCTGACTATGGCGCTATTGTGGTCAACGACGACGCACCTTGGCAGAACCTCGACCAGCTCATGGAAGATCTTCAAACGCAGCCTGGTGAGATCGTCTTCGGCGCTGGTGGCACCGTGGGCAGCCAGGACTGGATGAAAGCAGCGCTAACAGCCAAAGCAGTAGATATTTCGCCACGCGATCTTCGCTATGTAGCGTTTGAGGGCGGTGGCGAGTCACTGGCGGCACTGCTGGGAGACCACATCCAGGTCTTCACCGGCGATATGTCCGAGCTGCGTCCGCATCTGGAAAGCGGCACAGTACGCGTCCTCGCTTCGTTGTCCGAAGAGCGCTTGGGCGGGCCCTACGCCGACATCCCCACTGCCGCCGAGCAAGGCTATGATGTTCAGTGGCCGATCTGGCGCGGCTACTATATGGGCCCGGATGTCAGCGACGAGGCCTATCAGGCGTGGGTAGACAAGCTCGAAACACTCTCCGAGGAAGAGGCGTTCGCCGAGCTGCGCGATGCGCGTGGGCTGTTCCCGATGTCGCGTTTTGGGGACGACTTTGACGGCTACGTTAAAGACCAGGTCACCCAGTTCAAGCAACTCGCCGAAGAAGTAGGTCTGACGCAATGAAGATAGCCGCCGACCGTGTCCTGGGATTTGCCCTGATCGGTCTGGCGGCGTTTTTCGCCGTCCAGGCCGCCAATCTGCATATCCCTATCAGTTACGAGCCCGTAGGGCCCAAGGCCTTTCCCATCGTTCTGTCGATCGTATTGGCACTGTTGTCACTGGTATTGGTATTCCGTCCGGGTGAGAACGGTCATTTTCCGGACAAGGCCCTGATCGTGAAGCTGTTGGCGGTGCTGGGTGTATTAGTGATCTATGCACTGCTGTTCACACAGCTCGGCTTCATCATCACCACATTTTTTGCGGTTCTGGCACTGACCAAGCTGTTCGAAGCAACCTGGCGCAAGGCGCTGATCGCCAGCGTTGTGATGGCGGTAGGTAGTTACTACCTATTCACTCAAGGGCTGGGGATTTCCTTGCCAAGCGGCTACTGGCTGGCCGATTTCATTTGAGGAGCCCGGCATGTTTGATTTTCTGATAGACGGTTTTGGTGTCGCGCTTACCCCCCTCAACCTGGGGCTCGCTTTTCTGGGTGCAATGCTCGGCACGCTTTTCGGCGCACTGCCGGGTATTGGGCCAATCAACGGCATCGCCATTCTAATGCCACTCGCCTATACACTCGGTCTGCCGGCCGAATCCGCGCTGATCTTACTGGCGGGAATCTACACCGGTTCAGAGTATGGCGGGCGCATGTCGAGCATTCTGCTCAACGTACCTGGCGACGCAGGCGCAGTCATGACTACCCTTGATGGCTACCCCATGGCTAAGAAAGGCCTCGCTGGGCCGGCTTTGGGGCTGTCGGCGGTGAGTTCGTTTGTGGGTGCGACCATTGCCATCATCGGCCTGACACTGTTCGCTCCCTTGCTCGCCCGGGTGGCGGTGATGTTCGGCCCCGCCGAGTTTTTCGCGCTCATGGTATTCGCCTTCGCATCCATGGCGGTGATGATGGGCAAGGATCCGATCAAGACCGGCATCGGCGCAGTGCTCGGCGTGATGATCGCTATGGTGGGAGTGGATTCCGGCACCGGCGTGTTGCGCTACACCTTTGGTATGGCCGAGCTTTACGATGGCATCGATTTCGTGGTGATGATCATCGGCCTATTCGCCATCAGCGAGATCCTGTTGATGCTCGAACACGCCAATCGTCCGAGTAATGAAAGCGACGAGATGCCACCGTTGGGCCGGGTGATGGTCAGCCTCAAGGAAGTGTTGCATTGCAAGTGGACCATGCTGCGCTGCGGGTTGATCGGCTTCATCGTCGGTGTACTGCCGGGTACTGGCGCCTCCGTGGCCGGGGCGGTAGCCTACACCACCGAGAAACGCATCTCCGACAAGGACGGCACCTTCGGCACCGGCAATATGCGTGGCCTAGCAGCCCCGGAATCCGCCAATAACGCGGCGGCGGCGGGCTCCTTCGTGCCCATGCTGACGCTGGGGATTCCCGGCTCTGGCACCACGGCTGTGCTGCTCGGCGCGCTGATGCTCTACAACATCACCCCGGGGCCGCTGCTGTTCACCGAACGCCCGGAGGTGGCCGGCGGGCTGATTGCTTCGCTGTATGTCGGCAACATCATGCTGCTAGCGCTCAACCTGCCGCTTGCTGGTGTGTTTGCCCGCGTTTTGACGATTCCGCGTTGGGTGCTGGTGCCCGCCATTGCTATTCTCGCCTTCATCGGCGTTTATCAGCTGCACTCCGATCTTATGGCCATCTACCTGATGCTGATCATCGGCGTGTTTGGCTACCTGCTGCGCAAGCTGGGCTTTTCCCTGGCCCCGGTGATTCTTGGCTATGTATTGGGCGGACTGATGGAGGATAACCTGCGCCGCGCCCTATCCATCAGCGGGGGCGATACCGGTATCTTGTGGCAGTCCGGCATTTCACTGGGCCTATGGATTGCGGCGGCAGCGCTACTGATTCTTCCTTGGCTTGTGCCAAAGCTGCTGCCCAGCAACAGTACAGAGAAGAATAAGCAAGGCGCCTGAGGCATCACTACGTATCAGCGTCTGCTCTGGGCCCGCCTTTAAATTGTAACGGCGGGCCCAGATGTTTGATAAGGAGTCATCGAATATTGAACACAACAATTGCGCAACCGCTAATCGCACTGTGGCGGTTTCTACCCACACTAGCGTTGGGCCTTATCGGTGGTGGCATTGCCTACTGGCTGAGAATGCCGCTGCCCTGGCTGCTCGGCGCCATGATAACCACCACCGCCGCGAGCCTGATGGGCGTGCGGTTGCGTTCGCCGGGGCGGGGCCGCAAAGGGGTGTTGGTAGTGATTGGGGTGATGCTGGGCTCGGCATTTACCGCGGATATGTCCGGCGACTTGCTGGCATGGCTGACCAGTCTCGCCATCATGCTGCTGGCCACGGCGGTGATGATGCTGTTTTCGGTATGGTTTTCCCGACGGGTCGCGCACCATTCCATGGATACTGCCCTCTATGCGGGCGTACCCGGTGGCGTTTCGGCGGTTACCGGCATGGCCTTGGACTCTAACGCCGACCTGCGCGTGGTGGGCATGACCCATGCGGTGCGCATTTTGATCCTGTTGGCGGCCATTCCGCCCCTGCTGAGCGGAGTCGGGCATGTCAGCCTGCAACCCACTGGCACAAGTCTGGCGCAATGGCTATGGCTACCCAGTCCCATGGATGCAGCATGGCTTGCGGGTGCCGGCGTGCTTGGCGCTTGGCTCGGGCAGCGGTTGCACCTGCCCAACGCGCTGCTGTTCGGGCCCGCGCTGATCTCAACGGGCCTTCACCTCACAGGCCTGACCCACGCTTCGCTTCCGCCCAGCCTTATCGCCCTGGCCCAGGTGGTGATAGGCGTCTCGGTGGGTGTGCGCTTCGCCGGCACTTCCCTTGCCGAGGTGCGAAACACCCTGGTCATGGGCATCCTGCAAGCCGTCATCCTGTTACTTATCGCCATTGTGGCCGCGTGGGGCATACACGCCTTGACCGGTGTGTCGCTAGCGGCGGCGCTGCTCGCCTATATGCCCGGCGGCGCCCCCGAACTAAGCCTCGTGGCCCTTTCGCTGGGCATAGACCCCGCCTTCGTCACCTCGCACCACCTGCTGCGCATCACGGTGTTGATTCTGGTATTGCCGCTGTTGTTGCATTATCTCCAGCGGGTGCATGTATAGGGGTTAAACGCTGCTGGCGACACAACGCCTGGCACAGATTCGCCAGGCGCTTGCGGCCGTCGAAACGGCACCGGATGCCGATACGGCCGACCACCTAAGCAGCGCTACGTTTTCACACAGCCTCGCCCGTTAACGTCATTGAACCCTGGTTATTCACGACGCAGGCCTGAAAACGAAGATGGTCGGGTAGACCGGGCGATTGCTCGACCCGGCCCCCCACAGATCCGAGCATGCGCAATTGACGCACTCGGCTCCTCAACCATCAGCTTCGCTGAAGGATCAACATTAGTACAAAGTCCTCGCCTTGGGGAACGGCAGCACCTGGAAGAGTTGAAGCGCTTTCTGCCACCCAATATTTGCCTTTTGGGATCGTCGGCTCAGCCATTTAATCCAACACCACTTCACCCGATGACGAAACGTCTGTATGGATCGCATGTTGCCGCGAATACCATAGTAAGCAATGTTGACCTTGGACCTTACGACTCAACTTCCTGTGCTGTTCCCGAACCGGTAAATGACGGTTCCATCGGACCACTGCGCGATGCGCTTGAGCCCACGCCGAAACCTATCCTTTGCCGTCTTACGCTTGATAACCAAGAGCCCACGGCGTGACTTCCCCCAGTAGTGGGTGAAGCCCATATGGGCGAACTCAAGTCGGCCCTTGATCTCCATTTATCCTCGGCAGATCGGGGGCACTTAACGGTGCAGGACGTCATGGCCCGGAATCAGCTTAACCTGCTGCTGAGCCTCTACGCTTAACAGTGTCCGTTGCTTGATGGAGCGACATACCGGGCATGGGTGGAGCCTGATGAAACTGCGTGAACAGGTGTTGAAAGTCGCGGCAACCTTCACGGTAAAAGCCCGTCAAATCCGAGTGCGTCTTGGTGTGGCAGCCAATAAGTGGTGGCCTCGCTTACTCGACGACTACAGCCACTTCCCGGCTGACATGACATGGGTGGCTTCAGCGGCGTAAGCAACAATCGGCAATGGCGGAGGGCATACCGTGGGTCAGTGACGGCTATCTATGCCAAAACGCGATAAAAAGGAGCACTAAAAAAACAATCTCGTATCGTTATCACGTCAAGAAGATGTCAGATAGCCACAACGCGCGCATTACATCGTAGTAAAGCGCTAAATAGTGGCGCTACCGTCGGCGTGATGATTATCGGCCGATACTGGCAAAACTAAAGCTAAGACGGGCATTCAGTGGTTAGCCATCATTATTTTGTGATCAGAAAGCCTTGCCAGGCGTTGCGCAGCTGACAATCCTGCAATCTACGCTACTCACATTACGAAAGCGGTGCGGCACGTTGGTTTTGAAGTAATACGACTCTCCCGGCCCCAATCGACGGACAGAGGAGCCGACCGTCAGCTCGATCTCACCTTCCAGCACAACTCCTGCTTCTTCACCGTAATGAGAAATCATTTCATTACCGGTATCGGTTCCTGGTGGATAGTGCTCAATCAGGAACGCCAGCCCCCGATTAGGCCGATTGGCGCCGACCAGTTTCAAGGTAATATCACCCGAGCCGATGTCCACCAGCTCCTCGGGCAAATAGAAAATCTGCTCCTGATTATCGAGATCCATGGTGAAAAAATCCCCAACGCTGATCGCAAAGGCGTTAAGGATTTTTTTTAGAGAGCTGACAGACGGGCTCACTTTACCCTGTTCAATCAGCGACAAACTGGAGTGGGTCACCCCACACTGCTTTGCCAGCTCACGCTGCGAAATCCCACGCAGCTTGCGCAAGGAGCGCAGCCGCGCACCTACGTCATCTGTCATGCCTGATTAGCTCCCTATTGGTTTGCCAAAAATGTCATTGATGACACTGCAATTTAACGATAAAACGGCGCATATCATAGCGCAAAAAAAACCCCGCCGTGGCGGGGTAACCTCTTATCAATTAGCGTCAGATAGCGTTAATCAAGCATTGGTAGCGGCCAGCGTGGCAGCCGACTCATCACGCGCAGGCTCGTCTTCGTAAGCAATCCGGAAACCGGTAAAGCCGTAAAGAAGGGCAAATAGCGGACTCAGCAGCGCTAAAAAGGCATAGGGCGCGTAACTGAAAGCACTGACGCCTAGCGTGGCAAACATAAAGGCACCACAGGTATTCCAAGGCACTAAAGGCGACGTCATGGTGCCAGCATCTTCTACCGTGCGAGACAGGTTTTTCAGTTTAAGCGAGCGACGCTGGTACTCTTTGGCATACATGCGAGCTGGCAAAATAATGCTGAGATATTGATCGCACCCCACGACATTAGCGGCCATCGCTGTCGCAACCGTAGTAGCAATCAGGCTACCCGTAGTCTTGGCCAGTTTGAGCAGGCTTTCCACGATGGTGCGGAAAAAGCCAGCCGACTCCAGAATCCCGCCAAAGCTCATGGCGATAATGATCAGAGACACCGTCCACATCATGGCGTTAACGCCACCATTGGTGAGTAAATCGTCCACCGTGACATTACCCGTATCTACCGCATAGCCTTCCACAAAAATAGTGAAGCTATCACCTAGAGGTACGCCCTGAATCACAATCGCGCAGACGATTCCCATCAGCGAGCCAACAGCAAGCGCAGGAATGGCCGGCACCTTCTTGATCATCATTACGATCACTGCCGCAGGCACCAGCAGCAGCCAGGGGCTAATGATAAATAGTTCATTTAAGCTCTGCTGCAACTCCGCAACTTGTGTCGCGCCATCGCCGGAAGGCGTCATGTTCAGGCCAATAATAGTGTAAAGCACCAGTGCCACCGCGAGCGCAGGAACCGTGGTGTAGAGCATATAGCGAATGTGTTCAAACAGATCGACACCGACGACACCTGGCGCCATGTTGGTCGTTTCGGAAAGCGGAGAAATCTTGTCACCAAAATAAACCCCAGAGATCACGGCGCCGGCTACCATTGCAGGGTTAAGGCCCAGCCCGTCACCGACGCCCATCAAGGCGATGCCTATAGTGCCTGCCGCCGTCCAGGCGTTACCGCCAGCCAACGATACCAAACAGCAGATCAGGCACGCCGCAACCAAAAAGTAGTCTGGTGCCAAAATGCTCAGGCCGTAATAGATCATGGTGGGCACGATCCCACCGGCAATCCAGTAGCCAATAATGGTGCCGATAATGATGAGAATCACAATCGCCTGAGTGGTCAGGCCAATAGAGCGCATGATTCCCGCTTCGAGATGCTTCCAGTGACTACCCGTCGCAATAGCCACTATCGTCGCTACAATCGCACTCAAAAAAAGTGGCAAGTGCGGGTCAGTTCCGAAATAGCCGATAAAGACGCCCAATGACGCCGCCATAAACACAATAGGTATCATGGTCGCTTTTAAACTTGGGCGGGGAGTTTCTTGGTCTTCCTTAGCAGTGTGGTCAGTCGACATAATGTTCTCACTTAATGTTTGATTATTGGTCGTCGTATTTCCGTTAGGAAATCATTGCAGTGATGGCGACTCCGATCATTGTTATGCTTGTTTTTATTGGTTTTTCAGGCACAAGCCCCCCTCGACGAGGGGGCACGGCATTTGCCGTGACACCTAGCGCTGTTGAATCGAATCAATAAAGGGTGAAGTGCCCAGGCGAAGCTCGTTACGAACTTCGATGGTTCAAACGCTCAGCGACATCCACACCGTCTTCACTTCGCAGTATTTCTCCTGCGCATGAAGCGATTTATCGCGCCCATTGCCCGACTGTTTCACGCCGCCGAAAGGCACTGTCTGATCGATACCCGCCCAGTTATTCACATATACCTGACCGGATTGCAGACGCCGCGAGACCCGCATAATGCGGTCAATATCCTGGCTCCAAACGCCGGCAGCGAGGCCAAAGTCACTATCATTGGCCAGTGCAATTGCTTGCTCTTCGCTGTCGAAACCGAATACGCTCAGCACGGGGCCAAAGATTTCTTCGCGGCCAATGCGCATATCGGGAGTAACGTCATCGAAAATCGTCGGCGACAGGAAATATCCCTGGGAGTGATTGGCTTCGCCCTCTAGCGTCAGGGTGGCGCCTTCGCTTTTTCCTTGGCGAATATAATCAAGTACCCGTTGATACTGCGCTTCATCGACCATGGCGCCCATAAAGCTATCCGGGTCGAGCGGATCTCCTGGCTGCATGTGCTCAGCAGCTTTCACCACGCGGGCCACAAAATCCTCGCGAATACTGTTTTCCACCAGCAGGCGCGAACCGGCAATACAGACTTCGCCTTGGTTGTGGAAAATAGCTTCTGCAGCACTTTGGGCGACGGCATCAAGGTATTGGCAGTCGGCAAAAACGATATTAGGGCTTTTGCCACCGCACTCTAGAAACACGCGTTTCAGGTTGGATTGTCCAGCGTACTGCATCAGTTGTTTACCCACACCGGTGGAGCCGGTAAACGCCAGACAATCTACCTGCATGGAAAGCGCCAGGGCTTTGCCCACCGTATGGCCGTAACCAGGCAAAACCTGAAAGACGCCGTCAGGAATACCGGCTTCCTGGGCAAGGTGAGCCAAGCGTAGCGCTGATAAAGGCGATTTTTCCGACGGTTTGAGAATGACGCTATTGCCCGCGGCCAGTGCTGGGGCAATCTTCCAGGACGTCATCATCAGTGGAAAATTCCATGGCACAATGGCCGCCACGACCCCCATGGGCTCGCGTAACACCAACCCAAGCGCGCTATCTCCCGTGGGGGCCACTTCGCCATAAAGCTTGTCGATACATTCCGCCTGATAGCGTAAGCAAGCGACAGTGCCTGCCAAATCCCCTAGTGAGCTGGAAATCGGCTTACCCATATCGAGCGTATCGAGTAACGCCAACTCATCGCGGTGCGTCTCTACCAAATCCGCGAGGCGCAGCAACACGCGCTTGCGTTGACTCGGGTGGCAACGTGACCAGACACCGCTATCAAAGGTGGCACGGGCCGCTTGCGTTGCACGCTCAGCATCTGGCGCATCGCAGCTGGTCACCTCCGCAAGCACGCTTCCGGTAGCAGGATTGATACTGGTCAGTGTGTTGCCATCGACGGCAGCCACAAACTCGCCATTGATAAAAGCGCGCGTTTCAAAGCTCAGTAACGCTGCTTTTGATTGCCAGTCGGCTAGGGTTTTCGTTTTATCTGCCGCCATTATGCACTCTCCATGGGGTGTGTTATCGCCAGCTTTTCAGCTGTTTTGTCCAGTGCCAAACGCGCCTTGCTCACCAGCTCATCAATTTCACTGCGAGTGATAATTAGCGGCGGCGACATCACCATCGTGTCGCCCACTGAGCGCATCACCAGTCCGCTTTCAAAGCAAAAATCACGACACAAATTGCCCGCAGAGAGCGATTTATCGAAGCGCTCGCCGGTGTTCTTGTCGGCAACCAGTTCCAGCGCGCCAATCAGGCCCAGCGAACGGGATTCGCCCACCAGCGGGTGTTCAGCCAGTTCCTGCCAACGCTTGGCCAGATAGGGGCCTAGGTCATCGCGGACTGTTTCAACCACTCGTTCGCTTTCCAGCAGTTCAAGGTTTTTAAGCGCCACGGCAGCACAGACGGGATGGCCGGAATAGGTAAAGCCGTGGAAGAACTCGCCGCCGTCGTCGATCAGCGTATCGGCTACGCGGTCGCCCACCAGCACCGCGCCAATCGGCAGATAGCCTGACGACAAACCTTTGGCGATCGGCATCAGGTCAGGCTTTAACCCGTAGTGATCACTACCAAACCACTCACCCAGACGGCCAAAGCCGCAGATCACCTCGTCGGCAATCAGCAGAATATTGTATTTGGCCAGCACTTCTTTGACCGCTGGCCAGTAGCTGTCCGGCGGGATGATCGCCCCGCCCGCGCCCTGAACAGGCTCGGCGATAAAGGCCGCTACGTTGTCTTCGCCCAGTGCCAGAATTTTCTCTTCCAGCACTTGGGCACACTGTTTGCCAAAAGCCTCCTGGCTCATGTCGCGCCCTTCACCAAACCAGTAAGGCTGGCAGATATGGGTAATGCCCGGCACACAGGGGCCACCTTGATCATGCATCGGCGCCATGCCGCCAAGGCTCATGCCCGCAACGGTAGAACCGTGATATCCATTTTCACGCGAGATGATCCATTGCTTTTCCGGCTTGCCTTTGATCGCCCAATAGCGGCGTACCATGCGCAGCACGGTATCGTTAGATTCAGAGCCGGATCCGGTGAAGAACACATGATTGATATGATCGGGCGCCAGCTCACTTAGCTTGGCGGCCAGCTTCACTGCTGGTGGGTGGGTGGTCTTAAAGAAATTGTTGTAATACGGCAGCTGCTGCATCTGCTCGGTGGCAGCCTCAACCAACTCCTGGCGCCCGTAACCGAGATTGACGCACCAAAGTCCCGCCATACCATCAAGAATACGATTGCCCTGGCTGTCGTGAATGTATACCCCATCGGCGTGAGTGATGATGCGGCTACCCTCTTCGCCGAGCGATTTAAAGTCGGTAAACGGATGAAGGTGGTGCTGGTTGTCCAGCGTTTGATAATCCTGGGTCTGCATGGAATCGGCTCCTGATCAAATCGTTGCAACAAGCTTTCAGCAAGCAGCTAACTGGGCGTCACGTTGGGTAAGATGCTGGCGGCAAGCCGTCGCAAACCCCTGAAACAGTGCGTCATAAAAAGGGTGTTCTTTGGGGCGCCACTCCGGGTGCCATTGAACGGCCAGTGCGAACGCAGCGGCGTCGCGCACGGAAATCGCTTCAACCAGGCCATCCGGCGCCCAGGCTTCTGCTTCAAGGCCCGGTGCCAGCTGGTCAATACCCTCCTGGTGGAGTGAATTCACCTCAACATGCTCACCGCTATATAGCGCTTCTAAGGCGCCACCTGGGCGGATGTTCACTTTATGGGAGGGGACGTAGTGACCGGCCTTGTCGTCAGCGGGCGGCTCACGGTGGTCAAGCATACCCGGTAGCGTCTGTACGGCCTGGTGCAGCGTGCCACCAAAGGCAACGTTCATTTCCTGAAAACCGCGACAAATGCCAAATAAAGGTAATTCCTGGCGTACCGCCTCATGTACCCAGCTAAGCGCCTCGTCATCGCGCCGTACATCGCCACGGGTATTTTCCGCAGCTCGCTCGGCGCCATACCGTTCGGGGGAGACATTGGTGTAGCTGCCGGTCAACATCAGGCCATCCAGACTGCCCAATAGAGCGATGGTCTGCTCGGCACGCTCTTCAGGCGTCAACATATCGGTGGCTAGTACGGGAAGAACCACCGGCGTAATGCCGTAGAGATAGAGCGCTTGTAGGTACTTGTCAGTCACCATCTGAGCGGAATGTCCTTCCACCTCTCGGCAACAGGCGATAACGCCCACTAGTGGGCGCGGGGAATGAGTTACTTGCATAGTCATTACACTTTTTAGGTTGTTATGTTTTATTCAACGATGCACTCAACATAGCGTGGCTTGTTTTAATTTCCAAGCCTAAAACGTAATTTTTGTAAAAAAAAATCACAAACCATTGATATAAATGAAAATAAAAATAAAATATGAAATTAAATACAAAAAATACGACATTTTTGTTATTAAATATTTGACACATATGCCGAGCGAGGTAAGGATACTGTTATCAAAATCACTACCACTGGTTCAGTGCCAGCGATAGATAACTAACGCTTCACAACCAACGTTTCATAACCAACACTGTACAAAAACAAGGGTTAACGTATGTCTTCCGCCCAAAATGCTCACAACGAAGCTTTAGCCTTTCAGGATCGTCATCCTGACATCACCAGCATTGATCTATTGGTCAGCGATCTGAATGGCGTCATCCGTGGCAAGCGCATTCCCGTCGACAATCTTGGTAAGGTGTTCGAAAAAGGCATCTACCTGCCAGCATCCGTCTTTGCACTGGATATTAACGGCAACACCGTCGAAGAAACCGGGCTGGGGCTTTCCAGCGGCGATGGCGACCGCCTGTGTCATGCCGTGCACGGCACGCTCCACTCGGTTCCCTGGTTGAATAACAAGCACTACGGCCAGCTGTTGATGACCATGGAAGAAATGGACGGCACGCCTTTCTTTGCCGACCCGCGCCAGATTCTGCGGCGCATTCTCGGTCAGCTTTCTGATCTTGGCCTGACACCTGTGGTAGCGCTTGAGCTGGAGTTTTATCTGGTTGACCGACAACGCTGCGAAGGCAATTTAATCCAGCCACCGAAATCGCCCTGTAGCGGTGAACGGGCGACCCAAAGCCAGCTGTATTCCGTGCTGGAGTTGGATGAGTACGCCGAATTTATTGATGACCTGCAAAGCGCAGCGCGGGCGCAGGGTTTACCGCTAGATACGGTGCTGAAGGAATGCGCGCCGGGTCAGTTTGAAGCCAACCTGATTCACACCGATGATGCTCTACGCGCCTGCGATCATTCCGTACTGCTCAAGCGGCTGATCAAGGGCGTCGCATTACAGCATGGCTTTGAAGCCACCTTCATGGCCAAGCCATACGGCCAGGAAGCCGGTAGCGGCACCCATGTTCACGTCAGCCTGCTGGATGAAAACGGCCAGAATATCTTTTCCGAAAACGGTGACGACCCGCTGGAAAGCGTCGCGCTTCAGCACGCGGTTGGCGGGTTGCTTGAACTGATGCCGGACTCCATGGCGCTACTGGCCCCTAACCTCAATTCGTTCCGGCGTTTTCAGCAGGGGCTGTACGTGCCCATGGCGCCCACCTGGGGGTACGACAACCGTTCCGTGGCAATACGTGTTCCCGCCGGTCCGAAAGAAGCGCGGCGCATAGAACACCGCGTGGCCGGTGCTGACGTTAATCCTTACCTGCTATTGTCCACAGTGCTGGTATCGATCCATCACGGCCTGACCCAGGAGCGTCAGCCAGTCGCTCCCATCATCGGTAACGCCTATGAGCAGGTGGCTCCTCAACTGACCAACAGCTGGACGCAGGCATTGTTCCTGCTGGGCACCAACTGCGTGCTCGGCGAACAGCTAGGCGAAGACTTCATCCACGTTTTCATCGCCAACCGCCACGCCGAACGCGCCGAAGCCATGCGTGAAGTCAGTGCCATGGAGTACGACTGGTACCTGCGGCACGTATGAGTTGTTAGAACAGAGAGAGGCGCTCGCCGCCTCTCTTGTTACTTCTGCCTGCCTTTCCCTGCTATCCCGCCCTTCTATTAGCTTTTTATTCCGTGCTATCCGTGAGCATCCGTGGCCAATAAAAGCGGGCTGACGAACGTATTCGCCAGCCCGCTTTTAAGCCATCATCAAACTGATCAACACTAAACCGCCAACCGGTCACGCATGGCGTAGAACCACGCGCCCATTGCGGAAAGCGGTACACGTAACAGCCTCCCACCGGGCATGGGTAGGTGGGAAATCTGCGCAAAGGCTTCAAAACGCGCTTCTTCACCGCTGATCGTTTCTGCCACTAACTTGCCAGCCAGATGGGAGCACGTTACCCCATGGCCAGAGTACCCCTGCGCGTAGTAAACGTTGCTATTAATGCGGCCAAATTGCGGCAGGCGGTTGAGTGTTAGCAAGAAGTTGCCGCTCCAGGCGTAATCGACTCGAACATCGCCAAGCTCTGGGAAGGTAGTCAGCATTTTCGGCCGAATAGCTGCCTCGATACTGGTGGACGCTTGCCCGCCATAGTTCACACCGCCGCCATACAACAGGCGGTTGTCAGCAGTCAGCCGATAGTAATCCAGCAGATAATTACAGTCTTCTACCGCTTTATTATCAGGCAGCAGGCGTGTTGCCAACTCCGCAGACAGTGGCTCAGTGGTAATAATCTGAGTGCCACACGGCATAGCCTTATTTTCCAGCTTGGGTAACAACCCTTGCAAGTAAGCATTACCCGCCATGACAACGCGCTCGGCGGTCACTCGGCCCTTGGGTGTATGCAGCGTCACTGGCTCACCGTGCTCTAGGCGCGTGACCGGCGAGTGTTCAAAAATATTGCCACCCAACGACTCCAGCGCCGCCGCCTGCCCCTGCACCAGATTGAGGGGATGCAGATGGCCACCGGAGTGATCCACCAGCGCGCCTACATAGCGCTCGCTGCTAATTTCACGCTTGACCTCATTACCTTCCAGCAACTCCAGTTCATGGTGACCGTAGCGCTCCCACAGGGCCTTGTGTT
Organism: Vreelandella salicampi; assembly: GCF_013415105.1. Lineage (GTDB taxonomy): Bacteria > Pseudomonadota > Gammaproteobacteria > Pseudomonadales > Halomonadaceae > Vreelandella > Vreelandella salicampi. The sequence continues at coordinate 27,222 of NZ_JACCDF010000023.1, forward strand.
CTTTCAACCCTTCCCACTGTTTTCTGTTACAGGCAGCAAAAAGGTTACCCTCTTTGAGGTCGCAGTCGATGTCATACTGGACAATCCGCTGGCGGATAATTTGGTTACCTTCAAATGCCATCGCCCCCAGCGCTCGGGCGGTTTCAGCGCCATTCTGCTTCTCGATAACATCCATATCACGGCTATAGCTATTAACGATCTGCCCACCATTGCGGCCGGAAGCCCCGAAGCCAATCGCCACACTTTCCAGCACCACAACACGATGGCCACGCTCCGCCAGATGCAACGCTGCAGAGATACCTGTAAACCCGGCACCCACCACGCAAATATCACATTCAATATCGCCGCTAAGCGCTGGCCTTTCCGGCGTAGCATTCGCCGACGCCGCGTAGTAAGAGGCCACATGGCCAGAAGATGTTTGAGGCTGCATTCGCTACTCTCCTATAACCTTATTGTTGATTATTTTAACCAGATAAATCATATAGACCGATGTGAGGATTCGCAAGCATCAGTGATGGCTGGGCTTTTAGAGGAAAAAACGTTTTCCATGGTGTGCCAAATATGGCACACAGCGCCTGAAAGGCGCTGTTCCTGAGGGGCATGCTTTTTTGAGAGGGGGCGGGAACCGATAGCTGAACAGTAGGGTGTCCATCGCGAGATGGTGAAGCGGTTACGGTACTGGGGTAAATCTGTGTAAAAAGGGTTGGTGCGCACAAACGCCTTAACCGCGCTGGTGATGCTCTCTTGCTTGCGCAGCTTTTATCGAACGTGGTGGCGGGAACAAATGCATGGCGGTGCTCATTTCCACGCCCAGCGCTTCAAGCTTACTTGAGCGCGCGACAATAGTGTTGCACTTGGAACTTGAGGCCGCCGTTCGCGTGGATGCCGAGGCGATCTGCGAGGCCATGTGCCGGCGTCTGATCGAGTTTATGGGCTCTTCGTCGTTGGGTGTGGAATTCACCCCCTGATCTGGGCCAGGATATGACCTCCACGACGACAGGAGGCATGGCATGGACGGCACACAGATTTTGACCCTCGGCCTGGGCTTGGA
>NZ_JACCDF010000024.1 GCF_013415105.1 Vreelandella salicampi
CTTCCAAGCCCAGGCCGAGGGTCAAAATCTGTGTGCCGTCCATGCCATGCCTCCTGTCGTCGTGGAGGTCATATCCTGGCCCAGATCAGGGGGTGAATTCCACACCCAACGACGAAGAGCCGAAAAAATTCGCCCTTGGTTGATGAATGAGGAGCCTCCGACAACGATTGAGCGCCGTCAAAGTCCAGAAGATCGCGAAAAGCTTGATGGCCTCTACGAATGCATTCTGTGCGCTTGCTGCAGCTCGGCTTGCCCCTCTTGGTGGTGGAATCCTGAGAAATACATTGGCCCAGCGGGCCTCATCCAAGCCTACCGTTTCCTTATTGATAGCCGTGACACGGCCACCGAAGAGCGGCTCGACGACCTTGATGATCCTTTCAGTGTGTTCCGCTGTCGCCAGATCGCTAACTGTACCTGGGTTTGCCCCAAAGGACTTAATCCCATGCGCGCTATCGGGCATATCAAAGCCATGTTGCTGAAACACGGAAGCTGAAGCCAGCACGGTTCTATTAATAGTGAGGCTTGGCTTGGTTTTCACCAAGTTCAGGCCTTATTTATTAAGTAATTGAGTTCGTTGGTTGGCTGATGGGGCAATGTAAGCCGTTTGCTAATAATTAAACAGATCAACAATGAAGAAAGCCAAGGAGCCTCTGCTAGTTATATGCGCCATTTTGTGACAAAATGGAATATAAATAACCCTGCATATTCCATTTTAATATACTAGCATAAGAGAGGCTTTTATGTTGAACAAACGTTTCCTAGCTCTATTTTTCGCAAGCTCATTTACCCTCACCAGCATGGCCCAAGCACAAGACGAAAACGTATTGCGCGTTGGCATGTCTGGTGGCTACTTTCCATTTACCTTTGTCGAACAAGATGTTCTTCAAGGTTTTGAAGTTGATGTGATGGAAGCCGTAGCGAAAGAGATGGATACCGATGTCGAGTTCATTACCGCCAACTTTTCCGGGTTGTTTGGTATGCTTGAATCGGGTCGTGTCGATACCATCGCTAATCAGATCACCATTACCGAAGAGCGCCAAGAAAAATATGCTTTCACAAAGCCCTACGTTTACGATGGCGCTCAAGTGGTGGTAAAAGCAGGTAATGACGAGATTAAAGGTGTTGAAGACCTTCGCGGCAAACGCGTAGCAGTCAATTTAGGTTCCAACTACGAAGAACTGTTGCATGAATTGCCCTATGCAAATGAGATTGATATACGCACTTATGAAAGCAACATTGAACAAGATACAGCTCTAGGGCGTGTGGATGCGTTCGTAATGGATCGAGTAAGTGCTAGTCAAGTCATCCAAGAAAAACCCTTACCCTTGCAGCTGGCTGGGCAGCCATTCTCCGACATTCGTAACGCCTTGCCTTTCCGCGATACCGAGAGTGGCCGGGCCTTGCGCGACCAAGTGGGTAATGCGCTAACAACACTGAGGGAAAAAGGGATACTTACCGAGATTTCAGAGCGTTGGTTTGGCTCTGACATTACCCGCCGTTAAGGCTCTAAGCTAGCCGTATGAGTATCCTTAACGTCGATTATATGGTGGGCCTTGTGCCCATCCTCTTTCGCTATTTACCCCTTACTTTGGCAATGGCGCTTGCTGGTATGGTGCTGGCGCTTGCCTTGGCCAGTGCACTTGCCGTCATTCGAGTGCTGCGGATACCGGGGCTTAACGGTGCTACGCTACTTTTTATTTCTTTTTTCCGAGGAACGCCGCTCCTCGTACAGCTTTTCCTGTTTTATTACGGGTTGCCACAAGTATTGGCCTTTCTTACGCAAATCAATGGCGTTACCGCGACTATCATGGGATTGACGCTGCACTTTGCTGCTTACATGGCAGAGTCCATTCGTGCCGCGATAGTCGGCGTAGACCGTAGCCAAACTGAAGCAGCACTTTCCATCGGTATGACAAACGGGCAACTTATGCGGCGTATTGTGCTGCCTCAAGCAACGCGAGTGGCAGTGCCCACGCTGATGAATTACTTCATCGATATGATCAAAGCCACATCGCTAGCATTCACATTAGGTGTCACCGAACTCATGGGTGCCACGCAGAAAGAGGCGGCGGGCAGCTTTCTGTATTTTGAAGCATTTATCACTGTAGCGCTGTTCTACTGGGTGATTGTTGAAGGGTTGGCTTGGCTACAACGTCGACTTGAAACTCGATTGAATGAGGCGTATCGGCGATGATCAACGTTCGTCATCTAATCAAACGGTTTGGTGGTAGCGCTGTGCTTGACGGTATTGATTTATCCATTGAGCAGGGGGAGATTATCGTCGTCATTGGGCCATCAGGTACCGGTAAGTCGACCCTGTTGCGCTGCCTGAACTTTCTCGAAAAACCGGAAGCTGGTCACATTACAATTGGTGATTTATGTGTCGATGCCGCTCATGCTCGTCGTGATGATATTCTTGCATTGCGGCGGCGGACTGCATTCGTTTTCCAGAATTACGCTTTGTTCGCTAACAAGACAGCGCTTGAAAACATTGCCGAAGGTTTAATCGTGGTTAACCGCTGGTCCAAGAATAAGGCTCATTCACGTGCCCATGAAATTCTTGAGCGTATTGGTCTCGCTGATAAGGCAAATGCTTACCCTGCTTCGCTCTCGGGAGGGCAACAGCAACGTGTGGGTATTGGCCGTGCGATGGCCGCTCAGGCCGATGTTATCCTCTTTGATGAGCCAACCTCCTCACTTGATCCAGAGTGGGTCGAAGAAGTGCTTGCTTTGATGAAGCAATTGGCCACTGAGCGTCAGACTATGCTGGTAGTCACGCATGAGATGAGTTTTGCACAGGACGTAGCTGATCGCGTGATTTTTATGGAAGGTGGACGCATCGTCGAGCAAGGTCCGCCCTCGCAGCTTTTCCAAGCACCTAAAGATCCTCGGACACGCGATTTTTTACGCAAGGTGCTCGCCAATCAGCCTATAAATCCAATGGGCTAATTTTACTAGCAAGCGCATGAGTAAAGCCTATTTAGGCTAATTGCGATATTTGCGAACCCAAAATTTTAGATACCTTCATTTGAGAACTCGCATTTAGGGCTCATGCCATTCATGAGCCCAGCAAGGTGGAGATGATGGGTCGCAGTCAATTGCATCTTCTTCAGCCAAGGCTGACAGCACCATTTCTTTTAGTACTGGAAGGTGCGAGTGATCGGTGTTACGGCATGCGCTCAGAAGAGTCAGCACACCTTCACGCGCGTATCTCATTAATGGCAATAATGTGTCAGGGTGCTCACGTAGTTCTGTTCGATAACAGGCCTCGAAGGATGTCTCGTTAATCTGTTGTTGGTGGTATTTACGGCTTAAACTTGAAGAAGGAGCAACGTCAAGAAACCATTCGGTCAATGCAAGCGTTTCCCTTGTTCTACCCCTTGGCCATAAGCGGTCAACTAGAATGCGAGCGCCATCAAGCGCTTCCACGGTGGTGTAGACACGTTTAAGGTTGATTGTATAGTTCATGGTTGTTATTTCTTTTTGCCTTTATGAGTTTTTTCTAGCCTAGTAAATTGATTTGCGCTCATATCAGTATGATCAAAAGTCATTTGCGATTTTCTGATTACTTGTCATGCTTGATCTCCATTTGCTGGCTAATGAGTAAGATGAAAGCATATTTTGGAAAAATGCGTGGCAACAGTGTTCAGCGTGATTTCGTTGGTTGGAAAGATGCCCTTTGGTCATGTCTTGGTGCTTTTATCGGCATGGCAGCTATTTGTTTATTAGGTGATGGCTGGCTATCACAAGAGTTGCTTATTGTAGGGTCTTTTGGTGCCACATCAGTGCTTATTTACGCTGCACCTGAGAGCTCTTTTGCACAACCTAGCCACGTTTTATTTGGCAGTGTTTTATCGGCAGCAGTTGGTGTGGCTTGTTTTCAATGGCTTGGCTCAAGCCCTTTGGCGATGGCCTTAGCAGTGTCATTGTCCATTTTTGTGATGCAATTAACGCATACGGTACATCCACCTGGCGCAGCAGCATCGCTGATCGCAGTAGCCGGCGGAGAGAATCTTCATCAGCTTGGTTGGTGGTATCCATTGCTTCCGATTGGCGCAGGTTGTGTGATTATGCTGCTGGTGGCAATTTTAATTAATAATCTTGCGAGACATCGCCGCTATCCACGATATTGGTGATGCATAGTTTAATATTCTGTCGTTATCAGAAACTACCTATCTAGGCTAGCATTTCTCACTTATATTATTAGCGACGAATCACGTACAAGGGCACACGTTCATAGCCGCCAGCAGGGTAGCGAGCACGCACCGCAGGTTGAATATCTAAGGGGTTGATCAATGAGGTATTCGCCAACAGCGCTTCCATAAAGTATTGAAGCTCCATTCGTGCGAGCGGTGCACCGGGGCAGACGTGAATTCCTGAACCGTAGAGTAGGTTGTCGTCGGGGTTACGATCTAGACGGAAAGTATCAGCATCTTCAAACACCGCTTCATCACGGTTAGCTGATGCCCAGAGCAGTGTCAGACGCTCGCCTTTGTTAATGTGGCGACCGCCAATTTCCACCGGGCAGGTGGTGACGCGGCGATTGGTGATCAGCGGCGCATCGAGGCGTAAAATTTCATCAATGGCGGCCGGAAGTAACTCGGGATTGTCACGCAGTTGTGCCTGAATATCCCTATGCTCGGCCAAAAAGTGCATCAGAATGCCGATGCTGGCCGAAATGGTACCTAACTCACCGACCGTCCAGTTGCGTAGAATGCTGACGATCTGTTCATCAGTGAGCGCCTGTCCTTCAACGCGCTCACGCATGATCTGCGTCGTGACGTCATCCGGTGCGTTACTTCCTGCCTCACGACGGCTTGCAAGCAAGTCACGAATCACGCCATCAAATTCCAATGCCAGTTCGCCCAAGGCTTTGCGGTCGCCTTCAAGGGTGGCGGTTTGCTGACGGTTCACCCATTCGCGTAGCGGCTGATGCAGGTTTGCTGGCCAGCCCATGAAGGCGCACTGGATTTCGAGGGCGAACGGTTGGCCGACCTCACTCATGGCTTCTACCTCGCCTTGCCGGGGTAAGCGTGCGACGATTTTTTCGGCAATGTTGCGGCAAATGGGGGAGAAAGTCGCCATTGCTTTTGTGCCAAAGTAAGGCTCAATCAGGCGACGAAAGTGCGTATGCTCCGGTGGGTCCATTGCGTTAGGCACGGAGAGGTGGCGACTAGCCGCGTTGCTAAATGTTTCATGGTCGTGCAGTACCCGCAAGATATCGTTATGGCGAAATAGCGACCATTGTAGGTAGTCACTGAATGCTACCGAGTGACGTTGACGCATGGAGTCATAAGCGGCGATTTGATCACGTTGAACGTTATCACTACGAGGATCCCAGTTTTTTGGTTTGTGGTCGGTCATGCTCGCTCCTTTGGCTTTTTCATGGCGCCGGACAAGCAAACCAAATATCACCTTATGATGTATTGATGCGTGTCACAAAATATAAGAATACCTATGGCTGACAGCAGTAAGATATTCAATACGCTAACTGGAGACGGTGGCGAGCGTTAATACGCATCACATACCCAATTTTGATCAACGTTGGGCCAATTATGACTAACACATGCGCAGACACTTGAGATAGTAAACCGAGATAGCTATCCAATACATAGCCTCCCAGCACACCGGAAGCTAGAAGGAGAAGCCCCGCCATCATAGTCATGTTACCAAGTTGGTGTGTACGGCAAGCGTCAGAGAATAATGTCATCATAGGACTACCTTAAGATTCATTTGAATTGCATCTTTAAGTGTAGTGCTAGGATTGTCGTGGTCAAGGATCATTTTTCCCAGGATGGAAACGATATTTCTTCTTGCAGGTGTCGTAGCTCGGGCTGGTGTGCCTTAGCGATTCGCTCTACCCTTCGAGCTCCCTCTGCCAATAAATGGATTTCAATCTGGCGGCGGTCTTCGCGCCCCTGGCGTCGCTCTACCAGTCTCATTTGCTCGCATCGATCAATGAGCGCCACCGTACCGTGATGCTTCGCCTGTAGCCTTTCCGCTAACTCCCCGACAGTAGCCCACTTACGTCCTTCGAAGCCTCGTAAATGTAGTAATAACTGATACTGCAACGACGTAAGCTCGTGGCGACGACAAATATCCTCGCTGTGGCGCAAAAAACAGCGTAGTTGATAGCGAAACTGAGAAAGTTGCTGGAAATCTTGCTTATGTAAGGATGTGGTTTGCATTTTCGTCCCTCCAATAAAGTTGTTCATATAATGCGGTTGGCTTGTAAATCGCTGCCAGAACGTTTCAATATAAAATATCATGCTATGATGTTTTATATTGAAAGCTGGTAGGAGAGACCGCCATAAAAGCCCTAAATATAGCATTAATGTTATTCATTCAACGGTTCGATTGACATGAAGTACAAATATATTACTTTGTAATTGTTTGATTTCATTGTTTTTAGGAGGTGTTTGAGTTGCAATTCATGCGTGCCAGCTTTTTGAGTGTATTCACGCAGATTTTGCCGTAACGCTATTTATCGAGTCTTTCCTGCACCGCCCATACGGCAGCTTCTACCCGTGAGCGCAGTCGGAGCTTTTTGAGCAGATGCTTCACGTGAACTTTGACGGTTCCCTCGGCTATATTGAGTTTGCGGGCGATCAGCTTATTAGACATGCCGGCAGCGAGTTCGCGGAGAATTTCTTTTTCGCGATAGGTGAGGGATTCAACCGATGGCATGGCGGGGGCAGAGCGCTGATTGTGCAGAGCTTCGGCAAGCCGAGCGGTTAAGTTTTCACTGATGACCATGCGTCCTTTGGCTGCCTTACGCATCTGATGGACCATATCTTCTGGTTCCATGTCTTTCAGCAAATAGCCATCTGCACCATTTTGCAGCGCATCTACTACGTCATCCTCTTGGTCTGACACGGTATACATAATGATCCGCCCGGCATAACCCGTTTCGCGCAACTGTCTAAGCGCTTCCAGTCCATTCATATCCGGCATACTAAGATCCAGCAGAAGCATATCGGGATCTAATGCTATCGCTTGCTCAATGCCTTCTTGGGGAGAACCGGTATCGAAAATCAGCGTCAGGTCATCTTCAATCTCTAGCAGTTGGCGAACACCGCGGCGCAAAAGCGGATGGTCGTCAATGATCATGATGGTTGCAGAGTGATCGTGAGTGGTGCGTGCCATGTTCAGAAGTCCCCTTCTTCAATGAGTCGGTCAGTCTGTGGAATAAAGCAAACATAAACCCCGGTGCCGCCTTCGGAGCGATTTTTAAAGTTAAGCGTGGCATCAATGTTGTACGCACGGTCACGCATAATAATAAGACCATAGTGCATCGGCGGTGACTTATCATCGGTTAAGCCAATGCCGTCATCCTCAATGGCAAGGTGCAGTTCTGCCCGCTGAAAGGTGAGGCTAACTTTCGCCCAGTGCGCACGCGCGTGTTTGAGCGTATTGGTTAAGGCTTCGCGCACGATTTGCAAGAGATGGACTTCTTCGTTAGCGCTGAGTATATGTGGCGGTACCTGATAGGTTAGCTCCACGGGAAAGCCCAGGTGCGCACTAAACTCGTCCACGGTTTGCTGTAGAGCGGGTTGTAGCCCAGGTTTATCCAGGGAGAGCCGAAAAGTGCTTAGCAATTCTCGCAACTGACGATAGGCGCTGTTAAGGCCTTCGCGTAAGTCATGTATGACACCTTGTTGCTGTTCTATGGGTAGTTGCTTTATTTGCATCCGTTCAAGCCGCGCGACCTGCATTTTTAAGTAAGAGAGCGACTGTGCCAGCGAGTCGTGTAGCTCACGGGCTATAATGGTGCGTTCTTTGATCAAGGACAGTTGTTGTTGCTCTGCGATGCGGTGCTGTAAATGGATAGCGGTGGCCAAGTGGTCAACTAGTGTATTCAGCATTTGGCGGGTTGATGGGCTGAGTGGCGTGGCATAGTTGATACTTAAGTGACCCAATACTGAATGACCAATGGCGACAGGTAGTACAAGCGTTTCCCCGACGGTGTCCGCATGGGGGGCTTCATCGCCGTAAAACTCAAGGGGCTTTTGCGGGGCTTCCAGACAGGAAAAGCAATCCAAATCGCGGCAGTAACGCGGACGCTCGGATGAATGGGTCGCTATGATTTCCATCTCATTGCCGTCGTGTTCATTATTCAGCGATAACACCATAGGCCCGATATCGAGCAGTTTTTCGAGCTCGTGGAACATCGGCGCCGCACTGGCACACAGGTCGTTGCCTCCGCCGTAAAGTGTGCGGCTACCGTTATGAATAATGTGAAGAGCGCGGTTTTGACGCTTAAGTTCATCTTGCTTGTGTGACACCCGCGCCTCAAGTTCGTGGTAACTCCTACCAAGTTCAGCTGCCATTTTGTCAAATGTACGGCCTAGCTGCCCTAATTCGTCCTGGCTCATGAAGTGCGAGCGGTAGTGAAAATTGCGATGCGCCGCTTCTCGGCTGAGTATCATCAGTTGGCGTAGCGGTGTGACAAGGTTGTGCCGAATGTCATAGAGAGCGATCAGTAGAAGCAGACTTATTAAGGCTAAAAAGAGTATCTGCACAGTGCTAAGTAGGCGGATCTTGGCTTCGGTACTGCTCTCCAAGCTGTAAACAAACTGATCGATATCATGGATAAAGCTATTCAGCGCTGCTTTCGTGCGGGTGACTTCATTCTCGTCACCGTTAAGGGCGTCGTCTAACTTGAGAGCCAGCATCTGCTGCCATTGCGACTTTAGCGCATTGAGTTGCTCAAGAATTTTTTCGTTACGGGTATAGGGGAGCCCTTGCTCTAAAGCTGGGCTTTCCAATCGCGTGCTCAGTCGTTCGGCGAGCTGGTTAACCTCACGCGTTGTTTTATCCGGATCATCATCAGCCGGACGCTTCAGTGCCTCGGCAATTTGGGCTGCGTTCAGGCGTAGGGAGCCAGCGACATTGATGGCGGCAGCATCGCCTTCACTGCTCTGGGCAATCAGCATGGTGAGCCCGATATTGGTGATTGCCATGCCACTGATCGCCAGCAAAAAAGTGACGATATGGGCAACAAGGGAGTGGCGTAAAGTTTTCATGTAGCACCCGGCCAGGTGAGGGAGAGAAATTAATATCCGTCTAGTTAACTCTTATCTAGCCTAAGTGTTTATGCCATAAATATGTATTTAATGTATTACTTCTGAGGGGGTATAAAAAGGCGGAAACCCTACCTCTTTTGCCCTTTTGACCAACTGTGCTTCTCTTTCGACAATAATGGTAAGCCAATTTTCTAGGTAGAGCCGCGATGCCATCACCCGATTTGCAGCTTTCGCCAGTAGAAAGCGGAGAGGACGGCTATCATGCTTTGGTCAGTCTGCTGCTGGTGCCGCTTGGTTGTGCTGCGGTAGTCGCAGGCTGGGTGTTGTATGCCATGCTGGCGTTGGCTTCGCCTGGAGGAGATTATCCCGAGGCGCTGCCCTCTATGACGTTCGCACTTCCCGTGGTCATAGGGGTAATGATGGCGTGGACAGTGCATTGGTTGAGCAAGCGGCTACGCTCTTGGGTGACCATACAGATATTGTTGGCGTTACAGGGAGGAGGTTTGATCTGGCTAGGCGCAGCAGAGCAAGCGTGGGAGTTTGTTTTAGTGGCTGTAGGGCTTGGCGTTTCGGGCGGTGTGATTAGCGCGGGCGTGGTTCATGTTCGTAGCTGGGCACCGCAGTGCAGGGGCGGGGTCTTGGTGGGGTTACACGGTGCTATTCTCGTGGGTGGGGGGCTTTCATGGCTTTTGGTACCGATGGTTACTCAGGCCTACGGTTGGCGTATTGCCGCATGGAGTCTGATCCTGCCCGTTGTTATCGTGATGCTGTTGCTGTGGCTATTTGTTGAACCGACAAAAAATGATGCGGCTAATTGCTAACCGACGTAGTGGATATGCGCATTAGACGTGAAATCTGAGAAGTATGGCCCTCCCGTAAATCTGCCAACGTATAAGTATCCAATACAGCCAGAAATACGCTTACCCACACCCATCAGAGTGTTCCCTCTATTGAGGCCAGTACCTGAGTGAATTCGTAGGGGTTGGGAGATAGCAATAAAGATGCACTAAAGATGCATGATTTAAATCAAACGCAACCAGTTTTAACGGCTCCTATCTTCAGGTGTTAGTACGCTCTCAACGGCTATGGCAAAGACCGTCGCAAATATTATCCCCTAAGAGGTAGCGAGGGGTTATATGGAGGTAACCGGGCAGAAATCGGGCGTTTAATCACCCAGAATCAATTTCCAAGGTGCCAGTATTTTAGGCGATTGTTTTCCTTCGAAAAGCCAGGAGATTGACCATGAGTTATTTCATTGACCGGCTAAAATTTTTCCGCACAGTGTGTGACCCCTTTGCTAATTTTGACCGATCAAGTTCCGAACAGGCATCCCGGCGCGGTCTTCATCACTATTTGCTGGTGCTTGACGACTAGAGTGGCGGAGCTTTGAAGCAGTGACTTCGCAGATAAAGGATACGCTGATGAAGATGGCACAACCGACGAGTTCCTCACTTAAATTGCTCTGCCAACCGTACCAGCTTAACGAGCTGCTAGGTGGCGTCCCGTGGTTAAGTGATCTGACCGAGGCAGCACGAACTGAACTGCTAGCGCAAAGCAGCGTGACGTGTGTCGAAGATCGTGAATGGCTCTTTCACCAAGATGCACCTGCTGAATGGCTCTATATTGTGATTACGGGCATGGTGCGCTTAGTAAGAACAGCGCGGGACGGCAGTCAAGCTACCATACGTCATGTCGAGCGCGGCGAAACGCTCGGTGAGCTGAGTATGGTCTCTAACCTCGGCAACTACCTTTACTCTGCTGAAGCGAAACGAAAGACACACGTGATTGCGCTCCCCGCTGCCGTGTGCCGCCAAGTGCTTGACGTGCACCCCGCCTGCCGCGCTGAATTTATGAGCCGGTTGGCGTTGGAGCTTACTGATCGTTTGGAGGATTTAACACTTGTTACTCAATGCGATGCCATGGCGCGGTTAGTGAGTTATCTTCTGCGCCAAATGCCTCGTGGACAAGTGCGAACGCCGTACACCCTGCGCCTTTCGTTACCCAAAAGATGGCTGGCAGACCAGCTAGCGATGAAGCCAGAAACACTGTCAAGGATGCTAGCTAAGCTCCGTGACCAGCAGGTGATTGAAACGAGTCGACAACGTTTGACGGTACTTGATGAGCCTGGATTGCGCCGTTTACTCGCTGCTAGCGAGTAAACTAATGCGACGTTACTCACTCTCTACCCTCGTGTTGTAGCCATGCTGACAACCCTAGACGAATAGATTCAAGAAGCACGCCTTAAAGCTGTGCTTCAGTGTTTGCTGTTTGTGCTCAACCGCGGAAAGGTAGCGGGCCAGTATCCTGAAAATGGCTGCTTTAACCTAGGTCGCCAGTATGTTCGTTGCGGATTAATGTTCTCTAAATTACCTGCGTTGATCACGAGATATTAGTGAGCGACACCAGTTATGGCGACGATTATTGACCATCTGATAGTGCATACATAAACAAGAGCAGTGTTTTGCTCTTGAGTTAAATAAATTTCCCTTTGTACTCCACTGCTCGCCTTGCGGGTGGTGAGGAAGGAGTTATCTTATGGCTCACGCCAACACGCCCTTTATCCCGCTAGGCATTGCTTTGTTAACCGTCTCTGATACCCGCAGCTTCAACGAGGACGACAGTGGCGACCTACTGGCTAGTCGCCTCACCAAGGTCGGTCATGAATTGGTCGAGCAGTGTATCGTGCCAGACGATGTCTATCGGATTCGCGCAGAGGTTTCGGCGTGGGTGGTGCGAGATGATATTCATGTGGTGATAGTTAACGGTGGCACTGGCTTCACGCCTCGTGACACTACACCCGAAGCGTTGGCGCCATTGTTCGATAAGGTCATCGATGGCTATGGTGAGCTATTTCGGCAACTATCGTGGTCAAGTATTGGCACCTCCACTATTCAATCTCGTGCTGTGGCTGGGCTAATCGATCGCACGCTGGTCTTTGCCATGCCAGGCTCCCCTAAGGCATGTGCTACCGCTTGGGATGGCATCCTATCGGCTCAGCTTGATGCTAGCACCAGGCCCTGCAATTTCGTGGCGATGGTGCTTCCGGATGCTGAGCGCTGTGCTAGCCGTTTCCCGGCAGACAATCCTAACGTTTCTGAGGTTGAGGCATGAGTGGCTGTGCTGACATTACATCCTTAGCACTCCTCGACCTCTTCGATGCTCGTAGGAGAATGATAGCTGCAGCACGCCCTATTTGCGGCAACGAAAAGATAGCGCTGAGTCAAGCTGCAGGCAGGGTATTGGTTGATAAAGTACTCGCCCCCCTTGATATACCAGGTATCGATAACAGTGCCATGGATGGCTATGCCTTGCGTCTGAATGAGGTTTGTGAGGATGGCTTACCGGTGAAGTTGCGCGTCCCTGCAGGGGCAGAGGTTTTGTGCCTGCCAGCAATGGGGTGCGCCAGAATCTTCACAGGGGCACCGGTTCCGATTGGAGCCGATGCTGTAATACCACAGGAACGAGTCCATCTAGATGACGATGAGCGTGTACACATTGACGATGAGTTCGCCAAAGGCGTTAACATTCGTCGTCGTGGAGAGGATACCTGTGAAGGCGATATACTGTTATCAGCTGGAACACGCCTAAATGCGGCAGCCATCGCTTTGCTGGCAAGTCACGGAATTGGTGAAATTGACGTTTTGCGACGACTGAAGGTAGCGCTGGTTTCTACAGGTAACGAGCTGATCGAGCCGGGCACGAGTCGTGCGCCGGGCCAAGTTTATGACAGTAACCGTGCCATGTTGAAAGCACTATTGATGCAGTCTTCCTGTGACGTGCTCGATTTGGGGGTAACCGCTGATAATGCGACTGAACTCCAAAAGACCTTTAGTCAGGCTCGTGATGAAGCTGATTTGGTCGTATGTACTGGGGGCATTTCGGTGGGTGAAGAAGATCATGTCCGTCCAGTGTTGGAGAGGTTTGGCGGTGTTTCCTTCTATGGCGTTGCCATCAAACCCGGTAAGCCATTCACCTTAGGCTACCTGGGTGATTCTCTTGAAACCGGTATTCCGTTTGTTGGCTTGCCAGGTAATCCGGTAGCTTCGCTGGTAGGCTGGCAGTTGCTGGCTTTGCCCTTGGTGCACGGTTGCCAGGGACGTATCCCGGCCGAGTTACAACAATTTCCTGTCACGGCCGGCTTTTCCAGGCAAGGCCCTCGGGGGCGACGTGAATTACTGCGAGTGGTGCTCGACTGGTATTCCGGGGCGCCTATCGCCCATCTAGCGGGTGGACAGGGTTCACACATGCTCAGTGCCGCGAGTCAGTCTGAAGGATACTTGGTGATCGAAGCCAACCAGGATGTGGAAGAAGGCCACGTTCATTTATATTGCCCCATCGCTCAGTTTCTTGATTAAGCTTAGGCGGCCAACGGCTTCTCTGAGGGTAATCACTAGAAAGTCGCCAGGTGGTGTTTCTGCTGCATCGAAGATTGGACTAGTGTCCAACTTTCAGCGTGCAATTCAATCTCTGGTGCTTATCTAAATATGTAAGCAGCTTGCTGGCTTCCACGCTTAGTTCTTTAGCAGTATGGACAGTTGGCTGATCTGTTTCAATTGCTGGTTTGAAGGCACGTTCTTTAAAATCAGTCGTATAGGAATTGGTATTTTTTTGACTCATGGCACACACCTCAATGGACAGGGAACCTTACCTGTGTCTGTGTGACTGGGAAACTATAGCCACTTCAGAATAGCGGGGCTTCTGCGGCAGGACTATCTGCATAAAACTGCATGAGGTGGCTCGTTAAAAGGATGTAACGCCAGGGAAACGGTCAGACACGTACTGGCTGTGGCATTGAATGCAGTTGCCTGTCATTTTGCTGAACAGTTTATGCTGTTTTTTCGTGTCTTGATCCCTACCGGCTTCTGCCAGAGATGCAGCAAGCTGATGGAATTCTTTGTCCAGCTTGATAAACCCTTTTGGGACAGCCGACATCAGGTCTTTGCGATCCTGTTCGGTCAGTTCCTGTTGCAGGATGAAGCTGTCATGAATCTGTTGGGCATTTTCAGCAACACTCTCATGTTGCCCCATGACCATGGCGGAATGAATAGAGGCCATGCCGCCCTGTACCGCCCTCATCTCCTTCTGAAGCAGCTGGCTCAGTTTGTCCGTGAGTTTCGGGGTGACAGGTTCCGCCGCCAGTGAACTGGTTGAAACTGCCAGGCCCAACAGTACGGTTGCCAGGAATTTTCCGGTTCTAGCTGTCATGTTTAATGATTCCTTTTGTTTGCAGGTTTTAAATACCATAGCAGTGGTGCTACTGCCTGTCAGGGTCGGGCGCTCTCGCCCAACCCAGATCTTCAAGAATCGCGTAGAGCGCCGGCAATGCCACCAGTATCACAACGGTGGATACCAGCAGGCCGAATACCACCGAGATCACCAGTGGAATGACTGCCATGGCCTGGGTGCTGGTTTCAGCCAGCAGCGGCAACAGGCCAGCCACGGTGGTGCTGGTGGTGATCAGGATGGCGCGGAAGCGGGCGCGGCTGGCGGAACCGGCGGCTTCCCGGGCACTCATGCCCTGAGTCTGGTAGGCCTTGATGAACTGCACCAGCAGAATCGCGTTGTTCACCACGATACCTGCCAGTGAGGCGGCACCGATCAGCGAGGGCATGGACAGGTTGTAGCCCATGATCAGGTGTCCCCACACGGCTCCCATAAAGGCCACCGGGATCGCCAGCATAACGATGATGGGCTCAAGGTAGCTGCGGAACTGGAACGACAGGATCAGGAAGATCCCCAGCAACCCGATCAACAGCCCCCGGGCGATGGACTGGCCGGTTTCCCGGGAGCGGGCGGTCTGGCCTTCCACCTGCAGGCTGATCTCTGGCCATTGCTCACGAAGCTGCGGAAACGTCCGGTTCTGCAAGTCAGTCACGATGGCATCGGCGTTGGTTTTTCGGCCGTTCACATCGGCCGATACGGTGACGGTGCGCAGGCCGTCAATACGGGTGACCTGCGACCATTGCCGATCCTCGGTGATGGTGGCCACTTCGCGCAACGGAACCATCTGGCCCTTGCCTGTGGTGATTACGGTATCTTCCAGGAACTGGCGGGTGTTGCGTTCGGCGCTGGTCTGGCGCACCAGGATTTCAATGTGCTGGTCACCAAGCTGTACCGTATCCACGATATCTCCCAGCAGGCCGGTGCGGATCTGGCTGGCGACTTCGGCGGCATTCAGGCCAAGGGACAGGGCGCTGTCTTTCAGCGTCAGAATCCGTTGGGGCTTGCCGGGGCGGAGATCATCCAGGACGTTGAACGTGCCGTTGTAGCTAGCAACTTCCTTGCTCAGATAACGGGCTGCGGCTTTTAGCTCGTCCAGATCGGTGCCCTGCAGGCGGACTTCGATGGGAATGCCCGCCGGCCCGAAACCGGGTTCCTGGATGTTCAGGGCGATCAGCCCCGGGATTTCGCCGATTTCCTGGTACCAGCGGTCGGTGAGGGTCGCCAGGTCCACGGTGCGTTGCTCTGTGGTCAGCAAATCGGCCATCACGGTTGCCACATGGGCACCTTTCTCGCCCGCCCCGGTGTGCTGATTGAAGCGGGTCTGAATGTTCTGTACCAGAGCCTGCTGGTCAGGCTGTTCCGGAGTGTATTCTTCATTGAGGCTGTGCATTGCCGAAGTGATGCGGTCGGTAATCGCCTGCGTCTGGTGCAGGGGCGTACCCTGGGGCATCAGTACCCGGGCTTCCAGGACATCGCCCTCAATCTCCGGCATGGCTTCCATACGCACCTGGCCGCCGGCCATCAGCCCGGCTGAGCCAAGGATAATCAGCAGCATGGCCGCCAATACGCCATAGCGGAAACGGATAGCTCTGTCCGCTAGTTGCCCGACTTTTTCACGAACCGTTTCAAAGCCGTTGTCGAACGTGGTGCGGAAGCGGGAAGGTGGTTTCTCGCGCTTCTTTCCCAGACCACTTTTGAGGTGGTGGGGCAGTATCCAGAACGCTTCGATCAGTGAGGCCGCCAGAGCGGCAATCAGAACCACCGGCAGAACCTCCAGCACCGCTCCCAATTCGCCTGAAAGAAACGCCAGCGGGATGAATACGGAAACCGTGGTGAGAAACGACGACAGCACCCCGGGCAGAATTTGCTGTGTGCCTTTTACCGCCGCTTCCAGTGGGCTGCAGCCCTTGGTTGAACGTTTGGCGATGTTGTCGGTGATCACCACGGAGTCGTCCATGACGATACCGATGGCCATGAGCAGAGCCACCAGGGTGATCATGTTCAGGGACAACCCGGTGAGGGCCATCATCACAAACGCGCCGGCAAAGGCGGAGGGCAGACCGAACAGGGCCCAGAACGCAAGGCGGGGGCGAAAGAACAGGGCCATCACCAGGCCCACCAGCAGCAAGCCGGTGATGCCGTTGCCCACCAGCATCTGCAAGCGGTCCCGGACGATGGACGTCATGTCCTGGGTAATCTCCAGTTCCACGGTGCCACCACGGCGGGCCTTTTCCTCATTAACAAAGGCCTGTAGCGAATCCATTACCCGCAGGGCATCGTCGTGCCTGTTCTTGTGGATCTCCAGCACAATCGCCCGCTGGCCGTTAAATTCCACCCGTTCCTCTTCCCGTTCATGGGCTTCGGTAATGGTGGCGAGGTCGCCCAGGGTGAGCACGGCACCGGCTTCACCGCCAATAATGGGGATATCGGCCAGGGCGTGCAGTGAGCGGCGTTCATCCACAAACCGCAACTGGATATCCTGGCTGTCGGTTTCAATGTTGCCCAGGGGCATGTCCAGGTTCTGGCTGCTGATGGCACGGGCGATGTCGCGCACACCCAAGCCGTACTGGCGCAGCAGGTCCCGGGAGACTTCCACGTGCCACTGGCGCTGGGACAGGCCAACGGGGATGACATCGGCCACGCCCTCCATGGCGAATAAACGGTCTTCCAGCTGGTTGGTATAAGCCTCAAGGTGGGAAAAGCTCATGGGCCCGTATATTGCGATGGCCGCCACCAGACTGGTCCGGTACAGCTCGCGGATAACCGGCTCTTCCGCTTCTTCAGGGAGATCGGTCAGGGCTTCGATTTCGGTGCGGATATCATCCAGAAACCGGCCCATATCGCCCTGTGGTGCCATGCTGGCAATGGTCTGCGCCTGGTTGTCCCGGGCAGTGCAGGAGATTTCCTCCATGTAGTCCACCCGCTGCAGCGCTTCACCCAGGCGCTGGCAGATGGCCTCTTCCACATCTACTGCGGTGGCGCCCCGGTATTCCATGGTGATGCTGACTTCCGGTGGCAGGTAGTCGGGAAAGGTTTCACGGGTCAGGTTGGGCGCTGCAAACAGACCCATAGCCAGAATCAGAATCAGCAGCAGGTTGCCCGCAGTAGGGTGGCCGGCAAACCAGCGGATCATGGCTGGTCTCCTGCGGCCCTTTTCTCCAGCCACACACGGGTTCGCTCATCAGCCCGGGGGCTCAGTAGCGTGCCTTCTATGGCGGGAACCAGATCGTCCAGAATCAGCCGGTCGCCAGGTTCCAGCCCGTCGCTGACCACCGCAAGCTCACCCTGCTGCCAGGCCTGGGTGACGGGCTGGCGTTGCAGGCGGTCATCACCATCGACCAGGTACACCTCGCTCTGGTGAATGGCGCTGGCCGGCACCACCAGCACCGGATCGGGTGTCGGTGCTGCGATAGTCGCCTGTACAAACATGTTTCGCACCAGCGGTGGCCGGGCTGGCGGACTCGCGTCGCGATATGGCTCCTCCACCGTAATGACTGCCTGCACAGTGCGTGTGGCCGGGTCGAGGCTGCCAGTAACCCGGGTCAGCTTGCCGGACCATTGGCTGTCGAGTGCGCCGGTCGGGTGTACCCGCACGGTCAGCGAATCCAGCGGCAGTTGCTGGTGGAAGTCGGCAAAGCCCTGGTGTGCTTTGTTGTTGTCGGTTTTTTGGTCTGTAGCGCCCGGTAACTGTGATACGACGCGTCTGAGTGCGGATATTTGCAGCTGAACCGTGGCTTCCGCCGCAGTAATGTCATCGGCTACAAACAGGGTCTGATTGGGGCTCACCTGTTGCCCGGTTTCGATTTCGGACTGGTGAACCCGCATATCCCAGGGGGCTTCGAACCGGGTATCTTCAAGGTCTTTCCGGGCATTGGCCAGTGCGGATTCACTGCGGGCCAAGCGGGCGTTCAGGGTATCTTTGCGCACAGGGATCAGATTGAGCTGGTTTTTCAGGGACTGCACCGCCTGTTGTTGCTGCAGGGTGGCCCGCTGTTGTTCATCAAACCGGGTTTCCGACAGGGCACCACGGTCTACCAGGGTTTTTGCCCGCTCCAGCTCCCGCTGGGCAAGGGCCAGCCGGCGGTTTTCCAGTTCCTGCAGTTCCCGGGTGTTCTGTTCTTCCTGATCCAGTTGCCGCCGCTCTGCCTCCAGGCCGACAATGTCGGCCCTGGCGGAAGCCTCTGCCAGTTCGTAGCGTGTCGGGTCGATTTGCAGCAGGCGGGTACCTTCGGAAATCAGACTGCCGCTTTCCAGATCCGGATGCTTCCAGGTGATGCGGCCGCCCACATTGGCCACGGCCTGCCAACTCCGGGCCGGTAACACCTGGCCATAACCGCGGGCTTCGGTGCGGACGGTGAGGGGAGCGACTTCAAGGATTCTGGCCGTTGTCGCTGCCATCTGTTCAGCCTCGCGCTCCGGAGGCTGCTTCAGTTTTACCATCATCACCACAAAGGCGATGCCTGCAATCAGCGTCAGGGCGAGGATAATTTTATGCTTGCGGTGCATCGGGAATCTCCTGAAAGCTGGCGCTGAAAAGTCTGAAAATGCGGGGCGCGGTCTGTTCAAGGCTGCGAATATCACCGCCTATCATGCCTTGAACTACTAACCCCTGAATGGCCCCGAGATAGAGCACGGCCGCCGCCTCGGTGTCGATGGTGGGGGTAATGCGTTGCTTCTCGATACCAAGGTTCAGCAGAGCAATGACTTTCTGGCGGTAGTTAGCGAGGGTCTCGCGAACAATCCGTTTGGCCGCACTGTTGCCCGGTTTCTGGAGTTCTCCCAGCATCAGTCGCGGAATGCCCGGATGGCGGGCAATAAAGCCGATATGGGCCAGAAACATGGCCTCCAATGCCTGGTCTGCGTGCTCATATTGATCCGCAACACTGAAAACCCGCTGTGTGAGCTGTTCGGCGACCCAACCCGCCACTGACTCCCATAGGCTGTTTTTGTTGGGGAAATGTTTGAACAGGGCACCCTGAGATAATCCGACTTCGTCGGCAATGCGGGCGGTCGTAAGGTTGGAAGGGTCTTGCTCCGCACACAAATGCACCACAGCCTCAATGGTGGCGGACTGGCGCTGTTCGGTGCTTTGATAAGTGCGCTTGGCAGGAGGCTGCTTGTCTGACATGAGTCACCAAAAGAAAGTGATTAATTACTTTATTTTTGATGGTAAGCCATCAAAAGGCAAGTTTGCTAAGGTAAATCAGCATTCCCGCCTTCGAAGACAAGGTTCTGCAACGTGCCGCGGTGGCTTTGCTGAAACCGTTTTTATGAGCATGACTTCATTTCTGCAGCAACGAGTGCAGGGCGGTGTGGTTCTCCGCCTCCTCGATAAGTGGCTCAAGGACGAGGTATTGGAGGCAGGGCAGTGATAGAAGGGCGAGATAGGCAGCCCAAAAGGGCGGGGTGGGGTGATCTTCACGTTGTTGGGCGAATTTTAAACTCAGTAACGGCTTTGGTGTGAAAGGCGATACCCGGATGCTAATGCCGATCGCGAGTGCCATTAGCTCTTTGTGTTTGTGAGACAGGGCGCCTTCTTGGTTGGCCCCCTTTGCCATCTGGGAAAAACCTTTGGTGACGTCTGGTATATTTTTACCAATGTCCTGCATAAGTGCAGAGAGATCTTGCGTCGTTTTTTGCCAATTTTTATGCATCAAAGCACTCATCATTTTCATGAAAGATGAGTTGGGAAAGACAGAATAAATTATTATATCGTAATAGCTAAATAGAGTGTACGTGATGCGTGTTGTTCTTTAGGTATGTTCTTGGAGTCGGGCAAGGAGTTAGGGGTATCGCTCTAAGGCGGCCTAATGAACCGCTGTTCGTACTTCGTTATTGCTGAGGTATGACGCATAAAAAAGCCGCCAAACGAAATCCGCTGGCGGCATTAGGGTGGTTTCATACCGACTACTATTGTGGCTGTAACGTTGGTCCTTCCGGTCGCCAGAAGAGATTTTGACCCAGACGGCTAAAGCCCCAACCGTTGGTGCGGCTAAACGCCCGTTGTTGGTTATCGGCCATCGCACTCTGTCCATCGGCATCACGAACATAGCGAGCTAGCGTCATCGCGGCCGGCTGGCCATACCGAGCCCCAGGTGAGGCGCATGTCCATACATGGCGCAGCATGATCGCCAGGTCAGGCGCATGCTGATCCAAATACGCCAGCCCGTAGGCGCAGGCTTCCAAAGTAAAGGCATCGTGACTGCAAAGCTTCCAGGCGGCGTTCGGTTTCCCCTTCGAGTCGTACGTATAGGTTTTGCCAATATCGTGCAATAACCCGGCGACGAAGCACGTCTCTTGCATAAGACGTGGCATGTCGGGCTCGTTAAGGCGCAGCATCGCCACGGCATTGTTGGCCACATCCAGCGAATGCTGCAGCAAGCCACCCGGATAGGCGTGGTGATACGACACGCTCGCCGGGGCGTTTAAAAAGGCCTCCATGCGATCTTGGCGTTCCAATACCCGTGTCAAAAACTCACGCAGATGCGCTGAGTGCAGCGACTGAGCTGTCGATACGAGCTGGTCAAAGGTCTCCCGCACTGGGCAGTAAACCCGGGGTAACGATTGTAGCGTTGCCAACGAGGCCATTTCGTCTTGCGTCGCTTTGCGAAATTCGTGGAGCATGAACTGGCTCGACAAGCCCTTAACGCCGGTGGCGGTCACCGTATCCAGGTGACCGATGCGCTCGGGTACCGACGTTTTATCCAAATTCAGCAGCGCCACGTGATCCCCCTCGCAATCACTTAACCGCAGTTTCAAGAAAGGCGTTTTCACATCATCAAAAAACGCCACACGTCCCGTGAGCCGGTAGGTGCCCGTGAAAGAACGGGCAAGATGGGGAGGACGGGCAGGGCGATGAATATCAAGCGGTTTCATGAGTATCCTCCTTCCGGGACGAAGCGGGGGCGGTGTTGCCAAGTAAACGCTCAAAGGCCGAGCCATCCATGCGTGTGGCATTGGGCACGTAGCGTGAATAGACCTTAAACAGCATCTCAGTGGAGCTATGCCCCAGTACCCGCGCGACCCATTCCGGGTTCTCTCCTGAGGCCAGGAAGAGCGTCGCGGCGGTATGACGGGTTTGGTAAGGGCGCCGTTTGTTCAGCCCGAGGGCTTTCAGCAGCGGGTACCATACCCGCTTGGTCACGTTGTTGTGGTCCAGTGGCTGCCCCAGCTGATTACAGAACACGTACGCGCTCTTATGTCCGGTCGCCGCGTACTGCGTTTTGAGGGCGTCATATACCTGACCGAACATGGGAATTTCACGTTGAGAACCGTCTGTTTTGGTGTACTCCGTTTCCCCGTTGATCAGCGTCTCGCGCACCAGGATTTCCCGCTTGGCAAAATCGACGTTTTTCCATTTCAGGCCGTCAATCTCGCCGGTACGCATTCCGGTAAAAAAACGCACGGTGTAATAGTTTCGATAATCTGGGCGGACGTTATCGATGATGCGCTGCACCTCTTGCAGTGAGAACGGCTCGATATGGGTTTTCTGCAGCTTTAACGGCTTGATGTTCTTGTAGGGCGTCTCGAAATCAAAACGCTCTGCCGCCTCATCCAGCACCATCCGCAAAATGGTCATGTGGCTATTGATCGTCTTGGGCGAAACCACTCCCGTGGCACTGCGTCCTTTGCGTTTGGCCAGCTTGGCCCGAAACCCCATGATGTCGGCTTTGGTGATGTCGCCCACCGGCTTTTTGCCGAAGGCGGGGATGAGCGAGCTGTCGAGGATTGAGCTGACATTGCGAACATGCGATGACCGCCATTGGATCTTGCTCTCTTCAAACCACTGCGCCGCAAAGTCGCTGAACAGGGGAGTGTCTGTCTCTAAGGCTTCGCCAGCTTTAGAAGCTAGCGACTCCTGAGAACGTTCGTTTTTTAATTTCTGCAAGTTGCTGCTGTTAGGAAAAAAATCAGCATAGACAAAGTCGCCAAGCAGCATTTTTGCTTCCATACGCTGAAGAAGGCTCTCTAACTGCTTGCGATTCTTGGCGTTGTCGTCTAGCAATGTTTGTTCTCGAAAGCGTTGGCCGTTATAGCGGAAATCGATAAACAGCTTTTTGCTTTCCTTGCGAGCGCGAACTTTACCCATGGCACATGCCTCCGTTTGCCATCGGAATTGCAAGCTCTTGCTGGCGAGCGGTTGTTTGCAGCATTTCTTCTTGAATGACTTCCCAGATGTAGAGGATTTTCCGACGCCCAAAGGGCCGGATATAGTGAGTGCCTTCAATCAGAACGCTATCTTTGAGTTGCTGACGAATCGTACGCGCATCGTATTTGATGCGGGCAGCAAGCTCTTCCGTTGTCAAAAATGTAACGTCCATGCGATTATCTCCTCTAAAGTGATCAATTGATAATTTCGTTAATCGCTCTATAGGAAATATATACGCTCATTTGATTATTTCAAGGGCTTTTTGATAATTCTTTTAATCTTTTTTTGGGGATTGGGATGATTAGGTATCACTTAAAGGAGCTAATAGCGGACAAAGAGTTTGCAGAGAGGCGAAGAATTACGATCGGGGAAATTGCCAAAGAGACGGGGATTAACCGAATGACGCTGTCTAAGATCATCAACCATCCAGGGCATAGTACGGTGACGGATAACCTAGATAAGCTCTGCTACTACTTTGACTGTGAAATTGAGCAGCTAGTAACGCATATCAAGGAAGTTAAAGCGCCAGATGACGCGGCTATACCAAAAGATTAAGCGTTGGTGAAATCAACGGAGATAAAAAATGCACGCTAGTAGCCTGAAGGTCATTAATGAATTTGGCGCTAAGCGCGACCTAAAAATTTTGGGCACAGTGTGGGCACAATTTGGGCACAGAGGGATTTGGAGCGGCAGGCAACAAAAAAGGCAGACCAGTAAGTGACTGATCTGCCTCTAGAAATATTGGTAGCGGGGACGGTTATGAGGCTGATGCTATTAGGACATATTATATGTCCTGAAATTGAATTAAATGCCTTAAAATCGTCATTGAAAAGGTTTTTTTAGGATTTGGGTTCATGGAGGTGGTGTCACTTAACGACACATGCGGGTATTTACCTGCCTCATTCATGAGAGTGTCGATTGAGCGTTTTGGAGCCGTTGGTTGCCGGCTTCAGTCTTCAACAGCCGTATCGATGGCGTGATGACACACGGATTAATGCCCAAGTGTGGCGCTT
>NZ_JACCDF010000025.1 GCF_013415105.1 Vreelandella salicampi
CAGTTGTCGGTATCCCATACTCTGCTTCACTTTGGTCGGTAAGGCGGAGAGGGTACCGCTGCTGGCCCTCCTGCCTCTACCGTATGATCCAAAGTGCTGCAGTTATTCTATGAATTCAGGACATAGCGCTAGGTGACATCAGGATAAAGGCCGAATTCAACAGCCAAATTAAACGGGGTGCCTCTAGACATAGAGACACCCCGTATTTTCCTTGAATCAGCCTATATAAGCAGGTGATTTAATACTCGCGTAATGAGTGAGCTGACTCTACCAACGATAGCTGACGGTTGCCGTCGCATTGCGCTCTTCGCCAAAGTGACAAATCCTGAGGCTAGAGCAAGAAGACGTATACTCTTTATCGAGCAGGTTGTTCGCATTGACCTGTAAATTCATGCCCTCAAGGTCGCTTGATAACGCGCCCAGATCATATTCCAGCATGGCATCGACCAGCGTATAGCCGTCTACCTGAAATGTATTGGTCTCATCGCCCCAGGTAGAATCGTTGTAGCGGATACCTGCGCCAATCCCAAGGCCGTTTAAGGCACCGTTAGTGAATTCATATTTGCCCCATGCCGAGGCCATATGACGGGGTACAGCATAGGGTGTATTGCCTTGAGTCTCATCATTGGTTTCAACGTACTCCATATCGGTATACGTATAGTTGGCGAGCAACGAAAGCTGCTCAGTGGGACGCAAGGTGGCAGAGAGCTCTAAGCCGCGTGAACGTACTTTGCCGATAGACTCATAGAACGATGTGTTAGGAATGGCTTCGGAAACATTCTCCTGTTCTAGGTGATATAAAGCGGCCGTGTATTGGTCATTGCGGCCGGGTGGTTGATATTTGATCCCTGTCTCGTATTGAGAGGCCTCGCTGGGATCCAAAGAGTTGCCGGAGGCGTCCGTCCTTGTGGCGGACGCTGCTTGAAATGATTCCGAGTAGCTGACGTAAGGAGAAATGCCATTATCAAAGGCATACAATAAGCTGGCACGACTGGTGAACTTCTCATTGTCGCTTTCAGACGACATGCCCAAGTTGGTGTAGGCGGTGCTGGTGTCAGCCCAATCCTGACGCCCTGACAGGTTTAAACGCCAGCGGTTGAAGCTGATCTGATCCTGCAGGTAAACCCCTGTCTGCTCTACCTTGTTGATGAAGTTAGTGGGCGTTGCATAGGTGGTTTGGGTATTTCCATACTGTGGGTCAAAGGCATCCAGGGGAGATGCCGATCCGAACTGCCATTCTCCCGAGTTGCGTTGGTACTGGTAGTCCACACCGGCTAGTAGCGTATGTTCAAGAGCTCCGGTCGTAACGTCCCCCTGTAGCTGATTATCCACATGATAGGCGTGCATGGACTCATCGGCTCTCGCGGCGCGTCGGTTCAGCAGATTACTATCGCCTACGTAACTACTGGAATAAATGGAGTCATAATCAATATCCGAAGAGGTGAAGCGGAAATTCTGTCGAGCCTGCCACTGATCGTTGAACTGATGTTCTAGTTGGTAACCTATTAGTCGTTGATAACGCTCGAACCCATTGACACCTGGCTCGCCATCAAAAAAATTATTATCGATCCGTTTACCATTATAATCTCGCACCGTACCGTCGGCTGGCGTCCAACCATAGTAGCCACGATTTGGTTCGTGCTGCAGGTAGGCCATGACGGTCAATGATGTCGCATCGGTTGGCAAGAACGTCAAAGAGGGGGCAATGGTATAGCGCTCGTTCTCTACATGATCAAACTGGCTGTCCGAACTGCTGGCTAGCCCTACCAGGCGATAGGCGACCTGTTGGTTTTCCCCTAAAGGACCACTGACGTCAAATCGTGCTGTACGTTTGTTATGGCTGCCCGTTTCTAGCTGGATCTCATGGCTAGGTGAGAATAGAGGGCGTTTACTGGTCAGCCCGACCAAGCCACCCGGGTAGCTTTGCCCATATAAAACAGATGTTGGCCCTTTGAAAACATCGATCCGCTCAAGAAAATAGGGATCAATTTGTAATGAGTTATAGCCGGAAACATCACCTGCCATTTTGAGGCCGTCAAAATAGACGTTGTCGATATTACCGACGCCACCAAAACCACGCATATTGACGAAGTCGTAACGATTACCAAAACCGTTGCGGGTGCCTGTGAACACACCAGGGGTATAGCGCAGGGCTTGCTGCACAGACTTCGCGCTTTGATCTTCGATCTGCTCGCGAGTGACCACGGATACCGACTGGGCTGTCTCCATCAGAGGAGTGTCAGTTTTGGTAGCACTAATACTTGTGTCGGCGGTATATCCCTCAGTCGGCTGTAGCGCACCTGAAATTCTATCGCCTGTTACTTGCACTGTAGGCAATGTGTTCGGCGAATTGCTATCTAATTGCGAGCTTTGCTCAGCATCCTGAGCAAATACAGTCGTTGAAGAGCTGTAGGCAGCTACAGCAATAGCAGCCGTTAGCCACCTTTTGCAAATAGAAGGTTGGTTCACGAATTTTCTCCTTGCATGAGGTTTATCCTGATTTTATGTAAATATTAATCGTTATTGTTTGTATTATGAATAGTCTCTTTGCCATGTCAACGCTATATAGGCAATGGGAGGGAGTCGGAGAGAAAGTCATGTGTAAGAGAGACGATGTTGTTTACCAGGCAGAGCCAAGGGGCTTTGCCGTTCCTTAGGTTAGGAAGAGCCATTTGGTATTCTGTTAATTAATGGCTACTTCTCATCAGCATAAAACCGGTAACAGGCTTCTGGGTTGGCTCAGGAGTTATTATTCTTCAACGCGTTACGGCCATGATCACTGGTTTGTATCGGCCGAAGCACTGTCGATGTTATCGCTTTCAGTCAGACGGCTGGCAAGGCTATCAGCAAAACGCCGGGCGGCGGGTAGCCCGCCCCAGGACCAATAATTGACGGGAATAATCGTATAGTTTCCCTGCTTCACGTTTGGCAAGTGTCGCCACTGGCCGTCGGAGATGAGTTGTCTCACACCCCCGTCCGGGCCGTAGGGGCTGTCAAGAAACACCAGTTTCGCATCGATATCAAACAGAGGCGTTGCGCTGACGGTTGTCATTCCCCATTGGCCTAATTCTCCCTGCCAAGCGTTCTCGAGGCCAAGGCGATTTAACATCATGCCTTCCACACTGCCTGCGCCATACACCCGGGCATGGCGTTCATCCATCAGACGCACCAGTAAAACGGGGGAGTCGATATCATTAAGCGCTTGCTTTAGCGCAGCGAAGTGGTGGCGGGACTGCTCGATATAATGCTCCGCAGCGTCAGGATGACCAACCAAATCACCAAGCTGACGCGTCAATTCCTCGATGGTTTCCCAGTCGTTATGGTGGCCATCGCTATCGGCATGTCTATAAAGCGGGTACTCCTTGACGTCCGCAATTTTTCTTAGCCGTGGAAGTAAGCTGGCATGAGCAGGCGGTGAAATCAGGATATGGCTTGGAGAATCGCTTGCCAGTAGCTCAAGGTTAGGGAGGTGGCGGTAACCCAGGTTGGTCGTATCGGGAAGAATGCCATCCTGGCGTGAGTAGGTTTTATAACCTCTCAGACCCGATAAAAATCTGGGTGGGTGATCAATAGCATTGAGGGTTTCCGCGATGGCGAAGTCAAAAGTCGCCAAGGGCGCGCCGCTGTTTTCATCACTTGCTATCGCAACCTTGCTAACCAATAAACCGATTAACAAGGACGCCAGCAAAGCGATGCTTTTATGGATAGCAGAGTGACAAAAAGTACGATTTTGATTTGACACGATCATGCCTGTGTTTTGCGGATAAAGGAGCGCCATGATCACCACTGATAGGACGCCGTACCGACCACGCTGCGAGGTTCTCCGTAATAACACGCGTAGGTACAGGACTCGATATAGGTTTCGTCAGTTAGGTTGGTGGCATTGACGGACAGTAACCATGGGCCTGTCTCATAGCTGACCATGGCGTCAACCAGGGTGAAGCTAGGCACTTCGCCATCAAGATAAGCATTAGGCAGCGTTGAGCCCATGTAACGGAGGCCAGCGCCCAGCTTCAGGCCAGGTAAACCAACATTGCCAAAGCGATAATCACCCCATAATGAGAACTGGTTGTAAGGTGCCTGACCAGTTCGCTCGCCTACCTTGTCGGGAGTCGCCGGGCTGCTTTCGGTGGTACGCGCGTCGGTATAAGCGTAGGCGGCGACCAGATTAGCGTTAGGGCCGAGCTCTGTTTTGGCCTCTAGCTCAACGCCGCGAGAACGCACCTCGCCCATTTGGGCTTGGAAGTTGGTATTGACCGGATCTGTGACCAGCACGTTTTCCTGAGTTAACTCATAAACGGTGGCGGTAAGCATGGTATCGAACCCTTCGGGCTGATAGCGGATACCCGCCTCGTATTGCTCGCCTTGAGTGGGCTCAAATTGATTGCCGTTGCGGTCGGTGCCGCTGGCAACCTCGAAGGACTGACTGAAGCTGGCGAAGGGCGCTAGGCCGTTATCGGCTAGGTAAACGAACCCGATTCGGCCAGTGAAAGCATCGTCATTCTGTTGTTGTCTTTGGGAGGGATCGAAGTACCGATAAGCTTCGGTATCCGTCCAGTCTTGACGCCCACCAAACATGACTACCCATTTATCGGCAATCTTCATCTGGTTCTGAAGATACAGACCCACTTGCTCTTTGCGGCTCACATTGGAGTAGGCATTGGGAACGCGCTCACCCAGTTCGCCGCGCCCATAAACCGGATCAAAGAGATCTAAGGGCGCGACGGTATGCTGGTAACGTTCGGTTTCGTGCCTTTGGCGAGTGTAATCGATGCCGACCAGGGAGGTGTTAGTTGTCGCCCCGGCTTCCCAGTCGTACTGCAAGGACGTATCGGAGGTCACTGCCCTTGAGGCGTCGCGCCGATCATGTGCGGTTCTGGCAAAGAGGCGCCCATCGGCGCTCTGAGGCGTCTGCTCAATACCGACGTTGTCGAGCTCTCGATCAGCGTGCATGGTGCGTAGATTGTGGCGTAGTGTCAGGCGATCGGAAAAATCATGCTCGAACAAATAGCCGAGGGAGTAACGCTCGTTATCGAATTCATCGAAGCCGGGCTCGCCAGTGAATCGGTCTCGGGGAATATCGCCGTTGGGGTTGGGAAGAATGGTGCCGCTACCCGGTAGCCCATAGATGTAGGTCGACTGATCGCGCTGATACTCGCTCAGCAGGGTCAGCGATGTGTCTTCGTTTGGTTGCCACTTCAGGGCGGGGGCGATGTAGGTGCGATCATCCGGCACGTGATCAATAAAGGTGTTGCTATCGCGACGGAGCATCGTCAAACGGTATGACCATTCGCCATCTTTATCGAGGGCATTGGAGACGTCGGCGGATATTTGCCGGCGGTCAAAACTGCCTGCCTGGACATTCACTTCGCGCAAGGGCTCGCTGGTAGGGCGCTTGCTGACGGTATTGATCACACCGCCAGGGGACGCCACGCCATAAAGGATTGAAGAAGGGCCTTTGAGTACTTCCAGGCGCTCCAGGCCATAGAGTTCCTGCTGGCCATCGAAGACATTGACCTGATACTTGCTGCCATCTCGGTAACTGTTATACACGCTAAAACCGCGAATCATCATGCTGTCGTGGGTGGTGTCGGTACCTCCCCCGCCATAAGCATTCGACACCCCAGCGGTATAGCCCAGCGCTTCGTTAACATTCTGTGCGCCATAGTTACGGAATTCCTGGCTACCAATCACCGAGATGGACTGTGGCGTTTCAATAATCGGCGTGTCGGTCTTGGTGCCTGTCGCGCTACGAGTAGCGGCAATACCTTGCACAGGCCCTGTGGCCTCTTCATAAATACGACTTCCCGTCACTTGCAGTGTGGGTAACGCAGTTGAGGATTCACTACCTGTGTGCTGATCAGCGTTCTGAGCATACACCGATATCGACGCGTTGCAGGCAGCCACTGCAATGGCGGCCGTTAGCCACCGCTTGCGCAAAGTAGGTTGGTTCACCAATGTTCTCCTTGAATCAATATTTTCTTTTATACGAATATTAATTATTATTGTTTTCATTTTATAAAATATCAACCCAAAGCCAACATTAGATACTTAGCTTTTCTTATCCATTAGCTTTACCCAGGCGCCAGTAGCCCATGCTGGTAACGTACTGCTTGGGTAGCCCGCACTCGTTGACCAAATAGCGGCGCAACTTCATGGCGACTTTGGTTTCAGCGGCGATCCAGGCGTAGAAGGGCGCGCTATCGTCCAGGGTGGCGGGCTCCCAGAGCGGGGCGTTTTCGTCCTCGCCATTTCCATCCTCGCTGCCCTTGGTCGCGGTCAAAGGGTCACCCCCTAGCGCGACAATCTCTTGCTGCAAATCGATATCACGCAGCGCTCTCATCAGCAGCTCACCGTGTTGGCAGGCGGGCTCAGCGTCACGTGCCAGCCAGCGCAGTTTGGCTGCCTGGGGCAGCGGCTGCACGTCATCGCCGCGAGGCACTTCGAACAGCGCTTCGACTTTGGGTTTGAGCGGCAGGTCATCAAGGAATTCCAAAATACCGGCGGCGGCGGGGAGGGCGGTTTCATCGGCGATGATCAGAATACGCTGTACGCCTTGGGGTGGCTTCCACTCGTAGCCCAGCTTTGGGCCTTTCGCACTGGCGTCGGGGGCTGTCATGGCTAGCCGGTCACCAGGGCGGGCGTGCATTGCCCAGCGCGATGCGGGGCCATTGTCGCCGTGGAGTACAAACTCAACGTCCACCTCGGCCTGTTCCTGGCGCAGGGCGCGAATAGTGTAGGTGCGCGCAGCGGGGCGCTGGGCATCGGGCAATGCGCGGTAGGCGCCGTACCAGTCGTGCTCTTCCAGCTTGGCAATCTCAAACAGCGGATCGAGACTACCACCGCCTTCGGGGAAGAACAGCTTGACGCGCTGATCCGGGGCGTAGGTATCCATTTGACCAACATCTGGGCCAGTAAAGGTGAACCTGACTAATGAGGCGCTGACTTGGGTGCGCCGGGCGAGGGTGATATCGAAAAGCCGGTAGCTCGGTTTGGCTGCCATATGATGTCTCCTTTATATAAGGAGTCAATTGTAGTGCTAATCGTTATCATTTAGAATCATTGTTAATTATTCAATCGCTAATTTCCATAAACTCGTTTCTTTAAATAGTAAGGCTAAGAAAATGACGCTGCTGTCTATCACGTCTCTTTTGGCGAACTGTCCGGTTATCACAAAAGGGTGCTCGCTATGCTAGGCGCTGCGCAATTTGCTCAAAGAATTGGGGGAATGTCGCCCGCTAAAGCCTGCCTATTGCTTAGCCTGCCCATGGTGGTGCTGTTTTGGGTGGGCCTAGAGGGCCAAGGCGGTTTCGCGCTGGGTCTGCAGGCATTAGTGGCCCCCTCTTTTGAGAACGTTGACGAGCTGTTGCTTTACTACGCTTGGTGGCCGCGCCTCTCTATCGCGCTGCTAGCCGGGGGCGGCTTGGGGTTGGCAGGCGTGCTTATGCAGCAGGTGCTGCGCAACCCGTTGGCCTCGCCCACCACCCTAGGGGTGGCATCGGGCGCTAACCTGGCGTTGATGACCGCCACCTTGCTGGCGCCGGGGCTGCTTGTCGCCGGGCGCGAATGGGTCGCCTTATTGGGTGGCGCGCTGGCGGTTGGGTTAGTTTTCCTGCTCTCGTGGCGGCGCGGGCTGGCGCCGATCGTGGTGGTGCTAGCGGGCCTGGTGGTTAATCTGTACCTGGGGGCGCTGTCTACGGCGCTGCTGCTGTTTAACCACGAGGCGCTCTCAGGGCTGCTGATTTGGGGTGCCGGTTCGCTGGCGCAAAACGGTTGGGACGGCGTTGCAATTCTCTGGCCTCGGCTGGCGATTAGCTGCGTGGCCGCGTGGTTTTTGCTACGGCCCTTGGCGGTGCTGGAGTTGGACGATGCCAGTGCCAAGAGCCTGGGAGTCTCGCTGACCTATCTGCGCTTTGCGGGCATGGGGCTGGCGGTGTTTATTACCGGCAGCATTGTCAGCGTGGTGGGCATCATCGGCTTTATCGGCTTGGCAGCGCCCAATATTGTGCGTATGGCCGGTGCGCGACGCCTAGGGCCACGGCTGCTCTGGTCGGCGCTATTGGGGGCGGTGCTGCTGGCTACCACGGATCTGCTGCTGCAGCAGTTCGGTGGCATGGTGGCAGCCTTTATTCCTACCGGGGCGATTACCGGTGCCCTGGGGGCACCGCTGTTAATGTGGCTGATTCCGCGCCTGAAACTGCAGGGCGACCAGCCGCCAAAAGGGGCCGGTGTTTTCGCTCATCGCCACCCTACGCCGTCACGTTTAGCCACTGGTTTAATCCTTGCGTTACTGGGGGCAACGGTTCTCGGCTTGCTGTTTGGCCAGGGTGTAGACGGCTGGTACTGGCTGGCGCCCAATAACTGGAATGTCATGCAGTGGCGCATGCCCCGGGTGATGGCGGCGGCGGCCAGCGGGTTAATGTTGGCGATTGCGGGGACTATTCTCCAGCGCCTTTCTGCCAACCCCATGGCCAGCCCCGAAGTACTGGGTATCAGCGGTGGCTGTGCTATTGCGCTGATTTTGGGGATTTTCCTGCTGCCCGCACCCACCAATATGATGCTGATTGGCGTAGGCACCCTAGGGGCTTTCACAACATTGGTGGTGCTAGTGGGTATCAACCGCAAGAGCGGTTATCTCCCCGAGCGTTTGCTGCTTACCGGGGTGGCGGTCAGTGCGCTGTTTGATGCCGTGCGCAGCGTAATGCTGGCAGGCGGCGACCCTCGTGGCCAGCAGGTGATTGCCTGGCTGGCGGGCTCAACCTATTACGTGGATGTCACCAATGCGGTGGTGGTAGGGGGGATTGCCGCCGTGCTGGCGCTGGTCACGCTGCCCTTCACCCGCTGGCTGGATATCTTGCCCTTAGGCGCGCCGACGGCCAAGGCGCTTGGGGTAACCCTCAACCGCGCCCGTTTGGCGTTGCTGCTACTGGTGGCGCTACTCACCGCCTGCGCCACTCTGGTGGTGGGGCCGCTTTCGTTTATTGGCCTGCTGGCGCCACATATGGCGCGCTTGGTCGGCTTTTCCCGGGCGGGTCAGCATCTGCTGGGTGCTGCGTTGATCGGCATGTTATTGATGGTGCTGGCTGACTGGGTGGGGCGCCAGATTATTTTCCCCTACGAGATACCCGCAGGCCTTGTCGCCTCCTTGATTGGCGGGGCTTACTTTATGTGGGGGCTTCGGCGGCTATGAGTAACGTGGCGGCCAAACCGAGTCGACCTTGGGTCGCGGCGGATCCCGTGGAGACACTGCTGGCGCTCTATCGGCAGCCGCCCCTCGATAGGCTCAAGGCGCCCACCTTCGGGGTGCCGGATGTGCCGACCATTGCAGCGTCTGACCTGCTCGATGCTGAGGTGCTGGAGGGGGTAATAAGCCGCTTTACGGCCAGCTTCGGCGAGGGGGCCGACCGCAAGGCGGCCGCCTCGATCTGGTCGAAATTTCATTTCAGCAGCGTCTCAATCCCGACACTGGTGGCCAACCTGCTATTGGGCTACGAGCTGCCGGTGGGCTTTGATCATATGCGCCTCGAGCTAGGCGACAAGGGGCAAACAGCGCGTATCTGGCTGCCCGATGGTGGCGTGCCGCTGCATTTGCAGGCGCCCTTGGCGCGCTTTGACTACCTCTTCGATGACCACTTTGCGCCGTTGGTCGGGGCGCTTGCAGAGGTTTCTGGGCTTTCTGCCAAGGTGTTCTGGAGCAACCTTGGCGCCTATGTGGAGTTCGTGGGTAAGACCTGCTCGCAGCACCCGGCATTTGCTGGCGCGGGCGGATCACTGCTGGATTACCTCACTACCAAGACGCTCCCCGATGGGCGTCGTAATCCACTCTACCAGCCGGTGCGTTACCTGGAGCTGGGCGGTGAAACACCTACTCGAGTGCGGCGGTTGTGCTGCATCAAGTATCGGCTACCCGGCGAGCCGCTGTGCGGCGGCTGCCCATTGAAACCCGAAAATCGACCGGCCAAGCGCCGAGGCAAATAACCCCGCTAGGAGGCCTTGTTCATGGAGTTGTTAAGGATTGTATGGCGTGATTATCGCTGGCCCTTTGTGGCCGTGGTACTACTTAGCCTGGCAAGCGCTGGCTTGGGTGTCGGCGTCATCGCCTTTATCAATCAACGGCTGCTGGGCACCTTCACCGACCCCTGGCGCATCCTGCCCGAGTTCCTGGGGCTGATAGCGTTGCTACTGGTCATTACCCTGACATCACAATTGGCGCTGACCACGCTGGGTCACCATTTCGTCTACCGGCTGCGGGGGCAGTTGATCAAGCGAATTCTAGATACCGATATTGAACGCGCCGAGCAGATTGGCAGTGCGCGACTGCTGGCGAGTCTCTCCTCCGACGTGAGTTCAGTGACCGTTGCTTTTATACGCTTGCCGGAGCTGGTGCAGGGTGGTGTGCTGACGGTAGGCGCCACGCTTTACCTGGCGTGGCTTTCTCCTGCCATGCTGGGCGTCACCGCGCTCTGGGTGATCGTGACGGTGTTGATTGGCATGCGTTTGGTGGCCCGGGTCTATGGGCATATGGCCAAACTGCGCGAAATACAGGATCGTCTTTATGCGGATTACCAGTCGGTGATCGAGGGGCGCAAAGAGCTGGCGCTTAACCGTGACCGCGCCGAATGGCTGTATCGCGATGTTTATACGCCTAACGCACAGGATTGTCGGCGCCATTTTATTCTTGGTGATACCTACCATCTGAGCGCGGTGAACTGGTTTAACATCATGATGCTGGGCGCCATCGGCGTCGCTTTCTTTTTGGCCAACGGCCTGGGTTGGGCGTCGGTGCAGGTAGCCACGACCTTCTCACTCACACTGCTGTTTTTGCGTGCGCCGTTGATGCAGGCCATTGGCGCCTTTCCTACGCTGATTAACGCCCGAGTGGCGTTTGAAAAAATCAGTAGTTTAGACCTGGCCGAGCACCACGAGGCGTTCGGCCACTCTGCGCTGCGCCACGACTGGCAGGAACTAACCCTGGAGCAGGTCAGCTATCGATACCCGGATGAGGAGTCTCGGGAGGGTTTTGCCATCGGCCCTATCGACCTGACCTTGAAGCGTGGCGAGGTGGTGTTTCTGATCGGCGGAAACGGCAGTGGCAAATCGACCTTGGCGAGGCTGCTAACCGGACTCTACCAGCCCCAAAGTGGATGTGTTCGAGTCGATGGCAGGCCGCTGCAGGAGGAAGACTGGACGCGCTATCGCCAACACTTTTCAGCCATTTACACCGACCTGCATTTGTTTGACCGGTTAATGGGCCCCGCCGGCGAGTCACCCGACCCGGCGTTGGTAGAGGAGTGGCTTGCCGCACTGGGCATGCACAGCAAGCTCGACTTCGACGGTGATCGCATCACCAACATCAATCTCTCCCAGGGCCAGCGCAAGCGCTTGGCGATGCTATTGGCGGTCGCTGAGCAGCGCGACCTACTATTGCTGGACGAGTGGGCCGCCGACCAGGATCCCCAGTTCCGCCGGGTCTTTTACCGTGAGCTATTGCCCCAGCTTCGGGCGCTGGGCAAGACGCTGGTGGTGATCAGCCACGACGACCACTACTTCGACCAAGCCGACCGCTTGCTGGAAATGCGCCACGGGCAGTTGGTAGAACTCACCGGCGAACAGCGAGAAGCCGCCAGCCGCGATGCGGTGGCTCGGGTGACTGAGTAATGCGTAACGATACGGTGGCAATACAATCAACTGATCCCACGGCGTACCATACCGGCTGCCGAGACTCGCTTGGCAAGCTGTATCACCACCACCAACCCTGGCTGCAGCAGTTGCTCAGCCAACGGTTGGGATGCAGTGAGTCGGCGGCGGATCTGGCGCAGGATGCGTTTGTGCGGTTGCTGAAAACGCCTCGCCATCTGGATAGTTTCGACGGGGCCAGAGCCTATCTCAGCCGTATGGCCAAAGGGTTGTGCGTGGATCATTGGCGCCGCCAGGATATCGAGCGCGCCTGGCAGCAAGCCCTGGCGGCCAGCACTGAGGCGCATTTACCCTCCGCCGAACACCAGCAGATCGTCATCGAGACGCTGTGTGAAATCGACCGTATGCTGGCGCGGTTGCCCGAAAAAGTCGCTAGCGCCTTTTTGGCCTCCCAACTGCACGGCAAACCCTATCGGCAGATTGCTGAGGAACTGGGGGTGTCCGAACGCATGGTCAAAAAATATATGGCCCAGGCCATGCTGCAGTGCGCGTTGATCGAGGCGGGCTTCGAGGCAAGCCTCTAAATGGCTTCTGCCGCCAGCCCCGATGAAGCCGCCAAGCGCCGCGCGTTGGCGGAGGCCGCCGAGTGGTTTGCTGAATGGCAAGCGGGGGAGTTGTCGGCTACCGAGCGTCAACGCTGGCAAGCATGGCGGGATGCCAACGACACCCATCGCTGGGCCTGGCAACAGGTGGAGGGCGTCAGCCGCCGCTTCACCGAGCATCTAGACGAAGATGAACGCCAAACCGCTGACAGCGTGATCAGCACCGCGCGCCAACGGCGGCAGGGGCGGCGTCATCTATTCGGCGGGCTGGTTACGCTCGCGCTGGTCTCTGTACTCACCGCTGCGCTTTGGCAGAGCACACCACTGCCACGACTAGTACAGCAGTGGGGCGCTGATTATCACACCGCCACCGGCGAAGTCACTCGCATCGTGCTGGAGGATGGCACCCAGGTCTGGCTGAGCAGCGCCTCGGCGCTGAATGTTGATTACGACCAAAACCAGCGCCGCTTGGCGCTGGTGACTGGCGAGGTGCTGATAGAGACCGGCAAAGACGCCGAGCGGCCGTTTTACCTGGATACCCGCAGTGCGCGACTAACGCCATTGGGCACGCGTTTTAGCGTGGGTGAGCAGCCATCAGGTGAACTGCTAGCGGTGTTTGACGGCGCCGTGGCTATCAAGACCCTTGGCGATGCTCAGCATACGAGCCAGCGGCAGGTGGTCACTGCCGGGCAGCAGGCCCACTACGCCGCTGACCGCATCGGGGAACTCACCCCCGCCGAAGGCCGTCGGGAAGCCTGGGCCAATGGCATTCTGCTGGCCGAGAGCATGTCGCTTAAGGCCTTCGCCGCGACGCTTAGCCGTCATCATCGTGGCCGTCTTGAGGTCGACCCGTCGGTGGCGGATCTCACCCTGCTCGGCGCTTTCCCGCTCGATGACCTAGAGCGCACCCTGAACATGGTCGAGACCACGCTGCCGGTAAAGGTGCGCCGGGTAATGCCCTGGTGGCTCAAAATCGAGGCAGGCGAAGCCAGCTCCAGCGAGGAATAAAAAGAGAAAAAAGTGGTTTTTCTGGTTCCCCTTTTTCTCGCTGGTTCGATTCCCCTTTATAAGCACTTAAAACGTATCTGCAAGGGGAACCGATATGCTCCAACAGCGCACTGCACTACAACCGCATACTGCCAAGCACCAACCGACGCTTAACCGCCGTGCCTTAGCGCTGGCGGTTCATTTTGCCGCCGCCGGATTATTGGCCGTGCCGCAGCTATCGCAGCTCGCCATGGCACAAGTCACCCAGCAGCAAGCACGCCACTATGACATTGCCAGCGGCCCGTTAAGCAGTGTTATCAACCGCTTCGCTGCGCAGGCGGGTGTTTTTATCAGCGGCGCTGGCGAGCTGGGGGAAGGGCGCCAAAGCCCTGGCCTACAAGGCCAGTATCGAGTCGATGAAGGGCTAGAGCGGCTATTGGATGGAACGGGGTTAAGGGCTGTACGGCAGGGTGATGGTAGTTATCGGTTGGAAGAGCGGGCTGCGGATGTGGCGTTGTCGGCGCTGGAGGTAACCGGAAAGCGCCTGCCTTACGGCATGACCGAGAACAGTAATTCCTATACGAGTGAAAGCGCTACCATCGGCTTGGGTGCGCAGTCGGTGAAGGAAACGCCTCAGTCCATTAGCGTCGTAACGCGGGAACGCTTGGATGACCAAGGGACTACCTCATTGGCCGAGGCCATACGCAATGTCACTGGTATGACCGTGAGTGAGTACGGAACCAATCAGTACGAAATCAAAACACGGGGATATAGCGTCGATTCCTTTCTGATGGATGGCAGCCCTGCTCAGAGTGCAGGAAGTGCCTGGGAAAGCGCTGGAGTATTTGACACAGCCCTGCTTGATCGTATTGAGGTTCTACGTGGGCCTGCGGGGATTATTCATGGATCCGGAGAGCCCAGCGGTACCATCAACCTGGTGCGCAAACGCGCCCTATCTGAAAACCAATCCTCTGTTTCCCTTTCTGCCGGTACGAATGATGCTTACCGGGGTGTTGTCGACGTTACCGGCGCACTGGACAGCGAAGGGCGAGTTCGAGGGCGCTTCGTTGGCGTCTATGATGATAGGGATTCTTTCATCGACCATGTCTACTCAGAGAACCAGGTTGGCTATGGCACATTGGAGTTCGACTTATCTCCCGACACGACGCTTTCAATGGGCGTAACTGTGCAGGATGAAGAATTCCGCCCCCACTCTGGCTTACCCACCTACAGTGATGGCACATTCACGAATGTAGACCGCTCTACCTACCTCGGATCCGACTGGGACAAGCAGAGCGGGGATGCGCAGCGCTATTTCTTGGAACTTGAACATCGCCTCGCCAACGGTGGCGAATTAACGCTGAAGGCCAATCGGCTGGATCGCGATGCCAATCTGAGAAAAAGTAGTGAGGGGATGCTTCCCGCAGATCGGGGTACCGGCGACTTTTGGATCCGCCAGCTCGCTTGGGAGCTTGAGAAACAGGACGATTATTTCGAGGCACAGGTTAACTCACCGTTCCAATTGGCTGGGGCGACCCATCACGCTGTGATTGGAACCAGTTACCAGAATAGTGAGCTAAGAAATGAGTGGACCTACGGTGACCCTCAATACCTTCCTCAGAATCTATTCGATCCAAAGAATGACCGAGCTGAACCAGATTTCGATGGCCCCCCCGGTCAGAATGAGTTTGTTGTTGAACAATATGCCACTTATGGACAAGTTCGCTTCAACATTATAGATGATTTCACGATTGCTCTTGGTGGTCGTGTCAATTGGTGGGAAACGGATAACTTGCTTGGTGGTGAAAGGTCCAGTGACGATGGAACTGAATTTATTCCTTACGCTGGCTTAATCTATAGACTCAACGATGAGCTCAACATATACACCAGTTACACAGGTATATTTCAACCGCAAACGGCTATGGATAGCGATGGCGATCCTATCAAGCCAAGAGAAGGTGAGCAGTACGAGGTCGGCGTTAAGGGCTCCCATGCTGGGGGTGACTTGAACTGGCATGCTGCAGTCTTCCGTATTGAAGACACCAACCGCGCCTATGCTGACCCTAATAATCCTGGTTTCTCAATTCCAATTGGTGAAGCAAGGAGTGAGGGCTTCGAGCTGGAAGTCAGCGGTCAGCTTTTGCCCCGTTGGGACCTCAGTGCAGGTTACGCCTATACAGAGACTGAGTTCGTGAGAGATGCTAACTCGGAGGGGCTCACGCTTTCACCAGATACACCGAAGCATAACTTTAATCTGTGGTCACGTTACCGCTTCAGCGACGATCCTAGTCAGGGCTGGCGAGTCGGTGCCGGCATGAATACAGT
The DNA here is from genome assembly GCF_013415105.1 of Vreelandella salicampi. Lineage (GTDB taxonomy): Bacteria > Pseudomonadota > Gammaproteobacteria > Pseudomonadales > Halomonadaceae > Vreelandella > Vreelandella salicampi. The sequence continues at coordinate 15,552 of NZ_JACCDF010000025.1, forward strand.
CAGCAGTCTTTACGCCAAAAGTGACGATAACTTTATTGAGCAAGGAGGCTATACCACAGTATCAGCCATGGTCGGCTATCGTGTCAGTGAAAATTTGGACTTTTCAATAACTGGCAATAATCTGACTGATAAAAATTATTACTCTGCCGTTCGAGGTGTAACCAGGCATAACTATTACGGCGCACCACGCAACTTCATGGCGACGATGAAATACGAGTTTTAATGAATGAGAATGTAACATTGTAGAAAAGGTGCCTTGCTCAGCCCTGCTTCAGTGGGGCTGAGTGGTGTGTAATGGTCATTGAAAAAATGAAAACTGGCAAGTTCCTCCCCGGTTTCTTTTTTCTTCTGAAGGAGTTCACAGTGAGGCTTTATAAGCTTTTATTAATATTCAGGTGCCCCTCTTATTTTTTTATTAGCTTTTTTTTGATTTTTAACCCGGCACTGGCAAATAAATCGCCCTCTTCTACTTCGGTTTTTGACTGGACTGTTGCGGAAGCACTCCTTGCGTTGGATCCTGGCCCTGTTCTTATGGGTAATGTTTCGGGTTTCCACACATGGACCGGTAACAGCTATACTGATGCTGATATCACTAGTGTTGGGAGCCAAATATTTCCTAATATGGAACTGTTAAGTAGTATTGGTTCACACCGTATACTCCTTGCGCCTCGACAGACTCGTATGGGCGTTATGTTGGCAGATATTGCACCTTTTTCTATTATTCACAATTTCCCTTTTGCGAATGATATTGATGACGACTTATGGGCGCGTTTCGATTCATTTGTACTTGAAGTTGGGGCACTGGTAGGCAGAAGACATAAAGCAGAGAAGTTGGTTGCTAACACTCAAGTCCATTTGCGTTCTCTGCAGAGTGCATTGGAACCACAGCCACCTTTATTGATTATCCAATTAATGAATGAACAGTACATGCGAGTATATGGCGAAAATAGCCTGTTCCAGGGGGTGCTAAAGCGGCTAGGGCTAAGTAATGCATGGACACAACAGACCAATCAGTGGGGGTATTCACTGATCAGTATAAGAGAGCTCTTCAATGTTGAAGATGCGAGACTGGTTATCATAGAAAGTGGAAATCCCACAGGTATCGAACACAATATCGAAAATAGCGGCATGTGGCGTTACCTTCCTAGCGTCCAGCGTGGAGATTTTGTCGTATTACCATCTTCGTTTTGGATAGGCGGAGTTCACCCCTCTGCTCGACGATTTGCTGACGCCCTCGTCGAGGCACTGGAGGAACCGACCACTCCCTAGCGACGCTCTGTCATCTGCGGGCTCTTCATCGCCTTATTATTTGTAATGATAAGTATTATCACTTATTGTTTGTGTCTGGTTTTGCCCGTTTTTGTTTTGGGGCAGTTGGCACAGGCAGTCAATGGCAATGGGCGATGGTATCGATGTAAGCGATCCAATAACTACATCTAGCCAGTCATTGTTCAGGCGGGTAACGTCTCTTTCCACTGCCAAGGTAGCAGCGTGTTCAGTTCGTCATCGTTGTTGAGGGTAGGCAGTGTCTCGA
>NZ_JACCDF010000026.1 GCF_013415105.1 Vreelandella salicampi
ACGATATCTTCAATCTGTGCCCAGCCGTCATCAGAGATTTCGTAACGTCCGACCATTTTTTTCCCTATGCTGCTTTTGCATAGGTAAAATTAGCAGATAAGGCTTTTCGTACAAAACCTAGGACCTGTCAAATCGCTATTAAGCGTTTAGCTGACGCGCATGCTGATGTTGCTGGGATTGATTGCCAGCTAGGCTACACAAAAACACGCTACCGTCCCGGTACGACTGGGCTACGTTAAACGCACCGCTCGCGACCGTTTTTGTTTGCATTTTTACTCAATAGACAGCTTTTGATAGCAAAGTCTTTCAACTGCTGAGCTCGCTCTAATCGCTTTACTCTATTCATAAATTTGGCTTAGGTCACGCACCCTCCTGTAAAAAGTTGCGAGGGCGGAAAGGCTCGGCGTATACGAGAGGTTAGTTTTTCGCGACGATGTTTTTGGATGGATATTTACAACCTAATCGCGCAATAAATTGCGCTCTTACAATCCAGCCAGTTAACCATCAGTGCCACAATGATTCCTGACCGCCCAATGAATTGGGCTCCCACATTGGTTCAGTGCCAATCGATTGTTGCGTGCATACCTGATGGACGTGCGTCCTGTTTATTGTTTTCCCCTACCCAAGCATGCGCTCAAGTGCTATGGCCTTGTCATCGCTAGACCAGTCTAGCTCTTCACCCTCCAGTCTTACAGGTCGGTTCAGCACTGGCCTTCCTTGGCAAATCCGATTAGCCTGCTAACTCGATTAATAAGGGATGGCGATGCAAGAGACAACTTCTCGGCAACGTTTGGCGGGCGTGCTGATTTTACTTGGTTTGATGGCACAAGTAGTTGGTTTTACCGGTTGGATGGCGACGATTCACGCGGTGAGCTACTTGCTGTGGGCGGCGGCTTTTTTGCTGTGGCGGGATATTCCCCGACGCTCGCGCATCCAGGCAGGCGTTTTGATTGCGCTAGGTGCGAGCATGTTGCTGGTGGCACGGTTTGTGTACGGCGCTGAGGTGGATTGGCCCGCCATGCTACAGGGCAATGCTTTTGTCGTGGCGATGCTGGTCGGCGTTAGTTTTATTTCGCTGATTGGCAAGCAAGGTAACAAAGGAACGGCGGGCCAACGCGTAACTGGCGCGGGCGGTGTGTTGCGTACTTGGTTGGGCGTACACTTTTTGGGCACGATTTTAAATCTTTCCACCGTGTTCATGGTCGGCGATAAGCTCGCCCGGCGTGGGCCGCTCACATCGCCGCAGCTGTTGGCGCTGAACCGTGGGCTTTCCAGCGCGGCGCTATGGTCGCCGTTTTTTGCCTCAATGGGCGTTGTCCTGTCGCTGGCTCCTGAGGTTGAGTACACACAAATAGCCCTAGTAGGGTTTCCCCTGGCGATGCTTTCGGGGCTGTTGACCACGTTGGAGCTTCGGCGGCGGTTTGATTTACGCGAGGTAGACGGCTTTTCGTTGGCGCCGCGCAGCCTGCTGATGCCGGTGGGCATGGCAGCGCTGGTGATGCTATTTCACTTCTGGCTGACGCCTTCACTGACCATTGTCAGCATTATTACTTTTTTGTTGCCGGGCGTTGCGGTGCTGAGCAACCTACGCAACGGGCCGCTTTTTACCCTACGCCGCGTTCGCCAGCATACCCTCATCCGTCTACCCGCCATGCGTGGGGAAATTTCGTTGTTTTTAGCGGCGGGGTTATTAACGCTGGGGCTTTCTACCCTGGTATCGGCGGCGGCCGGTACCGATTGGACCTTATTCGCCCATTTCGGCACGCCCGAAGCGATGATCAGCTTCGCCGCCATCGCGTTAAGCGCGCTGGCCGGGCTGCACCCGATTATTGGTGTGTCGGTATTGGCCTCCGTGCTGAATCTGCGAGGCGGCGAGCAAACACTGTTTGCCTTTGTGGCGTTGGGCTCATGGGCAGTGGGTACGAGTGTTGGGCCGCTTTCGGGTATCAACCTTTCGCTGCAGGGGCGCTATGGCGTAAGCGGTTATCGCATGATGCGCCACAACCTGCTTTACGCCGCCGTTATGAGCGCGTTAATCCTCGTCGCCATTGCCTTTTTGGCAACGTGGATGAACGCCTAGTGGTTAACAACTACCTAGCCGTTAGACAGCTCAGGCGTTGACGCGATAAAAATAGCGGTGCCCACACTGATGGCACGGCTCGATGCGCGCCACACTTTCTAAAACCACCGGGGCATCGCAGTGAACGCAGGCCATCTTGCCGGGGGCGGCCATTTCACCTTCACAGTAGTCGGCACGAGCGGCTTCTAGGTCTTCGTCGAAACGTTCGCGCTCAACCACGCTGCGGTCAGCGATAGACAGCAGTGACTCCGCTACACGCCGCGAAAGGTTGCTGATATCGATGTCTAGCCACTGCGCCACCTGTTTACCAGTATCCGCCATGAAATAACGCATATCCTTGATATCGCGTTCAACCCACGCGCGCAAAAGCGACAGTTCATCTTTGGTGAACTCTTCTAACTCGCTTTCAAACTCAACGGCTTCATCCAGGTCTTTCTGCAGGTTCTCCCAAGTGAGTTCCTGGGCGCCGTCTTGCAGGCGTTCGAGCAGCCGCTCGTAACCTTCGCGCAGGCGGTGGTCGTTATGCTCTGCCATCTCGTTCTCCCGTGTTGTTAAACACTGCTTTTAAATGCTGATCTTAAAACAGTCAAATCCAATACAAAACATTTCAGTGCGCTCTTATTGCCTGCACTTTTTCGTTGTGCTGGGTGGCGCCATAACGCATTGGCATTCAAGGTTATCCCTTCATAGGATACAATCGCACAGATCAACTAACATTCGTTTTTTATCATTCACCGTGCCCGATGTTTCGGGCGAGCACCCCAAGGCATGAAATAAACCGATGGACGCACATTACAGCCCTCGTGATATCGAACGTGACGCGCAGCAGTATTGGGACAAGCATCAGTGCTTTAAAGCCGTAGAAGATGCTAACCGCGAGAAATTCTACTGCCTATCAATGTTCCCCTACCCTAGCGGCAAGCTGCACATGGGTCACGTGCGCAACTACACCATCGGCGATGTTGTCTCGCGCTTTCAGCGCATGCAGGGCAAAAACGTGATGCAACCGATGGGCTGGGACGCCTTCGGCATGCCGGCAGAGAACGCCGCGATTCAAAACCAGGTGCCGCCTGCCAAATGGACCTACCAAAACATCGACTACATGCGCAACCAGCTGAAAACACTGGGTTTTGCCTACGACTGGAGCCGTGAATTCGCCACCTGTGACGCGAGCTACTATCGCTGGGAGCAGTGGTTCTTCACCAAACTGGTGGAAAAAGAGCTAGTCTACAAAAAGATGTCGACGGTGAACTGGGATCCGGTCGACCAAACTGTGCTCGCTAACGAGCAGGTCATCGAAGGCCGCGGCTGGCGCTCCGGTGCTTTGGTTGAGCGCAAAGAAATTCCGCTGTGGTTTTTGAAAATCACCGATTACGCCGATGAGCTCTTAGCAGATCTCGACAACGTCGAGTGGCCCGAACAAGTCAAAACCATGCAACGCAACTGGATCGGCAAATCTCAAGGCGTTGAGATGACGTTCGGCATCAAAAATGCCGATGGTAGCGACTGTGAGCCGCTCTCGGTCTACACCACCCGGCCGGATACGCTGATGGGCGTGACCTACGTTGCCGTCGCGGCGGATCACCCCCTCGCCAAGCAAGCGGCTGAAGGGAACGCTGAACTCGCGGCCTTTCGTGAAGAGTGCGCCCAGGGCGGCACCTCGGAAGCCGAAATGGCGACCAAAGAGAAGAAAGGCATGCTCACCGGGCATCATGCCGTCCACCCGCTCACGGGTAACACCGTGCCGGTGTTTGTCGCCAACTTTGTGCTGATGGAGTTTGGCACCGGCGCTGTGATGGCGGTCCCCGCCCACGACCAGCGTGACTGGGAGTTTGCCACCAAGTATGGCATCGAGATCAAACCTGTCATCGCCGACGAAAACGGTAATGCGCCCGATCTCTCAAAAGGCGCTTATGTCGAATACGGCACGCTGATCAACTCCGGTGAGTTTGACGGCTTAGCGTTTAGCGCAGCCTTTGACGCGGTGGCGGATAAGCTCGCTGAACTCGACCGCGGCGAGGTGAAAACCAACTTCCGCCTGCGCGATTGGGGGGTTGCCCGCCAGCGCTATTGGGGCGCGCCGATTCCGGTCAAATACGGCCCGGAAGGCCAGACCGTGCCGCTTACCGATGACGAACTGCCGGTGGAACTGCCGATGGAAGTCACTGTTGACGCATCCGGCTCGCCGCTGAAAAAAATGCCCGAATTTTCTGAACTCGGCGACGGCTGGGTGCGTGAAACCGATACCTTTGACACCTTCATGGAGTCCTCGTGGTATTACGCGCGTTTCTGCTGTGCGGATAATCCTGATGCCATGCTCGACGAGCGCGCCAACTACTGGTTACCGGTCGATCTTTACATCGGCGGTATTGAGCATGCGATTTTGCACCTGCTTTACGCCCGCTTCTTCCACAAATTGATGCGCGATTTTGGCCTGGTGGAGTCCGACGAGCCGTTCCAGCAGCTGCTCACCCAAGGCATGGTGATCGCTGAAACCTACTACCGCGAAACCGCCAACGGCGGCAAGCAGTGGTTCAACCCGGCGGATGTTGAGGTAAAGCGGGACGACAAAGGCCGCCCGGTGAGCGCGATATTGCTCGAAGATGACCAGCTGGTGCAAACCGGTGGCATCGAGAAGATGTCGAAATCCAAAAATAACGGCGTCGACCCGCAGTCGATGATCGATAAGTTCGGTGCCGATACCGTCCGCTTGTTTATGATGTTCGCTGCCCCGCCGGAGCAATCGCTCGAGTGGTCGGATTCCGGCGTGGAAGGTGCCCACCGTTTCTTGAAGCGCCTCTGGCGCCAAGTGCACGAGCACTTGGAAGCCGGTTCGCCGGGTGACTTGGATGTCGCTACGCTAAACGACGACCAAAAAGCACTGCGCCGCAAAACTCATGAAACCATCAAGAAAGCTAGCGACGACATTGGCCGGCGGACGACCTTTAACACGGCGATTGCGGCCGTGATGGAGCTTTCCAACACGCTAGCGCGCTTTGATGATGACTCGGCACCGGGGCTTGCGGTTAGCCGTGAAGCGCTGGAAGCCTGCGTGCTGCTGCTGGCGCCTATCACACCGCACGCTTGCCATGCTCTCTGGCAGCGTTTAGGGCATACCGAGCCCGCCATCGACGCCCCCTGGCCTAAGCTCGACGAGCAGGCGCTAACGCGCGACAGCATTGAGCTGGTGGTGCAAGTGAACGGCAAGCTGCGCGCACGCCTACAAGCGCCCGCCCATGCCGATAAAGCCGCGGTAGAAGCGATGGCGATGGAAGATGACAACGTCCAGCGGCACCTAGAAGGCAAAACCGTGCGCAAAGTGATCGTAGTCCCAGGTAAGCTTGTCAATATTGTGGTCAGCGGATGAGGCATCGCCCTATGAACCGGCGCACATTTCTTGCCAAAAGCGCTCTCACTGTCAGCATCGCCGCTTCGGTGGCGATGCTAGGCGGCTGTGGCTTCAGGTTGCGCGGTTCCGACAGCCTATTCAAACTGCCCGCCTTCATCCTAGAAGGCGATACACGTAGCGCCGTTGCCCAGTCACTGCAAACCCAGCTAGACGCTACCGGCGCGGGCGTACGCGAAGAAAATGCGCCATGGCGTCTCACCCTCGACACACCCGAGCTCTCTGAACGCCGGCTAGGCGCAGCAGGGCGCGGTAGCCGTGAGCATGAATTTACCCTAAGCACTCACGTATCGCTGCAGCAGCGATCCAACAATGCCTACGTACTCAATAACGAGCGAGTCAGCACATCGACTCGCCAACGCATCAACGACGATGACCTTCTCAACCGCGATGTGCTGATGAGTGAGGTGCGCCGAGATCTTTCCCAACAGCTGGCCCAGCGTATCATCGAGCGCTTAGCCACGCTTGAGGTGCTCCGCGCGTGAAAGTCTTCGCCGATCAACTGCCTGCCGCGCTGGACAAACAGCTTCCCAAGGTCGTGATAGTGGCGGGCGAAGAGCCACTTCAACACCGCGATGCTTGTGATGCCGTGCGTCAAGCAGCGCGGCAAGCCGGTATCGAAGAGCGTGAGGTCGTGGATGTCGAGCCCAACTTTGCTTGGGGGAAGCTTCTGGAAGTCGCGAACAACCTCTCGCTTTTCTCCACACGCAAGCTCATTGAAGTGCGTCTTGGCACCCAAAAGCTCGGCCAGGAAGGCACCAAAACCCTGGCGCAATACGGCGAGCAGTTAGCGCAAAGCGAGGACGTGTTACTCATCAGCATGGGGAAACTTGACGCCAGGCAGCAGAAGAGCGCTTGGTTCAAAACGCTGGATAAACACGGCCTCTTTGTGCCGGTATGGCCAGTCGACTCATCTCGCCTGGGCTTCTGGTTGCGTGATCGTGCCGGGCGACACGGCCTGCAACTGGATCTTGACGCCGCGCGGCTACTCGGTGAGCGCACAGAGGGCAACTTGCTCGCCGCGGATCAAGAGCTACAAAAACTATCGCTTATGCTGCCACCCAATGCCCGCGTCGGGGTTGAAAGTATCGCGCAGGGTGTGGACGACAGCACGCGCTTTGATGTTTTCAATCTCGCCGACGCGTGCCTGAAAGGGGAAACTAGCCGCGTATCCCGAATCGTATATGGCTTACGTAGCGAAGGGGTGGAAGCGCCTATCGTGCTGTGGGCACTCAGCCGAGAGCTACGCACCTTACTCTCGATTCATCAGCACCTTGATCAGGGCCAAAGCTTCGAGCACGCCTGCAAGGCGCAAAAACCCATGATTTTTGATAAGCGCCGACCGGCTTACCAAAAAGCCATCGCACGCTTGCCCATGAAACGCCTGCATAAACTGCTACTGATGGCCCAGCGTTTAGATTTATCAGTAAAAGGCGCCTCCCCCGTGCCCTTGTGGCCGGGCCTGCACGATTTGGCATTTACCCTTGCGGGTGGCCGTGGCATGCTGGCTGAATCCGCCTGGACGTATCGCTTACATTAAGTTGATAAAAACGACAGACAGCAGCAAAACAACGATGTAACTCACCTCTTTATATTTCTATACTTTCAACAAGCTTGTGTTGCAAGTGTCCCCCTCCGTCTGTTTTTACCGCAAAAAAGGAAAATACATCATGGCTACACTGCGTCGTTATACTTCCATCTTATTAATCGCGCTATTAGCACTCGGCAGCTTCCCTGTCGCGGCGGCACAAACCACCGGTTTGGTATCGACACAAGCCGCCCTTGAAGCCGATAACGCAAGCGATGAGCGCGAACGCATTCACGATATTCTGGCCCGCGCAGATGTACAGGAGCAACTTCTCGCTCAAGGCGTTAGTCCGGATGAGGTAAAAGCCCGGGTAGCCGCTTTAAGCGATAGCGAGGCGAAGCAGATGGCGGAGCAACTTGAAGCAATGCCCGCTGGCGCTGGCGTCGTCGGTGCGCTATTTGCCGTTTTCGTCATTCTGCTCGTCACTGACATTCTCGGGTTGACGGATGTTTATCCGTTTACCCGCTAAGCGAATGCGCCATACCTGCCTAAACAACGCCCGCTCAGCGGGCGTTTTGCTGTGTTTTATCGTTAGTATCCTTCTTACTGGATGCGCAAGCCGCCCCGCTCTCCTCGAAAGCACTTATCAAACACTGCCATCGCATGTAGAGCTTAAAGACGTTCCCTTCCACCCCCAGGTGGAATACCAGTGCGGCCCGGCAGCGCTCGCGATGGTACTTAACTATCAGGGCGTCAACGCCGACGTCGAACGCTTGATCCCCCAAGTGTTCATCCCCGGCCGCGACGGCAGTGTCCAGCCTGAAATGTTAGCCACCGCCAGACGCTATGAACGCATCGCTTTTCCCATCCGCGGAACTCTCGATAGCCTGCTAACGCACCTTGCCGGTGGTGACCCAGTCGTGGTTATGCAGAACTTATCTCTCCCCGCTTGGCCGATGTGGCACTACGCCGTGGCGATTGGCTACGACCTTTCTAATGAGACACTGATCCTGCGAAGTGGTGAGATCAAACGCCATATGCTTTCGTTTAGTCGCTTCGATGCCACGTGGGCGCGCACCGAGCGTTGGGGGTTTGTCATTGCCCCACCCGGCGAGGTTCCGGCGGGCATCTCGCCGAAGCGGGCCGTTGATGCCATCAGTGCTTACGAAGCGCTTCACGGTGCTAGCGCGGCCCTTCCTAGCTGGAAAGCGCTGACAAAGCGTCAACCCGATAATGCGATGGGGTTTTTTGCTTTAAGTAATGCTTACTATGTACTAGGACAAGTAAATGATGCACGGGAAGCGCTAATCCAGGCAACCCACACTAATCATGAACTCGGCGTAGCTTGGTTAAATTTAGGCCTTTTGCTCCAAGTTCAAGGGCACTCAGCTAAGGCACAACAGGCGCTTGAGAAAGCCGCACAACTCCCCGGCCCGTGGCAAGAACGTGCAGCATCAGCCCTTCAGAGTCTATAACGTTTATGCACGTTGATGATGGTAAAAATGCTGAGAGTAAATCATGTTGAAAGACCTGAATTCATAGAATAACTGCAGCACTTTGGATCATACGGTAGAGGCAGGAGGGCCAGCAGCGGTACCCTCTCCGCCTTACCGACCAAAGTGAAGCAGAGTATGGGATACCGACAACTGA
>NZ_JACCDF010000027.1 GCF_013415105.1 Vreelandella salicampi
GGTCCCCCAGCAGGAGTGCCAGCAGCCTTCCGCTATCGGCGCCCCTGCTGTGTGATATCATGCCTTTGCTTTCTAGTGGTAGCGCCCCCCGTGGTTTGGCGATCAGGGGGGCGTTTTTATTCCTGCTCAGTAATCAGCACGTCTAGCGCCATAAATGTATAGATACGTAGCAAAAAACCAGCTGCCAGACTAAGCACAAAGTAAGCAGCTCCGTCTGCGTCTACGTCCCATAGTCCGTCGTCGTGTACTTCCACGGGGATTAGGTCGAACAGCTTAGCCTTTCGCATTGTCTTCTCCTTTCGCTTCAGTCTTAACGGCGTAGATGGTGCTGGTACTTGCTGGCGCTAACTTTGCCACCTTCCTAACGCTAAAACCTGCATCGAGCAGCTCTCGAATACGTTGGCGCTTCTCTTGGTCAGCCGGTCGCCCCTTGTATCTCCCTTCTGCTTTTGCCTTCTCAATACCCTGCGCTTGGCGCTCTCGACGCTGCTCATAATCCTTACGGGCTATGGCCGCCATCATATCCAGCATCATGGCGTTTATGGCGTCCAACATACGGGCCGTGAAGTCGTCACCCGTTGTTTGCGTCATGGCGGTATGGCTGGTGGGCAAGTCCAGGGCAACGACACGTAACCCCTTAGCGTCGATCTCACCGCGTAGACGCTTCCAGGCAGCGGCGGGCAGACGTGAAAGGCGATCTATGGATTCTACTAGCAGCACGTCACCCGGCTGTGCATCGCTTAACAAGCGTTGCAGCTCGGGGCGCTCACTGCTGGCACCGCTGGCGTTCTCGGTATACCAACAGGCGACTGAGTGGCCCAGGTCGTGGGCAAAGGTGGTCAGGCTGTGACGTGCGCGTTCAGCATCCTGTTCTTCTGTGCTGGCGCGCAAGTAAGCTCGAATAAACATCGGTAGGCTCGCTTTCTAGTGGGTGTATCGGTTTGGCGACTCGGTTTCTATTGTATCGTTTTGAGCCTTTTTAGGATAATACCGATACACTATAAGGTGCGTACTTTTTATATCGTCTGGGGTACACCTTATCCGACACACTCTTCTAGTCAGCTTTGGCTATTACGTAAGGCATCCATCAGGTCACTGAACTTGTGCCGGTGAGGCTCTTCAGGGGTGTCGGGCTGCGTCGGCTGTCTGTCGGGGGCGGGTAGACGTAGCAAAACGCTCTCTAGGCGCTCTATCCTTTCTGCCATACGCTCAAGCTGGTGTGCTTGCTGCCGGTTAATCTCGACCAATTCGGTCAGTAGGGCGTTACTGTCGGGTGTCGGCTTTGCTGTAGGGCGCGTTGGTGTCGGGTGTCGGGTATCGCTGGGGGGTTCGCCATAAACACGGATCATTTCAGACAGGTCGATAACCCGCTGCCCTTTGGTGTCATGGCCAGCACTGACGCGGCCTTTAGCGACGGCTTCGTATAATGTTGAACGGTGCAAACCGTATAGTTTAGCCATTCGGCCTATGGTCAATTCAGGCATGTCGGGCACTGTCGGGTTAGGGTGTCAATTGCCCTACACTAAGGCATAACCACCCCACCCCCCACCTCCTTTTTATTTATATATGTGTGCAGTGATGGCCCTTTAGGTCCCTCGCGAAAAATTTCCCATTTTTTGAAAGGGGGGTACTTTTATTCACCACCGTCGAGCCACCCCGTAAAGCCCGACCTACTTTGTATAACAGGGGAAAACACCTTGTTTCCAACACCTGCGGCTGCCATTTTGTCCTTGATATCGAAAAGCGCTTGGCTACTAAAAGGGCCAATGTAATATAGGTCTTCATCCGTCTCATCTAGCGCGTACTGTTGGCACTGCTGCCATAGCCGAATGCCTTCCTCCACTTCCTGCCAGCCTGCAATGATCCTGCTCTTCGCCGTCTCTGCTTCTTGCCGCAAAACATCTGGGTACGCTTCTAAAAGGGCCTCCTGTTCCTTTCTCAGGGCTTCCATTCGTCCACGAATTTCTAACGCTGTTTTTGCTTCGTTCAATCTGTTTTCAGGCTCCACAACATGCCTCCTTTGAGACGGTTTCAGCGGGTATACAGATGTCGCTAACCTGCCCCCATGTATATAGCGTGTGGGGGTCGGTTGGCGACACCTGAAACGCCCGGCTGGCGGGGCTTTCAGCGGGATTTAGCCCTCTGGAATCAATGCCGCGTATAGTGACGTTTCTGTGTGCTGCGATACGTTGAGCAAAGCAGGCGGCCATCAGGTCAAATTTCCATGTGCTCGCGTCCAATCGTTCTCCCTCGATGGTCACTTTGCTGCGCCCTCCTTTGACTCGGGTTAGCCCCATTCGGGTAAACCATTCGCGTGTCCATACAGCCAGCTGTTTTTTGCTGGCGCTGGTGCGGGGCAACTCTGGCAGCCCTGCAGCCCGTAGCAGCGGCAACCTACCCTTACTCGGCAATATAGCGTCCAGCCGCTCGACAAGCGCTAACACGTCCAATCGAGTAAGGGGGCGTCCCGTGGCCTCTGGTGCTAACGGATCAATGCCCACGGCTCGCATAGTCTCGGTAACGATCTGCCAGCGTAAGTGGTGGCGCCTTCGTCCTTCCTCGTCCATCAAGGAAACGGTATAACCATCCATCCAAACGTAAGCAGCGAGCCCGGCACGGCGCTCTAACTGCTGCTGTAGTATCGCTTTTGCTAGCGGTTCACGTAGGTGCCCTTGTGGGGTTAAGTCGCTGTTATCCAGGTGTAGGGCTCGCGCGGCGACGGCCCGGCGCTCCTGCATAGCCTCGTCGCTTGTCTTACGCGCTTGCCGTTGGATTTTCGCCAGCTCGCGGTCTGTTATCTGCTTTGCTTGTGCAAGTGCTTGCAGCCGCTCGGCCTTCTTTTCCTGCTTAACCGTGTCGTGTTCGGTGTCAGTGCCGGCGCTTGAGTCCACGACTACGGTGACATCAATGCCGGCTTCCTCCAGGTAGGTAACAAACGCCTGCTGGGGGTTGCGTGTCCAACGGTCCGTTTCAGCACAATACGCGGCCCGTAGTGCGTGCCACGCTAGCAGCGGGCTCCCTATTCCCGGAGCTCCGTCTAACTCTTGTTGCGCCTGCAACCATTCCATACTGTCCGTCACGGCTTGCTGGCGCTTGGGTACACATGCGCCCGGGGTGGTTTGGATCTTTATCACGCCATCCGACGCCCGACGCCAACGGCGTAACGCCTGCCACATTGCCCGTGGCGCGAGGTGGCCGGTATACACGCCGATCACGTCACGTTCTGCGCTTGTGATTGATACACCTGCCCCTAACACGCTGTTATAAACGACGCGGCCGCGGTCGACGGCTTGGCGGTCGGGAGCGGTCAGGAAAGCGGCTTGTTCAGGGTCACCGCTGTTCTCGCCATGTATACCCAGGCAACCAAGGCGGCTGGCCCAGGCTTCAACGTCCGTTCGGGTGTCGCAGAACAGCGCTAAGCTATTGCTGGCGCGTATGGCCTCGCTAAGGGGGTGTGTAGGGGTGCGGCGAATGCGGTGTTTTTCGTCGGTTGTCTCGACGCTTACGCCTTGGTGGATTTCAACACGCGGCTGCTCGTATTCGCCCGGTGCCCGGTGCCATTCGGTCACATCTGCCAGCCCGGCAAGGATTCGCGCCGATTCGGGGCAATCACCATCCGCGAGGATAAACCGAACGCCCAGCCGTGCCAGCCGCTGCAGCAATTGCAGCGCTTCGGCTTGCTGGGTGTCGCTCATATTGCCTCCGGGCTGTCCTAGAACATCCGCCACGCTGGCGGCTTCGTCGATCACGATCAAGGTGGGGTCGGCGTCTTGTATCCAGCGGATCACGCGAGGCTGGGTCAGGCTGTGAACGGTGGTCACTAGGCGTCCGGGCTGCAGCGCTTCGGCCTGTTGGTAGTGTTGTGCGTCCAGCCGGTTGGCTAGGTCGCTCGATAAGGCCCGTAAGTGGTTTATCACTAGCACGTTACTGTGTTGCGCGATAATCGGGGCCAGCGCCTTCTCTGTCTTACCTGCCCCCAGCGGTGCCTGTAAGTAACTGCTGGCGCTGCTGGCGTTCATGGCCTGCGCTGCAGCCGGTACGCTTTCATGGCGGGTAAACGGTGCGCCCGGTGCCCGGTGCTGTGCCCCCCATAATTCCCGGCGTGCATCAGCCAAAACTCTAGCGACAATTCGCGGGTTCTGCCGGTGCCGTTTGCACCAATCGTTGATACTACAACGCTGCTCGACGCCATCGTATAGCGCGGCCATCCCCAGCCATAAATCATCGTCATGCTGAAAATAAGCGGTCATGTAACGCTGCGCGGCAAGGCTCATGCTGTCCACGTTGCAACGTGCCCGGTACGTTTCTATCTCAGCGTTGTCAGGGGCATTGCTGGCGCGTAGGGCAGCCGCTGCGGCTTTGAAGTCGCTGTTGAACTCCCAATGCGCGATTAGCCCTAGTGCATCTAGGTTCTGCCCGCTTAACTCCTTGCCTCGGTGGTATACGCGGCCATCATCATAAAGCTGTGCAGCGGGGGTGCGGTCATTCTGCCCCGGTGTAAACCATAGCCCTCGCCCTGCGTCACGATAGCCCAGGCGCTCCAGTAAGGCGGGCATATCCGCATCCGCATTAAAGGCGGCAAGGTCAGGCGGCTGACGCTTTTGTTGGCGGATCAAGTGCGCGGCAGCGGGTAAGCGAATTACGGCAGCGCCCCCCTCTGAGTTAATCCACTGTATCGGCTTCGCTGCCTGGTAGCCTTTCGGTAGCGCCACGCTCTCGAATATCAGCCGGTTGGCGGCGCTTTTCCAGACGGCAGTATCAATGGGGTACTCCCAACGCTGGCGCCCAGCTGCATCGATGACTTGCTTGGCGTATCCGTTTTCCTTTGCCCACGTTTCATAGGCCCGTGCGTAGTCGGTTAGATTGCCTAACCCTTCGGCTAGCGCGTAAAGGTGCCAGCCTCCCTTGCGGGTTACGGTTCGCCCTTCGGGGTCGGTGACGTGGTAACGCGAGGAGCCTACTGCCAGCCACTTAACGCCCTTAAGTGACTCATCAAACTGGCAAAGGTGGTCTATTACGGCTTGGGGTTGTTCGCCATCGTCCACGTCTAGGGGCAGGAGCCCCCGGCTCGGCATTCGTAAATGCTCAATGCTTCGAGCAATAGCACCTGCGGGTGCCGTGCCCTCTTCAATGGCGGCTTTCAGTGCGACCGGCGCCGTGGTGCGACCGTCTCGGATAACGCCCACGCCGATAGCCTGCCGGGGGGTGGTGCCTTGGATACATTCGGCCAGGGTTTCCAGGCTATCCACTTTTAACGTTTCGGCACGCCCCTTACTCAGGTTGGCGGATGCCTCCCAGCTCAGGCTTCCATCAGGCTGGCGCCTTAATCGCTTGGCTAGTACACGCTTGCTAGTGTACCGGGTGAAGGTGTAACTCATTACCACCCCTCCCGGCTCGCGTCATCCCATGGGATGCACACGGCATCTTGGGGGGCATAGCGGCCTAATGCCTGCAGGCGTTTTGCTAGTTTTTGCTGGTTACGAAACCGCTGGTACGCCTCCGTTTGGGTCTTGCGCTTGTTGTGTTCAGTGGCTTCCTCTAGCCCTTTTCCTTGTAACCATGATCGATCAACCAGGCGCCGGCGCATACGGTACTCGTAGGTACAAACGTCTTCAGGGGATAGCAAATACCCCGTTTCAGGCTTCCATAACCCAGCAGCGATAGCGAGCCACCCCCAAGTGGCCCGGTTGCGTGTGATGCTTTTCACACCGGGCAATGTCATTAAGCAAAGCAGTGCTGGCGCTAAGGGGATATCAAACGCGCGGTGAGTACGGCGGGTAGTTTCTTCGTAAGGGATGCCGTGCTCTTGCACCAAATACTTGGCGGCATGGCGGGATACCATCATCAGATTACCCAGCTCGGATAGGCCCACCATCTCGGGGTCGTCCATATCTAGAAGCATGTCAGCAATGTCAGCTTCTTCGTGGAGCGCTACGTTTGCCCAGTGGCCTCGTCCGCTGTTGTACGGTTCATCGCTTGGCCAGTGGTTTAACTGCAGGGGGTTACGCCATACCGTGTGCAGTTGGATATGCCAATGCAGTAGGGTATGATGCGATTCTGAATATATTTCACTGTACGGATAATCAGGCAAGCGGGGTTGGAGAATAGAAGGTGCTTCGATTGTGGAGGTGGCTACGTTCATCGGTTCGGCCTTCGACTGTCCGAACGCTTTAGCCTTTTACACCTTAGCTTTACCAGCCCTTTAGCATAGTGCTATATTGGAAAGGCAGCGGCACGCTTGGGTATATGGAAGACTAAGCGTTCGTAGTGTGAAGGGGTCAGCCGCGTCCTCCGCCAAGATTCGGCGGCTACCCCCGGTTTAAAGCGCCTCGACCTCGTGTCGGGGCGTTTTCCGTTGTGCTTAGTAAATCAGATGGTTAAGCATGTTTCCAGCCCTTTAAAAGCTCGTCCCCCGCTCCAACAGCGATAATGGCAAACGTGCTTGGTTTTTTCCTCCATATACCGTTTTATTACATGCTTATACCGTTTTATATGTGACTACTGATTCTCATCCTTTCGCATGGAATGGCGTAGATGATAAGCCCCTAATACGATACGGTTGAGGCTAATTCAATATAGGGACATTCAGGGACATGAAGAAGATCCTCCTAGTCGTACTCGCCGTTACCTCTATGACAGCAAGCGTTGCTTACGCAAACGACGCTGCAATGAAGAGGGACGCAAAAACGCTAATACAGGCCGCTGGGTATCGGTGCGATACCGTCGACAAGGTAAACCCGTTCATTGTGAAAAGAGGTTACACCGTCTATTGCAACGGCTATTCCTACAGCTATGAGTTAGAAGATAGGGGTGGTCGTTGGGTTATAACCCCCGATTAATAAAGGAACGTTACTTTCAAAAGGGTTTTTCACGATGAAAAAATTAATCGCCACTACCGTACTGTGCTTTATCCCTCTAGTCTCTTATGCGACCACTCCCACGGAGGCCGCAAATGAGGTTTTGCTAGCGGATACAATGGATAAAAAATGTCAGTTATTTTTTGACCATTTTATGAGCTATGCGGTGAAGGAAGATTTTCATAGCACTGAAAAGCTGATTAGCTTGATAGACAGCCGGGATAGTCAGTTGGTGGACTACTGTGATAAGCGGCGAAGTCAGTACCTTTAATCGCCAACACACAGCATATTCGGCTTACAAACCCTATCGGTATGTCTTACATACAACCGGAGCGGGCAAGGCTACGGTAAAGGCGTGACGCCAATAGCGCAGCCTATGGCCGCAATCGAGGTGCGTCACTGCATGGACGCAGGCAAAGGATGGCCAGCCTTCATACGCTCAGTTCTCTGCACGCCAACTCCATTAGCCGCTGATAGTCGCTACGCTTGCCGGTGTACTCGCTGCCAAGCGCTCGCTGCATCTGTAACGACGATATGCGCTCCAGTTGGGGCAGCATCAAGCCGGTAAGCATCCTCAGCTCTACGTCGCGGCGCGCACCATCGGCACGCGCAATGCTAGTGATAAGCGCAGACGGCACGCCAAGCGCAATGTTTACGCCTGCACAACGCCACGTCGTCAGCTCGCCATGGTCACGTTCCAGGCGGTCAATACTGTCGTCGATCCGCTTTGCGCGCGCTTCGTCGGCATCGTCTAACGCTTCATCAATCAGCGCTACTAGCTTGTCGCGGGCTTTTTCCCACTGCTCCACCGGGTATTCTGCTAGCAGGTCGGCGGCTACTTTAGCCAACCGCTGTTGGTGCAGCGGCTTAACCCTGGCGTCAATGCCAGCGGCTTCGAGCGCAGCTAGCACGGCGGCATCGTCTACGCTGTCGTCTGTTTGGATGATATGGCGGTTCATTAACTTGTCTCCATGTCTCGGCATGATAAAACCAGCTGGCAACGATCTGCTGGGTCCCCCAGCAGGAGTGCCAGCAGCCTTCCGCTATCGGCGCCCCTGCTGTGTGATATCATGCCTTTGCTTTCTAGTGGTAGCGCCCCCCGTGGTTTGGCGATCAGGGGGGCGTTTTTATT
>NZ_JACCDF010000028.1 GCF_013415105.1 Vreelandella salicampi
CGCCACACTTGGGCATTAATCCGTGTGTCATCACGCCATCGATACGGCTGTTGAAGACTGAAGCCGGCAACCAACGGCTCCAAAACGCTCAATCGACACTCTCATGAATGAGGCAGGTTCAAGGGATTTTGCCGTACTTTTCGCTTGAGGCTTGGTATAACCTTCCAGAATCTGTTTTACGTCTTTAAAGAGCCGCGAGGCTTGTTGCTGCAGTTCATGTTTGCCCCCCTCGGCTCGTAATAGTGCCGGCGTCATTGTAGGAGCCGTGCCGCCTTCGGTTACCGTGGGTGGGTCAGGAAAAACCAGCGATTTACCTTGGACCATACGAACCTGGGCTTGCATAGGGAGGCTCGTCGCCGCTATTCGGCCGGCCAATGCGCCGGCGACAATGCCGGGAAGCACCAGTAGGTTGGCTTGGTTAACGATATCGCTCGCATGATCCAGGATGTGATTGAGCGTTAATGGCTGTCGACTTTCAAAGCCTTGAACAAATGTCGTCGGCAGCGGAGGCGCCTCGTGCGGAAGCTTCCAGGCATCTTCCAGCGCTCTCTTTGTTGTCAGCCCTTGGCCAAATGCCAAGAGGGAGGCGACATGATAAGAAACCACATGGCGCTGCACAGGAACGTGATAATTTGCGTACTCCAGTTGTTCACTGTATTCAAGATAGTAGGTGTTACGATGATATAAGAGGCGGTAATTATCGCCCAAACTGACATCATGCAGCATGCGTGTGTAGCTAATACGTTTTTCAATACATAAAAGCATCGTGCCAAGTGACAATGCTTGACGCTTAGAACAGTGGGCTCGGTCAGCGTAAGGACGAATTTTCTCTGCCCATTTTTCTAGTTGCGTCATTACCGTGACGGACGTTGACACCCCTTCGTGTATCAGTGTGTTTTCTGGCAACTTTGGGATATGACGACGGTGGAAGGCATGACGATGTGGCGACTCGTGTCGTTCTAATAAGCGTATCAACACATCAAAACGCAGCGCCGCCGAGGGGTAAGGCGTCCCCCTCTCCTGTAACAGCATTTTCCTGCCAAGTTGATTCACTTCGTCGACGGTGAGTGATGCTATCTCGCGGTCTTTTAAATAAAGTGTGATTTCGTTCAACGCCCCTCTTATGGCATGCCTTGTTGCCAAGCGACGGTTTTTTTCACGTAAGCGCTGTCCAAACTTTCGTGGCCGCTGTGCAGGCTCTTGCGCGGCACATCTCGTGACCATTGGCAATAACGCTGGCGGCGTCAGAACGTCGAACGATAATCGGTCAAATAACGCATTTACCTCTGCGCGGTACGTTTTCCAATCATCTAGCCAACATCGCGGTGAAGTGTCGCCATAGCTTGCAACGCTCTTTTCAGCATGCCCTAACCACCCATCAACCACTTCATTGTCGACCCCTTTTAGGGGTAATTGCTGCGCCAACCGGTGACGAAACAGATTAGGAGGCAAAGGCCAATCAAATAGAGGCATGCCCGGCAGGTCAGTCGCTGACATGGATTGCCAGTTGAGGGTTTCATCCAGCAAAAAGAACAAGGGCTGCTCTGCCTTCGCTGGCAAATCCAACAATGCGTTAATTTGTGACGACACTATAGGATGCGTGCTCGCCAAAAGCTCGGCCAAACGTCGCAGGTAAGTCAGATGACCTTCGACAAACGCGATGGCCTTATCTGGTAATGGCACCATGCGGCCATTACGCACTCCATTGCCTTCGGCTTTATCGTTAATAAAGACAGCTGGAAGGTCGTGATTAAAAAAGAGCGTGCTCTCGAAGGGCTCTTTAAGATAACGACTTCCCGTCGCGGCATATAGCGCCATCACGCAATAACTCGTCCACTGATTATGTAGGCGTATCAAGTCGTTGCCATCAAAAGCCTCTTTAAGCTGCCGGGTGGCATCGTCAATAGTCCTATTGAGCCGGGTCTCCAGAGGCACTAATAAGCTGCCTTGGTTCGTCACGCCGAGCCTGTTAATTGCCGAGGGGTGATAAGGTAGCTTGAGTCCCTGTTCAATCGCCGCAATATCCCAGCTGGCATAGCTACAGGCACCTGGTAGGGCACTATTGGGGTGGGCTGTTAGCATTCTCGCAAAATGATGATTGCCTGAGGCATCAAAGATGGCTTGGCCCCCTACTTCCGCCAATTTGCCACTGGTGACACGCGGGCACTCAATACGCATCTGTGCATTGAACCATGCGTCAACTTTTTGCCCGAGAGACACGCTCTGCCACATGCCTGCCAATGATGTCGGCGTGGCCATTTGCTGACTAACGCTCGTCAGAGCTTGGCTGATTTCAGGTATCAGCTCGACACTTTGTGTCTCTTGATAATCGGCGACATACGGTTGGGCAGCTTGATCGGGATACCACGCATTTCGCCGGCGCGGCGCTAACCGGGAGACAAACAGGAAATCAGGCGCGATACACCACTCTCCCTGCGCCTCCTCACCAATTGTCATTGTGAGAACTTGGTTCAACGAGCGTGAAAAACGAAGCGCTAGCCACACCAGCGCACCCCCTAACAATGCCAAAGGATCAGTACGCAGCAACTGCTGCCTTACCCACTGATCAATGGTGATGCGCTCAGGTGGAAGCAGTTTTGAGTAGCTCCAAGGGAGATAGTGGGAGGCTTCAGCTTGTTGTTGATAAAAGCTGCGTCCGGTTAACACCTGTTGAGCTTGCGTATCCGTTGCATCGACAGGCAACAAATAGATCGCATCGTCCTCATCGTCATCTACCATGCTTGGTGTGCTTGGACACACCTCAGCGAGGTCTTCAGAATTTTCGTCAACGGTTACCCACGACGATGCCGATGGGGCTGCAGGCAAAGAAAAAGATAGAGCAGGCTGCTCTGTCGGGCTGCGCCGAGAGGGAAATGGCTTTCGGTCCCCGTTAGCTATGTCAATAATGGCATTAAGAAATGCTTTGCTGCTCTTTCCCGATGAATCACTTTGCTTATATTGTTCAGCCGCCAAGAACAGCGCATCGGTAAAACGCTCAAACGTCAGCATGTCGGGTGTCATGTAACGTTGGGCACGACGCAATATCCCGTCGACGAGTTGCCATTGCTCTTGATAACGATCCGCAATCAAAAATCGTGCTGCTTTGCTGATATTGCGATCCGCTAAACAGCTATCAGAAAAAACCCGGTAAGCTGCTTGTCCAACCAGCCAGAGACGTAAAGCGCGACGCCAGAAGTTTATCGACGGCTCCTCTGCCGCAGGTAACGGGTGTGTTATGAGCGTAATAAGGAAAGTCTGCTCTTTGAGGCTTCCTTCTGCTTTGTATCTGTACTTGGTTTTTTCCGCATTCCCCAGGTGAGGCAAGGCAGGGTATTGGCGATTGATTTGAGGGTCTTGCCGAATAGCCTTCGCGAGATCGTCTAAAAGGCTAATAATGGGATCTTCTCGCCACGACGTGAGGATCGCTTTTGCTTCAGGGTGGTGGAACTCGTCGACCATATTACCAATGGCAATGATGCGATGACTCAGTCCTAGTGACCAATAGGCCAGCTCCACTGCCCCGTTGAGATCACGATCCGCGGCCCATCGACATAAATCGGCGTAAGGGCTACCCAAGCGCGCTATTTGCTCACTTGTGCGGACGTCGTCACTATGTACCACCACCGATTGCTCTGCCATCGCTACTTGTTCTTTTGCTTATATAGAAAAGCACTATATATGAAGACACGATCTAAATCCTAGCGATAGCATCGGCTTGTCAGCAGCTTCTCTTTAAAGCCCTCCAAGATGCCAGAAGGTCACCCCCTCCAAAGCAATTCCCTCAAATTTTGTGCCAAGTATAAATCCCGGCTTATTCATGAGGCCGACTTAAAAACGAAGATGGCGAGCGGTTTTCTCTTGTAGAATCAATATGTTCCTGGCAGAACACGATTCAAGAGGACCACTCGCCATGGGTGAAACTGT
>NZ_JACCDF010000029.1 GCF_013415105.1 Vreelandella salicampi
CGGATAGTCCGGCTGGCAGGAAAAACAGATCACCTGAGATGGTCAGAAAATGATCGCTGATGCGGTGATTTTGCTACTCTGAGCCCTTCAGCCGCTCAGAGGCTAATTGTTCAGCGGTTCCTTAACGATTGGTTCAGGTTCGCCGTAGGCGTCACTTGGAACCACTTGTTAATTTCCAGCCATTTGGGCCAAGCATCGACATACCTACACTTATATCTGGAAGAAAACCACCAATCATCCCAATTTCCGTCAACAGATCAAATCCAACAAGACTTGCACCAGCTCCCTCAGAAGGCGATGTGAAATACATCCTTGTATCAATAGAAGAAGAAATACAAAACTGTAGATAGCCACCAATTGTTGCTGCATTCTCTTCACAAAGAATGTTTGCAAGCGTAATAAATGGTGCCCTCCACCAGTTTAGGCTTTTTACTTCAAATTGAGATCTCTTCTCTTCAATAAGGTCAGAGATCTCCGGCTTACGATCACCAATGATTAGAAATGAACCATTAGAAATATTCGCTTCTTCTATGTTGATTTCAGTTGGTTTTTTTGGTGAGTTTGATAGTTTGTATGCCTTTAATGATGATGATTTGTCACAATAACCAAATAATGAAAATTCGCATCTAGCATTTGTAGGGTATGATCTCCCCAAACTCATAACATACCGCTCCCCAATCTTTTTAGCCAACTCAGCAATCTGCATTAAGGTCGGTATACGCTGATCAAATGGATAGTCAGGAACATCATAGAAATAAGCTTCTCTGAGGTTTCCAAGAAACGTACTCAACATTTCCTTGACATTATTTCCGATTAAAGTGCTACCCGAAAATCCAAAACCTAAGCTTAATAGCTTAATTGGTCTAACTTTGAGATAGTCACTTTCTTCAAATGCAGTTACATTTATCTTAAATAACTTGGGGCAGTTATCTGTCATAATACTGCCATTACTCCCCGTAACTCGAGAATCACTCACAGCCCAAATTGAATCGTATTCCTCTTGATTTCTCCAACAAACTATTGATGTGATGATGAACTCCTTTGGAGTTTAACGCTGAGCACAGCGGCACCCTTGGAGTGGCGACGGAGGAGCCACGGAAAGGGTGTCCGGCGGCCGTAGGCCGCGTACTGATGCGACTTGTTAAGGGCCTGTTTACCCTTGGTTTTTGAACTGGCACCCAATACCGAATGCCTACTCCAGATACTGTGTACCAATCTAACCCATGGCGCTAGGAGCCAGAACACCGAATGAGAGGCTGAACTCAGAATCCTGCGCCGGATTGCCCCGTGACCTGTACGCCGAACTGGCCGGCGAAACCGTTGCCAGACTGAGGGATGTTTTCTGTCTGCGGGCAACCGCTGAAGCCGATGCCAGCACCCAGCCAATGACCACCGGAGCCAAGGCCTTTAACAGCTTTATTCATGCGCATGCGCGTTTTTCTGGGAAGCCCTGCTTTTCTAAAAGCCTCTAACCTATTGGTAGAAAAGGGATAAGCACCAACTTCTCACTCTAAGGCTCGCTAGAAAAATGCGCATGCGCGTTAACATTTTTAGCTATCATTACAAATTGCACATAAACATGCAAAGAAAGTTATCAACTCTTTGTTATTAAAGGACTTTATAAAACTACACTCGCAAATTTGAGCACAAACCCATGTCAAGCATGCGGGAAAACACGCATTGCAGACTGAAAACACTTGATTATACTGTATACACATACACACCAAGAGAGGCTTTCCTAAGATGGCTAGTAGCCCTTTCCTGAATGAGGTTCGTACGTCTATCCGCGTCCGAGGGATGAGCATTCGGACTGAGAAAACCTACATTTACTGGATACGCTCTTTCATTCTCTACAACAATTGCCGCCATCCAAGTGAGATGGGGGCAGCTGAAGTTGTTCGTTTCCTGGGCTACCTGGCCACTAAGCGCAATGTGGCAGTCAACACCCAGCGTATAGCATTGAACGCGCTGGCGTATTTGTATAACCAATTCTTGAAGCAGCCATTGGGTGATCTTGAATTCAATTATGCCTCCAAGCCACAGCGTTTGCCTGAAGTACTTATGGCGGCTGAAGTTGCCAGCATCATCAAGGAAATGACCGGTAGAGATAAACTGATTTTTTCGCTTTTGTACGGTTCCGGGTTGCGAATTACTGAGTGCCTGCGCTTAAGGGTAAAAGACATCGATTTCTCTCGAGGATCAATAACAGTGAGAGATGGTAAAGGGGCAAAAGACAGAGTAACCATCTTTAGCCCGACCCTTTATGAAAGCACGAGAAACGTAATCAGCAATGCGCTAGAGCTGCAAGTACGAGACAACAAGGAAAGTATTGGCCCTTCTATCCCGGGTGTTCTGGCAAAAAAATACCCTTCTGCCTATCGGCAACCTGCGTGGATGTATTTGTTTCCATCTAGCAGTATTTCTCGCCACCCCGTCACTGGCGTGTTGTGTCGCCATCATTTGCATGATTCTGTACCCAGAAAGGCGTTAAAGAAAGCCGTGGTTGCTGCAAAGCTGTCTAACAAACGGGTCTCTTGCCATACATTTCGCCACAGTTTTGCCACGGAACTACTGAGAAACGGCAGAGATATCCGAACGGTCCAGGAGTTGCTTGGGCATTCTGACGTAGCTACCACGCAGATTTATACCCATGTGCTTGGCCAACATTTTGCAGGCTTAGGCTTTGTCTGAAAACCTGATTTTGCTAATGTTTACTATGCAGCAGTTGCATAGGTGATGTATGGCAGGACGTTACGAAATCTCTGATCAGGGCTGGGAGCTCATCAAAGATCTTGTGGTATCTCCAGCGAAAACGACTGGCCGTCCCCGTCGTGATGATCGCCAAATGCTAAACGGCATTTTTTGGATCCTTTGTTCTGGGGCCAAATGGCGGGATATACCCGACCGTTATGGCCCTTGGAAAACGGTTTATGACCGATTCCGGCAATGGCGCGATGATGGCACTTTTGAAGCAGTTTTAGCGCGCTTGCAGCTACGATTGCGTGAAGACGGTTTGATGGATCTGGATACGTGGATGATCGATTCAACGTCAATTCGTGCCACACGCGCCGCCTCGGGAGGCGGCAAAAAGGGGGCCAGCAAGAACCCATAGATCATGCGTTGGGACGTAGCCGAGGCGGCTTAACGACCAAAATTCATATGGTCTGTGATCGAAACGGCTGGCCTTTGGCATTTACGCTATCACCCGGACAGCATTCGGATACACAGCACTTCATTTCCACTCTGGAATGTATACGTTTGCCCGGCTTCTCAGGGCGTCCTCGAAAACGCTGCCGGTTTCTCGTGGGCGATAAGGGCTACGACAGTGATTTTCTTCGCCGTTACTGTGATAGACGCGGGATAAAGCCGATTATCGCAAGCCGTAACATGCAGCGTAAGTCGCGCCCCGGACTGCCACGCGGCTTTGATAAGCCCAAATATCGAGAAAGAAATATCATTGAGCGCTGCATTGGGTGGGTAAAAGAACTGCGCCATATTTGCACGCGCTACGATAAACTCGAAAGCAGCTTCAAGGCGATGGTATGCCTAGGGTGCATAGATCGCTGCTTACGAGCTAATTTTTCAGACAAAGCCTAACAAGCCCCCTGGATGCCATCACTTAGGTTTTGTACGAAAAGTTGGCTCGCAAGCAACGGTCGATGCACGCCACGCATACCATCGCCTTAAAGCTACTTGCCAGCTTTTCATAGCGTGTGGCGATGCGGCGACATTCTTTAAGCC
>NZ_JACCDF010000002.1 GCF_013415105.1 Vreelandella salicampi
CGCCACACTTGGGCATTAATCCGTGTGTCATCACGCCATCGATACGGCTGTTGAAGACTGAAGCCGGCAACCAACGGCTCCAAAACGCTCAATCGACACTCTCATGAATGAGGCAGGTTCACTACAACACATAACGCCGAAGCTCAGTTGCAGGCCAAAGTGCAGCAGCGCTTTGGCCGGTCAACTGCAGCGATTCGTTGGATTTACACAACCAATTCTATGAGCCACGCGACCGTCGGCCGCGTACGCGCTGGCACCTTCTCTAAAAAATCGGCTACTCCTAGCTCTTCATCAGTTTTCGGCAGTGAAAGAGCTGAGGCGTAAACGCTAGCTCCAATTGCCGCAAACCCGAAGGGTACGATCCAACTTGCTGCGTTTAGAAATAGCGCGCTTAACAACGCTACGAGGCCGTCCGCATCTTCTACGGACGAAATATCCCAAACAGACTGAAGTCCGTAAACCGCCATCAAAATCAAACCACCGTGAAAAATAAGTCTGAGACCAGATCGCTTTAATGTTTTTTTATCTCCCGAAGCACACTCCCTGATTCTTATAATCGAAAGCAAAGCAATAAAGAGAGATAGGAGCCCGCCTACCGAAAAACAAAATGTGTACATACCCCTCCTCAACTTCTACCCAGAAGTGATTCTACGCCCCGCTGCAAAACTTCAATGAACGCGAAGGCGCATTGAGGTTTTGCACCCACCTGTTTTGACTCTACCCCATTGATTCCCTTGATAGCAAAGCCAATTTTGGCAACACCTCTTAAATTCGCAGCTTGCACGATTCTCTATATCCAATCTTGTCCCCTTGCATCTCCCCCACCCGCCTCCTACACTCCACCAACGAACAGCTTGACGGGGTGCCGGTGATATCCGGCTGAGATGGCGCAGGGCGTAGCAATGTTTGCTGCCAAGCGCTGGTCCCGCTGAACCTGATCCGGCTAATGCGCTGCTATATGAATTGCGGCGCGGGTACCGGCGTAGGGATCAAGCGATGGCCATGGCTAGCTCTCTCAAGATCGCACGCCACCTTTCCGCGCCATTCCCTCGATCTCTCGCCTGCCCTCCGGATCATTACTACCGGAGGCATCATGGGCTACTGCTTTACCGATCTCATCAACGCTTGTCACGATGAATGGCGCGCCTATATTGAGCACGATTTTGTGCGCCAGTTGGGCACGGCGACGCTGCCCGAGGCGTCGTTTCGCCATTACCTAAAGCAGGACTACCTGTTTTTGATCCACTTCGCTCGCGCCTATGCGCTGGCTGCTTATAAAAGCCCCACCCTTGCCGATCTTCGCCAAGCCCATGAAGGTTTGAAAGCCATCGTGGACGTGGAGCTGGGCCTGCACGTGGGCTTTTGCCAGGAGTGGGAGATTTCCGAGCAGGAGCTGGAAGCACTTCCTGAAGCCAGGGCGACGCTTGCCTATACCCGCTATGTGCTGGATACCGGCAGCCGCGGCGACCTGCTCGATTTGCACGTGGCACTGGCTCCTTGCCTGGTCGGCTACGGCGAAATCGCCAACTGGCTTAACGACCAACCCAACACGGTGCGCGGGGAGCAAAACCCCTTTGACGCCTGGATTGGCATGTACGAAGGCGAAGAGTTTCAGTCCGCCATGCGGGCGGAGCTCGAATGGCTCAATGCCCGCTTAGCCGATGTTACCCCCGCCCGCTTTAATGAGCTGAGCAAGATCTTCCGCGATGCCACTCGCCTGGAAATCGACTTTTGGCAGATGGGCCTCGACCTCACCAACTAATTCAGCAAAACAACATAAGGAAGCGACCGTTATGAGCAAAACTAGCCATTTTTTAGCCGAAACCGCCCGGGTAGACGCTGCCGCTATTGCGCCGCTGCCCGCTTCGCGCAAGGTGTACGTGGAAGGCTCGCGGCCGGATATTCGCGTGCCGTTTCGCGAGATCACCCTCTCGCCCACCAAGACCTCCGCCGACGACGAGCAGAACCCGCCGCTGCTGGTCTACGACACCTCCGGCCCCTATACCGACCACGACGCACAGATCGACCTGCGTCGCGGGCTGCCGGCGCTGCGTCGCGCCTGGATTGAAGCGCGGGACGACACCGAGTTCTTGACCGGCCCCACCAGCGAGTACGGCCATCGCCGCGCCAACGATCCGACGCTTGCCCAGCTGCGCTTTGATCTAACCCGTACACCACGGCGGGCGAAAGCGGGCAAAAACGTGACCCAACTGCACTACGCTCGCCAAGGCATTATTACGCCGGAAATGGAGTTTATCGCGCTGCGCGAAAACCAGCGTCGTCAGGCGTTGGGCAATGAGGAAGTGGAGCGCATTCTGGGCCACCAGCATAAAGGTCAGAGCTTTGGTGCCAGCCTGCCGGATGAGATCACGCCTGAGTTCGTGCGCGACGAAGTCGCCCGCGGGCGGGCGATTATCCCCAATAACATCAACCACCCGGAAAGCGAACCGATGATCATTGGCCGCAACTTCCTGGTCAAGATTAACGGTAATCTGGGTAACTCGGCGGTGACGTCTTCTATCGAAGAAGAGGTGGATAAGATGACTTGGGGCATCCGCTGGGGCGCGGACACCATCATGGATCTCTCCACTGGGCAGAACATCCACGAAACCCGCGAGTGGATTTTGCGCAACTCGCCGGTGCCGATTGGCACGGTGCCTATCTATCAGGCGCTGGAAAAGGTCAAAGGCGTGGCCGAAGACCTCACCTGGGAAGTCTTCCGCGATACGCTGATCGAGCAGGCCGAACAGGGCGTGGACTACTTCACCATTCACGCAGGCGTGCTGCTGCGCTATGTGCCGCTCACCGCCAAGCGCGTCACCGGTATTGTCAGCCGCGGCGGTTCGATCATGGCCAAGTGGTGTTTGTACCATCACCAGGAGAGCTTCCTGTATACCCACTTCGAGGAGATCTGCGAGATCTGCAAGCAGTACGATGTGGCGTTTTCCCTCGGCGATGGCCTGCGCCCCGGCTCGGTGGCGGATGCCAATGACGAAGCGCAAATGGCGGAGCTCAAGACCCTCGGTGAGCTGACCCATATCGCCTGGAAGCACGATGTGCAGGTGATGATCGAAGGCCCCGGCCACGTGCCCATGCATCTGGTAAAAGAGAACATGGATAAGCAGTTGGAGTACTGCGACGAAGCGCCCTTCTACACCCTCGGCCCACTAGTGACGGATATCGCCCCCGGCTACGATCATATTACCTCGGGCATCGGGGCCGCGATGATCGGCTGGTTTGGCTGCGCGATGCTCTGCTACGTCACGCCCAAGGAGCACCTGGGCCTGCCCAATAAAGACGACGTCAAAACCGGCATCATTACCTACAAGATTGCTGCCCACGCGGCGGACTTGGCCAAGGGCCACCCGGCGGCTCAGCGTCGCGACAACGCACTTTCCAAGGCGCGTTTCGAGTTCCGCTGGGAAGACCAGTTCAACCTGGGCCTGGACCCGGACACCGCCCGGGAGTACCACGACGAAACCCTGCCTAAAGACTCCGCCAAGGTGGCGCACTTCTGCTCCATGTGCGGGCCGAAGTTCTGCTCCATGAAGATCAGCCAGGAGGTGCGTGACTATGCCAACGAACACGGGCTAAACGGCGATCAGGAAGCGGTGATGAAGGGCATGGAAGAGCAGGCGGAGAAATTCAAGAAAGAAGGGCGGGCGCTTTACCAGGAGGTGTAGGCCTCAAAGGTTCTGCGAGTCGCTAACGTAAAAGGCTCCATTGGCGAGATATCCAACGGGGCCTTTTCGTTCAAGGGCTTGGCGTTTTATCCAAGCAATAGAGACACTTAATCGGTAAGCAAACTCGCTTCTTCTATCTCCGAGAATGGCCGCATTGTCTGCTGATTCCACGTCTCGAAGTGATCGTGCATCGCTTGACGCGCCAAATCCCGGTCACGGGTTTTAACGGCAGCGACGAGAGCAATATGCGTCTCGTTGGTCTTCTTTTGTGCCTCTTTCGACTTGGATTGCCGCGCGAGGATACGACGTTGGTGAAGCACTTTTTTGAGTACTGACGACAGTCCCTGGAAAATGATCAAAATGGCGGGATTTTTCGCCATGATGGCCAGTTGCTCATGAAAGTCGTAATCGGCCTGAATGCCTTCAAGTACATCGGTGGAATGCACGATCTTGCCGCAGAGTTGCTCAAGCCGCTCAAGCTCATGGGGCTGATGATTCACCGCCGCCGCCTGGACGATCTCTTTTTCGAACATTTCCCTAGCCGTTTCGAGGTGATCGACGGAAATGTAATTGAGCTTAAGCGCCAGTTCAAAATAGAGCTGAATGAAAACCGGTTCCGGCATCTTAAGAAAGGTGCCGCTGCCCTGTTTGCGTTCGATGAACCCAAGGCTCTGCAGTAACGAAAGGACATTCCTCACCGACGAGCGGTGCATGTCGAAATGCTCACACAGCGCTCTTTCCGGCGGAAGTTTCAAACGACCGTCTTTGGATAGCTCGGAGACAGAAACAAACTCCTTAAGCCTATCCAAAAGGTTAGGATCAATCTGGCTCATATCATCATCCAGGCGCTGCCCCTATACCGCATTAATACGACAAGACCGTATTGAAAGTACCAGGGCAGCTTACCATAATCAGTGAATGTGCATACCGCCATTCACATCTAGGGTAGCCCCCGTGATGTAACTGGAGAGGTCGCTGGCTAGGAACAGGAAGGCCTTGGCAACGTCATCGGGCGCACCCAGGCGGTTCAGGGGAATTCCTTCCAGAATCTTGGCCTTCATCTCGTCGTCGAGCTTGCCCGCGGTGATATCGGTCGCGATCAGGCCGGGCGTAACGGCGTTAACCCGAATACCGTTCGCCCCAAGCTCGCGCGCCATGGCTTTGCCAAGCCCCAGCATGCCGGCCTTGGCGGCACTGTAGTGGGGGCCGCCGAAAATACCGCCGCCGCGCTGTGCAGAAACAGACGAGGTATTGATAATCGAGCCGACGCCGCCTTGCTTCATGTGCGGCACCACCGCTTGCGACATGTACATCATACCGCGCAGGTTTACGTCCAGAATGCGGTCATAGTCTTCTGGTGAAATCTCTTCGAACTTTACCGGTTGGGTGATGCCGGCATTATTGACGAGCACATCGATACGGCCGAACTTGTCGATCACCGCTTTTGCTAGATTGAAACAGTCTTCGCGGTTGGCCACGTTGCCGGTAACCACCAGGCAGCGGTCGGCATCAAATTCGCTGCGCACTTTCTCGCAGGCCTGCTCATTAATATCAGAAATCACGATTGACGCGCCTTCCTCATAGAAAAGGCGAGCTGTTCTCAAGCCAATGCCTTTCTCACCTGCAGCGCCGGTGACGATACATACCTTGTCTTTAAGTAGCATGACGTTTTCCTTTTGTTGATGTTGAGTACGTTATTTGTTGAGTGATGCCAGCTCCTCAAGGGAGCGGCAAATACGCGACTCGATCACATCGAGTGGCAGTGGTTGTTCATCGCGCCACGGCTGAGCATTGGCATCACGATGAAGGCGAAACGGGAGTTCCAGCGAGAGTGGCATGCCCTGATGAAGAAGCTCGGAGGCCAACGCAGCGTCGTCGATATACCCTTCGCCCAATGCAACAAAGTCGATGCCGTCTCCCCGCCGCGTACACGGCTTGAGGTGAAAGTGATCGGCAATACGCATCGCCTCACGCGCATCCCCAAGCGGTTCTCGGCCAGGGCAATGAGCCAACAGATTGCCGATGTCGTAGTTAATACCAAAGGCTTGGGAATCCAGCCGCTCAAGTAAGCCGTATGCATCACCGGCGTGGTCGAGAACGTTGGGCACCCCGTTGCCGGGGTTTTCCAGCAGAATGCGTATACCGTGGTCGCGAGCAATCGCGGCCAGGGTGTCCGCCTGTCGAAAGAAGGTGCCTGCACGCTCGCACGTGGCCGCGTTGGTAATGACGAAGGACGCGCCGAGAGAGGCGGCGAAACGGCAGCGTGCTTCAAGCCGGGCGGCCGCGTTCTCCATACCCAAATCGATATGGCCCGAGAAGTAGCGGCATTCCTGGCCATACTGGCGCATCTCGTCTTTTAAGGCGCTGGCAAACGCCTCGGTAAAGTCGCCGTCGGTAAAGGCCTCGACATAGCCATCGATGAAGGCAAACTCCACGTTCTTCACGCCACACCGCGCAAGCGATGGCAGGATCGTATGGAACCCATAGCCGTCATAGGCCGCCGTGCTGACTGATACATAGCTGTTCATATTGCTTCCTCAGGCTGTCGCAGCGCGTCAGTTCAATAAACGATCAGCGCCGGCACATAGGACACCAGTATCAACACGGTGATGGCGACCAAGTAGAAGGGGCCCAGCTCTTTCACCACGGCGCCGATACGCTCACGGGCAATGGCGGAAGAGACAAACAGCGTGGTGCCGATAGGCGGTGTGAAAAGCCCAATGCTGAGGTTCACACACATCATTATGCCGAGCTGTACAAGGTCCAGCCCGATCGCATTGGCGATGGAAACCAGCGTTGGGCCGAGTAGCAGGATGGCCGCAGGCAAGTCGAGGAACATACCGATGACGAGCAACAGTAGATTAATCGCCAGAATAATCAGAATCGGATGCTTGAGATATTCCACGGCCCATTGAGCGACTGCCTGGGGCACGCCACCGGAGGTCAGAATGTAGGCGATGATGTTGGCTGCCGCGATAATCAGCATCACGATGCCGGTGGTGATCACCGTACTCACCAGTGCACTCATAACGCGCTCGGCCGACAGGTCACGGTAGATAACACTACTGACCACCAACGCATAGGCCACGGCGATGATGCTGACTTCGGTCGGCGTGGCAATACCAGCGCGCAGCAGTACGACGATAAATACCGGCATTAGCAGCGCCGGTAGCGCGGTAAAAAACGTGCTTCTTACTTCGGCACCGGTGTACTTGAGGGTAAGCCGTGGGAACCCGCGCCGTTTACCCACGATGTAGCAGGCCAACATCATGCCGCCAGCGAGCATCAGCGCCGGAATCACTGCCGCGACAAACAGCGATGCAATGGAGGCATTCGAGACGGTGGCGAATAAGATAAGGGGAATCGACGGCGGCATTAGGCCCGCAATGACCGATGACGCCGAGGTAACAGCGGCCCCGAAAGCGCCGGGGTAGCCTTCTCTCTTTTGCCAGGGAATCAGCATGGAACCAAGTGCAGAGGCCTCGGCTACGGAAGACCCCGAAACCCCGCCAAAGACCGTGGAGCCGACCACCGTGACCTGCCCAAGCCCGCCATGGTATTTCCCCACCAGCATAGACGCTAAGCCCACCAGCTTCTGCCCCAGCTTGCCTGACATCATCAGGCCGCCTGAGAGTATGAAGAAGGGGATCGCCAGTAGAGGAAAACTTTGTGTCGGCTGAAATATCTTCATTACCGCCATACTCGATGGCATCGGGCCGAATACCGATAGCGCTGCCCAGCCACTGATCACCAGCGAATAACCCACCGGCATCGCCATCAAGAGAAATAGAGTAAAACCAATGAGCATCTGGGCCGTCATAACCCATCCTCCCCGTGAGAGACTTTAGGCTCGGAGAATTGATCGCCTCCGGTTAGCACCATCGCAATGTTGATAAACGAAACGACGGCCACTCCCATGAAGCCAATTACCACCGACCAATACGCCCATGACATACCGAGCTGAGTGATAGGAAACCGCTGACTTCCAGCCATCTCGACGACATCCAGCCCATGAAATGCCATCACCGCAAAGGCGACCATGGCGATGCCATTGACGACCAACGTCACCAGCTTCTTGGGTAGGCTCGGGAGTTTTTCTACCACCAGTTCGACGCCGATATGCTCATTTTTGGCAGCAGCGGCGACGATGGCGCACATCGTCAGCCAGGGAAATAGCAGGTTAGGTACTTCTGTTATCCACCCCAAATTGATAGAGAACACATACCGAACCACCACCCCCAGCAACAGCGATAAGAAGATGGCCACAATGGATACGATAGCTACCCATTTGAAGGCGTGATAAATCACATTCTTTGAGCTCACTAACAGCGAAGCGGGCTTACCCACTTCGCTGTTGCGGCTCTCTTTTGAGAGCTTCATGGAAAGCCCCTCCTGTTACTGCGACTCGCCCTGAGAGGCATTGACGACCATTTCGACCAACTCCGGATACTCTTCACGCCACAGGTCGTAAACGGATGAGGTAGCTTCAATGAAAGCCTTATTGTCCACCTCGTTAAACGCCACACCGGCGTTTTCCATTTCTCTGCGTAAATCTTCATCCGCCTGCAGAGAAGCCTGACGGTTGAATTCACCGGCTTCGACGGCCGCCTCTTGAACAACGTCTTGATGCTCTGGTGACAGCGTATCCCAGATTGTTTTGCTCATTAGCAGCGGCGTTGACTCATACTTATGGCCCGTCAGCGAGATGTAGTCCTGAACTTCGTAAAGCTTGGAGGAATAAATATTCATCAGCGGATTTTCCTGACCATCCACAACACCCTGCTCAAGGGCGATGTACAGCTCGGAGAAGTTCATCGGCGTTGGGTTAGCGCCCAGCGCTTCGAAAATATCGACGGTCATCTCGTCCGGAGGCGTACGAATCTTGAGGCCATCCAGGTCTTCTGGCGATTCAATAGGATGCACATTGTTGCTGACGTGACGAATGCCGTTATCCCACATGGCGAGCAGCACTAGGCCCTTCTCTTCCGCCAGTTTCTTGAGTTCATCGCCTACTTCACCGTCCATCACACGCCAAGCAGAAGGCAGCGAGTCGAACAGGAATGGCAGGCCAAGTACGGAGAACTGCGGCACGACACTGGAGGTAGAGCCTTGGCTATTACTGCTGAAAGCCAGCGCCCCCATTCTCATTAGGGTCAGCGCCTCCATGTCATCGCCGTACTGGGAGTTACCCCCTACATCGACGACCAACTCACCGTTGGTGCCTTCTTCGACTAATTCTGCAAACATTTCAGATGCATCCCATTTTGGATTGCCCTCTGCGGCGCTATGGGTTAGCTGAAGTGTCTGCTGAGCAGCGGCGATACCGCTGAAGAAAAAGGCGCTGGCGACGGCGGATGCAAGAATTGTTTTTTTCATGACGTTTCTCTCTGTTCAGATCGTTGTTGTGAACCGTTGTTGTAAACTGCTGTTGTGAATCGTTGTCGTAGCTTTTTGTTTTAACGACAGATAGTGCGTTAAATGGTGGGTTTGATCTCCTCCTCTACGGAGACGTTTTTCGCTACCGTTTTCACTACCTCCCTCGTTGAAATGCCATAGCGATCATGAAGCGTCGGCAGCGCGCCGGCGTCCAAAAACTCGTCGGGAAGGCCGATCTGGTGGAACTTGACCGATACGCCTTCTTTCATCAGCAGGGACGCGATGCTTTCGCCCAACCCGCCGACAACCGAGTGGTTTTCCGCCACGAAGACGGGGCGGTCGGTATTGGAGCGCACCTCTGCCAGAATGGCCTCAGTATCCAAAGGCTTGATCGTAGCGCAGTGCATGACAGCCGCCTCGATCCCTTTCTCCTTCAGCTCATCGGCAGCTTCGATTGCCCGTGTGGTCATCAGTCCGGATGAGATAATCAGGGCGTCTTTGCCATTCATCAGCCGCTTGGCCTTGCCAATCTCGAAGCGGTAGTCATCAAAACGATCCAATACACGCGGCACCTTGCCACGCAATAACCGCAAGTAAACAGGGCCGTCG
Organism: Vreelandella salicampi; assembly: GCF_013415105.1. GTDB lineage: Bacteria > Pseudomonadota > Gammaproteobacteria > Pseudomonadales > Halomonadaceae > Vreelandella > Vreelandella salicampi. Next base: position 9,669 of record NZ_JACCDF010000002.1, read on the forward strand.
AAGTCCGCCATTGCCTGCACCGACTGCTCAATGTCTATCGCATCGCAGGGGTCAATGATGGTTAGGTTCGGCATGCCACGGAAAATAGCGACATCTTCTGTGGCTTGGTGACTCGGCCCATAACCGGTGGTCAGACCCGGAAGCCCGCCGATGATTTTGACGTTCAATTTCTCTTCGGCGATTGCCAGGCAGATAAAGTCATAGGCCCGACGTGAAGCAAAGACGCTATAGGTGGTTACGAAAGGGATAAAACCCTCGCGCGCCATGCCGGCCCCTGCCATCATCAGCAGCTGCTCGGCCATGCCCATCTGGTAATAGCGATCAGGGTAGGCCTGAGCGAAGATATGCAAATCGGTATACTTGCCGAGATCTGCCGTCATGCCGACGATCTTGGGATTTTTCTCGGCGGCCTCAACCAGCGCGTGGCCGAAAGGAGCCGCTGTTACCGGCTGACCTTCCCCCGCGATAGACGCGATCATGGATGAGGTTTTTAACTTTTTCTTGGCGCTCATTTCATTTCCTCCTTACTGGACACCGTAGGCTTCATCGAGCTGCTTGAGCGCCACGCTCCACTCATTCTCATCAACGCGAATAAAGTGGTTCTTGTCGCGTTCTTCGAGGAACGTCACGCCGCGGCCCATCAGGGTGTCGCAAATAATCACGCGGGGCTTGTCGGAGTTGCTTGCCAAGGCACTGTCGAAGGCCTCGACCAGTGCTTCGAGATCATTGCCATCAACGCGATAGGTTTCCCATCCAAAGGCGGTCCACTTGTCAGCGATCGGTTCGTAGTTGAGCACGGTGGACGACTTGTCGTCGGCCTGCTGATCGTTGACGTCGACAATCGCAATCAAGTTGCCCAGCTTCCAGTGGGCTGCAGAAGCAACGGCTTCCCAGGTCGAGCCCTCGTTTAGCTCGCCGTCTGACAGCAGGTTGAAAATGCGCGACGCACTCTCTTTGCGCTTGAGACCCAGCGCCATACCGACCCCAATGCCAAGGCCGTGGCCCAAAGAGCCACCGGTGATTTCCATACCTGGCGTGTAGTCAGCCATGCCGGACATGGGCAGGATGCTGTCGTCGCTGCCGTAGTCTTCAATTTCTTCTTCGGCGATAACACCGGCTTCGATCAAAGCGGCATAGAGGGCGATGGCGTAGTGCCCGATGGACAGCAGGAAACGATCTCGCTCTTCCCACTCAGGGTTTTTAGGGTCAAGTTTTAGCGCGCGAAAGTAGGATACCGCCAGGACATCGGCGACCCCTAAGGCCTGACCCACGTAGCCTTGACCCTGTACCTCGCCCATCCGCAAGGCGTGTTGACGAATTTTGTAAGCCCGCTGCCGAAGTGCCTCAATATCACTAGCCTTCGATGCGGTAGCTGTTTGGCTCATTACAGTCACCTCCAATTGGTTGACCAATTGAAGGTAGCCATTGAGGGTTATTTGTGAAATAAGACCATGGTCTATTTCATATTTTATTAATGTAGTATAAAGAAAATTGCCGTATTTAATCCTACGTTGACTTGCCAACCCATTAAGCTAGTTAAATGGAATAAATTTGTTTATAAACAAAAATATATAATATCTTAAGAAAGAGGGTGATCGTGGTTTTATGCTATATCTATCGTGAAACCCTAAATTGCACTTTATATCTCTATCATCCTTTTTATAAGCAAGGAACATTATTCTTATTGTCTTAATGGTTGACCATTATTGGGTGGCAGGCCCTTTGTGAAATATCTCCCGGCTGACTCCTCCTACTTCATGGCCTCACGTGAAGTAATGCCTGACCAAGGCAGGCATCAACCTGAATAAGTCACCACCAACGGCACCGAAGACTGGGCGCTGACGCAAGGGGGGCCAGCAAGGCGGTTCTGGCCATTGACGTGAAGCAAGTCGGCAAACGTCTACCTGATATAGACTTAAGTAGAAACTCAAGCGCTGCTCTATTGCCTGCGAGCGTGCCGCAGCTACCTACTTTATATGGGGGCCGACGATGCCGACGATGCCTTTCAAACCCTGGCCAACCGTTATTGCGGTGGCGATTACTTTGCTGATATGGCTGGCTATTCCGTTGCCGGAAGGCCTCACCTCTGATGCTTGGCTGATGCTGGCCATATTCGTGGGGACAATCGCCGCGATTATTGGCAAAGCAATGCCCATCGGCGCTATTTCAGTCATTGCTATTTCCGTCGTGGCGGCGAGCGGGGTGACCAGCGATAATCCGGGCGCTGCCATTAGCGATGCACTAAGCAGCTACTCCAACTCGCTGATCTGGTTAATCGCCATCTCCATTATGATCTCACGAGGACTGATTAAGTCGGGGCTGGGAGCCCGCATCGGCTACTATTTTATTTCCCTCTTCGGCAAGAAGACGTTGGGGATCGGCTATAGTTTGGCCTTTTCCGAGCTCTCCATTGCTCCTGTAACTCCGAGTAATACCGCTCGTGGTGGCGGGATCATGCACCCCATCATGCGCTCTGTTGCTAAAGGCTTTGACTCACGCCCGGAAGACGGCACGTCGAGCAAAATCGGCAAATACTTGGCGCTGGTAAATTACCACAGCAACCCCATTACCTCGGCGATGTTTGTCACCGCTACCGCGCCCAACCCATTGACCGTAGAGCTGGTTTCAATCGCCACCGGGGCTGAAATTCAGCTGAGCTGGATGACTTGGGCGCTTGCCATGCTGTTACCTGGTTTGGTAGCCATCCTGGCCATGCCCTATATTCTTTACCTGCTTTATCCGCCGGAAATAAAAGAGACTCCCCATGCCACGCAAATGGCACGCGATAAGCTTGCCGAAATGGGTAAGATCAGCCGAGACGAAGGCATTATGCTGTTTGTCTTCTTGGTGCTATTGCTGCTGTGGGCGGATATCCCAGCGGCATTTCTGGGCGACTCGGTTACCCTCAACACCACGACCTCCGCGTTTATTGGGCTATCGATACTGCTGCTGAGCGGCGTATTAACCTGGGATGATGTGCTGGCGGAAAAGAACGCCTGGGATACCTTGCTCTGGTTCGGTGCCCTGATCATGATGGCAACCCAGCTCAACCAGACGGGCTTGATCGACTGGTTTTCCACCAATATGCAGGACTGGATCACCATGATGGGCATCGGCTGGCTGGGAGCGTCTGCTCTGCTGGTGTTGACCTTTCTTTACACCCACTACTTCTTTGCCAGCACCACCGCGCATATCACTGCCATGATGGCGGCCTTTCTTACCGTTGGTTTAACGCTCGGCGCACCGCCCATGCCGTTTGTGCTGATCATGGCCGCCACGTCTTCCATCATGATGACCTTAACCCATTACGCCACAGGCACCTCGCCCGTCATCTTTGGCTCGGGCTATCTAACGCTGGGCGAGTGGTGGAAAGCGGGCTTTATTATGAGTGTGGTAAATCTTGTTATCTGGGTAGTTGTCGGCACCTTGTGGTGGAAACTGCTGGGCCATTACTAGGGCGTCTGGGTTGAAAACTACCTTAAGTATGAATTGAGAAGCTTAAAGAAGCGTTAACAGCCGCCCCAGGGTTTCCATGCCGCGTTCGCTGCTTGGCGTCCAGGGGTGGCCGTAGCTCAGGCGTACGCAGTGGCGAAATTGCTGGGTCGCCGAAAAGATGGGGCCTGGCGCTAAGCTAACGCCTTGATCAAGCGCCATATTAAATAGCCGCAGTGAGTCCACCTGCTCGGGAAACTCTACCCACAAAAAGTAGCCGCCAACAGGGCGGGTAATGCGGGTGCTGGCAGGGAAATAGCGCTCCGCCGCCGCCAGCATGCTGCCTTGTTGGGCTTCTAAGGCGTGACGGAGTTTACGCAAATGGCGGTCATAGCCGCCGTGCTGTAAGTAGTCGGCAATCGCCGCTTGCGCGGGTACGGAAGGCGAGATGGTGGTCATCAGTTTTAGCCGCGAGATGGCCTCGGCATAGCGCCCGCCCGCGACCCAGCCGACGCGATAGCCAGGCGCCAAGCATTTAGAGAAAGAGCTGCAGTGGATGACCAAGCCCTCGTCGTCAAAGGCTTTAACGGGCGCGGGCGGCGTGCTGCCGAAATACAGCTCGGCATACACATCATCTTCTAGCATCGGCACCTGATGCTGCTTTAACAGCTGATAAAGCGCTTGCTTGCGCGCTTTACTCAAGCTGGCGCCGAGCGGATTTTGCAGGTGGCTCATAAACCAGCAGGCTTTGATCGGCAGTGTCTCTAGTCGCTCTGTCAGTACTTCGAGGTCGACACCTTCTCGTGGGTGAACCGGAATCTCCACCGCGCGTAGTTTCAATCGCTCCAACACCTGCAGGCTGGCATAAAACGCCGGTGACTCAATCGCCACCAGGTCGCCCGGTTGGGTCACGCATTGCAGCGCAAGATTTAGACCCTCCATTGCCCCATTGGTAATCACCAGTTCTTCCATCGGCAGCTGAATACCACCCAGCATATAGCGCAGGGCAATTTGCCGACACAGGTCGGTATGCCCGGCGGTCATGTCGGCCACCACCTGTTGGGGCGAAAGTGCGCGCAGCCCGCGTGTCATGCTGGTGCTCAGGCGAGAAAGTGGGAACAGCTCAGGGCTGGGAAAGGCCGAGCCGAAGGGGACCGTTCGGTCATCCTGTAGCGAGCCAAGCACAGAGAACGCCAACTCGCTGACTTCTACCTCAGCAGGGTCGGTGGGCTGCAGCATCACCCGTGGCTCGTCCAGCAAGCGCCGTGCGTGCTCACGGACAAAATAGCCCGAGCGCGCTCGCGCGGTGATGAGCCCTTGGTTTTCCAGCAGATAGTAGGCCTGGAACACCGTGGAGGGGCTAATGCCGTGATGGCGGCTAGCCTGGCGTACCGAGGGGATGCGCTCCCCGGGGCCAAGCACACCCTCGCGAATCAACGTGGCTATCTCATCGGCGAATTGTTCGTAGCGTTTCATGGGATAAACCGTCGGTGCGTTGATTTGAACGCCAGGATACTCCATCACAGTGTTAGCTGGCACAGCACGGTTCTCTGTTTATAGAAAACACCACTGTGTCGCATGTGATGAGATAAAAACAGGCTCAGTCTCTTCAATAAAAAGCATATCAGACGGCGAGTTTATCGGCTGCGTTGCACCAGCTGATACGCAATATTTCTCTAAAACTGCGCCTGTTTGTAACCTTGCTTAGTGGGGATAGTAGTGGCTAATAATCGGCGACGCCCCTCGACCGTATAGCCCTCCATTCCTCCTTTTCTGGATATCGGTATGACGCAACGCATTCCACTGCAAGACCTGACCACTGAGGCGACGGTTGAACACCACACGCCTTCCTCTAAGCCTCCCCAGCTCGGGCATATTTATGTGCGGGAAATAGGAGGATTTTTTCAGCGTATTCGGCGCTGCTCCAACTGGCTGCTGATGGCGCTGTATTTCGGCTTGCCGTGGATTAATTGGGGGGACCGGCCGTTGGTGTGGTTCGACCTCTCAGCACAAGAGTTTCATCTGTTTGCGGCGACGTTTTATCCGCAAGATTTTATCTTGCTCACCTGGATTCTGGTGCTCTGCGCGTTTGGCCTGTTTTTGATCACGGTAGTGGCGGGGCGGGTATGGTGTGGCTATAGCTGCCCGCAAAGCGTGTGGACGTTTCTGTTTATTTGGTTTGAGCACCGCCTGGAAGGGCCTCGGCACCGTCGCATACGCCGTGATAAAGCACCGCGTACCTTGGATACGCTATGGCGCAAGGCAGCCAAGCATGCGGCCTGGTTGCTGATAGCGTTAGCAACGGGGTTGGCGTTTGTCGGCTACTTCACGCCTATCAGGGCGTTAGTGGTGGATTTATTCACTCTGGATGTGCATCCCTGGGCGCTCTTCTGGATCGGCTTTTTTACGGTCTTTACCTATTTGAATGCCGGTTGGCTGCGCCATCAGGTATGCCTGCACATGTGCCCTTACGCGCGCTTTCAGTCGGCGATGTTTGACGCCAATACGCTGATTGTGTCCTACGATGCTGCCCGTGGTGAGCCGCGTCGTAACCACCATCAAAAGGGCGCTGAGGCATCCCGTATCGGCGACTGTATCGATTGCGAACTATGCGTTCAGGTATGCCCGACAGGTATCGATATTCGTGATGGGCTGCAGTATGAGTGCATTGGCTGCGCGGCGTGTATTGATGCCTGTGATAGCGTGATGGCACGTATCAATAAACCGCTAGGCCTTGTTCGTTATACCACCGAGCGCGCGCTAGAAGGTAAAACCACCCGGTTTTGGCGTCCTCAGCTGTTTGTGTATGCTGCGGCTCTGCTCTCTATGGTGGTGCTACTTATTGGCTTTTTGAATGCTCGAGTCCCCATCGATGTGGAGATTGCTCGGGATCGTCAGGTGCTGTTTGAAAGCGCGGAGGGAGGGCGTATTGTCAATTACTACAACGTGACGTTGCGCAATCAAGATACTCAGGCGCATCGCTATGCGTTAACGGCAACAGGGCTGCCCGGGCTCCGTTTGCGGGGCATTGACACCATCGAGGTGGCGGCTTTTGAAACGCGCCACTTACGGGTTTCGCTTACCGCCGATGGGGAGGTGCTGACGGAGCCTAGCCACCCCGTCGAGCTGCGCTTCGTCGCATTAGAGGATCCCTCAATAACGAACGCTAGTGAAACACGCTTTCTGGGGCCTTCAAACAGTGAGTAACCTAACCAAAGCGTTTAGAGGTACATAGAGAGAGGTGCATAGAGAGAGGTGCATAGAGAGGTAGATAGATATCAGGGCCCTGGGTGAATATTACCCTGGGGCTTTTTCAGAATCACGCTGTGAGCCCATTGTTAAAGCAAGCGTTAAGGCAAGATAAGTCAGCGGGATATCGCGGCTGATGTTCGGAGTTGCCACACATAACGCAAAAAACCCCGCACTTGGCGGGGTTTTTAGCTTACCGAGCTAGCCGGTAATAAACATCACGGTATGGAGATTAGTCCAGAACCTTGATGTTAGAAGCCTGAAGGCCTTTTTTACCTTGAGTGACGTCAAAAGAAACCTTCTGACCGTCTTGCAAGGACTTAAAGCCGTCTGCTTGAATTTCAGAGAAATGCGCGAACAGATCGTCGCCATTGTCTTCCGGAGCGATGAAGCCGAAGCCTTTAGTATCGTTGAACCACTTTACTGTACCAGTTGCCATGATCGAAATCCTCGATGTAGCGAAATTAAGCCGGGAAATACCCGAGTTGCCGTGGGTAGAACAAGAAACTTTCACCAGACTCAATGCTATATGCTTCGATACTGCTGACAACGTTCGACTTGCTAACCAACTGCGTGCATCTTGAACCTTTAATGCGGTGCCCGTCAATAGCGTGTGTGAAAAAAATGTTCGGGCAGGCGTACGCGTGTTAAGCCTACCGCGTCTTACGCCTGTAACAGTGGCGGGTAGTTCTCCAGTGGTGCATGCGGTGAAGCTTGCACTCGCGGTGCTCTTTATTGATACTGTTTTCATATACAGCTAAAGGGCCGCGAGTATGTCGTTGACCGTTTCATGGGTAGGCCGGGCGGATCCCGCTGCCTTGCCTCACGCATTGCCGTTTTTCTCCAGCGCCGTTCGCGCGGGGTTTCCCAGCCCAGCGGATGATCACCTCGATACCGACCTGGATCTGCATCGCCACGTGGTGAAACGCCCGGCGTCGACGTACTTTGTCCGCGCCGAAGGCGATTCGATGATCGGTGACGGTATCCATCACGGAGACTTGCTGGTCGTCGACCGCAGCTTGGAAGCGCTGCCAGGGCGCATCATTGTGATCGCCGTCGATGGCGAACTCACGGTCAAGCGCTTAGAGCGCGTCGGGCAGCGCGCGTACCTGCGGGCCAGTAACCCGGCTTACCCGCTGATCGCGTTGGAAGGGCGCGAGTCACACGTTTGGGGCGTGGTGACCCATGTGCTGCACAGTCTACCGGGAGCGCCGCTACCATGATGGCCTTGGTGGACTGCAACAACTTCTATGTATCGTGCGAACGGGTGTTTAGCCCGGCGCTGGAAGGCCGCCCGGTTGGGGTGCTCTCCAATAACGACGGCTGCATTGTTGCGCGCTCAAGCGAGCTCAAAGCCTTGGGCGTGGAGATGGGCACCGCGATGCACCTGCTGTCACCGCCGATACGACGCCAAACGGTACTGCTATCGAGTAACTATGCGTTGTATGGCGATATGTCCCGCCGCGTCACTGAGGTGCTCGCCGAGTTCTCCCCGCATGTCGAGGTCTACTCCATCGATGAGTCGTTCGTTGGCTTTCAAGGCTTTGACCCGGCGACGCTGGAGGCGCGCGGGCAGCGGCTTCGCGAAACCGTGCGGAAGTGGACGGGCATCCCGGTGTCGGTGGGGATTGCCCCGACGCGGGTGCTGGCCAAAATCGCCAATCACATGGCCAAAAAGCACCCCGCTTACCAAGCCACAGGCGTTTGCCAATTAGACGCCGATAACGCCGCCACCCAAGCCGTACTCAAACAGCTGCCCGTCACCGAGCTTTGGGGCGTGGCGAGGCGTACCGCCGAACGGCTCAATGTGATGGGGATTAACACCGCTTGGCAGCTGCGCGAAGCCGACCCCAAGCAAGTACGCAAGCGATTCTCCGTGATGCAGGAACGCATCGTGTGGGAGCTGCGCGGCCAGCCGATGATTCAGCTGGATGACATGAGCGAGCCCAAACAGCAGATCATGGTCTCGCGCTCGTTTGGGCGGCTCACCGGCGACCCGCACGACCTACGCGAAGCGCTGCGCCACCATGCCGCCCGCGCGGGAGAGAAGCTGCGTAAGCAAGAAAGTGTCACCAGTGCCGTCATGGTGTTCGTTCGTACCAATCCGTTTCGCACCGATTTGCCGCAATACCGCAACCGCGTGATCGTCTCGCTGGATCGCCCCACTGATGACAGCCGCGAACTTATTGCCGCCGCCGCTCAAGGGCTCAGGCACCTATGGCGCAAGGGGTATCGCTACCAAAAAGTCGGCGTGATGCTGCTCGATCTTTCCCCCAAAGCCAATCGCCAGCTCACGCTGACCGAGACACCGCAAACGGCCACCGAGGCGAAACGCAGCGAACGGCTCATGGCCACGGTCGATAAAATCAACCGTGAGCTGGGCAAGGGCACGGTACAACTAGGCTTACCCCGACAAGACAACGCCTGGGCACTGCGCAGTGAAAGCCGCACGCCGCGCTATACGACCCAGTGGAGCGAGCTCGCCAGGGTAAAGCTATAAAACGGCATTGAGGCGTTAACGATCATCCTTGTTAATACGCAGCGCCATCGGCGTATCATGGCCTTAGCGTATAAGGAGAATGCCAAGCCATGGCTCGACCCCCCACATTATTCAGTGCCGTCCTCTTGTTGCTCCCCCGGCTGGCTAACTTCGTTTGGCGAGTGCTATGTCATTTCCTCAAGAACCGCGGCATCCTGCTGGCTGGTGGGGTGGGCTACAATATTCTGCTTTCCATCGTGCCGCTATTCGCGTTGCTGGTCGTGCTGTTGACCCAAGTGGTGGATGAGCAGCATCTGCTCAGTGTTCTGGCCGTACAAGTACGCCACCTGGCGCCGGCCCATGCCGAGGTGCTGCTGGATGCCGTCCGCGACCTGCTGGATTCCGGCGATGTGATCGGCATTCTCAGCTTTCCCATCCTGTTGCTCTTCAGTTCATTTGCTTTTCGCATGCTCGAAGACGCCATGGCGATCATATTCCATGCGCCGGAGAGCCCGCACAAAAAACGCAGCGTCTGGGTATCCGTCATGCTGCCTTACGCCTTCATGCTAGTGCTGGGAGCGGGGCTAATGGCATTGACGCTGGCGGTCACCTTGGCCAGCTCGCTCAATACGATGGTGCTGGCGATTTTCGAGCGGGAGCTGCCGTTGGCCGGGCTTTCCGAACCGGTGCTTAACCTGAGCAGTTTTATTGGGGTGTTTTTGTTGTTCAGTGCCATCTATAAAGTGCTGCCGGTCGTGCGCATTGCGTTACGTCGAGCGGTGGTAGGCGGCTTCGTGGCGGCGCTGCTGTGGGAGGGGGTGCGGCTGCTGTTGGTCTACTATTTCGCCAATCTCTCGTTCGTCAACGCCGTTTACGGCTCATTGGCGACGCTGGTGATCGTGCTGCTGAGCCTCGAAGTGGGCGCCATTATCTTGCTGTTGGGCGCCCAAGTGATTGCCGAGCTGGAGCGTAATACCCGCCTTGGCCTACCATGGTATGTCGACCCCAACCGCCAGGCGATTACCCGGGTCGACTAACCCATGCGTGCGACCGCTACGCCTGTTCTAGGCGCTTGAGCAGTTGCTGACGCCGGTCCTCGCTGATAAACGCTTCTTCGATGGCGTTACGATTGAGTTGTCGAAATACCGCTTCATCCCAACCAAACGCCTCGGCACAGGCCATATGGTTCACCAGTAGTCCGCCGCCGAAATAGGCCGGGTCGTCCGAGCTGATGGTGACTTTTAGCTTTTCCGCCAGCAGCTTGGGAAGCGGGTGGTCGCGCAGGTCGTCGACGACTTTCAAGCTCACATTGGAAAGCGGGCAGACAGTCAGCACGGTTTGGCTTTCACGTAAGCGCTGCACCACGGCGTCGCTCTCCAAACAGCGTACCCCATGATCGATGCGTTGTACGTCGAGGACATCCAGCGCCTGCTCAATGTAGTCAGCGGGCCCTTCTTCGCCAGCATGGGCAACCCGAACCAAACCTAGCGCTTTTGCCCGCGCAAACAATGCCTGGAACTTCTCTGGCGGGTTGCCGCGCTCGGCACTGTCCAAGCCAATCGCGTCGAGAAACTTCCAGTACGGCGCGGCTGACTCCAGCACGTGAAGGGCTTCGTCGGCGGGCCGGTCGCGCAAAAAGGCCATGATCATTCCGACCGACAAATCGAGCGACGACTCGGCGTCTTGTTTCGCGCGCAGCAAGCCCGCCATGACAACATCTAACGCCACACCCCGCTGAAGGTGCGCTTGCGGGTCAAAATGCATATCAATATGCACAACGCCTTCTGCCCTGGCGCGCTTGAAGTAATCCATCGCCAGGTCATAAAAGTCCTGCTCTGTGCGCAGCACGTTCATGCCTTGAAAGTAGAGATCCAAAAAGCCTTGCAGGTCATTAAAGTGATACGCGGCTTTCGCCTCCGCGACAGTCGCATACGGAAGCGTAATGTTGTTCCGCTTGGCCAGCGCAAACATAAGCTCAGGCTCGAGCGAGCCTTCAATGTGCAAGTGGAGCTCTACGTTGGGTAACTGCGTTAAAAAATCCTGCATATCGGGCTCCTTGCTGACAAAAGGGAAGATGACCTCAGTATTGGTAATCAAAGGGGGGTACCGCAAGTGGCTCGCGCAAGGCGGCCTTCAACCGCTAGGCACTTTCCCCCGCAGCGCTTTGGTCTTGCCTTTGCGCGTTTTCGCGTCCACCCGCTTACGCTTGGCAGACCGTGAAGGACGAGTCGGCTTACGCGTTTTTTGCTGTTTTACCGCTTCGCGAATGATCTCGCGCAGGCGATTTAGCGCGTCCTCGCGATTATGCTCTTGGGTGCGAAAGCGCTGCGCTTTGATGATCACCACGCCCTCTTGGGTGATGCGTTGATCCGTCAGCGCCAGTAGCCGTTCTTTGTAGAAGGGCGGCAGACTAGAACGGCCAATATCAAAACGTAAGTGGATGGCGGAGGCGACCTTATTGACGTTCTGGCCGCCGGCGCCCTGGGCACGAATCGGGTGCAGTTCGATCTCCCAATCGCCCAGCTCCACAGTGTTGGAAATGCGCAGCATAGAGCTCCTTAAAGTGAGCTTATTGTCGCCCTCGATGTGAGCGGCGTGATAAACGCGTAGTTTAGCATGCCGCTAAAATCGCAGGCTTCGGGGCTCAGTTCTCTTGTCTACCTGGGGTTGTGGGGTGAATGCGCGGCGCATAGCGCGTAAAATGGCGAACTTTTGCACTTCAACTGGACCCTTCCGTGATCGCAACCGCCAATATCACCATGCAGTTCGGGGCTAAGCCCCTGTTTGAAAACGTCTCCGTCAAGTTCGGCAACGGCAATCGCTACGGCCTGATCGGGGCCAACGGTTGCGGCAAGTCGACCTTCATGAAGATTCTTGGCGGTGACCTGGAGCCGACCGCCGGGCAGGTGATGGTGGATGCCAACGCCCGGCTGGGTAAGCTGCGCCAGGATCAGTTCGCGTTCGAGAACGAGCGCGTCATCGACACCGTGATCATGGGCAACACCGAGCTTTCGCAGGTTGCGGCGGAGCGTGAGCGCATCTATTCGCTGCCGGAAATGAGCGAAGAGGACGGCATGGCGGTGGCTGATCTGGAAGTTCGCTTCGCCGAGCTCGATGGCTATACTGCCGAAGCGCGCGCGGGTGAATTGCTGCTCGGCCTCGGCATTCCCCTGGAGCAGCACTTCGGCCCCATGAGCGAGGTATCGCCAGGTTGGAAACTGCGGGTTCTGCTGGCTCAGGCGCTGTTTTCCGACCCCGATGTACTGCTGCTCGACGAGCCGACCAACCACCTGGATATCAATACCATCCGCTGGCTGGAAGACGTGCTCAGGGCGCGCAGCAGCACCATGATCATCATTTCCCACGACCGCCACTTTTTGAACAGTGTCTGTACCCACATGGCGGACCTGGACTACGGCGAGATCACGCTGTTTCCCGGCAATTACGACGACTACATGACCGCGGCCACCGCCGTGCGCGAACGCCAGCACGCCGACAACGCCAAAAAGAAGGCGCAGATCGCCGAGCTGCAGCAGTTCGTCAGCCGCTTCTCGGCCAACGCCTCCAAGGCCAAGCAGGCCACATCGCGGGCGCGCCAGATCGACAAGATCAAACTCGAAGACATCAAGCCCTCAAGCCGGGTGAGCCCGTTTATCCGCTTCGACCAAGCTAGGAAGATTCACCGCAATGCGGTCAACGTCGAGGCGATTACCAAGGGCTACGACGACACCCCCTTGTTCGAGCGGCTTTCCATGACCGTCGAGGCCGGCGAGCGCATTGCCATCATCGGCCCCAACGGCATCGGCAAGACCACGCTGCTGAAGACCTTGGCGGGCGAGTTACACCCGGATGCCGGGGAAGTGAAATGGACCGACAGTGCGGACCTGGGTGTCTTCGCCCAGGAGCACGGCGACGATTTCGCCGTCGATGCCACGCTGTTCGAGTGGATGTCACAGTGGACGCAAGGCGGCGAGCAGATCGTGCGCGGCGCGCTAGGGCGGATGCTGTTCTCCAGCGACGAGATCGACAAATCGGTGAAGGTGATTTCCGGCGGTGAGCAAGGGCGCATGCTGTTCGGCAAACTGACGCTTACCCAGCCCAACGTGCTGCTGATGGACGAGCCGACCAACCACCTCGACATGGAATCCATCGAGGCGCTCAACTTGGCACTGGAAAATTACCCCGGCACGCTGATTTTCGTCAGCCACGACCGTGAGTTCGTTTCCTCGCTGGCCACGCGCGTGCTTGACATGAGCGGCGACGGCATCGTCGATTTCAGTGGCAGCTACGACGATTACCTGCGCAGCCAGGGCGTGGTCTGATACTAAGCCTGTTAAACACTCACCAGCCGTGTCTGGCTGGTGCCGTTACCGAGCGGTTCGACCTGGATTTGCACCGGGATGCGTTCGTGCATTTCTTGCACGTGGGAAATCACCCCGACGCGGCGGCCGAGCGCTTGCAGGCCGTCGAGCGCGTCCATGGCGAGCGCTAGCGACTGCGGGTCGAGGCTGCCAAAGCCTTCATCGATAAACAGCGACTCGATCACCAGCTCCCCCGAGGCCATCGACGCCAGCCCCAGCGCCAGCGCCAGCGAGACCAAAAACGTCTCGCCGCCCGAAAGCGAATGCACCGAGCGGCGCTCATCGGCCATATCCAAATCCTCCACCAGCAAGCCAAGCTCGCTGCCGCCGCGCACCAGCCGGTAACGGCGGCTGAGCCCGGTAAGGTGCGCGTTGGCGTGCTCCAGTAGCTGCTCCAGGTTGTAGGCTTGGGCGATGCGCCGAAACGCCTTGCCGTCGGCGGAGCCAATCAGCTCGCTGATTTGGCCCCAGCGGCGGTATTCGGCGCGGGCGGCGTCGAGCTCGGCTTGGCCGGCTTGCTGGCGCTCGCGTTTGCGGTCGTCGTCGCGCAGAGCATGGGCGGCTTCGTCGCGCTGCTGTTGGGCTTCTTCTAGCCGTGGCGTTAGCGCTTGCTGTTCGGCGTTGAGCGCGTCAAGGCTCGGGCTGAGCTCGGTATCCGCGCCGCTGGCCGGCTGCCCCTTGTCGCGCTCAAGCTGGGCCTGGTCGTGTTTGAGTTGGGTTAACCGCTCGGCGGCGGTGTTGGCTCGCTCCTCTAATTTCAGCGTCGTTTGAGCGGCAGCGTGCTGCTGTTCGCTGGCGTTATCGCGCGCTTGCTGCGCGTGGGTGACCGTTTTATCTAGCTGTTGCTGCCAGGCGTCGGGGCTTGCGTGGTCACCAAGAAGGCTCGCCAGCTGCTGTTGGCCGGTATCCCGCTGTGCGCGAAGCGGCGGCAGCTGCGCATCGAGCGTCTGTAACTGCTGCTCGGCGCTGTTCTTTTCGGTTTCCAGCCGCGCAAGCGCCAGGGCATCGTCGCGCAGGGCGTTTTCCAGCGGGGCCAGGGCGTCTTCAGCCTGAGTCAGCTGGTTGAGTGTTTGCTCGTGGCGCTTGCGCTGAGCGTCGCTTGCTTGGTGCTGCGCCTGCAGCCAGGCGTCGCGCTCATCGATCTCCCCGTTGGTGAGCTCAACGCTGGCAAGTTCGCCGTAGAGCGGGTGCGCCGTGAGCGCTTGGTCGGCGGCGTCGCGCTGCTGACGCGTGTGCTCAAGCTCAAGCGTGTGCTGCTTAAGCGTGGCGTCGATGGCGCTGTATTGGCTATAAAGCCGGTCGCGGTGCTCGCGGGCTGTGTCCAGCGCCTGTTGGGCCTCTTTCAGCTGGCGTGCTTCGTCGGCTTCTTGAGCGGCAAGCTGGGCGGCTTCCGGCGTGGCGGGTGGGTGGTGGCGAAAGGGGTGTTCAAGCCCGCCGCATACCGGGCAGGGCTCATCTTCCTGTAGCGCGGCGCGGAGGGTGGTGACGCTATCGCTCCGCACGGCGCGGGCGCGCTCGACAAAAGCGGTCACGCTGTCGCAATGGCGCTGAGCATCGTCGAGTTGCTGGCGCGCCGTTTTGCCCGCGCTCAGCAGCTGTTCGCGCTGGGTTTGCTCCTGCTCAATCTGCGTGCTGAGGTGCCGGTGGGCCCGCTCCGCGTGGGTAAACGCCTGCCAGCGGTTGGCCAGTTTCTCCAACGCCAGCTGGCGGTTGGCGGCCTGGTCCAGCGCTTCACGGGTGGCGCGGCGGGCGTTATCCAGGCGCGGCTCATCGCCGAGCAGCGTTTTAAGCGTGGCCTGCCAAGCGTCGTACTCGCGCTGGTGCGCTTGTTGCGCTTGCTGGGCTTTGTAGAAATCGTCGCTGAGCGTGGCGACAAGGCGTTGCTGCTTATTTTGTGCGTTCTGTCGCTCGCGCAGCTGCTCGTCGATACTGGCAAGCGTTAGCGCCTGCTGGCGCGCCTGGTTTAACGCGGGGGTGGCGGCCTCGCGGGCCTCGTGGGCGCGAGTGAGCCCGGCTTCTGCCTGTTTCAGCGTGGTCGCGGCCTCGGTGTGCTCGGCACGGGCGCGTTCTTGAGCGCGCTGCGTCTCCTCCAGCGTGGCGGTAAGGCGCGCCGCCTCGGTGGCGATGTCTATCTGGCGGGTGAGGGCCTGGCGCTTTTCCATGAGAGCGTTAAGCGCTTGCTGGCTGGCGTGGGCGGTGCGCTCAAGCTCGGCGCGGGTGTCGGCATTGGCGGGCACGTCGCCGGCAAGCCGCGTTTGTAACGCATCGACCGCGCGTTTGGCCTCGCTGGCGCGGCGGTACGCCGCTTTGGAGATATGCGAGTACTCGGCGGTGCCGGTCAGGCGCTCTAACAAATCGCTGCGGGCGTTGTCGTCGGCGGTGAGAAACGCCGCGAACTCGCTTTGGGCGAGCAGTACCGCGCGGGTGAACTGATCAAAATTTAGCCCTAAACGCTCGGGCAGCAGGCGGTCGAACTCGCGCTTTTGCGTGGTCAACAAGCGATCCGCATCAAGGTCGCGCAGCGACTGCTCCACCGCTTGCAGCCGCCCGCCGGCCTTTTCGCGGGCGCGGCGCACGAACCAGCGGGCGCGGTAGCGGCGGCCATCGCGGCCGAGAAAATCCACCTCGGCGTAACCGCTGGCGGTGCCGCGGCGCAGCAGGGTGCGTGCATCGCTGGTGGTCAGCGTCGATTCCGGGGTGTCGTCGATCTGGCTGTCACGATTCGGCGCTTGGCGAAGCCTCGGTGTGCTGCCGTAAAGCGCTAGGCACAGTGCATCCAACAGCGTGCTTTTGCCCGCGCCGGTGGGGCCGGTGATGGCGAAAAGCCCCGCATCGCGCAGCGGCGCGGCGGTGAAGTCGAGTTCCAGCGGGCCGGGCAGGGAGGCAAGGTTCTCCAGGCGCAGGGCGAGAATTTTCACAAGCGGCCCTCCTGCGTGTTGTCGCTATCGTCGGCGTCGAGCACCTCCTGGTGCAGGCGGTTGAAGTCGGCGAGCACTTCCTCGTCCGGCGGTGTGCCCCAGCGTGCTTCCCAGGTTTTCGCGAACAGCTTACGTGGGCCTAAGGTTTCCAGGCTGACCGGCGCGGCGGTGCCTGTTTCGGCAACGTTGGGCAGGCGGCGTTCTAATCGCAGTAGGCGCAGTGCGCGGCCTTTTAGGGCGGCATCGATACGGGCGCGCAGGTCGGGCAGGGGGGCGTCGAGCTCCACGCGTACTTCAAGCCAGGGCCAGCGTTCTCGTGGCTGCGCCGGGTCGTCGTCTAAGGCGTTAAGCTGGGTGAGCACGTCGTCAAGCGGCGCGGGGCCGATGCGGTGCATGGCCACCGGGCGCGGCACCGGGATGGCCTCGGTATCGGCGAGGGTTTCGCCGTCAAGCGTGACGGCCACCACTTGGTGCGGGTAGTTCACCTCGCTGAAATCCAGCGGTAAGGGGCTGCCGCTATAGCGGATGCGCGGCTCGCCCACGTGTTGCGCGCGGTGCAGGTGGCCGAGTGCCACGTAGGCAATCTCCGGTGGGAAAAGCGCCGCGGAAATTGACTCCTCGCCGCCGATCACAATCGGGCGCTCGCTCGCTTCGGACACCGCCGCGCCGTGCAAGTGGGCGTGGCTCATCGCCACCAGCGCCTGGCCGGGTGCGCGCTGGGCTTTTGCCGCTGCAATCAACTCACGATGCACCCGCGTGATGCCGCTCACATAGTTGTTATCGGCAGGCTCGCGCGCCTCGTTTGGCTGGGAAACGCCGGTGACTTCTGCTGGGCGCAAAAAGGGCAGCGCTAAACACCAGGCACGAGTGTCGCCCGCCGCATCGGTCAGCGGCACGAGCAGGCGTTTGGCATCCAGGTGGCCGTCATCCAGCCAGTTTACCCGGCCCAAGGCATGGGCGCGCAGGCGCTTCATCAGCGGGGCGGGCAGCTCAATGCGATTGCCGCTGTCGTGGTTACCGGCAATCAGCACGATATCAAGACGCGGCAGCCGCTCGTGGGCGGAGACGATAAAGTCGTAAAACAGCGCCTGGGCGCGCAATGAGGGGTTCACCACATCGAAAATATCACCGGCCACCAGCAGCGCATCCGGCTCGCGCTCGGTGAGGGTATCCAAAAGCCAGGTAAGAAAGGCGCGGTGCTCGGCGTGACGCTCCTGGCCGTGGAAACTCTGGCCTAAGTGCCAATCAGCGGTGTGAAGCAGCTGCATGGGTGTCCTTTCCCTTTAAACGGTGAGTATACAATACCTTTTTCTCAATCACGCGCATGGCCCATTTCGCCCGATGAATCAGGCTCTTACAAGTATACTCAGGGGTAGGAGCGCAATTCATTGCGCGAATCGAAGACCGCCCTCTATCCATCGCATGAGCACCCCATTTCGCCCGATGAATCAGGCTCCTACAAGCACGGCCCAGGGTGTAGGAGCGCAATTTATTGCGCGAATCGAAGACCGCCCTCTATCCATCGCATGAGCGCCCCATTTCGCTCGATGAATCGGGCTCCCACAAGCACGGCCCAGGGTGTAGGAGCGCAATTTATTGCGCGAATGCTGGGGTCACCAAGTGCTACCGGCCACCGGCTGTGAACCTCAGTGCTGAGTCTCGGCGCGCAGTTTCTCGACTTCCTCGACGGGCAGTTCTTCAATTTCCGCGATCAGTTGGTCGCTCATTTCTGTCAGAGCAATCAATTTGCGGGCGGCATTACGTTTGCTTTCCAAAGCACGTATTTCAGCTTCTTGACGGCCTTCCTGACGGCCTTCTGCGCGGCCTCTCTCTTCCCATAGCTCGGGCCACTTTTTGATCCGTTCTGCCAGCATGTCGTGTACCTCATGCAAATTGGTGAAATCGCTAACCTCGGGAAATTCCAGCTCTGGGGCGCGGTTGGGCAGAAACACCCGGTAGAACCAGATAATGATCGCCCGTCTTAGGCTCGCTTGCTCGGTGTCGCTGAGCCATTCGGCCAAATGGCCTATCGCGTCAGATACATCCTTTTCGTCGCGGTGTTTTTCGATACGAAAGATCGCCGCCACGATGTTGCGCATCTCATCTGACCAACCCGGCGAATCGACAATCGCTCCTTCGTCTAACAACAAATAGCTCAATGCAGGCCGGTAATGTTCTAGGCCTCCCGGTACCGGTTCGACCAAATCGGCAACGTTTTGTGCCGCTTGCCAACGCTGTTCTCCATTGTAGAGCACAATCGGCAGTACCGGTGGCAGCTTGCCGCTCGGGGTGAAAGCTTCCTGACGAATCAAATCTTGATACAGCAACCCCAAGTAGCTCATGACGCGCACGGCCATGAAATTGTCCACGCGGGACTGAAACTCCAGCAATACATAAACGTAGAGCCAGCGGTCCCGCCACCAGATTCGCCAAATCATGTCATCTTCGCGGTCGCGGAGCTCATCGGTAATGTACGAGCCGCTGACCTGCTCCATCCGGTCGAAATCCAGTTGCTCAACCCACGCCTCTTTCACAAAGCCGGTGAGCAAATCTTGCATCATTTGCTTGTGCGAAAACATCAGCTTATAGCTGTGGTCGTGGCGGTTGTGGACTTGGCTTGCCATACGCTCTCCTGTTTCCCTACAGATAAACTCGCCCTATTTCGCCCGATGAATCGGGCTCCCACAAGCACGGCCCGGAGCGTAGATACCCTCTCTACGCTACCATCTTGCCTCACGCAACCCCTCGCGCGATACTAACGCTATTGGAAATGGGATATAGCAAGGAGCCAGTCCTATGAACTTGGCTGAAAGCGATATTGAGTATATCAAGGCGCATCTAGGCGAGTGGTTAGCCGAGCATAGCCTTGGTAAACCACCGGCTGTTTACGAGATTGAGTTGCGTGAACGCATGGTGCGTGTGGAAGACGAGTTAAGGCACCAGCGCGAGCTGATGCAGCAGGGCTTTGAACAAATAGACAAGCGTTTCGAGCAAGTGGACAAGCGCTTCGAACAAGTAGAAAAGCGTTTCGAGCAAATCGATAAACGCTTTGAGCAAGTGGACAGGCGCTTTGAGGCCATGCGTGAAGATATGGACAAGCGCTTTGAGCAAGTAGACAAGCGCTTCGAGCAAATCGATAAACGCTTTGAGCAAGTAGATAAACGTTTTGAAGCCATGCGTGACGATATGAACAAACGCTTCGACAAGCAGGACGAGCGCTTTGAAGCTGTGCTCAAGCGCCAAGACAAACAGTTCTACTGGCTACTCGGTTTTATTGCTACCTCGTTAGGGCTAACCCTCACCGCGCTACGTTTTATGGGGTAGCCCCTCAGTTGCCCCGATCTCGCTGAGCTAGTCGAAAACCTTTCCTCCATCCGTCGCATTAACATCCCATCTCGCTCGATGAATCGGGCTCCCACAAGCACGGCCCAGGGTGTAGGAGCGCAATTTATTGCGCGAATGCTGGGGTCACCAAGTGCTACCAGCCACCGGATTACCGGCTGTGAACCTCAGTGCTGAGTCTCGGCGCGCAGCTTCTCGACTTCCTCGACGGGCAGTTCTTCAATTTCCGCGATCAGTTGGTCGCTCATTTCTGTCAGAGCAATCAATTTGCGGGCGGCATTGCGTTTGCTTTCCAAAGCACGTATTTCAGCTTCTTGACGGCCTTTCTCGATACCCAGGCGTTCAATCGTATTCACGTAAGGCATGTGTTTTTCCTCCTGTATGGCGTATACCGCCTGAACAAACTCGGGTTCCAGAGCCTTGGGCAGCTGAAGCATCCAGTCAATGATGTTGAACAATTTCACGATTTGCTCACGGCGGTAGCCCCGCTCGAATAGCAGCCGGATCAACGCTATTTTGACATCTTTGCGCGTGGCGCCGTCTTTTATCCGTTTGGCGTGAATTTGGGCCATCACCACCAGAGCAAAAACATTGTCACTGGCTTGAAGCTCGGCCCAGCGGGCTTCCCAATCAATTAGTTTAGCCATAGGAAAGGTAAACGTCAGCTCGCATCCCCAGCGCTCATAGTGAAACGTCGTGGACCGGAAGCTGTCATGGGTATCGGTTAGTACCGCTAAGCTGACAACATCGATACCGTAGCGGTCCCGCAACCGATACTGATAGGTGAACATACGTTCGGCAAAGGCGCCTTCCGGTTCGCCCTGTACTTCAACGTGAATCAGCACCCAGGTTTCGCTGCCGTTTTTGGCGTAGACTTTGATCAGCTTGTCAGCATAGCGCCTGCCGCTTTCAGCATCGGCGGTAATTTGCTGCAATTCGTTGTCGAGAAAGCTGTAACCCTTTGACCAGTCAACCTGTTTATTAATGGCCGGGAACAGTAGCCCAAGAAACTCTTCGAAATACGATTCCAGCGCCATCTTCCACGGGCTATCGTGATCGGCGCGGCGGTTGTCGTCTTGATCGTCCATTTTGGCCCCTTGTGTCCCTACAGATAAACTCGCCCCATTTCGCCCGATGAATCGGGCTCCTACAAGCCTACCCAGGGGTAGGAGCGCCATTTATGGCGCGAACGCTGGGGTCACCAAGTGCTACCAGCCACCGGATTACCGGCTGTGAACCTCAGTGCTGAGTCTCGGCGCGTAGTTTCTCGACTTCCTCGACGGGCAGTTCTTCAATTTCCGCGATCAGTTGGTCGCTCATTTCCGTCAGCGCGATCAGTTTGCGGGCGGCATTGCGTTTGCTTTCCAAAGCACGCATTTCAGCTTCTTGACGGCCTTCCTGGCGTCCTTCCTGACGGCCTTCTTCGCGGCCTCTCTCTTCCCATAGCTCGGGCCACTTTTTGATCCGTTCTGCCAGCATGTCGTGTACCTCATGCAAATTGGTGAAATCGCTAACCTCGGGAAATTCCAGCTCTGGGGCGCGGTTGGGCAGGAACACCCGGTAGAACCAGATAATGATCGCCCGTCTTAGGTTCGCTTGCTCGGTGCCGCTGAGCCATTTACCCATTTCGCCCGATGAATCGGGCTCCCACAAGCATATCTGGAGCGTAGGAGCGCCATTTATGGCGCGAATGTTGGGGCCACGGCAGCCCCCTAAAACGGCACGTTCCTTCGCCCGGTTTGAAACTCTACCACCTTGCGGTAAATCTCCTTCGCGCGTTCGATGGCATCTTGCTCCATCTCATCTGGCTCTATCGCGCGGTTGCCGCTTATCCCCCCGGTACGCAGTAACTCCTTCACATCCGGCCGGTGGCGCTCTAAAAGGTACTCTAGGTTGGTGTGAATCGCCTGCAATTCCAGCGTGAAATCCCGGCGCTGCTCCAGCCGCTTGGTTAAATCTTTGGGGTCGGTAGCGCCCTCAATCAGCGTATCGAGGGTTTTGTTCACCAGCTTCTGCGCCCGATCCAACCGGGGGATGATGATAAACACCACGTCATACAGCTGAATGGGGGATTCATAGTGGGGGTAGGTGCTACTCATAAGGCACGAATCATAAGGAACAGGGCGCTATCGTGGGTGGGGCAACCAACGCGCGCATTCTACTCGCCCTCGCGGCGCATTTCAGTAAGCGTGGCGTCGGTGATGGGTTCGCGCTTGGCATCAAGAATCCGCCCGCCCAGCGCGGCGAGTTCGTGGGTGAAGGCGATTAAATCATCCGGGCTGCGCGAGACCTTTCGCGCGTTCAAAAAGCGGATCAAAATGGAAACGCCCTGCACCGGCGGGTGTTCCCCTTCTTTATGCAGCGGTGGCAGCGTACCCGGCGAGGTCGCGCTGGCCACCATCAGCGGGTAGCCCTTTGGCCCCGGCGGCAGGTGAAAGGCGCCAAGCTCCGCTTCATAAAAGGCGTTTTTCTCTTTTAGTATCTCGCCCAGCGCCGTGTTGATCGCCTGGCTTGGCGCATCAAACACCACGAACAGGCACTGCTCCATCGGTTTTTTGCTTTTGGCGGGCTTTTCCGGCTTGGCGGGCGCGGGCTCAGCAGGCTGAGCGGTGGTTTCCTCGGGCATGGTGGGTGGCGCTTGCTTGCGGCGCGGCTTTATCACCACCTGGTAAAACAGCACCAGGCTGATAAGCCCGAGCACAATCGCGATGCCGGCCAACAGTATGGGGAGTTGTGTGGATAACATAGGTGTTACCTATTGCTTTTGGAGACACCCACAGTGTACGCCCCGCCCGCGCTGCAGCAAGTAAGGATGAGAAACCTCACCACCTGTTACCAAGGATTACATTATTTTTTGCTAGAAAGCCTAAAGGTTTTCCCGCCTGCGCCGTAATCAGTAATAACGGCACACAATGTGGCCGAAAAGCGGGCCTTCTAGGCCAGTGTTAAAGTAAAGGAGAATCACCATGTCAGTGATCAATACCAACATCACATCGATGATCGGCCAGCAAAACCTGCGTGAGTCGCAGAACAGCCTGCAGACTTCTATGGAGCGCTTGAGCTCTGGCCTGCGTATCAACAGTGCCAAGGATGATGCGGCCGGTCAGGCCATCGCCAACCGTATGTCTGCACAGATCACTGGTCTGGGTCAGGCGCAACGTAATGCCAACGACGGTATTTCCATCGCACAGACTGCTGAAGGTGGCCTAGACCAGGTCAACGACAACCTTCAGCGTGTTCGTGAATTGACCGTACAGGCTGCTAATGGCACTAACAGCCAAGACGATTTGAACTCGATTCAAGCGGAAATTGACCAGCGTTTGACCGAGATCAACCGCATTTCTGAAGAAACTGACTTTAACGGTACTCTGGTGCTGTCTGAAGATCAGAAGATCAATATTCAGGTAGGTTCAGAAGATGGTCAGACCATCAGTGTCAATTTGGAAGAAATTACAGCTGAAACGTTGAGTCTTGATGGTTTTAACGTAAATGGTGCTCAAGGCACAGTGGCAGCCGCAGCGACAGCAGACTTCGAGTCTGCCTACGGAGATTCGACCGGAATCGCTGATTCCGATGTTACTGATTTTGGCGATGCTCTGGCAGGTAAATTGGGTGTCGCTACTGGCTCAGTCACCGCTGATACTGCTGATGCGTATGTAGATCAAGATGGTAACTGGTACGCACAAGTGCAAGTAAGTGCTGGTTCTGAAGCGGAGTCACGTACTTTGGCAGCCCAAGGCATCAACATCGCTAGCGGTGCCTCTGTCACTTTCAACGTTGCGCTTGATCCTCAAGACGCGGATGTTACAACTGATACTACAGCGAGCTTTACCGTTGACGGGGCGAACCTTACAGCTGAAAGCTTGTTGACTGGTGCAACAAACAATCCGCTTGAAGAACTTGATAGCGCGCTATCTCAGGTTGACTCACTGCGCTCCGACTTGGGTGCGATTCAGAACCGCTTTGAATCCGCGATAACTAACCTCAGCACCAATGAGACTAACTTGTCTGCTGCAAGGTCACGCATTGAAGATGCTGACTACGCAATGGAAGTGGCGGACATGACCAAGAACCAGATCCTCCAGCAGGCAGGTACTTCTGTTCTGGCTCAGGCTAACCAGCTGCCGCAGAACGTACTGTCCTTATTAGGCTAAAATTAGCCATAAAGGTTATAGTGCCTGACTAAATAAGGCTGCCGCAAGGCAGCCTTTTTATTGTTGACGTGAGAGATAGGTAATATGAGCAAGCAGCCAGCAAAGAGCGCCGATAAGCAGCTTAAAGATATAAAAAAAATGGTAGCTAGGCAGCCTAATAATGCCCAGTATCGACGCACGCTTGGCGCCTTGTTAACAGATAAAGGTAAATTAGACGAAGCAAAATCTGAATTAGAAGAAGCGATTAGGCTCAAAAGCGATGACTTTGAGGCTTACTCTGTTTTAGGGAAAGTTCTCTATAATATGGGCGATTACAACAAAGCAATCACATGCTTGGAGAAGTCGCTTGCGATAAAGCCAGGATTTCACAAGTCAGAGCACTACCTTTCTTATTTACTCTATAATAGCAATAAGCCAAAAGAAGCTTTAGCACATATAGAAGAGGCGTGCAAACAGCAGCCCCGTCATCCCGGTTACTTAGTCACTCATGGCAATATTTTAGAAGCGCTTCATCGATATGAGGAAGCGGCCGAGCAGTTCAAGAAATCGTTAGCAATTGAGTCAGATAAATATTATGCATGGAATAATCTGGGTAATATTTATAAGCAGTTAGGTAAAATGGAGGATGCTCTCTATTATTATAGTCAAGCTTTTAAGGTAAATCCTCAGTCAGACATTGCCTATTCCAATAAAATCACAACACTGCACTATATACCAAGCCTTTCATTAGAAGAAATAACGAAAGAATGTCGAGCATGGGATGATTATTTTAATAAAAGTGCGCCCGTGCGGGTGGAGGCACAGGATAAAAGTGCCGACAAGAAGCTGCGTATCGGCCTGATTTCAGATGGTTTTCGGCGCCACCCCGTCGGCTATATGATTACGTCCGTGATAGAAGAGATAGCCAACTACCACTATGAGCTTTTCTTTTACCCTACAAACTATGATTATGACTCGTTAACCGAACGACTTCAAAAAACAGCCACTAAGTGGAAAGAGATCAAGCCGTTAGGTGTAGAGCAAACAGAAAATCTCATTAGAGAAGACCAGATTGATATATTAATTGACTTGGCAGGTCACAACTCTGGCAATCGCATGTTGGCGATTGCCAAGGAGCCAGCGCCAATTATCATGAAATGGGTAGGGGGGCTGATTAACACGACGGGTGTTAAAGCCATTGATTACCTGATCAGTGACCATGTTGAAACACCGTCAGGGGTTGATGATCATTATGTGGAAAACCTCATCCGTCTGCCCGACGACTATATTTGTTATAATCCTCCCGGCTATGCGCCTAATGTTGCTGCTTTGCCCGCGGCAAAAAATGGTTACATAACATTTGGTTGTTTTAATAACCCAACAAAAATCAACCCTGAAATCGTGGCCGCATGGTCTGATATTCTTCTCGCTGTACCTAACTCCCGATTTTTTCTAAAAGGGATGCAGTTTAGCAGCGAAGAATTGAAAAAGCGCGTAACAAAGCTATTTGAAGAGTGCGGTGTTCCTGAAGAACAGCTAATCATAGAAGGGCCTTCAGCTCATAAGCAATTATTAGAAAGTTACCATAGAGTCGATATTGCACTAGACCCATGGCCATACTCAGGCGGTCTTACCACCTGTGAAGCTCTCCTTATGGGGGTGCCCGTTATTACTATGCCAGGGCCAACCTTTGCAGGCCGGCACAGTGCTAGCCATCTTGTGAATGCAGGCTTAGGTGAGCTTGTTGTCGACACATGGGAAGAGTATCGTCAGCGTGCTATAGGGCTAGCGTCTGACCTAGAAAGCTTAAGCATCATACGTAAAGGCCTGCGTCAGCAGCTGTTAGACTCACCTGTGTGCGATGCAACGCGTTTTGCACGTCATCTCAATACAGCGCTACGTGCCGCTTGGCAACGCTATTGTGAAGGAAAGCGTCCTGCAGCACTGGCATTCGATCAGGACGGTGAAGCCTATTTCGACGGTGACACACAACCTGTTGAGGTTTTGTGTTCAGAGCCCGTTCGGCATCATAAGCAAAAAGGGTTCAGCTGGGAACTGCTAGGCAAAATCATTGTTATCGATAACAGCTGTAAACTGATAAGAGAGGATCGTTTTAACAGATTACGCCAAGTCAATGCGTTTGGTTTTGTGGCCTTCGATCCTGCCAGCCGAGTCGATAACCCAGCCCAATTTGAAGGCAGCGATGATGTGCAGGTATTACCCCATGCGGTTCTCGGCGATGGGCAACCCGCAACGCTTCATGCCTGCTTGGAACCTACGTTCAGCAGCACCCTTGAGCCATTTCCACCGGAACAGCAACATGGTGCAAACCCGCAAGGTGCCAAGGTGCTGGTCAAACTGCCGATTAACACCATCGCGTTGGATAGCATCGATGGGCTAGAAAGCCTTGATTGGTTGATTCTGGATGAGCTAAGTGAAGCTACAGTGATTCTGGAAAATGGCGAAAAAGCATTGAAAGAGACGTTAGTGATTCAGGTACGCATTGCTTTCCAACCAACACACCAGCGTCAGCCCAACCTAGCTGAAATACAGCATTGGATGGCCCGCCACGGCTTCCGATTTTACCGCTTTAATGATCAGCAGCACCTGAGCCATTTACCCAAAAGTGTTTTCGCTGAAAAGCGTCAGGCCACTGAACTGCAAAGTGCCGATGCCATTTTTCTCCCCAGCCATGAGCGGATGGCTGAGCTAAATGATAACCAACGCACGAAGCTCGCGTTTCTTCTGCATACGGTTTATGGCATTAAAGATATGGCGTATGAACTGTTGGCAGAAGTGGATGAGGAAAAGGCAGAGGGATACCTGATTGAAGAGAGGGTTATTGAGGCGACGAAGGAAAAGCAAGGCAGTGAGTTGGCAGAGTTGCCTGACGAGGAATTAACGTTAAACGTTACATTTTGATTTAAATAAGGCGGCATATAATGCCGCCTTATTTTATTTTTTTTCTAATGAGAGAAACTCTTCTGTAAATCGCACGTAAGCTTCAACTTCGTAAAAATATTGTCTTTCCATAAGCCCTTTTGGTGGTGAGCCCTTCAGCTTTATAAATTCCTTCAGCTCTTGAATGATTTGTTTTTGGTAACGTTGAGTTAAAATCACTGTAGAGCTCTTAAACAGCTCTTCTTTTTCATCATTTTTTATGAAGGCACGTCTTATCATATTATGATGTGAGCGAAGCATCGAGATATAAGGAAAAAGGTGCCAGCCAAACTTGGTTTTTACCTCATCCGGAGTGAGCTGTTGATCATTTTCCATCATGGAAAATGTGTTAGCCGTGCGATCCTGCGGATAATTTCTTTTAAATAGGGGCTTCGAGTACTGCCTTATCTCACCATATAATGCTGCCTCTGCCACGTAAACATGGTCAGCGCCTCGATTAAATGAAAATGGTGACATTTTCGTTATCACATCCTTTTTATATAATCCCCAAAATGGAGCGGAGTATGTAAATTTTTTCATCACCATATTGCATGAGTCAATAATGTTTAGCTCTTTCGTATCAAAGTAATCTTTAGGAAGTGCGCTTTTTGCAAATTTATCATTTATATAAAAATCACAGAGCGCATATGAAACGCTTGATTTTTCGTCGTGAAGAGATAGCAAAGATTCTAAGTATTTTGGGTAAAGAATATCGTTAGAACTGCATAAAGCTGTATACTCCCTAACGCCGCATGAAAGTGCTTTCCTGACATTACGCACAAAACCTATGTTCTCACTATTATGTATCAAAGTCGTTTTATGAAAAGTGGGGTGGGAGTTTATTATAGAAGTTGTTCTGTCTGTACATGCGTTGTTTATGATATAAATATGGAAATTTTCAAACGTTTGAGCATGAAGTCCATCTAAAACATTTTTTATTGTATCTTCTGAATTGTAACAGGGGATGACAATGTCTATCACTTTTATCACCTAGGTGTTAAATGCATTTTTTGGATTTATGTTTCCAAGTTCTCAAAATTAGCGTCACGTTGAGATATTATCGGATCACTGATTCCCCAGTCAAAGCCAAAGCTATCCCACTTAATTCCAGTATCATGTTCTTTTGAATAGAGGCTGGTTGTCATATAACCAACTATTGCCGTTTTGGACTTAGTTAAGAACCCATGTGCAAAACCTCTTCCAATATATAAGCTTCTTTTGTTTTTTTCATTTAAATCAAAAGCTATAGATTTTCCATAAGTTGGCGAAGATTTTCTCACATCAATAACTACATCAAGAATGCTTCCTGATATCACGTAAACGAGCTTTTCATGATCCATGGGTGGAGTTTGAAAATGCATGCCACGGATAACATTCTTCTCTGATATAGAATAGAAGCTTTCCTTAAATTCAGCATTCAATTTATTTTCTTTGAATATTTGCTTATTAAAAATTTTTACAAAATAGCCTCTGTCATCTTTGTGAAAAAAATTATCTAATAAATATACTTCTGGAAGGAATGTGTTATTTATTTTCATTTAAAATCCATAATAGCTCATTGTTTTAGTAATGCCCTCTTTTATGCTTACTTTAGGGTGCCAATTAAGCTGTTCTTTAGCTTTTGCTATATCTGCAAAAGTGATGAGAAAGCTGTTTGACGTTGAATTTCCCCACTCTTTTTCAATATTCATTCCCGACTTTTCCTCAATTATAGAAATTAATTCTCTAATGCTTATAGGTAATCCCGATCCAATGTTAAAAGTTTCGTTAATTTTTTCCTTTTTCACGATATATTCTATTGTTTTAATGTATGCATTTACTACGTCATCACAGTATATAAAGTCTAATTTTTGCAATCCGGCTGAAAGTTTTAAAGGGGTTTTTTTTATTGCTGACTCTAAAATATAGGGGATGATTTTTTTATTATCTTTTGGACCATATGGGGAAAATATTTTTAAAGTAACAATATTTATTAAATTATTGTATGTATGAAGTATGCTCTCAAAAGAAATTTTTGTTCGTGCATAATAGTTTGAAGGTTTGTTGCTGTTTTTTTCACTAATAGGAACTGTGGAGTCGTCATATTCAAAAAAAGTTCCAGTGTTAATAAACCCTTTTATTCCGAACCTAATACCATGTTCAAGAAGAAGGGAGGGGAGTTTTATGTTCACATCTATCATATCTTCAAAAAAATTGATTTCATCATTTTTTTTATAAAAAGTGGCGAGATGTATTATTAAATTTATGTCATTGTTTTTAAATATTTCTTCAATTCTTTCTTTGTCAATGTTGTGCGTTTTAATTTTGTTTAGTAAGTGAGATATCCGCCAAGTATCAGAGGTGCTTCGCTTCAGTATAGTTACTTGATAACCGTTATAAATCAGAGATTCAAGTAAATGGCTTCCCAGAAATCCTGTAGCTCCCGTCAATAATATATGATTCATCAGAAGTTTACCCCAAAGAATTCTTCCAACTTTTCTGCAATAAAGTGAAAGTGGTTATCATTCAATCCCGGGTAAATCCCGAGCCAGAAGGTCTGGCTCATGGTCCGTTCCGTGTTTTTCAGCTCACCGACAACCCGATATTCGACATCCTGGAAGTAGGGTTGCCGAGTCAGATTGCCAGCAAACAGGAGACGAGAGCCAATCTTGTTCTGGTCAAGGAACTTGAGAAGATCGACTCGTTGAACACCAGCATCCTCCTTAAGTGTGACCGGAAAACCAAACCAAGATGGGGCGCTGTTTGGAGTTCCCTCCGCGACTTCCAAAAAATCACCTAAACTTGCCAAACGCTCCTTCAAAATGGCGAAGTTATGCTTTCGGGCATCAATAAATTCTTTCACACGTTCTAGTTGTGCCAACCCACATGCAGCTTGCATATCGGTAATCTTGAGGTTATAGCCCAGGTGGGAATACACATACTTGTGATCATACCCATAAGGTAGAGTACCAAATTGCTGACCAAAGCGGTTGCCGCAGGTGTTATCGCAACCCGGGGCGCAGTAGCAATCACGCCCCCAGTCCCGGAATGATTCGGCGATGCTTTTAAGTTGGGGGTTGTTGGTAAAGACAGCACCACCTTCTCCCATGGTGATATGGTGCGCTGGATAGAAACTGAGTGTAGCAATGTCGCCAAAGGTGCCGACAGGCTTGCCATCGTAGGTGGCACCCAGGGCATCGCAGCAATCCTCTACCAGCCAAAGGCTATGCTTTTCACATAATGCTTTAACCTTGCCGAGGTTAAACGGGTTACCCAGGGTATGGGCCAGCATGATGGCTTTAGTCTTGGGTGTGATGGCCGCTTCAATCAGGTCAGCGTCGATATTGTGAGTCGCCATGTCGACATCGACGAATACCGGCACGGCGCCAAATTGAACGATAGGATTGACCGTGGTCGGAAAGCCGGCTGCGACGCCGATTACTTCATCGCCCTTACGGATGGCGCGTTCTCCAAGCTTGGCCGATGTCAATGTGCTGAACGCGACGAGATTAGCCGATGAACCCGAATTGACGGTCATGGCATATTCGACACCAAGAAATGTAGCCAGCTTTTTCTCGAACTCGGCGTTAAACCTCCCAGTGGTTAACCAGCCATCCAAGGATGCCTCGACCATGAGCTGGATTTCACGAGCACCTATCACCTTGCCGGAAGGGGGAATGACGCTCTCACCGGGAGTGAATGGTTGTGGAGCATGGGCTTGGTTCGCGTACTGCTCAACGAGTTGGCTAATTTCCTGACGAAGCGCTTCGGGTGACATGAGATATCCTGATAATCGTTGAATATGGTATTAGAGTCGCGCGGCTATATCGGCCATATCGTCCTGATAAGCCTCTATCTCGTTGAGGCAGCGTAGACGAACGTCGTCTCCTTTCCGCCAGCCGTGATGCCATTCGACAATACGGCTGAGCGTGGTTTCAAGCGCCCAAGTTGGCGACCACCCAAGAACCGCACGTGCTTTTGAAGTGTCCAGCTTGAGGTAGTGGGCCTCATGAGGTTGGGGGGCGTCATCTTTCACCCAACTCGCTCCTGGTCCCCAGCATTGCGCCATTCGGTCGAGGATCCAGGCAACCGGCCGAGCATCTTCATCTCGGGGGCCGAAGTTCCATGCCTGCGCATAGTGGGAACCTTGTTCCCAAAGCTTCTCAGCCAATACCAGATAGCCTCCTAGGGGTTCGAGTACATGTTGCCAGGGACGAATGGCATTTGGGTTACGGATTTTTACCGCTCGTCCTTGCTCGAATGCCCATAGTATATCAGGGATGAGACGGTCTCTCGCCCAGTCTCCACCGCCGATGACGTTGCCCGCGCGTGCGGAAGCGAGGGCGGGCGCGTTGGGGAGATGGAAGTACGAATTACGGTATGCTGCTGTCAACAGTTCGGCACAGGCCTTGCTACTGCTATAAGGGTCGTGCCCCCCCATTGGCTCATTTTCTCGATAGCCCCAAACCCACTCCTGGTTTTCGTAACACTTGTCGGTGGTGACATTGACGATGACGCGCAGATTCGGGCAATGCCGAGCGGCTTCCAGAACGTGCAGACTACCCATGACATTGGTGGAATAAGTTTCGACAGGTTCATGGTATGAAAGTCGAACTAAGGGCTGCGCAGCCATATGGATCAGCACGTCGGGATCAAATGTGGCCATGCTGTGGGTCAAGGTCGACAAATCACGTATGTCGGCAAGCTCTGTTTTCATTCCATCACTGACTCTTGCTTCTTCAAATAGCGCTGGTGAGGTTGGGGGTGCCAGAGCGTAGCCCTTCACCTCGGCCCCCAGCTGCTGGAGCCACAATGCAAGCCAACTGCCCTTGAAGCCAGTGTGGCCAGTCAAAAAGACTTTCTTGCCGTGCCAGAAGTCCGGTGTCACGGTGCCTGCCATGTTTAACCCCATTGCTTCCAAGGCGCGTTACCGCTGTCCCATAGCGCCTCAAGATGGTTTTTATCGCGAAGTGTATCCATCGGCTGCCAGAAGCCATCGTGCTCGTATGCCATCAACTCACCGTCGGCGGCCAGGTTCATCAAAGGCGCTTGTTCCCAGACTGTCTTATCGTCTTCAAGATAATCTAGGGCACGAGGCGACAGGACAAAGAAACCACCATTGATCATGGCACCATCGCCCTTGGGTTTTTCCTTGAAGTTCATGACTTGGCGTTGGCGAATATCCAGTGCCCCGAAACGCCCCGGCGGATAAGTGGATGTGAGTGTAGCCACTTTGCCATGGGCATAATGGAAATCGATGGTCTTGGCGATATTAATATCTCCTACACCGTCGCCATAAGTAAAACAGAAAGCCTCCTCGTTCTTTACGTAATCGGCCACACGCAGCAAGCGCCCCCCTGTCATGGAGTCGTCACCAGTATCCACCAGTGTGACATTCCAAGGCTCAGCCCGTTTATCATGCACTTCCATGGTGTTATCACGCATGTTGAAGCTAACATCAGACATGTGCAGAAAATAGTTGGCAAAATACTCCTTGATTACATAACCTTTGTACCCACAGCAGATTACAAAATCGTTGATACCATGTGTTGAATACATCTTCATGATATGCCAGAGAATTGGCTTTCCTCCGATCTCCACCATCGGTTTAGGGCGAGTCGATGTTTCTTCACTTAGTCTCGTGCCGAGTCCCCCGGCAAGAATTACAGCTTTCATACTCGGTCACCTTGCACTTAGCTAGAACATACAAACGCATCGGCGTGAAAATTATGTGAAATAAGACCAGCATGGGCAAGCTCAGCTTTTGCTGAGTTGATCATATCTTCAGATCCACAGGCATACACTGCCACATCTTTTAAATCAATTTCACTCTCAATAAGAATTTCTTGAACGTATCCACGATCTCCTTTCCAGTGTTTATCTGCTTGAGAAAGAACTGGGATATAAATTAAATCTAAATTTTCGAATTCATGCTTCCAAAAAAATTCTTTTTCGAAGCGGTTGCCCCAGATTAAAAAAATGCGGCGATTATTTATGAGATCAGCATCTGAATCCAGTTGCTCCAATAATGCCTTGATAGGAGCTATACCTGTTCCTGTCGCAAGCATGACAATATTTCTTGGAGCAGGCTCTCGAAAAATAAATGTGCCTAGTGGGCCTTCTAAGCGAAGTAGATCATTTACCTTAGCATCGTTAAACCAGTAGTAACTCATCTCTCCATTCTTAACCTTTTTTATGAAGAGCGTGATACGACCGTCACTACGAGGGGCATTGGCTATGGAGTAGCTGCGCCGAACACCCCCTTTTCCAATCAAATCAATGTATTGGCCCGGCAGGTAGTTAATTGGCTGATTGGGAGGAAGGCGTAAAATAACCTCCATAACATTTGATGCTACTTGTCTTAAACTATCAATTCGACAAGGTGAAATCTTCGGAGGGTGATTGGATAAAGCGCCTAGGTCTTCCGCTTCTAATATAAGGTCACTATTAGCGCTACGGCAACAAGTTAATATGTTTCCGTCAGCCATTTCTTTTGCCGAGAGAGAATCTTCGGGCTGCAATAGCTTTGTTAAACCTTGTACAATTCTAGTCTTGCATACACCGCAGCGCCCAGTCCGGCAACTGTGCTCAAGAATGATATTATGTTGAAGAGCAGAATCAAGAATTGTTCTGTCGGTATATGATTCAAATACTTTTCCATTGCTTAGCTTTATGGAATTCATATTTATAGTTTGCCCTGCAAAAAAAATATATAAATAACCGGGCTTCAGTAGAGAAGTTCATCATGTTCCGGCACTTCGTCTCTTTGACATCGTCAAAGCGGCAAGCTGCTCACAATAGCTGCTAGTATGGCGTAAAGTAGATGCTACGTCGATGCGCGAATGTCCTAGCGCAACCTCATTTTGCCCGCCCAGCGGTATAACTCTTCGATATTGCGCATGGCAACAATATGCCTTGGTCACAAGCTGATGGGCTATCTCGAAACCGTCGAGATCAATGATGACCTTCTTTAAGGATGGCGGTGGAGTGGGGCAATTGCCCCAACCTAGATTTTCGTGACTTTACCGGCATGATCTTATCTAGTCGGGCGATGGTGCTCGCGTACAACGACCTAATGCGCGCGTTGATAAATATCAAAACCGCTTACACCAGTTCCGAACCGGTGGCGGAGGCGGTGATCGACGCGCTGCGCGCGCGTGGGTTGATACACTGACCCGGTTCGCCCGATAAATCGGGCTCCTACGGCGTAGGTGGGTTGTTGTTGGAGCGCCATTTATGGCGCGAACGGGAATTGAGACGAGAATACGATGGATATGACCGACCTATTAAGCACCGTTGAACGCATTGCACGCGAGGCGGGCGATGCCATCATGACGGTGTACGCCCGCGAGTTCAGCGTCGAGGAGAAGGAAGATAAAACCCCGCTGACCGAGGCGGATAAAGCCGCACACGCGATCATTGTGCGTGAGCTTAACGCACTGCCGCAGGGCATCCCGGTGCTCTCTGAAGAAGATGAGCAGGGCTTTGCTGGGCCGGACGCGGATGACCGTTACTGGCTGGTGGACCCGCTGGATGGCACCAAGGAGTTCATCAAACGTAATGACGAGTTCACCGTCAATATCGCGCTGATAGAGCAGGGCAGGCCGGTACTCGGTGTGGTGATTGCGCCCGCCCTGGGCACCGCGTATCTCGCTGCAGAAGGCTTTGGCGCGACAAAGGTGGATCAGAACGGCGTGCGCTATACCCTGCAAGTGGCCGGCAGGCCCGAAGCCAAGACGCCGTGGCGTGTCGTGGGCAGCCGCTCGCACCCCAGCCCCGATCTAGCCGATTGGCTAGAAAAGCTCGGCGAGCACGAGATGCTGCCCATGGGCAGCTCGCTCAAACTCTGTGTGATCGCCGAAGGCAAGGCCGATGTCTACCCGCGTTTAGGGCCGACCTGCCTGTGGGACACCGGCGCCGCACAAGCGGTGGTCGAGCAAGCCGGGGGGCGCGTGGAAACGCTGCAAGGTGAGCCGCTTTCCTACGCCACACCAAGCGAGAAACTCAATCCGCATTTTGTGGTGTGGGGCCATGGGAGCGTTCATGACACCTGATGAGCACGAGCACGTCATCGACGAACTACAAGCCGTGATCGATGACACCCAAGCAACGCTAAAGCGCTTTGAAAATACCAGCATGGAAGACGAGATGCCGGAGGATTACGAAAAGCTGCTGACGATTCTGGATGATGCGGTGAAGCAGCAGCGCGAGCATACGCGGGTGATGTTGGGGGGAAAGTCGCTCGGGCATAATCGGACAAAGTTCAACCTGGATTCCCGATAAGCCCACTCGGGAATGACGGTGTGGTGGCAGGTCGGGAATAGTATTGCTAGGTAGAGGTGTCGAGCTTGCATGAGATATTTTTGTGAAACCAGTTGGGAAGCTCCTCAACCTTTATTTCAATTTCTCCTGATGGAGTGACCTCCGCTAGCCAGATATCTTGGTTGCTGGAGTTATCGAATATAAAGGCGCGATCAGCAAGTTTGATAGCCTCTATTAATAAATCAAGTGAACGGTAGTAGCGTTTGCAAATTTTGTCATTTGGCAC
This sequence comes from Vreelandella salicampi, assembly GCF_013415105.1. Lineage (GTDB taxonomy): Bacteria > Pseudomonadota > Gammaproteobacteria > Pseudomonadales > Halomonadaceae > Vreelandella > Vreelandella salicampi. The sequence goes on from NZ_JACCDF010000002.1 coordinate 45,050, forward strand.
CGTGTGCCCGCCTGCGTTTACGCGGTTTTGAACGCGCTGAATGTTGATATCAGGGTCATCAGTAGCGATATAGTAGAGATAATTCTTGAAACCGGCATCACGCGCCTTCTTCAGTACTCCAATCTTGTCTGCTGAAGACATAACGGTTTCAAACGTAAAACTTACCTTGGAAGCAATAAGCTGCTCTCGAATAAGTGACGCAGCAATTGAGGCAATATAGGAGCCTGGCACTGAATTTGAACAAAACCTGATACAGTTGTCTTCGAAATGCAAGGTTTCGAGTGTTGGTGCCAATGAAGCTTTTTCTGTGAGCGGTGATTGGTAAAAGTAGTGCTCAATGTCAGCTTTTGGCATATAAACAGAGTAATCATCGAAATGGATGGCGCCTGACTCCCTGGCATCAATTTCAATGTCATCCGGGTTTATGTAAACCCCTTTAAGTTGCGTGGGTATTACATCCTTGATAGTGCTTTTTCCTGAACCATTGGGCCCAGCAAACATGCGTAAGCGGGGTGTGTTATCCATTAGGTCACCTTTAGCTTCATCCCAGCAGGTGCCTTGTGCTTGGGGGCGGCTTTTTTCAGAATGCGGGTGCTACCATCAGGGCTTGTTTCAACAATATTGCCGTCGACAATTTCAACGACTTTTTGACCGCTTTTTAATGATGCCTGGTATGCGCGGCGTGTGTAGCGCATTGTTTTTGCTGCAAATCGCTGTTCTGCATCCTGTTGGATGGCCATGGAAAAATCCTCCTTTTTAATAAATCAGTTATCATCATCATACAAGTGCCTGCTTGGATGCGCTACTGTATGCCTCCCCCGTGCAGTTGGCTGGTGTCATACACACCGTATCTCCTCCGAGTCAGTTAATTAGCGCCCGAAGCAGAGAGAATGACACCGTTATTGGAGGCCTTTATAACTCCCTAACGAACGCCAGAAGATCATCAATGAGCTTCAAAAAGTGATTGATGAAACACAAGAAACCATCGAGCGCTTTGAAGAAACGGGCATGGATGCTGAGTGCCCGAGGATTACGAAAAGCTGCTGACGATTCTGGATGATGCCGTAAAGCAACAGCGCGAGCATACGAGGGTGATGTTGGATGAGGATGACGCTTCGACAGGCTCAGCGTGAACGGGAAAAATAGGTTCATCCATGCGAGTGGGAGCCTGATTTATCGGGCGAACTGGTTTATTCGCGCAATAAATTGCGCTCCCACAAGCCTTACTCGACCCCACCAACGACGGCGTTCTGAAGTGCTTATGTTTTCAAGGGTTTCTATGGCTGAAACGCCCGATCTCTTTGAGGCGGCTGACGATTCTGGATGACGCGGTGAAGCAGCAGCACGAGCATACGCGGGTGATGTGGGGCGCCGGGGGAAGGTGGTCAACCTCCTGCCAGTGCTTGAAGAAGGTAATTCAACACTGTTGGAAGTTGGGGTCAGTGCTTATCTTCGATGCGAAGCTTGGCAATCTCGTCAACCGCTAACCCTGTGACTTCGGCAATCTGCTCATCATTGAGTACCCCTAGTTTCAGCAGGTTGTGAGCAGTCTCGCGCTTATTTTTTTCAATACCTAGCTGCTCACCTTCCTGCAAACCTTCCCGTTTCGCATCATTCAAAAACGACACTTCATCCCTTAACGCTCGTTCACGCACAAACGCCAGACGGCGAGTTTCTTCATCAGCGCTGAGTTCGCGTATACGGCTCATCGCACGTTTAACCGGTTCATGGGCAACATTGGCCATGGTGAGTTCCTCCTGCCAGTGCTTGAAGAAGGTGATCCAGGCGCGCAACGGGCCTTCTGGCAAGCCCAGGCGATCCGCCTTGTTCAATTCGATCAGGTTCATCTGCAAAACGTTCCCGAGCGAAATCTTGGGCTGGCGTTCATCGCGCATCTCGAACCGCCAGATCGCTTGCTCGCGCTCGGCGGCGGTTTCCGTAAACAAGTCGAAGTCCAGCAAGTGCAGGCCCACCGAAGCGCGCAGCTCTTGGTAATCTTCACCGGCGCTCAGTTGGCTTCCCAGGGTGCGGGCCAGGTAGAACAACCCCCGCTTGTGCCAAGCCCCGTAACGGCGCACCTGCACCTCAATATTATAGCAGTTCCCTTTGCCATCGCGGGCCAGCACATCGAGGATGATGTACTTGCCGGTAAGCTCTGTCGGCTCAATGTTGGGGTTGATAATTTCAACGGAGGCAATATCAGGCAAATCCGGGCGCAGATCGTTGATCAGATCCACCAGCAAATCCGGGGCTTCGGCGAACAGCCGCTTGAAAACGTAGTCGTTGGTGGGATCGAGTAGCTCGCTCATGCGCCCTCCTAAATGTTTTTCTTATTTTACCACAGCACATCCTTTCCAATGCTCCACCGCTTTTCGCTCACGCTATCTATCCGCTGCGTAAAAAAGAATGCCCACTGAGCCAGCCCCACGCTGCCGTTCAGGGTAAGCGTGGGGCTGGGTGGCAGGGACATTAATAATGGTAGTGGCCTTACAGCCCTCCGCGTTGAGCAAACGAGGTGTAACCTTCATGGCCGACGATGATATGCAGCCATCCGTACTGCCTCGGTGACCATTTTGTGGGGATTGATTACCACACGTCTCCCGTCATTGTTTGCTACTATCGGGCCATCTTTACATAGCGCCGGTGGCGCTCGTCTGCAGGATTCACCGCCGTCCCCGGTGGCTGGCCCATGAGCTGGAACACCCGCAAGCACTTTGCGATGAATTGCCCAGCGGGAAGGTGTTGCCGTTCTGGATACCCACTAACCGCCACTACCGAGCGCCCCGCCAGCGGCGCTTGTTTAGGAGCTCTTATGACGTGAGGGGAGCACGAGCTCGTTATCAACTAGCTGCAAGCCGTGATCGACGAGACCCAGCAAACGGTCGAGCGCTTTGAGAATAAAGGCATGGAAGACGAGATGCCGGAGGATTACGAAAAGTTACTGACGATTTTGGATGACGCGGTGAAGCAGCAGCGCGAGCATACGCGGGTGATGTTGGATGAGGATGACGCTTCGACAGGCTCAGCGTGAACGAGAAAAATAGGTTCATCCATGCGAGTAGGAGCCCGATTTATCGGGCGAACCGGTTTATTCGCGCAATAAATTGCGCTCCCACAAGGGGGGGAGCTGCTAGGCCATGCCACAATGACGGAACGGTTTTGGTGTTTAAGCGTAGCCTGCTGCAGGCGGTAGCGTTTCCACCTCAAACGCCACGATCTGCCGCTCAACGCTGGAAAATTCCACGCCAATTAGATGGATGGGCTTGCCACTGGCACGGTGTTTATCGGCATAGCCTTTGGCTTTGATCTGCTCTAGCGCTTTGCCTTCGGGTAATTGCTCGACCACTTTGAATTCAAACAGGTAAATATGCCCGCCGAAGTCGACGCTCATATCGACTTTACCTCGGTGGCTGGCATCTTCCACTGTCACGTTCACACCCAGCGCGGCGAAGTGACTGTAGAACACGCTGGCGTAGTGGCCTTCGTACCTGGCAATTGGGTTGTTGCGATACCAGTCGTGGGGCAGGCCCGCGTAGAGCGCTTTGAAGTGCGCTTCTAGGGCGGCCAGGTCATGCTCACGCAGCACCTTGAACAGGGTGAGCTGATAGGTTTGTGCTTCACTGTAGCCAATGCCCAACATCGGGAGCAGGAGTTCATTCAGGCTGCTTTCCACTTCTCGGTTGGGGAACCCCAATGAATAAAGCCGATAGCCGAGTACTGGTTCCTGTACGTCTTTGATGGTGATATAGCCGGTCTGAAACAGCAGCCCTTCGGTGGTGATGTCATCGACATCGAAGCGACCCAGCAACTGCGCTTTGGCCTGAAGTGTGTTCAGTTGTGGGGTAAAGATGCCACGCTTTTTCAGTAGGTCGACAAGAAAGGTGGGAGTGGCGCTCTCAAACCAATAAGGGCCGAATTCACGTTTCTGTAACAACAGCAGTACATCAAAAGGATTGTAGACGGCCTCGACTTCCTGCCCACCCCAGCGGTAGCCGTTATACCAGCGGCGAATCTCCTCACGGTCAAGGCCAGGAAGCTCTGGCGCAAATACCGTATCGATATCGTGGTCGGTGTAGCCACAAATGGCCGCAAACGGCGCATCCAGCGTAATGTCGTTGAGGTTATTCAGCCCCGAAAACAGGCTGACCTTGCTAAATTTGGAGACGCCAGTGAGCAGGACGAAATGCAGGTGCGGGTCGGCATCCTTGAGCACGCTATAAAGGTTCTTCAGCCCCTCGCGCAGTTCACGGGCAAGTTCCGGGTTTAGCAGGTTATCCAGAATCGGTTTATCGTATTCATCAATCAACACCACGACACGCTGGCCATAGGCTCGGTGAGCGTTCTCGATCAGGTTGGCAAAATCGTCGGCAATTCGGTCGGGTGGCGGTTCTTCAATGCCCAGGGCGTCTCGCTGCTGCTGCAGTTGGTAGCGGATGTTGGCATCCAGGTCTTGACGGCTACTGACCACGCCGTTGGAAAAGCTTAAGCGCACCACGGGAAGCTGTGTTTGCCAATCCCACTTGTCGTGAATATAAAGCCCTTCGAACAGGGGTTCACGGCCTTCGAACAGGCAACGCAGAGTATCCAACAGCAAGCTCTTACCGAAACGCCGCGGGCGGGAGAGAAAGTAATAACCGCCTGTCTCGGCCATGGTGTGAATCAAGGGGGTTTTATCGACGTAGTAATAATGGCCCTTACGGAGCTTTTCAAAGGACTGGATGCCAATGGGTAGTGTCTGACGATCAACGGATGACATGCAGGCCTCCCAGCGTTAAGGGCGTACGGTTTGCGACAAGTGGTGAGGTGGAGTTTAGCATGCCTCTGGTGATCCGGTAGGAGCTCGATTTATTGGGCGAACCGGGTCACTTTCGCGCCATAAATTGCGTTCCCACAAGCTTTGCTACGTTCTCACGATGTAGCATTGAGCCATGAGAAGCCCAAAATGAGCAGGAAGCTCTAGCGAGCGCCGGAAATAGAGACGAGAAGTACGATGGGTATGACCCGAGACTAAACACCTAAGCACCGTTGAGCGCATTGCCCGCGAGGCAGGCGATGCCATCATGGCGGTATACGCGCGTGAGTTCAGTGTCGAAAAGAAGGCAGACAAGAGCCCGCTGACCGAAGCGGATAAGTCCGCGCACCATACACTGCACGTGGTTGGAAAGCCAGATGCCAATACGCCGTGGCGGGTGTTGGGTAGTCGCTCACACCCGAGCCCGGATCTCGACGATTGGCTTAAACAACTCGGCGAGCACGACATGCTGCCCATGGGCAGTTCGCTGAAGCTCTGCGTCATCGCCGAAGGCAAGGCCGATGTCTACCCGCGTTTAGCCCCGACCTGCCTGTGGGACACCGGGGCGGCGCAAGCGGTGGTCGAGCAGGCCGGGGGCCGAGTGGAAACGCTGCAAGGCGAGCCGCTTTCCTACGCCACGCCGAGTGAAAAACTCAACCCGCACTTTGTGGTGTGGGGGCATAGAAATCCCAATGAGTCTTGATGAGCACCAACGCGTTATCGCCGCTTCGACAGGCTGAGGCGAGTCGTTTTGTTATTTATATTAGAAGGTATGAATTCATTAGTTGGTCTAACTGGCGTAGGCTATTGGGTTTGATACATCTCAATATTGGTAAACGGCTTGCAGGCGACAATAGTGCTTGACCTAACACCGAGAAGGCCATGGACTCGACAACTCTCACGCTTATAATCGCGATTCTAGCGGGTTGGATAAGCCTTAACTGTAGCTTGATAGTGATTTATCTGCTGGTGACGGGCGAATCCCTGAGCTTCCAAAAGCGCGCACCCCGTAAGCAAGCAGGCAGCGTGCCTCCTACCTCGGCCCCCGTGGCTGACTCTCCCGTGCTGGTGGATGAAAATGCTGGTGCCTGGGGGCTATTTGTGATGTTTGATGACCCTACCCTTGCGCTAAATGAGCGCTTAGGTATTTTGCTTGGCGCCGCTGGGGCGGTGTATGAAAGCAGCAGCAAATCCTTCACCGTGGCGGGTGATTCGCCGCGTAACCCTATTTATATTGCCAATGCGTACCCGCCGGGCCGGCTGCCGTCGTTTACTAATGATAACGGTCAAATCCCCATCAAGGGCGTCAGCGTGAAGATGCTGAAAAAGAGCCGCACCGCCACACCCAATAAGCTGCAGTTGGTGCGCTTGGTGAACCTGTCAAAAGAACTCGCCCGCGCTGGCGGTAAGGTGTTGGATGTGGAAAAACAACCGGTGACAGCCAACGGCCTTCAGGCGGTTATCGACGGCAACGCGAAGGTGTGAGCGACTCCACCCCGTACATTCCGTGCGGTGTGTGCTATTTTCGTGGCCGCTGATATTTTTTGCCGTTTGTGGGGGCGTTGTGAGCCAAGCTATTACCAATATTTCTGCTTATGAGGTGATTTATGACCTCATTCCTAAACTCAACACCATGAAGAAAGAAGTGAACACCACGCTAAAAGTGATGGTGGAGAAGTGCAAAACAGCTGAGCAGAAGGCGCGCTACGAGTCGCTGCAACAGGAGTTTGAGCTAGAGCTGATGATGATTCGTCTGAACTTGGAACATCTGTTAAACCGCTACGAGACCGAGCTGGAGGCCGTTGCGCAAGATAAGCGCCGCGACGTTTACCTTGCCTTGGATTCCCACGAGGCGACCGCCATTGAAAGCGCTAAATCGCTGTATCAGCGCCTGCAGGCGTTAACTCAAACAGAGCGATAAGCGGATAGTTGCTAACTTTCGTTACATACTGATACTTAAAAAGTAGCACTTGGCATCAAGTTCGCAATCCCAATGCCGAGTGTTTAAAGTATAAGTTAAATCAGCAGGGCGCATAAGGCGTCGAATACACCGCATTATGCTTCGCTGGTGTTGAGCAGTGGCTTTGAAGAAGAGGTCGCACCGCGAAAAAAAGGATGGTTTGGTATGTCGATTTCATCTCTTGGCATTGGTTCTGGGCTGGACCTTAACGGCCTTTTGGATCAGCTGCGCAGCGCGGAGCGAGAAAAACTAGAGCCCATTGAGCAGCAAATTGAGTCTGAGCAGACCAAAATTTCCGCGTATGGCCAACTGGAGAGCGCTCTTTCTGAGTTTCAGAGTAGCGCCAGTGCGCTGGGTGACAGCTCTTTGTATGAAAGTCTCTCAGCGAGCACCAGTGGCGAGGCGGTAAGCGCAGCCGCTGACGAAACCGCAATGCCGGGCAGCTACAACATTGATGTAACGTCGCTTGCCACGCGTGGGACGCTGGCTTCTACTGGAGTGGCGGATGCCACAGCTGAGATTTCGGGGACCAGCGAGCAAAAATTAACGCTCAACTTTGGAGATGGCTCGGCGCCACAGGTTACTATCGCTGCAGATAGCTCGCTTGAAGATATCCGCGACGCGATCAATGCCGATGAAAACGCCGGCGTCAACGCGACGATCATTAACGACGGTACCGGCACCAAAGAATTTCGTCTGGCGTTAAGTTCGCGCGAAACCGGCGCTGATGCATCTATTGACGGCTTCACTTTCAGCGCATTAACAGCGGATGCAGATACCGAGCAAACGGGTACCGATGCGGAGTTGGACGTTAATGGCATCACCATCAACAGCGCTAACAACCAGGTAGAGGGCGCGATTCAAGGTGTCACCTTGAACCTGCAAAGCGAAGGTGCGAGTACGGTAGCCGTTGAGAAAGATACCCTCGCGGTGCGCGAAGCCGTGACGGGGTTTGTCGATTCCTACAATTCGCTGAAAACTACCATCGGCGAGCTAACCGCTTTTGACGAAGAAACCGGGCAGGCTGGTGAGCTGAACGGCGATAGCGCAGTGCGCATGGTGGAATCGCGCCTGCGTGGCGCGCTGGGTGGCGGCATGGGCTCGGGTAGCGATGGCTTTTCGATGCTTAGCGATATTGGCATTTCGCTTGAGGTAGACGGCTCGCTCTCCATGGATGAAGAACGCTTGGACGACGTGATTGCCAACGACCAGCAAGCGCTATCGGATTTCTTTGCTGGTGGGGAGAACACCACTGGCTTGGCGGCGCAGATAGATAATTCCGTCGACCAGATGTTGAGCGGCAACGGTACCGTTCAGGGCGCGATTAACGGTGCCGAGAACCGCAAGGAGACGCTTGGTGATCGCTATACGCGCATGGAGCAGTCGATTGAGCAGACCATTGGGCGCTACCGCCAGCAGTTCGGCCAGCTCGACGGCATGATTGCCGAGATGAATCAGACGAGTAACTATCTGACGCAGCAGTTTTCCTCAATGCAATCGCAACTAAACGCCGGTAACTAACGCGCAGATGTTCAACCGCTTGATGTTATGACAAAAAGCCCGCTAATGCGGGCTTTTTGCGGTTGGGCTGTTGGCCGCACCGCTTGAGTGATATCGCAGTGGCGCTACCAGCTGATACACTTAAAGAACAAAAAGGCGCTAAAGAATGCGCTTTTTCAGTCGATAATAAAATAACGAAAACCTTGGACCGACAGGGCGCACTGTCCGCTTTCATGCTGGCGCCGCGCAACACGTGTTTGGTTTAGCCTTAAACACTGAGGATTCCCAGTATGGCGACAATAACCTCTCTTGGTATTGGCTCCGGCCTAAACCTTAACGGCTTGCTCGATCAGCTAGAAGACGCCGAGCGCGGCAAGCTCGTGCCGATTACGCGTCAGCAAGAGCAGCAAAACGCCAAAATTTCCGCTTACGGCAAAATCCAGACCTCCCTGGATGGGTTTAAAGATGCCGTTGATGCGCTTAATGACCCCAAGCTCTACCAGAGCCTTTCCGCCAACGTGCGCGGCGATGAGATTTCCGCCACCACCGACGCCGAGGCGCTGCCGGGCAGCTACCGCGTGGAAGTGAGTCAGCTTGCCACCAGCGGCACTCTGGCTTCTAGCCAGGTGACAGATGCCAGCGCACCGCTAACGCTTAATGGCGCAACGCAGATAGAGCTCACGTTTAATGGTAAAGATAGCGTCGCCATTGAGATCGCCGCTGATAGCAGCCTAGAAGAGATTCGCGATGCCATTAATGCCAAAAAAGACGCTGGAGTCAGTGCCAGCGTAATTTTTGATGGTACGGGGCACCGGCTAGCGCTGAGCTCTAGCGAGACTGGCGATAATGCATCTATCCAGAGCTTTAAGTTCTACGCTGGGGATGACCGCTCGACAGAAATTACCGTCAATGATTCACCGGAGGGCGCGCTGACAAGCGGTACAGCTATGAGCGGGCAAGATGCGAAGCTGACGGTTAACGGCATCCCTATCACCAGCGACACCAATCAGGTGGAGGGTGCGATTCAGGGCGTTACGCTTAATTTGAGCGAGCTTAATATCGGTGTGGAGGAAACCGCCAGCAGCACGGTCACAATAGAGCGCGACACGCTTAAAATCCGTGAGGCCGTAGGCGATTTTGTTAAAGCCTTTAACGATATGAAGGAGACTATCGGCACGCTGACAAAATACTCGGACGAGCGTGAAAACGCCGGTGAGTTGTTGGGCGATAGCACGGTGCGCACCATCGAAGGCCGTTTGCGTAGTGCGCTAACAAACGGGGTGGCAGGTGGGGAGTTTTCAACGCTCAACCAGCTGGGTATCACGTTGCAGCGCGACGGCACGCTTGAAATCGACGACGATACGATTAGCGATCTCGCCAAAAACAACCCCGATGCGTTGAGCGACTTTTTCGTCGGCGCAGAGGGCGAAAATGGCTTGGCCGATAGCCTGAGCACCACCACGGCTCAGCTGACCGGGAACAATGGCACGCTTAGCATTGCGATTAGCGGCGCGGAAAACCGTATCGAGAGCCTCAACGCGCGCTATGAGCGGATGGAGCAAGGCATTGGCCGCACGATTTCGCGCTATCGGGTGCAGTTCGGCCAGCTCGATTCGATGATTGCGCAAATGAACCAAACCAGCTCCTATCTGACACAGCAATTTGATGCGCTGGATATGGCGCTGGGCCGTAAAAAGTAATCGCAGCGTAAGGTAGATAGACGGCGAGCCTCGGAAAAGGACTTCCCATGCTTGATGTCATCCACCATGGTGGTGGCGCTGGCGGCGTGCTTTATTGACGTCTATCCGGCGGTGGTGATTGCCGCCAGCGGCAAGAGCGGGGTATCAGCGCATAAGCCCCAGCCGACATCGTCGTGCTGGGGCTTTTTAAAGTGCCTAGGTAACACGCTACCCAAATAGGGCGAAGCTTTCCGCATTCAGCATCATGTGGACAATAATACTCATCACGTAACCGAGTAAGATCGCCGGGGTCCAGCGCAGGTGGCCCATAAAGGTATAAGCCCCACGTGCCTGCCCCATCACCGCGACACCTGCGGCGGAGCCAATGGAAAGAAGGCTACCGCCCACGCCTGCCGTGAGGGTAATCAATAACCATTGGCCATGCGACATATCGGGGGCCATGGTTAACACTGCGAACATCACCGGGATGTTATCCACCAGGGCAGAAACAATCCCGAGGGTAATGTTGGCCGCAGTGGCATTCCAGCCGATGTAAAGCGTCTCGGAGAGCAAGGCGAGATAGCCCATAAAGCCTAGGCCACCCACGCACATCACAACCCCGTAGAAGAACAGCAATGTATCCCACTCGGCGCGGGCAACACGGTTGAAGACATCAAACGGCACGACACTACCCAGCTGCTCGAGTTTCTTGTTATCGCCACGGCGGCTGTAGCGCTCGCGCTTGCGCTCCAACGAGCGCGGCAAGCTGCGGCGCAGGTAATAGCCGAAAAACTGCAGATAACCAAGACCGGTCATCATGCCCAGTACCGGTGGTAGATGCAGCAGCGTATGGCACAACACCGCAGTGACAATCGTGAGCAGAAACAGCGCGATAATGCGACGGGCACCGCGCTTGAGCCAGACATCTTCGTAGACGCTTTCGGGCTTGGCGCTCTTAATGAAGAAGTTCATGATCAACGCCGGTATCAGGAAGTTCACCAGCGACGGGAAGAACAGGATGAAGAACTCCTGGAATTCCACCATGCCTGCCTGCCATACCATCAGCGTGGTGATATCGCCGAAGGGGCTAAAGGCGCCGCCGGCGTTGGCGGCCACGACGATATTGATACACGCCATGTTGATGAAGCGCTTATCGCCTTCGGCCACTTTGGTGACCACGGCGCACATCAACAGCGCAGTTGTCAGGTTGTCGGCGATCGGCGAGAGGATAAACGCCAGGCCCCCGGTGAGCCAAAACAACTGGCGGTAGCTGAAGCCCTTACGCAGCATCCACGAGCGAAGCGCATCAAAGACTTTGCGCTCGTCCATGGCGTTGATGTACGTCATGGCGACCAGCAGGAACAGCATCAGCTCGGTGAATTCCAAAAGCGTGATGCGAAACGCATGTTCGGAATCCGCCGACATGCCGTTTTGGACGTACACCCAGCCGATCAGCCCCCAAATGATACCGGCGGCCACCAGTACGGGTTTCGATTTGCGCATGTGGATCTTTTCTTCGGCCATGACCAGCATGTAGGCCAAAACGAAGATCGCAACGGCAAAAAAGCCCACACCGCTACTGGTGAGATCGAGTTCACCAGTAACGGCGAAAGCGCTGGGGCTAAAAAAGAACAGCAGTGAAGCCAACAAAAAAAGCCAGCGGCGAAGAGATCGCGGCTGGCTTGATAGCGCATACAACTTAGTCATGGCGACGTTTTTCCTTTCAGTCAAGCGTCAAGGGGAGGGTGAAAAAGCGGCACTATTTTAGCAAGCCATACTGCAGTGCAATACGGAATAAAAACGAACGAAATCAGTTCATAGTGGTATGATCGTGTCTTTTTTTAGGAAGTTAGCCGTTTGTGTAATGGTATTTTAGTATTTATTGCGTTTTTTTTGCGGCGATTTGCCTCGCTATAGTTTTGCGTCTATACGCCGATAACATGACTTAGGTAACGATAAGTATCACGACGAATTGACTGTTTACGCACAATAAACGCACTATTAATGCTAATACTACCTCGCCTCTGCTGCGTCCAGGTTACTGATACGGTTAAGTCGTTAATGCGGGCAAGTCATTAATTTTAGGAATCACGTACGTTCATGTGGCCAACTGTTTCTCTTAATAATCGCCCACTAGTATGGGTGGCACTAGTGGCGCTGCCCGCTTGTGTGTGGATTCCCGATGCGCTTTTACGCTTGGTTGCGACAGTATTTGTCGTGTTGGGTATATGGGATGCGTGGCGCCTAGTGCGCCAGCAGCGCGTATACATGCGGCTGTCGCAAGATGTGATTAGCCTCACCGGCGATGCTGTGGTGGTCAGCGATGCGGAGAATCGTGTGATGGCGGTAAACCCGGCGTTTACCGAAATTACCGGCTTCGAGAGCCCAGAAATAGTTGGGCGAAAGCTCGAAACCTTAGCCGCGCCACGCCACGATAAAGCGTTTTACCAAAGCTTTTGGAGCACATTGAAAAGCACCGGCCGCTGGGAAGGGGAAATGTGGAACCGGCGCAAGCACGGCGACGAATACCCCGAGTGGCTGAAGGTGCGTGCGGTGACCGATAAGCGCGGCGAGATCACGCATTTTATCAGCCTCTTTACTGACATTTCAGCGCAAAAAGCCCGCGAGCAGGATTTACGTCGTATCGGCTATGAAGACCCGCTGACCGGATTGCCCAACCGCCGCCGTCTGCACGATTTAATGGCTTCGCGCCTGCGCCATCTGCGCGCCGGTGAGAGCCTGGATTTGGCCCTGATCGATATCGACGGTTTAAAAACCGTCAACGACGGGTTAGGCGTTGAACAAGGGGACCGCTTGCTGGCGCGTTTCGCTCAGCGCTTGGCAGGTTACGCGGCGGGCGGCGTGGTAGGGCGCCTCGGCGGCGATGAGTTTTTGGTCATCCGCACCACCACCTTTGATGATCACGATAAGTGGGTGGCAGAGCTTCGCGAGCACATGTGCAACCCGTTTGAAATCAATGAACAGTCGCTACGGTTGGGGATTACCGTGGGTAGTTGCCGCGCCCCGGAAGATGGACGCGATTCCGGCGTGCTGTTCCAGCGCTTAGAGTCAGCGCTTTATAGCGCCAAACGCTTGGGGCGTAACCATAGCCTGCGCTTTCGCCCGGCGCTGGATAAGCAGGATAACCCGCAGTTGGCGCTGGTCAGTGATCTGCGCGCGGCATTGGTCTCGGGAGATCAACTGGAGCTGCACTACCAGACGCAGCACAACCCCAGTTCAGGCGAACTCGCCGGGATGGAGGCGCTGTTGCGTTGGCGCCACCCGCGCGATGGCATGATTTCCCCCGGTGATTTTATCCCCCTCGCGGAGCGCCACGGCCTGATGGCGGAGCTCGGCACCTGGGTAATCGAGAAAGCCTGCGCGCAGCAGGCGCACTGGCAAAATAGCGGAATGCCGAATACCACGGTGTGGATCAATATTTCTGCGTTACAACTGTTCCAAGGGGACTTGGAAAGCCAGCTCGCCGGTTGTTTAAAGCGCTACCGCTTGCGCCCAGCGCAAATCGGGTTGGAGCTCACCGAATCGGTGCTATTAGATGAGCGCGCTGGCGATATGGGCCCAAGGCTGAAAGCGCTGTCCGATCAAGGCTTTCCGATTGCGATCGACGATTTTGGCACCGGCTATTCCTCGTTGGGATACCTCAAGCGCCTGCCGGTGGATAAGGTGAAGCTGGATCGCGCTTTCATCCGCGAGCTACCCGAAAGCCAAGCCGACTCGGCGATTGTCAAAGCCGTGCTCGCGATGGCGGAAGGCATGGGGTTGGATGTGGTCGCCGAGGGTGTTGAGACCAAGGAACAGTGCCAGTTTCTGGTCGATGCAGGCTGCGGTATCGTGCAGGGGTTCTATTTTGCTCGCCCCCTGCTGGTACCGGAGCTGGAGGCGCAATGGCTGCGCGATTCGCCAGGGCGCGCTGAGGCTTCGCTGGCCGCCCAGTCAACCTCTTAAGCTTAAGCGTTTACGGTTTGGCAACTAAGCGTGGGAAACCGCGCGCTATCGCCGCGCACATGATGCCCCAAATAACTGCTTGCGTGGGCAACAGCCAGGGCGCGAGCGTCACATCGGCGAGCATCGCGCCGCCGTAATAAGACAGCGGGCCGCTTGTCGCGCCACCCAAGAATGCCAGCAATGGGTAGCGCCATAGCCATCTCAGCGAATGCAGAACCAACGTGGCGAATAGCGGCCACAGCATCCATAACCACAGCGGCATCACGCCAAATAACCGGATATGACCGCTGAAATCAAACCCGCCGAGCAGGCTTAAAACGCCGTCGAGCAGAAGCCCGAGTAGCGCAAAACCCAATAGCAAACGCCACTCCCCCGGCACCGCCATCGTGCGCAAGTGCCAAGCAATCAGCGCGCTGCCGCCAGCAAGGGCTAGCCAAGAGCCGCCTAGCACACACAAGAACCAGCCCGCTTGAAAGCGCAAGATGTTGGCGAGCAGCGCGTGCCACGATGAAGCAGGGCTCGCCATTACAGCGCGCCGGTGAGCGGTGCTGGCTTGGCTTGGGGTTTCGCCAGCAATAAGTGGCAGGTACCAATTGAGCGCTCCAAAAAACCGCCTTCGCAATAACACAGATAATAGCGCCACATGCGCACAAAACGTTCGTCGTAGCCCATTGCGTGGACGGCTTCCAGGCTGGCTTCAAAGCGGTGGCGCCATTCGCGCAGGGTGCGCGCGTAGTGCTGGCCAATCTCATCGAGTGCCACCATATTGAGCGACGTTTTGCGCGTCACGCTTTTAAGCATGGCGTGGTGCGAGGGCAGAAAGCCGCCGGGAAAAATATAGCGCTTGATGAAATCCATCTCGCGTTTTGCCGCTTCAAAGCGTTGGTCACGAATGGTGATGGCCTGCAGCATGGCTTGGCCATCCTCGGCGAGCAGGCTGTCGATTTTGGCTAGGTAGGTATCTAAGTACTGATGCCCCACGGCTTCGATCATCTCCACCGAGATCACGCGGTCGTAGGTGCCGGTGAGTTCGCGGTAATCCTGTTTGAGCAGGGTGATTTTATGTTCTAACCCTTCCGTTTTGATGCGCGCCGCCGTATGGGCGTATTGCTCTTCCGAGATCGTGGTGGTGGTGACGTGGCAGCCACGGGTTTTGGCTGCATGCAGGGCAAGCCCGCCCCAGCCGGTACCGATCTCCAACAACTGGTGCTCGGGGCGAACGTCGAGCTTCTCCAGCATCAGGTCGAGCTTATAGGTGGAGGCCTCTTCTAGGCTCGCATCCGGGTAAGGGAAAACGGCACTGGAGTACATCCAGTGTTCACGATCCAGAAACGTCGAGAATAGGTCGTTGCCGATATCGTAATGGGCGGCGATATTACGCTTAGAGCCTTCGACGCTATTACGTTGAAATCGGTAGGCGGTATTGAGCAGCCAGCGGGTAAAGCGCGCGCTGCCGGTTTCCAGCTTACCGTTGACCTGCTCTAGATTAGCGGCAAAAAGGCGCACCAGCGCGACAAGGTTGTCAGCGTCCCAATCGTGTTCCATGTACGATTCCGCCGCCCCTATGGTTCCACCGAAGGCCAGGCGCTTCCAGGCACGCGGGTGGCGAATGACGACCGTTGCTTGAAGCGGCCCTCCCCGGCCGAGGTGGTGGCGTTTCGTGCCTTCAATCAAGGTGATGTAACCACCCTGAAAGGTGTCGAGCTGCTTGAGCAAGCGCGGCTTTAACCAGCGCGTCACGCGATCCGTTTGCGCGGCGGATGGGCTCGCTGCCGGTGCAGCCGTGCCTTTTTTTGCCAGCGAAGAGGCCGTGGCGGATGCCGTCGACGAGCGGGATGTACGCAGGGTTGTCATTATGGTATCTCCTTGCGTTGAGAATGGTCGTAGAGAGGGACGCGCTTGAGCCACAGCTTGAGCGCTTGGAAGTGAATACCTGCCAGTGTTTTCAGGCTGAGCCACGGTTGGCGTGCCAGCGTGCGCAGCAGCACGCCGCGTGTGGCTGGCGCGGCGGTGAGCGTCAGCGTGGCGTCAAACTGGCGCGGCGGTGTATCGGGAGCCGGGTCGTTGTGCCAATTCTCCATGTGCACGAGCAGCTGCTCGCCCGGGGTGTTGAAGCGCCAGCGGTAGGTCATGTCCATGGGGTTAAACGGCGAGACGTGCATGCGCTTGGCAAATATCGCCGCGTGGCTATGGCGTTTGGGGTCGACCGTGCAGGCGTAGGCGGTACGCTCGCGCCACGGCATGTTGGTGACTTCTCCCAATACGGCGGCGAGCCGGTCATCGCAGTCGTAAACGTAGTAAAGCGTAATGGGATTAAAAACGACGCCGAGAGTCCTCAGCTGGGTGAGGATAAAAATCCGCCCGTCAGGGGCGCTGCCTAGCTGGCGGGTGAGCTCGGCGCGCACGGCGTCTTTCAGCGGGATATCCGTCGGGCCGAGGTAGTCTTCACGGCGAAAGCGCGCTAATGCCGTACGGCGGGCGCTAAAACCGGGCACGCCGTCAAATAGCGCGGGCAGCTCGTCAAGGTCCAGCCATGCCATCCATATTTGGTAACTAAAGGCATGATGGCGCGGCGTAAAACGACGGTGGCGCAGTGTGCCACGATAAATACGCGAGCTAACCGCCTCTGTTGTAATGCTCATCCGAGTCCATCTCCCACGCCTGCGTGGGGCACGAGTTCATGCGCGGGTAGAGCGGTGGGGCCGTTTAGCGGCGGGGCGGCTTCGTCGCAGCCTAAAGCGCGGGCGACGCGCAGCGCGCTCCAAACGCCGTCTTCGTGAAAACCGTTACGCCAGTAAGCGCCGCAGAAGTGGGTGCGGCCAAAAGTGGCGGGCGCGCCGGAAATTTCGCCGTGGCGCTGCTGCGCGGCGTAGCCCCCAAGGGTGAACTGCGGGTGAGCGTAGGTGAAACGCCCAAGCACCTTGGCGGGGTCTATGCTCTCGCTGTCGTTTAAGGTCACACAGAACGTGGTGTCGGCCTCTAGGCGCTGCAGAATGTTCATGTCGTAGGTGACCGAAACGCGCGCTTGCGCGTCGCGCTGATCGAGGCGGTAGTTCCAGCTGGCCCAAGCGCGCCGACGCCGTGGCAGCAGGCGCGTATCGGTGTGCAGCACGACGTCGTTGTCTTGATACGGCATGGCCCCGAGGATATCGCGCTCGGCGGGCGAGGCATCGCTTAGCATCGAAAGCGCCTGGTCGCTATGGCAGGCCAGCACCACCTGATCAAAGCGTTCTTCGCCTGATGGGGTAGTCAGCGTGACCCCGGCGCTATCGCGCTGGATGGCGCTGACCGGTGTGTTCAACCGAATACGCGAGGCGTATGGCGCGGTGAGCGCGGGGATATAGGCCCGAGAGCCGCCAACCAAGGTGTACCACTGTGGGCGGTCGCTAACGCTCAACAGCCCATGGTTGCGGAAAAAACGCACGAAGAAGGTCAGCGGAAAAGCGCGCAGATCAATGATGCTGGCCGACCAAATCGCCGCGCCCATGGGCAGTAAGTAACGGCGCTGAAACGCGTCGCTATAGCTATTGCGGTCCAGGTACTCACCGAGCGTCATATCGGCGTGTAGGTGTTCGCTGTCGAGGTCTCGGGTCGCCTCGCGGTTAAAGCGCATTATATCGCCAAGCAGCCGGTAGAACGCCGGGCGCAGCAGGTTGCGCCGCTGGGCGAACAGTGAACCTAGTGTGTGGCCGTTGTATTCGAAATCGACCTCGGTTTCGTGCACCGAGAAGCTCATTTCGGTGGGCTGCACGGCCACGCCCAGGGTTTCTAGCAGGCGCTGAAAGTGCGGGTAGGTCCAGTCGTTAAAGACGATAAAACCGGTATCGATGGCATACGGCTCGCCGCCCACCGCCACATCGATGGTCGCGGTGTGGCCGCCCAAGCGCTCGGCGGATTCAAAAAGTGTCACTTCGTGCTGCGCTGAGAGATACCAAGCAGCGGCCATGCCGCTTATGCCGCTGCCGACGACGGCGATG
Source organism: Vreelandella salicampi (assembly GCF_013415105.1). GTDB lineage: Bacteria > Pseudomonadota > Gammaproteobacteria > Pseudomonadales > Halomonadaceae > Vreelandella > Vreelandella salicampi. Next base: position 62,924 of record NZ_JACCDF010000002.1, read on the forward strand.
CGCTGCGAAGCGTGAAGCGGAGCAGGCTGGATCATGCATGCTCTCCTTGCGAGCGGGCCATGCGCAGGCCAATGGCGTGTCGCAGCCCCGGCGGCAGAATGCCGAGCAGCTTGACCAGGTACGTGAAACGGCGCGGGAAGTGAATATCCAGCCTGCCTTTGGCCAGTCCGTTAAGGATGGCCTCTGCGGCGTGGTCAACGCTTACGCGCATCGGCATGGGGAAGTCGTTACGCTCGGTAAGCGGTGTTTTCACAAACCCGGGGTGAATGAGGCTGACGCCGATTCCTTCTTGATGCAGATCAAGGCGCAGCGATTGCAAAAAGTAGCTCACCGCCGCTTTGGAGGCGCCGTAAGCTTCGGCGCGGGGCAAGGGCAGATAGGCGGAGGCACTAGACGTGGCGGCAAGGCGTGCCGGGCGGCCTTCTTTACGCGCGGCGCGCAGCAGCGGCAGGGCGGCTTCCACCCCGTAAAGCGTCCCGTACAGGTTGGGTGTGAGGACTCGCTCGATCAGCGCCATGTCGAAATCAGGCATGTCCACGTACTCGCAGGTGCCCGCGTTGAGCAGCACCAAATCCAACGCGCCGAGCCGCTCGCGGATCGTTTCGCCAGCGGCAAGTACGGCGTTGCGGTCGCTGATATCCAGCGGCAGCGCAATGGCGTTGGTGTGGTTCGCGCACAGCGCGTCGAGTTTGTCGGCGCTGCGGGCGCTTAACACCACTTGGTGGCCTTCATCGAGCAGTTTTTTTGCTACCGCTTCGCCGATCCCGGAGGTGGCGCCGGTCAACCAAATGCGTTGCGGCGTTTGCCATCGACTCATGTGACACTCCGTTAACTGACGTCTTGCCGTTAATTGACTCGCCGTTTAAGCAGACGGACCAAGCGGCCTAAAACGGGGACGTGCTCGTACAGCATGGCGCCCGCATCAAAATAATCCCGGTGGTGCGCGACGCGCCCGTCATCAGCGAAGGTCAGGTGCGAGCACCCCGCTACCACGATGACCTTGCCGCTTGCCAGTGACGGGTGCGCAAAGTGCATGGTCCACGTCACAAAGGCGGTATCGCCTTGGCATACTTTCTGGTGATAGCTGAAACGACACTCGGTGACGTTTTCGTACATCGCCGTAAAGTAATCCTCCAACGCAGCACGCCCTTCGATGCGGTGCAACGGATCGCTAAAAACGACATCGTCAGTATATACCTCGTATAGCTTTTCTGTACAGGTGTTGTCTAGTTTATTAAAAAAAGCACAGAAGGTCTCTAACGCTGTTTCGTGAGGCATATGGATTTCCTAGTGTCGGCAGGCTCAGGGCGAACGGCCTACTTCAGCGCCTTGAACGCCTCCAGCGCGCGTTGGCGTGCGGCTTTGTGCTCGACAATCGGGGCGGGGTAGTCGAGCTGAGTGAGCAGGTCGCGCGGTGGCGCATGGCGTGCTTTTGCCGGAAGCTCGGCGAGCTCGGGCAGCCAGTGGGCAATAAAGTCGCCCGCCGGGTCGAAGCGGGTGGACTGGGTTGTGGGGTTAAAAATACGAAAGTAGGGCGCGGCATCGGTGCCGGTGGAGGCGGCCCATTGCCAGCCGCCGTTGTTGGCGCAGAATTCGCCGTCGATGAGGTGGCGCATAAAAAACGCCTCGCCCCGGCGCCAGTCGATGAGTAAGTGTTTACTCAAAAACATCGCGGTCACCATGCGCAGGCGGTTGTGCATCCAGCCGGTGGTTACCAGCTGGCGCATGGCGGCATCCACCAATGGGTAGCCAGTGCGCCCTTCGCACCAGGCGTGAAAGCTTTCGTCGTCATCGCGCCAGGCGAGTGCCCGGGTATGATCCTGAAACGGCTGGTGACGGCACACCTTGGGAAAGCCCACAGCCACGTGCTGGTAGAATTCGCGCCAGATCAGCTCATTCACCCAAGTGATTAAGCCCGCATCGCCGTCGGCTAAGTGGCCGCCGTTTTCGCTCATCACCGCCTGTAGGCACTGGCGGTAAGAGATCATCCCTAGCGCCAGATAGGGCGAAAGCCCGCTGGTGCCGCGCACGGCAGGAAAGTTGCGCTGATCACTATAGTAGCGACCGCGAAAGCGTAAAAACCGCTCCAGATGATCCGCGGCGGCGTTTTCACCCGCTGGCCACTGGCGGCCATCGACGGGGGTGTCGTCAAGCTCGGGAAGTGCCGGTAGCGGGTCGCTGTCGATATTGAGCGGCGATTGCGGTGAAGGCGTATCGCGCAGGGTGAGCTGCTCGGGTTGCACGTTTTTATGCCAGGCTTTCGCGAACGGGGTAAACACCCCGTAATAGTCGCCTTTGCCGGTGAGTAGCGTGCCTGGGGCAAAGGCGACGGCGTCGTGGTAGCCGTTGGCGGCAATATCGGCTTGATGAAAGGCGTCAAAGACGGCTTGGTCGCGGCGTTGCTCGTCGAGCGGGTACTCGTAATTAACGTGCAGGGCTGAGATACCTTGCTCGCGGGCGATCTCTAAAAGCGCTTGAGGCGCGTTGTCGAAGGTGCCGATGTCGCGGTGCAAAAGGGGAATGTTCAGCCCTTCCAGGGCCTCTTTTAGCGCGCTAACGCCACGGGCGTAAAAATCGAGTTTATTGGCGCCGTGGTCGTGGGCTTGCCACTGTTTGATACTGCGCAAAAACACTGCAACCACGGGCCCTTTCGCCGCTGCTGCCGCAAGTGCGCTGTTATCGTGAATACGTAAATCGCTGCGAAACCAAACCAGCTGCCGTGCCATATTGCCTCCATTAACGCGAGATAGCGCCGCGAGATGCAGTGCTATAGCACGCCCGACTCGCGCAGCAGCGGACGCAAGCGCGAGATCGCTTGCGGCAGGTCATCGCCTAGCACATGGACCGAATCATCGGTGAACGCTTGCTCACGTAGGCGTGCCACTTCTCCGCACACGCCAAGTGGCACGTTGAGGGTTTTAGCCGCGTGGGGTAGCGCTTCGCGAATGTAGCTATCGCTCTCTTTTTGGCCGCTGGCCAGCAATACCATCGACGAGTGCAGGCGAGCCACGGCTTGGGGGAGGTCTTCTAGCGGAAGGTTGCGGTCTAACAGTTGCACGCGATAACCCTGTTCACTGGCCATCAGGGCGGCCATGAGAATCCACAGCGGGCCGGGATCGTCGGGCATCACATTAAGTAGTATCAGCGGCCCGCGCGTGGCCTGGTTGGCGTAATGCAAGCGGATGCCGATTTGACTGCGCAAAAATGCTTCTAAGGTGCGCCGAACCAGGGCATCGGGTGCGTTGGCCCATTGGGCTTCCAAACTGAGAATCACCGGTTGCCACAGCTCGTTAATCGCCACGCTAACCGGGTAGATAGAGAGACTTTGGTAATACAGTGATTCAAGCTTGGGCAGGTTCAGCGCTTCGATGGTGGCCTGCAACTGCTGGCGCTGGCTCTCCCAGTCACCGCTGGCCGGTGTCGGGGTTTCGACCTTTTCTGGCTGGTCGAGCAGATCGCCGACTTGGCTGACCGGTACGCCACGGTTTAGCCACTGGAGGATACGTTCCACCCGAGTGATATCGTCCTGCGCGTAAAGGCGATGCCCTTTTGGCGTGCGTTGGGGGCGAATGAGACCGTAGCGCCGCTCCCACGCGCGCAGAGTCACCGAGTTCACACCCGTTAAGCGGGAAACTTCCCGGATCGGATAAAGCGGAGTATCGGGTGGATGGGTCGCCTTGTGACTCATGGGCGCGAATGCCTCTTGATTGTCTTAACGATATGTCGTCGTGAAATATTGTCGTAATACGCGATAACTGGCGTAATGTTACCACGTATTATACATGATCCCTTTGTACAACTTGTTGCCCCCGGGTACAACCGCTCAGCGTGGCGACACCGTGGATCCCCTTTCTTCTAGCAGCGCTTGGGCTAGCGTGTAGCCTGAAAGCCAGGCGTCTTCAACACGGCCTCCACGTAAGCTGTCGCCACAAAGCGCCAAGCCATCGCGGCCGATGGCAAAGCCCTCAGTCGGCATATCGACATCCTCGGCGGGCTGAGAGTAACGCCAGCGATGAGCGCCAATGTCGGATACCCTGGGAAACGCCAACAGCGCGGGAAATAAGCTTTTTAGTGCGTCAAATAGCTGCTGTGCGACCGCATCGCTTTGTTCTTCCAAGTGTGCTGCGCTCCAGTCGAGCTGGGCGATGAGGCTTACGCTTTCGGGCTCGGTCTCACGCCCCGGTTTGGTGGCATTGCGCGAGATAAGCCGTAGTGCCGGGTGCTGGGCGCGTGCCATTTGCCAGTCGGGCGCAACGCCGGGCAGCGTCGGGAGGGGAGTCTCAAATACCGCCCAACCCGCCCAACAGCTTTGCTGGGGCAGGTGCTTACAGAGCGAAGACAGCGTGTTATCCCAGGGTTGTACCAGCGACTCGGCTTGCGGCGGTGGTGCGGTGATCACCACCTGTGTATAAGGGCCGAAAACATCGCCATTTTGGCAGCTTAACTCCCAGCCATCCGCCGTTTTGGTTAGCGCTGTGATGCGTGTGGCGCTATACAGGATGGCGCCTTGTGCCGTGAGCGTCTCGGCTAAGTGGCGCGTGATCGCGCTCATTCGCGGAGCGCCGGTATAGCGCGTTTGCCCATCGTGATATGGCTGCCAGCCACTTGGGCTAGCCTGATAAACAGCGTTCGGCCATTCGGCGATACAGCCGGCGCCGCGCCAGCGCTCGACTTCCGCGGCAAAGTCGTCGTCGCGGACGGTAAATGCCTGGGCGCCGAGATCCACCGTGGCATCAGGGCGGCGCTTGCTTGACATGCGCCCACCCGCCCCACGCGCTTTATCAAACAGCGCAACGCGTTGGCCCGCTTGCGTCAGGACGTTAGTACAGGCAAGGCCGGCAATGCCGGCGCCAATTACGGCAACACTGGAAGCGTCGGTGAGAGGGCCAGTGTGAGGGTCTGTATGAGAGTGGTTTGCCGACATGACGAACATCCTTCAATAAACTCACCCTATTGTAACAGTGTGGTATAAATATTGTTCAATAAAAATGTACGACATTTTCGTCATCTATTTTTATCATCTATGGCGCCCAACGCGGTGTGGCCAAGGAGATCTCAATGCGTGTACTAATCACCGGTGGTAGTGGGTTTGTCGGCCAGCGGCTATGTGAGCGGTTAGTGGCTGAGGGGCACGAGCCTCAAGTGGTATCGCGCTCGCCGAATGCGGCGCGCGGCCAGTTGCCGAAAGCATGTGATGTGCGCGAGAGCGCTCAGGCATTTCTTGATTCACCGCCTGAGGTGCTAGTGAACCTGGCCGGCGAGTCGATTGCGGCGAAGCGTTGGAGCGATGAGCAAAAAGAGGCGTTGATCCAATCGCGGCTGAAAGCGACACAGCAACTGACCGTGCTTTGCGAGCAGCTAAAAGATAACGGCCAGCCGCTGCCCAAGGCCATGGTGTCGGCCTCCGCTATGGGCTACTACGGCGATCAAGGCGACAATACCGTCACCGAAGACACGCCGACGAACGATGAGTTTGCCCATCGCTTGTGTGCCAAGTGGGAAGCAGCTGCCAAAGAGGTCGAAGCCTTCGGTGTGCGCTTGGCGATCTTGCGGATTGGCTTGGTTCTTGATGCCGGTGGCGGCAGCCTGCAGAAAATGCTGCCGCCGTTTAAACTCGGCCTAGGCGGGCGCTTTGGCGATGGCACGCAATTCATGCCGTGGATTCACCGCGAAGATCTGGTCGAGGCGATTGTGTTCCTGCTCAAGGAGGAAAGCCTAAGCGGGCCGTTTAACGCCAGCGCCCCTCACCCGGTCACCAACGCCGAATTCACCAAGACGCTGGCCAAAACGCTCAATCGCCCGGTGATATTCCCCGTGCCCGCGTTTGTGCTCAAAGCGATGCTGGGGGAGATGTCGCGGCTGTTGCTAACCGGCGCCGATATGCGCCCGGCTCGCTTGGAAGCAGCCGGGTTCACCTTTCAATACCCGACGCTCGACAAGGCGCTGGGCGCGATTCTGCGCTAACGCTCGGCATCGACGGTAATCACCACCCGCACGGCGTCTAACCGCAGGCGGGTGTTTTCGATGGCGTCGCTAAGAGCGGCTCGCTCGGCTTTTAGCGCTTGAACTTCCGTGTCGCGTACCGCCGGGTTGTGCTCGGCCAGTGCCGTTAAGCGGGCAAGCTCGTTATCGAGTTGGGCGCGCATGCGGGTTTCTGCGGCTTCGATGATGCTCGGCAGCTCGCGCTCGGCTTCACCTTCGCCCTGGGTTAAAAGCGCGCGCAGCTGCTCGTGGCGGCTTTTGATCAAATCCCGCGCCATCGACTTGTTGACTTTCTGCACGTTCTTGGAAAGCCCGGTGAACGAGATTTTGTCGGTCAAGTTGGCGCCGGACTCATCGAGCAGTACGCGCACCGCTGTCGGCGGTAGAAAGCGGTTCAGGTGCAGCCGTTTCGGCGCCGGGCAGTGGGTACGGAACACCAGTTCCGCCATCAGCCGTCCGCTCGGAATGGCCGGGTGGCGAAGTAGCGCCAGCGCGCTGTTACCCATGGTGCCGTCGATCACCCGCCCCATCATCTCGCGCAGCAGCGGGTGCTCCCAGGAGAGGCGCTGAATATCGTCGCGGGCGAGCGCGACATCGCGGCGGTAAGTGGCGGAAAAGCCCTCTTCGCCTTTTGCCAGCCCCGGCAGCCCGTCGAGCATTTGCTGGCTGGGCGAGAGCAGCATGACGTCTCCGCCTAAGTCTTGGCTATCCACGCCGAAAATATCCAGCGCGCGCTCGACAAAGCGCGGTAACGCCTTGTCGTCGTCCAATTCACTAACGGCGTCGATCACCGCTTTGGCGCGGGCTGGGCGGCAGGCGTTAAGTTCGAGCAGGCGGTTGCGCCCGGCATCCCGCTCGGCAAGCTTGGCCGAGAACATTTCGCGAGTTTCTTCGACGATCTCCGTGAGCATCTCGTCGTCGAGCAGCGCATCGGCGAGGGCGTCGCCAAAGGCATCGAACAGGTCGCTACCGACGCCGTGGGGCGCGCTGAACGCGTCCATGCCGTCGTGGTACCAGCGCAGCAGGCGCTCGCCGGGGCTGCCTTCGAAGGTGGGCACGTGAATCTCAATGGCGTGTTGCTGACCAATGCGGTCGAGCCGGCCAATGCGCTGCTCAAGCTGATCCGGATGCTGGGGCAAGTCGAACATCACAAGGTGGCGGCAGAACTGGAAGTTGCGCCCTTCCGAGCCGATTTCCGAGCACACCAGCACCTGGCAGCCGTCCTCTTCGTCAGCAAACGCGGCGGCGGCGCGGTCGCGCTCGATCAGCGAGAGGTCTTCGTGGAACACCGGGGCGTGGTAACCCCCCAGCACGCGCAGGCCCTCGGCGATGCCCTCGGCGGTTTCGCGGTGGTGGGCGATCACCAGTACCTTCTCAAGCCCTTTTTTATTGGCAAAGCCGCTTTCGCTGTCGTCGCTGAGTTTTTCTAGCAACCAGTTGATACGCGGGTCGATGTGCCACCAGTCCTCGGCGTTGAGCGGGTCGTTGGAGAGCTCGCGGTACATGGCGTCCGGGTAGATCAATACATCCGGGTGATCCATACCGGTTTCGATCAGAAGCTCATCGAGGTAGTCCTCGTCGCGCGCCAGGCGGCGCACCACGCGGCGATAGGCCGAAGGCAGCGCCAGCGGCACCGGGTGATAACGCCGCTCGGGGAAGCCGCCCACGTGGCGGCGACTGTTGCGAAACATCACCCGCCCGGTGCCGTGACGGTCGAGCAGGGCATCGCGAAGCTGCACACGGGCGGCGTCGTGTTGTTCCGCGCTGGCTTCGAGGTTGGTCAGCGTTTCGAGCAGCGCTTGGCTATCGCGATCATCCGCGACGGCATCCACTTTGGTGCGCGCCTGCGTATCGCCGGGCAAGGCGTCTAGCGCATCAATGGCGCCGGCGACCTCGACGTAGTGGCGCTCTTCTTGTTTAAAGCGTTCTAGGTCATGGTAGCGCTCGGGGTCGAGCAGGCGCAGACGGGCAAAGTGGCTTTTTAGGCCCATTTGCTCCGGGGTGGCGGTGAGTAGCAACAGCCCGTCGATTTCGGCCGAAAGGCTCTCCACGCATTGATACCCGGCGCCGCTGCCTTCTTCGTGCCAGTCGAGGTGGTGCGCTTCATCGACAATCAATAGATCAAAGCGGCTTGCCAGCGCCTGCTCTTGGCGCGCGGGGTTGGCAAACAGCCAGTCTTGGCTGCCGAGAATCAGCTGGCCGCTGCCAAACGGGTTGTCGCTGCCGTGGGCTTGGCTCTGGCTTTCATCGAGCAACGTGACGCTAAGCGAGAAGCGGCGCAGAAGCTCCACCAGCCACTGGTGGGTAAGGCTATCCGGTACCAAAATCAGCGCGCGCTCGACGCGGCCAACGAGCAGCAGGCGATGAAGAATCAGCCCGGCTTCGATGGTTTTGCCCAGGCCGACCTCGTCGGCAAGCAGTACGCGCGGGGCGTGGCGGCGGGCAACTTCATCGGCAATGTAAAGCTGATGCGGGATCAAATCGATACGCGGCCCGGAAAAGCCTAGCGCGCTGTGCTGTTCGATGCGTTGATGGTGGTGCAGGGTGCGAAAGCGCAGATCGAACCAGTCATTGCGGTCGACTTGGCCGGTCAGTAAGCGATCACGCGCCTGGTCGAACTGCATGGTATCGGCAAGCTTGGCTTCGGGCAGCTCGCGGACCTCGCCGCTGTCGTCTTGGCCGATGTAAGTGATCAGCCCATCATGCTCTTTGCTGTCATCGACAAGCATCTGACAGCCATCGGCAGAGAGAATGCGGTCACCACTGCCAAACTGCACGCGGGTAAGCGGTGCCTGGCGGGTGTTGTAGGTGCGGGTTTCCTGGCTGGCACTGAACAAAATCGTCACACTGCGGGTGTCGCAGTTAAGCACGGTGCCAAGCCCAAGCTCAGCCTCGCCGTCGCTGATCCAGCGTTGGCCGGGAGAAAAGTCGCTCATGGTGCCTCAAAGGATGCTAGAAACGGGTCAACGACCGCCGAGTGGGTGGCCCGGCGGTTAGTGGGGCGGGGGATTCTAACGCAAAGGGGCTGGGGGATTAAGCGCTTGTCGCGTTAATCGGGTTTTCATTCGTTAAGCCACTGATCCAACTGCGCGCGGGTGAGCTCGCCCACGTGCTGGGAAAGCGCGCGGCCGTCGCCGTCAAACAAAACCGTGGTGGGTAAGCCGGGGGCGTCGAATGCCACCATCAGCTGTTGGTTCGGGTCGCGTAGCGCGTAGCGGAAGTCGAGCTCCTGTTCGTCGAGGTAGCGGGTGATGGAGAGTAAATCTTCGCCCTGGTTGGCGACGACGACGGTGATGCCCTCGCGCTCGGCGGCGTCGGCAAGCAGCGGCATTTCGCGCAGGCAGGGCGGGCACCAGGTGGCCCATAGGTTGACGATGATTTTGCCCTGGCCATCGGCAAGCGCGGGCAAGTGCACCGTGTTGCCGTCAAGGTCTTCTAGCGCGACCTCAGGTAAGGCCGTTACCGTGCTGCCACCGCCAAGCGGTGAGAGTGTGACGAGCACCAGCCACAGGCTGGAGGCGCCGATAAGCAGCGCCATCGCCCCGCCCATCGCGATGAGCCGCTCGCGCAGCGCCCAGGCGCTCCAAATAAGCCCCGCGAGCATGCCCCATAGGCCATGATACCCCGGCTGCCAGAGCTTTATGGCGTCCCACGGGGCGGCGGCATAGCTCTCGGCGTTGAGGGCGATATGCCCCACGCGGGCGCCAATGAGCCAGGCAATCATTAGCCCGGTAAACCAACGCTGGTAAACCGGCTTGGGTAGGCCGAGTAAATAGCGCGCAGCGATGATCAGCAAAAGCGCACTGGCAAAGGCGTAAAGGCGCGGTAGAGACAGCAGCACAGGGCCTAAGGCGATAGCATTCATGGTTATCCTAAATAATCGTTACACTAGAGGCTGATACAAACCCTATCACGCCATCACATACATTCGGAGACATTATGCCCCAGCCAACTTTTGATCCGTTGCGGGCGCTGGCGATTGGCTCGCAGGCGATTGGGCTGATGGTGATCATCACCTTAGATACCGTGCTACGTGATGCCGCCCGGCCCTGGCAAGGCGTGACGCTAGCCGTGATGTTGGCATTTGCGCTGGGTATTGCGCTTATGCGGCTTTACCGGCGCAACAAAGCACGCAAACGCCAAGCCGAACGCGCTCAGGAGGAGGACGGATGAAGGATGTCGCACGGACAAAAGTGACGCTAGGGCTCTTTCTAGGGCCGCTTATGGCCGTGTTGCTTTTGCTGATGGAGGCGCCCGCGGATATGCCGCCTGCCGCCTGGAGTGTGGTCGCGCTGACGGCATGGATGGCGGTGTGGTGGATTCTGGAGCCGGTCCCGATGGCGGTTACCGCGCTGCTGCCGGTAGCGCTTCTGCCATTGCTGGGCGTGGGTGATATCAGCGAGGCGGCGGTGCCTTACGCTAATCCGCTGATTTTTCTCTTTCTGGGCGGCTTTATGCTGGCGGAGGCGATCCAGCGCTGGAATTTGCACCGGCGTATCGCGCTGGGTGTGCTGTCGGTGGCGGGTAAGCGGCCCGATCACTTGGTGGCGGGCTTTATGGCGGCGACGGCCTTTCTCAGCATGTGGGTGAGCAATACGGCCACGGCGGCACTGATGGTGCCGATTGGCATGTCGGTGTTGGCGCTTTTGGAACGTGACGAAGAGCTAAGTGTCGAGCAACAGCGTGCGCTTTCGCTGTGTATGCTGCTGGGGATTGCCCTTGCGGCAAATATCGGCGGCATGGGGACGCTGATCGGCACGCCGCCCAATGCGTTATTGGCCGGGTTTATCGGCGATAACTACGGCATCCAGATCGGTTTCGCCCAGTGGATGCTGGTCGCCATTCCCCCGGCGCTGCTTATGTTGGTCGCGGCCTGGTGGCTTTTGACCTTTAGCATTTTTCCGGTATCGCACGCCCCGCTGCACGGTATCAGCGCCATGTTGAGCCAGCAGTCAGAAGATTTAGGCAAGATGAGCAACCCCGAAAAGCGGGTAGCCGCGGTGTTTGCGTTAGTCGCGGTGGCGTGGATTACTCGCCCACTGCTACAGGACGTGACAGGGCTAACGCTCAGCGACGGTGGCATTGCCGTGATGGGGGCGCTGCTACTCTTCGTTGTGCCGGCGCGCTGGCGTCAGCGCCAGTTCTTGCTTGATTGGGATAGCGCGAAGAATTTGCCCTGGGGCGTGCTGCTGTTGGTGGGGGGCGGCTTGAGCCTGGGAACCGCGATTGAAAGCTCAGGGCTTGCGGCTGTGGTCGCCAACGGGCTGGCGGTGTTCGGCAGTTGGCCGACGTGGGCGATGATTTTGATGGTGGTGGTGATCGTGATGTTGATGAGTCACGTCACCAGCAATAGCGCTACGGCTGCGGCGATTTTACCGCTGACCGCCGCGCTCACGGTGAGTCTCGATGCGAGCCCGTTGCTGCTGGCGATACCGGTGGCGATGGCCGCCTCGTGCGCCTTTATGCTGCCCGTGGCCACGCCACCTAATGCGGTGGTGTTCGGCAGCGGCAAAGTCAGTGTGATGGATATGCTGCGCGCCGGGGCGGTGATGAGCGTTATCGCTGTGGTGATGATTTGTCTGGCCATGTTTGCGCTTGCCATGCCGATCTTGGGCTTTGGCTGGGCGGCATAGCGCGTGAGCATGGCAGACGATAGCGTTAAAAGCGGTGATTTGTATTTTTGCCGGTTTGGTTCCAAATTGTAAGTGGGTCTTTTTATTATAAAGCCCTAATGCGGGACATTTAGGGGTCCATTTATCGGGAGTACCAAATAACATGATCAATAAACGCATACTCGCCAGCGCCGTGGCCGTGTCTTCGCTGGCCTTAGCGGGGGTGGCCAACGCTGAAGTGAAAGTGGGGTTTTTAGGGGGCTTCACCGGTGGGATTGAAAGCTTAACCCCGCCGATTTTCGATGGCGCGCGCTTGGCCGTGCAGCAAATCAACGCGCAAGGCGGCATTTTAGACGGGCAAGAACTGGTCATGCCGTCGGGGGATACGACCTGCTCTGACGCCTCGGCAGCCTCGAACGCCGCTGACCGTATGGTGAACACCGAGCAGGTGACGGCTATCGTGGGCGCGCTGTGTACCGGCGCCACGATTGCGGCGGCCAACAACGCCGCCATCCCTGGTGGCGTGCTGATGGTATCGCCCGCCTCGACGGCGCCAGCGGTCTCTGAGCTAGACGATAACGACCTTGTCTTTCGCACCGTACCCTCGGATGCGTTTCAGGGCGAAATGCTAGCGAAGCTTTTGTTGGATAAAGGCATCGATTTCGTCGCTGTCACCTACGTCAATAATGATTATGGCCGTGGTCTTTCCGAGGCGTTCGTTGACGCGTTTGAAGCCGGTGGTGGCACCGTGGCGGATAACCTCGGCCACGAAGATAATCGGGCTGACTACCGCGCGGAGCTCGGTTCCCTTTCGGCGACCGGTGCCGATACCTTAGTGGTGCTGGCGTATGCCGATACTTCTGGGCAAACGGTGATGCGCCAGGCTTATGAGAGTGGGATGTTCACTCAGTACGTCGGCGCAGACGGCATGGTAGGGGATAGCCTGGTCGACGCGATTGGTGCCGATGTACTCGACGGTATGATCGCAACGCGGCCGGGTAGCCCTGACCTGCCGGGCTCCGATATCTTCAACGCCGCCGCAGAAGACGCCGGTTTTGATCCTAGCGCGGTATTTGCCGCCCAGGCGTATGATGCGGCGTTTCTAGTGGCTCTGGCGATTGAACAAAACGGCAGCGCCGAGCGCGAAGGCCTGAGTGATGCCCTGCGGAGTGTAGCAACCGCCCCGGGTGAAGTGATCTTGCCCGGTGAGTGGGAAAAGGCCGTCGAGTTGATCGCTCAAGGCGCTGAGATCAACTACGAAGGCGCTTCGGGCACCCACGAGTTTGATGACAACGGCGATGTGCCAGGCGTTGTGGTGGAAATGACGGTGGAAGACGGCAGCTTTGTCAGCAAGGGCTTGGTCGATCTCTGATTACGGCCTGCGCCGTGGTTATTAACCGCGTTTAGCACACTAAAAACCGCTCCCACATGCCACTCCCACACACATGGCATGGGGAGCGGTTTTTTACGTGGCGTCATTGCCGATGGTGGCTGATAGCCAAGACGGTCACAAGTGGCTCAATCGTGGTGGCGTATCTTTTCCGGTAGCAGCCCTTTGGGCGCGAAGCGCAACACTGCGGTAATCAACACACCAATCACCAATACCCGTGCCTGCAAGGCTCGGCTATCCATATTGCTAGGGGCATCCCAGCCGAAGGCGCCTTCACCAAACGTGACGATCAGCTGCATCAACCAAAGCGCCATTGGCCCCGACATGATCCAGATGATGTACACAGCCACCGCGCCGAAAATTGTCCCCAGGTTGTTGCCCGGTCCGCCGAGGATCACCATGACCAGCACCAGGAAGGTGTGGTTGAGGGGCAGATAGCCGTTAGGGTCAAACAGGCTGTTGAACGATGTCAGCATGCCGCCGCCGAGGCCCATCAAAATACAGCCGAGGACGAAGATTTCCAAACGCCGCCGGTTGATATCCTTCCCCATGGCCGCTGCGGCGACTTCGTTATCGCGAATGGCGCGGATCATACGCCCCCATGGCGCGTGATAGGCGCGGTGGAGCAAAAAGAAGAGCACGGCAATCACCACCGCAGTCATCGACAAGTAAAGCGCACGCGCAAGCGTAAACCCAACCTCAGAGGGGCCGGGGGTTGGCCACGGCAGCGGTGATACGGTGGCGGTGCCGCGGGTCAACCAATCAGAGTTTTTCAAAAACGCTTTGATGATCTCAGCAATGCCCAAGGTGGCAATGGCGAGATAGTCGCTGCGAAGCCCCAAACAAATATGGCCGATGAAATAACCCACACCGCCGGCGAGCGCCCCACCGACGATCCAGCCGACCCATGCAGGTAAGCCAAAACCCCCGATAAAGCCAGCGCGTGACTCAATCTCGCCGGTGACCTCACGCAGCAGGCTAATCACGACGAGATAGAGGATCAGCCCCACCACCACAGCAATCACCGTGCGCAGCGTCTTTGGAACACCCAGGCGGTCTAACCGCGTGACGCCTATCACCACCAGCGTGGCGGCAATGGCGTAAAGCAGTACGCGTCCGAGCTCGCCGGGCAGCTCAGTTCCCCAGAAAGCATCGTTGATCGGCACGCTAAAGAGCATGGCGCAGAAACCGCCTAAGGCCACAAAGCCCATCACACCGGCGTTGAACTGCCCGCCATAGCCCCATTGAATGGTCAAGCCCAGGGCTAAAATGGCGTAGCAGGCCGCTTCGACCAGCATCCGCGTGCTGTAGGCCGCGCCCATGGCCGCATAGACCCCCAGAACGGCGAGCATCAGCGCGGCAAAAAGCAACACTTCGCGTAGCGGGAAACGCGAGGGAGCGGCGACCAGATCTTCTCGTTTAGGCTGTGTGCTCATCAGATCACCTTACCTTTGAACAACCCGGTGGGGCGCCATATCAAGATAGCGACAAGAATAAAAAATGGCACCACAATTTTGTACTCGGTGCTGACGAACGCGAGGTCGGTAGGCAGCTCAAGCCACGCAGGGAAGCTATCGCGGAAGGGGCGCAGGAGAATATTCCAATTGAATACCGCTAGTGATTCGGCAAAACCCACCACGAAACCGCCGGCAATGGCTCCATAAGGGTGGCCGACCCCGCCGACAATCGCTGCGGCGAAAATGGGCAGTAGCAGAAAGAAGCTCAAATCCGGTTTGAAGGTGACATCCAGCGACAGCAGCGTACCGGCAATGGCCGCGAGCCCCCCGGCAATAACCCAGGTAACGGCGACGATTAAATTGGTGTTGATGCCTGACGCTTGAGCGAGTTCGGGGTTATCCGACATGGCCCGCATGGCTTTGCCCAACCGCGAGCGGTTTAAGAATAGATGTAGGGCAATCACGGCCACCAGGGTAATAACGAATAGGTAGAGTTGCGGCTCGGTGATTACCACCGGCACACGCACATCTTCAAACGGCAGCGCCAGGCGAAATATCTCTTTGCGATCATCGACATACAGGCTTTGTCCGCCAGTGCCAGCGAACAGACGAATCAAGCCCTGCAGAATCAGCGTCACGCCAAGCGAGCCAATGACCATGACAATCGGTTTGACGCCATGGGCGCGCAGAGGCTTATAAAATACCTTATCGATACCGACGGCGAGGGCGGCGGTAAGCACCATTGCCAGCGGCAGCATGATAAGCGCAGTAGGTATGCCGATGCTGGCCCCGGCGGCAGGAAACGCCGTGGAGAGCAGCAGCACCATCAAAGCGCCGAATGTCATCACATCGGCATGCGCGAAGTGGGCGAATCGCATAATGCTGAAGATCAGCGTCACGCCCACCGCCCCGATGGCGTAGATGGAGCCGGACACGCTGCCAGCGACCACCACGTTATTAATAAAGAAAACCAGTTCGTTCACGCGTTTCTCCCTCGGGCTAGCCGCCCAAAAAGCTTTTCGCTACCTCAGGGTCGGCCAGCAAGGCTTCCCCGGTATCAGTAAAGCGGTTTTGACCGGCGGCGAGGACAAAGCCCTTATCGGCAATCGCCAGCGCCTGCTTGGCGTTTTGTTCGACCATCAAAATGCCCACCCCGGCAGCATTGATCTCTTTTACCCGGTCGAAAATGTCGTTCATGTAAAGCGGCGAAAGCCCGGCAGTCGGCTCGTCAAGCAGCAGAAGGCTTGGCTCGGCCATCAGCGCACGGCCCATGGCGACCATCTGACGCTGGCCACCGGAGAGCTCGCCGGCGGGCTGGCGGCGCTTCTCATAAAGCGGCGGGAAGAAGTCATACACTTGGGCGAGCATCCGCTTGACGTTGTGCGGCTTGAGAAACGCGCCCATTTCCAGGTTCTCCTGCACAGAGAGGCTGGGGAAGATGTTTTTCTCTTGAGGAATAAACCCCATGCCGCGCTGTACCAGTTTGTTAGGCGGAAGGTTATGAATTGGCTCGCCCAACAACAGGATCTCGCCCTGGTTGACGTGCAACTGGCCAAAAATGGCTTTCAGCATGGTCGACTTACCGGCGCCGTTGGGGCCAACGATCACCCCGACTTCATCGGCTTCCAGCGTCATGTTGACGCCGTTGAGAATGTTCATGCTGCCGTAACCGCCGTGCACGTCGCGTGCTTCAAGTAGTGGCATGGTCGTGGTGTCTCAAAGTGGTATCGCAGAATGGTTTTTTGGCGTTAGGCAGCGCTGCCGCCGAAGTACGCTTCTATCACCTCGGGATTATTCTGAACGTCATCAATGTGGCCCTCCATCATCACGCTACCTTGGGCCAGCACGATTACCGGGTCGCATAGCTGCGCGATCATGTCCATATCGTGCTCGATGACCAAAAAGGTATAGCCCATCTCCTGATTTAGGCGCTTGATATTGCCAATTAAGTCACCCAAAAGCGTGCGGTTAACGCCGGCGGCGATCTCGTCGAGCAGCACAACCTTGGCATCGGTCATCATGGTGCGGCCAAGCTCAAGAAGCTTTTTCTGACCGCCGGATAGGTTACCGGCGAGCTCGTTGCGCACGTGATAGAGGCCGATGAAGTCGATGACCTCAAGCGCCCGGCGGCGCACCTCGGCATCGTGCGCCCGGACGCGCCCCGGCTTGAACCAGGTCGTAAATAAGGTCTCACCGGGCTGGTCGGGGGGCACCATCATCAGGTTTTCCAGTGCGCTCATGTGGCTGAACTCATGGGCAATCTGGAAGGTGCGCAACAGGCCCTTATGAAAACGCGCGTCAGGGCTGAGTGCAGTGATGTCTTCGCCTTCGAGCAAAACGCGGCCGCTATCGGGCATTAGCGCACCGGCAATTAGGTTGAACAGGGTCGACTTACCCGCGCCGTTTGGGCCAATCATGCCGGTGATGGAGCCTTTAGCGACCTGTATCGAGCAGTCATTGATCACCCGCAGGCCGCCAAACGCTTTGTTAACCTGTTGCACCTCGATAATGGGTGTCATGATGCGACCTCATTGGTATGGATGAGAATTATGGACGCGCGCTATTGGCCATAAAGGTGCGTCCGGCGGCAAAGGCACCCACGATAACGACAGCGCCAATCGCCGGGATCCAATAGCCTTCCACTTGCGGCAGGGTGCGCAGGAACACAAACGCCACGGCTGCCGGCGCGATAAAGCGCACGAGAAAACGCCAGACGCGGAACCAGGTATCGTGCCCGCCGAGTTCTTTGGCCACTTCGCTTTGTGTCAACGCCCAGCCGGCGAACAACGCAATCAATAACCCACCGAGCGGCATAAAGATATTGGTCAAAAGCTCAATAAACTCAAAGGCGCTGCGGCCAAAGAGCGCGTGGAAAATCGTGCCTTCCGCCCACACATTAAAGCTCACCACGGTAAGAAGCCCCAGCGTCCAGCTGGCAATGACCATGATGGTGACGGCCTGCGGGCGGGTGAGATCAAAGCGCTCGACCAGAAAAGCGGCCACCGGTTCAATCAACGAGATAGACGAGCTAAGGGCGGCACCCAGCACCAGGATAAAGAACACGCCGCCTACCAGGGCACCAAAAGGCATCTCGGCAAATGCCATGGGTAGGGTGACAAACATCAACCCCGGCCCTTGGCCGGTCTCAAGCCCCGCGCCAAAAACCAGCGCGAAAATGGCAAGCCCGGCCACCAAGGCAACGGCAGTATCCACGAACGCTACCGACAGGGCCGTGCGGGTGAGCGAGGCATCGCTCGACATGTAAGCGCCGTAGGCCATGATCGCGCCCATACCCAAGCTTAAGGTGAAGAAGGATTGCCCCATAGCCTGCAACCAGCCTTCTAGGCTCAAATCGGCAATATTGAAGGTAAACAAAAAGCGCGCTGCCGCGCCGATATCGCCATTGACAACGCTATAGCCCAGTACCACCAGCAAAATGACAAAAAGCGCCGGCATAATGATGCGCAGGCCCGCTTCAATGCCCTTGTGAATCCCCAAGCCGACAATGAGCGCGGACAGCGCGATAAACAGGGTGTGGTAGAGCGTCATCAGCCCGGGCGAGGCCAGCAGGTGACTAAACCCAGCATTGATGGTCTCGGCATCGGCGCCGGCGAGCGAGCCGCTGAGCATCTGCCAGGTATAGTGCAGTGACCAGCCGGCGACCACCGAGTAAAAGCTCAAAATAAGAAATGCCGAGGCGGCACCCAGCCAGCCAATGGTTTCCCACGCCCGCGACGTTTGGTGGGTTTTGGTCAGATGGCGCATGCCCATGATTGGGCTTTGACGGCTCGTGCGGCCGAGCATGATTTCCGCGATTAAAATAGGGATGCCCACGGCAAAAATCGTTAAGGCGTAAACCAGGATAAAGGCACCGCCGCCGTTTTCGCCGGTAAGGTAAGGGAAGCGCCAAAGGTTACCCAAGCCCACGGCAGAGCCAACCGCCGCGAGTAAAAATGTCCCCTTGTGTGTCCAGACGTTGTGACCGCTCATGTAAGGAGTATCCGTGTTGATTCGGTGTATGAGTGCTTGCCAAGCAGCGATTAAAACACCCGTATTGCACGCTACTTTGCGTGACTCGCGCGCGGCTTTCTAGCTGTTTTGCGTTTAGGCTGCGTTTAGAGGCAGGGCTTGGCAAATGGCTGCGGGAGTATCATCGGGAGAAAATTGCTGGCTCATAAAAAAAGCCCGCATTAAGCGGGCTTCTTGGCGACGTTTGCACCGGCGTCGACGACGCCGTTTATGCTGCGGTATTTACGCAGCGCTGCAAAAGCGCTTACTTTTTGTTGGAGCGTTTGCGTTCGTTTTCTTTGAGCAGCTTCTTGCGTAGACGAATATGGCTCGGCGTGACTTCGACTAACTCGTCGGAATCCAGGAACTCGATGGCCTGTTCCAGGGTGAAGTTAATCGGTGGCGTCAGCACGATGTTTTCATCGTTACCCGTCGAGCGCATGTTATCCAGCTTTTTACCCTTGGTCGGGTTAACCACCATGTCGTTGGCACGGTTGTTAATGCCGATCAGCATGCCTTCGTAGACCTCGGTAGCGTGATCGATGATCAGCTTGCCGCGTTCCTGAAGCGCAAAAAGGGCGTACGCCAGGGCCTTACCGTCGACCATCGACACCAAGACGCCGTTACGGCGCTCGATAGAGGCCTCTGGCTTCAGCGGGCCGTAGTGGTCAAAGCGGCTGGTCAAAATGCCGGTACCCGATGTCAAGGTGAGGAACTGGCCGCGGAAACCAATCAAGCCGCGCGCCGGGATGATGAAGTCCAAACGAACGCGGCCTTTGCCGTCCGGGTTCATGTTGGTCATCTCGCCCTTGCGATAGCCAAGCTCTTCCATGATGGCGCCTTGGTGCTGCTCCTCACAGTCGATAATGACTTCTTCGTAGGGTTCCTGCTTCTCGCCGTCGATTTCTCTAATGATCACTTCGGGGCGGCCCACGGCCAACTCAAAGCCTTCACGACGCATGGACTCGATTAAGACCGACAGATGCAGCTCGCCGCGTCCGGAAACGGTAAATTTCTCCGGCGTTTCGCCCTGCTCAACCCGCAATGCCACGTTGTGAATCAGCTCTTGTTCCAGACGGTCTCGAATGTTCCGGCTGGTAACGAACTTGCCTTCTTTACCGGCGAACGGCGAGTCGTTGACTTGGAACGTCATCGATACGGTGGGTTCGTCAACGGTCAGCGGCGGTAGGGCTTCAACCGCAGAGGGGTCGCAAAGCGTATCGGAAATCGCTAGGTCTTCGATGCCGGTGATGCAGATGATATCGCCCGCGGTGGCTTCGTCGGTTTGGACCCGATCTAAACCCATGTGGGTCATGACTTGGCCAATTTTGCCTTTGCGGGTATGACCTTCTTTGGACACCACAGCAATTTGCTGATTGGGTTTCACGCTGCCACGGGAAATGCGGCCTAGGCCGATAACGCCTACGTAGCTATTGTAGTCCAGCGCCGAGATTTGCATCTGGAAAGGACCGTCGCTCTCGACCTTGGGCGCGTTAACGATATCGACGATCGACTGAAACATGGGGGACATGTCGTCAGCCAGTTCGTCGGGATCGGGGCCGGCGATGCCGTTGAGCGCCGAACAATAAATGATCGGGAAATCGAGCTGCTCATCAGACGCGCCGAGGTTATCGAACAGGTCAAAAATTTGGTCGATAACCCAGTCAGGGCGTGCACCGGGGCGGTCGATTTTGTTGACCACCACAATCGGCTTCAAGCCGCGGTCGAAGGCTTTTTGCGTCACAAAGCGGGTCTGCGGCATTGGGCCGTCAACGGCGTCAACGAGCAATAATACCGAGTCCACCATGGACATCACGCGTTCAACTTCGCCGCCGAAATCGGCGTGTCCTGGCGTATCCACGATATTGATGTGGTAGTCAGTGCCTTTAGGGTCTTGCCACTTAATCGCCGTGTTTTTGGCCAGGATCGTGATGCCACGCTCTTTCTCCTGGTCGTTGGAGTCCATAATCCGCTCTTGGCCTTCGGCCTTACGGTCGAGTGTTCCAGACTGGCTTAACAATTTGTCGACCAAGGTGGTTTTACCATGGTCAACGTGGGCGATAATGGCAATGTTGCGAAGATTCTCGATCACGAAGCGATCCTGCTAAAAAAATAGGGCAACATTATAAGGGCTGGGGGCGGTCGACTGCCAGTGTTGTCTTGATTATGGTGCAGGTTTGTTTTCGCGCCGTGAATGCTTCCGGTAAGATGTGGCTTTTCCCAGGTGGGGCAGACTATGACCATCGGCAATCTGATGCGTTTATTAAGCGATGGCGATGTCCACTCCGGCGAACAGTTAGGTGGGGCGCTGGGTATCTCTCGCGCGGCCGTATGGAAGCAGCTGAAAAGACTAGAGGCGCTAGGCGTTGAGGTGGAAGCGGTCAAAGGTCGCGGCTACCGTCTGTCACAGCGGTTAGAGCCGCTAGACGGCGCGAGCGTGGTGGCGCATCTGCCGGCAAGTGCTCGGCATCATTTATCACGGCTGTTCGTCGAAGATCAGCTGCCCTCAAGCAATGCGTATCTGCGCGAGCGCTTTCAGCAAGGCGCCGGTCACGGTGAAGTGTGTTTGGTAGAGCTGCAAACGGCAGGCCGCGGACGTCGTGGGCGCGCCTGGACGACCCCTTGGGGGCAAAGCCTGATGCTTTCCGTCGGGTGGCGCTTTGAAAGTGGCGTGGTTGCGCTTGAAGGGTTAAGCCTTGCCGTTGGGGTGGTCGTGGCGCAAGTGTTAGAGCGGCACGGGGCAGCGCCAGCACTCAAATGGCCCAACGATGTACTGCTTAAAAATCGCGACGATGAGGTGGCGAAGCTAGCCGGTATTTTAGTGGAAGTCACCGGTGATGCGGCTGGTCCCTGTGAGGTGGTGATCGGTATCGGCATGAATCTTTGGCTGCCTGACGCGCTACGCGAAGCGATTGATCAGCCGGTCGCCGCTTTAGCGGACACCTGCCCGCATATTTCGCGTAACCAGTTGGCGGCCGATATGGTGGCGGGGCTTTTGGATATGCTCGCGACATTTGAGGCGCGCGGGTTTGGCGCTTGGCAGGCGGCATGGAACCAGCGTCACGCCTTTGCTGATCAGCCTATCTATGTGCTTCAGGGCGAGAAAAAGCATGAGGCGACGGCCGGTGAAGTAGATGCTAGCGGCAATCTCTGGATAACAGAAGCAACAGGACAGTCTCGGCGTCTTGTCGGTGGTGAGATCAGCATACGCAGGCGCTTATGATTCTGGATCTGGATATTGGTAACACGTTGTCTAAATGGCGTCTCAAAGAGACGCAAAGTAGTGAGATTCGCTCACGCGGGGCTGTGTGGACGCGTGAAGAGTGGCGCCCTGGGGCGGATATTCCCGACCTGGATGTGGTGGAGTCGGTACGTATTTCCAGCGTCGCGCGGGCAGCGGTGCTCGATGAAACGGTCAACCTATTGCGTCACCGAGTGCCTCATGTCTACGTGGCGCGTTCAACGCGGGAAGCGCTCGGCGTAGTTAATGGCTATGACGAGCCAGGGCGCCTGGGAGTTGATCGCTGGATGGGGGCGCTGGCTGGATATCAATTAGTCGGCGGTTGCTGTGCGGTGGATTGCGGTAGCGCGATCACTGTGGATTTTGTCCTTCCCGGCGGCAGTCACCTGGGCGGCTATATTATCCCCGGCTTGCGTTTGATGAAGGAGAGCCTAAAGCTAGGTACTCGCAACGTGGCCATCGACCCTGAAAGCGAGGCCGAAGAGCTTTTAGAGCCGGGGAGGCGGACCGTCGAGGCGGTGAATCACGGCATTTACATGGCGGCAGTGAGCGCCATCAATCGTATCTACAGTGAGGTGTGCGACCAACAAGGCGTGGCGCTACCCATGCTGCTAACCGGTGGCGATGCGCGAGTCGTATCCCGAGGCGTGCAGGTGCCGCACGCGGTATGGCCGGATATGGTCTATGGTGGGCTGGAGGCGTGCTTTCCATTAACGCTTGCCGAGCGTGCCGGGAAAATGTCGGGTGCGCCAAATGTGCCCGAACCGGTATCGCTAGAAAAAATACGGGCAGGGCTTGCATTCTCTATGCTGCTTTGACAGAATGCAGCGCGTTCCAAGGCGGAAGCGCAGGTGCGTCCTGTATAGCAAGTTGATGATTTAATTGCTTAATGTAAATTCAATCTTCGCTTGACACTGCTTTGGAGGCTGGCATAATGTGCCGCCACAGACGGAGGGGTTCCCGAGTGGCCAAAGGGAGCAGACTGTAAATCTGCCGCGAAAGCTTCGAAGGTTCGAATCCTTCCCCCTCCACCAGATTTATTGATTAGCAGCCGTAAGTTGCTGAGCGGGTAACGGGTCTGGTTTTGAAAAGCTCTGCGGGCATATTTTGCGGCCATGGTTCAGCGGGCATAGTTCAATGGTAGAACCTCAGCCTTCCAAGCTGATGATGCGGGTTCGATCCCCGCTGCCCGCTCCAAATAAGTTTATGTGCAGTTTTGTGTGGTGGGTGGTTTGTATGACAAGGCTGTACAGCAAGTTGCTCATGTAGCTCAGGGGTAGAGCACACCCTTGGTAAGGGTGAGGTCGACGGTTCAAATCCGTCCATGAGCTCCACATTGCGATAAAGGCGAGCGAAGCTCGCTTTTTTTGTCTCTGCTTTTAGGTAAAGTGGTTTAATGTCTAAAAGTAGGAAAAGGGTTGTCAAGTAGAGGTGTTTTCGCTACTATGGCGCCCGCTGTTGCGTAGAGCCAAGCAAATTAATGCTAAAGGCAGCGTAAACACGATACAGGCCAGTAGCTCAATTGGCAGAGCAGCGGTCTCCAAAACCGCAGGTTGGGGGTTCGATTCCCTCCTGGCCTGCCAACCTTCCCCAGGTTGGTGTGCCCTCTAAGAATTCCTTTATCGTTCGCTGCACCCTGAGGAGTCTCGTTTTATGAAGCCTAGTCCTGTAAAGCATGGCGCTGAAGTACAACAGTCGCGCCATGACGGGCTCAAGTGGGCAGCGGTCGTAGCGCTATTGGTTGTTGCTGTTGTTGGTAACACCTATTTTGCCGATTTGGCTCTTTTGTATCGCGTATTAGGCGTGGTTGTGCTGTGTATCGTTGCCGGCGCGATTGCGTTGGTCACCACGAAAGGGCGTAATCTGGTTATCTTGGCGCAAGAAGCTAAGAAAGAGATTCAGCGTGTCGTCTGGCCGACTCGTCCCGAGACAGTGCAGACCACGGCGATTGTGCTGGCGGCTGTTTTTATTGTTGGTTTGGCGTTGTGGTTGATTGACACGCTTCTCAGCTGGGCGATGTCCGGCGTCATTGGTTAGGAGTTTTCATGTCCAAGCGTTGGTACGTCGTACACGCCTACTCCGGTTTTGAAAAGCATGTCATGCGCTCGTTGCTTGAGCGCGTGAAGCTTTATGGTAAAGAAGATCGCTTTGGCGAAATTCTTGTGCCGACCGAAGAAGTGGTTGAAATGCGTGACGGCAAGCGCCGCAAGAGTGAGCGCAAGTTCTATCCTGGCTACGTGTTGGTCGAGATGGAAATGGCCGACGATACATGGCACTTGGTCAATGAAACGCCGCGTGTCATGGGTTTTATCGGCGGTACTAAAGAGAAGCCTGCGCCGATCACTACCCGCGAGGCAGAAGCTATTCTGCGCCGGGTGAAAGATGGCACCGATAAGCCGCGACCCAAGACCGTTTTCGAGCCGGGTCAGTCCGTTCGAGTGGTCGATGGTCCGTTCGCCGACTTTAACGGTGTCGTTGAAGAAGTTAACTATGAGAAGAGTCGCCTTCAGGTGAGCGTGCTGATCTTTGGTCGCGCAACGCCTGTCGAGCTTGAGTTTGCTCAGGTTGAGAAAGAATAGTCGTTAAAAAGTAGTCATTAATCGTATTTCGCGAGTCGGTTATATGCCGGCTGGTTGTCACCGGGGAGCCGTAAGGCGTTACCACCCAATTGGAGTAAAACATGGCCAAGAAAGTACAGGCTTACATCAAGCTGCAGGTTGCTGCAGGTAAAGCCAATCCAAGTCCGCCCGTTGGCCCTGCGCTGGGTCAGCACGGCGTGAACATCATGGAATTCTGTAAGACGTTTAACGCTGAGACTCAAGATATTGAGCCTGGCCTGCCGACGCCGGTTGTGATTACCGTTTATTCGGATCGCAGCTTCACCTTCGTCACCAAGACGCCGCCAGCGGCCGTGCTGCTGAAGAAAGCAGCGGGCATCAAGTCCGGTTCTGGTGAGCCGAACAAGAAGAAGGTCGGTACGGTAACTCGTGAACAGCTCGAAGAGATCGCCCAGACTAAAGAGCCGGATCTAACGGCTGCTGATCTCGATGCCGCTGTGCGTACCATTGCCGGTAGCGCTCGTAGCATGGGCTTAAACGTGGAGGGTCTCTGATTATGGCTAAACTGTCTAAACGCGCTCAGCAAATTCGCGCAAAAATCGACCCGAACAAAGCCTACACGGTAGAAGATGCCGTGGCGCTGCTGTCCGAGCTGTCAACGGTTAAGTTTAAAGAGTCTGTTGATGTGTCGATCAACCTGGGTGTTGATCCGCGTAAATCTGACCAAGTTGTACGTGGCGCTACCGTAATGCCGAATGGCACCGGTAAAGACGTTCGTGTAGCGGTTTTTACCCAGGGCGCAAATGCCGATGCGGCGAAAGAAGCCGGTGCTGATATCGTCGGCATGGAAGATTTGGCTGAGCAGGTTAAGAAAGGCGTGATGGATTTTGACGTCGTCGTTGCCTCGCCTGATGCCATGCGTGTCGTGGGTCAGCTGGGTCAGATTCTGGGTCCGCGCGGCCTGATGCCGAACCCGAAAGTGGGTACCGTCACGGCAGACGTGGCGACCGCCGTGAAAAACGCCAAAGCCGGTCAGGTGCGTTTCCGCACAGACAAAAACGGCATTATCCATACTACTGTGGGTAAGGTGGATTTCGATGCCGACGCTATTAGAGGTAACCTTGATGCGCTCGTTGCTGACCTGAAAAGGCTCAAGCCAAGCACTTCAAAAGGTATCTACTTTAAGAAAATGACACTGTCCACCACGATGGGGCCAGGTCTGACTGTCGATCATACTGCCTATATTTAAGGCGTGATCGAAAAGAGGCGCAACTTCTTTGCGAGTGCGCCTATACAGAGCAAGAACTTTGCGGTCCCCGCGCAGATGAGACATCAGGGCGGGGCGCCGTCAAAGACCGCAGGTGCCGAGCCCATAAGCCCGGCTTAATGAATAAAACGCCTGCGCAGATGGTGTCGCCGCCAGTTGGTTGAATGTCTAGCTTTCTGGTGAGCACCATCCCCTAGGCTTCTTGGCAGCAGTTATCGGCCAAGAAGAGATGGTAACCACCGGGACCTGACTTTAGGTTTCGGCACGAAGGAGTGATCACTGTGCCACTAGCACTTGAAGGCAAGAAAGCGATTGTTGCCCAGGTCAGTGAAGCGGCTAAAGACGCTCTCTCCGTCGTAGTTGCCGATTCTCGCGGTGTGGCGGTCAGCAAAATGACCGATCTGCGTAAGCAGGCACGTGAGAATGGTGTAGAGTTGCGTGTTGTTCGTAACACGTTGGCTCGCCGCGCTTTGGAGGGCACGAAGTGGGAGTGCCTGAACGAAAGCTTTGTTGGTCCTACTCTGCTGGCCTTCTCTAACGAAAACCCGGGCGCTGCCGCGCGGTTGTTCAAAGAGTTCGCAAAGCAAGATCAGAACTTCGAAGTAAAAGCGCTGGCCTACGAAGGTGAGCTGATTCCGGCTGCTGACATCGACCGTCTGGCAACGCTGCCGACTTACGACGAGGCAATTGCCAAGCTGATGTCGGTCATGAAAGAAGCCTCTGCTGGCAAGCTGGTTCGTACTCTGGCCGCACTGCGCGACCAGAAGCAAGACGAAGCGGCATAAGCCTCTTCACTTGTTGGCAGCGTGAAGCTGCCTAATACGAGCAATGAATCCTGAGTCCTCGGGCGACCGAGACTCCCGCAAAGTTAGGAATGAAACAATGGCACTGACCAAAGACGATATTATCAACGCCGTCTCCGACATGACCGTGATGGAAGTTGTCGAGCTGATCGAAGCGATGGAAGAAAAATTCGGTGTTTCTGCCGCCGCAGCCGTTGTGGCTGGCCCAGGTGGTGGTGAAGCTGCTGTTGAAGAAGAGCAGACTGAATTTGACCTGGTGCTCACAGGCGCTGGTGACAAGAAAGTTAACGTCATCAAAGCCGTTCGTGAAATTACCGGCCTTGGCCTGAAGGAAGCGAAGGGTGCTGTTGACGGCGCTCCGGCGACCATCAAAGAAGCAATGTCCAAGGAAGACGCTGAAGCAGCGAAGACAAAATTGGAAGAAGCAGGCGCAAGCGTCGAGCTCAAGTAATTCTTGTGCCGATGGCTTTACGCGCTGCGTAAGCTTCCACGGCTGGCGGCGGGCAATTCCCGCTGCCGGCCTTTTTCTGTTGAAACAGATCAAAGAATTTTGACGGCGAGCTGCCCATTCAGGAGCTTGCTGTCTGCGTCTGACACGCCCGCGGGGAAGATGACCATACATCGGTCACCCATGGTGAACAAGCTGGGGAAAACAGATGGCTTACTCATACACTGAGAAAAAACGCATCCGCAAGGATTTCGGCAAACTGCCCCAAGTGATGGATGTGCCTTACTTGCTGGCCATCCAGCTTGATTCCTATTACGACTTTCTCCAGCAAGACCGTTCGCCCGATGAGCGCCACGAAATTGGCCTACACGCGGCGTTCAAGTCAGTGTTCCCGATTGAGAGCTTCTCCGGTAACGCGGCGCTGGAATATGTTAGTTATCGTTTTGGCACACCTGCGTTTGATGTGAAGGAGTGTCAGCTTCGCGGCGTGACCTACTCTGCACCGCTGCGCGTTAAGGTGCGTTTGATTATTTATGATCGCGATTCGTCGAATAAAGCGATCAAAGATATCAAAGAGCAAGAAGTCTACATGGGGGAGATTCCCCTGATGACGGAGAACGGTACCTTTGTGATTAACGGTACCGAACGCGTTATCGTGTCGCAGCTGCACCGCTCGCCGGGCGTGTTCTTCGACCACGATAAGGGCAAGAGCCACTCTTCTGGCAAGCTGCTCTACTCGGCACGCGTCATTCCTTATCGCGGCTCCTGGCTCGATTTCGAGTTTGATCCCAAAGACAACGTCTTTGTGCGTATTGATCGCCGCCGTAAATTGCCGGCATCGGTATTGATGCGTGCTCTGGGCATGAGCACCGAAGAGATCCTCGACGAGTTCTTCGAAACTAGCGTGTTCCACATTGAGAAGTCTGGCTTCTCTGTGGAGCTCGTGCCTTCGCGCCTGCGCGGTGAAACCGCTACGTTCGATATCAAGGACGGCGACGGTAACGTCATTGCGGAAGAAGGTCGACGCATCACCCAGAAGCATATTCGTCAGCTGGAAAAAGCCGGCCTTGAGCGTCTGGATGTGCCGATGGAATACCTTTTCGGCAAAACGCTAGCCAAAGATCAGGTGGATACCAAAACCGGCGAGCTAATCGTCCCGTGTAACACGGAGATCACTCCGGAAGTGTTAGAGCACATGGCGCAGGGCGGCATCCAGCGCGTTGAAACGCTCTACACCAACGATCTCGACTGCGGTTCGTTTATCTCCGACACCTTGAAGCTCGATACCACGGGTTCGCCGCTTGAAGCGTTGGTCGAGATTTACCGCATGATGCGCCCCGGTGAGCCGCCGACCAAAGAAGCCGCCGAGACGCTGTTCCACAACCTGTTTTTCACCGAAGACCGCTACGACTTATCCAACGTCGGCCGGATGAAGTTCAACCGCCGCTTGCGCCATGAGTCGGATACCGGTTCTGGGGTGTTGGACAAGAAAGACATCCTCGATGTGCTGCGCGAGCTAATCAATATCCGTAACGGTTTCGGTGATGTCGACGATATCGACCACCTGGGTAACCGTCGTATTCGCTGTGTCGGTGAAATGGCGGAAAACCAGTTCCGCGTCGGTCTTGTGCGCGTTGAGCGCGCGGTGAAAGAACGTCTGTCCATGGCCGAAAGCGAAGGCTTGATGCCGCAGGATTTGATCAACGCCAAGCCGGTCGCGGCAGCGGTGAAAGAATTCTTTGGTTCCAGCCAGCTGTCCCAGTTCATGGACCAGAACAACCCGCTGTCTGAGGTCACGCACAAGCGCCGTGTCTCAGCACTCGGTCCGGGTGGTTTGACCCGTGAGCGTGCAGGCTTTGAAGTGCGCGACGTACACGCGACGCACTACGGCCGTCTGTGCCCGATCGAAACGCCGGAAGGCCCGAACATCGGCCTGATCAATTCGCTTGCGACCTACAGCCATACCAACAGCTACGGTTTCCTGGAAACGCCGTACCGTAAGGTCAATGCCGGTCAGGTGACTGACGATATCGTGCACTTGTCGGCGATTGAAGAAGGTGACTTTGTTATCGCTCAGGCGTCGGCCGCGGTTGATGAGTCCAACAAGCTAAGCGATGATCTGGTACAGGTGCGCCACCGTGGTGAAACCACGTTTATGCGCCCTGAGCAAGTGACGCTGATGGACGTGTCGCCGCGCCAGGTAGTGTCAGTGGCGGCCGCGCTGATTCCGTTCTTGGAGCACGATGACGCCAACCGTGCCCTGATGGGGGCTAACATGCAGCGCCAGGCGGTGCCGACGCTGCGTGCGGACAAGCCGCTGGTAGGGACGGGCATGGAGCGCTTCGTGGCACGTGACTCCGGTGTTTGCGCCGTGGCGAATCGCGGTGGTGTGATCGACTCGGTCGATGCGCGTCGTGTCGTGGTCCGGGTCAATGAAGATGAAATCATCGGCGGTGAAGCCGGGGTGGATATCTACAACCTGACCAAGTACACCCGCTCGAACCAAAACACCTGCATGAATCAGCGTCCGATTGTGCGGCCTGGCGATAACGTGGCGCGTGGCGATATTCTCGCTGACGGCCCGTCGGTGGATATGGGTGATCTGGCCCTGGGTCAGAACATGCGCATCGCGTTTATGCCCTGGAACGGCTACAACTTTGAGGACTCGATTCTGCTCTCGGAGCGTGTCGCGCAAGAAGACCGTTTCACCACGATCCATATCCAGGAACTGACCTGTGTGTCTCGCGACACCAAGCTTGGTTCGGAAGAGATTACCTCGGATATCCCCAACGTGGGTGAGTCCGCACTGGGCAAACTGGACGAGGCCGGCGTGGTCTACATTGGTGCCGAAGTCGGTCCAGGCGATATTCTGGTGGGCAAGGTAACGCCGAAGGGTGAAACCCAGCTAACGCCGGAAGAGAAGCTGTTGCGTGCCATTTTTGGTGAGAAAGCGTCGGACGTGAAAGATACCTCCCTGCGTGCCCCTACCGGCATGAAAGGAACGGTCATCGACGTTCAGGTCTTTACCCGTGACGGTGTCGAAAAAGATTCGCGCGCGCTTGCTATCGAGCAAATGCAGCTTGATGAGGTGCGTAAAGACCTGCAAGAAACCTACCGTATCGCTGAGGAAGCCACCTTTGAGCGCCTTAAGCGCACGCTAGATGGCCAGGTTGTGAACGGTGGGCCGAAGCTTAAAAAAGGTGACGCTCTCGACGAAGAGTACCTGGACGAGTTACCGCGTCAGCAGTGGTTCAAACTGCGCATGCAGGATGAAACTTACAATGAGCTACTGGCTCAGGCAGATGAGCAGCTGGAAAATCGCCGTAAAGAGATGGACGAGCGCTTTGAAGATAAGAAGCGCAAGCTGACCCAGGGCGATGACCTCGCGCCGGGCGTGCTCAAAATCGTCAAGATCTACATGGCGGTTAAGCGTCGTATCCAGCCGGGCGACAAGATGGCCGGGCGTCACGGTAACAAGGGTGTTATCTCGGCGATTATGCCGGTGGAAGATATGCCGTTCGACGAGCAAGGCGAGTCGGTTGATGTTGTTCTCAACCCGCTGGGCGTACCGTCGCGTATGAACGTCGGTCAGGTTCTGGAAACCCACCTGGGAATGGCAGCACGCGGGTTAGGCTTCAAGATAAATGCCATGCTGCGCGATGCTCGCGAACAGCAAGTGGCGGAAATCCGCGACTTCCTCGGCGAAATTTACAACACACCAGGCACTCGCGTAGAGGACATTAGTTCGCTGTCAGATGACGAAGTTATCGCGCTGGCAAAAAACCTGAAAGGCGGTGTGCCGATGGCGACGCCGGTGTTTGACGGTGCTCAAGAGCATGAAATTAAGCACTTGTTGCGCTTGGCGGATATACCGGACTCCGGCCAAATGACGCTTTACGACGGTCGTAGCGGCGATGCTTTTGATCGCCCGGTCACCGTTGGCTATATGTACATGCTGAAGTTGAACCACTTGGTAGACGATAAGATGCACGCGCGTTCTACCGGCTCTTACTCGCTGGTTACCCAGCAGCCGCTGGGCGGTAAGGCGCAGTTCGGTGGTCAGCGTTTCGGTGAGATGGAAGTGTGGGCGCTAGAAGCCTATGGTGCCGCGTACACGCTACAAGAGATGCTTACCGTCAAGTCGGACGACGTTGAAGGCCGCACCAAGATGTACAAGAGCATCGTGGATGGCGACCACACCATGCAGGCAGGCATGCCGGAATCCTTCAACGTACTCGTGAAGGAAATCCGCTCGCTGGGCATCGATATCGAGTTAGAGAGCTAGGAGCCGTCCAATGAAAGATTTGGTGAAAGTCCTCAAATCGCAGTCTCAGACCGAAGAGTTTGACGCGATTAAGATTACCCTGGCATCGCCGGATATGATTCGCTCCTGGTCTTTCGGCGAGGTGAAGAAGCCCGAGACCATCAATTACCGTACCTTTAAACCGGAGCGGGATGGTCTGTTCTGCGCCAAAATTTTTGGCCCGGTGAAAGACTACGAGTGTTTGTGCGGCAAATATAAGCGCATGAAGCACCGCGGTATCATCTGCGAAAAGTGTGGCGTAGAAGTGACCAAAGCCGCCGTGCGCCGTGAACGCATGGGGCACATCGAGCTCGCTTCGCCGGTGGCACACATTTGGTTTTTGAAGTCACTGCCGTCGCGTATCGGCATGTTCCTCGATATGACCCTGCGTGATATCGAGCGCGTGCTGTACTTCGAAAGCTTTGTGGTGATCGACCCCGGCATGACCACGTTAGAGCGTGGTCAGCTGTTGAACGACGAGCAGTATTTTGAAGCGCTGGAAGAGTTTGGCGACGACTTTGACGCTCGTATGGGGGCTGAAGCCGTTCAAGAGCTACTCAAAGACATTGATCTGGAAGAAGAGATTAACCACCTGCGCGAAGAGATTCCGCAGACTAACTCCGAAACCAAGATCAAGAAACTTTCTAAGCGCTTGAAGCTGCTGGAAGCCTTCTACAACTCCGGTAATGCGCCGGCGTGGATGGTCATGGAAGTGCTGCCTGTGTTGCCGCCGGACCTGCGTCCGCTGGTACCGCTGGATGGTGGCCGCTTTGCGACCTCTGATCTCAACGATCTTTACCGTCGCGTGATCAACCGTAACAACCGCCTGAAGCGTCTTTTAGACCTCAATGCGCCAGATATCATCGTGCGCAACGAAAAACGCATGCTTCAGGAAGCGGTCGATGCGCTGCTGGATAACGGCCGTCGTGGCCGCGCAATCACGGGCTCCAACAAGCGCCCGCTGAAATCGCTCGCCGACATGATCAAAGGTAAGCAGGGTCGTTTCCGTCAGAACCTGCTGGGTAAGCGCGTCGACTACTCGGGCCGTTCGGTCATCACCGTGGGTCCGACCCTGCGTCTGCACCAGTGCGGTCTGCCCAAGAAAATGGCGCTGGAGCTGTTTAAGCCATTTATCTACTCCAAGCTGCAGTCGTTGGGCTATGCCTCGACGATCAAAGCCGCCAAGAAGATGGTCGAGCGCGAGCTGCCCGAAGTGTGGGACATCCTCGCCGATGTTATCCGCGAGCACCCGGTACTGCTTAACCGCGCGCCCACGCTTCACCGTCTGGGTATCCAGGCGTTCGAGCCGCTGTTGATCGAAGGTAAAGCGATTCAGCTTCATCCGCTGGTGTGCGCTGCCTATAACGCCGATTTTGACGGTGACCAGATGGCGGTCCACGTACCGCTGACCCTGGAAGCTCAGCTCGAAGCGCGCACGCTGATGATGGCGACAAACAACGTCTTGTCACCGGCAAACGGCGAGCCGATCATCGTGCCGTCGCAAGACGTTGTGCTGGGGCTTTATTACATGACCCGGGAAAGGATCAATGCGCCTGGGGAAGGCATGGTGTTCTCCGGTCTCGATGAAGTCGAGCGCGCCTTTGGTACCCAGTCAGTATCCCTGCACGCCAAAGTCAAAGTGCGCTTTGACGAAGTGGATGTCGATGAAGAAACCGGCGAGCGCACTGAGCATCGCCGCCTCTACGACACCACGGTCGGTCGTGCTCTGCTGTTCCGCATTCTACCGGATGGCGTGCCGTTTGACTTGATCGATCAGCCGATGAAGAAAAAGGCGATTTCGGGTTTGATCAACGAAGTGTATCGCCGCGCCGGGCTTAAACCGACCGTCATCTTTGCTGACCAGTTAATGTACACCGGTTTCCGCTGGGCAACTTGGTCGGGTGCCTCGATCGGTGTGAATGACTTTGTTATCCCAGACGCCAAAACCGAGATCGTCGATGCGGCGGAAGCGGAAGTCAAAGAGATTGAAGACCAGTTCTCCTCGGGCCTTGTGACCGCGGGCGAGAAATACAACAAGGTCATCGATATCTGGTCCAAGGCCAACGATAAAGTCGCCAAGGCAATGATGGCCGGTATCTCGAAAGAGAGCGTGATTGATCGCGATGGCAACGAAGTTGAGCAGGATTCGTTCAACAGCGTCTTCATCATGGCTGATTCCGGCGCGCGTGGTTCGGCGGCCCAGATTCGTCAGCTCGCCGGCATGCGTGGCCTGATGGCCAAGCCGGATGGCTCGATCATCGAAACACCGATCGTGGCCAACTTCCGTGAAGGCTTGAACGTGCTTCAGTATTTCATCTCGACTCACGGCGCGCGTAAAGGCCTTGCCGATACGGCATTGAAAACGGCCAACTCGGGTTACTTGACGCGTCGCCTCGTTGACGTGGCGCAAGACTTGGTGATTACCGAGAGCGACTGTGGCACCGAAAATGGTTTGACACTGCACCCGATTATCGAAGGCGGCGATATCATCGTACCGCTTTCCCAGCGTGTGCTAGGACGTGTTGTCGCGCAGGATGTGATCGATCCGGGTAGCGAAGAGGTGCTGATTCCGCGCGGCACGCTGCTGGATGAAAAATGGTGCGCTGAGCTGGACACCATGGGTGTCGATGAGATCATCGTACGTTCGACCATTACCTGTGATACACCGCACGGTGTCTGCTCGGCCTGTTATGGCCGTGATCTGGCGCGGGGTCATCAGGTCAATATCGGCGAGTCTGTCGGTGTTATTGCCGCGCAGTCAATCGGTGAGCCAGGTACCCAGCTGACCATGCGGACGTTCCACATCGGTGGGGCGGCATCGCGCTCATCAGCAGTGGATAGCGTGCAGGTCAAGCACGGCGGCAAGGTGCGCCTGCACAACATCAAGCACGTCGAGCGTACTGACGGCAAGTTGGTCGTGGTATCGCGCTCTAGTGCGCTAGCCGTGGCCGATGATCATGGTCGTGAGCGTGAGTACTACAAGCTGCCCTACGGTGCTGAGCTTGCCGTACGTGATGGCGACGTGGTCGATGCCGGTGCGACGGTAGCGAAGTGGGATCCGCACACCCACCCGATCGTCGCCGAAGTCGAAGGCCAGGCACAATTCCTCGATCTCGACGAAGGTGTCACCATGCACCGTAGCGTTGATGAAATGACCGGTCTCTCGTCTATCGAAGTGATTGAATCAGCGGCGCGCCCGATGGCGGGTCGCGACAAGCGCCCGATGATCATGCTGAAAGACGCTAGCGGCGAGTATGTCGCGGTGTCAGGCTCCAATACACCGGTACAGTACCTGTTGCCGGGTAAATCGATCATTTCCGTGGATGACGGAGCGACCATTGGCGTCGGTGAAGTCGTCGCGCGTATTCCGGTCGAGGCCTCGGGCAACAAAGATATTACCGGTGGTCTGCCGCGTGTAGCGGACCTGTTCGAAGCGCGTAAGCCGAAAGAGTCCTCGATTCTGGCGGAAATCAGCGGTGTGCTCAGCTTTGGTAAAGAGACCAAAGGCAAGCGTCGTTTGACGATCACGCCGGAAGATGGTGATCCGTTTGAGATGCTGATTCCGAAGTGGCGTCAAATTGCCGTCTTCGAAGGTGAAACCGTCGAGAAAGGCGAAGTCATTTCCGATGGGCCGAGCAACCCGCACGATATTTTGCGCTTGCTGGGTGTCGCGGACTTGGCCAAATACATCACCGCTGAAGTTCAGGACGTTTATCGCCTACAGGGTGTTGGCATCAACGATAAGCACATCGAAGTCATCGTGCGCCAGATGCTGCGTAAGGTCGAGATTACCGATTCGGGTGATTCTGACTTTATCACCGGCGATCAAGCCGAGCTTGTCCGCGTGCTGGAGCAGAATGAGCGCTTGGAAAAAGACGGCAAATTCCCGGCCAAGTATCAGCGCCAACTGCTGGGTATTACCAAAGCAAGCCTCGCCACCGAGTCGTTTATTTCCGCGGCCTCCTTCCAGGAGACGACGCGTGTACTAACTGAAGCGGCGGTAACCGGTAAGCGTGATTACCTACGCGGCCTGAAAGAGAACGTGGTGGTGGGTCGATTGATCCCTGCGGGTACCGGTCTTACTCACCATGCCGAGCGTCGTCGTAAGCGAGATGACGTTGATAGACTGCTCAACCCATCGGCGATGGAAGTCGAGCAGGAGCTTGGAGCTCAGCTAACGGCGTTGGATTCCGACGACGAAGAGCTCTAACCCTCGTTAGCCCCAGCGTTAGGCCATGGTGATAAAACCGTCGCCATGACTTGACGATGGCTGGGGCAAACTATTAGAATGCGCAGCCTTTAACAGTGGGGCGGGTGCGCCCGCATCCATTGGAAGGTAAGGCAACCATTGGAGTCAGCTACAGACTATGGCAACGATTAATCAGCTAGTGCGGAAGCCGCGCAAGCGCCCCGTCACCAAGAGTGACGTGCCAGCGCTGCAGGCCTGCCCGCAAAAACGCGGCGTATGTACGCGCGTTTACACCACTACCCCGAAGAAGCCGAACTCGGCGTTGCGTAAGGTTTGCCGTGTGCGCCTGACCAACGGCTTTGAAGTGTCTTCTTATATCGGCGGTGAAGGCCACAACCTGCAAGAACACTCAGTCGTGCTAATCCGCGGCGGTCGTGTGAAGGATTTGCCAGGGGTGCGTTACCACACTGTTCGCGGTGCCCTGGATACCTCAGGTGTTCAGAACCGTAAGCAGGGTCGTTCTAAATACGGTACCAAGCGTCCGAAGTCTTAATTCGGTTGCGTTGGTTCGAGTAGTGCAGCTGCGTAAGTGCTGCCAAGCGGTCAACACGAATATGATGGTCTGATAAGAGTAAGGTCGAGCGGCGCTGTGGTATCACGGGGCGAGTCTTGGGTTTACCTGAAGGATCCTTAAATTGAGGGCTTATCATGCCTAGAAGAAGAGTTGTAGCGAAGCGCGAGATTCTGCCGGATCCGAAGTTCGGAAGTGAGCGCCTAGCCAAGTTCATGAACCACCTGATGTTCAGCGGTAAGAAGTCCGTAGCTGAGCGCATCGTGTATGGTGCGCTGGACAAGGTTGCCGAGCGCAGTAAAGAAGAGCCGCTGGAAATCTTCGATAAAGCGCTGGAAGCGATTCAGCCGATGGTCGAAGTGAAATCGCGCCGCGTCGGCGGTGCGACTTATCAGGTGCCGGTAGAAGTTCGTCCGTCTCGTCGTCAAGCGCTGGCTATGCGCTGGTTGGTTGACGCGGCGCGTCGTCGCGGTGAAAAAACGATGGTGCAGCGTCTGGCGGGTGAAATGCTGGACGCCGCAGAAGGTAAGGGCTCTGCGGTTAAGAAGCGCGAAGACGTACACCGTATGGCAGAAGCCAACAAGGCGTTTTCTCACTATCGTTTCTAAGCTCGAATGTTCTTGAGGTGCTGCTTGGATGGATGGTGTTGGTTGTTTCACAATCGGTACGCCTGAGTTCGAGCACACCTCTTCGTGCATTTCGCGCATTGCCAACTAACGGGAGTTACCACCGTGGCACGCAAGACTCCATTAAATCGTTACCGTAATATCGGTATCGTCGCTCACGTTGACGCGGGTAAAACCACGACAACAGAGCGCGTATTGTTTTACACCGGCCTTTCGCACAAGGTAGGTGAAGTACATGATGGTGCGGCCACCATGGACTGGATGGAGCAGGAGCAGGAGCGTGGTATTACCATCACCTCGGCTGCGACGACCTGTTTCTGGCAGGGTATGAGCAAGCAGTTCCCTGAGCACCGCATCAACATCATCGACACCCCGGGGCACGTTGACTTCACCATTGAAGTTGAGCGTTCTTTGCGCGTACTTGATGGCGCGGTCGTTGTGCTGTGCGGGTCTTCCGGCGTTCAGCCGCAGACCGAAACCGTATGGCGCCAGGCCAATAAGTACGAAGTCCCGCGTATGGTCTTCGTCAATAAGATGGATCGCACCGGTGCTGATTTCTTCATGGTGGTTGACCAGTTGAAGGAGCGCTTGGGTGCTAATGCTGTGCCAATTCAGATCAATTGGGGCACGGAAGAAAACTTTAAGGGCGTTATCGACCTGATTCAGATGAAGGGTATCCTGTGGGACGAGGATAACTTGGGTATGAATTACGACTTGGTCGATATCCCCGAAGAGCTGCAAGAAACCGCTGAGAAATACCGCGAGCAAATGGTTGAAGCGGCTGCCGAAGGCACCGACGAGTTGATGGATAAGTATCTCGAAGGCGGTGAGCTGACGGTCGAAGAGATCAAAGCGGGTCTTCGTGCACGTACACTGGCGAACGAAATCGTTCTCGTAACCTGTGGTTCTGCGTTTAAGAACAAGGGCGTTCAGGCTGTTCTCGATGGCGTTATCGAGTACATGCCGTCGCCGACAGAAGTTAAGGCGATTGAAGGCGAGCTTGACGATAAAGACGGCACCGTCGATACCCGTGAAGCGGATGACAGTGCGCCCTTCTCAGCGCTGGCGTTTAAGATTGCTACTGACCCCTTCGTGGGTACCTTGACCTTTATTCGCGTCTATTCTGGCGTGTTGAACTCCGGTGACGGGGTGTACAACTCGGTCAAGAGCAAAAAAGAGCGTGTGGGTCGTATCGTTCAGATGCACTCCAACTCGCGCGAAGAAATCAAGGAAGTCCGTGCCGGCGATATCGCCGCTTGTATCGGTCTGAAAGATGTTACCACCGGCGATACGCTGTGTGATATCAACCACAAGATCGTACTTGAGCGCATGGAGTTCCCGGATCCGGTTATCTCGGTTGCCGTTGAGCCGAAGTCAAAAGCCGATCAGGAGAAGATGGGTGTTGCACTGGGCAAACTCGCTCAGGAAGATCCGTCCTTCCAGGTGAAAACCGACGAAGAGACTGGCCAAACGATCATCTCCGGTATGGGTGAGCTTCACCTGGATATTCTTGTTGACCGTATGCGTCGCGAGTTTAAGGTGGAAGCCAATATCGGTAAGCCGCAGGTGGCCTACCGTGAAACTATCCGCGGCAGCGTCGAGCAGGAAGGTAAGTTTGTACGCCAGTCCGGTGGTCGCGGTCAGTACGGTCACGTTGTGATGCGCATCGAACCGCTGACTTATGAAGAGAAAGGCGAAGGAGACGACGAAATCTTCTTCAAGTTTATCTCTGAAATCGTGGGCGGCGTGGTTCCCAAGGAATACGTCCCGGCGGTAGAGAAAGGGGCTTACGAGCAGCTGAAAAACGGCGTCATCGCGGGTTACCCGATGATCGACGTTAAAGTCACGCTGTTTGATGGCTCCTACCATGACGTAGACTCCAACGAGACTGCGTTTAAGATTGCTTCTTCTATGGCAGTGAAAGAAGGTGCCAGGAAGGCCAAGGCCGTGCTGCTGGAACCGGTGATGAAGGTCGAGGTCGTGACCCCCGAAGAGTTTATGGGTGACGTCATGGGCGACCTGAACCGTCGTCGCGGTCTGGTGCAGGGCATGGATGACTCTTCTTCTGGCAAGGTCATCCGCGCAACGGTGCCGCTGGGTGAGATGTTCGGTTATGCAACCGATCTTCGCTCTCAGACCCAGGGCCGTGCGAGCTACTCCATGGAGTTCGCGAAGTACGACGAGGCGCCCTCCAGCGTCGTAGAAGCCGTCATCAACCAAAACGGTTAACCGTTAGCTAACGTAAAGAGGTTATAGCAGTGGCTAAGGAAAAATTTGAACGCTCCAAACCGCATATCAACGTCGGTACCATCGGTCACGTTGACCATGGTAAAACGACCCTGACTGCGGCCCTGACTCGCGTTTCCGCTGAAGTGTTCGGCGGTGACTGGAGCGAGTTTGACGCCATCGACAATGCTCCGGAAGAGCGTGAGCGCGGTATTACGATCGCCACCTCGCACGTTGAGTATCAGTCCGAGACGCGTCACTACGCTCACGTCGACTGCCCGGGGCACGCCGACTACGTCAAGAATATGATCACCGGTGCTGCGCAGATGGATGGCGCGATCCTGGTATGTTCTGCCGCAGATGGCCCGATGCCGCAAACTCGCGAGCACATCTTGCTTTCTCGCCAGGTTGGCGTTCCGTACATCGTCGTGTTCCTGAACAAAGCGGACATGGTAGATGATGAGGAGCTGCTCGAACTGGTAGAGATGGAAGTTCGCGAGCTTCTCGACCAGTACGACTTCCCGGGCGACGACACGCCGATCGTTACAGGTTCTGCGTTGATGGCGCTTGAGGGTAAAGATGACAACGGCATGGGTACGACTGCTGTTGCCAACCTGATCAAAGCGCTGGACGAGTACATTCCGGAGCCGGAACGTGCTATCGATCAGCCGTTTTTGATGCCGATCGAGGACGTATTCTCTATCTCTGGCCGTGGTACCGTTGTTACCGGCCGTGTAGAGCGTGGTGTTATCAAGGCGGGTGAAGAAGTGGAAATCGTGGGTATGCGCGATACCACCAAAACCGTCGTGACCGGTGTTGAAATGTTCCGTAAGCTGCTCGACGAAGGTCGTGCAGGCGAGAACGTTGGCGCGCTGCTTCGCGGTACCAAGCGTGACGACGTTGAGCGCGGTCAGGTTCTGGCGAAAACTGGCACCATCACGCCGCACACCGTCTTCGAAGCTGAAGTCTATGTGCTGTCCAAAGAAGAAGGTGGTCGTCACACGCCGTTCTTCAAAGGCTACCGTCCGCAGTTCTACTTCCGTACTACTGACGTAACCGGTACCTGTGAACTGCCGGAAGGCGTTGAGATGGTCATGCCGGGCGACAACGTGAAAATGGTTGTTACCCTGATCGCTCCGATCGCCATGGACGACGGTCTGCGCTTCGCAATCCGTGAAGGTGGACGTACTGTCGGTGCTGGCGTTGTCGCCAAGATCGTTAAGTAAGTCGATCCATTAGGATCAAAGGGGGCTCTTAGAGCCCCCTTTTCTACGCATCAGCGAGAAGTGTTTGACATGCTTCGCTGGCGTGCCTATAATGCGCATCCTTTGAATGCGTGGGTAGACGGCTCGCGCCGTCGACATCCATTGGAGTTTAGGGCAAATGCAGAACCAAAAGATTCGCATTCGGTTGAAAGCATTCGACCATCGCCTGATCGATCAGTCCACTGCGGAGATTGTAGAAACCGCAAAGCGTACTGGTGCTCAGGTTCGTGGGCCGATTCCGCTCCCGACCAATCGCGAGCGCTATACCATACTGATTTCACCGCACGTCAACAAAGATGCGCGCGACCAGTATGAGATTCGCACTCATAAGCGTGTGCTCGATATCGTTGAGCCCACTGAGAAAACAGTTGACGCGCTGATGAAGCTCGATCTCGCTGCTGGCGTAGACGTGCAAATCAAGCTCGACTAATCACACTAGACACTCGCGGCCTAGCGCTTTTCAGGTTTTAACAGAGAAAAGCAGCAGCCGCCGCGCCGTGAGGCGCCACACAATGTGCTAGTGGAATGCTCTGGAAAGGGCAGCCATAGCGGGTGATAGCCCCGTACACTATAGGAGAACTGAGAATGACTATCGGTTTGGTCGGTAAAAAGGCCGGGATGACCCGTGTCTTTACCGAAGACGGAGCATCCGTGCCCGTAACCGTTATTGAGGTTGATCCTAACCGTGTTACACGCGTTAAGTCTGTCGAGTCTGACGGCTACGCGGCGGTTCAGGTTACAACTGGCTCTCGTAAAGCTAAGCACCTCACCAAAGCGCAAGCGGGTCAGTTTGCCAAGGCAGGTGTTGAAGCTGGTCGCAAGCTGATGGAGTTTCGTCTGGAAGAAGGCGAAGAGGCTCCTGAAGTAGGCGGCGAACTCACCGTATCCCTCTTCGAAGCTGGTCAGATGATCGATGTGACCGGCACCTCTAAGGGTAAAGGTTTCCAGGGCGCTGTTAAGCGCTGGAACTTCCGTACCCAAGACATGACCCACGGTAACTCTCTGGCGCACCGCGCACCGGGTTCCATCGGTATGTGTCAAACTCCGGGTCGCGTATTTAAAGGCAAGAAAATGGCCGGTCAGATGGGCAACGCCCGCTGCACCGTGCAAAGCCTTGAAATCGTCCGTGTCGACGCCGAGCGCAATCTGCTGCTTATTAAAGGTGCCGTTCCGGGAGCAACCGGTAGCGACGTTGTCGTTCGCAGCGCCGTGAAAGCTGGCTGAAGGGGATATTACCAATGAATCTGAATCTTGCTGCAGGCGCGGGTACCGTTGAAGTAGCCGACGCCACCTTTGGCAAAGAATTCAATGAGGCGCTGGTTCATCAGGTTGTCACCGCTTATTTAGCCGGTGGTCGCCAGGGAACACGCGCACAGAAAAACCGTTCTGAAGTACGCGGCGGTGGTAAGAAACCGTGGCGTCAGAAGGGTACCGGTCGCGCACGCGCCGGCACGATCCGTTCTCCGCTGTGGCGCAGCGGCGGCGTTACCTTCGCGGCTCGTCCGCAAGACTACACCCAGAAGGTAAACCGTAAAATGTACCGCGCGGCGATGCGTTCCATTTTGTCAGAGCTAGTGCGTCAAGAACGCTTAGTGGCAGTGGATGAGTTTGCCGTTGAAGCGCCGAAAACCAAGCAGGTCGCTGCCAAGCTCAAAGAGCTGGATCTGGAAAAAGTGCTGATCATCACTGAAGAAGTTGATGAAAAGCTCTACTTGGCCGCGCGCAATCTTCCCCACGTTGACGTGGTGGATGTTGCAGCCGCTGATCCGGTGAGCCTGGTTGCCTTTGATAAGGTGTTGGTCACCGTCTCCGCCCTGCGTAAATTCGAGGAGAAGCTGGCATGAACCAAGAACGCGTATTCAAGGTTCTGCTTGGGCCGCACGTGACCGAGAAGGCCGCGATGGCAGCAGAGCGCAATCAGTACGTTTTCAAAGTCGCGAGCGACGCTACTAAGCCCGAGATTAAAAAAGCAGTTGAAGCGCTGTTCGGCAAGAAAGTCGATCGCGTTCAAGCGCTAAACGTCAAAGGTAAGACTAAGCGTACCGCAAACGGCGTTGGCATGCGTAAAGGGTATCGCAAAGCGTATGTCACCCTCGCCGCAGGTGAAACGCTCGAAGACTTCTCTGGCGCCGAATAAGGGCAGGAGTACGGATAATGGCAATCGTCAAGACCAAACCCACATCCGCCGGTCGTCGCCACGTCGTTAAGATTGTTGGCGAAGCGCTTTACAAAGGCCGTGCCTATGCACCGCTTTTGGAAAAGCAGTCCAAGTCCGGTGGACGTAATAACTACGGTCGTATCACTACCCGTCACATGGGGGGTGGTCACCGTCAGCACTACCGGTTGATCGATTTCAAACGCACCAAAGATGGCATTCCGGCCACCGTTGAGCGTTTGGAGCATGATCCCAACCGTAGCGCGCACATCGCGCTGTTGAAGTATGCCGATGGCGAGCGTCGTTACATCATTGCGCCGAGAGGCGTCAGCGCGGGTGACGTGCTGGAATCTGGTGTTAACGCGCCCATCAAGAAAGGCAATGCCTTGCCGCTGCGCAACATCCCGCTGGGTTCTACCGTTCACGGTATTGAACTCAAGCCGGGTAAAGGCGCGCAGATTGCTCGCAGTGCCGGCACAAGCGCCCAGCTGGTCGCTCGTGAAGGTAACTACGCGACCCTGCGTCTTCGCTCTGGCGAGATGCGTAAAGTCCTGGCGGAATGTCGTGCGACCTTGGGTGAAGTGAGCAACTCCGAGCACAGCCTGCGTCAACTTGGCAAGGCCGGTGCGAAGCGCTGGAGAGGCGTGCGCCCAACCGTTCGCGGCGTTGCAATGAACCCGGTGGATCACCCGCACGGTGGTGGTGAAGGTCGCTCTAGCGGCGGTCGTCACCCGGTTACACCTTGGGGTGTGCCGACTAAGGGTCATAAGACGCGTAAGAACAAGCGCACCGACAAGCTAATCGTCCGTCGCCGTAAGGCACGGTGATTAAAATCGCCAAGATATTAAGGGGTAACGGCTGTGCCACGTTCACTTAAGAAAGGTCCCTTCATTGACCTTCATCTTTTGAAGAAGGTCGAGGTAGCAGTGGAAAAGAACGATCGTAAACCGATCAAGACCTGGTCGCGTCGTTCGATGATCCTGCCGAATATGGTAGGTCTGACCATTGCAGTACATAACGGTCGCCAACACGTCCCGGTGCACGTCTCCGAGGAAATGGTTGGTCACAAGCTAGGCGAATTCGCTGCCACCCGCACTTATCGTGGGCATGCGGCGGACAAGAAAGCCAAACGGTAAGCCAAAGAGGATTGAGAGATGGAAGTCACAGCTAAGCTGCGTGGCGCTCGTTTATCCGCCCAGAAGGCCCGTTTGGTGGCTGACCAGGTGCGCGGTAAACCTGTCGCCGAGGCACTTGACCTTCTGACCTTCTCGCCGAAGAAGGCTGCTACGTTGGTCAAAAAAGTGCTGCAGTCCGCCATTGCAAACGCGGAAGAAAACGAAGGCATGGATATCGACGAGCTGCGTGTCTCGACCATCTGCGTCGATGAGGGCATGACGCTCAAGCGTATCAAGCCGCGTGCCAAAGGGCGTGCGGATCGTATCTTGAAGCGCACCTGCCACATCACCGTTAAGGTAGCCGAGAAGTAGGAGTCGACCAGATGGGTCAGAAAGTCAATCCAACAGGCATTCGACTGGGCATCGTTAAAGACCATGCTTCTGTCTGGTATGCCGAGCGCGGCGCTTACGCCGATAAGCTCAATAATGATCTCGCAGTGCGTAGCTTCTTGGAGCAGCGTCTCAAAAACGCCTCCGTAAGCCGCATTAACATCGAGCGTCCAGCGAATAACGCCCGCATCACCATTCACACTGCCCGTCCGGGTATCGTGATTGGTAAAAAAGGGGAAGATGTCGACCGTTTGCGTCGTGATCTGACCGAGATGATGGGTGTCCCCGTGCATGTGAACATCGAAGAAGTTCGCAAGCCGGAGCTGGATGCCAAGCTGGTAGCTGCTAACGTTGCGGGTCAGCTAGAGCGTCGCGTCATGTTCCGTCGTGCGATGAAGCGCGCGGTACAAAACGCCATGCGTCTAGGTGCCGGCGGCATCAAGATTCAGCTGTCAGGTCGCTTGGGTGGTGCTGAAATCGCACGTACCGAATGGTATCGCGAAGGTCGCGTTCCGCTGCACACACTGCGTGCGGATATCGACTACGCCACTTACGAAGCTCACACCACCTACGGCGTCATCGGCGTCAAAGTGTGGATCTTCAAGGGTGAAATCCTCGGCGGTATTGAGGAAGTTCGTGCCAAGGCTAAGCAACAGCCTTCCGGCAACGCACCCAAGAAGAAAGGTTCCAGGTAAGGGGAGAGCGAGTCGATGTTACAGCCCAAGCGTTTAAAATTCCGCAAGGTGCAAAAGGGCCGCAACCGTGGCCTAGCACATCGCGGAAGCAAGATTAGCTTTGGGGAGTATGGCCTCAAAGCGACTGGCCGCGGACGTATTACCGCGCGCCAGATCGAAGCAGGCCGTCGTGCGATCACACGTCACGTAAAACGTGGCGGTAAGATTTGGATCCGCGTATTCCCGGATAAGCCGATCTCTAAAAAGCCGCTCGAAGTTCGTATGGGTAAGGGTAAAGGTTCCGTCGAGTACTGGGTCGCCCAGATCCAGCCGGGTCGGGTCTTGTACGAGATTGAAGGTGTGTCCGAAGAGCTTGCGCGTGAAGCGTTTGAGTTGGCCGCCCAGAAAATGCCCATATCCACCACCTTTGC
Organism: Vreelandella salicampi; assembly: GCF_013415105.1. GTDB lineage: Bacteria > Pseudomonadota > Gammaproteobacteria > Pseudomonadales > Halomonadaceae > Vreelandella > Vreelandella salicampi. Next base: position 107,635 of record NZ_JACCDF010000002.1, read on the forward strand.
GAAACGGACGGTGATGTGATGAAAGCCCAGGAAATTCGTGAAAAGTCAGTCGGCGAGTTGCAAGAGCAGCTCCTCGAACTCCTCCGCGAGCAGTTTAACCTGCGCATGCAGAAGGCCACCGGCCAACTGAGCCAGACTCATCTGCTCAAGCAGGTCCGTCGGGATATCGCCCGCGTGAAGACTGTGCTTAACGAGAAGGCAGGTGATTGAGATGGCCGAAGAAAAGAAAACTCGTACGCTCACCGGTAAAGTGGTGAGTGACAAGATGGATAAATCCATCGTCGTAATGATTGAGCGTCGTGAACGTCACCCGATCTACGGTAAATACGTAAAGCGCTCCACCAAGCTGCACGCCCATGATGAGGCGAATCAAGCGAAGGCTGGCGATACGGTCTCTATTGAAGAGTGCCGTCCGCTGTCCAAGATGAAAGCTTGGACGCTAGTCGAGGTGGTCGAGCAGGCCAAGGGTTAATTCCTGCGTCTGTTCAACCAGTGCAGTCAGATTAGGTTTGGAGAAAACCGATGATTCAGACTCAGACAATGCTGGATGTCGCTGACAACAGCGGAGCGCGCCGGGTGCAGTGCATCAAGGTGCTAGGCGGCTCACACCGTCGTTACGCTCGCGTTGGTGACATCATTAAAGTATCGATAAAAGAAGCGATTCCGCGTGGCAAGGTCAAAAAAGGCCAGGTCATGAAAGCGGTAGTCGTTCGTACAAAGAGCGGCGTCCGTCGTCCTGACGGTTCGCTGATCCGTTTCGACGGAAATGCGGCGGTTCTGTTGAACAACACCAACGAACAGCCGGTCGGCACCCGTATTTTCGGGCCGGTCACTCGTGAACTACGTAATGAAAAGTTCATGAAGATCATTTCCTTGGCGCCTGAAGTGCTGTAAGGAGCGAGGCGGATATGCAAAAGATCAAACGTGACGATGAAGTCATCGTCATCGCCGGGAAGGATAAAGGCAAGCGCGGTACGGTTAAGCGTGTGTTAGACAATCGCTTCGTCGTATCCGGTGTGAACATGATTAAGCGTCACACCAAGCCAAATCCCATGGCGGGAAATCAGGGCGGTATCGTGGAGCGTGAGGCTCCGATTCACGCGTCCAACGTAGCCATCTTCAATTCGGAGACCGGTAAGGCGGATCGCGTCGGCTTCCAAGTGAGCGAAGACGGTACCAAGGTACGTATCTACAAGTCGACGCAAACGCAGATCGACGCCTAACGTGAGTCGGGTAGCAAAATGGCGAACTTGAAAGAACGTTATCAAAACGAGGTAGCAGCTCAACTCAAAGAAGAGTTCAGCTATGCCAACGTAATGCAGGTGCCGCGGATCACAAAAGTGACCCTGAACATGGGCATCGGCGATGCGGTCAGCGATAAAAAGCTGATCGATAATGCCATCGGCGACCTGGAGATGTTGTCCGGTCAAAAGCCGTTGGTGACCAAGGCACGCAAGTCCATCGCGGGCTTCAAGGTTCGCGAAGGTTGGCCGATCGGTATCAAGGTGACCCTGCGCGGTGAGCGCATGTGGGACTTCCTTGACCGCCTGGTCAACATCGCGATTCCTCGTGTGCGTGACTTCCGTGGTCTCAACCCGAAGTCTTTTGACGGTCGCGGCAACTATTCTATGGGTGTGCGTGAACAGATCATCTTCCCGGAGATCGAGTATGATAAAATTGATCGCATCCGTGGGCTCGATATCACCATCACCACTACCGCCAACACCGACGAGGAAGGCCGTGCGCTACTGCGCGCGTTGAGCTTCCCGTTCAAAAAATAGGGCTGAGATCATGGCAAAGAAAAGCATGGTAGAGCGTGAGCTCAAGCGCACTAAGTTGGTCGAGAAGTACGCGGCCAAGCGAACTGAACTCAAAGCGGTCATTTATGATGTGAACGCTTCCGACGAAGAGCGCTTCGAAGCGCAGCTTAAGCTGCAGCAACTGCCGCGCGACTCAAGTCCGGTACGTCAGCGTAACCGCTGCCGCATTACCGGCCGTCCGCACGGTTTCTACAACAAGTTCGGTCTCGGCCGTAACAAGCTGCGTGAAGCCGCCATGCGTGGCGACGTCCCTGGTCTGAAAAAGTCCAGCTGGTAAGTGCCACGTAGCATCATCAGGAGCGCACATTAAATGAGCATGCAAGACACTCTGGCGGATATGTTTACCCGTATCCGCAATGCGCAGATGGCCACCAAGGAGACGGTCACCATGCCGTCCTCCAAGTTGAAAGTGGAAGTGGCCCGCGTGTTGAAAGAAGAGGGCTATATCACCGATTTCGCGGTGGCTGAAAGCACCAAGCCCGAGCTGACTGTGACTCTCAAGTACTTTGAGGGTAAGCCGGTTATCGATCACATCCAGCGGGTTTCCAAGCCGTCTCTGCGCCAGTACAAAGGCAAAGACAATTTGCCCAAGGTCGCCGATGGTCTGGGTATCGCGATTGTCACTACCTCCAATGGGGTAATGACTGATCGTGCCGCGCGCCAGGCGGGTGTCGGTGGCGAAGTCATCTGCACCGTATTCTAGGAGGCTGGAATGTCCCGCATAGCGAAATATCCGGTTAAAGTGCCTGCCGGCGTCGACATCAAAATTGATGCTGACCAGCTGACCGTAAAAGGCAGCCAAGGCACGCTGTCGATGACGATCCACGCGGATGTCGTGGTGGGTCAGGAAGACGGCCAGCTAACCTTTGCCCCGAGTGAGTCGGCGAAGAGCTGGGCGATGGCCGGCACTACCCGTGCGTTGGTTCAAAACCTGGTCACGGGCGTATCCGAGGGCTTTACGAAGTCCCTCGAAATTGTTGGCGTCGGTTATCGTGCTCAAGCGAAGGGCCAGACGCTCAATCTTTCACTGGGCTTCTCGCACCCGGTCGACTACCAACTGCCTGAAGGTGTCTCAGCGGAAACGCCGAAGAACACCGTCATCGTGCTGAAAAGCGCGGATAAGCAGAAGCTCGGTCAGTGCGCCGCGGAAATCCGCGCCTTCCGTCCGCCTGAGCCGTATAAGGGCAAGGGTGTTCGGTACGCCGACGAGCTGGTGCGTCGCAAAGAAGCCAAGAAGAAGTAAGGCAGGGTTATGAACGCGAAGAAAGAATCTCGTCTCCGTCGTGCCCGCCGTGCTCGCGCCAAAATTCGCGAGCTAGGCGCGTTCCGCCTGTGCGTCAACCGTACCCCGCGTCACATCTATGCGCAGATTATCTCGCCGGATGGTGGCAAAGTGCTTGCCAGCGCTTCTACGCTGGATAAGGCGCTTCGCGAGGGTGCAACCGGTAACACAGAGGCAGCCACGCAAGTGGGCACCCTGATTGCCGAGCGCGCAAAAGAAGCAGGCATCACCCAGGTGGCCTTTGACCGTGCTGGTTTTAAGTATCACGGTCGCGTCAAGGCTTTGGCCGACGCCGCGCGTGAAGGCGGCCTGGAATTCTAAAGGGTTTTTACGATGGCGAAGAACGAACAGCAAAACGGTGATTTGCAAGAGAAGTTAGTGCAGGTCAACCGTGTCGCCAAGGTGGTCAAAGGTGGTCGTGTTTTCGGCTTTACCGCACTGACCGTCGTTGGTGATGGTAAAGGTCGTGTCGGCTTTGGTCGTGGTAAGGCGCGTGAAGTGCCGATTGCGATTCAAAAGGCGATGGATCAAGCACGTCGCAACATGGTCAAGGTGAACCTCTCAGGCCACACGCTGCAGTACCCGGTGAAAGCCCGTCATGGCGCTTCTAAGGTTTACATGCAGCCGGCTTCTGAAGGTACCGGTATCATCGCTGGCGGCGCTATGCGCTCTGTACTAGAGCTCGCTGGCGTCCACGATGTACTGGCCAAGTGCTACGGTTCCACCAACCCGGTCAATGTTGTACGCGCTACCGTAAACGGTCTCGCGTCCATGCAAGCACCGGAAGACGTGGCCGCTAAGCGCGGTCTGTCTGTCGAAGCGATCACGGGGTGAGCACCATGGCAGCAACGATCAAGGTTACCCAGATCCGCAGCACCATCGGCGTTCTACCCAAGCACAAGGCTAATATCCAAGGCCTGGGTTTGCGTCGCATCGGTCACACGGTTGAGCTGGAAGACACCCCCGCCGTACGCGGCATGATTCACAAGGTTAACTACCTTGTGCGCGTTGAGGGAGAGTAATCCATGAAACTCAATACCCTGAGCCCGGCACCGGGCTCCAAACAGGCTGAAAAGCGTGTTGGTCGTGGTATCGGTTCCGGTCTAGGCAAGACCGGTGGCCGTGGCCATAAAGGCCAGAAGTCACGCAGTGGCGGTAGCGTTAAGCCAGGTTTCGAAGGCGGTCAGATGCCGTTGCAGCGTCGCCTGCCGAAGTTTGGTTTCACGTCTGCCAAGTCACTGGTGTCTGAAGAAGTACGTCTGGCGGAACTGGCGAAAGTTGCCAGCGACGAAGTTACTATGCAGACGCTGAAAGATGCCAACGTGCTGAAGGATGGGACGCGTCACGCGAAGATCATCCTTTCTGGCGAATTGAACAAGGCAGTTACTGTTCGTGGTATTAAGGTCACCAAAGGTGCCCGTGCTGCGATCGAAGCTGCTGGCGGCAAGGTAGAGGACTAAATGGCCAAGTCAGGAAATATGCCGGCGACGGGCAGCGGTCTGGGTGAACTTTGGGCGCGGTTGCGCTTTGTGCTCATCGCCATCGTGGTGTACCGCATCGGTGCCCACATCCCCGTGCCCGGTATCAATCCTGACCAGCTTGCTGCCTTGTTTAGGGAGCAACAGGGCACCATCCTGGGCATGTTCAACATGTTCTCAGGCGGTGCTCTGGAGCGCATGAGTGTCCTCGCCCTGGGTATTATGCCCTACATATCGGCGTCGATTATCATGCAGCTGATGACTGCGGTTTCGCCCCATCTTGAGCAGCTCAAGAAGGAAGGCGAGGCCGGCCGCCGCAAGATTAGCCAGTACACTCGCTACGGCACGGTGCTACTGGCCCTTGTACAGGCCACCGGCATGTCGGTGGGCCTGGCTAGTCAAGGTATCGCTTACAGCGCTGACTTTAGCTTCTTTTTCACTGCCGTGGTGACATTTGTCGCCGGCGCAGTGTTTATGATGTGGCTAGGTGAGCAGATCACCGAGAAGGGGATTGGCAACGGCATTTCGCTGCTAATCTTCTCGGGGATCGTCGCTGGGCTACCCAGCGCCGTGGGGCAAGCGTTTGAGCTTGCTCGCAATGAAGGGGCTTGGAATGTTCTGCCGCTGTTAGCGTTGACCGTGCTGGGTGTTGCTACGGTGGCGTTTGTGGTCTTCATTGAGCGTGGCCAACGCCGGCTCAAAGTGAACTACCCACGTCGCCAAGTTGGCAACAAGATGTATGCAGGTCAGAGCAGTTATCTGCCGCTGAAAGTCAACATGGCCGGTGTTATTCCCGCCATCTTTGCTTCCAGCATTCTGCTCTTCCCTGCCTCAATCGGCCAATGGGTCGGTGCAGGGGACGGTATGGAGTGGCTCCAGCGCGCCTCACAGGCGTTAGGGCCCGGTCAGCCGCTTTACATCTTGCTTTTCGGCGCGGCGGTGGTATTCTTCTGCTTCTTTTACACAGCGCTGGTCTTCAACCCCAAGGACGTAGCTGACAATTTGAAAAAGTCAGGTGCTTTCTTACCGGGTATTCGCCCTGGTGAGCAGACCGCTCGCTACATCGACAAAGTCATGACGCGTTTGACGTTGTTCGGTGCACTGTACATTACTGCCGTCTCCTTGATGCCTCAGTTCCTGATCGTGGCGTGGAACGTACCGTTCTTTTTCGGCGGGACCTCGTTACTGATTGTGGTGGTGGTTATTATGGATTTCATGGCACAGGTGCAGTCGCATCTCATGTCGCACCAGTATGACTCGGTGATGAAGAAGTCCAACCTGAAAGGCTATGGTAGCGGCGGTATCATGCGCTGACGCGCGCCGTCCACTCCTATCAAGGGAAGGGCGCGCCACGAGCCGTTTTTGGAGAAAGAACGATGAAAGTTCGAGCTTCCGTAAAGAAGATGTGCCGTAACTGTAAGATTATTCGTCGCAATGGCGCTGTCCGCGTCATTTGCATCGAACCGCGGCACAAACAGCGCCAGGGTTAATCTCTGGGCTGACGTTTAAGCCGGTGCTGGCATATCCCTAGCACAGCATGCAAAGCAGTTCTTACGAAACAGTTCTTATGAACTAGCTCGTATGTATATATGTATTTGCATCTGTGCGCTGAAAGGGATATGCTGTTGCGCCTTTTGTAGATGAACACACGAGCAAGCCGCTCAAACTTCGGAGTAAGCTGATGGCCCGTATTGCAGGCGTCAATATCCCGGATAACAAGCATGCGGCGATCTCGCTGACCTATATCTTCGGAATCGGTCGTACCCGCGCTGAGCACATCTGTGCTGCTGCTGGTATTGCACCGACTGCCAAAGTTCAGGACCTGTCTTCTGAAGAAGTTGACACACTACGTTCTGAAGTTGGTAAGTACACCGTAGAAGGTGACCTTCGTCGTGATGTGACGCTTAACATTAAGCGTCTCATGGACTTAGGTTGCTACCGTGGTCTGCGTCATCGCCGTAGTCTTCCGCTGCGTGGTCAGCGGACTAAGACTAACGCGCGTACCCGTAAGGGCCCGCGTAAGCCGATCCGCAAATAACACGCACGTTCTGGCGTAAAGACAGGAATAGACATCAACATGGCTAACCCGCGCAGTAACCGTAAAAAGGTTAAAAAGCAGGTAGTGGATGCCATCGCGCATATCCATGCCTCTTTTAACAACACGATCGTGACGATCACAGACCGCCAGGGCAATGCTCTTTCTTGGGCAACTGCCGGTGGTTCGGGTTTTCGTGGTTCTCGTAAGAGCACCCCGTTCGCTGCTCAAGTGGCAAGCGAACGTGCAGCAACTGCTGCAGCCGAGTATGGTGTGAAAAACGTCGACGTGCTGGTCAAAGGCCCCGGTCCTGGCCGTGAATCCGCCGTGCGCGCACTGAATGCCGCCGGCTTCCGCGTGCAAAGCATCACCGACGCGACGCCCATTCCCCATAATGGTTGCCGTCCGCCGAAGAAACGCCGCGTTTAAGGAGACAGATTCATGGCCCGTTATATTGGACCGAAGTGCAAATTGTCTCGTCGTGAAGGCACCGACCTCTTTTTGAAGAGTGGTGTGACTCCCTTCGAGAAAAAGTGTAAATCCGAGCAAATCCCGGGTGTACACGGCCAGCGTCGTCAGCGTCTTTCCGACTACGGCTTGCAGCTTCGCGAGAAGCAGAAAGTACGCCGTATGTATGGCGTACTCGAAAAGCAGTTCCGCAACTATTATAAAGCCGCTGCTCGCCTGAAAGGCGCTACCGGTGAAGTATTGTTGCAGTTGCTCGAATCCCGACTGGACAACGTCGTCTACCGGATGGGCTTCGGCTCGACTCGCTCTGAAGCGCGTCAGCTGGTCAGCCACAAGGCGATTGTCGTGAACGGAAAAACCGTTAACGTGGCTTCTTATCAAGTGAAGCCGGGTGACGTGGTTTCTATTCGCGAAAAGGCGAAGAACCAAGCTCGCATCCAAAACGCATTGGCACTCGCTGCCAACCGCGGTGATGTGGTGTGGATTGAAACCGACGCCAAGAAGATGGAAGGCACTTTCAAGGCTCTGCCTGAACGCGGTGACCTGTCTGCCGACATCAACGAAAACCTGATCGTCGAGCTGTACTCGAAGTAAGCCTTTAATAGCTTCTTCAAGCCCGGGCGGAGTAGCGCTGCTTCCCGCCCGGTTACTCTTGAGTTAAACCCTCTTGAGTACTCAGTATCCGTTTGGCAGCCTGAAAGGTGTTCTTATGCAGCGTTCAGTGACCGAGTTTCTCCGTCCTCGCGACATCAAGGTCGAAGAAATCAGCGCACATCACGCCAAAATCGTTCTCGAACCGTTCGAGCGCGGCTTTGGCCACACCCTGGGGAATGCACTACGTCGCATTCTGCTTTCATCCATGCCCGGCGCTGCCGTGGTAGAGGCTGAAATTGCTGGTGTCGAGCACGAATATAGTGCGCTCGAAGGGGTGCAGGAAGATGTCATTGAAATCCTCCTGAATTTGAAAGATGTTGCGATCAAGATGCACAGCCGCGATGAGGCGGTGCTCTCGCTGAACAAGCAGGGCCCAGCCGTCGTCACCGCTGGCGACATTGCGCTTGATCATAGCGTCGAAATCGTTAATCCGGACCATGTGATTGCCCACGTCAATGAAGGTGCCGAGCTGAAAATTCAGCTAAAGGTAGCGATGGGTCGTGGTTACGAGCCGGCAGACGTTCGTGGCTCTGACGAAGAGTCTCGCACGATTGGGCGCCTGCAGCTGGATGCCACCTTCAGTCCTGTGCGTCGTGTTTCCTACGCGGTCGAAGCCGCTCGTGTTGAGCAGCGTACCGATCTCGATAAGCTGATTATCGATCTGGAAACTGACGGTACTTTGGATCCGGAAGAGGCTATCCGCCGCAGCGCGACCATTCTGCAAGAGCAGCTGGCCGCCTTCGTCGACCTGGAAGCGGATAAAGAACAGGAAGTCGAAGAAGAAGAAGATCACGTTGATCCGATTCTACTGCGCCCCGTAGACGATCTTGAGTTGACCGTTCGCAGCGCTAACTGCCTAAAAGCCGAGAATATCTACTATATTGGCGATCTGATCCAGCGCACAGAAGTTGAGCTGTTGAAGACCCCCAATCTCGGTAAAAAATCTTTGAATGAAATCAAAGACGTTTTGGCAGCGCGCGGCTTGTCCCTCGGCATGCGGCTAGAGAATTGGCCGCCCGCTAGCCTGAAGGACGACAAGGCCTCTGCGTGAGCGTCGACTTGAGTCCCAGTTTGGTAAGGAATCACAACCATGCGTCATCGTAAGAGTGGTCGTCAATTAAATCGTAACAGCTCGCATCGTCAGGCCATGTTCAAAAACATGTCCGTGTCGCTCGTCGAGCACGAAGTGATTAAGACAACCCTACCCAAAGCCAAAGAGCTGCGTCGTGTCATCGAGCCGTTGATCACTTTGGCCAAGCAAGACAGCGTTGCCAACCGTCGTTTGGCGTTTGCCCGCACGCGCTCTAAAGAAGCCGTCGGCAAACTGTTCAACGAACTAGGACCGCGTTACGTCGAACGTCCGGGCGGTTACGTCCGTATTCTCAAGTGCGGTTTCCGCACTGGCGACAACGCGCCAATGGCATACGTTGAGCTTGTGGATCGTCCGGTAATTGAAGAAGCTGTTGCTGAAGAGTAATTTTTAGCAACACGTCTTCACTGCCGGTAAAACCGGCCTTATCCTTTTGCGTTAACAGCGCTTGGGTAAGGCCGGTTTTTTTTGCTTTATTGATTAGTTGAAACTTATTTAAGGTTTTATTTTGTGCTAAATCATAATCCGCGTATTTACGCTTGCTTTGTTATGGCATTTAAGGCGAAGCTGACCATAATAAAAAATTGAGCCGTTAAATTGGCATCGTTACGGGGGCATCACATGCAAGGGGCATCGGCATACGCATCCCAGCTACGCGTTTATCCGCGTAGCTTGTGTTTGGTCTGGCTAGTTTTATTTGTTTCATGCTTGGCACTTTTTGTGTCTTCAAACGCCCACGCGAATCCGCGTTATGCTGGCATCGTAGTTGATCTTGAAAACGGCGAAGTGCTCTACGCAGAAAATGCCGATGCGCGGCGTTATCCTGCCTCGTTAACCAAGATGATGACGCTCTACTTAGCATTTGAAGCGCTGGAAGACGGTACCCTTCGTTTAGATCAAGCTCTGCCCGTCTCGCGTTATGCAGCCGCTAAACCTGCGGTAAAACTATGGCTTGCCGCGGGTAGCTCGATTCCGGTCGACACCGCTATTCGGGCGCTGGCGGTACGCTCGGCGAATGACGTCGCTGCGGTGGTAGCCGAAGCGTTAGGCGGCAGCGAAGTGCGTTTTGCGCAAATGATGACCACTAAAGCGCGCGAGCTGGGCATGCACGCCACTACCTTTCGCAATGCCTCAGGCTTACCAGATAACGCTCAGGTTACGACGGCGCGGGATATGCTGACGCTCTCAGTACGCGTCATGCAGGACTTTCCCCAGTATTACCATTATTTTGGCCTGCAAGAATTTACCTATAGAGGAAAACGTTACACCAGTCACAACCGATTGGTGAGTGACTACCCGGGTGCCGATGGGTTAAAGACCGGCTTTATTCGCGCCTCGGGTTTTAACGTCGCCACCACGGCTAAGCAAGGCGGACGTCGGTTGGTGGGTGTGGTGATGGGCGGGTTTAGCTCCCAATCCCGCGATACGCACATGGCGGATTTGCTCAATCGCAGCTTTATGCGCGCCGATTTGCGTGACCAGGGCACATGGTTAGCCGATGCCAACTTCTCGCGTGAATTTATGCGCTTTGGTCAGCCGCAGGTATCTGAGCCCGTAGAGCCCGCGCCTGCCGCGCACTCGCCTCAGCTGCTAGCGTCGCTGGAAACGTCTGTTAATACGGCTCAAGGTAGTCGTGCTGATATAAACGCGTTTGAGACCCCGATCATTGAGCGAAATGACCCGTTGCGTGCGTTGATTGAGCGCGAAACGACACTTCCCGACCCACCTGCGGCGGGGACTTGGGGAATTCAGGTGGGGGCCTTTAGCTATATTGACCAAGCGCAGCAGTTTGCACGGCTTGCCGCTGAGCGTTTGCCCCATGAGATGAATGGCCGTATTGCGGTTGATACGCTGGACAGTCAGCGCTCACTTTTTCGCGCCCGGCTGATGGCACTACAAGAAGGCCAGGCGCGACAGGCTTGCCAGCAGCTCAAGGCCCAAGGGATGGATTGTATGGTGGTTAACGCAAGCCTCTAAACATCGCATCGTCACGACACCTCGTCAGGGCAACTTGGCGGGGTGTTTTTTGTAACAATCAACACCTGCGGGGGAGACGATGAGTTCATCGTTAAAAGGGATCGGCTGTATGTGCCTGGGTGTGCTATTTCTCGCCTTAGGGGATGCCGTTTCGAAGTGGTTAGGCGAGGTACATTCGCCACTGCAAATCATCTTTTTTCGTACGCTTGTGTCGCTGCCGTTAATTGCGCTATTGGCTTACTTTGCTGGTGGGATGCGTAAGCTACACACCAAAAGGCCTAAAGTTCACTTGCTGCGTGGGATAATCTATACCGGCACAATGGGGTTTTTTGTGTTGGGGCTGACGATGCTACCGCTGGCGGAGGCCACGGCGATTGCGTTTGTCGCGCCGCTTTTTGTCACGCTGCTGTCGGTGCCGCTGTTGGGTGAACGCATCGAGCGGCCCGTGCTGGCGGCGTCGCTGGTCGGTTTTCTCGGGGTGATCATCGTCGTGCGACCCGGCGGCGATGCCTTTGGTATGGGCGCTTTGGTATTGATAGCCGCTGCTCTGTGCTATGCCTTGATGATGATTACCGCCAGGCGCTACGGTGGCCGCGAGCATCTTTGGGCGATGGTGTTTTATATGACCGTGGTGCCGCTTGTATTAACCGCCGCCGCCTTGCCGTGGGTGTGGCAAACGCCGCAGCCGTGGCACTGGTTGGGGTTTCTCGGCTCGGGGGTGTTTGGCGTCGGCGCGACGGCGTTTATTACCTTGGCGTTTCGCTTTGCGCCGGCGGCTATCGCCGCACCGTTTGACTATAGCGCGATGCTTTGGGCAGTGCTCTTAGGCTGGTGGTTCTGGGGCGAGCTGCCCGACATTTGGGTATGGGTGGGGAGTGTGCTGATTATCGGCAGTGGTTTGGCGATCGCCTATATGGAACGCCGCACCAGCCTCAAGCGCCGCCCGAGCGCATGACCTCGCGTTGGCGCCATCGCGTCGCAAGTTCCCGCGCGGCATTTTGTGGCGAGGCCTGGCCGCAAATGGCTGAAATGACGGCCATGCCGTGCGCGCCACTGCGTTGCACTGCGTCAATATGCTGAGCTTTTAATCCGCCAATCGCCACGCTAGGAACAGCGCTTGCCTCTACCAAGGCGGCCAAGCCATCAAGACCCAGGGGCGCGGCGTGATCCTGTTTGCTAGCGGTGGCAAACACAGGCCCTAAGCCAACGTAATCCAGCCCTTCAATGGGAATACTGTTGAGTTGTTCCAGCGTATTGATCGACAAGCCGACAATGGCATCCGGTCCAAGCGCGTCTCGCGCCTCGCGCGCGGTGGTGTCGCTCTGGCCGACGTGCACGCCTTCGGCGCCGCTGGCGAGGGCAACTTCTAAGCGGTCGTTGATGATCAAAGGAATACCCTTTGGCTTCAGCATCGCGTTAAGCCGTTTGGCCTGCTCAATCATCGCTTTGTCGCTAGCGTGTTTATCGCGCAACTGCACCATTGTCACACCCCCGGCCACGGCGTCTTCCACGGTGCGCTCGAGGCCGTAAGATTGGCACAATGTGGCGTCGGTGACGAGATAAACCGAGAGGTCAAAGCGCATTGATAAGCTCCAGCGAGAGATGTTGGTCAAGGTCTTGCGGGGTTAGCTGGTAAAGGGCATCCAGGAACGCGGGCATAAAGCTGCCGGGGCCCTCGGCCTTGGTGCCCGCACGTGCACCCGCCAGCGCAAAACAGCCAAAAGCGGCGGCAGTTCCTTCAAGCGGCTGTTCTTCAGCTACGGCCGTAAACGCGGCCACGGTGGCACTTAGTGCGCAGCCGAGTGTCGTCACCCGGGGCATCAGCGCATGGCCGCCGGTCACGCGCAGTGTGCTTTCGCCGTCCGTAATCAGGTCGATATCGCCACTAACCCCCACGATACAGCGCTGTCCGCGCGCTAATTGACTGGCGGCCGCGTGGGCATGTTCGGCGCTTGCCGTGCTATCAACGCCGCGCCCGGGATTGGCGATGCCGTTAAGAGTGAGGATCTCGGATGCATTCCCACGGATGACGCGGGGTCGATGCTTCAGCAGGTCAGCGCAGAGACGCTGACGGTATGTCGTGGCACCGACGGCTACCGGGTCGAGCACCCAAGGGGTGTTGTGTGAGTTGGCAGTGCGCGCGGCACAATGCATGGCGCCTGCCCAAGGGGATGAAACGGTGCCGATATTGATCGATAATGCATCGCTAAGCGAGACGAATTCGTCGACTTCTTCTATGGCATGCAACATGGCCGGCGAGGCGCCGAGCGAAAGCAAAGCATTTGCGCTACTGTTCATCGCCACGTAATTGGTGATGCAGTGCGTCAGAGGGGTGCGTTGGCGCAGGCCGGTTAAGTAGTGACTCAAAGTGGGTGCTGGTGGCATGACATCCTCCCGGACGGGAGGCAATGGGGCGAGACCCACGACTCCCTACGCCGGTATTATCCAGTTCAGGTGATGAGGGTGCGTCTCAGCCCGGTTTTCCGCAGAAAAACACGAGCGCCCCTGTCGTATTCGATAAGCGCTATCGTAGCGGATCTGTTAGCGAAAGGCGATCCGCGTGCCGTAGGCAAGCATTTCGTTAGGCGTTAAAGCGTGCCCGGGAACGCCGATCATTTCATCCCCGCATTGATCGCTGAAAGTCAGAATGCCGTGTTTCAAGCCTAGATGACCCAGCTTGTCGCGAATTTCACCGGTGCCAAGGAAGGTGCACGTCTTGCCCTGTTCGTCGCTCAATTCGGAAACCCCTTGCGGGTGGTGAAAGCGCACCGTGTAGATGCCATCCATCGACTCCACTTCCACAAGAGGCGAAAAGCCATTGTGAATCGCATGGGAAAGTTGTTTGTAGGTAATACGATCACTCAGGGCATAATCATTGTTTGACATGACATTATCCTCGCCAGATTCGCTGCTTGTATAGCCTGCGATATTTAACTGTAGAGGGTTTGTGACATTTTTCCATCCTGGAACATGCGAAAGCGACGTTTGTACCAAGGGCGTAGACTGATAAAGTCATAACTCTCGACGCATCATAAAAGGAGCTACCACGATGACTTTTCAAGGAGAGCAGTACCCCGGCGTAAAAGCCGCCCCCGCCGAGACACAGGGGTTTCGTCTTAACCATACGATGCTGCGGATCAAAGACCCCGAGCGTTCGTTGGCGTTTTACTCGCGTGTATTCGGTATGCAGGTGATGCGGCGGCTAGATTTCGAAGAGATGAGCTTTTCACTCTATTTTCTCGCCAAGCTGGAGGATAGTGACAATGTGCCGGAGGAGACCGAGGCACGCACGGTCTGGACATTCAGCCAAAAAGGGCTGTTAGAGCTAACGCATAACTGGGGCACGGAGGATCAGGACGACTTTGCCTATCATGACGGCAATGCCGAGCCGCAGGGCTTTGGCCATATTTGCTTCAGTGTCCCGAATGTCGAAGCGGCTCAGGCGTGGTTCGACGAGCACGATGTCACCTTCGTCAAACGCGCCGATCAAGGCAAGATGAAAGATGTCATTTTCGTGAAGGACCCCGACGGCTACTGGATCGAAGTGATCCAAGCCGACCGCATGGCGACCATGGGCGACTAACAATGGCGCATCTGCTGTTTCGCCTGCGCCATGTGACCGAGGAAGAGGCCATGGAAGTTCGTCAGCTGCTAGCGGCCCATGGCATGGATACCTACGAGACGCAGGCAGGTTTTTTCCGGCTGGGTGTGGATGCCATTTGGTTACGCGATTCAGGCCAGCTTGATGAGGCGAAGGCACTGCTTGCTGATTACCAAACGCAGCGCCTGGCGAACGCGAGGCGTGAGCACCAAGCCGCCATTGAACGTGGTGAGGCGCCGAGCCTATGGAAGCGCTTCGCCGCTCACCCGTTACAAGTCATCTTGGTATTCGTGGCGGTGGTGGTAATTGCCCTCCTCACGCTGCTGCCGTTCATCGGCTTGGGGCGTTAAGCCGCCGCTAAATGTCCACGCTTTAAATAGAACATGACGCCCTCTTTGCCGGCGCGAAGTTGAGGCGATGCGCCCACGGGGTAACGACACCAACTGCCCGCCGGGTACTCGGCGTCGTTATCCCATAGCGTCCCTTCCAGCACGAAAACTTCTAACCCCCCGCTGAGCGGCGGATATTCGACCGTCACATCTCCTTCCCAGCGCTCTAGGCTCACCCGCTCCTGGCCAAAGGTGTGCAGCATTTTATAGGTGACGCCGAGGCGCCGGTCGGGCTGCCAGGGCAAGCGATGGGCGGGAACGGCGAGCTGTAACTTATCGTTCGGATCGAACTGATGAAGTTTGACCAGGATTAACGCCCCCTCCTCGCCAATGCGCGGTGTGTGGCCGGTGCCGATGGGGTTGCGGAGGTAACTTCCCGCCGGGTAGGCGCCATGCTCATCGGCGAAGACGCCCTCCAACACCAGAATTTCCTCGCCACCATCGTGAGCGTGGCGGTCGAAATGGCTATGCGGGGCATAGCGCACCAAGCTAGTCGCACGCGCCACTTCATCGCCAATGCGGTCTAGCATCATGCGTTTCACGCCGGGGCTAGGGGAGTCCACCCAACGGTATTCGTCGGGCGTGATGGCTGCAAATTGAGAAAAATCTGCGTTTAAACGCATAAGTGCGGCTCTTGCTAGGAAAGTGGAGACCCTTAGTTTCTCTGATCGGTGGTTCAAAATGCAATGCAAACAGCGCTTTGACACACCGCCGATAAAAAAATACCGCCTATACGGCGGTATCGATTTGGCCAAGCAATATCAGTGAGAATGATCGTCGTGGTCGTGGTCGTGGTCGTGGTCGTGGTCGTCGTGATCATGATCATCGTGCCCGGGCTGTGCCAAAGCGTCGTTCAACGCGTGGGCATTGTGGCGCATCATGCCTAAGTAAGTGCTTGCTTCGCCTTCCGCTTCTAGAGCATCCGCATAGAGCGTGCCGGCAATAGGGATGCCGGTTTCTTCGGCTAGCTGTGTGATCATCGATTGGTTAGTCATGTTTTCATGAAATAGCGCTTTGACGTTTTCTTCGTCGATCACATCCACCAGCCTAGCCATATTCGCGGCGCTGGGTTCGGTTTCAGTGGATAAGCCAGTGGGCGACAGAAAACGCACGCCGTACGCATCAGAGAAGTAACCAAAGGAGTCGTGACCGGTAATTACACTGGTGGAGGCAGGGATCTCGTCAATGAGCGCGCGAATCTCTGCGTCTGTCTGGTCAATTTCCGCTAAATAGCGCTCGGCGTTATCGCGATAGGCATCGGCGTTGTTCGCATCAGCGTCGATTAGGCCGTCGCGGATATTGGTGACGTAAACCTTGGCTTGACGCAAATCCTGCCAAGCGTGCGGATCATCGCTTCCATGGTCGTGTCCGTCATGTGCATCATCATGTGAGGGCTCATCATAGCCATGATCCTCGTGCCCGTGAGCATCGCGGCGGCCTAGCTTCTCGATACCGTCGGTGGCGGTGACGAGTACGCCATCGTAGTCGCTGGCATCAATCAAGCGCTCCATCCAGCCCTCAAACAGCAAGCCATTAAAAATCACCACATCCGCATCGGACAGGGCGCGGGCATCGCCGGGGGTGGGCGAATAAACATGCGCGTCGCCATCGGCGGCGACGAGCGATGCTACCTCAACGTGCTCGCCACCCACGTTTTCCACCATATCGGCGAGAATCGAAAAGCTGGTGACGACCTGAACGCGCTCATTTGCCATGGCGGCGGGCAGCGCGAGCAGGGCGGAAACACCGACTAGCCAGCGGGAAGAGGATGGCAATAGCATCACAAGGCTCCTGTTAATTAAGACTGCTGATAAAGACAATTGATTAAAACGGCACGAGAGTAAAGCGACACAAGAGTAACACCACGCATTACGTACTCGGGTCTGCCGAGAGTGGTGCCGTTTTGCGCCGCCACTTTGCTGCCAGGCTGTGGTAACGGCCAAACAGCGCCGAAAAGAAGTAACCCGCCCCCGCGAGTAAAATAATGCTCGGCCCGGACGGAATATCGAGATGAAACGACAGCAAGAGTCCACCGGTGCTGGCGATCATAGCCAGCACCACCGCAATGCCAATCAAGCCTTCCAGCCGCTTGCTCCAAAAACGTGCCGATGTCGCGGGTAGCATCATCAGCCCCACCGCCATCAGCGTGCCGAGCGTTTGAAACCCAGCGGTCAGGTTGAGCACCAAAAGCCCTAAAAACACACTATGTACCCAACCGCTGTGGCGGCTCTGGCCGCGTAAAAAAAGCGGGTCCAAACACTCCACCACCAAAGCGCGGAAAATCACCGCCAGCGTGATCACAATCAGCGTGCTGATGCTGGCAATTAACAGCAGCGCGGTGGAGTTAATGGCCAACACCGAGCCAAACAGCACATGGGTGAGATCGACACTACTGCCGCCAATCGAAATCAGCATGACGCCCGCCGCCAGCGAAATAATAAAAAAACTCGCCATCGCCGCATCTTCGCGCTGGCCGCCCATCTTGGACACCGCCCCGGCCAGTAGCGCGACCAATATGCCAAACACCACGCCGCCGATACTCATCACCGGCAGTGAAAAACCCGCGAGCAAAAAGCCCAGCGCTACCCCAGGCAGAATGGCGTGGGCCATGGCATCGCCGATCAAGCTCATCCCGCGCAGCACCAGAAACACCCCAAGTGGCGGAGCAGCCAGCGAAAGCGCCAGACCGCCCACCACCGCGCGGCGCATAAAACCGTAGTCAAACGGCGCAACCAGCCAGGCATTAAGCAGTTCCCACATGGTGCTCTCCTAACGTAAATGGCACCACGTGGGCAGGAGCCTGCGAGTGGGTGAGGGCGCTCGGCGCCATCCAGCGGCAGTGCCCCCCGGTGAGCATTAGCACGTCATCGGCCAAGCGCTGTAGGTGGTCCATATCGTGCAGCACCACAATAATCGTCGCGCCTTCATCCGCCATCTGACGCAGAATGCGGATCAAAATCTCCACGGTCTCGCTATCCACGTTGGCGAAAGGTTCATCGAGCAACAAAAGCTCGGCTTCCTGCATCAGCGTGCGGCCAATTAACGCGCGCTGGCGCTGCCCGCCGGAAAGCTCGCCCAGTGGGCGGTGAGCCAAGTGTGAAATCCCCAGCCGCGCCATGATCTCGCGGCCTTTACGATAATGGGCCGCACAGTAGCCCTTCAGCGCCCCGTGGCTTGGCCAGCTGCCGGTCATCACCAGCTCTTCGACACTCATCGGGAAGGTCAAATCCAACGCCAACTGCTGCGGTAGCCACGCCCGGCGCTTTTTGGGGACGGTACACACCACCTCCCCACTGATCGGGCGAAGCTCACCCATCAAGGCCTGAATTAGAGTGCTTTTACCCGCGCCGTTAGCGCCAATCAGCGCTGTAATCGCGCCGGGCTGAAAGCTGCCGTCTACATGCTCCAGCACCGTGCGCTCGCCTTGGGCCAGGTGCAGGTTATGTAGCTGCAAGCGTGCCGGTGATGTTTCTTTCTTCATAGCGACCACCCACCGGCCCAAACCACCAATAGCCACAGTGCGGCCAGCGGCAGCATCACAAGACACAAGCGTTTTACCGCCGACAGCGACATCAAGGAGAAATGACAAGGACCTTCCTTGTTATGGCGGTGCGTATACTCACTCATAAAGCGGCCTCGTTTAATATAAAATAGGTTATAACATAACAACTGGAAAAACCGAAAGTTTGCGAAATATTTTACTCGCTCAGAGGCATAGGGCAACGCTGAGAACGCCGCGGCGCGTTCAAATGTGCTGATGCATTCATCCTGGAGAAAACTGATGAGTGTCAATGGTCATTATTAATGAAGAATGCTTAGATGGGTTAGAGACAACTGCGCAGGGATACAATGGTGATGTACTACCACTACTGGGGCAAAGCGCAAGCTAAGGGTGGGGCTGTAGAGTGCCATTTATTGCCGTATCACAACCTGGATGTCGCCGCCGTGGGCTGGCTGCTGCTTTCGCCTGATAGGCCGCTAACACAACGCCTGGCGGCGCAACTCAGTCTTGAGCCCAAAGCACTGCGTCAGCTATTGGTTTTTTGGCTGGGGCTGCACGATATTGGCAAATTTGCTAGATCTTTTCAGGGGCTCTTTCAATCAACAAACAGCGACTTGGTGCCTCCAGTTTCACAATATGCTTATACCGTACGCCACGACTGCTTAGGTGATGTGTTATGGCAGCGCAAGTGGACTGCGTGGTTTCGCGACGGCACCGTGCAGTGGCCCTGTGAATTCACCAAGGTTGAAAGCAGGGCCCTGAATGAATCTAAAGCGCTTGCTGTGCTTACGGCACCCTTTTTTGGCCACCACGGCCAACCCGTGGCGGCAGGAACGCATTCGCTAGATGAGTTTTTTGCTAATGACGAACACGCTGATGATGTGGAAGCGGCGCGGCAGTTTATTGCTGATTGGGCCAAGGTTGTTCTGCCAGAGTGGCCGGTAGAGCAGCTACTGTCTGAAGAGTGGGTTTATGCGTTGCAAACGCTAAGCTGGTCAATCGCTGGATGGGCGACCTTAAGTGACTGGTTAGGCTCCAACCAGGATCACTTTCCCTACCGTCAAAAGAGAATGCCACTCGCAGATTATTGGAAAATAGCGTTAGCCAAAGCTGAAAGTGCGCTGCAAGAAACGGGGTTTAATCAACTTCCCGAACCGCTCCCTTACGCTGGCATGGCAAGCTGGTTTGGTCAACAATCCATCACACCTACGCCCCTGCAGCAGGCTGCAGAAACAGTAGAAATCATGGATGGGCCGCAGCTGTTTATATTAGAAGACGTAACAGGTGCAGGGAAAACAGAGGCCGCTTGTATTCTTACCCAGCGCCTATTAGCAGCAGGCCATGGCGATGGGCTCTATTTTGCACTGCCCACGATGGCAACCTCTAACGCCATGTATTCACGGCTGGGTAATCTGCATCGCCGGTTTTATACCGCTGAATCCTCTCCCTCTTTTGTCCTCGCCCACGGAGCCAGAGACTTAAACGACGATTTTATCGCCGCCGTTGCCGCACCTCAGCCGTCCGATCTTGATTACACCGCTAGCGAACTTTCGGCCACGAGCAGATGTAACCAATGGCTAGCAGACTCGCGTAAAAAAGCGCTGCTGGCGGAGGTAGGCGTAGGCACCATCGACCAAGCCTTAATGGCCATTTTACCGTTTCGCCACCAGTCGCTGCGCTTGTATGGGCTGGCGCGCAAGGTATTAGTGATTGACGAGGTTCACGCCTACGACAATTACATGCAGACCCTGCTGAGCCAACTGCTGAGCTATCACGCTCGGCAGGGTGGCAGCGCGATTCTGCTAACGGCCACGCTGCCCCGTGCGATGCGCAGTGCTTTGATGGCTGCTTGGCAAACAGGGCTTGGGCAGTTGGAAACGAAACCACAAAAAGATGATTTTCCGTTACTGACCCATGTGAGCCAAGGTCAGCCGTTGGAGTTGCCGTTAGGCTCACGCGCGGAAGTTTCCAGAAGTGTCGATATTGATTGGTTTACCGAAGAAGAGCAGGCCATTGACGCGGTATTGGAAGCGGTAGAAGCCGGTGAGTGTATCGCCTGGGTGCGCAATACCGTGGATGATGCCATTCGCGCGTTCGAAGCCATCGCTGCCCGCCACCCTGACCCCGAGTGTTGTCTGCTGTTCCACAGCCGCTTTGCCATGGTCGATAGGCAGCGTATTGAGTCCCAGGTCATTGAGCGATTAGGCAAAGATTCGACCCCTGAAGTGCGCAAGGGACAGGTGTTGATAAGCACTCAGGTGTTCCAAGAATCTCTGGACTGCGATGTAGATGTGATGATCAGCGATATAGCGCCCATTGATCTGCTTATCCAGCGGGCCGGACGTTTGCAGCGTCATGAGCGTGGGCCGCGCGACCTACCGCGTCTGCTGGTGCTGGCACCACCCTGGGCGGATGATCCCGACGAAAAGTGGTTGCAGCGCACAATGCCGGGCACCCAAGCGGTTTACCGCGACACCTCGCTTAGCTGGCTAACCCACCGAGTATTGCGCCGCCTTGGCGCGATCCGTATGCCCGAAGAGGCGCGGGCTCTTATTGAAGGCGTTTACGGCCAGGGTATCGACGATATTCCCGATGCGTTGCAACAAGCTCGCATTGAACAAGGCAGTATACGGAGAAGATCTGGTTCAGTCGCAACGTACAACGCGCTCGATCTGAAAGAGGGTTATACAAAAAGTGATCAGTGGCAGGAGGAGCAAGAAATAGGCACAAGGCTGATGGATGAGCCAACGCTCAATGTCGTTCTGTTGGCGTGCTCTGCTGAGGGCGAGCTGGCGCTATGGGCAGGTGACCGTTGGCATGCCGATATGCTCAGCCAAGTAAAGCTTCGCCAGAGCCAAGCCGCCAAACTGACACCGCTTCCGAGCCGCTATGAAAGCCGTTGGCTTGCCCTTCAAGAGCGCTATAAAGCACTGAAATATACCCAGCCCTGGCTGCCCAGCGATGACCCTGACTGCGGCTACGATACCCAGTGGGGCGTTCGGCTTAGCAATAAGGAGTAATGCCGAGATGCGTTCAATGTTCGCTGGGCTGAAAGCTAATGGCTTCCTCAATGCTATACAGGCACTGGTCAGGAAATTCCTGCGGTTCCCGGTCTGTTTCGATGGCCGCCGCACGGCGAGCATCCTCGTAAGCCTCATTCATCAGATCAGGCAGCGATGCTTTCAAGCTAGGGTTATCGTTGAGCAAGCGATTCACCTTGGTTTGAGCATCTTCAATCGTCAGCCGCCAGCTGCGCGAGCGGCGTTCCGGCTGGTGATCCCATTTCAGGAGGTGCATCAGCAAGCGGGCCAGTTGGCTAATCAAGGCGCGTCGCTCGCTTTTCCCCATGCTTTCAATCTCCTCGGCGAGATGCTCAATATCCAGTTTATCCAGTTTGCCGGCCCGCAGCAGCCCCGCCTGTTCAAGCGCCCAGGCGTAGGCATCCTGCTCATAATGAATTGCCATTGTCTTATACCTCCCAACCAACTGGCTGATTGCCTGTATATCAGTAAACGGTGCGCTGGTGCTGCAAATGATCGGCTAGGAAATCCCCGCTAGCGCGGGGAACTGATCCAGGCGACTTGTTGAGTCAGCCTAGTTTACGGTTCATCCCCATGTGTATGAGGAGCTAGAGACTTAATTGTGCACTGCAAGTTGGTTTATGCCTAGCGTATTGCGAGGTGATAAGTTTGGCTTGTTTACTTTAATTGGTAAGTTAGGATTGTTTACTTGTAATTTATTTTTCATGCTCCTATGCTCAGCTTCAGCAAGCTTTGAATGCTCTGTATTCTCGGCGGGCTAAAAAAGCTGTTTGAAAGATTGGGTGAGTGGGATTGGGTCAGCATCGTAGAGCGTTTGGCATGGCTGTTCCTTTGAAAGCTCATTAAACGGATAGCTCACATGCTGAGCAGGAGGTAAATGCTTGAACCTACTAACAGACCCTTGGCTACCGCTTCTGCTGAAAAACGGCAAGGTGGACTACCGCCCGCCTTCGGCGGTGGCTGACCCTGATGTAATTAACCTCGCTCTACCGCGAGCGGACTTTCAAGGAGCTGCCTACCAATTTCTGATTGGGCTTCTGCAAACCGCGCTGCCGCCAAAGAGCCACGGCGATTGGCTGGATCAACTGACTGCCCCACCCAGCGCCGAAGCACTTAACACGGCGTTCGCTCCTTTTAGCAGTGCCTTTGAGTTGGATGGCGACGGCCCGCGTTTTATGCAGGACCTTGATCCACTAGACGATGTGCAAAACGCCACCATTAGCGGCCTTTTGATTGATGCCCCTGGCGCTAACGGGATTAAAAACAATACTGATTTTTTTGTGAAACGGGGCCGCGTTGAGGTGATGTGCGAGTCCTGCGCGGCGATAGCGCTGTACACCATGCAAATCAACGCCCCGGCGGGCGGTGCGGGTATCCGGGTGGGCCTGCGAGGTGGTGGCCCCTTGACCACGCTGGTCATGCCCGAGTCATCTACCGCAAGTCTTTGGCAGCGGCTATGGCTGAATGTCGTAACAACGAAGCGGGTTACTCAGAAAGGTCAGCAGTGGTCGACGCCGCACCCTGAAGAACCCTCGCTGTTTTTCTGGATGGCCAATACGCGGGTGAGCGACAAAAAAGGTACCGAGGTACTGCCTGAAGACACTCACCCGCTGCATGCGTACTGGTCAATGCCGCGCCGCTTCCGGCTGCAATTTGAAAACACCCAAGATTGCCAGTGTGATATTTGCGGACGGAAAACGCAGCGGGTGGTGCGCGAGCTACGGGCAAAAAAACAGGGGGCCAATTACGACGGCCCATGGCTGCACCCGCTAACGCCTTATCGGCGCGACCCTAAAAAGCCCAATGAGTTGCCGCTTTCCAGTAAAGGGCAGCCGGGCGGGCTGGGTTACCGCCATTGGGCAGGCTTTGTGCTAAGCGATGCCGATGATAGCGGTGCTGTCCCCGCTGCTGTGCTACAGGATTATGTCAGCGACAAGCAACGCATCGCAGCGGATGAGCGCAGCCTGGGCGAGGACGTTCCCGCGCTTTTAGCGCATGCCCGTGTATGGGCATTCGGCTACGATATGGACAACATGAAACCTCGCGGTTGGTACAGCACCGAAATGCCCCTGGTGGATATTCCACAAGGTCAGCAGGAAAAGTTACGCAAGTGGGTTCAGCAGTTGACCGAACTGGCACGCAACATCGCTTGGATGGTGCGCACCCAGGTGAAAAATGCCTGGTTCTCCCGCCCAGCCGATGCCAAGGGCGATATGAGTGCGATTGATATCCAGTTTTACGATGCCACTCAGCCGGCGTTTTTCAACGCCCTGCTGGGCATTCAGCACGCACTGCAACACGATCCTTCTAAACCCCATATTCCTTCCCACGTTGCTGAGGATTGGTACTTCGCCCTAAAGCGCGAAGCTATGCGCGTGTTTGAAGACCAAGCGCTAAGCGGCGCGCTAGAAAGTGTTGACCTTGAGCGCGCTACCGCCGCCCACCGACAGTTGCAACGTTATTTAGGCGGCAAAAGCAAAGGCAAAGGCAGCAACGTGGTGAGCGACTTTATTGAGCAGGGAGCTTTTGACCCATCCGGGCAGGCCAAGCGCAACGCCGCCTCTGCTGCAACAACGACAGGAGACGCCCGATGAGCGATGTGGAAACGCCGGAAACAGCCGAAAAAGAAGAGTTATTGACCGAGGCGGAGAAAAAGGCGCTGATTGCTTTGAGGCGTGATGAAGCCGCCGCCTTGCGCCGTTGGTGGCAGCGATTAACGCTTACACCACACGAGCTGGAAAAATTAACCAAGCAGCGGTCGTTGCCCCGTGGCGTCCGTGCAGTACTGCGCCGCTGTGATAGCGCCGAAGCGGCGATGTTAACCCAAGGCTTTCGCGAGCTGTGGGCGATGCTGCCAGAGTCGACGAAGCAAACCGACTACCGTGATGAACAGCTGCAAGTCTGGTCGTGCATCGCGCTGGTCGCCGCGGAATTACGTAAAGAAGAGAGCGGCGTTTCGTTAGCAAAACGCCTTGGCCAGCAAAAAGAGCAAACCGGCAAACCCTTGATGAGTGAGCTTCGCTTTCAGCAGCTTCTTTCTTGTCGAACGCCCGAGGAGTTTATCCAACGCTTACGCCGAGCGCTGGCGCTTGCAGACAAGAAGGGTGTCAGTGTCGTCTTGCTAGCCAGTGTGATTGCCCTGTGGTGGCGCGAGCACCGTGGGCGCTTATCTGCCAAGCCTACCCAGCGGCTTGGCTTCGTCTTGGCGAACGACTATTTCGCCGCAACGTCTGGCTACAGCCACCGTAAAGATTAATCGCTGCCAACTTCATCGGCACTTTCTACACGACTAACGGAGTTAATAATGAGCCACTTTATTCAATTACACCTGCTGACCTCTTATCCGCCCGCCAACCTGAACCGCGATGATTTGGGCCGCCCCAAAACCGCTTTGATGGGGGGGGCGAAGCGTCTGCGAGTTTCATCGCAAAGCCTCAAGCGCACTTGGCGTACTTCTACATTATTTGAAGAGGCGCTGGCCGGGCATGTGGGCACGCGCACCAAGCGTTTAGGCAAAGAAGCTTACGATCAGCTGGTCGAGAAGGGCGTTGATCAAAAAATGGCGGGGGCTTGTGCAGAAAAAATAGCGGGCGTATTTGGCAAACTGCGTAAAGTCGAAAAAGGTGAAGCCAAAGAGTTTGAAATTGAGCAGCTAGTACACGTTGGCTTAGAAGAACGCCAAGCGATTAGCGACCTGGTCGATAAGCTGGCAGAAGAAAAACGCGAACCCAACGATGATGAGCTGAAGCTTTTGCGCCATAAACCTGCTGCGGCTGACGTAGCACTATTTGGCCGCATGCTGGCCGCCGTTCCCGAATATAACGTCGATGCCGCCTGCCAAGTAGCCCATGCTATCACCGTGCATGCCGCCGAAGTGGAAGACGATTACTTCACGGCGGTAGACGACTTAAATAGCGGCGACAAAGACCGTGGTGCTGCGCATATCGGCGAATCTGGCTTTGGTGCCGGGCTGTTCTACCTCTACATCTGCATCGACCGCCAGCAGCTGGTGGAAAATCTGCAAGGTAACAGTGAATTAGCCGACCAAGCGATTGCCGCACTGGTGGAAGCGGCGGTTAAAACGTCTCCCAAGGGCAAACAAAACAGCTTTGGTTCCCGCGCTCATGCGAGCTACGTACTGGCGGAAAAAGGCAACCAGCAGCCGCGCTCACTCTCCACCGCTTACCTGCGCCCGGTGACGGGTCAAGACCAAGCACTCGATGCCATTAAGCGTATCGAAGAACAGGCTAATGCTTTTGATAGCGCCTATGAAGTTGGCGCAGACAGCCGCTTTGTCACCAGTGCCGAGCCCGCCTATGAAGAACCGCAGCTAAAAGGCAATGTTAAAAAAGGCAGCCTAACGGAACTGATCGCTTTCTTAAAAACCGACCAGTAAGGGGGCAGCATGACCGACTATGTTATTTTTCGGCTCTATGCGCCCCTAGCTAGTTGGGGGGAAGCCGCCGTGGGTGAAACGCGCCCTACTGCGACTTATCCTGGCAAAGGGGCTGTTTTGGGGCTGCTTGGGGCCGCACTAGGTATTCGTCGCGACGACGATGCAGGCCAAACGCAACTGCGTGACAGCATTGCCATAGGCGTAAAGCAGTACACGCCGGGCTTACTGATGCGCGACTACCACACGGTGCAGATGCCCGCCTCTCAGTCAAAAGTGAGCTATCGCACCCGTAAGGAAGAGCTAAGTGCGCCGCGCGATACGCTGAAAACGATACTTTCCAGCCGCGACTATCGCTGCGATGGCCTATGGACGGTGGCCGTATGGCTAACGCCTGCGGCAAGCCTCACGCTTGGCGAGATTGAGCAAGCACTGAAAACGCCCCATTACCCGCTTTATTTAGGGCGCAAATCCTGCCCGCCTGCTGCGCCGCTTGCACCCCAGCGGCGCGAATGCAGCACGCTTAAAGAAGCGCTCGATATTGACTTCCCCTCTTTAGACGAACGCTACGGCAATGACAAAGTGGCGCTGCGCTTTCCCGATGAAGCGCTATACGCCTGGGAAGGAAAAGCCAGCACGTTAGATGGCGATGACCAAGCGGCAGAGTACAACGATGTGTGGGATTTTCCGCTGAACCGCCGACGCTGGCAGTTTGGCCCCCGGTTAGAGTTTCGCCGGGCCATAGCAGCAGAGGAGGCGCGCTAATGTATCTCTCACGCGTACGCGTTGACCTGAACGGGCTTTCCCGCGAAAAGTTGTTTGATGTGATGAACGCCGAAGCCTACGCGGGTCATCAGCTTCTATGGCAGCTATTCCCCGACTATGAAGGACCAAGGCCGTTTATTTTCCGGCAAGAACTGGAAGAAACCGAGGAAGGGCGAGGCCCCAAAGGACTACCGCTGTTTTACCTTCTTTCAGACCGTGAACCCACCTCGGTGCCGGGCCTGCTTGAAGCCGAGTGTAAACCCTTTACACCCGAGCTGAACGTGGGCGATAGGCTGGCGTTCCGCCTGCGTGCTAACCCCACCATGGCGGTTCCGGTGCCGGGAAAACGCGGCCAGCGCGCCGATGTGCTGATGGCGGCCAAAAAGCCATTTCCACCAGGGCAGCGCACCAGCCAAGCCTGTGTTGATGCGATGAATGGCAAGGCCCGTGAATGGCTCGAAAGTCGCGCTGAAACATGGGGCTTTAGCTTGCCGGTTACGCCAGAGCTGGGTGCCTACCGCCAGCATGTGCTGAATAAAGGGAGAGGCAAGCCGGTTCAGTTCTCAACGGTGGATTACGAAGGCCTGCTGGAAGTTACCAATCCAGGAAAGCTGATCGAAACAATGGCCCACGGCATCGGGCGGGCCAAGGCATTTGGCGGTGGTTTGCTACTACTGCGCCGACCTTAGGAGACCAACATGGGCTTTATTCCGCTAAAGCCCATCCCCGAAAAAGATCGTATGTCGATGATCTTTATCGGGATGGGGCAGATAGATGTACGCGATGGTGCCTTTGTTGTGGTCGATGATGTGAACGGCGAGCGCATGCACATTCCGGTGGGTTCGGTGGCGTGCCTGCTGCTGGAACCGGGCACCCGGGTTTCACATACCGCCATTAAGCTGGCTGCTGCGGTAGGTACGCTACTGATTTGGGTCGGGGATGCGGGCGTACGGCTATATAGCGCTGGCCAACCCGGAGGCGCGCGGTCAGACAAATTACTCTACCAAGCGCAGCTGGCGCTGGATGAAAAGCTGCGCCTAAAAGTGGTACGCAAAATGTTTGAGCTACGTTTTGGCGAAGAGCCGCCTTCTCGTCGCAGCATTGAGCAACTGCGGGGGATGGAAGGTGCCAGAGTTCGCAAAACTTACCAGCTGTTAGCCAAACAGTATGGCGTTAAATGGAACGGACGTCGCTACGATCCTAAACAGTGGGATGCCTCTGATGTGGCCAACCAATGCCTGTCGGCAGCCACTGCCTGCCTATACGGAATTACCGAAGCGGCTATTTTGGCGGCAGGCTACGCCCCGGCGATTGGGTACCTGCACACCGGCAAACCGTTGAGTTTTGTTTACGATATTGCCGACATCGTGAAGTTTGAAACGGTGGTGCCCGCGGCTTTTCGAGTTGCGGCACGCAATCCGCCTATGCCGGAAAGGGAAGTCCGTATCGCCTGCCGCGATGCCTTCAAGCAATCCCGCATACTCCAGCGCTTAATTCCCATGATCGAAGATGTACTTGCCGCTGGCGATATTCAGCCGCCACCGCCAGCCCCCGACGCAGTGCCACCTGCGATTCCAGAGCCACCATCGGTCGGCGATGCCGGGCACAGGAGCGGATAAATGGCGATGCTCGTAGTTATTACAGAAGCTGTACCACCGCGCCTACGCGGTAGATTAGCGGTATGGCTTTTGGAGATTAGAGCTGGTGTCTACGTGGGCGACGTTAGCAGACGCATCCGTGAAATGATCTGGGAACAGGTAGAAGCGTTAGCCGAAGATGGCAACGTGGCAATGGCCTGGGCCAGTAGCCATGAATCCGGTTTTGAATTCCAGACTTACGGCGAAAATCGCCGAGAACCCGTAGACCATGACGGGTTACGTTTGGTGCGCTTTTTACCGCCACAAGTTAACTAGCTGATTTTATTGGATCTTTAATAATTTAGCTTGATTAAAAAGTAAGCAAAATAGCTGGTAGATTTTTTATCTGCTATTTTCTTCTTGTAGATCAACTGTCTACAACAAGTCAGATCCCCGCGCCTGCGGGGATGAACCGCCGGTCTGTCCGGTGCCAGCAGTTGCCGCATTCAGATCCCCGCGCCTGCGGGGATGAACCGGTTCCAGCCGCGAGCTAACCGCCATTTGGGAACAGATCCCCGCGCCTGCGGGGATGAACCGTCATGGTGATCTGGCCCGAGTTCACCGGCTGGCAGATCCCCGCGCCTGCGGGGATGAACCGCGACCCGCTGAGCGTAGCCCCAAACACCAGACCAGATCCCCGCGCCTGCGGGGATGAACCGCTTTCATCAGGGCTTGTCTCCACCAACTCCGCCAGATCCCCGCGCCTGCGGGGATGAACCGAATTGGAACACCTGAATAGCTGGACTGGGCATCAGATCCCCGCGCCTGCGGGGATGAACCGCTTCCATTCCTTCCGCTGATTCGTTGCTTACGCAGATCCCCGCGCCTGCGGGGATGAACCGCGATGACCCGCCTGTGCGGTGGTAGCCTGCACCAGATCCCCGCGCCTGCGGGGATGAACCGCATCTACGGCTTTTGGGGCACCTCTGTTCCATCAGATCCCCGCGCCTGCGGGGATGAACCGATAGACTTTGACTACATAGCGGCCAACAGCAGCCAGATCCCCGCGCCTGCGGGGATGAACCGTACGACGACATCGGCGAAGAACTAACTGAGCTCAGATCCCCGCGCCTGCGGGGATGAACCGTCGGCATCATCCAGAGTAAACGGCGGCAAGCCCAGATCCCCGCGCCTGCGGGGATGAACCGCTACTACCAGAACTACTTTACCGAAGCCGAGCCAGATCCCCGCGCCTGCGGGGATGAACCGCGAAAGGACTGAAGATCATGACGCAAAGATGACAGATCCCCGCGCCTGCGGGGATGAACCGACGATTGGTAAACACCACACCCGCCCACCGAGCAGATCCCCGCGCCTGCGGGGATGAACCGTACCAATTGATACCCTCGCCCGCGAGTGGAATCAGATCCCCGCGCCTGCGGGGATGAACCGCGTTTGCATCTGCGTGTTTGCAGCTCAGCGAACAGATCCCCGCGCCTGCGGGGATGAACCGGGAGAGCGTTTGCCCGCCAGACAGACGAACAGCAGATCCCCGCGCCTGCGGGGATGAACCGCTCGATACCATCAATATCGGAATAGACAGGGCCAGATCCCCGCGCCTGCGGGGATGAACCTGCCGGCGTGCAAACCACTTATGAGCATCGTTATCAGATCCCCGCGCCTGCGGGGATGAACCGGATGGCTACGTGGTCGCATTTTGGTCGCAGATCAGATCCCCGCGCCTGCGGGGATGAACCGAATGGGGCCAGCTACAAGAAGAATTGATGATGCAGATCCCCGCGCCTGCGGGGATGAACCGGCGATGTCGATATCCCGAAAAAGGTCAACGGTCAGATCCCCGCGCCTGCGGGGATGAACCGGCAGCGGTACCGATAACCAGCCGTTAGGGCTGCAGATCCCCGCGCCTGCGGGGATGAACCGTGACGGCAATAAGCGCAACGGTGACATTAGCTCAGATCCCCGCGCCTGCGGGGATGAACCGCACTGGGTACGGATCGGGATAGGCGCCTTCATCAGATCCCCGCGCCTGCGGGGATGAACCGCTGATCCACAAAATCTTTGAAGAAGCTGAATACAGATCCCCGCGCCTGCGGGGATGAACCGCACAAAGGGCCTGTTCTACGCTCCGACAGCGACAGATCCCCGCGCCTGCGGGGATGAACCGTGGGTTACTGCGAATCCAAGGTTTACGCCATGCAGATCCCCGCGCCTGCGGGGATGAACCGACCCGGCAACTGACCCTTACGGCAACCCATCGCAGATCCCCGCGCCTGCGGGGATGAACCGAACTGGCTGTTAAGACCCAGCAGGATTATGAACAGATCCCCGCGCCTGCGGGGATGAACCGATCACAGGCGCCCAAGGCAATACCGGGCTGTTCAGATCCCCGCGCCTGCGGGGATGAACCGTTCGTCAGCCAGTGGGGCGCGTTCGATGAAACCAGATCCCCGCGCCTGCGGGGATGAACCGCGGCGGGCGGGCGCTGATGTATCGCCCCGATTCAGATCCCCGCGCCTGCGGGGATGAACCGATCATCGAAGGCGACTACCTCGGAAAGCAGACCAGATCCCCGCGCCTGCGGGGATGAACCGCCTTTGAAGAGCGTCAGCGGCAGATCAGTGAACAGATCCCCGCACCTGCGGGGATGAACAGCTCGCGGTACAGCGCCCGGCTTTGCTTATAGACCGATCCCCGCACCTGCGGGGGTGAACCGCCGAAGCCCTGCGAGGCACCGCCCACCACGGCCCGATCCCCGCACCTGCGGGGGTGAACCGGCGTTCGAGATTCTTATGCCGAGAACGGGAACCCGATCCCCGCGCCTGCGGGGATGAACCGTTTACGAACCTTGAAAAGCACAGCGAGGACGTCTTTAATCAGTGCTTTTTAGAACCTTAACAAAGTCGAAAGTGGCAATGCCTATACAGTTTGCGCCAACGCAACTGGATGTCTCCGCTGACTATTGCGCTGCTTGGTATCTAACAGTCAAGATCGGAAGGTTAATATGCGGGACCCTTTGTCGCTGATCGCGTGTTTGCTAGAGACGTTCCTGGCTATCCTCTACGCCCTCCCGCGTAGACACGGTTGGCTCATAGGCGGTATCGAAATATTCCTGATGGCCGCGTCAGTTATCCTTGTCGTCTCGTATCTTCTGCGATGAAATTGAAATCCGCGCCCGACTTAGATGGATCGCCTTAATAAGAAAGGGCATAAACATGTTGTGTTCTGGATGCGTATGCCGCAGAAAGGCGGCGAGAGAGCGTGATTAAAGCGCAAGAAATCCCGCCATTGAGCGGGTTTTTTTATGGGTGATGAGATGACGAAAAAAGGCTGCAACAAGACGGCTCTAGCCCTCGGTTGGGGCTGAGTGGTGTCTTTACCTAATCCTCGTCGTCTTCGGGCGAGGGTTCGAAGGCGCGCTTGTCATCAGGTAGCCGGACGTAGTCGTTCAATGTGAGCTTGCCGAGTTGCTCTAGCCTTTGGCCATTGGCGTCGATAATGGCGATGACTTTGCCGATGCTGAGTTCGTCATCCTCGCGGTAGGCTTCTACTTCCACGCGTATGATGTGCTGTTGGTAGCGTGCGGAGAGAACGTCGCCCGGGCCTGTTTGAGCATGTTGGGCGTCGTCGTTGGAAAAAAGCGCCATCACGCTTAGTTGGCCGGGGTCGTCCCATTCAATATGTTGATGCATCGTTTATCTCCTTGCTTACGAAAGAATATTGTCGTTGGCGTGGTTTTTACGCGGGTTTAAAGGATGCCAGCGCGTTGGGCAGGCATTGAGCCGATGGAGGAAATCGTTGATCGCATCGTCATCGAGCTCGGGGTCAAAGCCGCCCAACTTCTCTAACCAGCTGCGGCGAATGACGATATAGGGCGGGTGCGCCTGGGCAGAGGTGAGAAAACGCTGCAGTAGTCGCGCAGGCAGCGCGGGCGGCGTGAGCCCAACTTGCATGGCATCGAAAAAGTAAGCCTCTAACTTTGGGGTTAATCCCGCCCATGTGTCAGGTGCTAACGACTTTGTCTGCAGCGCGATAATCACCCATTCGGTTTTTAATTTGGCAATGGCGTAGTTAAAGCGCGCCCCTAGTGTAAGCGTAGGCGTTACCAAAAATTGTGCGTGATAATGATGTTGAAGGCGCATTGAGCGCGGGTCAGGCTGTAACGCGGTAATCACGATGGGGGCATTTGCCATTTCATTGTAGGGCGAGCGTATATTCGCCAAGTGGCGTGGTAGCTGGGCACCGGTCACTAGAGCATCAAGGATAAAGCAAGCAGGCCCCATTAACCGATCCTCTCAAAGGCATTCAGCCTCTACGAATGTTTTAAGCAGCTATGTTTTAAGCAGCCAAGTTTTCAGCGGTTAGCCGCGATGTTAGTCGCCGTGGCGTTTATCACGAGAAAATGAGCCCTCATAGTCTATTTGTAATCAAGTGTAGTTGTTAGTTCATTTTTGTATCAATCGCATTTTAGTGTGAAAATACGCAGCGTTAGCGTTGGATGCTCTTATTTGGTGCATATAGTTTTGCTGTTGCGTTATTTCGGTGCAGATTATGTGTATAAGCGACGGCTGTGGCGGATATATCGCCTCCCTGCAACATAAGGGCGCATAATGGTATGAAATTAAATATAATAAAAACAGGTGTTTGCGTTTTTGTTTTCTTTTGTGGTGCAAGGTTGGCATATTCCCTGCATGGTTGTTACCAGCGGCTAATGACGTAGGCAGGCGCTGCCTTGACGTGCTAAAACAGTAGCCGATTTACCCTTTGCGCCAAGTCATTGCCTCGGCAATTCGGGCGCGCAGAAATGCTAATTACGTTTACACCGGAGGACACCATGTCAGCCAAGACGCTTGCACTGATCGAAGAACACGACATTAAGTGGGTCGACCTACGCTTTACCGATACCCGCGGTAAAGAGCAGCACGTCACCATCCCGGCGCGCGATGTCGATGAAGAATTTTTTGAAAACGGCCAGATGTTCGACGGCTCTTCCATCAACGGTTGGAAGGGTATCAACGAGTCTGACATGATCCTGAGCCCGGAAGACGGCAGCGCCTATCTCGACCCCTTCACCGAAGACGCCACGCTGGTGCTCCGCTGCGATATCATCGAGCCAGCGACCATGCAGGGCTATGATCGTGATCCGCGCTCCATCGCTAAGCGCGCAGAAGCGTACTTGCAGTCGACTGGCTTGGGCGATACCGCTTTCTTTGGCCCAGAGCCTGAGTTCTTTATCTTTGACGAGGTGCACTGGAAGTCGGATATCGAAGGCTCCATGTACAAAATCTCCTCGGAAGAGGGCGCTTGGTCGACGGATCGTCAGGTCGAAGGCGGCAACCTAGGCCACCGTCCGCGCGTGAAAGGCGGCTACTTCCCGGTGCCGCCGGTCGATAGCTTCCACGATATGCGTGGCGCGATGTGTAACACCCTGGAAGCGATTGGTCAGTCCGTTGAGGTTCACCACCACGAAGTGGCGAATGCCGGCCAGAACGAAATCGGCGTCAAGTTCAACACGCTGGTGAAAAAGGCCGATGAAGTACAGGAAATGAAGTATGTGATCCACAACGTGGCGCATGCTTACGGCAAAACCGCGACCTTCATGCCGAAGCCGATTGTGGGCGATAACGGTTCGGGCATGCACGTTCACCAGTCGTTCTGGAAAGATGGCCAAAACCAGTTCGCTGGCGATGAATACGCCGGTCTGTCTGAAATGGCGCTTTATTACATCGGCGGTATCATCAAGCACGCCCGTGCGCTGAATGCGTTCACCAATGCCTCGACCAACTCTTACAAGCGTTTGGTGCCGGGCTTTGAAGCGCCGGTTATGCTCGCCTACAGCGCCCGTAACCGTTCGGCGTCGATTCGTATCCCTTATACCGCAAGCCCGAAAGGCAAGCGTGTGGAGCTGCGCTTCCCTGATCCCACCGCTAACCCGTACCTGTGCTTCTCGGCGATGCTGATGGCGGGTATCGATGGCATCAAGAACAAGATCCACCCGGGCGATGCGATGGATAAAAACCTCTACGACCTGCCGCCGGAAGAGGGTAAGTCCGTACCGACCGTGGCTCACAGCTTGGATCAGGCGCTGGAAGCGCTCGACGCTGACCGCGCCTTCTTGACCGAAGGTGGCGTGTTCTCCGACGAAATGATCGATGCCTACATTGAGCTTAAGATGGAAGACGTGGACCGCCTGCGCATGGCCACGCACCCGCTTGAGTTCGATATGTATTACAGCTGCTAAGTACCGGTTGCTAAGTACCAGCTGTTAAGCACTGCGGTTAAAATCTCTCATCAAAGGTGAGACGATCAGAAGCCCCGCCTTGGCGGGGCTTCTGCATTTTAATGGCGGTGTTTATGACCAGTCGCTTTTCACGCGTCTGATGTAGGGAGATAGCCATGCAACATATACAAGCGGTAAGAATAGCGGCTCTCCTGTTAGGCGCGCTGCTGGCCGCTCCGCTGTCGGCGCAGACCGTCTACCGCGTGGTGGACGAGCAAGGGCGTGTGACCTATACCGATAACCCCGCTAGCGGCGGGGATGAAGTGGAGGTGGCACCGTTGCCGAATGTGTCCTCCTCGCGCGCTGTTACGCCAAAAGCGTCGACCGAGGCGCCTAAACGTAGCGCCCCTGGGCGACCGTTTATGCCCTACGACCGCTTTATGATCGAAAAGCCCAGCGACAACGCGCGCTTGGCGAGCCCGACCACGGCGGTAGAACTTTCGGTGAGCCCGAGACTGCGCGATGACCATCAGGTGCGCCTGCGTGTTAACGGTGAGGTAAGCCAGTCGGCGCTGCACAGCGAGGCGTTTTGGTTGGCGAATTTACCCGCCGGCACTCATCGGTTGCAGGCAGAGCTACTCGATAGCCAAGGGCGCGTGCGCCATCAAACGCCACCGGTGCATCTCACGATTGAACCTTAATGCACACTATTGGTGCATTATGAGTTAGGCAACGTAAGGGCTATGCGCCGTCAGTGCGCAAAGGCATCGGCGTCGTGCGCGCCAAGCGTGCAGCCTGGATGCGTTTTTTCACCCCCATCGCGATAGCTGGCGTACTTTTTGCAGGTACTTTTACAAGTACTTTGACAAGTGCTTTGACAGGTACTGCTTGCAGCTATTTTTGTCATCGTTTTTGTAAATACGTTTTCGGGTAGCCTATCGATGCGTTGATAAGGCAATTTTTCCGGCGAAGGCCCAGGACACTTCATGTATCAGCGTTTACTCGAACATCTCACCACAGCGGTGCTGCTATTGGACGGCAAACTCACCGTGCGCTGGATGAATCCGGCAGCAGAGGCGCTTTTGGCCGTGAGCATGAGCCGCGTGAAGGGCGCAAGCCTGGATGCCTTATTGGGCGGCGGCGCGAGTGCTAGCGCGGGCGTCGGTGACAGCATTGATAGCGTGCTCGCCAAAGCCCGCGATGCGTTCCACCCCTATACGAAGCGGGAGGCGCGCATTGTGCCGCTTAACGGTGAGCCGTTAACGGTGGATTACACCGTGACCCCGCTCTCCGCCGATGAGCTACTGTTAGAGGTAGAGCCGCGCGACCGGCTGATGCAGATTTCCCGCGAGGAAGCGCTTACGACGCGCCAAGAGACCATTAAAGTGCTCGCCCGCGGGCTGGCGCACGAAGTGAAAAACCCGCTCGGTGGGATTCGCGGCGCCGCGCAGCTTCTAGAGCGCGATTTGGATGACCCCGCCCTCAAGGAGTTCACCCGCATCATCGTCGAAGAGGTCGACCGGCTCAAAGACTTGGTTGACTCGATGCTAGGCCCCAACCACATCGTCAGGCACGAGCCGGTGAATATCCATAAAGTGCTGGAGCGGGTGCGTTCGTTGCTCATCGCCGAACATCCGCAGGTGGAGATGATTCGCGACTACGATCCGAGCCTGCCGAATCTCTACGGTGATGAAGCGCAGATGATTCAGGCGGTGTTGAACGTTGCGCGTAACGCCGTGCAAGCGATGACGGATGCTGGCACGCAAGCGCCAACGTTAATGCTGCGCACCCGCGCGAAGCGCCAATTCACCCTGGGGGCGGAGCGCCACCGGCTGGTGAGCGAGGTCAGCATTATCGATAACGGCCCCGGGATCCCCGAACCGCTGCAGGAGACGCTGTTTTACCCCATGGTCTCCGGGCGCGCTGAGGGCAGTGGGCTGGGGCTTTCGATTGCGCAGTCGATCCTGCATCAGCACCAGGGGTTGATCGAGTGCGAATCGTACCCCGGCCATACCGAATTCCGTTTATTGATCCCCTTATTTGTTGATTCATCGGAGACGCGCGATGACTGAGTCAAGCCGTAACGACGTTGCCCGCGTGGTGATTGTCGATGATGACCGTGCCATTCGCTGGGTGTTAGAGCGCGCCCTGGCGCAACCGGATTTAGCGGTTGAGTGCATCGAACGCGCCGACACCGTACTGGAGCGTTTGATCAATGACCCGCCCGATGTGCTGGTGACCGATATCCGTATGCCGGGTATCGACGGGTTGGATCTTATGGCGCGTATCCGTGAGGCGCACCCGGATTTGCCGGTCATCGTGATGACCGCGCACTCGGATCTGGATAGCGCCGTGGCTTCTTACCAAGGCGGCGCCTTTGAGTATCTGCCCAAGCCGTTCGATGTGGATGAAGCGCTGGCGCTGGTGCGCCGGGCGGTGGCGCATGCGCGTGAACGCCAGCGGCCCATCACCGCCCCGGAGGGGATCAACGCTGAAATCATCGGTGAAGCCCCGGCGATGCAGGAGGTGTTTCGCGCCATCGGGCGGTTGTCGCATTCGCACATTACGGTGCTGATCAACGGCGAATCAGGCACGGGGAAAGAGCGCGTGGCGCAAGCGCTGCACCAGCACAGCCCACGCGCGGGCAAGGCGTTTATTGCGCTTAATATGGCGGCCATCCCACGGGATTTGATCGAATCCGAGTTGTTTGGCCATGAGAAGGGCGCCTTTACCGGCGCGACCGCGCAGCGCCAAGGGCGCTTTGAGCAGTCCAACGGCGGCACGTTATTTCTGGATGAGATCGGCGATATGCCCGCCGAAGCGCAAACGCGCTTGCTGCGGGTGCTGGCCGATGGTGAGTTTTATCGCGTGGGGGGCCATACGCCGGTCAAGGTGGATGTGCGTATCATCGCCGCAACGCACCAAAACCTGGAATCGCTGGTGGAGGAAGGGGGCTTTCGTGAAGATCTGTTTCATCGCTTGAACGTGATTCGTATTCACCTGCCGCGACTTTCCGAGCGACGCGAGGATATCCCCCGGTTGTCCCGCCACTTTCTCGCCGAAGCGGCCAAAGAGCTTTCCACCGAGATCAAAGTGCTCACCCCTGAGGCCGAAGCGCACTTAACGCGGTTGCCGTGGCCG
Organism: Vreelandella salicampi; assembly: GCF_013415105.1. Lineage (GTDB taxonomy): Bacteria > Pseudomonadota > Gammaproteobacteria > Pseudomonadales > Halomonadaceae > Vreelandella > Vreelandella salicampi. Next base: position 145,086 of record NZ_JACCDF010000002.1, read on the forward strand.
GGTAACGTGCGGCAGTTGGAAAACATCTGCCGCTGGCTGACGGTCATGGCGTCTGGGCGCGAAATTCTGGTGGAAGACCTGCCCCCCGAGCTTCGAGCCGTGAGCCCCGCCGAAGGCTCAGCGTTCGGCGATTGGCGCAGCGCTTTTCGCGAATGGGCCGACCATGCCCTGGCGGAAGGCCATACGCACTTACTGGAAGAGGCGGTACCGGATTTTGAACGCATTCTGATCGAGACGGCGCTCAAGCACACCGGCGGGCGCAAAGGCGAAGCGGCGGAGCTTTTGGGGTGGGGGCGCAATACGCTCACCCGCAAACTTAAAACGCTGCTGCCAGCGCTGGCCGATGATGTCTAGCGGGTGCGCCATTGTTCGCCGTTGGCATGACAGTATGACGTATATCATGACGCCATAGAGGAAAGCGCGTTAGCGTATCGCTCTTGTTTAGCCCCCGTCCGTTAATGACAAAAAGAGCCAACGATATGCCAAGCCCGATGCCAGCACACTCCGAACGTCGAAGCGACCCGAGTATTGCTAAGCCGGCCGAGACATCATGGGTTTCCAACACTGTAAGTGCCTTAAGCGATACGTTGACGACCCGCCACCATAGCCGCGATTTTATCTTTGCCCATGGTCATTATCTGCGCAGCCGCGTGATGGCCGTGGGGTTTATTTTTTTACTCCTTTCGCCGCTTTGGCTATTAATTGATACGTTGATGCTGCCCCGAAGCGTACAAAGCTACACGCTGACCGGGCGTGTCGTGATGATGCTCGGCTTTGCCGCTGTGGTGTGGTGGGCTTGGCGTAGCGAAGAGAGCATTCGTCGCATCCGCTTTAGCGCCGGCGCTTTGATCGCGCTGCCCGCGCTCTTTTATGCGCTGGTGTTGAGCGTCCTCCCCAGCGGCGCGAATCAAGCGCTGGTGGGCTACGGTTTTATCCCCTTTTTGCTCGTCGCCGCATTAAGCGTGTTTCCGTTTACGCTGTTGGAATCGCTGCTGGCGGGGCTTCTGCTGCAGGTGCTGTTGGTCTTTGCTCAGCACGTTAACGGTAGCTGGCTGACGCCGGCGGGGCTTGAAGCCCAGTGGCTATTGGCGACGTTGCTGATCGTGGCGTTAACCGCTAACCATTTTCAGCTCAGCCTATTGCTGCGGCTGTATCGTCAGGCAACCCACGATGCGCTGACAGGCCTTTTAAACCGCGGGGCGATGGAGCGGCGACTGGCCGAGATCGAGCGGGAAGAAGCGCGGACCGGCAAACAGGTGCCTTATGCGCTGTTGATGCTGGATATCGACTACTTTAAACGCGTTAACGACACCCATGGCCACTCGGTGGGGGATAAAGTACTGCGTGAGTTTGCCCGCCTGATTGCCCTGCAGGTGCGCGCCGGAGATTTCGTTGCCCGCTATGGGGGCGAGGAATTTGTGGTCGTGCTGCTGGGTGCGGACATCGAAAACGCGACCTACGTGGCAGAGCGAATTCGCCAAGCGGTGGAAGGCGCTACGCTGTTCGACCACGACGGCAACCCCGTCCCGGTCACCACCAGTATCGGCGTTGCCTGCCCGGAAGAACCGCTAAGCAGCGAGGCAACACTGAAAATTGCCGATGAGCGCCTTTACTTCGCCAAAGAAGGCGGTCGCAACCGCGTGAATAACGGCTAGCGGGTTATGGTTCATTTACGGATTGTGGCTCATTTAAAAGATATGGTTCATCTAAAAGATAAAGCGCATCGGCGAGTGTGGTATCCGGCGGATCGCACTCAAGTGTGCTGGGCATGAGGGCCATGTGCACATCAACCCCCAGCGCGCTGAGTTGGTGCGGCACGCCATCGCCGTAGGCTAAGTGCCCAACGCCCATTAGCCCCACGGCCAGGTAACCCGCCCGTGTGGCATCCGCAAGGGCGCTGGCCATTGCGACATCCCACGTCAGCTGGGCATTGAGAAAGCGTTCAAACGCCGCTTCGGGCGGTTCATCATCGCCGTGCCCCATGGGGTGGGCGTCAAACGTCTCTTTTAGCCGCTGACGGTAAGCGTCGCTTGGGTTAGCCGGCGCTGGGATATAGTGGCGGTTTTCTGCCGCCACCGCGTCAAACCCTTCCGATGCCAGCGTTTGGCGGAGTGCCGGACGAATATTGAGCGCCAGTAGCGGGATTTGCTCCATGCGCGCGAAGTGCAAAATGGGCCAGTAAAGCTCAGCATTAAACCCCCAGGCGTTGTGCCAATCGCTTTCGGCGAGAAAGGCCTCCTCACTGAGCTCCCCCGCGACCCAGGCGTCTAACGCGGGCTGGGCGTCGCGCGGTAGCATCTCTAACCCGATCACCAAGTTGTCGCGATGGGCAGCAAGCCCTGCCAGCGTATGCAGCTGCCAGCGATGATGCGTCACTTGGTCATGGTGCTCGCCGAGTAACACTACGTCTTGCCGCGCCGCTTGCGCGAACAGCGCTGGGGCTGAAACCGTCACGCCGTTTTGCCACCAACTGCCAGGCATTAAGGTCTCCGCCGATGCCTCAGACGATACGCATTCGCTGGCCTGAGCGGTCGATAAAAAACTTAGCGCCAATACGGCGAAAGCGGGCGTTAAGGCGCGGCTAAAGAGCATGGCATCGTCCTGGGGTGATGGTTTAGCGGTCCTAGGGGTTAATTGGCCTCAAGTTTCTGAATCTCTGCAAGCAGGCCTTCCGCTTCTTCGGTCAGCGTGGCGTTAGCGCGCATATCGCCGTTACGCGATGCTTCCATCGCTTGTTGTAGCTTGCGCTCGTAATCCTGCTGCAGTTTCTTTTTGGGGTCGCGCTTAAATATACCAAACATGGGGGAGGCTCCTCTGTTGTGTATACTATTTGTAGAGGTTTTGTTTGCCTGTGTCCAATGTTGCCGCCCGATCATTACGCGGTAACAGCCTTGGATGCCGTTTCGGCGCTGCGCTTTCAGGCCGATGGAGGCTTGAAAAAGCCCCGTAGGAAATGCTCAAAGTCGTTCAAAATGACAGGTAGGCTGGCATGCAGGCGGTGATCATCGTCGATAAGGCGTAAAGAGAGGCGTTGGCGCTGGGCAAAATCGATGACCGGCCCCGGCGGGACGACGTCGTCCCGCCAGCCGTGGACGATATGCGTCGCCCGTGCGTGCAGGGTGGGAGAGGTTTCTGGGTAGTCAGGTAGGCCAATGGCGGGGGCAATCAAAAAACACCCCCGGGTGGCGTGCTGGGCACTGACCATGGCGCTTAGCCAGCCGCCGAGGCTTGAGCCTGCCATGACGCATTCAGCCGGGTTGTCACCGCGGGCATTCAGCGTTTTATTAAGGTGCTCAAGCCGGGTTTGCGGTTCGGGCATCTCGCGGTAATCCATCACCACCGGTTCGCAGTCGTCCAGTTTTTCCACAATGCCTTTTAGGGCCTGCATTTTTAACGCGCCAGGGCCGCTTTCCAACCCGTGGGAGAGATATACCGTGATCATGACAAACCCCGATTAATAGTAGTCATCAACCTACAGTAGCGCCTTCTCTCCTGGCTTGCCAAGCGACGTCAACCCATCAGCGCCAAGCTCAACAGCGCAAAGGCGTAGCCAATGGCGGCACCGGCTAGCACGTCGCTGACGTAGTGCAGGCCAAGCCCCACGCGTGAGATGGAAATCAGTAGCGCTAACGGAATCACAATAGGCAAAAGCCACGGCGTGTGGGCCGCAACCAGCACGCTAAACATCACCGCGTGCATGGTGTGGCCACTCGGAAAACTGTAGCGGTCACGGGCGGGCTCACTGCACTGAATGCCATGGCGATAGGTAATAAACGGACGCTCACGGCATAACCGAGTTTTCACCAAGCGGTAGACGAAAACGGCGAGAAGCGCGGTAAGCGTGTATTGCATCAAGCGCATGCCGCCTTCGGGCAGCAAAAATGGCTGGGCTAAAATCAGCGCCACCCATACCGGCCAATCACCGATCCGGCTAGCGGCCTGTAGCGTGACCCGCCAGGGCCGATAGAGCGAGTAGCGCGTTATGCGCTGACAGAATTGCCATTCGAGCAAATCAAGACGATCGAATACGGCAAGAGGGCGTGGTCGCATGATATGCCTCCTGGGCTTGATGAAGATACGTAAGTAGCTGCCGGGCAATGCCCGACCAGCTCTGTTCTAGCGCGCGAAGACGCGCCAAACGGCCAAAGCGGGCGTAATCGGCGGGGTGTTGGCACAGCGATACCGCCGCTTGGCGAAAGGCATCCCTGTCACCGGCGGTGAGGGTAAGGCCGTTATGACCGTGTTGAATTAGCTCGGCGCTGGCGGCGTGTCGATACGCCACCACGGCTAAGCCGCTGGCCATGGCTTCTGTCACCACATTGCCCCACGTTTCTGATAACGAGGGAAAGAGGAAAATATCGGCGCTGGCGTAGTGTCGGCTTAATGCCTCGGGCGACAAAAAGCCGGTAAAGTGGACGTCAGGCATCGCTTTTTGCAATTGGGCGCGCGCCGGGCCATCGCCGACGATGACATGAGCCATATCCGGGCGCACGCTGCGCATGGCATGCAAGGTTTCTTGCAGTAGCGCTAAGTTTTTTTCTGCCGCGAGACGGCCCACATAAAGCGCCACCGGCTGGTGGTCGTTTACCCCCCACTGGTGGCGAAGAGTAGCGTCGCGATGCTCGGGGGAGAATTTATCCCCCTCGATCCCGCGTGAGAGCACGTGGACGTGCTCAATGCTGTCGCCGCGTAAGGTGTCTGCCTGTGCTTGAGTGGGCACCAGCGTCAGCGTGCAGCCGTTGTGAAAGTAGCGTAGATAGCGCTTGGTGGTGGCGGCTAAAAAGCCCATGCCGTAGCTGTGGCAGTAGTGATCAAAATTGGTATGCCAGCCGGCCACGATGGGAATGTGTAGTTGCAAAGCGGCTTGGCGCGCCGCCCAGCCCAACGGCCCCTGCGTGGCCAAATACACCACATCGGGGCGCTGGGCGAGAAAGAAACGCCGCATCTTCGTCGGTGTCGTCAGGCCGATTTGCACATCGCGATAGCCCGGTATTGGCATCCGCGGTACGTGACGCTCGGCGTGGATTGCCCCCGTTTGCCCGGAAGCGGTGCTTTGCGGTTTTGGGCGAACGAGATCAATCGTGACACCCAGACGCGTAAGCTCGTGGCTTAAACGGCGAAGCGTATGCGCTACGCCGTTGATTTCCGGCGCCCAGGTTTCACTAACAATACACAGCCGCATCGCGAAGCCACCCTTAAGTTTAATATGAGGCTAGTGTGGCGGGCGGCGATGACAATGCCACGACAGGTAGGTGAAGAAGTGATGACCATGGACGCCGTTCAGATAATCGCGTGACGCACTTTGGCGGATACCCATTCGGAGACCAGCACCGTGGCAAAGATCATGATGAAAATCACGCTGACTTGATCCCAGGCCAGGGTGTTGATGGAGGCGTTAAGCTGCAAGCCGATACCCCCCGCGCCGACTAGCCCCAGCACGGTGGATTCGCGAATATTGATATCCCAGCGGTACACGCTGATACCGGCAAACGCGGGCATCACCTGGGGCAGCACACCGTAGCTCATCACCTGCATGTGACTGGCGCCGGTGGCGCTGATGGCCTCTACGGGCGTCGGGTGAATCTCTTCAATCGCCTCGTATAAAAGCTTGCCCACAAAGCCAATCGAGCGCAGCGCAATGGCGATAATCCCCGCCAGCACGCCAGGGCCGAGAATCGTCACCAGCAGCATGGCCCAAATCAACGAGTTGATGGAACGCGATGAGACGATGATCACCAGGGCGGCGCTACGAATTAGCGGATGCGGCGTGGTATTGCGAGCGGCCAAGAAGGCCACTGGAAACGCCATCATAATACCGAGCGCCGTGCCCAAGGTGGCGATGTTGATGGTATCCCACATGGGCTTCCACAGCTGAGAGGCGTAGCCCCACTCGGGTGGGGTCATACGGCTAATCAGGTCGGCGCCCTGGCGACCGGCATCTTCGACAAACACCCACATGGTGTTATCGGAAATCATCTTCCAGCAAAGCAGAAATAGACTGACGCCCGCCAGCCAAGCCAAGTACTGCAACCATTGCGTGCGCGTCGTGCGCCGCCGCCAGATCGGCAGGCCCTGGGGTGTGGTGGAAACAGGCATGTAAGTTCTCCAGGGGGTACGGGTTTATGAGTTACTGGGTCCAGCGGCGGACATGGCTTGAGCTGTACTCGCACAACAGCACGATGGCAATGATAATTAGCAGGATGGCCGCAGAGGTATCGTATTCGTAGCGGCTCAGCGAGGTATTGAGCGTGGCGCCGATACCCCCCGCCCCGACAATGCCGATCACCGATGACTCGCGAAAGTTGATATCCAGGCGGTACATGGAAAGCCCAATCAAGCGCGGCATGACTTGGGGTTGAATCGCGTGATTCATGGTCTGCCACCAGCTGGCGCCGGTGGCGCGCACGGCTTCTACCTGACGCCAATCCAGGTCTTCTACATCCTCGGCTAGCAGCTTGGCCATAAAGCCTATCGTGGCAAATGCCAGGGTGATCATGCCCGCAAAGGGGCCAAAGCCAAACATCACCACAAATAAAATCGCGATGATGACCTCTTGGAAGGTGCGTGACACCGCAATAATGGCCCGGCAGATAAAATACATCGGCAAGGGGGAAATATTGCGCGCTGCGCCTAACCCCACGGGGATCGCCAACAACACACCCAGCACCGTGGAGGTGAGCGTCATGGTCAAGCTTTCCAGTAAGCCCGTGACGATATCGTCATAACGGCTAACAAAATCGGGCCTCATAAACGCGCCCAGAAAATTCAACGCCCGGCCCGCGCCTTCGGCCACCCGCTGCCAATCCACTTCAACTGAGGCCAACGCCAACACCAAATAGACCACAGCGCCGATAGCGAGCCCCCAGCGCATTCGCTGGCTATCAATCAGCGGCAGCCGCCGCCATTGGCCGCGCTGCGCCGCTTGTTGGCGGGCTGGTAGTGCGTCAATCTGTTCACTCATCGCGCACCTCCACCCGCTACGCTTGCCAGCGGTCGCTGCTCCCGAGCGGCGCGGGGCTGGCGGCGATGCGTTTCGTCAGCTTCAGTCTCTGTGTCCGCATCAGCCCCGTCGGCTGGCTCAGGTGTTGTATCCCAATCCTCTTCACCATAAATAGTGGTAAGAATCTCGTTGGTGAGCTCGCTGGGTGGGCCGTCAAACACGATCTCTCCGGTGCGCAAGCCGACGATGCGGTCGGCAAACTGTTGCGCCAGGGCGACGTCGTGGATATTAATGATCGCGCCAAGCTCGCGTTCAGCGCATAGCTCGCGAATCAAACGCATGATCTGGCGTGAGGTTTTTGGATCAAGGCTGGCGGTGGGCTCGTCAACCAGCAGCAGCTTCGGGCTCTGCAATAACGCTCTAGCAATACCGACACGCTGGCGTTGGCCACCCGAAAGCGCATCGGCACGTTTATCAAGCGCGTGGGTAAGCCCTACCCGCTCCAACAGCCGGAATGCTTCGACAACCGCTTCCTGTGGGTAGCGGCGTAGAAAACTACGCCAAAAGCCCACGTAGCCGAGCTGGCCGGAGAGTACGTTTTCCATCACGGTAAGACGATCAACCAGCGCATACTCTTGGAAAATCATGCCCATAGAGCGGCGGGTGTGGCGTAACCTATGCCCTGAAAGCTTGGTGAGTTCGGTGTCTTCCAGGCGGATGCTGCCTTGGGTGGGTTCAACCAACCGGTTCACACAGCGAATCAGCGTGCTTTTGCCCGCACCGGATGGCCCAATCAACGCCATCACCTGGCCCTTGGGCAGCGTGAGATCGATATTCGTCAGCGCCCGGTCACCGGTGGGGTAGCGCTTGTCTACGCCGCTTAATGTCAACATTGTGCTACCTCGTGTACATAACGCAGCGGCCAGGAAGGGAGGCCTTCCTGGCCGCGCAAAGCCTGCTGATTAAATGATCAATCGCAGTCGTACGTCACACCATTGGCATCGGCGATGGTGCGAATCACTTCCCAGTTTTCCTGATAGGTAATTGGAATAAACTGCGCTTCACCGGAGTTGGCGAACTCTTCCTCTAGCGCTGTGCCTTCCCAGTCGTAGCTGAAGAACGCGTCCTGGATGTCTTCTGCCAGTTCCGGGTCAAGGTTATGCGCTAACCCATAAGCGGTGGTCGGGAAGGTTTGTGAGGTATAAACCACCTCGTAATCGCCCTCTTCCACGACGCCACGCGCCAGCATACGGCGGGCCACTGAGTTGGCGATGGCAGCCGCCTCGTAGTCTTCGTTGACCACCCCTAAAACGGAGTTGTCGTGGGAGCCGGAGAACGCAGTCTCGAAGTCTTCACCCGCTTCCATGTCGTACTCGGAACGCAGCAGCGCTGAAGGCGCGCGGAAGCCCGAATTGGAGGTCTCGGAGGTAAACGCCAGCTGGCGGCCTTCCAGGTCTTCAACGGACTCAATGCCGCTGCCAGGGTAGGTAATGATCTCCATTTCATAACCAAAGCTGCCGTCTTCGGCGGCCATCATGGCAAACGGGCGGAAACCGCCGCAGTTGACCGCCACCGGTACGCCACCGGTGTTAAACCCGGCGACGTGAAGGCGACCGGCGCGCAATGCCTCCTGCTGGGCTGCGTTGGACTGAACCGGGAAGAACTGTACGTCTTTGCCAGTAGCTTCGCTTAGGTGATCCAGAAAGTCAGACCAAACGTCGGCATAAACAGCGGGGTCTTCTACCGGCGTATAGGCAAAAATCAGGGTATCCGGGTCGACCTGCTCAGAAGCGTCGGCGGGGATATCGGCGAGCAAATCGCCGTCGTTATCGCTGTAGCGCGACGACAGATCGGCACTGGCGGCACCGCTTGCAGTGGCAAGCAGGCCAACGATGGCGCTATTCAATAGGGTGCGTTTTAACAGCATGGCAAAGTGCTCCAAAACAGGTGGGCAATAATCGAGTCACAATCGACACCTTGGCCTGATTAGATGACACTGCGGCGTCAATGCTGTGACGAATCAATGAAGGTGTGGTTACACGATGCCTTGTACCTTTCACATGCCTTTCACAATAGGCCGTTACGTCATCTGATTTCGGCGCTGGGCAAACGCGGATTGCCCCTCTACCCTGAGGCGTGCGAATTTCACAGGAATGAGGGTAAAAAATGACCAACACGGTACTGATCACCGGTGCGAACCGGGGTGTGGGTTTGGCATTAGCTGAGCACTATCATCAAGCTGGCTGGCGCGTTATTGGCGTGTGTCGCCAGGGCTCGGATGCGCTGAAGGTGGTGGCCGAGCGCGTGATTGAGGGCATTGACGTGACGCAGCCAGAAGGCGTGAAGCGACTAGCGCAGGAACTTGCAGGCGAAACGCTTGGCGTGCTGATCAATAACGCTGGCCTGTTGCGCGATGAATCGCTTGGTGAAATCGATTTTGACACCATCCGTGAGCAGATGGAGATCAACGCCTACGCGCCGCTACGGGTGTGCGAGGCGCTGCTGTCGAACCTGGCGGAAGGCAGCAAGATTGCTAACGTCACCAGCCGCATGGGTTCGATTGCCGATAACGATTCGGGCGGACGCTACGGCTACCGTGCATCGAAAGCCGTGCTTAACGCCTTCGGCAAATCGCTGGCGATGGATCTCAAACCTAAAGGTATTGCCGTGGCGCAGCTACACCCCGGCTTTGTGCAAACGCGGATGGTTAATTTTGGCGGTTTGATCTCCCCGGAAGAAGCCGCTCGGGGTATCGCAGCACGCATTGAGGCGCTTACCCTCGATACGACCGGCGGCTTCTGGCACAGCAACGGCGAGCCACTGCCCTGGTAGTCTTCTTTTTTACAGCGCGAGTGGCGCGAGCTGGCAAACCTGCTCACGCTGATGCTCTTGACGTGTGATTAGGGTTTGCCGCCAAGCGTGCAGTTCTGCCTTGGCGGCATCGGGCAGCGGCTGCTCACGTTCAAAAATATCGAGCCAGGCAAGCTGTACGGTGCAGTCTTGAAAATCGCCTAGCAGTTTCTGACGCGGTTTTAAGCGTTTGAGGAAGTCGCTGTACTGCTCGGGCATTAGCTCGGCAAGATAGCGAATGCGTTTGACGCTTTTGCGCAGCTCGTGCAGCGCTTCGTCCGGCGCGTCGGGCTTAAGCTCGGCTAGCTGCTCGTCGTGGCGTGCGATACGCTCTTCCAATACTCGCGTGATCTGCTTCGGCTTGAGCGTATTGAGCGCGCGGGCGAAGGCGTCGCTTGCGATCAGTGTTTGCCAGCGCTGCATGTCGTCTTGGTAGGCCTCGCTTGCCAGTTCCTCACACAGCGCCTGCTGGCGTTGACGCGCGGCATCGCGCAGCCACTGGCGCAGTGGTACGCCAAGCTGCGGTAGGTCGGGGGTATCGCTGACATCCAGCAAAAAAACATCCAAATCGCGCAGCTCGCTCGTGGCTTGAGCGCGCTTTTTGATGCGCTTAAGCGCCTTTTTCAGCTTGGGCACTTTTATCACAGCGCGCACGGCTTCCGCCACCGCGCGGCTGCGGCGCAAGTTGACGCGGTACTGGTGTAAAAACTCAGGGTCCTCGCCTGCGATCACGCCCGGCTCCAATGCGCGCACCAAGCCATAATGATGCTGCAGCATGGTTTGCAGTCGCTTGGGCAGTTTTTTATTTTTTAACCTCTTTTTTCGCTTCGGCTGGGACGACATTTTGTGTTTGAAAAGCGCGTAGCTTGCATCAATAGGCGTTAGGCTATCGATGAGCTCGCCACCTGTTTTCACGTTTTCTATTTCTTCCCAGCTATCAATCGGCAGTGCCAGGTGCAGCATGCCCAGGGTGGGTAGCTTTGCGGCGGCCTTGGGCGCTAACTGCTGCGCTAGTTGCTTCAATGCCGGGTTGTGGCCGACGAGCGTAATGCGCTCTGCACGAGGATTTTCGACAACGAGCCAGTGCATAATCGCTTTGGCTTCAAAGTTGTAAAGCGCAGGTTCGTTATGCGCGCGGCTTTTTAGCGCCAACCCTGGCAGTGCCCGGCTCAGCTCGGTGAGGGTCTGCTGCGCGCGTACCGCGGGGCTTGCGTATACCGTGCCGACAAATACGCCGCGGCGTTGCAAGCCGGCGGCGATGGCGGCCGCTTGCGTTTCACCGTGCGAACTGAGTGGCCGCTCGTGGTCGGCAAGCGTCGGGTCTTCCCAGCTTGATTTGGCGTGACGGAGTAGAAATAGGTGTTTCACTGTAGTCCTCCTTGCGTGATGGCATGTGTTTATTGGTGTTTTCGAACGCGTAGTAGGCGTAAGCGAAGGTGAGTGGTAGGGTTTTGGCCATGTTTTGCCCATTGAGCCAGGATAACGCGGGGAGCAACCCATTCCATGAGCGATGTCGTTACATTACTCGGTAAGTTGGTGTCTTTCGACACGACCTCAAGCCGCTCCAATTTGGCCTTGATTGAATTTATTGAAGCGTATCTGGCCGATTACGGCGTCAAGAGCGAGCGGGTGATGAGCCCGTGCGGGCAGAAGGCTAACCTGATCGCACGGATCGGCCCCGATGCCCCGGGCGGGGTAATGCTTTCCGGCCATACCGATGTGGTGCCGGTGGCGGGTCAGCCGTGGTTAAGTGACCCCTTCTCCCTGCGCGATGGCGACGACGGTCGACTATACGGGCGGGGAACCTGCGACATGAAGGGGTTTATCGCCTGCGCGCTTTCGATGGTGCCTGCCTGGGTGAACGCGCCGCTAAAGCAGCCGATTTATTTGGGCTTTTCCTACGATGAAGAGATTGGCTGCGTTGGCGCGCCCGATTTAATTCGCCGTTTTTATCAGCACTACTCCAACACGGCGCATGTGATCGTAGGCGAGCCGACGAGTATGCAACCGGTGGTGGCACAAAAAGGCGCGACCAATCTGCGCACCACGGTGATTGGCCGCGAGGCGCACAGCAGCCAGGTTTACCAGGGCACGTCGGCGATTCACGTGGCTGCCAGGCTCGTCACGTTTATCGAAGATACCATGGACGCCTTGGTGAAAGAGGGCCGCGTGGATGAGGCGTTTAACGTGCCGCACACCAGCCTGCACGTGGGCAAAATCCACGGTGGTACGGCGATCAACATCATGGCGCGCGAGTGCCAGTTCGAATGGGAAATTCGCCACCTGCCTACCGATACCTTCGATGAGATCTATGCCCGCGTTCAAGCGTATGGCGAGCAGTTGAAGGCAGCGCTGGACGCCCAAGGCAAGCACGTGGAGATTCACACCGAAGCGCTCAACGTGACCGTTCCCGGGCTTGCCGACCGGGATAATACTCACGTGCTGCGGTTAGCCAAGGATCACCTGCCCGAGGCCTGTTGCCACCACGCCGTGGCGTATGCCACCGAGGCGGGGCAGTTTCAGCGCGAAGGATTGCAAACCATCATCTTGGGGCCGGGCAGTATCGCCCAAGCGCACCAGCCGGATGAGTACATCGATAAAAGTGAACTTGAGGCGTGTGAGGCCTTTATGGCGCGGATGGGCAACGCCTTAGAGCAGCCGTTTGAAGCGCAGAAGTCGTAGAGGTTAACAGTAGGCATACAAAAAACCCCACGCGCGTAAGCGGGTGGGGCATCTAACGGTATTGCTTTAACGAAGCGTCGAAGGGAAAAGTGCTACGACGATTGATGCTCTTCGTACAGTTCGGCTTTCGCATGGCGCATAACATCTTCACAGGCTTGCTGGTGGGCCAGCTGCGTAAGCAGCCGCTGAGTCAATTCAAACCCTTTCCCCAAGCAAGTATCCACTTCATCACGGCTAACAATAGGGGAAACGTCATAGTTGATTTTCAACGTTCGGCCGCCGCCTTCAAGCCGGTCGGCGATCCCTCTTAGCCGCCACGCGATTCGCTCTTTCCAGTTGGCTGATTTTTCTGCGGTTTCGTTTACGCTAAACGTGCACTGCCATTGCGGTTTGTAGACCTTCATGGGAGAACCTCCGCTATTTATTTTGGAAAGAATGATCGATCGTGATGCGTACTCCGTGTAAAAAACATACTGCCCTTCCATTGTACCGAAATTGTCGCCTAAGCTAAACAAACTATACGAGACGTTAACGGGGGAATCGATTAGGCTAGCTTTCATGCCGGTAATGCAGTGCGAATAAGCATTCAAGAACAAGATGAAAAACGCTTTAAAAACAAGTGCTCGGTCGAAGGAAGGAACCATGAACCCATCACCTGTCAGCCATCAACGCTTTTCTTTTGCCCGGCATGAGGAAGAAAAAATATTCTTCCTTTTGTCAGAAAAGCGGTTTTGCACTCAGGCGTGTGGCCTTTTTGCCCCAGCTCGCGAGCGGTACGGCAAGAGCGGGGACGTTAATGCCGATTAAAACGCGCGACTTAGTACAAGAAAGCTTACTCCTTTTGGTGGCAGCGTCATTGCTTTGCTTGGGCGCTGCCGGGTTGGCGTTGAACCTTTGGGATCGCCATTATGCGCTCGTCGCCAATGTGCTCGTTCCTGATGCGGCGCTTAGCGCGATGCTCTTTGGCGCGGGGCTTTTGGCCTCACTGCAGGGGTGGCGCTGGGCGCGTTATAGTGCCATGGTCACGCTCATTTTGCTGCTGCTGTATACCCTGATGCACAACGTGATGGCCGGGGGCGTCTCTGCATCGTGGGTTACCCAAGGGCGTCGTATGGCGACGCTTTCGACGTTGACCATGTTGCCGGCGGCGGTGAGTTTGCTCTGCGGGTTAACCTCGCACTGGCACCAACGGCTATGGCGGTTTTCCGGCGTGTTGCTGTTGGTGTTCGGCGTGCTGTCGTTTGGCACGTCATCGGGCTTGTGGCTGCAGAATGTGCTGGGCGCGGGTACGTTGGGGAGCTCTTCGCCATTGGTCGTTGTCTTCTTCGCCTTTTTGCTGGGGATGGCAATGCTGCTCGCAAGCCAGCGCGAAAGCGAAAAAGCGCTTAACCTCGGGTCGCTGACGGTGGCGGCGTGTGTGGGCGGCGTAGCGCTGAGCAGTTTGGCGTGGCTGGTGCTCAGCCAGCAACAGCATGCCAATACGCAGCAGCAAGCGAGTTATTTGCTGGACAATATTCAGCTCAATGTTGAACAGGTGGTGGAAACCAAATTGCGCTTGATGGGTCGGATGGCCGCGCGTTTGGAAGCGGCTGAAACGCAATTGGACCCCATCGTCATGGCGCAAGATGCGCGAAACTATCTGCGTGATACGCCTAGCATCGACGTCATTACGTTATTGGATGCCACCACTCGGCAACAAGAGTGGACGTTTGAGCGCACGCTTGCGCATACGCGCTGGCTGGAAGCGCAGCTAGGCCGGGATGTGATCAAGGCGTGGTTGAATGTACCGTTTGAACAGCCGCGGCTGTTGCTGCCAGATGCCAATCGCCCGGCCGCCGCGCTACTGCTGATTCATTTGCCCGAGCACAACCAACAGCTGGTCACGGTGTTCGACCTCGCGACCTTGTTACACAGCGAGTTGAGTTTGGAGCTTGGGCCATTCCATGTCGGTGTTATCCGTCAGGATGAAAGCCTATTCTTTCTGCACCCGACTGACATGGCAAATGACACTTCCCGTGCATTCCATTATCCGCTGGCTTCCCAAGCGGTGGGGTTGCCGGGAGGCATCCATTTACGATTAGAGGCGTACCCCGGGGGCCACCATAACTGGCAAACGGTCAATTTTGTGCCGATGGGGATTACCTTTGGCGGGTTGACGCTGAGTTGGCTATTGGCGTTTAGCCTCGGGGCGGTGAGCTTGACCTCAGCGCGCAGCCGAGAACTGGCCCAAGCGCGTCAGGCGCTCGAAGATCAGCAGCGCACGCAGCGCATGATTGCCCAAGATGCGCCGCTGGAAAGCATTTTGGAGGCGATTTGTCAGATGCTGGAGCGTCAGCTGCCAGGAGCTATCTGCTCGATCATGCTCGCTGATGGCGAGAAAAACCACTTGTACTTGGCCGCGGGTGAGGGGCTGCCTGCCCCTTATCGCAAGGCGATGACGTCCATTCGCATTGGCATCGACTCCGGGGCCTGTGGCAGCGCGGCCTTTCTCCAAGAGCCGGTCATTTGTGCCGATATTGCTAGTGATGAGCGTTGGCAAGGCTACAAAGATACCGCGTTGAAAAATGGCCTAAGAGCCTGCTGGTCGTACCCGGTACTTGGCGGTGATGGAAAGCTTTTGGGCACGTTTGCCACTTACTACCCAAGCGTTGCCGAACCGGATACTTTCCACCAAGTACTCATCGAAAAAGCCGCCGGGTTGGTGGCGCTAGCCGTCGAACGTGCCCAAGTGCGGCGCTCACTTCAGGAGAGCGAACAGCGCTATCGTTCGCTGTTTGTGCACCATCCGGATGCGGTATTCTCGCTTGATTTAGACGGGCGTTTTCTCACCGCAAACGCGACTTGTGGCGCGATTACCGGCTACGCCCCCGAAGAGATGTTGAGCCGCTCTTTTGTTGATTTTGTTCAGCCCGATGATATTGAACGGCTGACGCAGAACGTCAATGCCGCCAAGCGAGGGCATGTTGAACGTTATGAGTTTGTGCTGCACGACCGCGACGGCCAAGCCCATGTGATTTCCATGATCAACACGCCGATCATCGTCAATGGCAAAATCGAGGGTGTTTATGGCATTGGCCAAGACATCACCGCGAATCGTGTCCAGCAAACGCAGCTACGCACGCTAGAACGGTGTGTTGAGGCGAGCGTCAACGGTATTGTGATTGCGGATGCCACGCAGCCGGACCAGCCGATTATTTACGCCAACAGCGCTTTCAGTCACATGACCGGCTACTCCCAAGATGAGATTATCGGTCGTAACTGTCGGTTTTTACAGGGGGAAGAGAGCGACACTCAGGTAGTGTCGCGCATCCGAGGGCACGTAAAAGCACAGCGCGATATTCATGTCACGCTGTGTAATTACCGCAAAGACGGCACACTATTCTGGAACGATTTGTACATTGCGCCGGTGCGTGACGACGCGGGGCTCGTCACCCACTTTGTTGGGGTGCAGCATGATATTACCGAGCATAAAGCCTTTGAGGCGCGCTTGGCCCATCTTGCTTCCCACGACGCCTTGACGCGTCTGCCCAACCGCTCGCTGTTTGAAGAGCGCTTGTTGGCCGAGTTCAGTGCCTCTCAGCGTCGCGGTAAACAGGTTGCCGTGTTATTCGTGGATCTGGATGAGTTTAAGCCGATCAACGATAATTTAGGCCACGCGGTTGGTGATCAGTTACTGATTGAGGTGGCGCAGCGACTTCTCACTGCGGTGCGGCCAAAAGATACCGTGGCACGCCTAGGCGGTGACGAGTTTGTAATCTTGCAGGCCGATGTTCACGACGACATCCATGTCATGGGCGTTGTCGAGCGCATGTTGCCCGCCCTGGCACAGCCATACTGCATTGATGACCAAGAGCTTTATCTCACCGCGAGCATCGGCATTGCCATGAGTCAGCCCAGCACAATACATCCGCAGGCGTTGATTCAGCAGGCTGACATGGCGATGTATCAGGCCAAGCAGCAGGGGCGTAACGCGTACCATTGGTTTAACCACACGCTAACCGATAGCGTGAGTGAGCGCATGGTGCTGCGTAATGACCTGCAGGAGGCCATTGATAATGAAGGCTTTGAGCTCTACTACCAGCCGCTGATTAACCGCGAAGGGCAGCTCTCCGGGGTGGAAGCGCTGTTGCGCTGGCCGCATCCGGAAAAAGGCTTTATTCCCCCGGCGCGTTTTATTCCGCTGGCGGAGGCGACGGGGCAAATTATGCCCATTAGCGAGTGGGTGCTAACGCGCGCCTGCCGGGATATGCAAACGCTTGCTGATCAAGGTTATGGCGCGGTGAAAGCCGCGGTCAATTTATCGCCGCTGCAGTTTCACCGTGCGAACTTCTTGGCCACGCTACGCGCCACCTTGGATGCCACAGGCTTGCCCGCCGAACAGTTGGAGCTTGAGCTGACCGAAGGCATTTTGTTGGATAACACCGAAGCGGCGATTGATACGCTGCACGCGCTACGTAGTATGCATATTCCCGTGGCGATTGATGATTTCGGTACCGGGTTCTCTAGTCTCAGCTACCTGAAAAACTTGCCCATCAGTACGGTAAAAATTGATCGTAGCTTTATCAAAGAGTTACCCCATAGCGGTGATGACGCGGCGATCGTGCAGGGGATTATTTCCATGGCACACCACCTGGGATTGAATGTCGTGGCAGAAGGCATCGAAACGCCGCCGCAGCATGAGCGTTTGATGGAATATCAGTGCGATATTTTCCAAGGCTTCGGTTTGGCCAAACCCATGCCGCTGGACAAGCTAAAACACTTTCTGCAGGGCTTGGAACACACGCCTATCACGCTGGAAACAAAGGTTTCGTCACCGTGACAGCGGTAAAGCAGACGTGGTACTTGTATTTATTGGAATGCCAGCGTGGCACCTACGTGGGCATTACCAATGATCTTGCCAGGCGTTATCGGGCCCACTGCGAGGGCAAAGGCGCGCGTTATACCCGCGCCAACCCACCCCAAGCGTTACTCGGTGCGCAGCCGTTTGCCGACCGCGCTGCGGCGAGCCGCGCTGAGTATGCGCTGAAACAAAAACGCCCCGAGCAAAAGCGCCACTGGGCCGCCGAGTGGCGCTGCCCTAATTTTTTCGATTGCGAGGTGATAAAAGACGGTCATGCTGACGTTTCACAGCGATAAGACAAGCTTACGACAGGCGAATACCGAGCTTCACGATGGCGTGTTGGTCACGCCGTTTGAAAGCCCCGAGCGGGTGGCGTTGATTCTTGCCCATCTCAAACGATCACAGTTAGGCGAGATTCGCGCGCCGCACGCTTACGGGCTGGCGCCGGTGCTTGCCATCCACGATAAGGGCTATGTGGATTTTCTTGAAAGCTGCTGGCAGCGCTGGCAAGCAGCGGGTCACGCCGGCGAAGCGATGGTGAACATCTGGCCCGCACGCACAATGTGCGGTGATCGCATCCCCGAGGCAATCAGCGGGCAGTTGGGCTACTATGCGCTAGCGGCGGAAACCTCAATCACACAAGGCACGTTTGACGCCGCCATGGCGAGCAAAGACGTGGCGCTGGCCGCTGTCTCGCATACGCTTTCAAGCGGCAAGCCAAGCTTTGGCCTCTGCCGCCCGCCGGGCCATCACGCGGCGTCGGATCAGTTCGGCGGCTACTGCTTCTTCAATAACGCGGCCATCGCCGCCCAGCACGCGCGGGACGCTGGCAAAACGCGCGTGGCGATTCTGGACGTCGACTTTCACCACGGCAACGGTACCCAACAGATTTTTTATGACCGTGAAGACGTGCTGTTTGTGTCGATTCACGGCGACCCGGCCGTGACGTTCCCGTATTACGCGGGCTATGCTGACGAGATCGGCAGCGGCGCTGGCGAAGGTTTTACTGTGAATTATCCACTGCCGCCGGGTACCGATGTGACCACGTGGCTGGCAACGCTGGATCAAGCGATGGCGCGTATCCAAGCGTTTGATCCTGAGCTTTTGGTGGTGTCGCTGGGCGTGGATATCTTCGAGGGCGACCCCATTAGCGCTTTCACCTTCAAAAGTGAGGATTTTGTGACGCTTGGTGAGCGCCTTGCGCAGCTGAAGCAGCCCACGACGTTCTTGATGGAAGGCGGCTATGCGGTGGAGGATATCGGCGTTAACGTGGTGAACGTACTGCGTGGTTTTAACGGCGAGAAGGCTGAATAGCGCCGCCAGCGGATGACTTTTGCGCCAAATTCGGGCAGGCTAACGTCCTCATTGTTTTAGGGAGAAACAGGTGGCAGTTTATGGCGGTATACAGGCGCGTGAACTGGGGTACTGGCTGGACGCGTTAATCAATGCAGCCTATGACCGGCGCTGCCCGCTTTCAAGCGTGCATGGCGGTTTTGCGCGTGCGCGTACCGCCCGGCAAGACCTCCTGGACATGGCGAGCCGCTACCGCAGCAACCAACAGAGCGCGGATGCCACCGCCGCCGCCCTTGGCCGCTGGTGCCAACTCTATCTTACCGAAGACGAGTGGTATCAGCTGACCGGCGCGCGCCTGAGCCAAAGCGATACGCCAGCGGATTGGTTGCTTCGTCATCACGCTGGCTGAGGTACGTTGCATTATGGGGTTTTTCGGCTACCCTATTGTTCGCAGTCATAATCGCTCGCAGTCACATTGATTGACGTTTAATCATACCTTTTTGTTTTACAGGGAGTTGATTAGATGACATTCAAAAACTTTCCTTTCCGCACCACTACCCAGAAACAGTACAGCGAAATGACCGACCTGCCCTCCGCGCAGCGTGCGCCGGTGCAGGATCTATACCCAACGCGTCTACGCTCAGCGCCGGACGCCCTCTGGCAGCCGCGCCAAGATGCCGTGGTCAAAGGCCGCGAACTTGACGGGCCGCTTACCCAGGCGCAACTTGACGAGTTTGAACGTAAGGGCTTTCTGTTCATTCCCAACCTGATTAGCGGTGAAGAGCTCGATGAACTGCGCCAAGAGATGAAGGCGTTGATGGAACACGACAACTTTCGCGAGCGCGATTTCAGCGTCACTGAGCCGGAAAGCCAGGAAATTCGCTCGCTGTTTGCCGTGCATTTCCTCTCTCAGCGCCTAGGCGAGCTAGCGAAAGACGCGCGACTGGCAGGAGCCGCCCGGCAAATTATCGGCGTCGACCCTTATGTCCATCAGTCGCGCATCAACTATAAGCCAGGCTTTGCCGGTAAGGGCTTCAACTGGCATTCCGATTTTGAGACTTGGCACGCCGAAGACGGTATGCCGCGCATGCACGCGGTTAGCGCTTCGCTGATTCTGACCGACAACCACGAGTTTAATGGCCCGCTGATGCTGATCCCCGGCTCGCACGAGACATTTGTGCCGTGCCTGGGCGAAACCCCGGCGGATAACCACAAGAGCTCGCTGAAAGCCCAGCAGGTGGGCGTGCCTGGCCCCCAAGCGCTAACCCAACTGGTCAACGAACACGGTATTGAGGCGCCGAAAGGCAAGGCCGGCGGCTTGCTGCTGTTCGACTGCAACGTGTTGCATGCGTCTAACGCCAACCTTTCACCGGACCCGCGCAGCAACGTTTTTTTTGTCTATAACCGCCCGGATAACCACTGCCAAGCGCCCTTTGCCGCACCCAAGCGCCGCCCACGCTTTTTGGCGCACCAGCCTGGCGAGCAGTGGACGCCCAAATAAACGGGCGCTCAGCCGAAAACAGGGTGTGGCACCTTGGCAAAGGTGGGGTAGACTATTGCGTCTGTCGTTAAACGGCGGCACGCATTAGGAGAAGGAGACTACCCGCCATGCGCTTTGTTCCACACTTTACCGATGGCCAGGCGTTTCCCCAGCCGCTGGGCAAAATCGTCTGCATCGGCCGCAACTACGCTGACCACGCCAAAGAGCTGGACAATCCCGTGCCCACCGAGCCGCTTTTGTTTATCAAGCCGGCTACCAGCGCGGTAGATCTGAGCCAGCCGCTAAATCCGCCGTTTTCGCGCGGGGAAGTCCACTATGAGATCGAGTTGGCACTGCTGGTAGGCGAGACGCTGACCGACGCTTCCCAAGACGAAGCCGAACGCGCCATCGTCGGCATCGGCCTTGCCATGGATTTGACCCTGCGCGATGTGCAAACCCAATTGAAAGAGAAAGGGCATCCGTGGGAGATCGCCAAAGCCTTCGATGGCGCTTGCCCGTTATCACCATTTTTGCCGCTTGAGCGCGTTCCCAACTGGAACGCACTGGCGTTCACGCTGGACATCAACGGCGAAGAACGTCAACGCGGGGAAGGGGCTGACATGCTTTTCCCGGTGCCCACGTTGGTATCGGAAATGAGCCGCCACTTTACGCTCGAACCCGGTGACGTGATTTTAACCGGCACCCCCGTCGGCGTCGGCGAGTTACCCCGCGGCGCTTCCTTGCGCATGACGCTTACCGGCGGGCTGGAAGTCACCGGCACGGTGGTCGATTAAGGCGAATGTAAAAGCCGATATTCGAGGTCGTTATTCAAGAACGTTATTCAAGAACGTTATTCAAGATAGGTATAGCCGCTTAGGCCTTCGCTTAAGCTTTGGGCAAAGTGGTCCTGCTCGTGCTCGGTGAAATCGCCGGCAGCGAGCTGGTCCATTAGCTTCTTTTTCAGCACTTCGGCGTCGAAATTGACGTAGGCCAGTACATCGGCCACGCGGTCACCCGCCAGCGGGTTCGAAAGCACCCACTTGCCGTTTTCATCGAGCGCGGCATCGACCGAATCGGTATCGCCGAACAGGTTGTGCAAATCCCCCAAAATTTCCTGGTAGGCACCCACCAGGAAAAACCCTAGCCAGCGCTCGTCGTCGTTGACCCACTCGGGCAGCGGCAGGGTGCTCTCAACCCCTTGGCCATCCACGTAGTGATCGATACGCCCGTCAGAGTCGCAGGTGATGTCTTGAATCACCGCACGGCGCGTAGGCGCTTGATCGAGCCCCGTTAATGGCAATACCGGAAAAATCTGCTCGATGCCCCAGATATCGGGCACCGACTGAAACAGCGAAAAATTCACAAATAGCTTATCGGCGAGTTTTTCCGCCAGCTCATCTTGAATCTCGCGATGGGCGCGATTGCGGCTATCCAGTTGTGCTCTTAGCCGCACGCAGGCGGCGGTGTAAACGCGCTCGCCTTCAGCCCGGGTACTAACGCTGCTTAACCCCATGACAAAGCGGTCTTGCAGCTCGCCAAGGGCCTGAAGCAAGTCGTGCCACGCTTCAACCAAAACCCGCGGCTCCTGCGAGGCTTCTAGTCGCTCAAATACCCGCCACAACGCTTCAACGTGTGGGTCGCTCTGGCTTTGCCGCTCAGGCGGTGTGGCGTCGATGCGTTCCTCATCGATCACGTTAGTGATCAGCACCGCGTGGTGGGCGGTCAGCGCACGGCCAGACTCGCTGATCAGGTGCGGCTGCACTAGGCCGCGCTCCCGGCAAAGCTGGGCGAAGGCATTGACCACATTATGGGCGTACTCGGCCATGGAGTAGTTGGCCGAGCAGAAGCTACGCGAGCGCGTGCCTTCGTAATCGATCCCCAAGCCGCCGCCGACATCGACGGTATCCACCGGCGCGCCAAGCTCCACCAGGCTCTGATAAAAACGCGCGCATTCGCGCAGGCCGCGCTGAATGTCGCGGATATTGGCGATCTGCGAGCCCAAGTGAAAGTGCACCAGTTGCAGGCTACCCAGCGCCTCGTGTTTGCTTAGGGTATCGACCACCTGCAAAATTTGGCTTGCCGTCAGGCCGAATTTGGATTTCTCACCACCGGTATTTTGCCATTTGCCTTTACCCACCGAGGCGAGCCGCGCCCGCAGGCCGATACGCGGGCGCACATCCAGGGCCCGGGCTTCTTCCAAAATCATCTCAAGCTCGGAGAGTTTTTCCACCACCAGGTAAACGCGGTGGCCGAGCTTCTCGCCGAGCAGCGCCAAGCGCACGTACTCGCGGTCTTTATAGCCGTTGCACACGATCAGCGATGAGCCGCTATCGGAAAGCGCCAGCACCGCGAGCAGCTCGGGCTTGCTGCCGGCTTCGAGTCCCACGCGACCGTGGCCGCGCTCAGCGGTGGCAAGAATCTCTTCCACCACGCGGCGCTGCTGATTGACCTTGATCGGGTACACGGCGGTGTAGCCGGCGGTGTAATCCGCCTCCTGCATCGCTTGGTCAAAAGCGCCACACAGCTGCTCAACGCGGTCGTGCAGAATATCGCTAAAGCGCACCAGCACGGGTAGGCGCAGTCCGGCGTCACGCAGCTGATGCACCAGCCCCGTCAGCGGCAGTGCAGGGCCTTGTGCGTCGCTGCCGTGGGGGCGCACCAGCGTTTGGCCGTGTTCATCAACGTCGAAGTACCCGCTGCCCCACTGGTCGATATTCCACGTGCGCCGCGCGCGTAGGGCCGGGCTGCTGGCGGATGCCATATGGCTCATCGGTTGACCTCGGGAATCGGCAGCGCGCCGTGATTGATGCGCGCGTGCAAAATGGTGCGAAAACGCTCGGGGTCATGGGGCGTTAGGTCGTGCGCCGGCGGGTCGACATACACCACCAACAGGCGCGAGAGCCAGTAGCGCAACGCAGTCATGCGCAGCATTAACGGCCAGAGCTCACGCTCATCCTGCGTTAGCGGGCGGCGCGCTTGATAAGCGCAAAGCAGCGCGTCGTAACGCTCGGGGTTTAAGCGGCCGTCGGCGTCCGAGGCCCAATCGTTAACCACGATCGCCAGATCAAACAGCAACTCGCCGGTGCAGCCGTTGTAAAAATCAATGATGCCGCCGAGTCGGTCGCCATCAAACAAGGTGTTATCGCGGAACAAATCGCCGTGGATCGCGCCCTGAGGGAGTTCGGCGTGCTGACTAAACGCGCTTTCGAATTCATCGACTTCGTTTTTCATCAGCGTTTGATCGCTCGGGCTGATGTAGGTCAGCACTTTGTGGTGCTTGACCCGCAGCCAGTGCAAATCGCGCGGGTTGGGGCGGTGACCGGGGAAGTGCTGCGACACCACGTGCATGTGCCCTAGCGTATCGCCCAGCGCGCGGCACTGGGCGATATTAGGGGATTCCGGGTAGCGGCCTGGCAAGCGCGGAAACAGCAGCGCCGGCTTATCTGCCAAGCTATGCAGTGCCACACCCTCGCGATCATGTACCGTGCCGGGCACCGGCAGGCGATGCTCCGCAAGGTAATCGAGTAGGTCGACAAAGAACGGCAGTTCTTCGTGTTCCCCCTGCTCAAAGAGCGTCAGTACCAGCTTGCGGCGGTCGGTGGTGACAAAAAAGGTGGAATTTTCCGTGCCGCCGGCCACGCCCTGAAGGGCGGTAAAGCGGCCAACGTCAAACGTGTCCAAAAACGCTGCGACCTGTGCGTCGCTAAGCGGAGTAAATACAGCCATGAGAATCTCGCCCAGGTTGCTAAGCCCACTATTGTAGCGGCTTGAGGCGATAGTTGGCAGCGTTGATCGGGGTGACTTTCGCCAACAAGGCACGCTGGATCGTGCGTTTGCATTCGGCACAGCGCCAGCGGCGCGCTATCATAATGCCACGACTTTTTTTGTCGCCGTAGCTAACGGTGGATTTTTCTTGAACGGTGAATTGTGTATGGCTCGCGCTCCGATCGTGCTTGTGGATGGCTCTTCTTATTTATATCGCGCGTTTCACGCGTTGCCGCCGCTGACTACCTCCCAGGGGCAGCCAACTGGTGCCGTGAAGGGCGTACTCAATATGCTCAAACGGCTGATCAAGGACTACCCCGATAGCCCCATGGCGGTGGTGTTTGACGCGCCGGGTAAGACCTTCCGCGATGATATGTATGAAGCCTATAAGGCTCACCGCCCACCGATGCCGGATGACCTGCGAAGCCAGGTCAAGCCGCTGCACGACTGTGTAACATCGCTGGGGCTGCCGCTTTTGTGCATCGAAGGGGTCGAGGCGGATGACGTGATCGGCACCTTGGCGCACAAGGCCACGCAGTCCGGGCGCGACGCGGTGATCTCCACTGGCGACAAAGACATGGCGCAGCTGGTTAACGCGCATATCACGCTGGTCAACACCATGAAGGATGAAACGCTGGATGAAGCCGGGGTAAAAAACAAATTCGGCTTACCGCCAGCGCTGATCATCGATTACCTCGCGCTGATGGGCGATAAAGTCGACAACATCCCCGGCGTGCCGGGGGTAGGGGAGAAAACCGCTATCGGCCTGTTGCAAGGCATGGAAGGCGGGCTGGATACCATTTATGGTGATCTGGAACGAGTCAAAACGCTCAGCTTTCGCGGTGCCAAGACGTTGCCCAAAAAGCTAGAAGAACACCGCGATCAGGCGTTTCTCTCTTATCAGCTCGCCACCATCAAAACCGACTGCGACCTGCCGGTAGGGCTCGATGATCTGGATATCGCCCACCCTGACCGCGAGCGGTTGCTTGAGCTTTACCGCACGCTTGAGTTCAAACAGTGGCTCGCCGAGCTTTTAGACGGCAGAGACGAAGGCGTTGACGATGTTGCGGGCGGCGCGCCGATTGATGACGCGGAAGAAGAAGCGGGAACCCAATCTCCCACTGCGCGCCAGGATCACGTCATCACCGAGCAGCGTGAACTGGACGCCTGGCTTGAGCGGCTAGAAAAGGCCGAGCGTTTCTGCGTCGACTTGGAAACCACTAGCCTGAACTATATGGAGGCCGAGATCGTCGGCGTAGGGCTCGCGCTTGAGCCCGGCGAGGCGGCGTATATTCCGCTGGCGCATGATTACTTGGATGCCCCCGCGCAGCTGGATCGCGACGCGGTGTTAAACGCGCTCAAGCCGCTACTCGAAGACAGTACCAAAATCAAAATCGGCCAGAACCTTAAGTACGATATGTCGGTGCTCGCCAACGTCGGCATTACCCTTGCCGGGCCGCTGGCCGACACCATGCTGGCGTCCTACGTGCTCAACTCCACCGCCACGCGTCATGACATGGATTCACTGGCACTGAAGTACCTAGGTGAGACAACCATTTCGTTTGAAGACATTGCCGGCAAAGGGGCGAAACAGCTCACCTTCAACCAGATCGCGCTGGAGCAAGCCGCGCCCTACGCCTGCGAAGACGTGGATATTACCCTGCGCTTGCACGAGATGCTGCGCCCGCAGGTGGAGCAAGAAGGCGAGTTGGCCGCAGTGCTCGACGCGCTTGAGCTGCCGCTGGTGCCGGTGCTTTCGCGCATAGAGCGCAATGGTGTGTCGCTGGATGCCGAGCGTCTGCATACCCAGAGTCACGAGCTTGCCGGGCGTATTCGCGAGCTTGAGAGCGAGGCGTTTAAGCTCGCCGGGCGCGAGTTCAATCTCGGCTCGCCCAAGCAGCTTGGCGAGATTCTGTTCAACGAGCAGAAGATTCCGGTGATCAAGAAAACGCCCAAAGGCGCGCCATCCACCGCCGAGGCGGTGCTCGAGGAGCTGGCGCTGGACTACCCGCTGCCCAAAGTGATCATGGAGCACCGCGGGTTATCCAAGCTGAAATCGACCTACACCGACAAGCTGCCGCGCTTGATTAACCCGCGCACCGGGCGTGTACATACGAGCTACCATCAGGCGGTGACCGCTACCGGGCGGCTCTCTTCCTCTGATCCTAACCTGCAAAATATCCCCATTCGCACCGAAGAGGGACGCAAGATCCGCCAGGCGTTTACCGCGCGCCCGGGGTATCGCATCGTCGCCGCTGACTACTCGCAAATCGAGCTGCGCATCATGGCGCACCTGTCGGAAGATAAAGGGCTGTTGAACGCCTTCGCGGAAGGCAAGGACATTCACGCTGCCACCGCCGCCGAGGTGTTTGGCACCTCGCTTGAGAAGGTCTCCGGCGATCAGCGCCGCAGCGCCAAAGCGATCAACTTTGGGTTGATCTACGGCATGAGCGCCTGGGGGCTATCGCGGCAGCTGCATATCGAGCGCAATCAGGCTCAAACCTACATCGACCGCTACTTCGACCGTTATCCGGGGGTGGCACGTTACATGGAGCGTATTCGCGCCCAAGCGGCAGAAGATGGCTATGTCGAGACGGTGTTTGGCCGGCGCCTCTACCTGCCGGAGATTCACTCGCAAAACCGCAACCGCCGCCAGGGGGCAGAGCGCACGGCGATCAACGCGCCCATGCAGGGCACTGCGGCGGATATCATCAAACGCGCGATGATCGACGTCGATGGTTGGCTTGCTGAAAGCGGCTTCGACGCGCTCATGGTGATGCAGGTTCACGATGAGCTCGTGTTTGAAGTCGCCGAGAGCCAAGTCGAGGAATTTATCGCCGAGGTGCAAAAGCGCATGCAGGCTGCCGCCGAGCTTAAGGTCGAACTTACCGTGGAAGCCGAAAGCGGCGCTAACTGGGATGAAGCGCACTAATGCATCGCGTTTGATCGTTAGTAAACAAAAGCGCCCGCTGCCATGGCAGCGGGCGCTTTTTTTACAGACGTTGCGGTACGCGTGGTAACGCGCCCAGCTTAACGCCAGCCAACGCGATCAAAGATGCGGATCGCTTCAGGGTTGTTTTCACCCAGTTCGCTGATGTTCAGGTTATCTTTTTTGAAGTTGCCCCAGGATTCCAGTACCGGGTCTTTCTTCACGCCGTCAACCACCGGGAACTCATTGTTGCCGGAAGCGAAGATTTCCTGGGCGGTTTCGGAGGACAAGAACTCCAAAAAGCGCACGGCGTTCTCGCGGTTGGGTGCACCTTCAACGACACCGGCACCGCCGACGTTCACGTGAGCGCCACGGCCGTCTTGGTTGGGGAAGATGATGCCCACTTTGCGCGCGGCTTCACGGTCATCGTCGTCGTCCGACTTAAGCAAGCGCACGTAGTAGTAGTGGTTGGCAACGGCTAAGTCGCACTGGCCGCTTGCGACACCGCGGATTTGGTCGGTATCACCGCCTTCCGGGTCACGCGCCATGTTATCGACCACGCCCTGCGCCCACTCTTCAGCGCCTTCTTCGCCGTGATGGGCGATCATCGATGCCAAGAGCGACTGGTTGTAGATATTGTTAGACGAACGAATGCACACGCCGCCTTCGAATTGCGGATCGGCCAAGTCTTCGTAAGCGCTGATCTGGCTGGGGTCAAAGTTTTCGCGGTTATAGTAAATGGCGCGAGCGCGCTGGCTAAAGCCAAACCACAGACCTTCCGGGTGGCGCATTGATTCCGGCAAACGTTCGGCTAGTACATCCGATTCAACGCCTTGGAAGATGCCTTCTTGTTCAGCACGCCATAGGCGGCCAGCGTCGACGGTCAGCATGACATCGGCGGGGCTTGCCACGCCTTCGCGCTGGATCCGCTCGATAAGCTGATCGGAATCGCCTTCGAGCACGTTGACTTCAATACCGGTTTCTTCGGTAAAGGCGGTGTAAAGGCGCTCATCCGAATCGTAGTGGCGAGCGGAATACAAGTTGAGCTCGTCAGCCAATGCTGTGCTGGCAAAAGCACTACCCACCAGAACGGCAGCCACCGGAGCGGCGAAGCGTATTGTTTTCATCATTGAACGTCCTTCTGATAGTTAATGATAATAAGTTGCATTACTAAACTCTTTGTATTTAAGCGCTTAGCGCACGCTACGTCAAGCCAATGAGAAAGAAAACCATCTAATGCAATCGATAAAGTCATTGATAACGGCGAGAAAAGCTATCGGTAAAGACGAGAAAGGTGCATTGGCGGCCAATAAAAAATAGAATGCGAATAGCTTTCAATTCTCTCATTGGCGGAGTGTCATGACGGTTACGATGAATACGGCGGAAGTTGCAGCGCCAGTCAATGCGCTGGCACTGCACAACGTGTGCCATACGTTTGATGGCAACACCGTAGTAAAAGGCATCGACTTGGAGGTCGAGCCCGGCGAAGTGGTGTGCTTATTAGGGCCTTCCGGGTGCGGAAAAACCACCCTGCTGCGCATTGCGGCCGGGCTAGAAGTGCTGCAAGAGGGCAGCGTGTCACTTGAAGGTGACGTGATTGCGCTACCCGGGCAGCGTCATATGCCGCCGGAGAAACGCAATGTGGGCCTGGCATTTCAGGATTCGGCGCTGTTTCCTCACCTAACCGTGCTGGAAAACGTGATGTTTGGGCTCAAAAAGCTGTCGGGTCCTCAGCGGCGTAAACGCGCCAAAGAGCTGTTAGAGCAGCTTGGCATGGCACGTTATACGGATACCTATCCGCACATGCTCTCGGGTGGGCAGCAGCAACGCGTGGCGCTAGCGCGGGCATTGGCCCCCGAACCGCGTCTCATGCTGCTGGATGAGCCGTTTTCGAGCCTGGACGCGCGCCTGCGCGACCAAATCCGTGACGATACCCTTCACGTGCTAAAAAAGGTTGGCGCAGCAACGCTTTTGGTCACCCACGACCCTGAAGAGGCGATGTTTATGGCCGACCGCATCGCCTTGATGCGCGACGGCAAGATCATCCAAGTGGGCACGCCGCGAGAGCTTTACTGCGCGCCTAACGACCCCTTTGTGGTGACGTTTTTTGGCGAAGTGAATGAGCTCGATGGGACGGTAAAAAATGGCAAGGTGGCGACGCCGGTAGGGAGCGTCGAGGCCGGCTGGCTGCCGGAAGGTAGCCAAGCGAAAGTAATGATTCGCCCTGAGGCGTTACGGATTGCTGAGTGCGACGCAGACCTCAGTGCGCACGACCATAGCCATGTGATTATGGCCAAGCTGTTAGGCCGTACCAGTCTGATTCACCTGTGCGCCCACGGTCAGCAGGGCGACGAAGCGCACCTGCACGCCCGGGTGCCGGGGCTTTTTCTTCCCGGCGAAGGTCAGCCCGTGGATATTCACCTGGATCTGTCCCAGGTATTCGTTTTTGCGTCACCTGGCGCTGCTGCCGGGGCGAGCACGTCGCATCGCAACGCTTAACAAAATCACCGGGATAATCCCCACCGCCACAATCGCTAGCGAGGCCGTTGAGGCCTCCGCTAGGCGCTCATCAGCGGCGAGGTTGTGCGCGCGTACAGCCAGCGTATCGAAGTTAAACGGGCGCAAAATAATCGTGGCCGGTAGTTCTTTCATCACGTCGACAAACACCAAGATCCCGGCGGCCAATAAGCTGCTGCGCATCAGCGGGGTATGGATGCGCCGTAGTGTGCCGCCCGCCGTTTGGCCCAGCGTGCGCGCGGCGGCGTCCATGCTTGGTGTAACTTTGCCCAGGCTCGCCTCTACCGCGTTAAACGAGACCGCCAAAAAGCGCGCCACATAGGCATAGATCAAAATGAACGCCGAACCGCTAAAAATCAGCCCGATGATGTGGCCGTAGTTGGCTTGAAGCCAGGTGTTAATGGCGTTATCCAGCCAAGCAAAGGGGATTAATATTCCCACCGCGACCACCGAGCCAGGAATGGCGTAGCCCATTGCCGCAATGCGCGAGCTGACCCGCGCAAACGGCGTATTGTGAATGCGCACGCCATAGCTTAAAAGCACCGCCATTCCCACCGCGAGCAGAGCGGCAATGGTGGCAAGTGAAAGGCTGTTGAAGGCAAAACCGATAAAGCGTGTGCCGAAAAGCGAATCCCCCTCGGCGATGGCCATTTGCAGCAAAATCGCGCTCGGGAGTAAAAAGCCGATGAGTACCGGTAGCAAACAGGCGACTAGAGCACTTGCCGCACGCCAGCCATAGAGCGGATATTCCGGCAGCTGTTGATAGCGGTTGGTGCTGTGGAAGTAGCGCCGTTTGCCCCGCGAGGCGCGTTCAAAAAGCACCAGGGCGACCACAAAGGTAAGCAGGCAAGCCGCGAGCTGTGCGGCGGCGACCGGCTCACCCAGGCCGAACCAGGTACGATAAATCCCTGTCGTGAACGTATCGACCCCGAAATACTGCACCGCGCCAAACTCGTTGAGTGTCTCCATCAATACTAGCGACACACCGCCCACCAACGCCGGGCGTGATAGCGGCACCGCGACCGTGGCAAACAGATGCCAAGGCCCGCGGCCCAAAGTGCGGCCGACATCCAGCACGCAAACTGACTGCTCTAGAAAAGACGCCCGCGCGAGTAAGTAGACGTAAGGGTAGAGCACCAGCGTAATCAGCGCCGCCGCGCCACCCAGCGAGCGAATATTGGGGAAAAAGTAATCGCCATACTCCCAGCCGAAAGTGTCGCGCAAAAGGCTCTGCAAGGGGCCGGCGACTTGCAGAAAATCGGTGTAAGCGTAAGCAATCACATAAGTCGGCACTGCCAGCGGCAAAAGCAGCGCCCACTCAAAAATGCGTTTACCGGGGAAGCGACACATCACCACCAGCCACGCCGTGCCGGTGCCGATCACCAGCGAGCCGATCCCCACCATCAGCACTAGCCAAAACGTATTGGTTAAATAGCGCGGCAGCACGGTGCTGGCAAGATGCTGCCAAACGCCCTCGGTGGGCATAAAAATGTGCGCAAAAATGACAATGACGGGAAGCGCCACGATTAACGCAATCAAAAAAAGCGTCACTGACCACACATTGACGCGGTTAGAGAAGCGCTCGGTGAGGGCGGAAAGCCCGCGACTGTCAGAATGGGACAAGGGACCCCTCCTTGAAAAGCGACTGGCGTGCGATCATAACGCGGCAATAATGCGATGAAATATCAGTCGCAAATAATATCACTTGAGCGCTGACCGTGTACAAAGCACCGGCATGAAAAGGCCTTCGCCTGCGTTGGAATAACGCAGGCGAAGGCGGGAGACACAAAAACAGAAGGGTGTCGGCTAGTTGAGCAGTATCGCCGGTAGGCCGGTGACCAGCGCAGGGAAAAACGCCATCAGCGCGCACGCGAACAGAATGATCGCCACAAAGGGAACCACCGCTTTGTAGAGGTCAACGATTTCCACCCCAGGCGGCGCCACCCCTTTGAGGTAGAACAGCGCGTAGCCAAACGGCGGTGTGAGGAAGGACGTCTGTAGCACGACGGCCACCATCACTACGAACCACAGCACATCGATGCCCATCGACTCAACAATGGGCAGCATGATCGGGAAACTCAACAGCACGATCCCGGTCCAGTCGAGGAACATGCCCAAAATAAACACCAAAAAGAGCATCAATAGCAGGGCGCCGAAGGTGCCACCGGGCATGGCGAGAACGAGTTCGCTGATCACGGTCATACCGCCGCCAAGGGAGAAAACCCCGGTAAACGCGGTGGCGCCGACCAAGACCAGCATTACCATGGTGGTGGTTTTGCCCGCCTCGATCATCGTGCTGTAGCAGGTGGAGAGCTTACGGTCACCGAAGATCATAAACAGGATAAAGGCGATGAAAACGCCAATGGCCGAGGCTTCGGTCGCTGTCGCGATACCGGTAAACAATGCCCCCAATACGCCAAGAATCAATGACATCGGCGGTACGACGTATTTCGCCAGCATGATCAAAAGCCCCTTGGTGCTGACTTCTGCCTGCTCTGCCGCCGGCACTTTAGGGCCGTAAGAGGGCTTCACAAAGCAGATGATCAACACATACAGCGCGTACATCACGCCGAGCATTAAGCCGGGGACTAATGCGCCAGCAAACAGCGCGCCGACCGACACGGGTGAGTAGCTCGCCATCAAAATCAGCATGATGCTGGGCGGAATCAAAATGCCCAAACAGCCGCTTGCCATGATGACACCGGCGCTTAACTCTTTGTTGTAGCCGTACTTCAACATCGGTACCAGGGCAATCATGCCCATCACCGCAATGGAGGCGCCGACGATGCCCGTGGTAGCGGCGAGTAGCACCGAGACCACGACCACCGTCAGCGCTAACCCGCCGCGTAGGTTGGCGAGCAATAGGCGCATGGCGTCGAACATTTTCTCGGTGACGCCCGAGTCGTTCAGAAAGCGCGCCATCAAAATAAACAGGGGAATCGCCACCAGGACGTAGTTGTCCATGGCGTTGCCGTAGACGTTATTGATAATAATGCCGAGGGTATTGGTACCTGGGCCTAGAAAGGCGCCAATCACGGCCACACCACCCAGCACAAACGCCAGCGGATGCCCCATAAACAGGCCAACCAGTAGGCCACCAAACATCACCAGGGTGAGTAATTCTGCACTCATGCGTGGTTCTCCTCACGCAGCTGAATAATAGCGCGCAGCACGACGGCAATGGCCTGCAGCAAGATCAATACTGCGGCCAGCACGATCACGCCTTTCACGGGGTAAACGGGAATCGCCACCATACCGTAGGTGGTTTCGCCACGGCTGATGGAGCGCTCGAAAAAGGCCCAGCCGTAGGTCAGCATCAGCCAGATAAAAGGCACGAAAAAAACCGCGTAGCCGATAAGCTCCAACACCGCCTGCTTTTTGCGTGATAGCAGCCGCTTTAACACATCGACTTCCACATGGGCGTGATGACGTAACCCGTAGGCGGCCATGAGCATAAAGTGAGCGCCGAATAGCATTTTAGTGACATCAAATGCCCAGTCGCTGGGGCGCCCGAGGAAAAAGCGCATCGCGATGTCATATAACACAATCAGGGTGATGATCCCGATAAGAGGCGCCACAATTCGTCCAAAGAGCTCATTGAACGAATCAATGGCTTTTGCGATCACATGCATGGGAAGTCTCCCGGTTCTCAATGAAGGCGCTTGACGAAAAAACCGCCCCGACGCAAGGGTCGGGGCGGTTACGATGGCAGATTACATGCAGGCTTCGATTTCTTCTAGCGACGGCAAGTTGTCGATAGAGCGGCTCATGTTGAACGGCACGGTCACATCACGCCAGTTAGCGTAGTGCTCCATGTAGCTGATCATGGAGTGATAGACTTTTGCGTGCATCGGGTCTTCACAGGCACCGCGCAGAATCACTTCGTTGGTCGCGTCTTGAATGGTCGCGAGATCGGCTTCGTCGAGTGAGGTGATTTCAACGCCGTCTTCTTGGAACTTCACCGTGGCTTCGGTGGACTGACGCTCTGACCACGCCAGCGACCACGCCATGGTAGCGTCGGCGGCGATTTTCAGCGTTTCCTGAGTTTCTTCGGGCAGTTCGTCCCACGCATCTTTGTTGATCATGACGCCGAAGACGCTGGCGGATTGGTGCCAACCCGGCGTTGACCAGTAATCGGCGACTTCGGAGAAGCCGGCATTGTAGTCGACGCCTGGCGTGGAGAATTCACCGGCGTCGATCACGCCCCGCTCAATCGCTTGGTACACTTCGCCACCGGCGAGTGTCACCTGCGAGCCGCCAAGTTTCTCTAACACGCGACCTTGGTCACGGCCCGAGAGACGCAGGCGCTTGCCTTCGAGATCGGCGATGCTTTCGATGGGGGTGTTGCCCATAAAGCCGGATTCGTTGTTAGTAATACCGTAGGGCAGGTACACCATATTGTAGTTGCCGTAGACTTCCTGGTAGAGCTCAAAGCCGCCCCACTGCTGAATCCAGTTGAGGTAGTCAACGCCGTTGAACAGGCTGGTGGTGGTGGCGAGCGGCGAGAATGCGGGGCTAAGGCCTGCCCAATAGCCTGGCCAATCGCCTGAGGCTTGAATGGCGCCGGTTTGGGTAGCGTCAAACACCTCGCTGCCGGGCATCAGCGTGCCGCCAGCGCGGAAGTTGATCTGCAGTTCTTCGCCGGCGAGCTTGTTAACCAATTCGACCCAGTGCTGGTCGATTTTGATCAAATCCAGGTTATCCGGCCAGGTG
The DNA here is from genome assembly GCF_013415105.1 of Vreelandella salicampi. Lineage (GTDB taxonomy): Bacteria > Pseudomonadota > Gammaproteobacteria > Pseudomonadales > Halomonadaceae > Vreelandella > Vreelandella salicampi. The sequence continues at coordinate 179,095 of NZ_JACCDF010000002.1, forward strand.
GTGGTCATGGTCCACTGTTCCTGGGCATGTGCGGTAGTGGAAAGCGCGGCGAGGGCGATGCCGGCAGCAAGACCGGTAACGGCAAATTTGGTCATCTTTGTCATTTTTAACTTCCTGATGAGGTTGGCGTTTAGCGTTATTGGGTAACGGGTTGTCATCGATGATTAACTACGACGACGGCCCTCCTACCCTAGTGTAGCGCCTTTTTAGGCAAGCAAAGTTTACGTTAACGTAAGTTTTGCTTGCTGTTGCAGAAACAACCTAGCACAGACGTCCGGTTGCAGCGCAATATCAGTAAAAAACGGCGGTCAACGCCAATGCGCGCCGGAAATTATTTAAAAAATGATTTTTATCATGAAGTTACGCATCGATAGTGACGGCCCGCACGGCGAAAAATGGGAATAAAGCGTTGAAAAATCTGCATTTTTACAACCAAAGTCGTAACCGATCTGCCTGGTTTCAGGTGCGATATGATGACGCACGTTAAATCAGCATCTCCTTTATCCCGCGCGCTTAGCGCCGTGCTTATGCACACGCAACGGCTTAAACGGCGTGGCTGGCGGCAGTGGCTGTGGCTTCAGGGTGACCCGGAGCACGCACGCCGCGAGGCACGCACTCTTTGGCACGCCCACGCGTGGCAGGCACCACTGTGGGTGGGGGAGCACCCCCTTTGCGAGCCTGCTCTGCCCGTCTCGCAAGCGCGCACGCGGCTCGGCCAAGAGCATCAACTCATTGTTTACGATGCCATAAGCGGCGGATTTGACCCGGATGCGCTCGGCGCGCTCGGCGGCACGCTGATGGCCGGTGGCTTGTTGGTGCTGATCACCCCGTGCGACTGGGGCAGCGCGCCAGATCGCGATTATCGCCGCATGGCGGATTACCCTTACGCCTGGGTATCGCTGACGTCTCACTACTTAGCCCGGCTTGCCCGTTTGTTGCGTGCTGACGTGAGCGTCATCCACTGGCGAGTCGGCGAGGGTGTGCACTTGCCGCGCTTACCCCCCAGCGCTCAGCGGCCAGCACCGCCGCCGGATGCGGACTGCCTTACGCGCGATCAAGCCCGGGCAGTGGCAATGCTCGCCGGGCTTAAGCGTCGCCGCCCGCTGGTTATCACCGCGGACCGCGGCCGTGGGAAAAGCGCGGCGCTCGGCATCGCTTGCGCGCGGCTGCTGGATAAAGGCATTGCAACGATTTGGGTGACCGCGCCGCGCCCGGCTGCCGTGGCGCCACTTTTTGAGTGCTTGGCGACGCTTTGCCCGCAGAGTGAGCGGCCCTCGCCCCATGAAGTGCGCCTGGCGAGTGGCCAGCGCGTGGCGTTTATCGCGCCGGATGCGCTGAGTGCCAGCGTTGAGCGCGCTGAACTCGGCGGCGATGGCAGCTATTTGCTGGTGGATGAAGCCGCCGCCATTCCTGCGGTGCTGCTCGGCCGCTGGCTGCAAGCCTTTCCACGGATCGCCTTTGCGACGACGGTACACGGCTACGAAGGCTCCGGACGCGGCTTTGCACTGCGCTTTCGCGACCAGCTTGACCGTTATACGCCGCAGTGGCGCGAGCTAACGCTAAACACCCCCGTGCGCTGGCGCGAAGGTGATCCGTTGGAGGCCACGCTCAACCGTCTTCTGCTGCTCAAGGCGCCGCTACCGCCGCGAGTCAATGACGTCGGCCCGTCTTGTCGCGTCACGCAAGCAGCGCTCGCTCAGGATGAAACCGCGCTAAACGCACTCTTTGGGCTGCTGGTGCAGTCTCATTATCGCACCACGCCTGCGGATGTGCGTCAGCTGCTGGATGGCCCCGCCACGCAGATTCGCGTTCATGGGTCAATTCATGCCCCGCAGGGCGTAGTGGTCACCCGCAGCGAAGGTGGGTTTACGTCTGAGCTTGCCGAGCAGGTTGCTCGTGGCGAGCGCCGCCCTCAGGGGCACTTACTGGCGCAGTCGTTGGCCGCGCATGGGGGGTGTCGCCGCGCTTTAACTGCCCGCTGGCGCCGGGTCACGCGGATCGCCGTTCACCCTGACGCGCGACGTCATGGCAATGGCCAGGCGCTGTTGACGGCGGAAATGGCGGCTGCCCGCGACGAGGGCATTGATCTTTTCGGGGCCACGTTCGGGGCCGAGGCGGGGCTTGTTCGCTTCTGGCGCCAGGCCGGTTTTATGCCGGTGCGGCTGGGGATTGCGCGCGATACGGCCACCGGCGAGTTCGCTGTCATGGTGACCAAGGCGCTTAACCCCCGTGGCGAGCGCGTGCTGGCCGAGCTGCGTCAGCGCTTTCAAGAGGCGCTTTTCAACCTGCTGGCGTTTGAGCTACGCGAACTGCCCGCTGGTGTACTGGTCCAGCTACTGAAAGGTTGGCCGCGACTGACGCTGAGTGAGTCGCAGCGACAAGATGTCGAGGATGTGGCCTATGCCAAGCGCGACCCGCGTTTAGCTCGGGCCGCGTTGCAAGCGTTTTCGGTTATCGCCGCCCAACAAGCGCTAACGCGCGAACAACAGGCAGCGCTTGTCGCCCTTGTCGGCTGGGCGTTTCAAAATCGGCCGCTGGAAAAAGGCCACAAGGCCGCCGTTGTGGCGCTACGCCAAGCGGTGGCGGCGCTGCTCTAGCGGTGCTAGCGCCATGGCGGTAAAGTGGCCGGGTGAATTTTTTGGAGTTGTCATGAACGAACATCTTGAAGCGCTCGACCCGGCGCCGCTATGGCGCCATTTTCGTGCTTTGTGCAATACACCGCGCCCATCTGGTGAAGAGGCGGCGTTGGTGGCAATGCTGGAGGCGTGGGCCGATGCACAGGGCCTTGCGCATGATCGCGACGCCTTTGGCAACCTGCGAATCAAAAAGCCTGCTTCGCCCGGCAGCGAAAAGGCGCCTGGGGTGATTCTGCAAGGGCATTTGGATATGGTCGCGCAGGCCAATGCAGGCACTGAGCACGACTTCAGCCGCGACCCCATTCGCACGTATGTCGAAGATGGCTGGCTGCACGCCGATGGCACTACGCTCGGCGCGGACAACGGTCTCGGCGTGGCGGCGGCATTGGCCGTGTTGGAAGATAAAACGTTAACCCACGGCCCGCTGGAAGCGCTGTTTACCCTGGAAGAGGAAACCTCAATGGGCGGCGCGCTGAACCTGGCAGCAGGCTGGCTTGAAGGCGAGCGACTGATCAACCTGGACTCCGAAGAGCGCGGCGAGGTATACATCGGCTGCGCTGGCGGCAGCGACGTGGTGGTGGATGCCCAGCTGCCCACCAGTGAGGTCAGCGATGACGAGCGCGGCTTGCGTGTGGCGCTTACCGGGCTGAAGGGTGGCCACTCGGGGATGGATATCCACCAACCGCTGGGCAATGCCAACCGCCTGCTGATTAGGGTGCTGCGCGCGCTGGAGCCGCTAGGGGCACGGCTTGGCGACTACGCGGGTGGCACGTTGCGTAACGCCATCCCTCGCGAGGCGTTTGCCACGTTGTTGCTGCCCGCCGACACCGTCGAGGCAGCCGTCGTGACGGTCAACCAACTCGAGCAAACGCTGAAACGCGAACTCGGCAGCACCGATAGCGGCCTGCAGTTGTCGGCAGAACCTGCGCATTTTGAAGGCGAAGCCTTGAATCGTGATGCCAGTGCCATGCTGGTGGCAACGCTCCACGCCGCTCCCTGTGGGGTGGAGCGCATGAGCGCGGATGTGCCCGGCGTGGTCGATACCTCGAACAATCTAGGTGTATTAAGTCTAGAAGCAGGGCGTTTTCATCTCTGCGCGCTGGTGCGCTCGCTTCACGATAGCGCCGTTGAGGCCATGGTCGATCGCTTTCAAGCGTTGTTTGGCTTGATGGGCGCACGGGCAAAAGCCGAGCACGGCTACCCTGGCTGGGTGCCCAACCCCAAGGGCGAGCTTCTGGCCGCGTTTAAGGCGCAACATCAAGCGCTTTTGGGCCGTGACGCCGGCGTTAAGGTGATCCATGCAGGACTTGAATGCGGCATTATCGGCAGCAAGTACCCGCACCTGGACATGATCTCGTTTGGGCCGTCGATCCGTGGTGCCCACTCACCGGATGAGCGGGTGGAGCTTGCGTCGGTCACGGAATTTTGGCACATGCTTTCAGCGCTACTGGCTGCCACAGCACGCTAGGGTTTGACGAAAACTGTCTGCGCTCGCCAATACGGCGTTAAAAATCATCTCAAAATGCTCATTTACACTTTGTAAACTCCGCTTTTTCGTTGATTTTTGCCTTGTCTAGCCTTCGCTCGCCAACTTTTCGTACAAACCCAAAATAGTGTAATGCAAAGAAACGGCGCCTCTTGGGAGGCGCCGTTTTGCGCGTTACCGGCTTAGCATTATGTTCCTAGCGAGGCGTTATTTACCTAGATAGGCGTTAAGCATCCACACCGTTTTTTCCTGCTCGCGGATGTAGTCGCCTGCTTGGGCTGCGGTGCCTTCGTCATCAGCATCGGAGGCCAACGCCAGCAATTCACGCTGTAGTTCAATCAGCGCCTGATAGCCTTGGAGCACGCCCTTTACACAGGCTTCGCCGTCTTGAACGTCTTTATCTTCTTGAATGCGGGAAAGTTTCACGTAATCGGTGTACGCGTGAACCGGCTTATGGCCAAGGGTTAGAATACGTTCGGCCACTTCATCCACTTTGGTCAGCAGATCGGTGTAGAGCTCTTCAAACTTGGCGTGCAGCTCAAAGAAATTGCTGCCTTTTACGTTCCAGTGGTAGCCGCGTACATTCATGTAAAAAATCTGATAGTTGGCCAGTAGGTCGTTGAGCTTTTCTGCGAGCTGGCTGGCGCTGCCAGAATGTAGGCCAATGCTATTGGTATCGGTCATACATGCCTCCTTGTCAGTGCCGCTTGGGGGCGGCGAGTGCGTCTGCATCTTAGTAAAGCTTTTCTAAGCTTAGCGTTATTAAGCATAGAGGTTCTGAGCGACGCTAGGAAAAAGAACGTTTATATGGCGCTTATAGTGTTAGCGCATCACCTTAAACAATAAGTCCTTTATGCTGTCAGCGACGGGGCTTTTCAAGAGCCTGCTGCCTGCCACAGCCGAATTAAACTCTCGCAACGTGCTTCCAGCAGCGGGGCGGTGCGCGCGACGGCATCGTCGAGCGAGATTGGGCCGTCGGCGAGCGCAAACGCGGCGGTCACGCCCTCGGCGTAGCAGGCTTCCCAGCCGTCGCCTAGGCTGCCCGTAAGCAAAACGACCGGCTTGCCTGCCTTGCGCGCGGCGCGGGCGACGCCAATCGGCGTTTTTCCGCCAAGGCTTTGACCATCGAGGCGGCCTTCGCCGGTGATGACAAGATCCGTGCGTTCCAGTCGGCGCGACATATCGGCCTGCTGCATAATGAGCTCGATGCCGGGCTTGAGCGTGGCGGAGAAAAAGGCGCGTGCGGCAAAGCCCATGCCGCCAGCAGCCCCCGCACCGGGCAACGCACGGTGATCCTCGCCTAAAGTGTGCGCGGTTATTTCGGCAAAATGAGCAAGCGCACGGTCGAGCTCAGCGACGTGTTCGGGGGTGGCGCCTTTCTGTGGGCCAAATACGGCGCTTGCGCCGTGGCTGCCGAGTAGCGGATTATCGACGTCGACGGCAGCTTCCACATGAAGGCGCGCAAGGCGCGAGTCGAATTCGCTAAAATCGAGCGAGTGCAGGCCGGCTAATGCCGCCCCGCCGGGGGCGAGCGGCTGGTTGTCGCGATCCAAAAGTTTGGTGCCAAGGGCTGCCAACATGCCGGCGCCGGCATCGTTGGTGGCGCTGCCGCCAAGCAGCAACAGGGCTTTCTCGGCGCCAGCATCCAGGGCTTCACGAAACAGCTCGCCGACGCCATAGGTGGTGGTGGCGCGGGCATCGCGCTCGTTGGCGTTAAGCGACTGTAGCCCACTGGCTTCTGCTAGCTCGATAAACGCGGTACGCTCCTCCCCAAGCCAGCCCCAAGCGGCCTGGGCAGGTCGGCCTAGTGCGTCATGCACGTGAGCAGTGCGCCGCTCGGCGCCGGTGGCGGCAATCAACGCTGCAAGGCTGCCTTCGCCGCCGTCCGCCAATGGGCACAGATCGACCTGCGCGTGGGGCGCGGCGCGTTGTATTCCGCGTGCCATCGCCTCGGCGGCCATCTGGCCGCTTAGCGCATCTTTAAAACTGTCGGGGCAGAGTAGAAGGTGCATCGGGACTCCATCATGATCGCAAGGCATTAGTAGGCGAGAGAACGTCTTATGAAGAGCGTAACGCAAAACGTGAGAACACGCTGGTTAGCCCGAGGGCTGATGTGGTGGATGAGTGGCATGCTAGCAAGCGCGCTGCCGAGCGCTGCCTTGGCGCACCCACATGGCTGGATTGACCTGAGCGTGGAGGTCGTCACGGATGCTGACGGCAACGCCACGGCGCTACACCAAACGTGGCGAATGGACCCTTTCTATAGTCTTGTGGTGTTGGAGGAACTTTCACGGGGGGAGGAGGCAAACTTAGACGAAGAATTGGACCAACTCGGTCATGAAATTCGCGACAATGTAGCGGCCCAGCACTACTTTACCGAGGTGCGGCTTAACGGCGAGCGTCAGGCACTTGGCGAAGTAACCAATTACACCGCCTTGGCGCGAAATGGGCGGTTACATTTTATGTTTCGGCTGCCGTTGGCGGAACCGCAGCCGTTAGAAGAGAACGAGCTAACGTATCAAGTTTTTGACCCGACCTATTATCTGGAAGTGGTGCACGAAGCGGAAGATAATATCATCCGTGATGACGCGCTTACGCTGCACGGTGAGCGCGAGTGCTCGTTAAGCGTCGAGCCTGCCGACCCGGACCCTGAGCTCATCATGCGTGCGACAATGTTGGATAAAGATGAATCGGGAGAGCCTGGGCTTGGGCGGCATTTTGCTGAAACGGGGGTGGTGGCGTGTCGTTAAGCTGGCGTCAATGCATTGTGGCGGTAGGGCTGGCTGCGCTTCTGGCGGTGCTGGCCTACGCCGCGTTATCCGGTGCCTTTCAGGTGCTGAGCTATCAGCTTTTGAGCTGGCAGCGTGACTTGCACCGCGCGCTGACACTGACGATCACCGAGCTTTCCCAAACACCCTCCGCCGCGACCTGGATGATGCTGATCGGCGTTAGCTTTGGCTATGGCGTGTTCCACGCGGCAGGCCCGGGGCACGGTAAAGCCGTATTGGCAACGTACCTTGCCTCCCACGGTGGCGCGACGCGCCGGGCGCTGGGGCTTTCGTTTGCCGCCTCGATGCTGCAAGGGGTAACCGCTATCGCGCTGGTGGTGGTGCTGGTGCACGCGCTGGGTTGGGTCACGAGACAGGCCATGGGGAGCGTCACGGTGGTGGAGCAAGCGAGCTTTTTGCTCGTGGCTCTGCTCGGTGTTTGGCTCTGTGTTCGCGCCCTCAAGCAGCTTTACGCGGCGTACCGCTTGCCGAGTGCGCAAGCGCATGATCACTCCACTACCCATCAGTTCCATCATCACCATGAACACACGCATCAACATGACCACCACCAACACGATGCGTCATGTGGCTGCGGTAACGCCCATCATATCGCTCCGGCGAACGCCTTGGATTGGCGCACGGCGATAATGACGGTGGTTTCCATCGGCATGCGCCCGTGTAGTGGTGCGGTCTTGATGCTTGGCGCGGCGAGCCTGCTGGGGCAGTTTATGTTGGGCATAGCGGCCGTGGTGGCGATGTCGTTAGGGACGGGACTGACGGTGTCAGCATTGGCGTTGGCGACGGTCTTTGCTCGTGATTGGGCCAAACGGCGGTTGGTAAGTCAGCGCCAACGCCAGCGCGGACACAAAATTGCCGCTTGGCTAGCGCTGACCGGAGGCGTGGTGATTGTTGCGCTGGGCGTATCGCTAAGTCTGACGGGGGCCGCGCAGCCTAGCGGCATGCCGCTGCTCAACGAGCCGGCTACGCGGCAAGAAGGTAATCCGTTAAGAGGCTAAACGTTGTTCTCGGGGTCTAGGTCGAGCCCTTCAATTAGCGCTAATAACCTGTCGCGCACGTCGCCTTGGTGCTCAAGGTCATACGATATCGGCTCGCCCACGCCCCATACCGGGCCGGGCCAGGCGGCGTCGCTATGGTGGCGCACGATGATATGGATATGTAGCTGGCTGACCACGTTGCCGAGGGTGGCAATGTTCATTTTGTCGCCCTCAAACCCCTCTTTCATGGCGTCGGCTAGCGCGCCGGCTTCTCGCCAGAGCTGCGTTTGATCATCAGCGCTAAGCTCGAACACTTCGCTTACATTGGGTTGGCGGGGCACCAGCACCACCCAGGTAAAGCGTGTGTCGTCCATTAACAGCACCCGGCATAGCGGTAGTTCGGTCACCGGGAAGGTGCCCGCTTCCAAGCGCTCATCCAAGGCGATATCGTTCATGCTAGATTCCTTTGTTCTGGCGTGAAGCATGAGCATAGCAGCCTTAATGAGCGTAAAACTATTATTGCTGTTACGCTGAGATAACGCACGTTTTGGATAAAGTCAGCCATGAACGGCGCCGATCAATTTTTAATTGATGAAACGTGAGAAGGGAAGGAGAGAGTAATGAAACGATTCAACATGAAAAAAGCCCTTGCAGGCAGCTTTATCGCGCTATTGGCCATGGGCGCACTAAGTGGTTGCAATACCATGGCCGGCATGGGGCAAGACGTGGAAGAGGGCGGCGAAGCCGTTCAGGAAGCGGCAAGCTAAATTTGCCAGTCCCCGTGTCGCGAGTCGTTTTGCGCCACGGGGAGTCTTTGTAACGGACCGTCTTAATATCAAGACGCGCGTTTAGCTCGATGCTTCGTGTTGCTGTTGCGTCAAAAGCTCTTCTCGCTCGGCTTGTTTGCGCAGTTTCTTGCGCAGTGCAGCCTTTTCAAAACGCAGCTTTTGCAGCGGCGTTTCTAAACTAAGCGGCGGTACGCGCGCTGGTTTTCCGTCCCCATCTACCGCGACCATGCTGAGATAGCAGCTATTGGTATGGCGGATGACCTTTTGACGAATATCTTCCGCCACCACTTTGACGCCGACTTCCATAGAAGATCGCCCGACGTGGTTGACGCAGGCGAGAAATGTCACCAACTCCCCCACGTGAATGGGTTGCTTAAACAGCACCTGATCCACCGAGAGCGTAACCACGTAGTGGCCCGAGTAGCGGCTGGCGCAGGCAAAAGCGACTTCATCGAGCTTTTTGAGAATCGCGCCGCCGTGAACCTTACCGCTGAAGTTGGCCATGTCCGGCGTCATTAGCACGGTCATGGAAAGATCGCGTTGTCCCGGCAGCGGTGCGTCATGGGCATCGTTGGAAGAGGACATGAAAACTCCCATTGCGGTAGGTGGCGATTTAAAAGCCGGCCACCCTAACGGCAACGCCCACGGCTTTTACCGTGAGCGCGGCGTACTCTCACTGAGTGAGCGTTTAGAACCACACTAAGCCTACGGAAATGATCGCACCGGTGATGAATAGCTGCACCAAGCAAAAGCCCATAATGTCTTTGGCTTTTAGCCCGGCAATGGCCAGCACCGGCAGCGCCCAGAACGGCTGCAACAGGTTGGTCCAGGCATCGCCCCAGGCGACCGCCATGGCGATACGCGAGACATCCGCGCCCAGTGCTTCAGCAGCGGGCAACATCACCGGCGCCTGCACCGCCCACTGGCCGCCGCCGGAGGGTACGAACAGGTTGACGATACCGGCGCTAAGAAATGTCCAGAACGGCAGCGACGTCTCGGTGGCAAACGAGACCAGCCATTCCGACATGCTGGCGGCGAGCCCTGACTGAATCATAATCGCCATGATGCCGGCGTAGAACGGGAACTGGATGACGATGCCGGCACCGCCTTTGACCGCTTCGTGCAAACTGGTCAAAAGGCTACGCGGCGTGCGGTGGAGCACAATGGCTAAGAACAGGAACATGAAGTTAACCACGTTCAGGTTCAGGCCACCGCCGCGTAGCAAGAAGTGGTCGAGCAGGAAGATAAGCCCCGGGATCCCCACCATCCAAGCGAGAATAACGCTGTTTTCCATACGCTCTGCCGGGCGGGTAATGCGCATAGGACCTTGCTCATCGGTGGCGTCTTCTAGCTGGTCGCGTTCAACGTAGACGCTGTCTTTCTCGTCCGGCAGCATCATGCGGTTAACCAGCGGCATGACGATAAACAGGCACGCCACAATCGCCAAGTTGAAGAAGGCAAAAATGGTAGAGCCGGTGCCGATCACGCCGATCTGGTCTGCAGTAAAGTGGCCGTCGGTGGCAATGGTCAGAGGGATAGAGCCCGCCAACCCCCCGTGCCAGATCACAAAGCCCGAGTAGGCACTGGCAACCAGCAGGCGGTAGTCGACTTTAATCAGCTTGGCGAGCTCTTTGGCGAACAGCGCGCCCACCACCAGGCCGAAGCCCCAGTTGATCCAGCTGGCGATAAGCGAGACATACGTCACCAGCAAAATCGCACCGCCGGGGGTGTTCGCGAAGCTGGCGATTTTTTGCAGCAGGCGCTTAACGGGGGGTGAGCTTGCCAGCATAAAGCCGGTCACCAGCACCAGCAGCATCTGCATCGAGAAGGTAAGAAGGTTCCAAAATCCATCACCCCACATCCGCATGACGGCCAGTGGCGTCTGGCGTTCAACGGCAATCGCCGCGACGGCGGCAATAATGGTGAGGAGGAGAACGAAAATATACGGGTCAGGCAAATAACGCTCGACCAGCTTAACCGCCGGCCTTGAGATCATCTTTAACATGAGAGGCTCGCTTTTATTGGTTATACGTTACGTGCACTACCAATATACGGTCTTTGAAGAGAATTTTGCAGCCTTTGCACGTGCTTAGCGCCAACGAGTTAAACGGTAGCGGCGATAGTAGGCGATCAAAACGCCCGAGCGCACCAGGGTAAACAGCGTAAAAGCGAACCAGAGCGCGTGGTTATGATACCGGTCGCTCAACATCTCGGTGGCGAGCCACCAGGCAGGCAAATAGGCCGCGAGGCCGATAAAAATGCTGTTACGCATTTCTTTGACGGCCGTGGTGCCGATAAACACACCGTCAAGCAAATAGCTCCATACCGCGATAAGCGGCATGGCCACCATCCACGGCAGGTACATCGCCGCCGTGGCGCGCACTTCCGGCAGCCCCGTGAGCAGGGCGATGAGCGCGTTACCCCCAAGGGCAAACGCCAGCGATGCGGCAAGGGTCGTCCACAGCGAAAAGCGCGCCGCCGCTTTTACCGTCGCTGCAAACGCTTGCCAGTCGCGGCGGCCAAAGGCGCGCCCAATGAGCGACTCGGCGGCGTGGGCAAAGCCATCCAAGGCGTAACTCACCAGCATAATGAACTGCAGCAGCACGGCGTTGGCGGCTAGGATGGTATCGCCTTGGCCCGCGCCCTGAGCGGTGAAAAACGCCATCGCGAACAGAAGCCCGAGGGTGCGCACGAATAGATTGGCGTTAACGTGAAAAATCGCGCGGTAAGCGTTAAGGGAGGTAAGTTCTCGGCGCAGAAAGCGCCCTTCGAGATAGCCGAGTTGGCGTAGTACGAGCGTGGCGCCAAAGATAAGTGCTGCGTAGTCGGCCAGCACGCTCGCCCAGGCGACGCCGTCGCTGGTCATTTTAAGCCCTACGACAAACCATAGGTCGAGCACGATATTGACGCTGTTGGTCAGCACCAAAATCATCAGCGTAACGCGTGAATTCTGCTGGCCGAGAAACCAGCCCAAAATGGCGTAGTTCGCCAACACCGCCGGGGCCGAGAGAATGCGGATTTCGGCGTATTGCCGCGCCAGCGGTGTCGCGGTCTCGCTGCCATCAAGAAGCCACAGACCCAGCGAAATCAGCGGCGAGCCAAAAACGATTAAGAGCACGCCAATGACGGCGGCCATGATCAACGCCTGGCCGAGCAGGTTGCGCACCTGTGTATCGTTTTCACGCCCGACCGCTTGGGCGGTGAGCCCGGTGGTGCCCATGCGTAAAAAGCCAAAGCCCCAGTAGAGAAAGCTAAATAGCGTCGCCCCGAGCGTAACGGAGGCTAAATAGCGCGAGTCCGGTAGGTGGCCGACCACGGCCGTATCCACTAGCCCCAGTAGCGGGACGGTAATGTTGGAGAGAATAATCGGCCACGCCAGCGCCCAGATGCGCAGACGTGGTGGGGAGGCGGCAGCGGACACAGAAGCGAGGTTAGCTCGAGGTGATCCGGTGGTACTTTTCCATTAGCTGGTCGTGGGTTTCAGGTCGCTCAGCGTCGAGAGGAATGCAATCCACCGGGCATACTTGCTGGCACTGCGGCTCATCGTAATGCCCCACGCACTCGGTACACAGATTGGGGTCGATCACGTAGATCTCCTCGCCGGGAGAAATCGCATCGTTGGGGCATTCGGGTTCGCAGACGTCGCAGTTAATGCACTCGTCGGTAATCATTAAGGCCATGGGTATACCTCGTGTATGGCGTCGCCACTCGGCATTGCGGCGGGCAATACCTGAGTGTTTTACTCAACAATTGGCACTTGGCTAGCTATTGTAGTGCTTGTAAAGCGCCTGCGCGACCTGTGAGTGCACCATCAGCGAAATATCGCCGCCAAGTTTGGCGATTTCGCGCACCATGGTGGAAGAAATATACGAGTTTTCTAACGCCGGCGTGAGAAACACGCTCTCAAGCTCGGGGTTTTGGGTGCGATTCATATTGGCGAGCTGCAGTTCGTACTCAAAGTCCGACATCGCGCGAAGCCCGCGAAGAATGATATTGGCCTGCTGCTCGCGCATGAAAGTGGTCAAAAGCGATGAGAAACCAACGACCTCGATATTGGGCAGCTCGGCGCAAACCTTCCGAGCGAGCGAAATACGCGTGTCGAGATCCAGCGAAGGGCGCTTGCCGGGGCTCTCTGCTACGGCCACCACGACCTTATCGAACATGCGTGCGCCGCGCTCGATCAGGTCAAAGTGGCCGTTGGTAATGGGGTCAAAGGTGCCAGGGTACACGGCGATATTCATCACGCTTCCTCGTCATCCGGTGTCTCATCGTTCAGGCGGCCAAAAGGGTTGTCGACGCTTAGCGAGACGGCTTTATCGTAGCCGGGAATATGAATCCGGTCAGCGTGAATCTCAAGCTCGGGGCCTTCCAGTACCTGCTCGCCGAATTGATAGCGCGGCTGGTAGTGCCCGCGGTCAGCTTGCTCAAGGAAGGTGTTGGCGGCTTCGCGCACGCCGTCGCGGCGCTTTTTCCAGGCGTTGACGGCGCGTGCGCCATGGCGTTGAGTCAGCAGCCGCTCGGTGACCTGCGGCGAGAGCACCACACCGGTCGCGTTATTGCCGCCAAAGCCCTTAGCGTTAATGAAAGCGGCATCGGCGTGAAACGCTTGCGCTGACTGTGAAAAGCGTAGACGGCTGGCATAAACGTCATCGGCAACGGCATCCAGCGTTGGGATACCCGGCAGCATGCCGTGAGCGAAACTCCCCAGCGCGCTCATAAGCTGATCGCCCGCCGACGAGCCCTGCGAGTGGCCGATAAACGCTTTAATCGCCACGACCGGCCAATCCGAAATCCCATTGGCGCGAGCAATTTCATCGAATACGTGGGATTCGGTGATGCGGTTTTTTGGCGTGCTGGTGCCGTGGGCGTGGAGGAACGTCCGCTCTTGTAGCGCGCGTTCGCCGAGCAGGCTGCGTGTTAACGACGCAGCCTTGCCCAACGTGATGTAATTACCGATGCCAGGCGCGGAGATAGAGCGTTTGAAACCGTCGGCATTGACGAATACATCTGGCACCGCGCCGAGGATATCCGCGCCGGTTTCCAGCGCCAGCGCATCGTCCATCAGCATCACAAACTGGCTTGACTCGGCCATTGTGAAGCCACAGTTGCGCGCAAACGGGCGGCAGGCGCGCTGGTAGTCAGCGTCGGTTAGCATTTCCAGCGCGTCTAACGCTTTCAAGCCCGCGTCATCGGCCAGTGCGCCCATGGCGCGAAAGCCTTCGATGATTTCCGGTGTGATCGGCGCATCCGAGGTGCCGACCATCACCACCCGGCAGCGCCCGGCACGAATGTCATCAATGCCTAAGCGCAGGTTATACAGAAAGCTGGCGCAGGCGCCGAGCGCAGTGCCGGTGCCGCCTACGCTACCGAGTACATAGGCGTTCAAAAAATCAGCCGGCATCTGCGCGTAGCCAAGCGGCATTTGTTTGGACGTCGCGCGCTGCCCGCTGACCAGGCTTTTGATCAGCCCACCCCAGCCTTGATCATCCAGCTGCCCGATGGAATTGCCGGCATACACGGCAATCTGGTCTGGGTCGAGCTGCTGGCGCAGGGTCTCCCAGGTGAAGCCGCTCGCCCCGATGCAGTCGCTGGCGCTAAAAATCGCCATGGAAAGCCCGCGCGGATGGTGAACGCTGCGGTAAAGCGCCGCTGGATCAAAACCACTGGGCAGCTGGGCCGCCGTTGAGACTTTGGGCGTCTGGGCGTCGGGTAGCAGCACGTTGAAGTCACCCGCGGGCACGCTGACTTCCACCTGGCGCGCATCAAGTTCGCGCACCTCCCAGTGATCGGGAATGTGCTCGGGGAGTTGGCGGCGGCGCAGCTGAAAGCGCAGCGGCTCACTTAGGCTAAGCGAGGCTTGGCGGTTGGCGGGCAGCCCCGGGGGGGTAAAGCGCGAGTCTTCATTGCGGCGCACCAACGTGTGTTTGAGCACCGTCTCACGCAGCGCCTCAAAGGACGGCAGGGCGTCGGCGTTAAGGCGCATGAGTGCGGCCAGGCTCTCTAAAGTCTGGCGTTGCTGATCGGTAGAGAGTGCATCAAGCACGGTGCGGCGAAAGGCCTGATGGCCCGAGGTTCTGCCGGCGGGATTGATGCCGCCCATGCCGACAATCACCGGTAAGTGTGACAAGCCGGGTTCCTCGTGGTGCGGTGGTGGTCAAAATCGTTTTATCGACACGTGGTCACGGTAATGTGATTGTCACGTGCGCTTCATCATTTTCTGGGGTGTGATCATAGCACCAGGCGTGCAACGCCGTCATGCTACAAGCACACGAGCCTGATAGAATCTGCCTCTTTTGGACTAATGATGGGTGAAAAACGCCATGCAGACGCGATCACGCGCGGTGGAATCGAATCAGCCAGGGCCGCACCCAGACGTATCGCGCTGGGTGGCGCGCGCGCTTGCGCACCCGCTGCAAAAGCCCATCGCCGCGCACACGCAAACCGCGTTTGAAACGGCTGAGACTTGGCTAAGCAAGCGGCGTGCCCCGCTTATTTTGGATGCCGGCTGTGGAGTAGGGCTCTCCACGCGGCGCTTAGCGGCTACCTTCCCCGACCATGCGGTGATCGGGGTTGATCGTAGCGAAGATCGCCTGGGGCGTGACCACGGCGCACCGCCGGATAACGCCTTTCTCGTGCGCGCCGATTTGGTCGATTTCTGGCGCTTGGCACAACGTGCGGGCTGGTCGCCGTCGCGACACTATTTGCTTTACCCCAACCCATATCCCAAGGCGGCGCATTTGAACCGTCGCTGGCACGGGCACCCGGTCTTTCCCACGCTGCTGGCGCTTGGAGGGCGGCTGGAGTTGCGTTCGAACTGGAAAATTTACGTCGAAGAGTTTGCCCAGGCCGTGACGCAAGCTACGAATAAGTCGCCGGACGTTGCGGCGTATTCCCCCAACGGCGACTATTTAACCCCGTTTGAAGCGAAGTATGACCATAGCGGCCAGGCTCTCTGGCGTCTCACCGTGAATCTGGAGCGTGTATGACCTTTGTCTATTTAGTGCTCGCGATTGTGGCCGAAGTGGTGGCCACCAGCGCGCTTAAAGCCTCGATGGGCTTTACCCGCCCGCTGCCGAGTATCGTGGTGGTAGTGGGCTACGGCGTGGCGTTTTACTTGTTAAGCTTGGTGCTGCGCACGCTGCCGGTCGGTTTGACCTACGCGATTTGGGCGGGCCTGGGCATTGTGCTGGTCACCCTAGTGGGCATTGTGGCGTTCGGCGAGCGGCCCGATTGGCCCGGTATGCTGGGTATCGGGTTCATTGTAGCCGGCGTGGTATTGCTACAGGTATTTTCCAAAATGAGCGTGCATTAAGGATGCGAATTGTGACGAAAACGTTATTGAAAAGGCGCCCCCGGCTTATCGTCGGCTCGCTAGTGGCAGCAGCACTTGCGCTGTTGTCGAGCCCCACGGTGATGGCGGATTTTTCACGTTTGGCCGAACTGCAAGACAGCGGTTTTGCGATTAGCGCTGAAGCGCGATTGCTGAACGCCCCCGAGGTGACGTTGGCGAGCATTAATCCCAACGCCGAGCGCTCGCCCGCTTCTGTTACCAAAGCGTACCTGGGGGCTGCGGCGCTTAACCGCTTTGGCCCCCAGCATCGCTTTACCACGCAATTGGTTAGCACCGGCGAGATCGATGCCAACGGCGTGTTGCAAGGCGATTTGGTGTTTGACGGCGGCGGTGACCCCGGGCTTACCAGCGAGAATTTATGGCGCTTGGTACAACGGCTACAGCAGGCCGGTGTACGCGACGTCGCGGGCGGCTTGGTAGTGAGTCAGTGGCGTTTTGGCCCGGTAGAGTGCATCACGACCGACCGCTGCGATGCGCTATCTCGGGTGGCGAATAGCTACAGCGCGCCGCTTTCATCGGCTGGGGTTAACTTTGGCAGCTGGTGCGTCAACGTCGCACCAGCAAGCACGCCGGGAGAACCCGCGCGTATCACCCACTGCGACGGTCCGTCGTCGCTTACGCGGGTGGATAACCGCGTTACGACCCGCCCCGATAACAGTGGCACCAAGCTCAACGCCGAGCGCATTACCGACGAGCGCGGCGATATCATGCGCATCAGCGGGCAGATTTCCACTAACGCCTGGCCGCGCGATGTTTACCGGGCGGCTAGCGACAGCGCCGCGCAAACCGCGCAAACGCTTCACGCCATGCTCATGCGGGCGGGCATTGTGATGGGGAGCGAACCGCGGGTGACAGCCGAGCCGCCGCCCCAAGGCGCAAGCCGACTGGCGGCGGTAGACAGCAAGCCGCTGCAGGAGATTTTGTTGCGGATAATGAACTACTCCAATAATTACATGGCCGATGTGCTGGCGCTAAATTTGGTGGAGACACCCAAGGCGCAGCTGCGCCAGGCCGGTGAGGCGTTAGAGACGTACGCCACAAGCCTGCCGGGGCACGGTCCGGTCACGCTGGAAAGCGGTAGCGGCTTGACCACCGGCAACCGCACCAGTGCCCACAGTATCAACGTAATGCTGGAATCGATGTTTCACCAAGCGTCGTTGTTCCCAAGCTTTGTGGCCACGTTTCAATCGCCTGCCAACGGGGTAATGCGATTTATTCGCCGCGGCCCTGATGTCTTCCAAACTAACGTGATGATAAAAACCGGTACGCTCAATCAACCGTTTGCGGTACGCGCCGCGGCGGGCTATTTCCGTACCGTTAGCGGGCGTTGGGGGGTGTTCAGTGTGTTGGTAAACGGCGATTCGAGCACGCCATACCTCAACTGGACCAAAGTGCTAGAGCCGCTGGCGCAAGATTTGGATGAAATGATACGGGCTCATTAACCACCAAAATGGGCTTGCCACGTGAGGACGCACGATGAAACCTGGCCATACGGGCTTAAAGCACTTAAAGCACTCCACGCGCTACTCGCTAAAAGGATTAAAAGCGGCGTTTCGCCACGAAGCCGCGTTTCGTCAGGAAGTTGGCATCACGCTCGTGCTGCTACCGTTTGCCTGGTGGATCGGCGAGGGGCCGCTCGCCTGGTTAATGCTGATTGGCAGCTGCGTACTGGTGTTGATTACCGAGCTGTTAAATAGCGCGATCGAAAACGTGGTCGATCGCATTGGTTCTGAGCACCACGAGCTCTCCGGGCGGGCCAAGGATATTGGTTCGGCCGCAGTGATGCTTGCGCTCATACTCGCCGGGCTAACTTGGGGCCTGCTAGGCTGGCAAAAGTTCTTGGGATAAGAAACCACCAACGACCAACGAGGGCGCTATGGAACTCAATGACGACGTGTTACCGCTGGATTTTCTGCCCGCGCCTCTAAAGGCGCCAGCGCAACAGGCCCGCGAGCGCTTAAATGAAACGCTGGCGCAGGCGGATAACATCGCGTCCATGAGCGATCAGGAATCGCCTTCGGAAAGCTGGGAAGCGCTCAGCGCGTCGCGGCGTGAGGCGCTTGCCAAGGTCATCACGATTTCCACCTTTGCGCTGGATGTCCTGGTGCGCACGCCGACGTTACTCGCCGAGCTCGATGCCGCTGGTGAGCTGGACGCGACCCCCAGCCGCGAGGCGCAGGAGACGTGGCTGGCTGATCGTTTAGACGGTGTCGAAGATGAAGCCACCATGCATCAAGCGATTCGTCGCTTTCGCCGCTCGCGCATGCTCGGCATTGTCTGGCGCGACCTTAATCGCCCCGAAGGCTACACGATGTGGGACACCGCTGCGGCGGTGTCGGCGCTTGCCGAAGTGTGCCTGGAAGGCGCGCTTGCTTGGTTGGAGGCGTTTTTGCAGCCGCGCTGGGGGTCGCCTGCCCAGCGCCGCGACGAGAGTGAGCAGCGCCTGGTCGTGCTGGGGATGGGCAAGCTCGGCGCTGGGGAGCTTAACCTTTCCTCGGATATCGATCTGATTTTCGCCTTCCCGGAGAACGGCGATACCGCGGGGGGGCGCAAGTCGCTTGAGCACCAGGAGTACTTTACCAAGCTAGGGCAAAAGCTTATTGGGGCGCTGGACGCGGTGACCGCCGACGGTTTTGCGTTTCGCGTGGATATGCGCCTGCGTCCGCTAGGCGACGGCGGCCCGCTGGTGGGCAGTTTCTCGGCGCTTTCGGCCTATTATCAAGATCAAGGCCGCGAGTGGGAGCGCTATGCCATGCTCAAAGCGCGCCCCGTCGCGGGGGATCTTGACGCGGGCTTTGAACTGCTCGCCAGTTTGCGTCCCTTTGTGTACCGCAAGTACCTTGATTTTGGGGCCATTGAGTCGCTGCGCGAGCTGAAAGCGATGATCAATCGCGAAGTGAAGCGCAAGGGTATGGAGAGCAATATTAAGCTCGGCCCGGGCGGCATTCGCGAGGTCGAATTCGTGGTGCAGGCGTTTCAGTTGATCCGAGGCGGCCGCGATACCGAGCTGCAGGTCACCTCGCTGCACACCGCGCTCAAACGTCTGCCGGAGCTGGGGCTGTTGCCGGAAGAGGTGGTGGATGAACTCATCCCTGATTACGCCTTTCTGCGCGATGTCGAGCACGCGCTGCAGGCGCTGGAAGACCGCCAGACACAGCGCCTTCCGGATGATGATCTTAACCGTGAGCGCGTGGCTTTGGCGCTCGATATGGAAGATTGGCCCGCGGTCAGGGCGAAATTGGACGAGGTACGCGAGCGGGTGCGCCGCCACTTCGATGCCGTGATTGCCGACCCGGAAGATGACGTTGAAGAGACCAACGACAGCGAGGCGGGCCTTGAACAGTGGCGTTTGGTGTGGCGCGGCGAGTTAGACCAGGACGAGGCCGAAAACTATTTGGCGGATGCCGGTTTCGTTGAGCCGGCCAAGGCGCTCAAGCGCCTTAGCGGGCTTTATCATTCGCGCGCGGTGCAGAGTATGCAGCGGATCGGTTATGAGCGCTTGGATGCGCTGATGCCGCTGCTGCTCGACGCGCTGGCGCAAAGCGAGACACCCGATGCCGCGCTACCTCGGGTGCAGCCGCTGATTGAAGCAGTGCTGCGGCGCACCGCGTACCTAGCGCTGTTGCGTGAAAATCCGCAGGCGCTCGAGCACCTGATGCACCTGTGTTCGGCAAGCCCTTGGATTGCCGAACAGCTCGCGCGCTACCCGATTTTGCTCGACGAGCTGTTGACGCCGGAATCGCTCTACACCCCGGCGGATAAAGACCGGCTCGCCGATGAGCTGCGTCAAGCGTTGAACCGCCTTCCCGAAGACGACGAAGAGGCGCAGCTAGAAGCGCTGCGGGTGTTCAAGCACGCCCAGACCTTACACGTCGCCGCTTCCGATATCGCTGGCACGCGGCATCTGATGAAAGTAAGCGATTACTTAACCTACATCGCCGAGGTGATACTCGACGCCGTCATTGCCATGGCGTGGAAGCACTTAACGCGCAAGCACGGTACGCCGCCCGGAATGAGCGCCGAGCAGGCCGCGTTTCTGATCGTTGGCTACGGCAAGCTAGGCGGTATCGAGCTTGGCTACAGCTCCGATCTGGATCTGGTCTTCCTCCATGACAGCGACGGCAAAGGCGCCACCGATGGCCCGCGGGCGTTGGATACACCGGTGTTTTTCACCCGCCTCGGCCAGCGCATTATTCATCTATTAACGGCTGTGACACCTGCGGGCTCGCTTTATGAGGTCGACATGCGTCTGCGCCCCTCGGGCAACGCCGGGCTTTTGGTCACCTCGATCAATGCCTTTGCCGACTATCAACGCGCAAATGCCTGGACCTGGGAGCATCAGGCGCTGGTACGCGCTCGCGTGGTGGCGGGCAACGAGGCGCTCGCGGAGAAGTTCAACGCCGTGCGCGGGGAGATTTTGGCGCAGCCCCGTGATAGAGAATCGCTGCGCGAGGATGTGGTCAAAATGCGGCATAAAATGCGTGACCATCTGGCGAGCAAAAAAACCGGCACTTTCAATCTCAAGCACGACGCCGGTGGCATGGTGGATATCGAGTTTCTGTGCCAGTACGCGGTGCTTTCGCTGGCCCATGAAACGCCGGAGCTTCTCACCTACAGTGACAATATCCGCATTCTGGAAACCCTGGCAACGAGCGGCCACGTGCCGGAAGACGAAGCCGAGCGCTTGCGTGATGCGTACTTGGCCTACCGCAGCACCACCCATCGCGCGGCCTTGACCGGTGACAAAGCGAGCGTGGACGAAGGCGATTTTCAGGCCGAGCGCGATACCGTGAAAGCGCTGTGGGAGCGCTTTTTGGGGGCCGAGAAGTAAATGATCGGGCAGATTCTCGCCACGCTCTTGCCGGTGTTTTTGATTGTTGGCTGTGGCGCGGCCTACGGGCGCTTTCGCACACCGGATATTAGAAGCCTCAATACGCTCAACATGGAGCTATTCGTTCCGCTTTTGGTGTTTGCGGTGCTTGCCGACCGGCAGGCGCCGCTCGCCGACTACGCTTGGCTGGCCGCAGCGGCGGCCGCAGTGGTTTTAGGGTCAGGTCTTGTACTCTGGCCGCTCGCCAAGTGGCTCAAGCTCGATACCAAAGTGTTTTTGCCGCCGATGATGTTCAACAACTCTGGCAACATGGGCGTGCCGCTTCTGGTGCTGGCGTTTGGCGAACAAGCGCTGCCGGCGGCGGTGGTGGTGTTTATCGTCGAGATGTTGCTGCACTTTTCGGTGGGGCTTTATATGCTCGACCCGCGCACCTCGCTTTGGCACTTACTGCGCATGCCGATTGTGTTCGCAAGCCTTGCCGGGCTTACGGTGAACTTGGGCGGGGTGCCGCTGCCGGGCTGGCTTCTTGAATCGATGCACATGCTGGGTGGGGTGTGCATTCCACTCATGCTGTTCGCCCTCGGCGTGAGGCTTTTGGAGATCGACTTCAGCGACTGGCGCAGCGGTTTGCTCGGCGCGCTTTTGTGCCCGCTATCAGGTCTCGTTATTGCGCTGCCGCTGATGGTGCTGCTGCCGTTGAACCCGTTACAACTGGCGGTGCTTTTGGTGTTTGCCGTGCTGCCACCAGCGGTGTTGAACTATCTGGTTGCCGAACAGTACCAGCTCGCGCCGCAGAAGGTCGCTTCCTTGGTGCTGATCGGCAACCTTGGCAGTCTCGTGGTCATGCCGTTAACACTGGCCGCCGCTTTCGCATGGCTATTTCCGCCGGTGTAGCGATGTATCAGGCGCGTCGGTCTTTTTCTTTGACCTCGTAATGACCTTCTAGCACATCTTGCCGGTGGCGCGACTGTTGGTAAGCGTGACTGCCGCCGATATCCTGCGCTTGGTTAGCCCGCATCGCCTCCATGCGCTTTTTCATTTTGTGGCGCACAAACGGCATCATGGCCCAGCCCACCAGCAAAAATAAAAGCCCTAATATCACGCCGACGATCATCAGCACGCCAAACGCGAGCCAAGTGAAAAATAGCTTAATAGTGCCCATTAAGCCATCAGGGCGCGTTTGCGCAGCCCGGGCACGCCATTGATGGGCAGCCTGCCAAGCGGCGTTGCGTTGATCGTGGTTTGGGTGTGGCATGTAAGCCTCCAAAGAGTCGTGTTAGCTACCCGATTGGAACACACTTATCTTGTCGAGTTCACTGCTGCCCGCCGAGTTCACTGCTGCCCGCCGAGTTCATTGTTGTTTCGTAATTCTGAGTTGTTCCACAATTCAGAGTTGTCAGCCCTGACTGTATGGTGGCGGATACCGACGAGGGTGAATATCTAGGGCACAACGAATCGCATATTACCGGTGCAGGACCCAACGGAAGTTGATAGCATCGAAGCGTTAAGCGTGTAACTTCCGATGAAGACTGTGATGGAAGATTGTCTTGGTGCGCAGGCCGCGACGCTAACGCGCACCTCAAGGGGAGCGACGTATGGAGGCAATCGTCTGATGAAGGGGCAGAACCGCCACGGCGCCACGCGGCGCAACAAAGATGCCGCGTTTGACCGCTGGCTGAACCTTGCGGTGAGTGTGGCGGTCACCACGGCGATACTGGTGGGGTTAGCCGCCGTACTTGCCCACTGGCTTTTATAGCCTCCAACGACCGAGTCTTACTATGCTCACCGCCGCTGCCGCTGATTCCCGCTGTTACGCTTCTCGCCGTGAAATATTCGGCTGGGCGATGTTCGATTTCGCCAATCAAGCTTATACACTGCTGATTATCACCGTCGTGTTTGGTGAGCTTTTCACCACGGTTATCGTGGGGGATCGAGGCGACGGCTACCGGCTGGCGAACTTTCTGTGGAGCATGGCGCTTGCCGCCAGTTATTTGTTAGTGGTGTTAACCGCTCCGCTGTTGGGCGCTGTGATGGATTACCGCGCACAGAAAAAGCGGTTTTTGTTTTTCAGCTACATCGCCACCGTCGTCGCCACTGCGCTTTTGTACTTTGTCGCGCCAGGCTATATATGGCTGGGCGTTGTGCTTATTATCCTCTCCAACTATGCCTACTCCATGGGCGAATCCTTTATTGCCGCTTTTTTGCCCGAACTCGGGCCGCCTAGCGCGCTGGGTAAAATTTCCGGGTTCGGGTGGGCGCTTGGCTATATCGGCGGCCTCTTTGCCGCAGGGTTTACGCTGGTCGTGCTGGGTGAGGCGACGGCGGATAACTTTGAGCGCATCCGTTGGGTGGGGCCGTTTGCCGCGGGGTTTTTCCTGATCGCGGCGATACCCACGTTTTTGACGTTGAAAGAACGCGGCCAGCCGCAGCCGGTGGCAGCATCTTATCGCCACATCGCCCGTTTGCGCGTCGCGGCTACGCTGCACGATTTGCGCTATTTTAAAGACCTGAGCGTGTTCCTAGTGTCGTTGCTCTTCTCGATGGCCGGGGTCTACATCATTATTGCCTTTGCCTTTATCTATGGCGCGCAGGTGATCGGCTGGGATGAGGGTGTGCGCAATCTCATGTTTATTATCGTCCAAGTCACGGCGGCGGCGGGCGCTTTGGCATTCGGCTGGGTGCAAGATCGCCTCGGGGCAAAAGTGACGTATCTCATCACGCTGGCACTTTGGGTCTTGGCAATTGTCTTTATTTGGGCGACACCGGGTATCACCGAGATAGCGAATCGGCACTTTGGCTGGCAGTGGCAGTCTCAATATGTGTTTCTGGTGGTGGGCTGTTTGGCGGGGTTGAGTTTGGGCTCCAGCCAATCGGCGAGCCGCACGCTGGTGGGGCTTTTTGCGCCGCTTTCCAAAACGGCCGAGTTTTTTGGCTTTTGGGGCTTAGCCAATAAGCTGGCGGGGGTATTGGGTATTGTGTTGCTCGGTACGCTGCAAACGCTGGTAGGGTTGCAGGCATCGATTTTACTCTGCGCGGTACTGTTTATTACGGCTATGCTGCTGTGTATACGGGTGAATGAGCCCCGTGGGCGAGACGCCGCCGAGCAATGGCAGGCGCCTTAAAGGGCGCGGGAGGTGTCGGATGACCCAGCGCGACGGCTCCAAGCGCAATCGGGGCAGTGGCCTTGTGATGATGCTGCTGTTTTGGGTGCTGCTGATGGCGGTTGGCACATGGTGGCTGCACGGTGGGTTAGAAGCGACGCTGCGCCCCAATGCTCACATCGCTCAGAGCGACAGTGACGGTGAGCCGCTAACGCTTAAGCGCAACCGCGCGGGACACTTTCAAGCGCCGGGGTCTATCAACGGCGAGCCGGTGACGTTTTTACTCGATACCGGCGCGACGTATGTTGCCGTACCGCAAAACATGGCCGATAGGCTGGGTTTAGAGCTTGGTCGTAGCGCTTGGTTTAACACCGCTAACGGGCGTGTGGAAGGCAACATAACGCAACTCGATGAGGTGCGTTTGGGCGGCATTCGAATTGAAAATGTACAAGGCTCGATTGGCCCCGGCATGGAACGCGATACCGTGCTTTTGGGCATGAGTTTTCTCAACTTACTCTCCATTGAGATGTCACAAGGGGAGATGGTGCTGAGCTTGCCGGAAAAATGCGCGGATCAGTCTTGTTAAGCGGTCGACCTTGTTAAGTGGTCGATCTTGTTAAGTGATTGTGCCTGTGCTTAGCTTTCATAATATTAATGTCATACGGTTAAATTTGGATTTCCGGTTTAAGGAGTTTTTATGGGAATTGAAGTTGGGGGGCTGTTAGGGCTCATTTGGCTCGTTATCGTGATTTGGGCGATTATCAAAGTAGCGAAAAGCTCAGCCGGTGGGATTTCCAAGCTGCTGTGGATTTTAGTGCTGCTATTTTTCCCCTTTATCGGTTTGCTGATCTGGCTGTTGCTCGGACCAAAAGGATAGCCACCAACACTCAGCAACCTGAGTTCAAGTCATAAAGACAAGTCGTAAGACTTGCCTGCTAGCTCGTTCTACCTTCAGACGCAGTTGAAGCTGCTTTAATAAGGTATTCTGGCGAATTACATCACCACCCGTCTCAGTTCAGGGAAGCGGGAAAAGCGCGTACTAAAGCGGAGTAACGAAGACGCATGGTCGACCACTTAGAAAAACAGTTTGAAGCGCTTGGCGCCCAAGAGCCCACGGTGCCTGATTATCCCGATCAGGATCACATTTTGATTATTGAAGATGACCAGCGCCTGGCTGAACTCACGCGTGATTACTTGGAAGCCAACGGCTTTCAGGTCACGTTAGAGGCTGATGGTTCTAAAGGGGTTGATCGTATCTTAACCCTGCAGCCTGACTTGGTGATCCTGGATTTGATGCTGCCTGGCGAAGACGGTTTGGCGATCTGTCGTCGCGTCCGGCCCAATTTCGCCGGTCCGATCATGATGATGACCGCGCGCACCGATGATTTAGATCAGGTGTTGGGGCTAGAAATGGGGGCGGACGATTACGTGCCAAAACCGGTGCAGCCGCGGGTGCTGCTCGCGCGTATGCGGGCGCTTTTACGCCGTGCGGATGGCCCCGCCCCCAGCGGCGAGATGCGCTTAAGGTTTGAAAACTTAGACATCGATAACGCGACCCGTGAGGCGTGGTTATCCGGTGAACGTATTGATCTGACCAGCGCCGAATTCGATCTTTTGTGGCTATTGGCCAGCAATGCCGGCCGTGTGCTCACCCGGGAGGAGATTTTTAGCGATTTGCGTGGCATTAAGTACGACGGCCAAGACCGCTCTATTGATGTGCGGGTTTCGCGGATTCGACCCAAAATTGGCGACGACCCCAACCAACCTCACCGGATTAAAACCGTGCGCAGTAGGGGTTATTTGTTTGTTAAAGACGGCTAATCGTTTGTTAAATAAAGCTAATTTCGCCTTGAGTAAGGCGTGAACACGATGCGCTGGGTGCTAAACCATAGCTCTTTTTTGCGTTTTTATCTGCTTCTCGGCGTGGCGTTATTGGTGCTTTTTATGATGGCGCTCGGCGGGCGGATGCTGATTGAGAAAATACGCCACGAGGCGTATTACGAGCAGCTCGTCTCGCTACCTATGTCGTTGCTGGTCGCAGAGCTCTCGCCACTGCCCCCTTGGCAGCGCGAAAAACGCATGGCGGTCTTGGCCGAGCATTTTGGCGTATCGCTAGCGCTAACGCCGCTGGCTGAGGCAGACCTGAGTTACTTTGAGCGTGCCCGCCTTGAGCGGGGTAAAGTGCTGGTGGAAAAGTCCCCTTGGCGGGTGCGCAAACGCCTTGTTGATTCGCCTTGGTTGATCCACGCAAGTGTTGGCGAGTGGCGCGATCAGCAGTGGCACGCAAGCCTTGCGTTGGCCGCCGAGCATCTTGTAGCGATACCGGTTTCCGAGCGCGAGAGGCAGCTTGACGCTTTGGATAGTGGCAGTTGGCCGCTGCACCTGCTGGATTCGCCCCCCGAAGAGCTAACGGCGACGCAGCGCGCTCAGCTTGCTCAAGGGGAAATCGTGACTCGCCTAAGCGGTGAGGAACTTAACGTGTCTCTTCTTATCGCGCTGCCTCGCACTGGCGAAGGTACTTCTCAATGGCTAGAAGCCGGGCCGATGCGGCGCAGTGACCTGCTGCCACTCAACTTGCACCTGCCGCTGCTGATCGGGGTGATGGTGGTGCTGACGCTGGTGATCTACTTGATTATGCGCAGCATTGAAGCGCGCATGGCACGCCTTGAGCTCGCGGCGACACGGATCGCTAGCGGGCGCTTGGAAACCCGCGTCAAGGTGGAAAGCGGTGACTTTCTGGGCCGAGTGGGGATGGCCTTTAACGGTATGGCCAGCCAAGTGCAGTCGCTTCTGCGTGGCCAACAAGAGATGATCCGCGCAGTATCGCACGAGCTGCGTACGCCGGTGGCGCGGATTCGCTTTGCCGTACAGATGGTCGAGGACATGACCGAACAGCCTGCCATCCGCCGCCAGCTGCAAGGAATTGACGCCGATATCGCTGAACTTGATACGCTAGTGGATGAGATTCTCACCTATGCGCGCTTGGGGGGCGAAACCATCAATGGCGCAGAAATGGAAATGTCGCTCGTTGATTGTCGCGCGATGGCCGAGCGGGTGATCGATTCGCTGTCGCCGCTGCATGAGGGCTTAACACTAACGCTTGCGCCCGGACCCGACATTGAGCTTCTCGCCGAGCCACGTTATTTACAGCGCGCGCTACAAAACCTAGTGAGTAACGCCTGCCGCTACGGTCACTCCCAGGTGGTAGTGCGCCTTTGGGATGAGCCGAATCTGGTACGTATTGACGTCGAAGACGACGGTCCCGGTGTGCCCGTGGAGTCGCGTGGTGATATTTTTAAGCCCTTCTCCCGCTTGGACGATAGCCGCACGCGTAGCTCTGGCGGCTATGGGCTCGGGCTTTCGATCGTGCATAAAATTATGTCAGGCCACGGCGGCAGCGTGACCGTGGATATCAGCCCGACACTGGGCGGCGCGCGCTTTACTCTGCTGATTCCGCGTCGCGAGTCGCTGGCTTAATGCCTGAGAGCACTGCAAACGAGGTCTCGCGTGCGGTGCGTAAAAAATCCTGCATCCAGGGTGCTTCCAGACTATCTTCTCGAATAGCAGCGTAAAGTGTGCCCCACACGCCTTCCTCCCCAAGTTTTACCGCGCTCACGTAGGCGCGCTCTAAATATTCGGTTAACGCCCAGTTGGGCAGCGCACACACGCCACGGCCGCTCGCCACCAGCTGCATCATCATAATGGTGAGCTCGGCGGTACGAATCTCTTTCGGTCGCACATTGGCCGGGTTCAAAAAGTGGGTAAACACATCCAGCCGTGATTGCTCTACCGGGTAGGTGATCAGGGTTTCCCCTGCGAGCTCTTGCGGGGTGACGGCGCTTTTTTTGGCAAAGGGGTGCTGGCGGGAAACTGCCAAAAGTCCCTCGTAGCGAAATAGCGGCGCATAGTGCACCCCGTCAAGCGGCTGCGGGTCAGCGGTGATGACCAGATCAAGTTGCTCGCGGGCAAGCGCCGGGAGCGGGTCGAAGTGATGGCCGCTGGGAATATCGATCTCCACTTCTGGCCAGTGATCGCGAAAGTAATCCACCGTCGGCATCAGCCACTGAAAGCAGCTATGGCACTCAATGGCCATGTGCAAACGCCCCTGCTCGCTGCCGGTGAGCCGGGCAATATCGCGCTCGGCGCGGCGCACTTCTGGGAGTACGTGGTCGGCGAGCGTGAGCAGGCGCAAGCCGGCGCGGGTGAACTCGACCGGGCGGGTTTTGCGCACAAAAAGTGGGCTCTCTACTCGGCTTTCCAGGTCTTTTAGCTGATGCGACAGCGCCGACTGCGTAAGGTGGACGCGCTCGGCGGCTTCCACTAGCGAACCGGTTTCGCGCAGCGCAAGTAGGGTGCGGAGGTGGCGAAGCTCAATCATGGTGATGTTATTTCATGTTGTGTATTAAAAATATTAGTTTGATTCACTTATAGCCGAGGCTCAGACTGTGTGAAATCATTCACGTTAACGAGCATTTATCATGACAGTTTCTCATATTCTTGGCTATCCGCGTATCGGCGCTCAGCGCGAATTAAAAAAAGCCACCGAAGCTTATTGGGCCGGTGAGCAATCCCGTGAGGCGCTAGAAACCCAAGGCAAAACGCTGCGTCAAGCGCATTGGCAAGCGCAGTTTGACGCCGGTCTCGACTATGTCAGCGTCGGTGATTTCGCCTTCTATGATCAGGTGCTAAACGTCTCTGTTTTGTTAGGGGCCGTACCCGAGCGGTTTAACGCCAGCGATGAGATCGCGCGTGGTGATATTGACCTCGACACTGCGTTTCGTATGGCCCGCGGACGGGCGCCGAGCGGTGAGCCCGCCGCGGCGTGTGAAATGACCAAGTATTTCGATACCAATTATCACTACCTAGTCCCTGAGCTACATCAGGGGCAGCGTTTCGCGCTGGCTTGTGAGCGACTCTTTGAGGAAGTCGATGAAGCGCAAGAAACGGGTTTCGCACCGAAAGTCACGCTTACCGGCCCGCTGACCTGGTTGTGGCTGGGGAAGACGAAAGGGAACTCATTTGATCGCCTGACGCTTTTGGAGGGCGTGTTAGACGTTTACGTGGAAGTGCTAAATCGCCTGGCGAAACAAAATATTGAGTGGGTACAACTGGATGAGCCAGCGCTGGTGCAGGATTTGCCGCTCGCCTGGCAGCAGGCATATGAACGCGCCTATCATCGCCTGCAGGCCGCGCCGGTGAAGCTGATGGTGGCGAGCTACTTCGGAGGCCTCGGCGATAACCTATCGGTTGCCACTCGGCTGCCGGTGGCGGGGTTGCACGTGGACGCCGTGCGCGCGCCGGAGCAGCTTGAGCTTGTGATCGACCGGTTAAGCCCGCACCAGGTGCTTTCCATCGGTATGATCGACGGGCGTAACGTCTGGCGGTCGGATCTGGCCGTGCTGCGTGAGCGCTTGATGCCGTTGAAAGTGCGCTTGGGCAACCGCCTGTGGCTGGCGCCAAGCTGCTCGTTATTGCACGTACCGGTGGATCTGGAAGCCGAAACCGAACTGGATGAGGAATTGAAAAGCTGGCTTGCGTTTGCACGTCAAAAGCTCAATGAAGTGGTGACCCTGACGCGGCTTCTCGACCACCGTGCCACGGCCGAAGACGAAACGCGCTTGGCCGTTGCCACGCAGGCATTGGATGCACGCCGGGCTTCAGCACGCATTCATCGTGGCGTGGTGAAAGAGCGCCTAGCACGGCTTAGTCCGGCGGATAGCCAGCGCACCTCACCCTATGCCAAGCGCGCAGTGGCGCAGCGGCGCGAACTGGCGCTGCCACCTTTTCCTACCACCACGATTGGCTCGTTTCCGCAGACAAACGCGATACGCGCAACGCGCCGGGCGTATAAAAACGCCGAGCTCGACGTCGATACGTACGAAACCAAAATGCGTGAAGAAATCGCCTACGCGGTGGCCCGCCAAGAAGCGTTGGATATTGACGTGTTGGTGCACGGCGAAGCCGAGCGTAACGACATGGTGGAGTATTTTGGCGAGCAGCTCGATGGCTTTGCCTTTACCCGCTTTGGCTGGGTGCAAAGTTACGGCTCGCGCTGCGTTAAACCGCCGATTATCGTCGGCGATGTCTCGCGTCCCACGCCGATGACGGTGCGCTGGAGTGAGTATGCGCAATCGCTTACCGATAAGCCCATGAAAGGCATGCTGACCGGGCCGGTGACGATTTTGCAGTGGTCGTTTGTGCGCGATGACCAACCGCGAGAAACGACCTGTAAACAGATTGCCCTGGCGCTTCGAGATGAAGTGGCCGACCTTGAGGGCGCTGGGATTAGCGTGATTCAAGTCGATGAGCCGGCGCTGCGCGAAGGCTTGCCGCTACGCCAAAGCCAGTGGCAAGCGTACTTAAATTGGGCGGTCGAGAGTTTTCAGTTAAGCGTTGCCGGCGTGGAAGACGCCACCCAAATTCATACCCACATGTGCTATTCGGAGTTTAACGACATCATTGGCGCGATTGCAGCACTGGATGCCGATGTGATCACCATCGAAACCTCGCGCTCGGATATGGAGCTTTTGGAAGCATTTCAAGACTTCGCTTACCCCAATGAAATCGGCCCCGGGGTTTACGATATCCACACCCCCAACACGCCGGATGTGGCGTGGATGGTTACCCTGATGGAGAAAGCGCTAGAGAAAATACCCGCCGAGCGGCTGTGGGTGAACCCGGATTGTGGGCTCAAAACTCGCCGCTGGGAGGAGGTCGAGCCGGCGCTTGCCAACATGGTGGCCGCAGCGAAAGCACTGCGCAAACGCTACGCGTAACACCTGCCCAAGAATGCCAACGCCCCGCTAAAGTGCGGGGCGTTGTCGGTTGCAGTAGGGTAAAGAGTGTTTGGTAGAGAGCCGCTTAGCTTTTGGTGGCGTAAGCGTAAAGCAGCGTTTCTTGTGCGCTGATCGGGGCGCTGTCACCAGCATCTTGTTTACGGTAACTGCCATCCGGCTGCAGCAGCCAGCTTTGGCAGTTATCCACCAAGTAGGTTTCCAAATCCTTACGCACCCGAGTGGCGAGCTTTTTGTCCAGCAGAGGGAAGCAGGTCTCTACCCGGTGGAACATGTTACGCGACATAAAGTCGGCGCTAGAGCACCAGGTCTCAGGCTTGCCGTCATTATGGAAGTGAAAAACGCGCGTGTGCTCCAAAAAACGGCCAATAATCGAACGCACGCGAATGTTGTCAGAAATTCCTTCCAGACCGGGTTTTAAACAGCACATGCCGCGAATGATCAGGTCACACTCTACGCCTGCTTGCGACGCACGATAGAGCGATTTTATCAACCTAGGCTCGGTCAGCGAGTTGCACTTGATAATGATATGCGCGCGTTTGCCTTTGCGTGCATTTTGCGCCTCGCGCTCGATCATTTCGGTGAGCCGCTCGTGAAGGGTAAAAGGTGCGTGCAGTAGCGTATCGATTCGCCGTGCGCGCCCCATTCCTGAAAGCTGCTGGAATACTCGGTGTACATCGGCACATAGCGTTTCGTTGGCGGTGAACAAGCTATAGTCGGTGTAGAGCTTGGCCGTTTTGGAGTGGTAATTGCCGGTGCCGAGATGAGCGTAGTGGCGCAGCTCGCCCTTTTCCCGGCGCACGATATGTAGCATTTTGGCGTGAGTTTTGTAGGCCATTATGCCGTAGATCACGATGGCGCCGGCCTCCTGGAGGCGCGAGGCGAGCTGTAGGTTGTCGGCTTCATCAAAACGTGCGCGCAGCTCAATCACCACGGTGACTTCTTTGCCCTGGCTGGCGGCATCCACCAAGGCGCTGACCATTGGCGAATCGGCACCTGTGCGGTAAAGCGTCTGTTTGATGGCCAATACGTTTGAGTCGCGCGCCGCCTCGCTAAGCAGGTCTTCAATCGGCGAGAACGACTGGAACGGGTGGTGGAGTAACAAATCGTTTTTACGAATGGTATCGAAAAGACTACCGTTTCGAAGTGCTTTGGGGATGCCGGGAATAAAGGGCCGGTAGAGTAACTCGGGCCGGTCAACATCCCCGAGTACCGACATCATGCGGGTGAGATTGACCGGTCCTTCGACGCGATAGAGATCCTCGGCTTCCAGGCTGAACTGGCGCAGGAGAAAGTTGGTAAGGTCTTCAGGGCAATTATTGGCGACCTCAAGGCGCACGCCACTGCCGTAACGCCGGGCCAACAGCTCGCCGCGCAGGGCCGAGGCGAGATCCGACACTTCTTCCGGGTCGACGGTCATATCGGCGTTACGCGTTAAGCGAAACTGGTAGCAGCCGCGCACGCGCATGCCGGGAAATAACTCCTCGGCGTGAGCATGAATCATCGACGACAGAAAAATATACTCCGAGAAGCCTTCTTCGCAGAGCTCCTTGGGCAGCGCCATCAGGCGCGGTAGCGAGCGTGGTGCGGGCAAAATGGCCATGCCGCCGGCCCGACCGAAGGCATCTTTGCCTTCTAGCTCGACGATAAAGTTAAGGCTTTTGTTGACCAAGCGTGGGAAGGGGTGCGAAGGGTCAAGCCCGATTGGGCTGATCACCGGCATGATTTCATTATCGAAAAACGCGCGCACCCACTGTTTTTGCTCTTCGGTCCACTGATTGCGGCGGCGAAACCGCAGCCCTTGTGCCTCTAACGCAGGCAGAAGAGTGTCGTTGAGAATCTGGTACTGGCGGTTGATTTGCTCGTGAGAAATCTGGGAAATTTCACTCAGCACGGCCTTGGGAAGACGACCATCCGCGCCGGTAGTGTCATCGCCCAGCGCGATCTGGTGCTTGAGACCCGCGACGCGGATCTCAAAGAACTCATCCATGTTGGACGAGAAAATCAGCAAAAACATCAGCCGATTGAGCAGCGGGTGCGCTTCGTCTAGCGCCTGCTCTAACACGCGAATGTTGAACTGTAAGTGGGAAATTTCGCGGTTGAAGTAAAGTTGCGGGTCGTCGAGATCGGTTTCGGCTTGGTTATCCCGTGCTTGTACGCCTGTTGGCGTGCGGTTAACGCGTAGCGTCGGCGCTTCGCTTTCGGTCGCGACTTGGTCGACCCCTTGTTTGGGGGATGCGTCTGAGGCTTGAGAGTCCATTACCGTTCCTTCTCGAAAGACAAATACATAAGGCAATGCTTTCAGTATGGCGGATAAAGATGACAGAGAGGTGTCATCCTGTTGTCATCTTTAAACTATGCGTTGAGCACGCAGCAAGCGTGCGGCATCAAGCGCGAAGTAGGTCAAAATGCCGTCGGCCCCGGCACGTTTGAAACACGTAAGCGACTCGAGTATCACGCTATCGGCATCCAGCCAGCCGTTATCGAAAGCGGCGCGGTGCATGGCGTACTCCCCACTTACCTGATAGGCGAAGGTGGGGGCGTGCAGCTCGGTTTTGATCCGGCGTACCACGTCAAGGTACGGCATGCCCGGCTTTACCATCACCATATCGGCACCTTCGGCAAGGTCGAGCGCGACTTCGTGCAGGGCTTCATCGCTATTCGCCGGGTCCATCTGGTAGGTACGCTTGTCCGCTTTCCCCAGGTTGCCCGCCGAGCCCACCGCATCGCGGAAGGGGCCATAATAGTGCGAGGCATACTTGGCGCTGTAAGCCATGATCTTGACGTTGTGCAGGTGCTCTTGCTCCAGTACCTGACGAATCGCACCGATGCGGCCATCCATCATATCCGACGGTGCCACGATATCGGCGCCGGCTTCCGCGTGGGAGAGCGCTTGCTTGAGCAGGGTATCGACGGTGCGGTCGTTCAACACATAGCCGTGCTCGTCGATGATGCCGTCCTGGCCGTGGCTGGTATAGGGGTCAAGCGCCACGTCAGTGATGATGCCCAGCTCCGGCAGCGCTTGTTTTAGTGCACGAACACTACGCTGCACCAGGCCGCCCGCGTTGTAGGCTTCTTCGGCGAACTCCGACTTCAGCGCTGAACCGACCACCGGGAAAAGTGCCAGCGCCGGAATCCCAAGCGCAAAGGCTTCGCGTGCCTGCTCGATCAAAAGGTCCAACGAAAGACGCTCAACGCCAGGCATGGAGGGGACGGCTTCGCGCTGGTTTTCGCCTTCTAGGACAAAGACCGGCAAGATGAGATCCGACGGTGTCAGGGTATTTTCCTGCATCAGGCGGCGGGAGAAATCATCGCGGCGCATACGCCGCATACGCGTGGCCGGAAAGTGGCGCGGGGTCGGGGTACTCAAGGCATTCTCCTCGCTGTCATCAAAGTAGGTTATCGCTTTCAGTGAGTATATCAGGCCCTATGTTTAGGAGAACATGCTGAGGAGAACATGTTGGGGGCGTGAGGGATATATGGTGAGGGGGAAGATGTGCGCCGAAAGCTATGTTGTGGAGAGTCGGCAAACTGCATAAAGTGAAGCGCAACAGGCAAGCCGTATTGAGAATGCCTACCAAGAAATCGTACTGAGAAATCGTACGCTGAAACCGTACTTTGAGATATTACTTTGAGATAGTACTTTGAGATAGTACTTTGAAATAGTGCTGATAAAAAGGGGAATAGCATGACCAAACAGGTGGCGGTGATTCTGGCCGGTTGCGGCGTCTTTGACGGCTCGGAAATTTATGAAACCACGCTTACACTCCTGCGCTTAGATCAGCTGGGCATTGGCTATCGCTGCTTCGCGCCGGATATAGAGCAGCACCACGTGATTAACCACGCGACCCACGAGGTGGCCGAGGGGCAAACTCGTAACGTGTTGGAAGAAGCTGCGCGGTTGGCACGCGGTGACATCAGCCCGCTGAGCGAATTAGATGCCGATGAATTCGATGCGGTTATCGTTCCCGGTGGTTTTGGCGTGGCGAAAAATCTCTCAGACTTCGCGACTGCCGGTGATGGCATGGACGTCATCGAGCCGCTGAAAGCGGCGTTGGTGGGTTTTCGTGAGGATGCCAAACCCATCGGCTT
This sequence comes from Vreelandella salicampi, assembly GCF_013415105.1. Taxonomy (GTDB): domain Bacteria; phylum Pseudomonadota; class Gammaproteobacteria; order Pseudomonadales; family Halomonadaceae; genus Vreelandella; species Vreelandella salicampi. Next base: position 213,937 of record NZ_JACCDF010000002.1, read on the forward strand.
GATATGTATCTCCCCAGTGATGGCGCCTCGCTTGTTAGACGAAGGCATTGCCGTGACGGTGGGCCATGACCCCGGCGTATCCGGCGCCATTAGCGCGATGGGTGGCCTGCACCGCAGCTGCGGGGTCGACGATATCGTGGTGGATTTCGAGAACCGCGTTGTCTCCACGCCCGCCTATATGCTTGCCACGCGCATCAGTGAAGCGGCGACCGGTATTTTTAAGTTGGTCGACCGTATCGATGAAATGATGGGGTAAGCGATTACGTTTTAGCCGTTCATAACGCAAAACCTCCACTGTGTATGGCGGAGGTTTTTTAGCGCGCTTAACGGTTTCTAGCCTTCGATGTCAGAACTTTTTTCAGCGTCTTCGCGGCGCTTACGCCGAACTAAGCGACCAAACAGCAGACCAACTTCGTAAAGCAGGTACATCGGTACTGCGAGTAAGCTTTGCGATACCACATCAGGCGGGGTGAGCAACATGCCCACCACAAAACAGCCCAAAATGATGTAAGGCCGCTTTTTGGCAAGGCTCTCGACGGAGGCGGCGCCGGAAAGCACGAGTAAGAATGTGGCAATGGGGATTTCAAAGGCCACGCCAAAGGCAAAAAAGAGTTTCAGTACGAAGTTCAGGTACTGATTGATATCGGTCATTATCGTGATGTCTTGCGGCCCGGTTTGGGTGAAAAACGCAAACAACAAGGGAAATACCGCGTAGTAGGCAAACGCAGCGCCGGCATAAAAAAGCCCCACGCTTGAAGCCAGAATCGGAATCGCTAAGGCTTTTTCGTTATCGTAAAGCCCTGGGGCCACAAACGCCCACGCTTGGTGAAGGATGAACGGCACCGCAATAAACACGGCCACGACGAGTGTTAGCTTAAACGGGGCTAAAAAGGGCGAAGCCACTTCAGTGGCGATCATCTGCGAGCCTTCCGGTAGCAGTGCCATTAGCGGCTGTGCCACAAAGGTGTAGATGTCATTGGCAAACGAGTACAAGGCGAGAAAAATGACCAGCACCACCATGACCGCGCGCATAAGGCGTGATCGCAGTTCGACCAAGTGCTCAATCAAAGGGGCCTGTTTTTGAGCGTTCTGCTCCTGAGAGTCGCCACTGCTCATCGCTGTTCTTCGTCCTTTTGAGATTGAGCTTTTTGGGAAGAGTCCTGTTGCCCTCCGTCCTGCTGACCTGAAGAGGGCGCTTTCGGCGTCTCGGAGGGGGCGTCTTCACGCACGGTATTCAGCGCATCATCTAACCGCGCCGTGGCGTCCGCTAGATTTTTCTCCTCTTTTTGAGAGGCAGGCGGCGCCTCGGCTAGGCTTTCAACGTCTTGTTTGGCCTTTTTGAGGCTGTCATCGAGCGATTTCTGCTGATCGTTCAGCTTTTGCCTTAGTTCTTCGGCCTCAAGCTGAGAGCTGATTTCGCGCTGCATGCCCGATACCGTGCGTTTGATCTTGCCAACCCATAGCCCTGCCGTGCGTGCCGCACGCGGCAAACGCTCGGGGCCGAGCACTAAAAGCCCCACCACCGCAATGATCAACAGTTCGAGAAAGCCGATATCCAGCATGGTTTATTTGCGCTCGTCGCTTTGTTCAGCCTTTTTTTCTTCTGCCTGAACGTCGTAGGTGTTGCCAGCCTCTTCGTGGCTGACTTTTGCCTGCGGTTTGTCGGCGTCCGCGTCTTTTTTGTTTTCACCCTCTTTTTCTTCGTCGTGTATGGCTTTCTTAAAGCCTTTTACCGCACCGCCTAAGTCAGTGCCCACGTTGCGCAATTTTTTGGTGCCGAAAATCAGGATGATGATCCCCAGAACAATCAGCAGCTGCCAAATACTGATACCACCTAACATATGCGTGTCCTCGTTTTGTATGCGACAAGGGAATCTTGCGCTATTTAAAAGTACTCTTTAAGCGAGCTTTTTTACCGAGCAGCTTTTTCATCGTGGCCCGATACCCCAAAGCGGCGCGCCAGTTCATCCAGTACATCTTGGTGATCCATCCCTAAGTGGGAGAGCATCACAAGCGTATGAAACCATAGATCGGCGGTTTCAGCGATAAGCGCTTGGTGTTTCGTCTCATCGCCACCGTCGGCGTCTTTGGCGGCGAGCAGTGTTTCGGTCGCTTCTTCACCGACTTTCTCGAGTATCTTGTTCAAACCCTTATGATGCAAGGACGCGACATAAGAGTCTTCCGGCGCGGCATGACGCCGCTGCTTGAGAACGTCGGCGAGCGTCTCTAGCACGGTGTCCGTGGCAGGCGACGTATTGGGTGGTGCCGTGTTTGTCATCTCGTCAGTCCGTGTTTTTTGCTAAGAGCTCTTGGCCAATGTTGCTTCGTCAATATCTGCGTGCGCGCTAATGCCACGCCAGTAGCAGTAACCCGATCACCGCCGCGACGAGCACTGGCCACTCCTGGGTGGCCGCCCACTGGCTGAGCGGCTGCCACGCCAGTGCGATGGCGAGCAGAATCAGCCCTAAGCGAAGGCGATAGGATCGCTTGCCTTGGCGCGTTAGGTGGTGACGAATCGAGGTGATCGCGCTGGATTGTTGGTGGCGTTGACGATGCTCATACTCCATGCGGCTAAGCGCCTTGTGAGCTAACACCGGTAGCTCCGGTAGCTGGTGGGAGAGCTCGGGCGCCTGGCGTTTGAGAGAATCCCACAGCCCGCGTGCGCCCGCACGCTCTTTCATCCAGCGCTCTAAAAACGGCTTGGCAGTGCTCCACAGGTCTAAATCTGGGTAAAGCTGGCGGCCAAGGCCTTCGATGTTGAGTAGCGTTTTTTGCAACAGTACCAGCTGCGGCTGCACTTCCATATTAAAGCGTCGCGCCGTTTGGAATAAGCCGAGCAAAACTTGGCCAAATGAGATGTCTTTTAACGGTTTTTCTAAAATCGGTTCGCACACGGTTCGAATCGCTGCGGCGAATTCGTTGGCGCGGGTGTTTTCACCCACCCAGCCAGACTCGATGTGCAGCGCTGCGACTTCATAGTAATCCTGGTGGAAAAACGCCAGCAGGTTACGCGCCAAGTAGTCTTGGTCCTCGCGGGTGAGGCTGCCGACAATGCCGCAGTCGATAGCAATGTACTGGGGATTTTCGGGGTCATCGCAGTTAACGAAAATATTGCCCGGGTGCATGTCGGCGTGAAAGAAGTTATCGCGAAAGACTTGGGTAAAAAATAACTCCACGCCGCTCTCGGCGAGTTTTTTCAAGTTGGTGTTGCAGGCAGTCAAGGTGGCCATATCGGCCACCGGCACGCCGCGAATACGCTCTTGCACCATGACGTGTCGCCGTGTGTAAGGCCAGTGAATGGTGGGCACGAACAGCAGCGGCGAGTCTTTAAAATTGCGTTTAAGTTGCGAGGTGTTGGCCGCCTCTTTGTAGAGATCAAGCTCATCAAACAATGTCGATTGGTAGTCGCGGATCACTTCCACCGGACGCAAGCGTCGCGCTTCGGGCACTTTAGATAGCAGCTTGGCGATCTGGTAGAGCAGCGCGATGTCTTGGCGCATGATGCGCATAATGCCCGGGCGAATGATTTTGACCACCACTTCTTCGCCGCTGTGAAGCGTGGCGGCGTGGACTTGGGCAATTGACGCCGAGGCCAGCGGAACGCGATCAAAACTGGCAAACGCATCGCTAAGCGACATATCGAGCTGCTTTTCTACCCGTGCCACGGCCGCATCGCCGGGGAAGGGGGGGACTTGATCCTGTAGGCGTTTGAGTTCGTCGGCGATATCTTCGGGGAGTAAATCGCGGCGCGTTGAGAGCATCTGGCCGAGCTTGACGAAAATCGGCCCCAAGCCTTCTAGCGCTAAGCGCAAGCGCTCGCCGCGGGAGCGCTCATCCCGAGGGAAAAGTTTTAGCGGCGAGAACCACAGCAGCGTACGCATCCACCAGGGAAGGCGCTCCAGCGGGATTAACGTATCCAAACGGTGGCGGGCAATGATCCAGCCAATGCGCACTAAGCGTAGGCTCATGTCGGCGTCTCTCCCGAACTGTCCGTCACACTTTTTTCTTGGGCCTCGCTATTTTGCTGGGTTAAGCGTCGGTGTAAGCGCTTTAAGCGTGCCTCTAAGCGGTCGGTAGCGACCTCAAGATCGGTGAGATGATCGCGTAGTACCTCGCGCTGCTGACGCCCGGGTAGCAGCCGCGCCTCTTCAAATACGTATTCGGAGACATCCGCCATCAACTCGTCTTTGGCGCGCAGGCCCCAGCGCGCCGCGCGGCGCAGACCCTCGGCCAGCGAATGGGCGGGCGTTGCTCCCAGCCAGCGAGCGAGCTCGCTTTCCCAGTCGATATCCAGATCTGTTAGAAGCTCACGGGTGGATTCCAGCAGGTGCGTGCGGCCACGCACCGAGAGCTTGCCTTCAAACATTAGTCGCTCAACGGAAGTGCCGCTGATCCACTCGGATAGCGCCTCCGGCGTAAGCTCAACCACTGCATCGGCGCCGGCTTCGTCGAGCGCCTCGGCGCGGAGCAAATCGATGCCGCCGCGATGAAAGTGCAGCAAGAGCTGAAGGTGTGGCTGCTCTAAGCGAATCAGCAGCCGGCTGCCTGCGAGGGCTTCAAGGCGTGCTGGGGCGGCAGGGTCACGGGCTAGCAGCGCGTTTAGCGTGCGCTCGCAGCCAGCCAATAGCAGGGCGGGCGTTACCAGCATGCTGACCTCGTCGTCGCTGCGCATATCGTCGCGGAGTCCTTCGTGGCTAACCTCATTGATACTGGCGTTGTCGATTGCTTCATAGTTTGATGCCGCGGTGCAGCGCGACAATACCACCGGTCAGGTTGGTGTACTCAACGCGGTCAAGTCCCGCAGTTTCCATCATGCCTTTGAGTGTTTCTTGATCCGGGTGCATGCGGATGGATTCGGCCAGGTAGCGATAACTTTCTTCATCGCCGGCAACAAACTGACCTATTTTCGGCAGCAAACGGAACGAATACTCATCGTACGCCTTGGTGAGCAGCGGGTTGTCGGGCTTGGAAAACTCCAGCACGAGAAGACGCCCGCCGGGTTTTAGCACGCGGGCCATGGAGCGCAGAGCAGCGTCTTTATCGGTGACGTTGCGCAGGCCAAAGGCAATAGTGATGCAGTCAAAACTGTTATCGGGAAACGGCAAGCACTCGGCATTGGCCTGCACGTACTCGACATTGCCGCCCACGCCGTTATCCATCAGCTTGTCGCGCCCCACGTGCAGCATCGAGGCGTTGATGTCGGCGAGTACGACCTTGCCGCGCGGGCCCACCATGCGCGAAAACTTAAGTGTTAAATCGCCCGTGCCGCCGGCGATATCCAACACGTGATGACCGGGGCGAACGCCCGAGCGCTCAATCGTTAGACGCTTCCATAGGCGATGAATGCCCATCGACATCAGGTCATTCATGACGTCATAACGGGCGGCAACGGAGTGGAAAACATCGGCGACGCGCGAGGCTTTCTCATCGACCGACACTTCTTCGTAGCCGAAGTGGGTCGTGCGCTTTTCCGTGGGGCTCATGGGGCGGTAGCTCCCGAAGTCGAGACGGTTAAACCGTGGGTGAAGTCGTAGTTAACACTGTCGTAAAAAAGTTGAGCGCCATTGTAGCCTTGTCTGCCCCGATTTGTCTGCGCTGCTGCGGCGATTCACCTAGACCGGCTTAACCTCAATGCCTAGCGGCTCGCGGGAAGCGCCAGCGTCTTCAAGCCGCTGCAAATAGTCGCGCCAGTAATCGTCTTGGTGAGTGGCAAGCTCGTAGAGATAGTTCCAACTAAATAGGCCGCTGTCGTGGCCGTCGTCAAAATGCAGCTTGAGGGCGTAGTTGCCCGCCGGGGTAATGTTTTGCAGGCCCACGTGTTTTTTGCCAACTTGCAAGACGGCCGTGTCGCCGCCGTGGCCGCGCACTTCCGCAGAAGGCGAGCATACACGCAAAAGCTCAATCGGTAGCCGATAGCTTTCGCCGTTGGCATAGCCGAGTTCAAGTTCGCGGGCTTTCTTATGGTAGTGAACGCGGGTAGGCGTATTAGCGCTCATGACGGTGCCTCATGGCTGGGAGCTAACATGGAAAAGGACGAACGAACATAGATAAGAGCTAGCATAGATAAGAGCTAGCGCAAACTGCCCAGCGGAGCCGGGCAGTTTGTAGGCGCGAATTACACAACGATTTACATGTTACAAGATATAGCGTGAGAGATCTTCGTCAACGGCAAGTTCGCCAAGCTGCGCGTTGACGTAGTCGGCGTCAATTGAGAGCGGGCTTTCCATATCGCCACCGCGGAACGACGCTTCTTCCAAGAGTCGCTCCATTACCGTGTGTAGGCGGCGTGCGCCGATATTTTCGGTGCCTTCGTTAACCTGCCAAGCAATCTCGGCGATGCGCTCGATGCCGTCTGGGGTGAAGTCAATATCCAGCCCTTCGGTGGCCAGTAACGCTTGATATTGCGCGGTCAGCGATGCCGACGGTTCGGTGAGGATGCGTTTGAAATCCCCCGGTGTGAGCGCGTCGAGCTCAACGCGAATCGGCAGGCGGCCCTGTAATTCGGGAATCAAATCCGACGGACGCGACAGGTGGAATGCCCCCGAGGCGATGAACAGAATGTGGTCTGTCTTGACCATGCCGTGCTTGGTCGACACGGTGGAACCTTCGATCAGCGGCAATAAGTCGCGCTGCACACCCTCGCGGGAAACCTCGCCACCGCTGGATTGGCCGCTGCCCTTGGCGACTTTATCGATTTCATCCAGGAACACGATACCGTGCTGCTCGACCGCTTCCACAGCGCGCGATTTGATATCCTCCTCGTTGACCAGCTTGCCCGCTTCCTCGTCGCGCAGCAGGCCAAAGGCGTCTTTGACTTTGACGCGGCGCGTTTCGCGCTTTTGTTGGCCCATGTTGGAGAACAGGCTCGACAGCTGCTGGGTCATCTCCTCCATGCCCGGCGGCGTCATGATATCCACGTTCGGCCCCTGCTGAGATAGCTCGATATCGATCTCTTTATCATCGAGCTGGCCTTCGCGCAGTTTCTTGCGGAAGGTCTGGCGTGTGCCGTTATCTTCGCGGGGTTGGTCTTCCTGACCGCGGGGCGGCGGCAGCAGCGCATCGAGGATGCGGTCTTCCGCCGCGTCTTCGGCGCGGTGACCCACTTCCTCTTTGGCTTGCTCGCGCACCATTTTGATCGCGGCTTCCATCAAATCGCGGATGATCGATTCGACATCGCGGCCCACGTAGCCCACTTCGGTGAACTTGGTCGCTTCCACCTTGATAAAGGGCGCGCGGGCAAGCTTGGCCAAGCGGCGGGCAATTTCGGTTTTACCCACGCCAGTCGGGCCGATCATCAGGATGTTTTTGGGCGTCACTTCTGCGCGCAACTCGTCGTCGAGCTGCATGCGGCGCCAGCGGTTACGCAAGGCGACGGCGACGGCGCGCTTGGCATCTTGCTGGCCGATGATGAACTGATCTAACGCGTGAACGATCTCGCGGGGAGTCATCTGAGTCATGGCTTATAGCTCTTCCATCGTGACGTGGTGGTTGGTGAACACGCAGATGTCACCGGCGATTTCTAGCGATTTCTCGGTAATCTCACGCGCCGAAAGGTCGGTGTTTTCCAACAGCGCCCGGGCGCTTGAAAGCGCGAAGTTGCCGCCGGAGCCGATGGCGATAATGCCACGCTCGGGCTCAACGACATCGCCATTACCGGTAATGATCAGCGAGGCGCTGTGGTCGGCTACCGCCAAGAGCGCCTCTAAGCGGCGTAGGGCACGGTCGGTACGCCAATCTTTCGCCAGCTCCACGGCGGCCTTGGTGAGGTGGCCTTGGTATTTCTCTAGCTGCGCTTCAAAGCGCTCAAACAGCGTGAAGGCATCGGCGGTGCCGCCGGCAAACCCGGCCAGCACTCTTCCGCGGTAGAGGCGGCGGACTTTACTGGCGTTGCCTTTCATCACGGTGTTGCCCAGTGACACCTGGCCATCCCCTGCCAGCGCAACTTGGTCACCGCGACGCACGGAAACAATCGTAGTCATGGAGATAACTCCTTGTGGGAGGCGAGCTCCCGATGACGAACCGGCCGCCAAGGCGGCGGCCGCTGAAAAAAAGCGAGTCCCAACAAAATGCGGGCAGCCGATAAAAAATCAACCGCCCGCTGAGCTGTGCTGGCACGTTTTTCAGTTCCGGTGTGTGTTTTAGTTCTGTAGCTGGATCAAAAGCGGCTCAATGCCTTGCGTGCCCATCAAATCCTGCGCCCGCGTGAGCTCGCGGGTGTCTTCGTAAGGGCCTACTTGCACCCGGTGCCAGGTATTACCACCGGCCTGTACTTCGCTAATTTGCGCCAACAGGCTCAAATTACGCAGTCGGCTGCGTAGCTTTTCGGCATCGTTGAGCTCGCGAAAAGACGCTGCCTGCAGCATATAGCGCCCCGGCGGCGGGGGCTCCGTTTGTGCGTTAGTTGATGGGCTGGTGTCGGTGCTATTGGCCGCGATCACTCGGGCGATGGGGTCATCCTCGCTGACCGAGGGGGTGCTATCGCTTGGCACCGATTCATTCACTGGCGGTTCCGCGATGACTTCGGTCGCATCGGCGGTTGCCTCTGGGCGATTGACGCTAGAAGGCACGGTGCCTCCCGGGGCGATAACTTCGGTTTCCGGCAGCAGCGTGTAAAACTCAAACGTCGGCATCGAGGGCTCGTCGTCCTGCTCGGTTTCTCGGGCGGCGTTTTGCGCCTCGCGCTGCTCTTTGGAGATCACCGTGGCTTGGGGTGTGTCGTCCGGCTGCTCCTGCCACGGCGCGGTGCCATGCTGATGCTGTGCCAGGAAGAACCCCGCCGCCATCCCGGCCAACCCCCATAGCCAGCCGGGTAGCCGAAAACCCGCCTGCTTTTTAGCTGGCTTTTTGCGCTGCGAGGTGGCGCCACGGGTGGGTTTCTTGCGCGGGGTGGCCATGGGTTACATCTCCTCTGGCGCGCTAACACCCATCAAATCGAGGCCGTTGCGCAGCACTTGGCGCGTCGCCAGGCCTAAACTCAAGCGGGCGTTACGGGTGGCATCGTCATCGACCATTACCTTCACCGCGTTGTAGCAGGTGTGGAAATCGCCAGCAAGGTCCAGCAGGTACTGCGCGACCTGCTGCGGCTCGCGGTTTTTGGCGGCATGTTCGACCACTTCAGGAAAGCGCGCTAAGCGATTGAGCACGGCTTTTTCCTGATCGCTGTCTAGCAGCGCCAAGTTTTCCAGCGCCAAGTCGTGCATAAACGGCTGATCGGCGTCTTGGGCTTTACGCAGCATACTGCACACCCGCGCGTGGGCGTACTGAATGTAGTACACCGGGTTGTCGTTAGACTGCGAGCGGGCGAGATCAATGTCGAAAGTCAGCTGCGAATCGGCGCGGCGGGCGGCGAGGAAAAAGCGCGTCGCGTCGCGGCCGACTTCATCGATCAAGTCGCGCACGGTTACGTAGCTGCCCGCGCGCTTGGAGAGTTTTACCTCGACGCCTGAGCGGGTCACCATCACCATCTGGTGCAGTACGTAATCCGGCCAGCCCTTGGGAATGCCGACTTCCAGCGCCTGCAGGCCAGCACGCACACGGGTCACGGTGGAGTGGTGGTCGGCGCCTTGCTCGTTGATCACGGTTTTGTAGCCGCGCTGCCACTTATCGAGGTGGTAGGCGACATCGGGCAGGAAGTAGGTGTAGCCACCTTCGCGCTTGCGCATCACGCGGTCTTTGTCGTCGCCGAAATCGGTGGTGCGAAGCCACAGGGCGCCGTCTTCCTCAAACGTGTGGCCGCCATCGATCAGTTTCTCAACGGTGGCGTCGACCTTGCCATCCTGGTAGAGCGACGATTCAAGGAAGTAGACGTCGAATTCAACGCCGAACGCCTTGAGGTCGAGGTCCTGCTCGCGGCGCAGCCACGCTACGGCGAACGCTTGAATCGCATCGAGATCATTTGGGTCGGTCATGGCGGTCACTTCGCGGTCGTCGGCGGTGACGGTCTTGCCCGCGAGGTAGTCGTTGGCGACATCGGCGATGTACTCGCCGCGATAACCCTCTGCGGGCCAGCTGGCGTCGTCGGGACCGAGGCCCTTGGCGCGCGCTTGCACCGAGAGCGCGAGGTTTTTGATCTGCGCGCCGGCATCGTTGTAATAAAACTCGCGGGTGACGTCATAACCGGTTGCTTCGAGCAGCCGGCACAGGCAATCGCCAATCGCCGCGCCGCGGCCGTGGCCCACGTGCAAGGGCCCGGTGGGGTTGGCGGAGACAAACTCGACCTGCACCTTTTCGCCTTTGCCGAGCATGCTGCGGCCAAAGGTGTCGCCGCAGTCGAGCACTTGCGCCACCACCTGCGCGGCGGCATCGGCGGCGGCGAAGAAGTTGATAAAACCGGGGCCGGCAATCTCGGTTTTTTGCACGGCATCGCTTTCCGGTAGGGCGTTAATCACGGCGTCTGCCAGCTCGCGCGGTTTCATGCCCGCCGGTTTGGCCATCGCTAGCGCCAAGTTGGTGGCGTAATCGCCGTGGGCTTTGTCTTTGGTGGGGTCGACTTTGATCGTCGGGGACATATCGTTTGGCAGCACGCCTTGGTGCTTGAGCGCGGCAACGGCGCCTTCGAGCAGAGAAACAATGGTGTCTTTCATGGGCAGTATCCGGGTAACGTCGGTGGCGGCGTGCGCGGGCGCCTGTAACGGGCGCGCATCGTAAAGGGCGTATTATCGGCGATTGTTGCCCACTTTCAAACCAGTGTCTGTGGGTCGATGTCCAGCGACCAGCGAACGCGGCGTGCGTCGCGGCTTTGCTCCAACCACTGCACCAACACGCTGGCGGCCTGGTGGAGCTGGCTGCGTTTGTCGGCGCTAAGCATGATGTGCAGGTGGTAGCGGTTTTGGCGTCGCTCCATGGGCGCTGGCACCGGGCCTAAACAGCGCACCGGGCTTTGCTGGGTGTTGACCCACTCGTGCAGGTAAAGCGCGGCATCTTGGGCCAGCGTCGTGGCGGCATCGATCTGCGGGCTTTCCACGCGCAACAGCGCCATAAAGCTAAACGGCGGCAGCTGCGCGATGCGGCGCTCTTCGAGTAAATGGCGCGCCAGCGCTCCGTAGCCGTGTTCGGCCAGTTGGCTAAGATGCGGGTCGTCGGGGTGGAGCGTTTGCACCAGCACACGGCCGGGGTCGGCAGCGCGCCCGGCGCGCCCCGCGACTTGCTCCAATAATTGCGCGCTGTGCTCCAAGGCGCGAAAGTCGGCCGCATACAGCCCGCCGTCGGCATTGATCACCACCACCAGTGTGACATGAGGCAAGTGGTGGCCCTTGGCCAGCATTTGTGTCCCCACCAGAAGACACGGTTCGCCGCGCTGGATGTCTTTGATGATTTGCTCGAAGCTATCTTTGCGCCGGGTACTATCGCGGTCGATGCGATATACCGGCGTTTTGGGGAATAAGCCCTGCAGTGTCTCTTCGGTGCGCTCGGTGCCAGCGCCGAGCGCGCGCAGGTCACCGCTGCCGCAATCGGGGCATGCATCCGGCAGTGCACGGCGGCTATCACAGTGGTGGCAGGCCAACAGCGGGGGGTGGCGGTGGAGCGTCATGCGGGCATCGCACGCGTCGCAATCGGCGATCCATCCACAGGCGTGGCAGGCCAGTGTCGGGGCAAAGCCGCGACGGTTGATAAAAACCAGCACCTGCTTGCCCGCTTTGAGCGTGTGTTTAATCGCCTTGATAGCGCCGGGCAGTAGTCCACCCTGGCGCGGTTGATGGCGCAGGTCGGTCAGTTCGATTTTCGCCGGCGGGTGGCGGCTGGCACGCTGGGTCAAGTGTAGATGACGGTAAGTGCCGTCGAGCCCGCGCTGCAAGCTCTCTAAAGAAGGCGTGGCGCTGCCCAGCACCACTGGGATTTGGTGGTGATGGGCGCGGGCGACGGCGAGATCGCGGGCGTGGTAACGTAGGCCATCCTGCTGTTTGTAAGAGCCGTCGTGCTCTTCGTCGACGATGATCGCGCCGGGGTTGGCAAGCGGGGTGAATATCGCCGAACGGGTGCCGATGATGATTAGCGCGCGACCGCTGGTGGCGGCTTCCCATACGTCAAGGCGTTCGGGGTCGGTGAGGCCCGAGTGCAGCGCCAGCACCGGCACGTTAAAGCGGCGGCGAAAGCGTGCCAACGTCTGCGGCGTGAGGCCGATTTCCGGCACCAGCACTAGCGATTGCTTGCCCTTGGTGGCGACGGCTTCGATCAGCTGTAAATACACCTCGGTTTTGCCGCTGCCGGTGACGCCTTCGATAAGGCAGGGGTGAAAGCCATCAAGCTTCTCGTGCAGCGCAGCAAGCACCGCGGCTTGCTCGCGATTAAGCGGCAGCGCCGGGGAGGCGAGTAAGTGCCCGCTCGGCGAGGCGGGTGCGGTGAGCGTAATCTCGCGGGACTCAATCAGCCCTTTTTGCGCCAGCCGTGTGAGCGTGTCGTGGCTGAAACCGTGGGCGCTAATGGCCCGCCCCGGCATACCGTGCGGGTGCTGCCCAAGAAGTGCCCAAAGCTCGGCTTGGCGTGTGGCGCGGCCAAAATTCGGCTCCGCAGGTGACGTGGGTGAGCGCTGCCACAGAGTTTGCGTGCGCCCGGCCATGGGGTGGCCTTGACGCAGCCGGGCGGGCATGGCATTGGCGAGTGTATCGCCCAGGCTGTGCTGATAGTAGCGGGCAGTAAAGCGGCACAGCCACCGCCAGTCCGCCGGTAGCGGTGCGTCGTCGAGGGCCTCGCTTACCGCGCGAAGCTGCGCTTGCGGCAGTTCGCTCTTCTCGGCTAACTCCATCACCACACCGATGACCTCGCGGCGCCCAAGCGGCACGCGCACGCGTAATCCCGGCTGCCAACCGCAGGCAGGCGCTGACGCGGCGGGCAAGTAGTCAAACAGGCGCCTTAGCGGGGAAGGAAGCGCCACGCGTAAAATAGGCGAGGCGATAGAAAGGGTACGTGGCAATTGGCCTCCGGCGTTAGGTTTGCTAGAATGTGCGGCCGCTTGAATCCAGGCGATTCGAGCGATTAACCGGTTAATCGTTTTTCAAAACCCGTATGCGGTGCCTGGCATGTGATCAGGTGGCGGCATACAGCTCAACGAGGCTCAAGATGAAACAAGGTATCCACCCAAAATACAACACGGTCACCGCCACTTGTTCGTGCGGCGCTGAGTTCCAGGTTGGCTCCACGTCTAACGAAGGCTTTAGCTTGGACGTCTGCTCTAATTGCCACCCGTTTTACACCGGTAAGCAGAAGCAAGCGACCACCGGTGGCCGTGTCGAACGCTTTAACAAGCGTTTTGGCGCCGCAATCAAGCGCTAAGTCGCTCGACTGCATCGCTTAAGTACGCTACGTGTTGATCTAAACCCCTGGCTTTGGCCGGGGGTTTTTTATAAAAAACGCGTTGGTTTTGGAATAAGTTTCCATAAATGTTACCCAAAATCGCTAAGGTATGCGTTATGGCGGGCGTGTTTTTATATAAGTTTCAGCAAATAATGCCGAAATGACGTGAAAAAGAACGAAAAGTCTATTAAACGGCCGTTTTGTGCTGCTGCGAGCCTCATGCTTGAGGCGCTTGGCGTTTTTCTATACTCTGAAATAACGATTTGATTTCTACGTTAACTTGGACCCTGACCATGACGGATGCATTTAAGCAGGCTGCTTTGGATTATCACGCCAAACCCATTCCCGGTAAGCTCTCGGTAGAGCTGACCAAACCGACCGCCACCGGGCGGGATTTGGCGTTGGCGTATAGTCCTGGCGTGGCGGAGCCGGTGCGAGAAATTGCTCGTGATAGCGAGAATGTCTACCGCTATACCGGGAAGGGTAATCTCGTTGCCGTTATCTCTGATGGCAGCGCCATTTTGGGTTTGGGAAATCTCGGCCCGATGGCGAGCAAGCCGGTGATGGAAGGTAAAGGCGTGCTATTTAAGCGTTTTGCCGGAATTAATTCGGTGGATATCGAAGTCAATGCGGAAAGCCCACAAGCGTTTATCGACACCGTAGCGCGCATCGCCGATACCTGGGGCGGCATCAACCTTGAGGATATTAAAGCGCCAGAGTGCTTTGAGATCGAAAAAGCCCTGATTGAGCAGTGTAATATCCCCGTGTTTCACGATGATCAGCATGGCACCGCGATTGTTACCGCTGCCGGTATGCTCAACGCCTTGGACATCGCCGGAAAAGCGATTGAAGACGTGAAAATCGTCTGCATGGGCGCCGGGGCCGCCGCCATTGCTTGCATGCGCCTGCTGGTGGCCTGTGGCGCGAGCCAGGACAAACTCGTGATGCTCGACCGTCGTGGCGTTATCCATAAAAGCCGAGAAGGCATCAATGCGTATAAGGCCGAGTTTGCGCTGGATACCGATATGCGCACTCTGGATGACGCCATCGATGGCGCCGATGTGTTTGTCGGCCTTTCCGGCCCTGGACTGCTTTCCGCCGATCAGGTGAAGAAGATGGCGGCGGACCCGGTCATTTTCGCCTGCACCAACCCCGACCCGGAAATTCACCCGGATGTCGCCCGCGAAGCGCGCCCGGATGTGATCATGGCCACCGGTCGGTCGGATTTCCCCAATCAAGTCAACAACGTGCTGGGCTTTCCGTTTATCTTCCGCGGAGCGCTGGACGTTCGCGCCAGGCGTATCAACGAGGCAATGAAGGTTGCTGCGGTTCACGCACTAAAAGATCTCGCCCGCGAGCCGGTACCGCAAGAGGTACTCGATGCCTACGAGTGCGACGAAATGAGTTTCGGCCGCGAGTACATTATCCCTACACCCGTGGATATTCGCCTGTTGGATCGTGTCTCTTCGGCCGTCGCGCAGGCTGCGGTGGAGACTGGCGTGGCGCGCAAACCTTACCCGGCGCACTACCCGCTGCAAAGCATCAACGACGTTTACGGTTAATGGCGTAATGCGCGCGTGACGCGCGTTATCGATCAAAACGACGATGCCCGCTTTTTGCGGGCGTCTGTCTTTCTAGCAGAACCGTTTTAGCAGAATCGTTTTTCGCTGACTCGCTTGTAGCAAAACCCGCTTTAACGGATCGGTTCATCATGCAGGCGCATTAAGCCTTCCTGCGCCGTGGAGGCGATCAGCAACCCTTCGCGGTTATAGATGTGTCCGCGCGCGAGCCCGCGTGCGCCACCGGCCCAAGGGGAGTCGGTAGCATATAACAACCAATCATCCAGGCGAGCGTCGTTGTGTAGCCATAGGGCATGATCGAGGCTGGCGATACGCAGTTTGGGGTCGGTGTATTCTACGCCTTGGGGCAGAAGTCCGGTGGTAAGCAAATTGAAATCCGACGCGTACGAGAGCAGGTGACGGTGCAGCGGCGCATCATCGGGAAGCTTCCCTCCGGCGAAGCGAAACCATAGGCAGCGTTCGGCGGGTAGATGGCCGTCGAGTTTGCCGGGCAGGTATAAAAACTCGCTTGGATGGCCCTTAAAGCGCGAATGGTGCGCTTGACCGTTTTCCAGGAGCATTTCCGGCGTGGGAACATCCGGCATCCGGCACTGATGGGCAATCGGGTTGGGCTCCGGCGTATGAAAAGAAGCACTGCAAAAAAAGATCGGCCGCCCTTTTTGAATCGCGGTGACCCGGCGGGTGGTAAAGCTTCCGCCGTCGCGCACGGTGTCGACTTGGTAGACCACGGGGCGGTGGGGGTCGCCGGGGCGTAAAAAGTAGCCATGTTGCGAGTGCGGGTGGCGCTCGCCGGGCACGGTGCTGGAAGCGGCCGCGAGCGCTTGCCCGAGAACTTGGCCGCCGTACAGCTGAGGGAAACCTAAATCCTGGCTCTGGCCGCGAAACAGCGTTTCTTCTAGTGGCTCTAGATTGAGCAGGTCAACAAGCTGGTTCAGTGCGTCAGTCATAAAAAGCGGGTTCCTTGAACGGTATCCTTATCGCTATCATACGGGCGTTTGGCCTACCATAACGGAGTTTGCCACCATGCGCAGCGATGAATTTTACATGCACCGGGCGCTCGATCAGGCGCATTTGGCTTTTGCGGCAGGCGAAGTGCCGGTGGGCGCGGTCGTGGTGGCACCCGATGGTGAAGTGCTCGCCGCCGCTTACAACACCCCGGTGGCCGGCTGCGACCCTAGTGCTCATGCGGAAATTCTTGCCCTGCGTCGCGCCGGTGAAAAAGCCCGCAACTACCGCCTGGATGGTTGTACGCTGTTTGTGACGTTGGAGCCGTGCATGATGTGCGCTGGCGCCATGGTCCACGCGCGCATTGCGCGGCTAGTCTACGCCGCCCCAGAGCCGCGTACGGGCATGGTGGAGTCAAAAGCCAACTTGCTCGCTCAGCCGTGGTTCAACCACCAAGTGGCGGTGACGGGTGGCGTGCTAAAGGCACCGTCAAAGCAGCTGCTGAAAGCTTTTTTTGCCGACCGCCGTTCAGACTAATCGGTTTTAGCGCTTGCTACGCGGTTGCGTCCCTGCGTTTTGGTGCGGTAAAGCGCCTCGTCAGCGGCCTGCATCAAGCGCGGCATATCGACCTCGCCTTGAGTATGAGTGACAACACCCGCGCTTAGCGTCAACGGCGTGTCGTCAGCGTGGGCCAGCGAGAGCGCCATCATTTGGCGTCGCAGCTGCTCGGCAATCGCCAAGGCGTGTTGATGATCGACCCCCGGTAGCCACGCGACAAACTCCTCACCGCCATAGCGCGCAAAGATGCCGCCGTGCTGTTCAATAAGAGCTGCACCGAGCTTGGCGGTGGCTTTTAAATAGTCATCTCCTACTAGGTGGCCAAGCTGGTCGTTGATGCGTTTGAAGTGGTCAATATCACAAAGAATCAGGCTTAGCGGGAGCGCCTGTGTGTCATCGCGAGCCCGTTCTAAAAAGTGGCGGCGATTGGCGATCCCAGTGAGTTCGTCGTGGCGCGCAAGCCACTCCACCTCTTTTTGCAGTTGGCTGCGCTTTTTAATTTCTCGCTGCAGCATATGGTTACTAAAGCGCATGGCGCGATGCTGTTCACCGAGGCGCTTGAAAGTATAGAGCACCAGATAAAGCAGATACGCCAGTACAAGCGCAATGCTTAAGCCAATGGAAGGCAGTCGCTGCATTTGGCTCAGTAGGTAATCGCGGTTGGGCTGGCGGGAGAGCGTGAGTGGTTCTTGGCCGAGGGTCAGCGTGTAATGGTGCTGCCAAGGGCCAGGGTGAGTCGAGGTGCCAAAGCGCGCGAGAACGTTGCCGTTATCGTGCCAGCGCAGCGCCGCATGCTCAGGAGTGAGGGGAGCAAATAAAATGTCCGCGAGCATCGGGATGCTCACCGCCATCGCGGCCGCGCCGACCGGGGTTTGGTTGGCGGTTTTGATCGGCCAATAATAAATGATACCGGGTCCGCCTTGTAACAGTTCCACCAGCCCCGTGCTGCCTTTGCTTTCCCCCTGGAGCGCCGGCGCTAACGCTTGTCTACCGCTCGGCTGAGCCTCAAACAACCGTTGCCCCTGGATATTGCGATTGAGCAGCGTGGGTGGGTAAACGTGGGTGACTTGGCTGTCGTTCGCGATAAAGGCGATATTCAGGAAGTAACGAAAATCAGCGTGGTAATCTGCCGCCTGACGCGCCCATTGTTGCGCGCTAGGTGCTTCATCGAGCAGTTGCCAAAAGCGCGAGAAACGGCGCATGGCTTGGCGGTGCGCTTGGATATCGGACGTTAATCGGCTGATCAGCTCCTTGCCTTCGGCGTGGGTGCGTTGATAAAGCGCCGATTCCATATAGCGATGCTGCTGTTGCCATAGCAGTAACGCCAATAGCATTAGGGTGATCGCGGGCCATAACGCGCTGCCAATGTAGCGCTTGTCGCGCCAGTGCGACCAAACAAACGCGATGTGGGTAGCGATCATCAGGGTCAACGTAAAAAGGGCGCCGCCGCTTGCGTTGTAGTGGAGCAGGGTAGGTGGGTCGTGGCCAATGATCCGGTCAATTAGCTGGGTGCAGAGCAACAGTAGCGCGGCAGCCAGCAGCACAGGCGCCCCAAGGCGGGCTAGCTGGCGCAGCAGCAGGCTAAGCGCGAGCAGTGCAAGCGTTAGTGTTACCAGTAGCGGCGCGCGCCACGTTTCAAGCCGGCTGTCGGATAGAACCCCGCTGGCCCAGGCTTGCCATTGTGCCGTGCTGATCCATCCTTCCGGCGTGATGTAGCTTAAAAAACCCGGTAGCAGTAGCACCAACGTGAGCCCAGCGAGGCTACGCGCCAACACCTCGCGTTGGATAAGTGACGCCCATAACGCGAGTGTCGAGGTGATTAAGGTGACCGTGCTGATGCTAAGGGCGTTGGCAAACCCAACGGCCGCCGCTGCGCTGGTTAATATCAGCCACCATGTGGCGGGGCGGGTGGGTAATCGCATGAAGCCCTCGGATTAATTAAGCGGCGGCACAGGGTCAAAGAGTAGCAGACCCTCATCGTTGACCGTCGTTTGCTCAAGTTGGAAGAACTGCCGCCGGCTACGCTCAATGTACTCGATCATTTCATAGTAGCGACGGATGTTACGCACATAGATCACGGGTTCCCCACCGCGGGCGTAGCCGTGGCGCGTTTTGCTATGCCATTCGCGCTGTTGCAAAAGGGGCAGTGCCTCGCGCACATCCGCCCAGCTATCCGGGTTGTCGCCGCGCATTTCCGCGATTTTACGCGCGTCATAAAGATGCCCCAGGCCGACGTTGTACGATGCCATCGCCATATACAAACGGTCATCGCCGGTAATGCTCTCAGGCAAGCGGTCGTGAATGCTGCGTAAATAGCGCGCGCCGCCGTCGATACTCTGTGCCGGGTCGCGGCGGTTTTCGATCCCCACCTCTTTCGCCGTGGGGCGGGTAAGCATCATCAGCCCGCGCACGCCGGTGGGGGAGACTGCATCCGGGTCCCAGTGCGACTCTTGATACCCGAGGGCGGCAAGCAGCTTCCAATCAAAGCCGGTCTTGCGGGCGGCTTGCTTGAACAGCCCCTCATAGCGCGGCAGGCGCGAATCTAGGTGGGATAAAAACGTGCGGGTGCCCACGTACTCCAAATAATCGTCGTGGCCGAAATAGCGCGACTTGAGACGATCGAGCATGCCGCTCCCCTGAAGGTCTTCCAGGAAGCGGTTGGCAGCTTGTAAAAAGCCCAGCCCACGCCCACTGGGTACCGCCCACGCCATGGAAATGGGTTCGCCAATGAAAAAGCCTCGCTCGACGTTGGGAAAAAAAAGCCGGTTGAGACGAAATTGATGATCATAGATCACCGCCGCATCAAGGCTTTCGTCTTCGATTTGCGCCATGAGCTCGGCCACTTCGAGCTCGTTGGACTCTTTCCAGCTCAGCGCAGGGTAATCGGCCTGTAACTCGCGCAGGTTGGCCGATGTGCCCGAGGCGCTTAAGGTACCGATTTCCAAGCCGATCAAATCGGCTGGCTCGTCAATGCCATAAATCCCCCGGCGATAGACCAAAAGCGGCTGCATGTTAATAATCGGCCGGGTGAAGTGAATGCCCGGTGTGTCAGGCGCAAGCGGCAGCCCCGCCGCGCCAAGATCGCCCCGTTCACGCACGGCAGGGAGCACGCTGTCCACGTGGTGGCTCGCGTCGAGGTTTAGGCTCACTCCTAAATAGTCGGCGAAGCGGCGCATCAGCTCGTACTCAAACCCCGTCGGGCCGCGGCGCCCCTCATAGTAGGTCGTGGGTGAGGTGCGGGTGTGCACCGTCATAAAATCGCGGTCGTGAATTTGGTTTAAGTGCTCGCCGGGCGGGGTGAGCGAAATCGTCGGCACCATCACCAGCAACACGACGGCAATAAGCGCGTAGTAGAAGCTGGACAGGGCCGAAAAGTGGCGGTAAATCAGCGTTGTCATGGCATCTTATCGGCATGGGTCATGACGTCACGATACCCAGGCCGAGCCTGGCTGTCATCTTGCCGATTTCGTGTGTTCCACGCTTTCCAGTATCATAGGGCTCAATCAGTGTCATAAAAGAGGGTCGCCCTGCGGCCTGGTGATTTCCTGCTTGAACGTTACCCAGAACCTTTTCCTGCTTTAGAGGCTCCCTGATATGCTCGAACTGCGAGGCGCGCCCGCCCTATCTGCTTTCCGTCATGCTCGGCTACTGGAAACGCTGCGTGAACGTGTGCCCGAGGTTGAGGCGTTTACAGCGGACTACATCCATTTCATTGACCATCACGGTGAGTTAACCGAACCCACTCGCGAGCGTTTGGTACAGCTGCTGGATTATGCCAAAGACGATGGCATACACAGCAGCGAGCCGGTTGAGCCACTAAACGGCGCGCAGCGTTTTCTGGTGGTGCCGCGCATCGGCACGCAGTCGCCCTGGTCATCGAAAGCGACCGATATCGCCCACAACTGTGGCGTGAGCGACGTGGCCCGTATCGAGCGCGGTATCGATTACCGCATTGCATTCAGCTCGCCGCCGGATGAAGACGCGTTCAACGCCCTGGTGGCGCTTTTGCACGACCGCATGACCGAAACCGTGCTGTTTGACGCCTCTGATGCGGCGAAGCTCTTTGCCCATCACGAGCCGGCGCCGCTGGGCCGGGTGGATGTGCTCAATGGCGGACGTGAGGCGCTGGCAACCGCCAATCGTGAGTTGGGCCTTGCTCTCGCCGATGACGAAATCGACTATCTGGTGGAGGCGTTCATCGAGCTTGATCGCAACCCCACCGATGTCGAGCTGATGATGTTTGCTCAGGCTAACTCCGAGCACTGCCGGCATAAGATATTCAACGCCGACTGGGTGATCGACGGCGAAGCGCAGTCGCATTCGCTGTTCAAGATGATCAAGAATACCTTTGCTTCCTCGCCGGATAATATTCTTTCCGCCTACAGCGATAATGCCGCGGTGATCAAGGGCTCTCACGCGGGGCGTTTTTTCCCCACGCCGTTAACCGGTGCGGATGATGAGCGCGCGCAGTACACCACCCATCAGGAGCCGATCCATATCCTGATGAAAGTAGAGACCCACAACCACCCCACGGCGATTGCGCCGTTTCCGGGGGCGGCGACCGGCTCCGGCGGCGAGATTCGCGACGAAGGCGCCACCGGTATCGGCGGCAAGCCCAAAGCGGGTCTTTCGGGCTTTACCGTCTCCAACCTGCGTATTCCTGAGTTTGTTCAGCCGTGGGAGGCGTTTGATTACGGCAAGCCAGAGCGGATGGAGTCGGCGCTGAACATTATGCTCGAGGGCCCGATTGGCGGCGCGGCGTTTAACAACGAGTTTGGCCGCCCCAATCTCACCGGCTACTTCCGCACCTACGAACAGGAGTCGCTCAACGAAGGCGGTATCGAGCGGCGTGGCTACCATAAACCCATCATGCTCGCTGGCGGCTACGGCAATATCCGCCCTCATCACGTTCAAAAGGGCGATATCCCGGTGGGCGGTAAGCTGATCGTGATGGGCGGCCCGGCGATGTTGATTGGCCTCGGCGGCGGCGCGGCCTCGAGCATGGCCTCCGGGGTATCGAGCGCCGATCTCGATTTTGCCTCGGTACAGCGCGAAAACCCCGAAATCGAGCGTCGCGCCCAAGAAGTCATCGATCGCTGTTGGGCATTGGGGGAGCAAAACCCCATTCGCTTTATCCACGACGTCGGCGCCGGTGGGCTTTCCAACGCCTTGCCGGAGTTGGTGAAAGATGGCGGCCGCGGCGGATTATTTGATATTCGCGCCGTGCCTAACGCCGAGCCCGGCATGAGCCCGCTGGAAATTTGGTGCAACGAGTCGCAAGAGCGTTACGTACTCGCCGTAGCAGCGGAAGATATCGACACCTTTGACGCCCTTTGCCAGCGAGAGCGCTGCCCCTACGCCGTGGTGGGTGAAGCGCTGGAAGCGCACCACTTGGAAGTCCGCGATGGCCACTTCGAGGCGCAGACCGACGAGACCAAGCCCGTCGATCTCCCCATGAGCGTGTTGTTCGGCAAGCCGCCCAAAATGCAGCGCGAATTCAGCCGCCACACGCCCGAGCTTTCCGGCGTGATGCTGGATAACTTGGATTTGCGCGAAGCGATGGTTCGCGTGCTGCGCCTGCCAACGGTGGCGTCCAAAAGCTTTTTGATCACCATTGGCGACCGCTCGATTACCGGCCAAGTGGCACGCGACCAGATGGTCGGTCCGTGGCAGGTGCCGGTGGCCGATGTCGCGGTGACCACGGCAAGTTTCGACACTCACGCCGGTGAGGCGATGGCGATGGGCGAGCGCCCGCCGGTGGCGCTGATTAACCCGGCGGCGAGCGCGCGTCTCGCGGTGGCGGAGGCGATCACCAACCTCGCCGCCGCGCCGATTGCCAAGCTCAGTGATATCAAGCTCTCCGCCAACTGGATGAGCGCCGCTAACCACCCCGGCGAGAACCAGGCGCTGTATGACGCCGTGCATGCCGTGGGGATGGAGCTTTGCCCGGCGCTGGGCATTGCCATTCCGGTGGGCAAGGATTCGATGTCGATGCGTACCGCCTGGCAAGCGGAGAACGCCAAAGGCGAAACCGAGGAGAAAAGCGTCACCTCGCCGCTCTCCCTGGTGGTGACCGGCTTCGCCCCGGTAACCGATGCCATGGCCACGCTCACTCCCCAAATCAACTTGGATCAGGAAGAATCCGACCTGATCCTGATCGATTTGGGCAACGGCCAAAACCGCATCGGCGGCTCGGCCTTGGCGCAAGTTTACGGCCAAGTTGGCAATGAGTGCCCGGATGTCGATGACCCGGAAGATATCAAAGCGTTTTTCGAGGTGATTCAGGGCTTAAACCGCGACGGCAAGCTGCTCGCCTACCACGACCGCAGCGACGGCGGCCTGCTGGTGACGCTGTTGGAGATGGCGTTTGCCTCTCACGCGGGCCTTGAGATCAAGCTCGACTGGCTGATCGACGAGCCGGTAGAAGCCTTCAATGCGCTGTTCTCGGAAGAGCTGGGGGCGGTGATTCAGGTCAAGCGTGCCGATACCGAAGCGGCGTTGACGCAGTTCGCCATGGCAGGGATTGAAACCTGCGGCGTCATCGCCCGCCCGCGTTACGACGATCAGGTACGCGTGACGCTGTTTGAAGAACCGCTGCTCGAAACCACTCGCCAGTTGACGCAGCGCACTTGGTCGGAGACCAGCTACCGCATGCAGGCGCTGCGTGATAACCCCGAATGCGCCAAGAACGAGTTCGATAACTTGCTGGATGCTCGCGACCCCGGGCTTTCGGCGACGCCAACGTTTGATGTCGACGAGGATATTTCCGCGCCGTTTGTCAACACGGCCAAGCCGGCGATGGCGGTGTTGCGCGAGCAGGGCGTCAACGGCCAGGTGGAAATGGCCTGGGCGTTCGATAAAGCGGGCTTTGACGCGGTCGACGTACACATGAGTGATATCCTCGAAGGCCGAGTCTCGCTGGACGAGTTCAAGGGCTTGGTGGCGTGTGGCGGCTTCTCCTATGGCGACGTGCTCGGCGCTGGCGGTGGCTGGGCGAAATCGGTGCTGTTTAACGAGCGTGCCCGCGAGCAGTTCGCCCGCTTCTTCCAGCGCGACGACAGCTTCTCGCTGGGCGTATGTAACGGCTGTCAGATGTTATCGCAGCTGAAGTCGCTGATTCCCGGCGCGCAAGATTGGCCCACCTTCTTGCGTAACGAGTCCGAACAGTTTGAAGCGCGGGTGGCGATGGTGCGCGTAGAGCAAAGCCCGTCGATTCTGCTCGCTGGCATGGAGGGCTCCCAACTGCCCATCGCCGTCGCCCATGGCGAGGGCCGCGCTGCGTTCCGCGACAGCGCCCATCTGCGCAACATGCAGTCGAGCCAACAGGTGGCGCTGCGCTACATCGATAACTATGGCCAAGCCACCACACGCTACCCGGCTAACCCTAACGGCTCGCCCTCGGGGATTACCGGCCTAACCACCCCCGACGGCCGCGTGACCATCATGATGCCGCACCCAGAGCGCGTGACCCGCGCGGTCACCAACTCCTGGCGCCCCACTGAGTGGACCCAAGACGGCGCTTGGCTGCGGCTATTCCGCAACGCCCGCGTTTGGCTCGGCTAACGTGGTTAACTAACACGATGCCTGTCAGCCACGACCAGAAGGCGGCCATCGGGCCGCCTTCCCTGTCTTCGTCATCTACGTCTTCGCCACCATGCTTGCGCCCTTACCAGCGCGAGGCGGTTAAGCGTGTGGTGAAGCATTTTCGCGAATCGAGCGACCCCGGCGTGGTGGTGCTGCCCACCGGGAGCGGAAAATCGTTGGTGATCGCGGAGCTTGCGCGTTTGGCGAAGGGGCGGGTGTTGGTGCTGGCCCATGTGCGTGAGCTAGTGGAACAGAACCACGCCAAGTTTGAGGCGTACGGCTTAAAGGCGGATATCTTTAGCGCCGGGCTAAAGCGCAAAGAGGCCGCGCGCCAAGTGGTGTTTGGCTCGGTGCAATCGGTGGTGCGCAACTTGGCAAGCTTTGAGGACGCTGGCTTTACCCTGCTGGTGATTGACGAATGCCACCGTGTCTCGCTGGATGACAACGCCAGTTACCGCCAAGTGATCGATCACCTGCGCGCCCAGAACCCTACGCTTAAGATTTTGGGGTTAACCGCGACGCCCTTCCGGCTGGGGCAGGGGTTTATCTACCATCGTCACCACCACGGCATGGTGCGCGGAAGTGACGACTGCTTCTTTCGCGACTGCGTGTTCGAGCAGCCGCTGCGTCTGATGGTCAAGCAGGGCTATCTGGCAAGGCCCGAGCGGCGCGATATGGCGGTGGCGCACTACGATTTCTCGGCGCTGGCGCCGGGTAGCCACGGCGTTTTTCGTGAGGAGGATTTAAACCGTGTGGTCGCGGGTAACCGCGCCACGCCGCAGATTATCGCTGATATCATTGAGCACGCGCGTGAGCGAGAAGGCGTGATGATCTTTGCCGCGACGGTCGCCCACGCCGAAGAGATCATGGGCTATCTGCCCAGGGAACAAGCGGCGCTGATCACCGGTGGAACGGCGTCTGAAACGCGCACGCGCTTGATTGAGGCGTTTAAAGCGCGAGAACTTAAGTACCTGGTTAACGTCGCCGTGCTTACGACCGGGTTCGATGCGCCGCATGTGGATTTGATTGCCATACTGCGGCCCACCGAGTCGGTGAGTCTCTACCAGCAGATTGTCGGGCGCGGCCTGCGTCTTTCGCCGGGCAAGGAGGAGTGCCTGGTGCTCGACTACGCGGGCAACCCTTGGGATCTTTACGCGCCGGAAGTGGGCGAACCCAAGCCCGATGGCGACAGCGAACCGGTACAGGTGGAGTGCCCTAACTGCGGCCACGCCAATCTGTTCTGGGGCAAACGCGACGGTGAACTCGTAATTGAGCATTTTGGCCGTCGCTGCCAAGGCTTGGTCGAGAGTGACAGCAACAACCTTGGCGCGGCATCGGGCGCTTATAAAAAGCAATGTGAGTTTCGTTTCCGCTTTAAGGTTTGCAGCGACTGCGGCGCTGAAAACGACATCGCCGCGCGGCGCTGCCACGGTTGCCAACAGCTTTTGGTGGACGCCGACGACAAGCTCAAAGATGCCTTAAAACTTAAAGACGCCCGGGTGCTGCGCGTGGCCGGCATGCAGCTAGAAACCACCGCCAACGGGCGGGGGTTGCCGCGCTTGAAAGTGACGTATTTCGATGAAGATGGCATCACCCTCGCCGAGTGGTTTGCGCTGGAGACGCCGGCCCAACGGCGTGCGTTTTACGTCGCTTTTCTGCGCGACCACCTACGTGCCCCCGGGAGTGGATGGCAGCCAACGACGCCTGAAGAGGTGTTAAGTGAGCAGCGCCGTTTACGCCACCCGGATTTTGTCGTCGGCCGCAAGGTAGGGCGGCATTTTCAAATCCGCGATAAGCTGTTTGACTACCAAGGGCGCTTTCGCAAAGCGGTGGAGGCAAGGTAGCATTAAAGCTAGTTTTGTATCACCTTCGTTCCAAACGATAGCCATTACACAGGGAGTACACCGTGCCCGTGGTTCTGCGCTTGCAAGGATTCAAGTTCTTTTTCTATTCAAACGAAGGTGACCCGTTGGAGCCTGCCCATATCCATGTTTTCAAAGCAGGTTCGGAAGCGAAGTTTTGGCTGTCGCCTGACGTACAGCTGGCGCAAAATGATGGGTTTGATGCCAAAGAGTTGCGTAACATCAACTCAATGGTAGTACAGCACCGTAACCGCCTGGAGGACGCCTGGCATGACTACTTCTCCTAAAAGCGTGACCTTCGATGACGATAATTTTTGGGTAGCGTTAAGTGACGGACGAACCCTCGGTGTGCCACTCGCCTGGTATCCGAGACTGCTTAATGCAACGACAAACCAGCGAAGGCAATACGAGTTGAGTGCCCGAGGGATTCATTGGGATCTGCTAGATGAAGACATTTCCGTCGACGGTTTGTTGGCTGGGCGCGGTGATATGACGCGCCATCGACAAGCTGTTGCATAAGCGTGAGCGAGACGCCTGAGATCAGTGAACCGATAACCGACAGCGACGCCGCTGTGACACAAGCGGTGGCGCGGCTGTTTGATGAGCCTATTACAAAGCTACCGGAGGATTTGTATATTCCGCCGGAAGCGCTGCGGGTGTTTCTGGAGGCCTTCGAAGGGCCGCTGGATCTGCTCTTGTACCTCATCCGGCGCCAAAACCTGGATATCCTTAACATTAACGTCGCCGCTATTACCCATCAGTACATCGAATACGTCGAGCTGATGAAGGCGATGGAAATTGAGTTGGCCGGTGAGTACCTGCTGATGGCGGCGATGCTCGCCGAGATCAAATCGCGCACGCTACTGCCGCGCCCGCCCAAGGAGGAGGGCGACGACGAGGAAGACCCCCGCGCTGAACTCATCCGGCGGTTGCAAGAGTACGAACGCCTCAAAGAAGCAGCGGAATCGCTCGATACGCTGCCGCGCATGGGGCGCGATTGGTTCAGCGTGCAAGCGGGGCTGCCGCCATTGGAATCACGCGTCGTTCACCCCGAGGTCGAGCTGGACGAGCTTCTCGGCGCACTCGCCGGGCTTCTCAAACGCGCCGAGCTGACCCAGACGCACCATATCACCCGCGAAGTGCTCTCCACCCGTGAACGAATGCTTGCGATCATGGATCAGCTGCAGCGTGCGCCCAGCCGCTATACGCCCTTTGAAGCGCTTTTTACTCTGGAAGAGGGCCGCGCTGGGGTAGTGGTCACGTTTATGGCCATTTTGGAGCTGGCCAAAGAAGCGATGATCGAAATTGTACAAAATGCCCCGCTTTCACCCATCCACGTACGAGCACGGCAAGTGGCGCCAGAAGGACCTATCGAGGTGACGGAAAGCGGTGAAGGCGTTGCTGATGAAACCTCTTTTGATGAAAGCCCCTTTGATGAAACCCCGTTCGAGGACATGACATGAGCGATCACGGGGCAACGACCTTAGACGATATTCTCGAAGCCGCGCTGCTCGCCGCCGGTGAGCCGCTAGCGCTTGAGCGGTTAGAAACGCTGTTTCTGGATGCCGAATGCCCGCCGCGAGGCGATATCAAACAGGCGCTTTCGCGCTTGGAACGCCGCCACGCTAACGGCGCGTTAGAACTCATCGAAACAGCCTCGGGCTATCAGCTGCGCATTCGCCCACGGCTTTCCCCCTGGGTATCGCGGCTGTGGGACGAGCGCCCACAGCGCTACTCGCGGGCGCTATTAGAGACGCTGGCGCTGATTGCCTACCGCCAGCCGGTGACCCGCGGTGATATCGAAGAGGTGCGCGGGGTAAGCGTGTCGAGCTCGATTGTTCGCACGCTGATGGAGCGTGGCTGGATTCGTGTGGTAGGGCATCGCGATGTGCCGGGTCGTCCGGCGGTTTACGCCACCACGCGCGGTTTTTTAGACGACTTCGGCCTGAAAACCTTGGACGCGCTGCCGCCGATGCATGCGCTTACGGCAGCGGCGACGGTGGATGGCGAAAGCCCAGACAGCGGCGCTGCAGAATTACCCCTAGACGCCGACGATAAAACGGGGCAGGATGCGCCCCCTGAGACGGCCGAGAAGGCCGACCCACACGCCGAGACGGCGTTAAACTCGCCGCTGAGCTTTGCCGATTTGGAAGCACGGCTAGCGGCACGTGCGCAGCGCGGCGATGAGCCCGAACGCACGTCGACAGAAGAGACATCAGATGAGCATGAATCAGGACAGTAACACCTCCCCCGTCACCAGCGAAAAGCTGCAAAAAGTCCTCGCACGCGCGGGGCTAGGTTCGCGCCGTGAGATGGAAAAAGCCATCGCCGACGGCCGGGTGCGGGTGAATAATCAGGTCGCGAAACTCGGCGATCGCGTCGAGCTGCGAGACAAGGTGACCTTTGATGAGCGCCCTGTCACCCTGCGCACTGAAGAAGAAACGCCACGCCGTGTGATCATGTACAACAAGCCCGAAGGCGAGCTGTGCACGCGCAAAGACCCAGAAGGGCGTCGCACCGTGTTCGACCGCCTGCCGCGCTTGAAAGGCGAGCGTTGGATTGCCATTGGCCGGCTGGATATCAACACCAGCGGCCTGTTGCTCTTCACCACCGACGGCGAGCTAGCCAACCGGCTGATGCACCCCTCTACCCAGGTCGAGCGCGAATACGCCGTGCGGGTAATGGGCGAGGTGAAAAAAGAGCACCTCGTCGCAATGGTCGACGGTGTAATGCTGGAAGACGGCCCCGCGCGCTTTACTGACGTGCAGGAATTCGGCGGCGAAGGCATTAACACCTGGTTCCACGTGGTCATTTTGGAAGGCCGCAACCGTGAGGTGCGCCGTCTGTGGGAGTCGCAAGGGCTGACGGTGAGCCGCTTGAAGCGCGTGCGCTACGGCAACATCTTCCTCGATAAGCGCGCCAAAGCGGGTGAGTGGGTGGAGCTGGGTCAGGATGAAGTCGATGACCTGGCCACCTTGGCGGGTCTTGAATCGCGCAAAGTGCCGGAATTGACGCCGGATGAGAAAAACCGCTGGAGCCGCGACAAGAACAAACGTCGTCCGGTTCAAGCCATGCGTAAGCCCGGTATGCATAAAACGACGCATAAAAATAAGCGACGCTAAGCAATAAAAAGCAAAGAGAAAGACGAAAAGGCTTGCGGATGCCACGCCGTATCCGTAAGATATGCATCCGTTCGGGCGGGTCGTTAGCTCAGTTGGTAGAGCAGTTGACTTTTAATCAATTGGTCGTAGGTTCGAATCCTACACGACCCACCAATCCCGGATGTTGCAAGACTTTATGTAAAGAAGCTCGAAAGGGTCGTTAGCTCAGTTGGTAGAGCAGTTGACTTTTAATCAATTGGTCGTAGGTTCGAATCCTACACGACCCACCAGATTCAACGCCCCTGGCAGCTTGCTGTCAGGGGCGTTTTGCTGTGGGGACGGAAAACGTAGGGTCGTTACGTGACATGCATATGACAATTGCCCTTGCAGCATGCAACATTTTGCTAGCAGAATAGTCTAAAATCACGAAACGATCAGGCCATCCATCGCGAGAGACGCAACGGCTGGCCGCTTAGGCGTGGCGCGTGCGGAGTGCATACGCTGCGGTCGATGTTCAGCAGGGGGATTCCCTGTTTGTCACAGTGGTAGACACGATGACGATTATGACTTCTCAAGCGGAGCTCGATACGCAGCTCCCTAGTGCATATTGCCCCACGCGGATTCCCGCGGAAGATGAGGCGCGTGTTGAAGAAATTAAGCGCCTGCTAGAAGCGCACAACGCCGTGCTGGTAGCGCACTACTATACCGACGATGCCATTCAGCAGTTGGCCGAAGAGACTGGCGGTTGTGTGGCGGATTCTCTCGAAATGGCACGCTTTGGCGCCCGCCACGACGCGACGACCTTAGTGGTCGCGGGTGTGCGCTTTATGGGCGAGACAGCCAAGATTCTCTCCCCGGAAAAGCGCGTGTTGATGCCCACGCTAGAGGCGACTTGCTCGCTGGATATCGGCTGCCCGGCGGATGAATTCAGCGCCTTCTGCGATCAGCATTCTGACCGAACCGTGGTGGTCTACGCCAACACGTCGGCGGCGGTTAAGGCGCGCGCGGATTGGGTGGTGACCTCTTCTATTGCGGTGGAGGTGATCGAGCACTTGCAGGCCAAAGGCGAAAAAATCCTGTGGGCACCGGATAAACACCTGGGTGGCTATATCCAGAAAAAAACCGGCGCCGATATGCTGATGTGGGATGGTGCTTGTATCGTCCACGAAGAGTTTAAAGCCAAAGGTGTAGAAGATTTAAAGCGCCTTTACCCGGACGCGGCGGTGCTCGTTCACCCCGAATCGCCCGAGTCGGTGGTTCAGCTTGCCGATGTGGCGGGTTCGACCTCGCAGCTGATCAAGGCCGCACAAACGCTGCTCAACGATAAGCTGATCGTGGCCACCGACCGCGGTATCTTCTTTAAAATGCAGCAAGCGGTGCCGGAGAAGACGCTGTTTGAAGCCCCCACCGCCGGCAACGGCGCGACCTGTCGCAGCTGCGCGCACTGCCCGTGGATGGCGATGAACGCGCTGGACAATCTCGCTGGCTCGCTGCGCGAAGGCACCGGCGAAGTGTTTGTCGATGACACGCTACGCCAACAAGCGCTCAGGCCGTTAGAGCGCATGCTTAACTTTCAGCGCTAATCGCTATCAGCCTCTAACCCCCAGCGCTCTAACCCCCTAGCGAAACTTATCGAGCGCCTCGCGGTATTGAATAAATGCCTCGCGGCGCTGCTCGATGCGCCCCAACACTCGTGTGTCGTTCTCTTGCTCGGCGGCATCGCGTGCGATATCAAGCTGACGAATACCGCGGTCCACACGGCCGGTGAGTTGTAAATACTCCGCGCGGGCTAAATGCCCCCAACCACTATGATTGCTGCGCCCGGCGGCTTCGGCCAGCAAGTTGAAGGCTTGCGGCGACTCAGGGTGCTCGGCGGTAATGTCACGCAGCAAGTCAAACGCCGCAGATGGGTCGCGCTGCAGCTGCGCCTCGGCAAGAATCAGCTGAGCCGGCAGGTAGCCTGGCATCAAGCGAAGCAAATGCTGGCTGCGCTCAATGGCATCCTCAAAGCGGCGCTCTTCTAAGGCAACTTGGGCAGCAGAGGCGGGCAGGGCGGTATAATCTGGGTGCGTGCGCGATAGGCGGTCGAGTGTTTGAAGTGCCTGATCGGTGTGCCCGTTACGTGCGGCAATGAGCGCGTCAAGGTAGGTAATGGCGGCACCGTCGGCGTTTTCTTGGCGCAAGCGTGTAATGGCTTGCTGCGGGTCGTTGGCGTGAATATGCAAAAGTGCCCGGCCGCGCATCATGTCATAGAGCGTATCGCTACGGCGCGAATCGGTCACGTCAAGTTGCGCGGCACGGGCCTGTGTATCGCTTAGGCGGTTTTCACTGATGGGGTGGGTGAGCAGAAACTCAGGCGGGGTGCCGCCTTGCAGTCTTGCCATGCGCTGCATTTCACGAAACATCCGCACCATCGCATCGGGGTCGTAACCTGCAGCCGCAAGTGCTTGTAGGCCGACGTGATCAGCTTCTTCTTCATAACGCCGCGAGTAGGTGAGCTGATCTTGCAAAAGCGCTGCCTGCGAACCCATCGCCGCCGCAATACCCGCATCGCCTGCGCCACTGGCAGCAATTATCATGCCCGCAAGCATGGCCGCCATGGCGGGGATTTGGGTTTGCTCGGCGCGGGCCGTACCACGCGCGTAGTGGCGCTGGGCGATGTGGCCCAGCTCATGGGCGATCACCGAGGCAAAGGCGCCCTCATCTTCAGCAAAGGCGAATAGCCCCGCATTTACGCCAATCACTCCGCCCGGCACGGCAAACGCATTCAGCGAGGGACTATCGACCATCACCGTGACAGTATCGATACCGTTAATATGGCTGTGTGGGGCCAAGCGTGCGACTAAGCGATCAAGGTAGTGATGGACGATAGGGTCCTGCCATTGCGGCGCTTGAGCGCGGAACTGCCGCAACCAAGCGCGGCCTAAGCGGGTCTCTTCGCTGGTTGCCGTTGATGAAGCGGTGCTTAACGTGGGCAGTTGGTAGTCGCCTGATGGATAGACACCCTGTGCCGCGCCGCCTGTGCTGTAAAATAGCGTACTGGCTGTCAGGGCAGCGGCACAAAGCCACCCATAGCGAGCGAGACGAAAACGTGGCATAGCATCCTCTTGCATGATGATAAGCAGCTCGGTTACGTCAGCCGTGTTGACGACGACGTAGCCAACAATGTGACATTGATTCACGGTGAGAAGTGCCGTTAAATCGTAACCGTTTGGCTTTGGGTATTGATGTCTCGCATCATGCCACATAAATGCACAATATAGCGGGGTTGGGAATGTCGAAAGAGACGATGACGGAATCACGTAGTATCGGCGAGCCTGATGCGCTGTTGGATGCGAGCGGTTTGCACTGTCCGCTGCCGCTACTCAAAGCAAAACAAAAGTTGGCTTCTTTAGAAGAAGGCAAGCTGCTTGAGGTTCGCGCAACCGATGCCGGGTCATGGCGCGATATGGCATCATTCACTGAGCAGAGTGCACATACGTTAGAGGCACGCGAGGAGCGTGAAGGCGTCTATTATTACTGGATTCGTAAGGCGGGGGTGAGTGCGTCATGACCATGCGCACCATCTTTAAAAGTTGGATAGAGCGCTATTTTTCTGATGAAGAGGCGATCATCCTGCTGCTGGTATTGGTCGCAGGTTTTGCGGCCATTATCTGGTTTGGTCGCATGTTGGCACCTTTTTTTACTGCACTCATTATAGCCTTTCTGTTGCAGGGGGCGGTGAGCGCGTTAACGCGCCGACGTGTGCCGCACCTGCTGGCCGTTGTGATCGTCTTCTTGGCTTTTATCAGTGTCTTGTTGACCTTGGCGTTCATTCTCATGCCGTTAATTTGGAACCAGCTGGTGGGGCTGGTGCAAGAGACGCCCAGAATGTTTGCCAGTGGCCAAGATTGGTTGGATGAGCTGCAGTCGCGCTACCCCAACTTGATCACGCCGGATCAAATGCAGAGTTGGATTGGCGTTGCCAGCCGCGAAATCAGCCAGCTAGGGCAGCGGGCATTAACGCTTTCGCTGGCTTCGCTTGGCAACATTATGGCGCTGATCATCTACCTTGTTTTAGTGCCTATTCTGGTCTTTTTCATGCTCAAGGATCGCGACAAGTTGGTGGGGTTTATCCTCTCATTGCTGCCGCAAAAGCGCGATTTAATGACGCGCATCTGGCACGAAATGGATGCACAAATCGCCAACTATATCCGCGGTAAGTTCATTGAAATCATTATCGTGGGGTCGGTTGCGTTTTTCACCTTTGCCTATTTTAGGTTGCCGTATTCGGCGCTTTTAGCCGTATTAGTGGGGTTTTCCGTGCTTGTGCCCTATATCGGCGCGGCAGTGGCCACGCTTCCGGTGGCGGCGGTTGCAGGGTTTCACTTCGGTATTAGTGATGCGTTTGTTTATGTGTTGATTGCCTACGGTGTCATTCAGGCGCTCGACGGAAATGTGCTGTCGCCAATTTTGTTTTCGGAAACGAACAATATTCACCCAGTCTCGATTATTGTCGCTGTGCTATTTTTTGGCGGTATCTGGGGCTTTTGGGGCATTTTCTTCGCCATCCCGCTGGCAACGCTGCTTAAAGCGCTGGTATATGCGTGGCCGCGTGGGTTACATGACCGCGGCGAAGGGCGAGGAAAGGAGGTGCCTCAACGCGTAAAAGAGGATGAGTCGGCAGCGCTTTAGTGCGGTCAACGTGCGGATGCTGTCGCACGCTGACCGCTGAGGGTATAAAGGACTGTGTGCTTCGTTGTTGAATGCTTAGTTGTTAAGTGATCCGTTGTTGAGCGCTTTCGCTGCGTCTAACACCTCATCCACGTGGCCGGGCACTTTGACACCGCGCCACTCTTGCGCAAGTTTGCCGTCCGAGTCGATCAAGAACGTGCTGCGCTCGATGCCGAGATGCTCTTTGCCGTACATCTTTTTGAGCTTGATGACGTCAAATAGCTGGCAGACGGTTTCGTCTTTGTCGGAAATCAGGTCAAAGTTAAAATCTTGTTTGGCTTTAAAATTTTCTTGGGCACGAATGCCATCGCGCGAGACGCCGATAATCACTGTGTTAGCGGCGTCAAACTGTGGTTTTCGGTCGCGAAAGTCGCCGCCCTCCGTGGTGCAGCCAGGGGTGCTGGCTTTAGGGTAGAAATACACCACGGCCTGCTGACCGCGTAGCTTGGATAGCGTAACGGTTTTATCGCCGGTAGCCGGGGCGGAAAAATCAGGAACGGGGTGGTCAATCTCAACGCTCATAGCGGACTCCTCATTAAGGTCAAAGACCGTATGATTACACGCAAGGAGCGTTGCGCTGTCAAAGAGAGGCGCGCAAAAATAGCAGGTGCGCGTGGGCAAAATACAAGCGCGACAGTGAAATATGCTCAAGCCGGCCGCTTTGCGCTGTACAGGGTCGAGCCGCCTGAGTACCATTTGTACTTATTGTTCGTCGCACGCGGCGCACTCATACTCCTATTTGACGTTGAGGAAAAAACGGATGATCACAGGCAGCATTGTCGCCCTAGCGACGCCGATGAAGGTCAATGGCGACATCGACTGGGAGGCGCTTCGTCGTCTGGTGAACTTCCACCTTGAAAACGGGACCGATGGCATTGTGGCCGCGGGGACAACCGGCGAGCCCACGACCATGTCATTTGCCGAGCACTTTGACGTGATTCGAAGCGTCGTGGAGGAAGTCAACGGACGTATTCCCGTGATTGCCGGTACGGGAGCAAACGCCACTTCCGAAGCGGTGGAACTGGCGCGTTACGCTTCAGAGGTGGGCGCGGATTACTGCCTTTCGGTTTGCCCGTACTACAACAAGCCGACCCAAGAAGGCTTGTACCAGCATTTCAAAGCGGTAGCCG
Organism: Vreelandella salicampi; assembly: GCF_013415105.1. Lineage (GTDB taxonomy): Bacteria > Pseudomonadota > Gammaproteobacteria > Pseudomonadales > Halomonadaceae > Vreelandella > Vreelandella salicampi. The sequence continues at coordinate 248,700 of NZ_JACCDF010000002.1, forward strand.
AAGGCAGCAAACTGCCGGTGATTATGTACAACGTGCCGGGCCGTACTTGCTCCGATCTCTACAACGAGACCGTGGTCCGCTTGGCCGAGGTAGAGAATATTATCGGCCTGAAAGACGCCACCGGTAACCTGGAGCGCGCTGAAGATTTGATCAGCCGCGTGAAAGGCAGTGGCTTTATGCTTTACTCCGGTGACGATGCCACCGCCTGTGATTTCATGCTGATGGGCGGTCATGGCGATATTTCGGTGACGGCCAATGTCGCCCCTAAAACGATGCACGATCTCTGCGCCGCCGCGGTGTCCGGGGACGCTGACAAAGCGCACCAGATCAACACCCGTTTAATGCCGCTGCACACCAACTTGGGTATTGAGTCCAACCCGATTCCGGTGAAATGGGCGCTCAATCGCATGGGCTACGCCGATGCCGGCATCCGCTTACCCCTGACGTGGTTGTCCGAAAAGTACCACGCCACCGTGAGCGAGGCACTTCAGCTTGCCGGTGTGGTTGAGGAGTAATCCTGTCGAGGCGTTCACGTTGGCTTGGTGCTAAAGCGTGTGCCTGGCCTCCATTTTTTGAATACTAAGGTGGCTTGATGAGTTCTGCGCTTAAAATCTCGGCGTTTAAAATCCCCGCGCTTAAATGGATCCCGCTGGCTCTGGTAACGGCGATGGCGCTGTCAGGCTGCGCGCGCGAAGGCTTCTATGATGATCGCAACCTCGATTATGTTGATGTCGAGCCAGGACCCCCGCTGAGCCTGCCCGAAACCCGGAACTCCCAGCGCTACGGTGATGCGCTGCCGGTGCCCGAGGTGACGAGCCCATCGCGTTTAAGTGAACCCAGCGACGTGCGCCCGCCGCAGCCGCTCACCCTTGCCGGCGGCATCGAGTCAGCGTTTGTTGAGTCGCGGGAAATTGGTGATCGGCGCTGGCTGGTGGTTGCGGCAGACGCGGGCACAGTTTGGCCGCTGCTTGAGTCGTTTGTGCGCTCCCAGCCGGTTGATGTGACTCGGGTCAGCCCCTCGCAAGGGGTTATCAACCTGGCGCAGGGGCAAATCAGCCTGCAAAGCGCATTGCGTGCTGGGCACAGCGAAGTGCGTTGTGAACAACAAGGCACTCCGCTTGCGAACTGCCTTAACGCGCTTGACGACTACCTCAGCGCGCGCGCGAGTACAAAGGGTACGCTGTCATCGTCGCTCAATGCCCAGCGCTATGCCGATCAAAAATCGCTGTCGTTCCGCCAAGAAGGTGGGCAGTGGGCGGTAAACATTCCGTATCAGGCCGACCGTGTTTGGGCAGAGCTCGACCATTTTCTTGCGTTGGATTTTGACGTCGAGGGTCAACGCGAGCTGATTGAAGCACGCCCATCTGAGTATGCCTTTGTGGTGGATTACACGCCGCGCGAGCTGCGTGATTTCGGTTTGTGGACGCGGATGATGAACCCGCTGACCAATACCTCGCCCTACCGGGTGCGCCTGGCGCTTGAACCCCGTGGCGAACAGGTTGTACTGCGTGCGCAAAATGCTGGCGAGCGTGATCTCAGCGCCGAGCATCAGCGTGAGTTGTTAGAGCGCGTGGCTGGTTATTTACGCTAAATTATTTACCCCTTCGACTCTCTCGGAGCCTTCATGGAAAAGCGCCAAGAACTTTATGCCGGTAAGGCAAAGTCTGTATATACCACCGATGATCCTGATTTGCTGGTACTCCAGTTTCGCGATGATACCAGTGCATTCGATGGTAAAAAGAAAGAGGCGCTTGCGCGAAAAGGTTTGGTCAATAATGTCTTTAACGCCTTTATTATGGAGCGCCTAGAAGACGCTGGCATCCCGACGCACTTTGAAAAGCGCCTCTCCAGCACCGAAAGCCTGGTGAAGAAAATGGAGATGATTCCGGTGGAATGCGTAGTGCGTAATATTGCCGCCGGTGGCCTGGTAAAACGCCTAGGCGTGGAGGAGGGCATGACCCTAACGCCGCCTACGTTTGAGCTGTTTTTGAAAAACGACGAGAAAGGCGACCCGATGATCAACGAGTCGCTCGCTGAAACCTTCGGTTGGGCCAAACCGGAACAGCTGGTCAAAATGAAAGACCTCACGTTTAAGGTCAATCACGTGCTTAAGCAGCTATTTGCCGAAGGCGAGATGCTCTTGGTGGATTACAAGCTGGAATTTGGCATTTTCAACGGCCAGGTCATTCTGGGCGATGAGTTCTCGCCCGACGGTTGCCGCCTATGGGATGCCAACACGCGGGAAAAAATGGATAAAGACCGCTTCCGTCAGGGGCTCGGCGGCGTGATTGAAGCTTACGAGGAAGTTGGTCGCCGTCTTGGCATTACCTTTCCGGCATAAGTGGGCTTGTCTATTTCACACCGCTTCAATGGCCACAACCGCTAAGGTTGTGGCTTTTTTGTTGTCGGCGGCGTTGTGATCCCATGCCTGAAACTTAACGTCCACATCGCGCAGCCTTACCCCGTAGATGCGCTCGCTTGTGGTATCTCGCTGGTACGCCGGGCGTGGGTCTTGGCTAAGCACTTGCGTAATCAGCGCTTGTAGCGAGTCGCAATCATCGCGCTGTGCTAGCACGTTTCGCGCTTGTGGCTGAAAAACGACTTCAACATTGGGCGGTGGGGTTGGGGCAAACCCGGCGCTGGCCTCCGGCTTGGCTTCTGCCCATGGTAGATAAGGCTTGATATCCACCACCGGGGTGCCGCTTACCAGGTCGCATCCGGCAAGGGTAAGGCGGACGCCGCGCTGAGTATCAATGTGCTCAAGCGCGAGAAGGGAGAGCCCCAAACGATTGGGCCGGTTGGGGCTACGGCTGGCAAAAACCCCCACCTTCCGGTTGCCGCCTAAGCGCGGTGGCCGTACCAGCGGGCTCCATGTGGGCGGGTTGTGGTGGAAAATAAAACTGACCCAGAGGTGACTGACCGCTTCCAGTCCGCGCACGCTAAGCGGGTCGTTATAGGGCGCGACGAGCGTCAATGTGGCACTGGCCGCGGGGGCAAGGCCGGGCTGGCGCGGCACACCAAATTTATCCGGGTAGTCGCTATCGATGTAGCCAATCGGCGAGAGGGTAAAATCCATTGCTACGTTCATTCCGTTGTTAAAGGGTAAAGACGTCAAAGTAGGGAGTGGAAAATAAGTGCAAAGGGGTGTGAAGCGTGTGTCAGTATAAGGTAAGTTGGGTTCTTCTATCGGATAGGCAAGATACAACGAGGCAATTATGACCGAAGCGTTAGCACCGTCTTCTTCGACGGTCGCGCCGCGCGTCGTGTATCGACAAGCGCTGGTGCGTGATGCCGCCGATCAAGCTGAAGTGTTCTACCACGCGGTGATGCAAGGCGCTGCGAATCACTACTCGCTAACCGAGCGGCGTGCCTGGGCGAATGTGCTACCGCGGGAAGCCAGCGCCTGGGCGGCGCGGCATCCGCTTTACACGACCCTGGTGGCAACCTGCGATGGTCGCTGTGTGGGATTCTTGGAGTTTGATACAAGCGCTGGGCGCGTCGAGACGCTCTACGTTTGGCCATCGCTTACCGGGCGTGGTATCGGCACCACCCTACTTATCCACGCCGAACGGTTGCTGTTAGAGGCCGGGTGCAGCGCGATCGAGATTGAAGCGAGCCTCTTGCTGTATGAGCGTTTAGAGCGGCGCGGCTGGCAAAACCTCGGCGAGCGTTGGGTAGAGCGCGGCGGCGCGCAGTTAAAACGGTTTCACTTGCGCAAGCCGCTGTTCGCCGTGGAGACCTGATTCTCTCAATAACGGCCTCAGCCAGAGACCTCCACGACGCTTTTATAAAAGTCGGCTTAGGGAGAGTAAGTGCGCGTGATACGCATGGAGAGATCGATCGACGTTACGTCTTTGGTCAGCGCGCCGCTCGAAATGCAGTCCACACCAGTGTCCGCAATCGCTTTGAGTGTCGTGGCATTGACGTTGCCTGAGGCTTCTAGGGTGGTGCGCCCATTTCCCCGCTTGACCGCTTCGCGCAGCTCGTCGAGCGAAAAATTGTCGAGCATGACGATATCGGCGCCGGCATCAAGTGCTTGGTCCAACTCGTCAAACGTCTCGACTTCGACCTCGACCGGTACATCGCTGGCTAGCTTGCGCGCCTCCTTCACGGCATCGGCAATGCCGCCGCAGGCGGCAATGTGATTTTCCTTAATTAAAAACGCATCCCATAGCCCAATACGGTGATTATGTCCGCCACCGCAGGTGACGGCATATTTTTGCGCCAAGCGCATATTGGGTAGAGTTTTGCGTGTATCGAGTAGGCGCGCGCCGGTGCTGGCTATCAAATCGACATAGCGCCGCGTGGTGGTGGCCGTGCCCGAAAGCGTTTGCAACACGTTAAGCGCCGCACGTTCGCCGGTCAGCAAGCTTCGTGCCGGGCCTTCCAGGCGCAAAAAGCATTGGTCAGCGGCTAAGCGGTCGCCATCGGCGGCTTCCCACGTCAGCACTACGCGGCTATCCAGGCGACGGAAAATCTCATCCACCCAGGCAACGCCGCAAAGCACAGCATTATCACGGGTGATAACGTGCGCTTCTGCCCATTGGGATTCAGGAATTAACTGAGCGGTAATATCGCCGGGCCCCACGTCTTCAGAGAGCAAGTGGGCGGCGTTAGCGCGGATCTCTTCGGCAAGAGCGGTATAGTAGTGCATAGAAGGTGTGAATCCCTGGGTGGGTTTGCATATAACGCTATTATAGTGAAAGAACGCACGTAACGTCACAGGCGTGCGAAATAGGGAACAGGAGTGCCGAGTGGCAAGTTCTTCACAAGACAGTTCTTCACGAGAGAATCCTTCAAAAGACGATTTTTCACAAAGCGCGACGTGGTGGCCCAAGGCGCGGGTTGTGGAATCACCTAACGCGGATGAGCGTCCCAATGGCGAAGTTTCGTTGGTTGTGTTGCACGCTATCAGTTTGCCGCCGGGTCAGTTTGGTAGCGATGCCATCGAGGCGCTGTTCACCAATCGCCTTGCGCCTAATGATCATCCTTTTTTCGCCAGCATTGCATCGCTTCGCGTGTCGGCGCATTTTCTGATTCGCCGCGAGGGTGAATGCGTGCAATTTGTGGATACCCCGCGCCGCGCGTGGCATGCGGGGCGATCACGCTGGTGGGATGCGCGGCAAGGGGAAAAGCGCCAAGCGCTCAACGATTTTTCGTTGGGTATCGAGCTTGAAGGCGACGACGCGACGTCCTTCACCAAGGCGCAGTACACCACGTTAGCGCAGCTCGTTACTTGGTTGATGACGCGCTATCCCGCGCTTGATCCTACACGCATCACCAGCCACGCACACGTTGCGCCGCTGCGTAAGACCGACCCCGGCCCTGCGTTTGATTGGGCGTACTTCCGTCAACGGCTGGCGCAGGAGTAATGAATGCATGCAGTCGATAATAAAACGGTAGTTTAACTACATTTGTTGCCTAAGCGGCGGGCTGTCGAGATTACGTTAAAAAGTGCTTATGCTGCGGTGCAATATGTTGTTTTTGGTCAGATTTTGCCGTTTTTTGCAATTGGCAGCGCGGCCACTTTGCGGTATCTTCAGCGATACAAAAGGCTAATTTTAACCAACATTATGTAGCTTAACTACATTCAAGATGCATTAAACACTACTTAATGTCTTGAATGTAGAGAAGAATCTTCCTCACGCTGGCCACTGTGCCGGTGGTGATGGGTTTGCGGCAGCCGATGAAGGCCGCATGCCTAGACCCCTAGCGGTTAGCGGGGGTCACTGTCATTTATCGTCATTCGGAGAGACCTCTATGAGTCTGGAGACAAGAGAAGATCTCGATCCGACCGAAACCACGGAGTGGCTAGAATCCCTGGAATCGGTACTGGATCGTGAGGGCGAAGAGCGCGCCCGCTACCTGATGACCCGCTTGGCGGATCGTATGCGCCGAGATGGTATGAAGGTGCCCTTCTCAGTGACGACCCCGCACCGCAACACGCTTCCCGTTCACCGTGAAGCGCCGATGCCGGGCGATCTGTTTATGGAGCGCCGCATTCGCTCCTTAATTCGCTACAACGCGATCGCGCAGGTCATTCGTAATAACCGCGCCAAACCTGGTTTGGGCGGACATATTGCCAGCTTTATGTCCTCCGCGACGCTTTACGATGTCGGCTTTAACCACTTCTTCCGCGCCCCCAACGGCGATTTCGAAGGTGACCTGGTTTACATTCAGGGGCACGTTGCGCCCGGTATCTACGCGCGCTCGTTCTTGGAAGGTCGTCTAAACGAAGAGCAGATGGACAAATTCCGCCAGGAAGTTGACGGCGGTGGTCTTTCGTCTTACCCGCACCCGTGGCTGATGCCGGATTACTGGCAGTTCCCCACGGTGTCCATGGGCTTGGGGCCAATCATGGCGATCTACCAAGCCCACGTGATGAAGTATCTTGATTCGCGTGAAATGAAGGATATGCAGGATCGCAAGATCTGGTGCTTCATGGGCGATGGCGAGTGCGACGAGCCGGAATCCCTCGGCGCAATTTCGCTAGCCGGGCGTGAAAATCTCGATAACCTGATCTTCGTTATCAACTGTAACCTGCAGCGTCTTGATGGCCCAGTGCGCGGCAACTCGCGCGTGATGGACGAGTTGGAAGGTGTCTTCCGCGGTGCGGGTTGGAACGTGTTGAAGGTCGTCTGGGGTCGCCATTGGGATCCGCTATTCGAGCAAGATAAAAAAGGTGTGCTGCAAAAGCGCATGGACGAAGCGGTCGACGGCGAGTACCAGAACTACAAAGCCAACGGCGGTGGCTATACCCGCGAGCATTTCTTCGGCAAGTACCCCGAAACCGAAGCAATGGTCAACAATATGTCCGACGAGGACATCTGGAAGCTCAACCGTGGTGGCCACGATCCGTTCAAGGTCTATGCGGCCTATCACGAAGCGGTAAACAACGCCGCAGGCAAGCCGACGGTCATTCTGGCGCATACGGTGAAAGGCTATGGCATGGGTAGCGGCGATGGCGAAGCGGCCAACGAAGCGCACCAGGTCAAGAGCATGGAGCACGAAGCGCTGAAGACATTCCGTGATCGCTTCGGTATTCCGCTCACCGATGAGCAGCTCAAAGAAGTGCCGTATTACAAGCCGGATGATGACTCCCCCGAGCTTAAATACATGCACTTGCAGCGCGAACGTCTTGGTGGCTACCTGCCTCAGCGCCGCGCGGACTTTGAGTCGCTACCGATCCCGGCGCTGGAAGATAAAACCTTTGCCTCGCAGATGGGGGGCTCCAAAGGGCGTGAAGTCTCGACCACTATGGCCTTTGTGCGGATTCTCAACGGCTTGGTCAAAGACAAGAAAATCGGTAAGCAGGTGGTGCCCATCATTCCCGATGAAGCGCGCACCTTCGGCATGGAAGGCATGTTCCGCCAGCTCGGCATCTACACCTCAGAAGGTCAGAAGTACGAGCCGGTCGATAAAGGCCAGATCATGTTCTACCGCGAGGATAAGCAGGGCCAAATCCTCGAAGAAGGCATCAGTGAAGCCGGGGCGATGTCAGCGTGGATTGCGGCGGCGACGTCCTACAGCAACCACAATTTGCCGCTTCTGCCGTTTTATGTGTACTACTCCATGTTCGGCTTCCAGCGTATTGGCGATCTCGCTTGGGCGGCGGGTGATCTGCAGGCACGCGGCTTTATGGTCGGCGGCACCGCCGGGCGTACTACGCTCAACGGTGAAGGCTTGCAGCACCAAGATGGTCACAGCCTAATTCAGGCCTCTACCATCCCCAACTGCCGTAGCTACGATCCGACGTACGGTCACGAAGTGGCGGTCATCATGCAGGATGGTTTGAAGCGCATGTTCACCGAGAAGGAGAACTGCTTCTACTACCTGACCGTGATGAACGAAAACTACGAGCATCCGGCGCTCGACGACGTGCCTGCCGACGATATCGTTAAAGGCATGTATCTGCTGCGCGAAACGAAAGGTAAAAAAGGCCGCGTTCAGCTGATGGGCTCTGGCACCATTCTGCGTGAAGTCGAAGCGGCCGCCGAGCTCTTGGAAAACGACTGGGGCGTGGGCGCTGATATTTGGAGTGTGCCCAGCTTTAATGAGCTGCGCCGCGAAGCGCTGCTGATTGAGCGTACCGCTTTCTTAAACCCAGACGATGAGGCACCCAAGCCACACGTTACCCAGTGTTTGGAAGGTCGTGATGGCCCGGCGATTGCCGCTACCGACTACATGAAGCTCTATGCTGATCAGGTACGCGCTTGGGTACCCACCGACTACAGCGTGCTTGGCACCGATGGCTTTGGCCGTTCGGATACCCGCGAGAAGCTGCGCTACTTCTTTGAAGTGGACCGCTACTTCGTCACCGTGGCGGCGTTGAAAGCGCTGGCGGATCGTGGCGATATCGAGCGTAAGCGAGTGGGTGAGGCGCTGAAAAAGTACGCCATCGACCCATCCAAGCCCAACCCGCTGACCAGTTGATCCTTGCCTGCGGGGTTGCCCGCAGGCTTGTGACGAGTTGAGAGGAGCGCGACCTTGAGTAGCGAAATCATCAAAGTCCCCGATATCGGCGGCGACACCGATGTCGAAATCATTGAGATTGCGGTGTCGGAAGGCGACGTCATTGAGGCGGAAGACACCTTGATCACGCTGGAATCCGACAAGGCCAGCATGGATGTCCCGGCGCCCAAAGGCGGCAAGGTCATTAAGGTGCTGGTCAAAGAGGGTGACACTGTCTCGGAAGGCGACGACATCGTCGAAATCGAAGCGGAAGGTGAAGGCGGCGGCGAGAAAGAGACGGCATCAGCCGAATCTGCGCCAGAGCCTGACACTTCATCAGCGTCGTCATCGCAACAGCAAGAGGCGCCAAAATCCGCTTCTGGCGGCGGTGGCAAACAGACCGTGGATATCATCGTGCCGGATATTGGCGGCTCAGAAGACGTCGAAATTATCGAAGTGGCCGTCAGCGAAGGCGATGAGGTCAGCGCGGAAGATACGCTGATTACACTGGAGTCTGACAAAGCCTCGATGGACGTCCCCAGCCCGCATTCGGGCAAGATCGTGGCGTTTACGGCGAAAGAGGGCGATACCGTCTCTGAAGGAGATGTGATCGGCCAGATGGAAATCGCTGGTGAAGGTGGTGGTAGCGATCAAGCCGATAACGCGCCTGAACCCAAAGCGCCCGAAGGGAAAAGCGCTGACGCCGAGCCGCAGGAAGAGCAAGAAGAAGACGCTTCCAGCGGCGAGCCGGAGCGCAAAGAGATTCGCGTGCCGGATCTTTCCGGCTCTGCGGATGTGCCGATTATCGAAATTGGTGTTGCCGCCGGTGACGAGGTCAACGAGGAAGACCCGCTGATCACGCTGGAGTCCGATAAGGCGTCGATGGACGTACCGAGCCCGTACAAAGGCAAGCTTTTGGAACTTACGGTGAACGAAGGCGATACCGTCTCTGAAGGCGATGTGATCGGCTATATCGAAGTGGCCTCGGCCGGCGGCGCGAAGAAAGCGGCACCAAAAAAGGCTGCACCTGAAAAAGGCCAGTCTGAAAAAGCTTCATCCGAAAGAGCTCAGTCGAGCAAGCCTGCTGAGTCTCCGGCGGGAACCCCCAGCCCGGAAGCCCAGATGGCATCTCATAAGCCACGTGATGGCAAGTTGGTGCACGCTGGACCCGCGGTACGGATGCTGGCCCGCGAGCTGGGGGTCGATCTCGCCCTGGTTAAGCCAACCGGCCCCAAAGAGCGCGTGCTGAAAGAGGACGTGCAAAACTACGTCAAGCAGGCGCTGGCCAAAGGCAGCGCGCAAGCGGCGGCTCCTGCGGCAGCGGCGAGCGGTGGGGGTATCCCGCCGATTCCGGAAGTCGATTTCAGCCAGTTCGGTGAGGTCGAAGAGAAGCCGATGGGTCGTCTGCTCAAGATGGGCGCGACCAACCTGCACCGCAGCTGGCTCAACGTGCCGCACGTGACGCAGTTCGACGAGGCGGATATCACCGAGCTTGAAGCCTTCCGCAAGTCGATGAAGGCCGAAGCAGAAGCCCAAGGGGCCAAGCTCACGCCGCTGCCGTTTTTGGTCAAAGCGTGTGCCTTTGCGCTGCGTAAGTTCCCGCAGTTTAACGTCAGTCTAAAAGGCGACGGTGAGACGATGGTGTGGAAGAAATACGTTCATATCGGTATTGCCGTAGATACGCCGGAAGGCTTGATGGTGCCGGTTCTGCGCGACGCGGACAAAAAGTCCTTGATTGAGATCGCCAAGGATATGGCCGAGTTGGGCAAAAAAGCGCAGAACAAAAAGCTCAAACGCGAAGAGATGACTGGCGGCTGTTTCACCATTTCGAGCCTTGGCTCGATTGGCGGCACAGCATTTACGCCGATCGTCAACGCACCGGAAGTGGCGATCTTGGGCGTGTCGAAATCGCAGACGAAACCGGTTTGGGATGGTAGTACTTTCCAGCCGCGTTTGATGATGCCGCTGTCGCTATCCTACGATCACCGGGCCATTAATGGGGCAGACGCGGCGCGTTTCACTGCCTTCTTGGCCGATGTGTTGACCGATATCCGACGTTTGCTGCTGTAGACCCGGTACTATGCCCAGTACTATGTATGCATGACCCACGCATACCATTGCACGACCACCAGCGGCGCCTTCGGGCGCCGTTGGTGATTTTATCTGTACCAATACACGACCAAAGCGTTACGACCAAAGTGCAGCGTTAGCGGTAGATGGCTGTTTTGGAAGCGTAAAAGGTAGCAAAAAACATGGCTCTCAGGCTTTTGGGGAGTTGTGTCGCCTCATTGGCGCGGGTATTGTCGTGAATCTTATTTTTTATTCGTCATTCAAGGAGCAGTGCCATGCGTTTGATCCTGTTAGGCGCCCCGGGCGCAGGCAAGGGGACTCAGGCTCAATTTATTTGCGAGCAGTACAACATCCCGCAAATTTCCACCGGGGATATGCTGCGTGCAGCGATTAAAGAGGGCAGTGAGCTCGGCCTTAAGGTCAAAGAGATCATGAACACGGGTGGCCTAGTTTCAGACGATATCATCATCGACCTAGTGAAAGAGCGTATCGGCCAGCCAGATTGCGATAATGGCTTCCTGTTTGATGGTTTCCCCCGCACCATTCCGCAGGCGGATGCCATGAAAGAGGCGGGCGTTAAGCTGGACCACGTGCTGGAAATCGCCGTGCCAGATGAGGAAATCGTCAATCGCCTAGCGGGCCGTCGTGTCCACCCGGCATCAGGTCGCGTCTACCACGTGGAACACAATCCGCCCAAAGAGGTAGGCAAAGATGATGTCACCGGCGAGCCGTTGATTCAGCGTGACGATGATCAAGAATCGACCGTGCGTAACCGCTTAGCGGTTTACCACGAGCAAACCGCACCGCTGGTCGATTACTATCAGCAGTGGGCAAAAGAGGACCCCGACGCTGCGCCTAAGTATCATCGTGTGGAAGGGGTTGGCAGCGTGGACGATATTACGCGTCAAGTAAAAGAAGCGCTAAGTGCGTGAGTTGTGAATAGTGAGTGGTGAATTGTGAGAAGTGAGAAGTGAGTGGTGAGAGGTGAGAGGTGAGAGGTGAGAGGTGAGAGGTGAGAGGTGAGTGGTGAATTGTGATAAGTGGGGGTGATAAGTAAGTTGTGGTAGGTACGTTGCGATGACGTGCATGTGATGATGGCCCGCTGCGTGCGGGCCATCGTCGTTTAGGGATGGCGTGGGTATAATCTCAGCGGTTACTGGCTTTTAAGTAGGTACACTATATGTCGCTACACCTATTGGCGTTAGACGCCTCTTCCAGCGCGTGCTCGGCGGCGCTGTTGCGCCGTGATGGCGAGCACGAAACCTGCCTTGCGCGTTTCGAAATGACACCGCGCGCGCATACCCGGCGCCTAATGCCGATGGTGAATGATGTGCTCTCTGAAGCCGGTGTGACACCCGCTCAGCTTGACGCCGTGGCGTTTGGCCGTGGGCCGGGGTCTTTCACCGGTCTTCGAATTGCGGCGGGAACCGCGCAGGGCTTGGCTTTTGGCTTGGACTGTCCGCTCATCGGGGTATCTACATTGGAAGCGCTCGCATTGCAGGCTCACCGGCGTTTCCACTACCGCTACGTTGTGACGGCGATAGATGCCCGCATGGGGGAAATCTACGCGGCAGCGTGGCACTGCGCCGATGGACGTATCTCGGCACTAAGCGACGAAGCGGTGCTGCCGCCCGCGCGCTTTTCACTGCCACGCCAAGATACCGACTGGGCCGGTGTGGGCACAGGCTTTACGCTATGGGAGCAGTTTGCCGCCGAGGTACACGTTGCGATGTCGCAGCACTTAAGTGATATAGAGCCGCGCGCTGAAGAAATGGCGTGGCTAGCCGCGCGTGACTTTGACTCAGGCCTCGGGCAGTCGGCATATGACGCCCAGCCGGTCTACCTGCGTAACGACGTTGCTTGGAAAAAACCGGCATGACGCAGGACGGTATTTCTTTGCCGCCAGGGCTTGCCCTCGAGTCGCGAGAGGAGGGCTTGGTGCTGGCGGCGGATGAGGCGCGTTACGGCAAGCCTCTGCAGGTGGATTTTGTCGGCGGTAAAGCCGGGCATCGGCGTCGGTTCGGCGGTGGGCGCGGGCAGCTCGTGGCAAAAGCGTGTGGGTTGGCAAAAGGCGTGACCCCTAACGTGGTGGATGCCACCGCAGGGCTCGGTCGTGATGCGTTTGTGTTGGCTAGCCTGGGCGCCAAGGTGCTGCTTATCGAGCGGGTCGCGGCGATTGCGGCATTGCTGGAGGATGGCCTTAAACGCGCTTCAGAGCACGACGAAACGGCGGAGATTGCTGCCCGCATGACGCTACGTCACGGCGACGCAGCGCAATCGCTGGCGGAATTAGTGGCCGGCGCCCAGTTTGCGCCTCAGGTGATCCATCTGGACCCGATGTTTCCCCATCGCGAGAAATCGGCGCTGGTGAAAAAAGACATGCGCTTGTTTCGCGCGCTGGCCGGCGACGATAACGACGCTCCGCGGCTGCTTGAAGCGGCGCTCGATGTGGCCACTCACCGTGTGGTGGTCAAGCGGCCCCGTAAGGCGCCGCCTATTGCGGGGCCGGCGCCGCAGCATACCCTTGAAGGTAAAACCAGCCGCTACGATGTGTATGTGCATTATTCGTTAAAGCGCTAAGCTGGGGGTTAGCCAAAATGGTAAGGAGCCCACTATGCGCCACGGCTGGCATGCTCATAACCGCTTTACGCTGCTGCCGGAATCTAAGCGGTTTTTACCCGCGATGTTTACCGCGATTGAGCAGGCAGAGCACTATGTGTTTCTCGAGCTTTATCTCATGGAGTCTGGAACGCTTGCCGAGCGGGTCATTGATGCTCTAACACGAGCGGCACGCCGTGGCGTTCACGTTGCCCTGTTGTTGGACGGTTATGGCGCGATGGGGCTTTCAAACGCCGATCGTCGGCGTCTACACGAGGGAGGTGTGGCGCTGCGCTTTTTTAACCCCTTGGGCTTTCACTCTTTGGCGCGCAATTTAAGCCGTGACCATCGCAAAATCATGCTAGTGGATGGCCAGATGGCGTTTGTGGGCGGTTTTGGTGCCGTGGATGCGTTTCTTAATGCTTGGTATGAAATCGCCGTGTGTGCCGAAGGGCCGGTAGTGACGGATTGGGAGGCGCTCTTTCGCCAACTTTGGGATTCACGCATGACGCGCGATTATTTAATCGACAAGCCCGCTATGACGCTCCCGTCATCGCGTGTCGATCCACAGCGCCCGAAGGGAGAGATGCGGGGGCGTTCCATGGACGGACGCGGCTATCGCTATCAGGCCATTCGCCGCTCGTTGCACCAACGTGTGGATGGCACCGCAACGCGGTTATGGCTCTGCACTCCTTATTTTGTCCCCACGTTTACTCTACGGCGGCGCTTGGCCCGGGCCGCCCGGCGTGGCGTCGATGTGCGTTTGCTGCTACCCGGCAGCGAAAACGATCACCCAGGCGTGCGTTACGCGTCGCAGCGCTTTTATCACGCACTGCTGAAAGCGGGCGTGCGCATTTTCGAGTTTCAGCCGACCTTTATTCATGCCAAATTTGTCTTGGCTGACAACTGGAGCAGCATTGGCTCGTGCAATTTCGATCACTGGAACTTGCACTGGAATTTAGAAGCCAACCAAGAAGTGGATGATCCGCACTTTGCAGAGGAAGTGCGCGAGCTGTTTGAACGTAACTTTGCCACCAGTGACGAAGTGGATTCGGCTGCGTGGGCAGCCCGCCCCTGGCCGCAGCGAGCCAAGGAGTGGCTATACGGCACCCTTGATAGCTTGGTCACGCGCCTTAAATGATTAGCATTTTTTGCCCTTGGCCGGGGTTTTCTTGCGCGGTTTGGGCTTCGGGGTTTCCGGGGGCACGCGGTAGTGCAAGTAAAGGTCGAGAAGAAGCTCGGGAAGTTGAACGACGAATGCCTCTTGGCGGGTACCGTCGCTTGCCAGCTCGGCCATATCGGGCTCATCATCAAACAGACTTGAGAGCAGCATAAACGGCAGCAGAAGTGTGGCGGCGGCTTCTTCATCGTCGGCAAACCAGGCGCTTTCATCGCAAAAGACGCCTTCCATGAACCCTGCACACCAGTCACCAATGGGGGTTTCTTCCGCGGGGAGGCCGTCGAGCGTCAACTCAAACGGAAGCTCCGGCAGCCCTCCTTGCTCAAGCACGGCCATAGCGTTGTCGCGCAGGGCGGCAAGCAAGCCGATAATCTCGTTGCGTTCGGCATCGTCAGTATAACGCGGCTCGCCTTGAAAGAGTTCGGCTAGCCACTCGGCATTGGGAAGCTCGCTGGGCGCCACGGCCAGCGCGACCATAAAACCATGGGCTGAAATCAGATCGAGCGCGTCGTCATCGACTTGCTCGGAGTCGAGAAAGTCATCTAAGCGGTCAAGCTGCTCGTCGTCGAGTAGCGGCTGTGGGGGCGTCGCTTCGGGGGCGTTGTCGCGCGGTGACATACAGAGCCTCTAGCAGAAAAGTCAAAGGGTAGGATGTGAGCAGTTTATCATCAAACGGATATCTTCAAACCCAGGCGGCGCCGATGCCAGCGTGGCCGGCAGAGCAGCTTGCGGCACTGGGTGAAGCGGCGCTTATCGATGCGGCCAGGGCTCGTGTTGAGCAGGCCTGGCAGCGCTGTCGTGAGGTTTATCCGGCGCTGGTGCAGCCCAAGGTGTGGTTTGATCTTAAAGGCGCCTCAGCCGGGCAGGCGCATCTGGGCCGCGGTGGCTTGCGCTTCAACCCGGTGCTGCTCAGTGAGAACCGCAGCGCGTTTTTTGACCAGGTGATTCCCCATGAAATGGCCCACTGGATGGTCTTCCATCTTCAGAATGGCCCGCGCTTAAAGCCGCATGGCCGCGAATGGCAAGCCGTTATGCGCGACCTTTTTGGCTTACCGCCTGATGTGACTCACCGTTTCGATATTAAACGCGCACAACGAGCGCCATACCGTTATGCATGCGCGTGCCGCCAACACGCCTTTACCACGCAGCGCCACGCACGCGCCCAAGGAGGGCAGCGCTATCGTTGCCGCCATTGCGCTCAGACCTTGGTCTATTGCGGCCGTGAAGCGCCGTAAATAGTAGTATAAGTCTTTGTTATTTCAATAAAAAATGTTAATACCAATGTCTAAAGGGAAGGGCGCGCTTTGGGGTTTATGCTAGGAGGACATTCATAATAGTAATGCCGGTGCAGTAAATAACAATTCCGGCTACATTCTTATAGAGAGTGCATTTCCACGGACAGAGGCAATTTCATGAGCGAACAACAGAATGTCTATCCGGTGCGCGACGATATCGCCGCCAATGCTTGGGCCGATGAAAAAACGTATGCGGCCATGTACCAGCGTTCGGTAGATGACCCGGAAGGCTTCTGGGCCGAACAGGCAAAGCGCCTTGACTGGATTAAAGCCCCGAACAAGATCAAAAGCACCTCGTTTGATCGTCATAACGTGGACATCCGCTGGTTCGAAGACGGCGAGTTGAACGTGGCAGCAAACTGCCTAGATCGCCATCTTGAAACGCGCGGCGACCAAACCGCGATCATTTGGGAAGGCGACGACCCTAACGACACTAAGCATATTTCCTACCGTGAACTCTACGAGCGCACCAATCAGCTGGCGAATGCGCTCAAAGAGCTAGGCGTAAGCAAAGGCGATACCGTCACGCTTTACATGCCCATGATTCCTGAGGCGGCTATGGCCATGCTGGCTTGTGCCCGTATTGGTGCGGTGCACTCGGTCGTTTTCGGTGGCTTCTCGCCGGATGCCGTGGCACAGCGCGTGATCGGTGCTAACTCCAAGCTCGTCATCACCGCTGATGAATCCGTACGCGGCGGTAAACAGGTGCCGCTAAAAGATAACGTGGACGCGGCTTTGACTCGTGATGGCACTGATGTGTGCAAGAACGTGTTGGTCGTGAAGCGCACCGGCGGCGATATCGACTGGAAAGAGGGCCGCGACCTATGGTTCGGTGATCTGGTCGATAAGCAGTCTACCGAGTGTGAGCCCGAAGCGGTGGGCGGGGAAGATCCGCTGTTTATTCTATACACCTCGGGTTCTACCGGCGCGCCGAAAGGCCTTAAGCATACCACCGGCGGTTATCTCACCTTTGCTGCGATGACCCACCAGTATGTTTTCGACTATCAAGATGGCGAAGTTTTCTGGTGCACCGCCGACGTGGGCTGGGTAACAGGGCATAGCTACATCGTTTACGGCCCGCTCGCCAACGGCGCTACCACGCTAATGTTTGAAGGCGTGCCGAGCTACCCAAGCCATGGCCGTATTGGCGAGATTGTCGATAAGCACAAGGTCAACATTCTCTACACCGCGCCGACTGCCGTGCGTGCGCTGATGGCCCACGGTGACAGCGTGATGGATTCGAGCTCACGCGAAAGCTTGCGCCTACTCGGTTCGGTCGGTGAACCGATCAACCCCGAGGCGTGGGAGTGGTTCTACCGCGTGATCGGCAACGAGAAGTGCCCGATTGTCGATACCTGGTGGCAAACCGAAACCGGCGGCATCATGATTTCGCCGTTGCCGGGCGCCACTGCACTGAAGCCGGGCTCCGCAACCAAGCCGTTTTTCGGTGTGCAGCCTGCGCTGGTGGATAATGAAGGCAACATGCTTGAGGGTGCCACCGAGGGTAACTTGGTAATCCTCGATTCCTGGCCGGGCCAGGCTCGTTCCATTTGGGGTGACCATGACCGCTTCGTACAGACGTATTTCTCGACCTACGACAACATGTACTTCACCGGCGACGGCTGCCGTCGCGATGAAGACGGGTATTACTGGATCACCGGCCGCGTAGACGACGTCCTCAACGTCTCTGGACACCGCATGGGTACCGCGGAAATCGAATCGTCGCTGGTAGCACACGATGCGGTTGCCGAAGCGGCCGTGGTGGGCTATCCGCACGATATCAAAGGCCAAGGTATCTACATCTATGTCACCCTCAACGATGGCATTGACCCCACCGATGAGCTCAAAAAAGAGCTGACCAAATGGGTGCGTAAAGATATCGGCCCAATTGCCTCGCCGGATGTGATCCAGTGGGCGCCGGGGATGCCGAAAACGCGCTCGGGCAAGATTATGCGCCGCATTCTGCGCAAAATCGCCGCCAATGAGTGTGATGGCCTAGGGGATACCAGTACGTTGGCAGACCCGAGTGTGGTCGATGAGCTTATTGAGCACCGCGTTAATCAGTAATTGTTAATGCTGAAATAACGCACGACCACTCACCGTTCAGCGGTTATTACTGTGCCGGCTCTTGAGCCGGCACAGTTGTTTCTAAGTTATCGCCGTAAATGCGACAAATTGTCCACGCTAGGCTTGGGAATAGAGAAGGGCATGGGGTACCATGCTGCCAACGTATACGTTCCAAGCGTATGGCCTAGCGTCGCGGCGGGTAGCTTGTTGTGACTGCTGCATAAGAAACCGGAGGAACATCCATGGCAATCGCCCATAAATTTATCGTCGCAGACGACCATCCCCTGTTTCGTGCTGCGTTGACACAAGCATTGCGTCAACTAGCCCCGCAGGCTGAAATTGTCGAAGCTGACACAATGGAAGCAACGACGGAGGTGGTGAATCGCCACCCAGACGCTGATCTGATTCTTCTGGATTTACACATGCCGGGCGCTCACGGCTTTTCTGGGCTGATTCAACTGCGTGGGCAAATGCCCGATATCCCGGTTGCGGTGGTATCGGGCAGCGACGAGCCTTATGTGGTACGCCGTGCGATTGATTACGGTGCCTCGGGCTTTATCCCTAAGTCCTCCTCGCTACAGTTGATTGCTGAAGCGGTGGGTGAGATTTTAGATGGGGAAGTATGGTTGCCGGAAGCCTTAGCGGGCGTACTCGATGAGACCAACGAAGAAGAAACCCGCTTTGCTGAGGCGATTGCTTCTCTTACGCCGCAACAGTTCCGCGTGCTGAACATGCTCACCGAAGGACTGTTAAACAAGCAAATTGCCTACGAGTTGAGTGTGTCTGAGGCGACTATTAAAGCGCACGTAACGGCGATTTTGCGTAAGTTGGGCGTGCACTCGCGCACTCAGGCCGTCATTGCTGCGCAGAAGCTGGAAGTTGAGCCGCCTAAGGTAGAGTCTTAAACGGCCCTTAAAGCAGGCGTTAACGTAACGATTATTGTGCTGCCCGGTTGGCTTGCAGTGTGCGTGTCAGCAGGGCACGCAGCGCCGCCGGGCGCACTGGCTTGAGCAGCAGCTGGTAACCAGCACGTTTTATCTCCTCCGCCACATCTTCCGTTCTATCGGCAGTAATCACAATCCCCGGCACTACGCCTTCAAATCGCTCGCTCAGCGCTTCTAACGCCATTAGCCCGGTGACTTCGTTATCGAGGTGGTAGTCGGCCAGAATAGCGTCGGGGTCGCCGTCCATATTGCGCAGAATGGATTTAGCGCCGCCAATGCTGGTGGCGGTAAATACTTCGCAGCCCCAGCCACTTAGCATAGCCGTCATGCCTTCGAGGATCAGCGTCTCGTTGTCGATACAGACAATACGTGTGCCGGCGAGCTTCTTGTTGGCGCGGCGGGTCTTCGGCTCCTGATCGGCCTCGCTTATCTCTCTGGCTGCGACGATGGGGACGCTGACGGCAAAGACCGTTCCGCTTCCTTCCCACGAACGCACTTTGATTGGATGGTCAAGCACGCGGCTCATACGGTCGGCAATCGAGAGCCCCAGCCCTAAGCCTTTCTCGCTTTCTTTATGCCGTGAAGTTTGATCCAAACGGCGAAATTCCTGAAAGATTTCGGAAAGTTTGGAGTCAGGTATCCCAGGGCCGGAATCCCACACCTCAATACTCAAACGCTCGCCATGACGGCGACAACCGAGTAGCACGCGGCCCTCTTGGGTGTAGCGCAGTGCGTTAGAGAGAAAGTTTTGAATAATCCGGCGCAGCATTTGCGGGTCGGAATCGACCCACTGTTTCGTCGTGACGACGTCTAAATCCAACCCGCGATCATCCGCCATGACGTCAAACTCCGCACGCAGCGGCTGAAAAATATCGGCGAGTGCGAAGTGACTGCGTCGCGGGGTTAGCGCGCCAGCATCGAGCTTGGAAATATCCAGCAGCGTACCCAGCAGCTCTTCAGCGGCTTGCAGCGAGTTATCGATATGGCCGATGGTGCGCTGATGGTTTGCGTCTTGCATATCGTGCAACAGCGCGGAGGTGAATAGCCGCGCGGCGTTAAGCGGTTGCAGTAGGTCGTGGCTCGCCGCGGCCAGGAAGCGCGTTTTCGATGCGTTGGCATCTTCGGCCACCTGCTTGGCTTGGCGTAGTGCCTGCTCCGCTTCGGCGCGCACGCGGTTCTCCTGGCGTAGCGCCGCGTTAGCTTCTGAAAGCGCTTGTGTGCGCTCGCGCACCCGCTCTTCCAGCGTTTCATTGGTCTCTTTGAGGGCGATTTCGGCCTGGCGACGTTCGGTAATGTCTTGGTATAGGGCAAAAAAGCCGAGAATCGACTGGCTGTCGCCAAAGTGCGGCGTATAGGTCACCAGCATATAGCGCATCGTACCGTTTAAACGCAGGGAGACCTCAAAGCTGACCCGCTCGCCCTGTAGGGTTTTGTTTACCCAGGGTGCGCGTTCTTCGGACTGTTTCAGCGGCAGAACGTCTTCGTAGCGTTTGCCGATTACCGCGTTGCGGTCGATGTTGAAGGCCTGTTCGTAGGCCCGGTTGGTAAACAGGTAGCGACCTTCTTTATCAAAATAGGCGATCAGTGCCGGGACGTTGTCGGTATAAATACGGATATTGTTTTCTGAGCGAATCAGCGCCTCTTCGATACGCTTTTGCTGGGTAATGTCCTGGTACGTATAGACAAAACCACCGCCAGGCATCGGGTTGCCCTGAACTTCGAGCACGCTACCATCTTGGCGGTAACGCACGTAACGGTGAGGTTGCCCTTCGCGGATATTATCGAGCAACAGTTGCACGTGCTCTTCCGGGTCGCCGGGGCCGTATTCACCGTTGTGGGCGTTATAACGGAAAATACGATCTATCGGCGCGCCGACACGAATCAGATGATCAGGGAAGCGGAAGAGCTCTAAATAGCGCTGGTTCCATACCACCAAACGCAGGTTTTGATCGACGACGCTGATGCCCTGGTTGATGTTCTCGATCGTGGCTTGTAGCAGCGCGCGGTTGAACTCCAGCACCTGCGATGCTTCGTCAACAATCGAGATAACATCGGAAATACCGATGCCGCGCCCCTGAAGCGCCGAGTTGACCACGATGCGGGCCGAGGAGGCCCCGAGCACCGAGGCCAAAAAGCGTTCGGTAAACTGGATCACGTCAATAGACGCGCGGGTGCTCTCCTCCAGCGGTTTGCCGGTGCGTCGTGCGTAGTCGGCGAAAGCGCGCCCCACTTGGCCGGCGCCTAAAAAGCGCTCGCACAGCACTTTTAAGTCGCCCACGGTGGTTGCGCCTGTCCACGGGCGGTTGACCGACGTTTGGCGCGTCTCAACGCTATCAACGAATAAAGAGGCTTGAATGCGCTCAATCACGCGCTGTGACGTCACTTGGGAGACAAAGATATAGCAGAACAGATTGACGCCGAGAGAAAGCATCACGCCGTGGGTAAAACTGTCGCCGAGATTAAGGCCAAACAGCGCTGTCGGCGCAAGCCACGCTAAGCCGAGTGGGCCACCGTCAAACCACGTGCTTGGCAGCACACCGGCATTAATCATAGCCGGCATGAGCAGGCTATAGGCCCAGATAGCAAAGCCGGTATTCATGCCAGCAATGACCCCCAGGCGGTTGCCACGCTTCCAATAAAGCCCCCCGATGATGGCCGGAGCAAACTGTGCCGCAGCGGCAAAGGAGAGCATGCCGATGGCGGCCAGTGAGGAGAACTCGGCAATCAAATGATAGAAGCCGTATGCCATGGCGAGTACGGCAACGATGGTCAACCGGCGTGCGCGCAGCACCAAACGGCCGTAGTCGCGAGCTTTGGTGTCAAACCAGCGTAAGCGGAACAGCGCCGGAATGACGATCTCGTTAGAGATCATGATCGACACCGCGACCGCTGCCACAATGACCATGCCGGTAGACGCGGAGAACCCGCCGATGAAGGTTAAAAGGGTTAGCCAATCCTGACCCGAGGCCATAGCCAAAGCGAGGACGTAACTGTCAGGCTCCACCGAGGTATCGGCGAACAGCCATAAACCCGCTGCCGCAAGCGGAACGACAAAAAACGCGATAGCGACAAGGTAAAGCGGGAATAGCCAGCGTGCTTTGCTGGCGTCGTCAGAGTGCGTGTTTTCTACCACCGCGACATGGAATTGGCGTGGCAGGCAGAGAATTGCCAGCATTGCGAGCAGTGTTTGCGCCCAGAAACCCTGGCCAAAATCTTGGTTTGCCAGCTGCCGCTGAAGTTCCAGTTGGGTTTCGGCAAAGCCCATTAACTCGCCGAGCCCGTCAAACATCCCCCAGGTGACAAACGCGCCGAGCACGAGAAACGCCACGAGCTTAACCATTGATTCAAACGCGACGGCGTGAATCAGCCCTTCGTGGTGCTCGGTTGCATCGGTATGACGGGTGCCGAACAGAATGGCGAAGGCCGCCATCACAATGGCGATGTAAAACGCTGTATCGCCGAAAAGCGGCGTATGCGTAACATCGGTGGCATCGGTTAACACGCTAAACGAGGTGGAGACCGCTTTCAGCTGCAGGGCGATATAGGGCAGGGTGCCGACGAGGGCGACTAGGCTAGCAAAGGCGGCAAGCGATTGGGCTTTGCCGTAGCGCGAAGCGATGAAATCGGCAATGGACGTTACGTTTTGGTGCTTGGCGACACGGATCATTTTGGCCAGTACCGGCCAGAAAAGTAAGAAGGTAAGAATGGGGCCGACGAAAATGCTGGCAAACGACCAGCCCTCTGTGGCGGCTTGCCCCACGGCGCCGTAAAACGTCCACGACGTGCAGTAAATCGCCAGTGCGAGGCTGTAGATAATCGGCCGACGGCGGCTGGCGCCATGGAGTCGCGCCCGGCGGTCACCGTACCACGCGATACCAAAAAGCACCGCGATGTACAAAAGCGATACCGCGACCAGTAGCCCACCATGAAACATAAGACGCTCCCGCGCAAAGCCTTAAAGCAACGTTGTGTTACTCATTGCCGCTCAAAAAGGCTCATTCTAGGGGAAATTGCCCCAAGCGTCAGTGCTAAAGGGCGGGTGTCGTTTTGCGAAAGGTTTTATCGCGTAGTGGTGTGTCGCATAGCTGTTTATCGAGAAGTGGTTTAGCTTGATGCGTTGCAAATAGCGGTATAAATGCCTGAGTCGCTGCGCAGCGTGCGCATTGCCTCAACATCGGGTTCGCCAGTGTCGCTAGCCAGCGGCATAAGTTCGCGCGAGCGACAGTTCAGCACATACGCTTGTGGGGTAACCACATCGGCATGATGGTGCTCAAAATGGTAAAGCATGAATTCGGCCAAGACGGGCGTGCCCTCGCTCAAGCGCACACTGTCTCGGTCGATCACGGTAAACTCTTTGGTGATCGGGAAGGCAAAGGTCCACGGGCGCCAAACCGCGCTGCTTTTTTGGCTTGAGACGACTTCTGCCGATGCCGGAAGTTGCTGCTGCTTGTACTCAAACCAGCTGTATTCTGTATAAATTTGATAGCTGAGCATCCCCAGCCCGCCAAACACCGGCACGATCCATTTAGGTAGCCGCTTGGCGCTTACGTTGCGTAGCAGTAGGCCTATCCCTGCAGCTGCCAGGCCAGCAAAGACGGCGGCAATTAAGTGCCAGATCATACTCTATCCTTTCCAAAAGAAGCTTTCTGAAAGCACTCGGGCCTCCCTAAGGAAGCCCGAATCGTTGTCGAACCGGGCGCGGTATGTATGCCGCGCCCGGAAACGTGGGTGACTAGATCACTATTAACAATTAGTGATCCACGGCACCACCAGCACCTTTCGGATAGCGAACGCTTTCCACCAGGTCCTGAATTTCTTGCGGAGGTTCCTCGGTGACGCTGGCCACGGCGAAGGCTACCGCGAAGTTGATCATAGCACCGATTGCACCGAAGGAGAGCGGCGAGATGCCAAAGATCCAGCTATCCGGTGTGTTCGGCAGCATGTTAGTTTCCGGCACAAAGAACCAGCCCAAGTAGGTGAAGATATACAACAGGGTGGTAAGAAGGCCTGCTAACATGCCGGCAACGGCGCCCCTGTTGTTAATGCGCTTGGAGAAGATCCCCATCATCAGTGCCGGGAAGAGCGAAGCACCGGCGATACCGAAGGCAAGCGCTACGGTTTGCGCGGCAAACCCGGGTGGGTTGAGGCCAAGGTACGTTGCCACCAGGATGGCGCCCGCCATGGAAATACGCGCGGCTAACATTTCGCCTTTCTCGCTGATCTTCGGATTGATCATGGTCTTGATCAAGTCATGACTGATCGCCGAAGAGATCGCCAAGAGCAGACCGGCAGCAGTTGAGAGCGCGGCAGCGATACCACCGGCGGCAATCAGACCGATAACCCAGGGTGGAAGATTTGCAATTTCCGGGTTGGCAAGTACGAGGATGTCGTTATTGACGGTCAGCTCGCTACCTTCCCAGCCACGTGACTCAGCAATATCAGCATATTCTTCATTGCTATCGTTGTAGACCTGAACGCGACCATCGTTGTTCTTGTCTTCAAAGTTGATTAGGCCGGTTTCTTCCCAAGTGCGGATCCAGCCAGGACGTTCTTCGTAGACAAGTGCCTGTTCGGCAGCGGCGTCATAGTCTTCTACTTGGCCCGCCATTTCAGGATAGACCGTCGTGGCGAGGTTCAAGCGCGCCATGGAGCCAACCGCCGGTGCGGTGAGGTAAAGCAGCGCGATGAACACTAGCGCCCAGCCTGCCGACCAGCGTGCGTCAGCGACTTTCGGTACGGTGAAAAAGCGAATGATAACGTGTGGCAGACCCGCGGTACCCACCATCAGCGACAGGGTGAACAACACCATGTTGAGCTTGTTGTCGACATCGGCGGTATAGTCGCGGAAGCCAAGCGCATTCACTACCTCATTGAGCTTGGTTAACATCGGAATACCGGATTCCGTGTGGGTGCTGAACATACCAAACATCGGGATCGGGTTGCCGGTCAGCTGCATGGCGATGAATACCGCCGGAATGGTGTAGGCAATGATCAGTACAACGTACTGCGCCACCTGCGTGTAGGTGATACCTTTCATACCACCGAAAACGGCGTAGAGGAAAACGATCAGCGCGGCAATCCAGATACCGGCGGTGTTAGGCACTTCCAGAAAGCGCGAGAACGCAACACCTGCACCGGTCATCTGGCCGATAACGTAAGTGACCGAGGCCACGATCAAGCAGATAACGGCGACAAGGCGCGCGGTACGGCTATAGAAACGGTCACCGATAAAATCGGGTACCGTGAACTTGCCGAACTTACGTAGGTAAGGCGCGAGCAGCATGGCCAAGATGACGTAGCCACCGGTCCAGCCCATCAGGAAGGTTGAGTTAGCGTAACCCCCTGAAGCAAGCAAACCTGCCATAGAGATAAACGATGCCGCAGACATCCAGTCAGCAGCAGTGGCCATCCCGTTGGTAATCGGGTGGACACCGCCGCCTGCGACATAGAAATCTTTGGTTGAGCCGGCGCGCGCCCACACGGCGATGCCGATGTAGAGGGCGAAGGATGCGCCGACGAACAGTAAGTTAATTGCAAACTGACTCATGTTGGCTTACTCCCCCAGTCCGTATTTTTCGTCGAGCTTGTTCATCTTCCAGGCGTAGAAGAAGATCAACACGATGAAGGTCAGAATGGAGCCTTGCTGAGCGAACCAAAAGCCCAGGTCGGTTCCCCCGACGGGGATACCAGCGAGCAGCGGACGAAACAGGATGGCACATCCATACGAGACAAATGCCCAGACAGCTAGGCACCCGGCGATCGTGCGAACGTTAGCCTTCCAGTATTCAGCAGCATTAGATTTATCGTCTGCCATTGTGTTGCTCTCCACTTGTGATTTTAAGGTTTGGAAAGTTAACCCAAAATAGCGTATGACCCACCAGGGTAATCGCACGTTTGGAAGTCACTCATTGTTCACATCTACTGCCTGCGTTTTTGCACCACTGGCTTTATGTGTTCAGTCGATGGCACCGAGGTCGTTAGTGACGTGCGATTAACCTGAATGACTCGTAAATCATAGTGGGCAATAAATGCTGAAATTAAAT
The DNA here is from genome assembly GCF_013415105.1 of Vreelandella salicampi. Lineage (GTDB taxonomy): Bacteria > Pseudomonadota > Gammaproteobacteria > Pseudomonadales > Halomonadaceae > Vreelandella > Vreelandella salicampi. Next base: position 274,348 of record NZ_JACCDF010000002.1, read on the forward strand.
CCCAGACTTTGGTATCAAAGTGGATTGGAAGTAGGGTGTGTTGCTATAAATATATGAAATATAAGTAATTTTATTATTTCAATGAAGGCGGTATTAAGGCTTGTTTGCACTATCGGATAATAGCCTTTTGGGCGCATCTAGGCACATTGTTACGCTGTTCGTCGTGCTATTGAATGTAATGAAGTTGTCAGTAACACCGTTGATGCGTCAGCTGAAAAACCGTCTTTTGTTTAGGCATGGTTTTTTGTTTGTCTTTAGTTGTATACGCCATACTAAACGTTAGTCGTATTAAAGTCGCTTAATATTAAGCCCAACGAAAGGATAATAGCGCAAGGTATAAGGCAAATAAACTTGCTTAGTACGCCGGAAAGTCGGTATACCCAACTATATAGGTGTTAACACCATTATGTCTGTGTCAATGCCGTTTGCTTGAATTCAGGCTTCAAAACCGCATCGCAATATCTCGCGTTACAAAAGTAATAACTAGACGTGGAGTCGTTCTCCTGATGGTAATCATCAGCATTATCCAGCGCCGGATGATAGTGCTAAAGCCGCCGCGCGCTCTCTGCCACGCGCAAAATAAGAGGTGACCGTCATGGTCGAAGTGGATCTTTCGCAACCCCCGTTCACGCTGCTTGATGAAGCGGGTAGGGAGCACGTGCGCCGCGGCATGGACATGGCGTACTTCGACCGCGACGAGGTGATTTTGGAAACCGGTCAGGCGGGTGAGTACGTATTTTTGATTCATAAAGGCGAAGTGGCCGAGGTTGACCCCACATTGCCGTCTTCAACCGCGCGTATTGGCCACTATACTGCCGGCGATCTGTTTGGGGCGATCAGTATTATCAACGGCAAAAGCCGCTACCGTTTTATCGCCGAGCAAGAATGTCTGTGCTACTTACTGCCCAAAGTCCTGTTTCAACAGCTGTGCCGCACCTACTCTGAATTTAACGACTTTTTCCGCCAGTCGCTTGCCCACAAGGCAAGGCTACTGACGGAAAAACGCGCCGAAGGGGGCGTGACCATGGCAGGCTTTATGCTCGCGAGGGCGAGTGAGTGCATGCGCGAGCCGCTGTTAATGGAAGCCAAAACGGACATTGCCGGCGCGGTTCGCGAGTTGAATGCCAGCCATGCTGATAGCCTGTTAGTACGCCGAGACGACGCCTTGGGTGTGGTAACCAAAACGGATCTGTTAAACGCACTGGTACTCGATGGGTTGCCGCAAAGTTGCCCGGTAGTCGACATAGCGCATTTTTCTCTGGTCACTGTCGCGCCTACGCAGTATCTGTTTGAAGCGCTGGTGCAGATGACACGGCATAAAGTCTCGCGGGTGGTGGTGATTGAGCGTGAGGCGCTGAAAGGGGTGGTGGAGCTCACCGATGTGCTGAGTTACTTCTCCAGCCGCAGCTATGTGGTGAGCCTGCAGGTAGAGCAGGCCAATGACCTTGAGAGCCTCTCTACCGCCAGCCACCGCACGCCGGAGCTGGTCAACGCGCTTATGGCCCAAGGCGTAAAGCTGCGTTTTGCCATGGATCTGCTTGCTGCGCTCAACGGCCGTATCATCAACAAAGCGTGGCAATTCACGGTGGATGAGCGCTATTTTGGCGACAGCTGCATGATGGTCATGGGCAGTGAAGGGCGCGGAGAACAGATGCTAAAAACCGATCAAGATAACGGTCTGATTCTTGATGATGATTTAGAGTGGCCCGACATACAAAGCGATATGCAGCGGCTCACCGATACCCTGGTGAAGCTGGGTTATCCGCCTTGCCCAGGTAACATCATGGTCTCAAACCCCGAGTGGGTCGGCACGGTTAGCCAGTGGACAAACCGCATTGCGCATTGGGTAGAGGCGCGTGATGGCGATAGTTTAATGAAGCTTGCGATTATGCTTGATGCTCATGCCGTTGCCGGCAACCCAGTGCTGCTGGAGCGCGTGCGCAATGTACTCTTCGAGTACGGATCTAAGGACGAGTTGTTACTGTCTTATTTCGCTCGCACGGTGCTACGTTTTTCTACGCCACTGACGTTATTTGGGTCATTAAAAAAACCTCAGCACGGGATCGATATCAAAAAAGGCGGTATCTTCCCCATTGTGCATGGCGTGCGTGTGATGGCGCTGGAACGGCGTATCACGGCCACCTCAACGTTAGACCGGTTGGATGCGTTGGCGGAAGATGGCCGCTTAAAGCGTCGTTTTGCCGATGACCTAGGCGAAGCACTGGCGTTATTTACCGAGCTACGGTTAAGGCAGCAGTTGGCTCAGGAAAGCGCGAATGGCCATAAACGCTCTGATCGCGTGGTGGTGCAGGAACTCTCATCGTTAGAGCGTGACCTTCTGCGTGAAGCGTTGCACATCGTCAAAGATTTCAAGCAGCGTTTATCCCACCGCTACCATTTGGAGTATTCATGACAGGGGCGTTGATGAGCTATATGGCGCTGCTAGATCGGCACGTGACTTTTTTTAACGGCTCGCTGCGGACGTTATTGCGTCGCGAAAGTGATCGCCGACGCTATGCCAACTCGCCCTACGCGTGGTTATTTCAGCCCTATATGGGAGAAGAGCTAATCGCGCTTGCCTGTCATGCTGGCCGAAGCGGGATTTTCAGCGTCGCGGCAGTCCCTTTTACCCAGCAGGCGATTAAAACCAGCGACGCTTATGTGATGACACTGTTGCCTTCTGAAACGGCTGCTCGTCAAACATCCCTTGTGCCGTCGCAGCGCCAGCACCAGCTCCAGCATGCGCCGCAGCGTACCGAGGTCATGGATGAAACAAACCTGAGTGAGCTAGTTGCCCACATAGGTAACCGACCGATTTTGGGGTGGGGATTGCGCCGTCAGCTTAGTGGGCTAAACCGGGCGCTAAATGCCCATTTAGGCTTTGCCCTGCCTAACGCGCAGGTCGATCTTGACTTGCTCAACCGGCGCGAGTTGCGGCGGCGTCAGCCTTATGTTGACCCACCGACCAATCTTCGGCACGCAGCGGCACGCTATCGTATCCCACTTCATTCCTTCAGTAGTGTGCTGGATCAAGCGACCGCCAGTGCACTGCTTTATCAACGCTTGCAGCGCTTGGTAGATTAGTCGGTGATGTCTGCGTTTGGCCTAGAGTGCTGTTAGAATAGCCGCCGTTTTCTCCCTACCGACAGTGATACCGCTTATGCAACACGTTGATCATTTCGACCCTACCGATTACGCAACGCCTCACGCGGCGCCTGGTAAGCCCAATGTGGTGGATGCCAAACAGAAGCGCGAATTTAATAAGCTGCAAAAGCGTTTGCGTCGTGAAGTCGGTAACGCAATTATCGATTACCGCATGATCGATGAAGGCGACAAGGTCATGGTATGTTTGAGCGGCGGTAAGGATAGCTACACCATGCTTGAAATTTTGCGCAATTTGCAGCGCAATGCGCCGGTTAACTTCTCGTTGGTGGCGGTGAATCTGGACCAAAAGCAGCCCGGTTTTCCTGAACACGTCCTGCCTGAATACCTAGACCAGCTAGGCGTTGCGTATCATATTTTAGAGCGTGATACCTATTCGGTGGTGAAGGAGAAAACCCCCGAGGGAAAAACCACGTGCGCGCTTTGTTCGCGTCTGCGGCGCGGTTCACTTTATGGCTTTGCCGAAGAGATTGGGGCGACGAAAGTGGCCCTGGGGCACCATCGTGAAGATATTTTGGAAACGCTTTTTTTGAATATGTTTTTCGGAGGCAGTTTAAAAGCCATGCCGCCCAAACTACTCTCGGATGACGGTAAAAACATGGTCATTCGGCCTTTGGCGTACTGCAAAGAAGCCGATATCGCTGAATTTTCCCGCCTAATGGAATTTCCCATTATTCCCTGCAACTTATGCGGTTCGCAGCCCAATATGCAGCGTCAAATCGTCAAAGAGATGCTAACCGAGTGGGATAAAAAGCACCCGGGGCGCTTGGAAAGCATGTTTAAAGCAGTGACGAACGTGTCACCGTCACAGCTTGCTGATCGTGAACTCTTCGATTTTGCTGGTTTGGAAGCGAAGCAAGCCGATCTGATGGCCGACCGCATTCGCGCGTTTAATGTGAGCTAACGTCCGCCTCTTCTTCCTCGGCGAGGCCGATTAAACGCGGCATATCGAGAATGTTGACCTCCCGACCGGAGACGGCAACCACGTTTTGGTTTTGAAACCGGCTCAAAATGCGGCTAACGGTTTCGACGGCGAGGCCGAGGTAGTTGCCGATATCGGCCCGCGACATTGAAAGTCGAAAGCTGTAAGGCGAGTAGCCGCGGCGCCGAAAGCGGTCTGAGAGCGTAATCAAGAAACTGGCTAGGCGCTGGTCGGCGGTTTTTCGTGAGAGCAAGCGCATCATGCGACGATCATCACGCAGCTCTTTACTCATGCTGCGGTAAAGCTGCCCCCGCAGTTCCGGCAGTTCTTCTGAGAGTAGGTCCAAACGATCAAACGGGATTTCACATACCGTTGTGGTTTCTAGGGCGACCACGCTGCCGGGGTAGTGCTCTTCATCAATACCGTCTAGCCCGACAAGCTCGCTGGGCAAATAAAAGTTGGTGAGTTGATCATTGCCGCCACCTTCCGTGGTGAGCTGCTTTAGGCTGCCCGAACGCACAGCAAATACGCTGGTAAAGGTATCGCCTTGGCGAAATAGTGGTTCGCCTTTCTTCAGCGGTGCCCGGCGTCGAATGATGGCATCGAACTGACTGACATCGTCTAGTTCAAGTGCTAGGGGTAAACACAGCGAGCTCAAGCTACAGGTTTGGCAACGTGCCTCATGTAGCAAGGGGCGCCGACGGCTAATAGGTTCCGACATGTGTTCCTCCATGAAAAAATGATCCTTCTCATTATGGGAGGAACGACACGCTGACGACAAGCGTAATCCTCTAATCATCTATTCGACTTATCATCAAGAGGCTGTGTGGATCGGTGTAATACCACATCACAAAATACGTGAGTAGCGTTTCGTCGTATCGCTGGGTAAATGCGTATCAAAGGCCATGGCCAGGTGACGAATCAATAAACGCCCAATGGGCGTTGCACGCAGAATGTCGCCCTCACGCACCACTAAGCCGTCGCGCTCAGCGCCTGCTAGACGTGCAAGCGTATCGGCAAAATAGCGTGGCGCATCAATGTTCCAGCGCTTGCTGATGGCCGCAAGGTCGATCTGCATATCGCACATCAAACGTTCAATTACATCGCGACGAATCAAATCGTCTTGGCTTAGGCGTAAGCCTTTTACCGTGGCGAGCTGCCCCGCATCCAATGCCTGTTCATAGCGGGCAAGATCGGTAGGGTTTTGTGCGTATACGTCATTCACACGTGAAATTGCCGAGACGCCAAGACCCACTAGGTCACACTGTGCATGGCTTGAGTAGCCTTGGAAATTGCGTTGCAGAGTGCCTTCGCGCTGCGCCACGACGAGACTATCATCTGGGCGAGCGAAGTGGTCCATGCCGATATGGACGTAACCGGCCTGCGTCAGCATGTCGATCGTGGCATGCAGAATCGCAAGTTTCTCTTCTGCGCTTGGCAGATCATCGTCTTTGATGCGCCGTTGGGGGGCAAAGCGCTGGGGCATGTGGGCGTAATTAAAAACCGAAAGGCGCGCAGGGTTTAATTCAATAACTTGGCGCAGCGTATCGGCAAAGCTTTCCTGGGTTTGATGCGGCAAGCCGTAAATCAAATCCAAATTGAGCGAGCGAAAGTTCAGCCGGTGAGCTTCATCCATCAGTGTTTCGGTGAGTACTCGCGGTTGAATGCGGTTGATGGCTTTTTGCACCACGGGGTTTAAGTCCTGAACGCCGAGACTGATACGGTTAAAGCCCAGTGTCTGCAAATGGCGTAGGGTAAAAACGTCCGCTTCTCGCGGGTCAATCTCGATGGCGTAGTCACGATCAGGCGAAGAGGAGAGGCCAAAGCGAGCATCTAGCCGGTCGATCAAATCACTCATTTGATCCAGGGTAAGAAACGTTGGGGTACCGCCGCCCCAATGTAGCTGCTCAACGCTGCGCGATGTGTCGAGGTGACGTGAGGTGAGCACCATTTCGCGATCAAGCCGTGAAAGATAGGGCTCTGCCAGCTGCGTATTTTTGGTCGCTATTTTGTTGCAGGCGCAATAAAAACAAATTTTATGGCAAAACGGGATATGAACATAGAGCGATAGCGCGCGATCCGTCTGATTGCTGCGCTCAAGGGCGGCGGTGAAGTCCTCAGCGCCGAACTGCTCATGAAACGAAAGCGCTGTCGGGTAAGAGGTATAGCGCGGACCGCTTTTATCGTAGCGGCGCACTAACTCTTCATCCCAGGCAGCATGTTGGGGCGCTGCAGTGTCAAAAGGCGAAGAAGCAGCGTGGGCGTAAACGGCCATGAAGAGGGCTCCAGTGCTAGGTGAATATCGTTATACTAGCCCTGCTCAGCCATGAAGGAGTTGCGCCACGTCAATGAAGCGTTGTGGAACACGCTTTTTACATGCATTTGCGTACGTTTTTGTTAGGGTGTTAATGATCGCTCACTCGGTAATTAGTGCGTTGCGCCTGGAGCAAAGAGCGTGAACAGTTGCCATAAGGCAAACGCAATGATGCTCAGTGCCGCGATGGTGCGCGTGGCCGGGTGGCGTATCAAATCGCGTAATTGCCGTGCGGCAAGGCCTGTGGCCAGCAGCGCCGGAAGAGTCCCTAAGCCAAAAGCCCCCATAAGCAAAGCACCGCGTAGTGGGTCAGCGATGGCCAGGCTCCACGCTAGCATTGAATAGACCAGCCCGCAGGGTAGCCAGCCCCAGACCGCCCCTAGCGCAAACGCCTGCGGCAGCTTAACCACGGGCATTAGCCGTCGCCCTAAGGGTTCGATATAGCGCCAAAACCGCCTCCCAACGGCTTCAACCTTAAGCAGGCCTTTCCACCAGTTGGCGATATAGAGCGCCATTAAAATCAGCATCACAGCGGCAAACGCTTGCAGCGCCATACCCGCGCTAGGGGAGAGGGACAAAAACGTGCCAAGGGAAGCGACGAGGGCACCAGCAAGCATGTAGCTCATCACGCGGCCAATGTTATAGCTTAAAAGCAGCCCCCCCAAACGCGCCGGTTGGCGCATGCTCGGTGGGACGGCAAACGTCAGCGCGCTCATGATACCACCGCACATGCCAATGCAATGGGCGCCGCCCATTAGGCCAAAGACAAAAGCGGCGAGCAGAGGTGGCAAATCAAGGCCGGTCGGATTCATGGGGAATCGCTATCGTCATTAGAGGGCGTTGCCGCTTTTTGCTCGCGGGCTTGCCGGCGGCGTTTGCGCTCTTCGGGCGGAAGATCGTTTTCGTCTTCATCAAAAAGAATGCGGTGTGCCGGCCCTTCTAAATCATCGAACTGATCATTTTTGACCGCCCAGAAAAAGGCCCAAACGGCTAGACCCAGCAACACCAAAGAAAGCGGAATTAACAAGTAAAGAATTTTCATGCGGACACCGGCGCAGAGGGTGAAACCTTAGCAGTCGCGTGGTCTTGACGCTTCCAGCGTGATAATCGTAGGGCGTTACCCACCACCACCAGCGAGCTAAATGACATACCAAGGGCAGCTAGCCACGGTGGCACCAATCCTAGTGCCGCCAAAGGTATAACGGTAAAATTGTAACAGACCGACCAAGTCATGTTCTGGCGCATAATGCGTCGTGTTGCGCGGGAAATATCAATTGCATCCGCAATGCGGCTCAGCCGGGGGCTAAGCAGTACCGCGTCGGCGCGGGTGCGGGCAAGGTCGGTGGCGCTGTTCATGGCGATAGCGACATCCGCTCCGGCAAGCACCGGCACATCGTTAATACCATCCCCTACCATAACGACGCATTCGCCTTCGGCCTGCAGCGTTTGAATTCTCTCCAGTTTGCCTTCTGGGCTTGTGCCAGCATGCCATGTGGCAATCCCCAGCTGCTGAGCAAGCTCCTTGACTGCGTCAGGCGTATCGCCGGAGAGTAGTTCAACCGCCAATCCACTTGCCTGAAGTGCTGAGATGGTCTGCGCTGCGTCATCGCGCACGCCATCGTGCAGGCGAAACCAGGCTCGCGGCGTGTCATCTTCGCTAAGCAGCAGCCACTGGCCCTCTCCGGGCGAGGCTGGCGGCTGCGAACAGGAAAATTGGGGTTTGCCTAGGCGCCAACGATGTTGCGCCAACGTACCTTCCAGCCCATGGCCCGTCACGCTACGTAGGTGGTGTGCCTGCAGTGTTGCATCGCGGAAAGGGCGAAAAGCCCGGGCGATGGGGTGCTCAGAGCGGGCTTCAAGTGCTGCCGCTATCGCGCGGGCACGTTCGGCGCTAAGGGAGCTTGCACAAGGGAGAGTGTCGACTAGCTGCATTTCACCTCGAGTCAGGGTGCCCGTTTTGTCAAAAATTACCCGCGTAGCGTTAGAGAGCGATTCCATCGCATCGGCGCGGGTAATCAACACGCCGCGCTTGCGAAGCTGCCCATGTCCGGCGGTAAGCGCCGTAGGCGTGGCTAGCGCTAGCGCACAAGGGCACGTCACGACGAGAACCGAGAGCATGACCCAAAGCACTCTCGATGGGTCAATCCACCACCATACCGCCGTGACGCAGACGGTGACGATTAATAAACGCAGCACAAACAGGTGTGCCATCCGGGCAGCCATTTGGGCTAAGCGTGGACGGCTGGCAAAGGCGCGGTCGGTGAGATCGACAATATTGGCCACACGGGCATCATTGCCTGCGTGGGAAACCCGCATAATCAACGGGTTTTCCATATTTTGGCTACCCCCGACAATGCGTTCGCCTACACCTCGGGTAACGGGGAGATATTCGCCGGTAAGCATGGATTCGTCGAGGCTGGATTCGCCATCCTCAATCACTCCATCGGCCGGTACGCCGTGCCCGGGTTTGATCAGCACCCGATCCCCGGCGTGGAGCTCGCTGGCAGGCAGAATGCGCTCGCTACCGCTGTCATCCAATCGCGTGGCAGAGACCGGTAGCACGCCGCTCAAGGCGTTACCACTCTGGCCATTACGTCGCCGCGCGCGGGCTTCGATATAGCGGCTAAAAAGCAGAAAGAAGGTGAACATCGCCACCGAATCGAAGTATACCTCGCCCATATTAAAGATCACCGCGTAGGCGCTGGCCGCATAGGCACAACCAATCGCCAACGACACAGGGACATCCATCCCCAATATGCCGGTTTTAACATCGCGCAGCGCATTGCGGAAAAAAGGCGAAGCGGAGAAGAACACCACTGGTGTTGCCAGCGCAAACGAAAGCCAGTGAAACAGGACGTAGAAATCTTCCGACATGCCCTCTGGCCCGGCGACATAAATAGGGATCGAGAACATCATTACCTGCATCATACCGACGGCGGCAATAATCAGGCGGCGCACATTCATGCGCTCTTCGCGCTGTAAACGCGCTTGGGCTTGGTCCGGTTCGTAAGGCTGCGCGGTATAGCCAATAGCGGCGAGTTCGGCGAGTAGCTGCGAGAGCTTAATGACCGCAGGGTCCCAACCAATACGCACGCGGTGGTGAGTTAAATTGACAGCGCTGGATTCAACCCCCGCTAACGCATTGAGGCGATGCTCAATCAGCCATGCGCATGCGGCACAGGTGATACCGTCAACCGCAAGAGTGGCGTGAACATGGCCGCTATCCCCCTCTGGGTGGACAAATTTCGCCTGCAGCCCCGGGTCATCAAAGACTTGCCAGGTATCGGCGTTTGCGGCCTGGCGTTCGTCAGGCCGGTCGGGGAGTTCGGTGCGATAGCGGTAGTAACTCTCTAAACCGCCATCGACAATGGCGTGGGCAACCGCCTCGCAGCCCGGGCAGCAGAGAGGGCGCTGGGTATCATCAATCTGAATACGCCACGGAGCCCCAGAGGGCACCGGGTTGCCGCAGTGGTAACAAGAAGTTGATGCTTGGGATGTTGCTTGAGTGCTGGCGGTCATTTATCGGCAGCCTAAATGCCGGGAACTAAATCGAATTCCTCTTCACTGGGGAAGCGGGCTTCACCGGTGAGGCGCCACTCGGCCGAATCGCCGGTTTCGGGTTGTAATTGCAAATACCAGCGGTACTGCAGGGGTTCTTCTATGGTGGTGACGTAGCGACCATCGCGTACGTGAGTGAGTGTTAACTCACGATCAAAGTCACTGTCGGTTGGGAAAATGAGCGCCAGATGGAGTGTCTCAGGCTGACGCTCACCGGTTAAATCAATTACCACGTCACCAGTGAGGTTATCGATCTGCAACGTAGCAGATAGCCCAAGGTCGCTGGCATGCTCTTGCTTGGCTAACTGCTGGTTGATGCCTAAGCCGCGCTCATAGTAGTCACCTGAAATCGACCCGTCGTAGTAGCGAATCGAAAAAAACAAAAAGAGCATGCTAAACGCAATGGATGAAAACAGAAGGCCGAGCAAAAACCAGGGCCAGAACTGCTTGTACCAGGGTGTCACCGAAGAGGATGACATAGTGCTATCTCCTAAGATCGCCGATAAAGCGCGAGTCGCGCTCCAGGCGAATGCTGTTGTCGATTTCAGACTCAATGGTTAATACAATTTCATGGCTTGGCTGGGTGATCGCATCTGCGTTAGCGGTCACGGTAATGGCCTCAGAGCGTGACTCACCCGCCGGCACGCTAATCGTGTCTTGGTCTAGGCGCAAACCTTCAAGACCCGAGGCACTGAGGCGGTAGGTGTGATCACGGTCATCGAGGTTACGCACCGTAAGGCTGTAAGAATTGCTGATGCGACCATCGCGCGTGACTTGGTAGAGCTGAGTACGCTCGCGCTCAGCTTCGACATCAAGCGGCATACGGTCGTTCACCGCCCAAGCGAACGCGCCAACCATCACCAGTAAAGCAGCCAAATAGCCCATCAGACGAGGGCGCAGAATATGCGTGGGCTTGCCCTCTAGAGCATTTTCCGTGGTGTAGCGAACCAATCCACGCGGGTATCCCATTTTGTCCATCACGCTGTCGCAAGCATCAATACAAGCGGCGCAGGTGATGCACTCGTACTGTAGGCCGTCGCGGATATCGATTCCGGTAGGGCAGACCTGCACACATAGGTCGCAATCGATACAGTCGCCGTGCCCGGCAGCGCGAGCCTCTTCATGGCTTAGGCTTCTTTTACGCCTACCACGCGGCTCGCCGCGATCCGCATCGTAAGAAACAATCAGGGTATCGCGGTCGAACATCACCGACTGGAAGCGCGCGTACGGGCACATGTAGATGCACACTTGTTCGCGCAGCCAGCCAGCATTTAAGTAGGTGAACACCAAGAAAAAACCGACCCAGAAGTAAGACCAGCCGTCAGCTTGCAGGGTGGCTAAATCAATGACCAAATCACGGATGGGGGTGAAATAGCCAACAAATGTTACGCCCGTGGCGAAGGCAATAAACAGCCACGCGGCGTGTTTCACTCCCTTGCGCGCGAATTTTTCTTTTGTCAGTGGCTGTTTATCGAGTTTGATGCGCTTGTTGCGCGGTCCTTCGATGCGGTGCTCAAGCCAAATAAACAGAAACGTCCAGACGCTTTGTGGGCAGGTGTAACCACACCAAACGCGCCCGGCAAACACGGTGATTAAGAAAAGGCCAAAGGCGCAGATAATCAGCAACCACGACAGCAGAACAAACTCCTGCGGATAAAACGTCGCAGTGAAAATGTGAAACTCACGGCCCGGTAAGTCAAACCAGATGGCCGGTCGACCGCCAATGTTGATCCAAGGAAGAAGAATAAACGCGAGCATCAACGCCCAGTTGGCACTGCGTCTCACCTTTTGAAAGAAGCCCTTAATTTCACGCACGTAGATATGCTCGCGTTCGGCATACATACTTTGCGTGACGGCTTCGCCCTTAGATGAACGCTGATTTTGCGGCTTAGGGGTGACGTCTTTACTGGGTATCTTTTCCATAACAAAATCGCAACTCAAGGAGGCGGGAGAGCAATAGTCTAACGGTTTAGCCGTCAAAAAAGGGTGCGGCCTGCGGCCGCACCCTTTGATCACACATCAGCTAGTGCTTAGTCATTAAAGCGTAAGCTGTAGACGTAGGCAGCAACTAGGTGCACGCGCTCTTCACCAATGTAAGCAGCCTGGGCCGGCATGTGCCCATTACGGCCATTACGCAGCGTTTGGCGGATCGAGTCAGCTACCTCTTGCCCCGGCGCTAAATAGAGCCAGGTATCGTTGGTCAGGTTAGGCGCGCCCAACGCGGTATTGCCCGTTCCTTGCGGCGTGTGACACGCAGCACAGACCGACATAAAGGTGCTTTCGCCTTGTTCAGCACGGTCTTCGTCATGCTCTAGGCCTGAGAGAGACAGCACATACTGAGTGAGATTCTCAATGTTGTTTTCACCCAGCTGCTGCCAGGACGGCATCAAGCCATTACGCCCGTTGTTTAGCGTAGTCACGATGTTTTCCGGTTCACCACCGTAAAGCCATTGATTGTCGGTGAGGTTGGGGAAACCATAACCACCTTGGGCGTTAGAACCGTGACAAACCGCACAGTTGTTTTGGAAGATACGCTCCGCCACCTGCATGGCTTCCTGGTCTTTCGCCAGCTCTGGAATAGGAACTTCCTGATACTGGGCGAAAATCGGTGCAAAACGCTCTTCCGCCTGTGCAACTTCTTTTTCCCACTGCCCTTCTTGAGACCACCCTAGAACACCCTCGAAGTTACCGAGGCCAGGGTAAAGAATCAGGTAGCCGATAGAAAAGATAACGGTACCCACGAACAGCTGGAACCACCATTTGGGTAGCGGATTGTCATACTCTTCAATCTCATCGGCGGCATGGCCTGTGGTTTCCACATTGCCTTCACTATCGGGCGTTTTGTCTGTTTTGCGGTTCGCAAACAACAACCAAGCGCTGATCGCAATGGTGCCGAGTGTGATAACAATGATCCAGGCACTCCAAAAGCTGGATAAGGAGTCGCCCCATAAATTATTCATGTGTTCTTATCTCCCCTGTCGTGGCGGGAATCTGCTTTATCTTGCGGTGAGGTAGGCTTGCCACGGGACGGTTGCTCATCGTCATCGGCGAAGGGTAGGTTAGCTGCTTCGTCGAAGTCCGGTTTGCGACGCTTCGAATAGGCCCACCAGACAAGCCCCAGAAAAGCGATAAGTAGCACCAGCGTGATAAGCCCGCGAAAAGTTCCCATATCCATAACTTAACGATTGTCCTTGAGCACGGTTCCTAACTGCTGTAAGTAAGCGATTAGGGCAGTAATTTCCTGCGTGCCGCGTACTTCAGCCGTTGCGTTGTCGATCTGCTCATCGGTGTACGGTACACCTAAGCTTTTCAGCGTGCTCATCTTGGCTGGCGTATCTTCACCGTCGATCGTGTTTTCGAACAGCCATGGGTAAGCCGGCATAATCGATTCTGGCACTACGTCGCGCGGGTTATACATGTGCGCGCGGTGCCAATCATCGCTGTAACGGCCGCCGACACGGGCGAGATCCGGGCCAGTACGCTTGGAACCCCACAGGAAGTTGTACTCGTAGACCTGTTCGCCGGCGACGCTGTACGGGCCATAGCGCTCGGTTTCAGCGCGGAACGGGCGAACCATCTGCGAGTGACAGCCAACGCAGCCTTCGCGGCGATAGATGTCACGCCCTTCAAGCTCCAGGGCGGTGAGGGGCTCAAGCCCCTCAACGGGTTCCGTGGTCTGCTTTTGGAAGAACAGTGGGACGATTTCGGCCAGGCCACCGAAACTGATCACAACCAGTATCAATACGGCAAGTAGGCCAACGTTCTTTTCAACAATTTCGTGTTTCATTGGTCTCAACTTCTCCGTTTAAGCAGCTTGCGGTGCCGGCTGCTGACTAATGGCTTCGTTGCGTTTGATCGTACGGTAGACGTTGTAGGCCATGATCAGCATACCGGTGACCCAAAACAGACCGCCGACCAAGCGAACAAAGTAGCCCGGTGCGCTGGCCTCGACCGCTTCAACGAAGGTGTACATCAGCGTGCCGTCTGGGTTGATGGCGCGCCACATCAGGCCTTGTAGGATACCGTTGACCCACATAGAGGCGATGTACAGTACGGTGCCGATAGTGGCCAGCCAGAAGTGAACCGCAATCAAATTAACCGAGTGCATCTCAGTACGGCCGAACAAGCGTGGAATGAGGTGGTACATCGAGCCGATGGTGATCATGGCAACCCAGCCAAGCGCGCCAGCGTGCACGTGACCAATCGTCCAGTCGGTGTAGTGCGACAGAGCGTTCACGGTCTTAACAGCCATCATTGGGCCTTCAAACGTCGACATGCCATAGAAGGAAAGAGCTACGACGAGGAAGCGCAACGTCGGATCGGTGCGCAGCTTATGCCAAGCGCCGGAGAGCGTCATCATGCCGTTGATCATGCCGCCCCAGGAGGGTGCCAGCAAGATAATGGACATTACCATACCGAGCGACTGTGCCCAGTTGGGCAGCGCGGTGTAGTGCAGGTGGTGGGGGCCGGCCCACATGTACACCATGATCAGCGCCCAGAAGTGAACGATAGAAAGACGATAAGAATAAACCGGACGCTCGGCTTGCTTAGGCACGAAGTAGTACATCATGCCGAGAAAGCCTGCTGTCAGGAAGAAACCTACGGCATTGTGGCCATACCACCACTGAACCATTGCATCGATGGTGCCAGCGTAGATGGAGGTGGAGTACATGGCGGTAACGGGGATGGCGGCATTATTAACGATATGCAGCACGGCAATCGTTAAAATGAACGAAGCAAAGAACCAGTTAGCCACGTAGATATGCGAGGTTTTACGCTGCTTAATCGTCATTAAGAAGATTAGCGCGTAAGTAACCCATACGACGGCGATCAAAATGTTGATCGGCCACTCCAGCTCGGCATATTCCTTGGTGGTGGTATAGCCCAACGGAAGTGTGACAACGGCGGAGAGAATAACCGCTTGCCAACCCCAGAACGTAAATGCCGCAAGCTTGTCGGAGAACAGACGAGTTTGGCAGGTACGCTGAACAACATAATAAGAGGTGGCAAAAAGCGCCGATCCGCCAAACGCGAAGATAACGGCATTAGTGTGGAGAGGGCGGAGACGCCCAAAGCTTGTCCAAGGTAATCCGAGGTTCAGTTCTGGCCATACCAGCTGTGCGGCGAGGATGACACCGATCGTCATTCCCACGATGCCCCACACAACAGTCATGATCGCGAACTGCCGAACTACCTTGTAGTTGTAGGTCGGGTGTTCAATTGCTGTGCTCATTTCATGTTCCCATCGAACGCGGTTAAGGGGGTAACCCGGTGTTATTGTGCCCGGGTGCGACCACCCGCTTGATGATGCAGGTCAATATCCGTTAGGGATTCTAGCGCAGCTAACGCATAACCTGAACACACCAATTGGTTTAGCCAGCATTACTGAGATATCTCATGCGCCATTATGCCGAGCAAGGTTACGCCGAAATCAATCGCACTGTATTTCATCGAGAGTTACAAAAAGGGGGTAGTGGCGCCTTTTATATCGAGGGCCGCGGTCCTGTGACGCTTCAAGGCGAGCCTATTTTGGGGCATTTGCTATTTGCCCATGGGGCGGGGGCGGGGCAAGATTCTGCTTTCATGCGTCAATTTGTCACCTCCTTGGCACGCTGCGGGGTGCAAGTGCTGACGTTGGATTTCAGCTATATGCAGCAGATGCACGAAAGCGGTCGTCGACGCCCACCGCCTAAGGTCGATAAGCTTGTCGACGAACTGGCCCAATGGTGCCGCTTTGTCGAACAGGTTTTACCCAGCCCCCTCTGGGTCGGCGGCAAATCGATGGGCGGACGAGTGGCGAGCATGCTGGCGACTCAACAGTCGGTTGCAGGCGTTATTGTGGCGGGTTACCCGTTCCATCCGGCGCGCACGCCTGAAAAACGTCGACTTGCCCACTGGCCGCAGGTGGCGTGCCCTGCGTTAATTATTCAGGGCGAACGCGACCCTCTTGGCACTCGCCAAGAAGTTGAAGGTTATACGCTTCCCGCCAATGTGAATGTTGAGTGGTTAACAGAGGGTGATCACGACTTTAAACCGCGGCGCTCAACTGGACTATCTCAGCAAGTTTTAATTGACGAGGCTGCATTACTTGCGGCATCCTTCGTCCGCGCTTGCACAGCAGCTAGCGGTGGGTGAGAAATCTACACCGAGATAAGAAATAGGGTTGACTTATCAAGCCGCTTAGGTAGAATGCAGCGCCACGTGACCAGCGGGTGGTTAGCTCAGTTGGGAGAGCACCAGCCTTACAAGCTGGGGGTCACTGGTTCGAACCCAGTACCACCCACCACTTTGTGGTTCCCTGTTCGCGTTAGTAATAGAAAGTCGAGTAAAAGAGACAGTAAGAGAAAAGCAAATGCTTTTGATGTTTTATGTGGACCGGTAGTTCAGTTGGTTAGAATGCCGGCCTGTCACGCCGGAGGTCGCGAGTTCGAGTCTCGTCCGGTCCGCCAACATCACATGCCAATCGTTATTTCTCACTTTATCGTTATGTGGACCGGTAGTTCAGTTGGTTAGAATGCCGGCCTGTCACGCCGGAGGTCGCGAGTTCGAGTCTCGTCCGGTCCGCCACGATAAACCTGTACTCCCTGGGTGGTTAGCTCAGTTGGGAGAGCACCAGCCTTACAAGCTGGGGGTCACTGGTTCGAACCCAGTACCACCCACCATTTAAAAGATCTTAATTGAGTTCTTTTAAACGGTAGCAACAAACGCTTTGTCTGCGGACCGGTAGTTCAGTTGGTTAGAATGCCGGCCTGTCACGCCGGAGGTCGCGAGTTCGAGTCTCGTCCGGTCCGCCATTAAGCGATATCAGCATTGCTGACAGAATTTATAAAGCCCCAGGCCATTGGTCTGGGGCTTTTTCGTCGTTGATCCTTTTAGCCGGGAATTACGCTAACCGCGGCCTTAGCCACCTGCACATCCTGGTCGGGTTTGACGCCGGAAATGCCCACGGCACCGACGACATTACCGTCGACGATGATAGGGACGCCGCCAGACAGCAGCCCTTGCAACGGGGCGGAAACAAACGCCGTGCGTCCACCGTTGATCATCTCTTCAAATACTTGCGTTTCCTTGCGCCCCATTGCAGCGCTACGGGCTTTTTGCGTGGCGACGTCGGCGGTAAACGGTGCTGCACCGTCAAGGCGGCGCAGGGCAAGCAAGTGGCCGCCGTCGTCAGCTACGGCAACGGTGATCGCCCAACCTTCGCGTTCGGCTTCTTTTTGGGCAGCGTCGAGTACGTGGTTGACGTCGGCTTGCGCTAAAACGGCTTTGGTTTGCATGGTGATATCCTTTTGATTTCCAGGGGGTTTTAGATAATGGTTCAGGCTATTATTGAGCAATATCAGGCTAGCGCCGTATCGACGACTTCGATCCAGTGGCGTACCGGCGTGCGGTTAGCGCCAGCCAAATGGGTCTGGCAGCCGATATTGGCGGTGACGATCATTTCCGGGTTACCTGCTTCCAGCGCGTTGAGCTTGTTATCGCGAAGTTCGGTGGCCAGTTCCGGCTGCGTGATGGAGTAGGTGCCCGCCGAACCGCAGCATAAGTGAGCGTCTTGCACCGGTGTCAGCGCAAAGCCGAGTTGGGTAAGAACGCCTTCCACCGCGCCATTGAGTTTTTGCGCGTGCTGCAAGGTGCACGGGCAGTGAAACGCCAAGCGCTGGCTGGTTTTAATTTGCAGTTCGTCTAGCGGCTCGTCGCGCAATATCTCAACTAAATCTTTGGCCAGCGCGCTGATTTTCTGCGCTTTGTCGGCATACGCCGGGTCGTTTTTGAGCATCTCGCCATACTCTTTAACGAAGGCACCACAGCCGCTTGCGGTTTGCACGATAGCTTCAGCACCGTGTTCGACGTGCGGCCACCAAGCGTCTATATTGGCGCGAATGCGCTCGCGGCCCTCTTCCTGGGCGTTCAAGTGAAAATCAATCGCGCCGCAGCAGCCAGCTTCGGAAACCGGCGTGACGCTAATGCCCAAACGGTCGAGCACGCGTGCCGTCGCGGCATTGGTGTTGGGCGAAAGTCCGGGCTGAACGCAGCCCTCAAGCATCAACACCTGGCGCGAATGGCGGTCGGCGGCGGGACGCATGCCTGCATCCACCGGCGCTGGTGGCATCTTATCGCGTAGCTTACCCGGGACGAGCGGCTTAAACGTTTGGCCGAGCTTTAACAGCGCGGCGAAGCGCTTCGGATCTACCAGCATTTTGCGCAGTGCATAGCGCTGCGCGCGCTCGGCGGCCGGGCGCGGCACGCGGCGTTCGATTTCAGCGCGGCCGATATTGAGCAGCTTGTGATACTCGACGCCAGACGGGCAGGTGGTTTCGCAATTCTGGCATGTCAGGCAGCGGTCGAGGTGAAGCCGCGTCTCTTCGGTGACTTGGTCGTCATCTTCGGGGCTCTCTAACAGCTCCTTCATTAAATAGATGCGCCCGCGTGGGCCGTCGCGCTCATCGCCTAGCAACTGATAGGTGGGGCAGGTGGCGTTGCAAAAGCCACAGTGTACGCAGGTGCGAAGAATGCGCTCGGCTTCCTGAATATGCGGCTTCTGGCGGTCAGCGTCGGTAAAGTGCGTCTGCATGTCAGCTCTCCTCAATAAAGCGCGGGATTAAAACGCCGCATAAAGACGACCGGGGTTGAAGATGCCGTGGGCATCAAGCTCCGCCTTCAGGTTGCGGTGATACTTCTCCACCACCGGGTTGAGTGGGGTGAAGGGGTCGGCCGCGCCGCCGTATGCCGCTGGCGTATAGCAGGTGGCATGGCCGCCAGCGTGTTGACACGCCTGGCGCAGCGTCTCGGCGTCGAGTGAGGTTTTGACAAAACGCTGGCTGCCGGCCCAATCGTAGAAGATATCGCTTTCGGGAATATCCAGCGCTAACGGCGGGGTGTTGGGGGGTAGCGACAACCGCCATAGCGCCTTGTCGTTATTTTGGGTGAAGAAGGCGTGCTCCAAGTCGCGCAGCTCCCGCCAGAAATCTGCGTCGAGCGCTTCGCCACCCAGGCGGTCGCGGGTCGCGTTTATCGAGCTTTTGCCGCCTTCCAAGCGCAGGAATAACTCGCCATCGTGCCAGGCGGCGGCGGTAATCGGCAGCGGCTGGCGGCCGAGTTCCGCGAGTTTTTTGAGCGCGTCGCTCAAGGGTAGTGAGAGCTTCAGGCTGTGGCTCGCGGTGGGTTTGGGCAGCACCTTAAAGGAGATATCCGCCAGCACACCGAGCGTGCCCTGCGCGCCGGCCATTAGGCGTGACATATCGTAGCCGGCGACGTTTTTCATCACCTCGCCGCCAAAGCGCAAGAGTTTGCCTTCTTGGGTAATCACGTGGGAGCCGAGAACGAAATCACGCACGGCCCCGGCCCAAGGGCGCCTTGGACCGGAGAGACCGGTGGCCACGGCGCCGCCGATGGTGCTGGCCGCGCCAAAGCGCGGCGGCTCGAAGGCGAGCATCTGGTTATGCTCGGCGAGCGCGGCTTCCAGCGCACTGATGGGGGTGCCTGCGCGCACGGTCACCACCAGCTCAACCGGGTCGTAGTGAACAATGCCGCTGTGCTCGGCGATGTTAAGGGGCTCTCCCTCCACGGGGCGGCCGTAAAAGGCGCGGGTATCGGCGCCGACGATGCGAAGCGGCGTGCGCTTCGCGTGGGCTTTTTTCACCTGCTCGCACAAGGCATCGGCGATATCGTGCTCGGCAGTCTGTGTCGTCGTGTCGGTCATGATCTTTCCTGCGGGCCAATCAGAAACGGGGCAGTTCCGGGTGCGGAAGCTCGTTATTGTGCACGTGCATGGCGCCAAACTCTGCGCAGCGGGCGAGTGTGGGGATGTTCTTGCCCGGGTTAAGCAAACGATCCGGGTCAAACGCTGCCTTCAGCGCGTGAAACACCGTGAGCTCATCGGCTTGGAATTGGCTGCACATCTGGTTGATTTTCTCGCGCCCAACACCGTGCTCACCGGTGATAGAGCCGCCGGCGGCCACGCAAAGCTCGAGGATTTTGCCGCCCACGTCCTCGGCGAGCTCGAGTTCCCCTTCCCGGTTGGCATCAAACAGAATCAGCGGGTGCATATTGCCGTCACCGGCGTGGAAGACGTTGGCGACTTTCAAGCCGCTCTCTTCCGAGAGGGCGGCGATGCCTTTGAGCACGCGAGGCAGCTCGCGGCGCGGAATCGTGCCGTCCATGCAGTAGTAGTCCGGCGACATACGGCCTACTGCGGGGAAGGCGTTCTTACGCCCGGCCCAGAATCTAGCGCGTTCGGCTTCGTCGCGGGCCTGCTGAATATCGGTGGCGCCGGCTTTTTCCAGCACCGCGCGAACAGTCTCGCAGTCGTCGTCGACGTCCGCTTCGACACCGTCAAGCTCGCACAAAAGAATCGCTTCGGCATCGACCGGGTAACCGGCTTTGACGAAGTCTTCGGCGGCTTTGATCGCAAGCTTATCCATCATTTCCAGTCCGCCGGGGATAATGCCGGCAGCGATAATCTCGCCCACGGCGCGGCCGGCTTTCTCGACGTCGTCAAAGCTTGCCATCAACACCTTGGCGGTTTCCGGCTTGGGCAAAAGCTTCACGGTGATTTCGGTAACCACGCCGAGCATGCCTTCTGAGCCGTTCATCAGGGCGAGAAGATCGAACCCCGGCGCGTCGAGTGCTTCTGAGCCAAGCGTCATGGTTTCGCCTTCAATAGTGACGATATCCACACGCATGACGTTGTGAACAGTGAGGCCGTATTTCAAACAATGGACACCGCCGGCGTTTTCCGCCACGTTGCCGCCAATTGAGCAGGCGATTTGCGAAGAGGGGTCCGGCGCGTAGTAGAGCCCGTAGGGCGCGGCGGCCTCGGAGATTGCCAGGTTGCGGACACCCGGCTGTACACGCGCCATGCGGGCGTCCGGGTCGACGCTCAAAATCTGTTTGAAGCGCGACATCACCAGCAACACGCCCCGCTCAATTGGTAACGCCCCGCCGGAAAGGCCGGTGCCCGCCCCGCGTGTCACCACCGGTACGCCGAGGGCATTGCAGCGTTTGAGTAGCGTCTGTACCTCGTCGAGGGTTTCCGGTAGCGCGACCAGCATGGGCAGAATGCGGTAGGCGGCAAGGCCATCGCACTCGAAAGGGCGCAAGTCTTCTTCACGGTGCAAAAGCGCAAGAGAGGGTATGGACGTTTGTAGATCGCGTAAGACGTCGGCTTTTTCAAACGACTTCAGCTCGCCATCAAGGCGTTCATCATAATGAATGTTCATGGCTGCTCCTGAGCGGGAGGAGGGCGTAGGAAAGTAGTGAATCCAATCTTATGGAAAAGGTTTCCATAAATCTACTTCTAGCAAACAATCCGAAAACCTTTTGCATATAAAGTGGATTAACACCTCACCAAGATAGCTCAACCTCACCGAGAAAGGTTCCCGGTGAGGCGAACGTGTTCGACTAACAGATGCGTTTAACCACTTAGCGCACGCATAAGCGGATCGCTAATACCGATGACATAGAAACCAATTAGTGCGATCAAACCGGTTGCAACAAGATAGTAGATGGTCGGCAAGATGGTTTTACGGATGGTGGTGCCTTCTCGTCCCAGCAGCCCAACCGTTGCCGATGCCGCCACCACATTGTGAATGGCAATCATGTTACCGGCGGCCGCGCCGACGGCTTGCAGCGCTACCATAAAGGCCGTGGAGACGCCGAGCTGGTTCGCTACGTTGAACTGGAAATCTGACAGCATCAGGTTAGAGACGGTGTTTGAACCGGCAATAAAGGCCCCCAGAGCGCCCACCATCGGCGCAAAGAACGGATACACACCACCGACACCGTCGGCCACGAAGCGTGCCATGGCAACCGGCATGGAGACAAGATCCGAGCCGTTAACGCCTGAGTTGATCAAAATACGCACCATCGGGATGGTGAAGATCAACACAAAACCGGCGCCTAGAATGGTTTTCGATGAGTCACTAAACGCCGCTTTTAGCTCGCCGAGTTTCATGCGGTGTAACACTGCGGTCACCAATACCACGGCCAGCAGGATGCCACCCGGCAGATAAAGCGGCTGAATGCTACCGCCAATGCCTTCGCCAAGGATATCGTTCCAACCAAACGCGAAGGAGGTCAAAGCACTTTTCAGCGGCTCGATTACGCGCGACGCGACCAAAAAGACCGCCAGCAGCACGTAGGGCAGCCAGCCCATGAAGGTAGAGATCGGCGCTTTGCCAGCAATGTCGTCCATTTTGAGTTCGAGCTTGCCGATCCACTCGTCAGGCCAAGACGTCGACTCAGGGAAGTCCCAGGTGTCTTTAGGAATCAAGAAGCCACGACGTGCGGCAGGTACCACGATGGCAAGGCCGACCATAGCGCCAATCATTGACGGGAACTCCGGCCCGAGCAACACACCTGCCAGCATATAAGGCACCACGAAGGCAACGCCGGCAAACAGCGCGAACGGCGTGATCGAAAGGCCTTCTTTCCAGGAGCGATTAGCGCCGAAGAAGCGCACCATGATGACGACCATGATCAGCGGCATCAAAACGCCCACGATGCCGTGGATCACTGCCACTTCACCCGCAATCAAACGGAAATACTCCATCCAGGTATAGCCGCCGGTTTCCAGCGCTTCGGTGATGCCACCACGGTCCAAGCCGCCGGTAACCCCCACGACAATCGGCGTACCGACCGCGCCAAAGGAGACCGGTGTAGACTGAATCATCATACCCACGACGACAGCAGCTAGCGCCGGGAAGCCTAACGCTACCAATAGGGGCGCGGCGACGGCGGCCGGTGTACCAAACCCGGAAGCGCCTTCGATAAAGCAGCCAAATAGCCACGCGACGATAATCGCCTGTACCCGGCGGTCAGGACTGATGCCCGAAAAGCCTTTGCGAATAGCCGTAATACCGCCCGAATGCTTAAGCGTATTCAGCAGTAGAATGGCGCCGAAGATAATCCACAGAATTGCAACCGTCAGAATGAGCCCTTGGAACGTTGACGCCAGAATACGCGAAAACGCCATGTCCCAAGCGAGAAGGCCGATCAGTGCGGTGACCATGAAGACAATCGGCATGGCTGTTTTGGCTGCCATCCGAAACCCGATCAACAGCACGCCTGCCAGTACCAGCGGCACGAAAGCAAAAAGTGCAAGAGTTGTTTCATTCATGGGAGGAACGTCCCTTCGTTATTGGTGATGTGCTCCAGAAAGACTTTTAGCCGCCAAAGCGACTCGCATGTCGCAGCGAAAGATACGGAGTCGATGGAGGAATGACTACCGATGGATAATTGGTCTTACCAATAATTTATTGTAAGGAATGCAAAAAATCTCCGCGATTATGGCGCTAATATATTGTTTTTTATAAGTATTTATTCAGGATAGAAAAGTGGCCGCTGGAGGAGTCGTTAGACTAATAGACAATTATGGGTTGCAGCGCTACACATGGGTTGGCTTGAGCAGGCGCTGACCCACTTGCTAACGTCGCGAAGTGCGGCCATGGTGAAACGCTTACTAACAAGAGTAATAAGGATACTGCGATGACACGTACGCTCTATGATTTGTGTGGCCGCGATGAACGACTACGTTTTTCCCCTTACTGCTGGCGCGTGCGGATGTCGCTCGCGCATAAAGGGCTAGAGACCCATTTTAAGCCTTGGCGGTTTTTGCAAAAAGACGAGCTCGCCTTCGCTGATTACGACAAAGTGCCGGTGTTATGCGACGGCGATAAGGTTGTGACCGATAGTTTCGAGATCATGCGTTACTTGGATGCCGCCTACCCCGAGGCACCGCTTTTAGGCGAAGGAGTAAGCTATCAGCGTGCGCTGTTTTTTAAGCATTTTGTTGAACGTAGTGTCACACCCTCTCTCTTTCGCATCGTGGCGCTGGATTTGCTTGCCGCCATTCACCCTGATGATCGCGCCTATTTTCGGGAAACCCGTGAAGCCCGTTTTGGCTGCACACTAGAAGCGTTCCATCAGCCGGAACAAGGGCGTCAGGCGCTGCAGAAAACGTTGGCGCCGGTACGCGAATTATTGCGTGAAACGCCCTTTCTCGATGGCGAGGTGCCCAGCGGTGTCGATTACTTGTTGTTTGGCAGCATGATGTGGGCGTATTGCGTGTCAGAACAGGCGCTCGCGCCCCCAGACGATGACGTCGCGCACTGGTTTGAACGCATGCTAGCCCAGTATGACGGGTTGGCGGCTAGGGCCTTCACGGTGCGCGATTTGCCGGCAGGCTAAGGAATGAAAAAAATCATGTTGCACTGCACAAAAAGCCCTGCTAGCTTGAATATCAGAAGAGGTTAACGCCTCTTGAAACCGCTAGCAGCGCTGCTGCTGACGAGTTAACTCACTGCAGGAGAACGTGCCATGAATAAGGCCGCTGAAAAAAACACGCAACAGCTCAATACTATTTTTGTTTCGCCCATGCGCAGCTACACGATTGCCGCGCTTGATTATTACGATCAGGTAGTGAGCGCTCAGCTCGACGCTGCTCGTGCTTACACCGATATGTCGGTTTCGCAGATGCGCACATGGCTAGATGTCCAAGACGCCGACAGCCTGAAAAAAGCGGTGGATAGCCAGCAGAAAGCCGCAGGCGACATGGTCGAGCGCTTTAAAGGCGATGCGGAAAAGCTTACCTCGCTGGGGCAAACTTTCATGCAGGAAAGCCAAAAGATGACGGAACAAAACGTGAAAAATGCCACTGAAGTAACGCAGAAAGCGGCTAACGAAGCGACGCAGAAAATCGCTAATCAATAAGCGAGATTTGTTGTCCACAAACGCCACGGCCTAACCGCCGTGGCGTTTTTGATTGTGCCCTCTTGCGTACACGTTACCGAACTTGCAAGCAGGCTAATGATCTCTATGCTGAAGGCGTTCCATACGCCATGTATTCGCATGATATGTATTCGCAGGAGGCATTTATGCAGTCGCAATTTTATACGCTTACCGATTATCCTGACGGCCTACCCGACCGCGCGCTTTTTAAACGGGAAACGCAAACCCTACCCGACCTAGCCGAGGGCGAAGTACGGATTCGTAACCGCTGGCTTTCCGTTGACCCTTACATGCGTGGCCGCATGAGCGGTGTGCGCACCTATGTGGAGCCGTTTGAAATAGGCAAGCCCATGGAAGGCGGCGCTATTGGCGAGATTGTTGAGTCCAAGGATCCGAGCCTCAACGTGGGCGACAACGTCAGCCATATGGGTGGCTGGCGTGATATTGCCCAACTGCCAGCGCAAGGCGTTACCCCGCTACCCGATATCGACGTTCCCGAACAGGCTTACTTGGGTGTTCTGGGGATGCCCGGTATGACCGCCTGGACCGGTCTCAACGTCATTGCCGAATGCAAACCGGGGGATAACGTTTTAGTCAGCGCCGCGAGCGGTGCCGTCGGCTCCCTGGTCGTACAGCTGGCCAAAGCTAAGGGCTGCCATGTGGTCGGTATTGCGGGCTCGGCTCATAAGCTCGCTTGGCTGGAATCCTTGGGTGTTGAACCGGTTAGCTATCGCGAGCGTACCGCGCAGGAGCTAAGCGACGCCATCAAGCTTGCCAGCCCCAATGGTATCGATGTGTATTACGAAAACGTCGGCGGTATATGCCTTGAGGCAGCGCTTAGTCAGTTAAATGAAGGCGCGCGCATCGCCGTATGCGGCATGATCGAAAGCTACAATGCCAAAACGCCTACCCCTGGCCCCAGCAATCTATCTCAACTGGTGGTGCGCAAAGCCAAGATGCAGGGTTTTATCGTTGCTGACCACTGGTCGAGCTATCCGGACTTCCTGAACGAAGTAGCCCCGCAAGTAGCGGAAGGCAAGCTCGACTATAAAGAGACGGTTAAAGAAGGGCTTGAAAGTACCCCTGACGCTTTTCTCGCCCTGTTTGATGGTGGCAACACCGGTAAAATGCTGGTCAAGCTATAGCGTTTTTGCCCTTATCTCCAGCCTCAACACTATCTCATAATGGGTGCCGTTGATGTCTCTTTCACAAGGGGCGCCCGCTTTTATTGATAAAGCGCCTTACATAAAGCGTTTAAAAACGTACCTCTAACCCGCTATACACGCTGCGCCCTGGAGCGGGTTCGTAAAAGCGACCAAAGCTGCCGTTTAAGCGCACGTTGGCGTAGTGCTCTTCATCAAGCAGATTACGCACGCCAACGTAAGCCTTCAGCCGGGTATCGCTGCCTAGCGGCCAACCATCCCCCACGCGCAGGTTTACCAGCCAGTAGCTATCCACCTCGGTCTCGTTGGCGTTGTCCGCTACCATATCGCCCACGTACTGGGTTTCCAGGGTCGCGAAACGCTCATCAAGGTTTTCCCAAGTAAGCTGGTTCACCCAGGTCTGCTCAGGTAGGCCGGGGATGCGGTTACCACCAAAACTCTCAGAAGGTGTCGCAAATTGATCGAATTCGTAGCTTGCCAGCGTCAGGGCACTATCCAGCCGCCACTGATCAGCAAGCTGCCAGCCCAACGCCAGCTCAATGCCGTCGCGGCCGGTATCGCCCGCATTTCGATAGAGAGTGCGCCCCCCATCTTTTTCGTAAGGCACCAACTCATCGCGGACACGCACCGAAAACAGCGCCAAATCGTAATCCATCGACAATGCTTCAACGAAGCCCCGAAGCCCTATCTCACGGCTCCAGGATTTTTGTGGCGACACCGATGGATTAAAACCGCCGCCCGAAGGGTTAGCAAACTCCGAGAACGCGGGGGTTTCAAATGCCGTGCCGGTGTTGATATAGGCCTGATGCTGCGGACGATAACGGTAGCTTAGCCCCGCCGAGCCGCTCCACTCGTTGAAGGTTTGCTCCTCACTTTGGTCGCCATCGTTCTGGTAGCGATCATCTATTTCCAATTCAACCCGGTCAAAGCGCGCACCCAGCGAGAGCGTTACCTGCTCGGTCAATGCTAAATCACCCTGTGCAAACACCCCAGTGGAAGTTGCCGTCTGGGTCTCTTCCGCCAGCTGCTCGCCAACAACGCCTTGGCCATTTACATCGTTCCGAAAGCGCTCGTCGTCTTGGCGGGCCACATCAACACCGGTGATGTAGCTTAGCGGCAAGCTACCCAGGCTGATCTCGTGGTGATACTCGGCGCTCGCGCCCATGTAGTCACGCTGATAGCCAATGCGGCTATCGCCCACGTAAGGCAGTTGCTGCTCAAAATCACGCTGAGAGACAAAACCTTTTAGATACATTTCGCCAGGGCCGGCGGACAAATCTTCGTATTGCAAACCGAGAACCTGTTGATCAACGGTTTGGCCCGCGTCCAGCGCCAATGAGTTCGGCGCCGCCTGGTCGCGGCCGTTCGCCACTTCTTCTGCGTTCAGCGCACCGGGATCTTCAGAGCGGGGGTTGTCCAGCAGGTTGATAATCGCGGTTAACGCCCGGTCGCTGCCTAACTCGCGGCGCAGCTTGGCATTCAGCAGGTATTTCTCGGTGGAACTCTGCTCCCGGTAACCATCCACATTGAGCGCCGAGAGGCTGACGTGATGCGACCAATCGCCTTGGCTACCACCGGTTTGCAACGACGTTTTACGGTAGCCATCGCTGCCTGCTTCGGCGCGCAGCCGTGTTCCGGGGTTATCGCGCCCATCGGCAGTGGTGACATCGATCACACCGCCCGCTGCGTTACCGTAAAGCACCGAAGAGGGCCCGCGGATCACTTCAATGCGCTCGGCGCTGTCCAGGTCAATGGCATCTAACTGTGCCTGACCGTCGGGCAGCGTGTAAGGGATACCATCGACCATTACGGTAATACCGCGCACCCCAAACGGCGCCCGGGCGCCAAAGCCGCGGATAGCAATTCGCAGGCCTTGGGCAAAATTATCGCGATTCTGCACGAATACCCCTGGCACACGTACCAGTGATTCATCCAAACGCGTGCGCTGCTGGCCCTGGGCAATCGCGTCGCGGTCAAGTGTTGAAACCGCAGCGGGGGTGGCATAAAGCTCACGGGCAAGCCGGGGGGCGGTCACTTCAAGCGTTGCCATTTCTTCTGTGTCAGCGGGCTGCGCCCAGCTTGGCGCTGATATAAAGCAGCTTGCCAAGCAAACCGAGGTCGTTAGTTTTTTCACGGGGTCCCTCCCAATATATTAATAAAAACTTAAATAAAGCATTGTATAACGCTATGGAACGTTTTTGCTCTTTCTGCGTCTCAGGTGAACACGGGTGTCTACACTTCTTTACGTTATAGTAAATAACTCTAGTGTAGGTGGATTTAAGCGTTATGCACTTAAAAGCAAAGGAGGCTGCATGGCATTTACTGCGACTGACCCCATCAAGATGATTTTTGCGGTCATTTTACCGCCCCTCGGTGTATTCTTTGAGGTCGGTTTTAAAGGACATTTCTGGCTGAATATTATTCTAACGCTCTTTGGCTTCATACCTGGCATCATCCATGCGCTTTATGTGATATTGAAGCATTAGGGTTTGATAGACGCGTTTAATAAATATAAAGCCGCCTAAACTAACGCTTAGGCGGCTTTTGTGATTGCCTTGATTTAGCTAGTGCCCGCTCAACCTTTTACCGCGACTGACGTTTCTTTGACAGGCTCTTCACTCAACTGCTCGCCTTCACTACGGGCAATGACGGAGGTACCGACTAAGTCGCCCGTCACATTTAGCGCCGTACAGCCCATGCCCACCAGCGCATCTATTGCGGTAAGCAGCGCGACGGTTTCAATCGGCAGGCCGACTTGGGCAAATACCGTGGCAATCATAATGATCCCGGCCCCCGGCACTCCCGCCGTGCCCACCGATACCAGCGTGCCAATCAGCACTATCTGCACCATGCTGATAAAATCCAGCGGTGCGCCAATCACGTTGGCGGCAAATACCGCCGAGATGGCGATACGAATCGCCGCCCCGTCCATGTTTAACGTGGCGCCTAGCGGCAGGCTGAAACCATAGATGCTTTTGGAAATCCCCAAGCGATGCGCGGCATTAATAGTGAGTGGCAACGTACCCGAGCTGCTTTGAGTGGCAAACGCCGTTGCCATTGGCGTGCGGGCCTCGCGGAAGAAGTTGCGTAGTTTGACGCCAAACAGGCGCATGATGCCGCAATAAATCAGCAGTTGGAGGCCTAGAGCGACATACAACACAACCACCATATCGCCAAGCGACAGTAGTGTTTTCACCCCCTGCTGGCTCACCGTTCCGGCGACAATGGCAAACACGCCAATGGGCACGTAATGCAATACCCCCGACATCACCTTGAGCGTGACCGCATTGAGCGCCTCGATCACTTCAAAAAGCCGTTCACCCAGCGCATGCTGTCGTTCCGACTGACGCATTTTAAGAAGCGCGATACCAAACACCAGCGCCGTGAAAATAATCCCCAGCATATTGAGTTCGGCAAAGGCACCGATAATATTATCCGGCACTATATTCAGCAACGTATCGACAACACCGGGATTCTCGGGCACCGAAAAACTAGCGCTCTCATCCAGTATCATCCCGCTCCCCGGGCTAAACAGCGTGGCAACGGTTAAACCCACCACAATCGCCAACGCCGAAGACACGAGGTAGTAGCCGAACACCTTGCCGCCTATGCGGCCCGCACTTCCCTCCCGCGACTGGTTCACCCCCACCATTAGCGTAAACAGCACGATGGGCACGATCAGGAAGGTGAGTAGCCGTAGCAGTAGGTCACCCAGCGGCGCCAGCCAGGTCGCTACGGTCTCACCGCCGACTGACCCGACGACAACGCCCAGCACCAGCGCGATGGTAACGCGTAAGGTCAACGACGCCTGAAAGTAGGCCTTCCATATTCGTCTCATTTGATTCCCTAAAGGTTTGAAGAAGTTGGTAGGTCTAATGGGATAAGCGTACATCACAGCTTATTAGTGTGGCACCGCGATATCGACCAGGTTAACTGAGGCCTTATTCGGCATGAATGTCTACTCGATGAAGCTGATTGATTTAAGCGCATGGAAATATCGCCCCTCTGACTGTCATGTGATGTGCTTTATACTGGTAATCTATTAACACCGTTACGTTTACCTGCATGGCCCGGGAGCACTATGAACGCACTGCACTACTCTTCCATTCGTCGTACTAAAATTGTCGCCACCCTTGGCCCTGCCAGCGACCGCGAGGGCGTACTCGAAGCGATGCTGGCTGCCGGGGTCGACGTGGTGCGTCTTAATTTCTCCCATGGCACGCCGGAAGACCATCGCCGCCGCCTTAACAGCGTGCGTGAAATCGCCGCCAAGCTCGGGCGCAGTGTGGCAGCGCTGGGCGATTTGCAAGGCCCCAAAATCCGTATCGCGCGCTTTAAAGACGGCGCGGTCACGCTTAAAGACGGCCAGCCGTTTATTTTGGACATGGCAATGGACGCTGATGCCGGCGATGCCGAGCACGTTGGCTGCGACTACAAAACCCTCGCGAATGACGTCGTCGCAGGCGACCGGCTACTGCTCGACGATGGCCGCTTGGTACTGGATGTGACAGGTGTCAACGGGCAGCAGGTGCATACCACAGTGGTGGTGGGCGGTAAGCTTTCCAACAACAAAGGTATCAACAAGCAGGGCGGTGGCCTATCCGCACCGGCGCTGACCGAAAAAGATAAAACTGATTTGAAGACCGCCGTCGATATCGGTGTGGACTATCTCGCCATCTCCTTTCCCCGCAACGCCGAGGATATGTTCGAGGCGCGGCGCCTACTTGGCGAAGCGGGTAAAGACATTGGCCTCGTGGCCAAAATTGAGCGCGCCGAAGCGGTGGCCGATGAAGCGACAATGGATGCAATCATCGAAGCTTCTCAAGCGGTGATGGTGGCCCGTGGTGATCTCGGCGTGGAAATCGGCGATGCCAAGCTGGTGGGTATACAAAAGCGCTTGATCAAGCGGGCGCGGACACTCAATCGCGCCGTGATTACCGCCACGCAGATGATGGAAAGCATGATCACGGCCCCTCTGCCCACGCGGGCGGAAGTGTTTGACGTCGCGAACGCCGTGCTCGACAGCAGTGACGCGGTCATGCTCTCCGCTGAAACGGCGGCAGGGGATTACCCACTGGAAACCGTGGAAGCGATGGCGCGCATTTGCCTCGGCGCCGAGCGCGAAAAAGTTGCCCAAGAGTCCGGCCACCGCATTCACGAGGGTTTTACCCGCCCCGATGAAACCATTGCGCTCTCGGCGATGTACGCGGCGAACCACATGGAAGGTGTGGCCGCGATTGCCTGCATGACCGCTTCCGGCTATACGCCGTTGATCGCCTCGCGCATTCGCTCGGGTTTGCCCATCGTTGGCTTGGCCCATAACCCGGTTGCCCAGCGCCGCATGGCGCTCTATCGCGGCGTGGTTTCGCTGCCGTTTGATACCACGGACCTGTCGGCTGCCGAGCTTAACGACCGCGCGCTGGCGCTGTTGGTTGAGCAGGGTATCGTCGCCCCGGGGGATCATGTGATTCTCACCCGCGGCGATCATATGAACGCTCACGGTGGCACCAACACCATGAAAGTGATGGCGATTAGCGAAAAACACGCAAACCTCACCGCGTAATCCACGCTGACAAGGAGTCCGCCAATGCGTGCATTACGATGGCTAGCTACCTTCGCGTTGAGTGTGATGTTCACTGCCACGGCATCGGCCAAGCCACCGGTGGTGGCGGCGGCGTCGGATTTGCAATTCGCGCTAAGTGAAGCCGCTGAAACGTTCGCCCAGCAAACGGGCGAACGGGTGAGGCTCAATTTTGGTTCGTCGGGCAATTTTCGCCGCCAAATCGCTCAGGGAGCACCGTTTGAGCTTTATCTCTCCGCCGATGAGGCATATGTCCTAGCATTGCACGAAGAGGGACATACTCGCGATAAAGGTGTGCGCTATGCCACCGGTCGGTTGGTTTGGCTGCAGCCTAAAGGCGCTGGCACGCTACCGAGCGAAGACGCTCCCTTGGCCGCGATAGAAGCGGCGATTGCTGCGCAAGCGTCTGGCAAGCGCCAGCGTATTGCATTGGCCAACCCCGAGCACGCGCCTTACGGCGTGGCGGCGCAGCAGGCGTTAGAGCACGCCAAGCTCTGGCATGAGACAGCGCCGCTGCGGGTGCTGGGAGAAAATGTTTCTCAAGCAGCACAGTTTGCGCTCTCATCGGATACCCGTGGTGGGTTAGTGGCGTATTCGCTCGCGTTAGCGCCGGGGCTTGCCGACAAAAGCGACTATGTGCTGATTCCTGCCGACTGGCACGCGCCGCTCAATCAGCGCATGGTGCTAACGCAAAACGCCAGCGAAACGGCCACCGCTTTTTATCAGTGGCTACAGGGGGAAAAGGGGCGCGCCATTTTGCGCGACTATGGTTTTCAAGAGCCGGGTTTTCAAGAGCCGGGTTTTAATGTACCGGGCTTTGGCGAACCGGAGTAATGGCAGAGCTTATGGATTGGGCAGCGCTCTCGGTTTCACTACGCCTGGCGGCGTTGACCTGTTTGATTCTGCTGCCGTTGGGTATCTGGCTGGGTCGCACGCTCGCCTATGCGCGCTTTCGCGGCAAAGGGCTTTGCGAGGCGCTGGTGGCGCTGCCGCTGGTGTTACCGCCGACGGTGCTGGGTTTTTATCTCCTGCTCAGCTTTAGCCGCGATGCGCCGGTTGGTGCCTTCTGGGCAGAGCTGACCGGTAGCGGGCTGAACTTTACCTTTACCGGCATTTTGCTCGCCTCGCTGGTCGCTAACATCCCCTTCGCCGTGCAGCCTATTCAGCGCGCATTCGAAAGCATACCTCGCAACCTGCGCGAAGCGGCCTGGTGCAGCGGGCTTGGCCCGTGGCAAACGCTTTGGTGCATTGAGCTGCCGCTGGTGTGGCCGGGGCTGCTCTCGGCGTTTGCGTTAACGTTCGCCCATACGTTGGGGGAATTTGGCGTGATTTTAATGGTCGGCGGCTCTATCGACGGCGAAACCCGAACCCTGGCGATTGCCATTTATGACCGTATGCAGGCATTCGACGAGCAGGGCGCCGCGCTGATGTCGGCGTCGCTGCTAGCTGTGTCGTTTATCACCCTGGGTATTGTGTATGGGCTGGCCGGACGCCGCAGGGGGGCACGTGGCTGATTTGCGCGTAGTGCTCGCACAGGCGGGGCCGATCCCGCTTGCCGCCGATTTTGTCTGCCGGCGCGGGGAGTTACTCGCATTGGTCGGCCCGTCCGGTAGCGGCAAAACGACACTTTTACGCTCGATTGCGGGGCTCTATCAGCCCGCAGAAGGGCACATCGTCTGCGGCGAAACGCGCTGGTTTGATGCCAAGAGTAAGCACTCACTTTCGGCACAAAAGCGCCGTGTCGGCATTGTGTTTCAGGATTACGCGCTGTTCCCGCACCTCACAGCGCTGGAAAATATCGCGCTCCCTTTGCGGCACCACCCCAAACCGACCCGGCGCGACCGAGCCGAACAGTGGCTGGCGCGCGTGCGCCTGGAAGGGCTGGGGCGACGCTACCCCGATGCGCTTTCCGGCGGGCAACGTCAGCGGGTGGCGTTGGCGCGAGCTTTGGCCCGCGATCCCCAGGTATTGCTCTTGGATGAGCCTTTTTCGGCGGTGGATCAAGTCACCCGGCGGCGTTTGCAGCGCGAACTTGCGCTGCTGCGCCAGCAAATTTCCATTCCCATTGTGCTGGTCACCCACGACCTGGAAGAAGCCACGGCGCTGGCCGATCAGATTTGTGTGTTGCATAACGGCCAAAGCCTACAGCAAGACAGGCCGGAGCGGCTTTTTCGCCAACCGGCAACGCCGGAGGTGGCGCGCCTTCTTGATCGTCATAATCTGTTTAACGCAACAGTCGTCGAGATTGACGGCCAGCGCTATCTGCAATGGGGGCGTTTTCAGCTGGAGGTAGCCGAAGGGCTCGACACTTTTTCCCTCGGCGAGGCGGTCACCTGGTACTTGCCGCCATCGGATATTGTGCTGCACCGGCGAGACCGACCCTCCAACGGCGAGCGCGAAAATCCGGTGCCCGCGCTGGTCAGCGAAGTGGTCGCGCTGGGCGGAATGACATCGGTTACGCTGCGTGTCGCCCACGGCGATATGCTACGTTTTGATATTGCCACCCATGCCGCCCGGCGCAATCAACTTGTCCCTGGTTCTATGGTGAATGTGTCGCTTCTGGCGGCCGGGATTCATATCATGCCAGGGACACATACCCTTGCGCGTGACGATTAAAAGAGGAAAAACCGATGAACACGACACGTCGCGCGTTACTCAAGGCGTCGCTTGCGCTTCCACTGGTGACATTAGCGCCGCTAGCGTGGGTGGGCCCGGCGCTTAGTAGCGAAGGTGTTAACGGCGAAGGGGATACACCGCCATTGGCGCGGCGTATGTTAGTCATTCACAGCGCGCAAGGCCCGCACCGGCTGAGTGTGGAATTGGCGCAAACGCAGGCGCAGCGGCAAAAAGGCTTGATGGGGCGTGAGGTGCTGCCCGCTGATCACGGCATGCTGTTTACGTACGAGCGCGAGCAATCGGCTCACAATGGATTTTGGATGTATCGCACATTGATTGCGCTGGATATCGCCTTTATCGACAGCGACGGCACAATTGTCGCTATGATGACAATGCCGCCGTGTGAATCCTCATCGCCGAGCGATTGCCGCGTCTATGCGCCGGGTAAGCCCTACCATGCTGCGTTAGAAGTCAACGCCGGTTACTTTGAGCAGAGCGGCATCAACGTGGGCGACTGTGTGTCCATCCCAAGCGAAGCCGGTTCCTGCCAACCCACGAATTAAACGGAGCGAGGCTGTCGGCTAAAATTAAGCATAATCAGGGCGGTGTCCGCGATCACTAAGCTGTCGCCCCGGCCTTGAGTCAGCTTGTTGCAGACGGTCATTGCAGACGCTGCGCGATCTCTCGCCACAGCGCGGCGTAGGCGCGGCCACCCCGACTGCTGCGGGCAAAATGCCCGACCGGGGCGCGTTCGACACCCATGCGCTCGACCGCACTGGCGTTAGGCACGTTCGTCGACAGGCGCCTCGGCCAGCGTTCGCTGAGCGTCTCCATCACCTGGCGGTGCAGGGTCTTGCGGCGGTCGGCGAGGGTCACGAACGGCCAGATCGGGCAGGCATGGTCGACCTCGTCGAGATGACCCTCCAGTTGCTCGAGCGTGCGCAACGATAGAGTAGTCGGCACCACCGGCACTAGTAGTGCATTGACACTGGAGAAAATCTGCTCGGCGAGCGCTGACAGGCTCGGCGGGCAATCGAGTATCACCAGGTCGTAACTATCCATTACCGGCTTGAGGATCTTGCGCAGCCGACTGGGCTTGCGGGTTTCCATTGCCGCTTCCAGATCACGCGAGCCCAGCGCCGCCGGCAGCAGATCTAGCCCCTCGATGTCGGTCTCGCGGATCGCCCGATCAAGATCGGCCTTGCCCTTGACCAGTTTGTCGACACCACCGCGCACTTTGGGTTTGCTGCGCAGGTAGAAGGTGGTGGCGGCCTGAGGGTCGAGATCCCACAGCAACACTCGCCTGCCGTCGCGTGCGGCTTCGGCGGCGAGATTGACGGCGGAGGCGGTCTTGCCCACGCCGCCCTTGATACTGTAAAGCGCGAGCATCTGCATAGGGAACTCCCGGTTTGGTAACTGTTTAGTCTAACTGATTGGCCCGCGCGGATATGTGACGTTTCGATGACGGCGCTGCTGTCGATGTCGCTACGCTGATTTTCCTCGACATTGCCTTTATCAATAGCGACGGGCGGATCGCCCTGAGATCGTCGGTTTCTGCCAACCCGCGAATTAAACGGAGCGAAGCTGTCGGCTGAAATTAAGCACAATCAGGGCGATACCCACAACCACTAAGCCGCCACCCACCAGTTTATGCACACCTAGGCTGTCGCCCATTAACAGTGCACCAAGGCCGACTGCTAATACCGGCACGAGTAGCGTCATGGGCACCACGCGATTCACCGGGTGGCGGCGCAACAGCGCGTACCAAATCCCATACGCGATAATTGACGACATCACGGCGGTGTAAATCATTGCCCCCCAGCCCAACCAGCTCGCCTGCTTTATTGCCAGCCACTGGCCGCTTTCAAATAGCCATGAACCCAACGCTACCTGAGGCACCGCAAACAGCGCCATCCAACCTGCCAGCGCCATCGGCGCAATCGGCGGGCCGCGTTTGATCAATAGCTGCGACATTGCCCAGCCCATCGCGCTGCACAATAGAATCACCAGGGGCACTGGTGTCGGTAAGGCAGGCCCGCCCGCCAACACAATAATGCCCGCAAATGAGAGCAGTAGCCCGACAATACGTTTGAGGCCTAGCTTTTCTTTTAGAAAGATCACCGCCAACAGCGTGGCAAAGGGCGTCCCCATCTGTACCAAAAGCGCGCCGGTGCCCGCTTCGGCCTGCTGTAAGCCAATAAACAGCAAGGCGAAGTGCATGCTACCGAAGGTAAAGGATAGCAGCAGTAAAAACGGCAGCTGCGCCCGCGCCACCGGGTAGAAGGGCACCAGCAGTACGGCGACCAGCGTAAAGCGCAACGTGGTTAGCAACAGCGGGGGTAATTCCGTCACGCCGAGCTTGATAACAATGATATTTAACGCCCAAATGGCGATAACCAAGAGACCGAGCAACAGGTCGCGTAGTGGCACGTTGATGTCCGTTGGTAGCAAAGGAGACGAGGTTAGGGTATCAGGTGCCAATATTATCGTATAAGCCCCGTTGGCAGCCTCTGGGGTTCCCTATTGATCTTCCATAACCGTTTGGATGGGTTCCTTTCAACAGAAGAATACCTACAATGGGGACCTTATCGCCAATATAAGTCGAATCCGGTGGTAAGGGCTGACCCCTATAATAAAGTCACCACAAAAACCGATAAAAAAGGATCTATCATGACGCTGACACGCTCAATGGCTCGTTTAACTGCCAGCTTGGCCGGTGCGGCACTGCTTTCTGCTTCGCTTTCTGCACAAGCACGTGAACTCTCGGTTTCTACTGTTTTGTCTGATGCCTTTCCCTGGGGGCAGGCGGCGGAAAAGTGGGCGGAATTGGTGGAAGAACGCAGCGATGGTGAGTTGACCCTACGGGTGTATCCCAACTCGCAGCTGGTATCCGGCGACCAGACCCGCGAATTTTCCGCGATGCGTTCGGGATTGATCGACGCCGCCGTGGGCTCGACGATTAACTGGTCGCCGCAGGTGCCGGAGCTTAATCTCTTCTCGCTGCCGTTTTTCATTCCCGATGAAGCCGCCGTGGATGCGGTCACCGGCGGTGAAGCCGGGGAAATGGTGTTTGAGGCCATCGAATCGCGCGGTGTTATGCCGTTGGCCTGGGGCGAAAACGGCTTTCGCCAGCTATCTAACTCCCAAGGCCCCATCAGTGAGCCTGCCGACTTGGAGAATCTGAAAATCCGCGTGGTTGGCTCGCCGCTTTTCCAAGATACGTTTAGCGCGCTGGATGCCGATCCCACGCAAATGAGCTGGGCGGATGCCAAACCAGCGCTCACCACCGGCGCGGTGGACGGCCAGGAAAACCCCCTCTCGGTGTTTGACGTGGCGCGCATTGATCAAGTGGGCCAAGAGCATTTGACGCTTTGGAACTACATGAACGACCCATTGATTTTCGCCGTGAATCAGCAGGTGTGGCAGACGCTTAGCGAAGACGAGCGCACGCTGCTGCGTGAAACCGCGGTAGAAGCCGGCGAGTGGGAAATCGCTATGACCCGCGACCAGGAGAGCGAGCGCCTTGCCGCCATTCAAGAACGCGGCGTAACGGTAACAGAGCTGAGTGATGCCGAGTACCAAGCGTTTGTCGACGCGACACAATCCGTCTACGAGAAGTGGGCGCCGCGGATTGGTGAAGACCTCGTTGAAGCGGCGCAGACAGCTATCGACGCGCGCTAAACCGACATCATCGTGTTTGTGGTCACCGCCCTTGAGATGAGGGCGGTGACGTCTGTGGGGCTGTTTTCTAATAAGGTACGTCTGATGCAAGGGAGACCTGATGCGCGTCCGGAACGCTGGTTGGGGGCGATTGCCTTAATCATTATCGCGTCGATCAGTTTGGCGAACGTGGTGACGCGCTACGTGACCGGCGGTTCGTTTTCTTTCACCGAAGAATTTTCGGTGTTTCTTCTCGTGGTGCTGACCTTCGCTGGTGCTTCGGTGGCGTTGCGACGTAACCGCCATATTCGCATTGGGCTGTTAGAGCGTGCGTTATCACCCGGGCCGCGTAAGGCCTTGATTGTGTTTCAAGCGCTGTGCGGCGCTGCCGTGCTGGGGCTGATTACCTGGTATGGCGCTAAGCTTGCCTGGCAAGAGTACCAGTGGGAGTCGCTCTCGCCTGGGCTGGGGTTGCCGCAGTGGTGGTATATCGTTTGGCTGCCGCTGTTGTCTGGCGCCATGCTATGGCGTTTATTTGAGCAAACCCGCGACCGTCTGACCGGGAGTCTCACCGATGAGCCCTGATGTTTGGATGATTCTGGCCTTTGCAGGCTTTCTGATCGCCGGGGTGCCAGTGGCGTTTTCGCTGGCGCTTTCCGGGGCGGTGGGCATTTTGGCAGGGCTTTCGCCGGATATGCTGGCAACGCTTGGGACCAATACCTATAACAGCATTGCCAAGTACCCGTTGATTGCGATTCCGCTTTTTATTTTAACCGGGCTGATTTTTGAGCGGGCCGGGGTGGCACTGCGTTTAGTACGCTTTGCTCAGGCGCTGATCGGCCCGCGACACGGGGGCTTGGCGTTGGTGGCGGTGATGGTGTGCATGATCATGGGCGGCATGAGTGGCTCTGGTCCGGCCGATGCGGCCGCGGTGGCGATGGTGATGCTGCCGAGTATGACCAAAGCCGGTTACCCCAAGCCGTTTTCGGCCACCTTGATTGCGGCGTCGGCTTCTACCGCCATTCTTATTCCACCTTCTGTAGCGCTGATTCTCTACTCGATTGTAGTGCCGGGGGTGGATTTGCGCGCGCTGTTTGCCGCCGGTTTATTTCCGGGTATCTTGGCGGGTTTGGCGCTTTTGCTCCCGGCGCTGTGGGTATCCAAACGCTACGGTTGGGAAGGTTCACCAGGGGAGGGCACCGAGCGGCTAAGCGTGCGGGGAACGTTTAAGCAGGCGCTGCCGGCGCTGTTTGCCCCGGTGCTAATTCTGGGTGGCCTGCGCTCGGGGCTCTTTACTCCTACCGAGGCGGCGGTCGTGGCGGTTGCCTACGGTGCCGTCGTTGGGCTTTTTTTTACCCGCGAGCTGGCATGGCGTGATCTGTGGGAGCTGTTCGGCGAAGCGGCGATTATCTCCGGCGTGGTGATGCTGATTATCGCGCTGGCGGGCATTTTTGCCTGGGCGGGCACGATGTTAGGCACCTTCCGCCATTTGGCGGAGTGGGTGATTGGCTTGACCGATAACGGCGTGCTGCTGCTGATTTTAGTCATGTTGGCGGTGCTGGTGGCGGGCATGCTGTTGGATGCCATCTCGATTTATCTGATCATGATGCCGATTTTGATCCCCGTGATGCAGCACTTTGAGTGGAACCCGGTTTGGTTTGGCATTCTGCTCGCCATGAATATCGCCATTGGGCAGTTCACCCCGCCGGTGGCGGTTAACTTGATGGTGACCACCGAAGTGGCAAAAATCCGCCTGGAGCACACGCTGGGCTGGGCGCTGCTGTTTGTGCTCGCGATGGCGTGCGCTTTGGCGCTGGTGGCGGTTTTCCCTGCCATAGCGCTATGGCTGCCGACGATGCTGGGCTACAACGTTTGAAAAGCGTCGGGAGGCGTTGTATTGGGCTTAATGTTGCTTGGAGGTGCCTCAACTGCAAAAGGTGACCGCAAAATTACTCAAAGAACCAAGCAATTGATGAATCGTTTGTTCCGAAAGTGCAGTTTTTTGGCGACGATCGTTGCAAATAGCGGCAAAAGCTTGCAACTCCCTCCCTAGGTCTGTACCAATAGCCATCCCTTATTTCCCGTGTGAGCAGGCACCGCTCCTTGGCGCCTGCGGTAACGGGGCGATGTCGAGGAGATGGTTATGAATCAGCGTGTCAATATTGAGCTGGGCGACCCCAGTGCCGAGGCGTTTGAAGCACGTCAATTCAAGGTCTACACACACCGCCAGTTGGACAAGATCGAGGCGCTTCAGTCTCTGCCTGAGGACCTGCAGTTTGATATGCGGGTGGTCAGCCAGGTGCTGCCGTTTCGCGTTAATGAATACGTGATCGACGAGCTCATCGACTGGAACAATATTCCCGCCGACCCGGTCTTTCAGCTCACCTTTCCTCAGCGTGGCATGCTGCTTCCCGAGCACTATGACGAGGTCGCTGAGATGATGCGCCAAGGCGCTTCAGCTGCCGAGATGAAACCGGCCATTGAGCGCATCCGCGGCGAGCTCAACCCTCACCCGGCGGGGCAGATGGATCTCAACCTGCCGTTGCTCGACGGTGAGCCGCTGCCCGGCATGCAGCACAAGTATCGCGAGACGGTGCTGTTCTTCCCCAGCCAGGGGCAGGTGTGCCACAGCTACTGCACCTTCTGCTTCCGCTGGGCGCAGTTCGTCGGCGACAAGGACCTCAAGTTCGCCTCCAACGAAGCGGACTCGCTGCACCGTTACCTGGCCGAGCATACCGAGGTCACCGACCTCTTGATGACCGGCGGCGACCCCATGGTGATGAAGGCCAAGCACCTGCGCCAGTACTTGGAGGGGCTGATGGCGCCGGAGCTGGACCATGTCCAGGACATCCGCATCGGCACCAAGAGCCTGACCTTCTGGCCGTACCGCTTTGTCACCGACCCGGACGCTGAGGATATCCTCGAGCTTTTCCGCGAGCTTACCGTTGCCGGTAAGCACGTGGCTTTCATGGCGCACTTTAATCACTGGAAAGAGATGGATACGCCAATTTGCCGTGAGGCGATTCGCCGTATTCGTGCCACTGGCGCGGAAATTCGCACCCAGGCGCCGCTGTTAAAGCATATCAACGACGATGCAGCGCAGTGGGCCAAGATGTGGACCCAACAAGTGCGCCTCGGGATGATCCCGTACTACATGTTTGTCGAGCGCGACACCGGCGCGCGCCACTATTTTGAAGTACCGCTGGTGCGTGCCTACGAGATCTACCGCGAGGCGATGAAGCACGTGCCGGGCTTAGCGCGTACCGCCCGTGGGCCGTCTATGTCCGCCGACCCGGGTAAGGTGGAAATTCAAGGCGTTGCCGAGATCCACGGCGAGAAAGTTTTCGTGCTGCGTTTGATTCAAGGCCGCGATGCTGATTGGATCCAGCGCCCATTTTTCGCCAAGTACAACGAAGACGCGACCTGGTTGCACCACCTGGAGCCGGCCTTTGGCGAGAGCGAGTTCTTCTATGAAGCCGAGTTCGCCGCCATGAAAGACGAAAAACAAGAATTGATCATGAAGGTGTCGTGATTTTTTAAAGCTTGATCGCCTAAAGTGATGCGAGTGTTACGCCTTATGTCATTTGCGTTTAGCAATAAACGACTTCTAAACGCTACGAGCCGCTAGACTGCTTACACGATGTAAAGCACTAGCGGCTCTTTGTATGCTTCGCTAAAAATCGTTTTTTTCGCTAAAGTAGTCATAGCCGGTGTAAAGCCGATGCGTGTAATAGACTGTCTTGAAAAGACTTTGGTGCCCTAGCAGGGAACCCCGCAGATATTTCAATGCTAACGGTTACCCGGCGTATAACACTCATAACATCAAGATTAAGAGGTGTACCCATGAAACGTCATGTATTTTCTACCGCAGCTTTTTCCGGCGCATTGCTGGGCGCTGCGATGTTCGCATCACCGGCCATGGCTCAGGATGAAGAGCAGTTCATTACCATCGGCACAGGTGGTCAGACCGGCGTCTACTATGTGGTCGGTCAATCCGTCTGTCGCCTAGTGAACCGTTTGGACGACGCGAATATTAAGTGCAACGCGCCCTCCACTGGCGGTTCGGTAGCCAACATCAACGGCATCAAGTCCGGCCAGCTGGATATGGGTGTGGTGCAGTCTGACGTTCAGTATCAGGCTTACCATGGCACCGGCAACTTCGAGGGAGATGCCTTTGAGGATTTGCGTGCCGTTTTCCGTGTTCATGGCGAGCCGCTGACGCTGCTGGCCCGAGCCGATTCAGGCATTGAGACGCTCGACGACCTGGAAGACAAGCGCGTTAACATCGGTAACCCAGGTTCCGGCCAGCGCAACACCATGGAAGTGGTGATGGAAGCGAAAGGCTGGACCGAAGACACCTTTGCGTTGGCGTCTCAGCTGGATGCCGCCGAGCAGGCCGCTGCCTTGGCTGACAACAACGTCGATGCGATGGTCTATGTCGTGGGTCACCCCAACGGCTCCATTCAGGAAGCCACCACCACCGTCGATTCACGCCTGATCCCGATGAACGACGAAGATATTGACGGCATCGTCGAAGAGTATCCCTACTACTCGAAGTCTGTCATTGCCGGTGGCCTCTACAAGGGCAACCCGGATGATGTCGAGACCTTCGGTGTTGCGGCCACCTTCGTGACCGATGCCGACACCAGCGATGAAATGGTCTACCAGACCGTCAAGGCGATTTTCGACAACTTTGATCGCTTCAAGCGCCTACATCCGGCCTTCGAGAATCTCGACCCGGAAGAAATGGTTAGCGAGGGGCTTTCCGCACCGCTGCACGAAGGCGCCGCGCGCTATTATCGTGAGCAGGGCTGGATTGAGTAATACGGCTCGTCTGAGGTGAGCACACCTCGGTGAAGAATGCGCGGTCACCCGAGGGGGCCGCGTATTTTATTTGGGATGTCGAGTGGCATCACCCAAGAGAATTCCAGGTCAAACATTAAAGAGCAGGGCACGCTTATGACTGAGGATAATAAGAAGGCCTCGGGATCGGAGGTTGATCTAGAGGATATGGTCGCTTCGACCGATTCAGGGTCGCGCAAACCCGCTGGCATGCCCGGGAAACTACTGGTAAGCATCGCGGCAGCGTGGTCGCTCTTCCAGCTGTGGATCGCTTCTCCGGTGCCTTTTATGTTGGGTTTCGGGGTGTTCAGCGCCACTGAATCCCGTTCTATTCACCTGGCCTTTGCGCTGTTTCTGGCCTATATGGCCTATCCTGCCCTAAAGCGCTCGCCGCGGGACCACATCCCTATCCAGGATTGGGTCCTGGCGGCGGTAGCGGCTTTCTGTGGCGCCTACATGTTTATGTTCTATGAGCAGCTATCACAGCGCCCTGGCGCGCCGATACTGCAGGACGTGATTATCGGCGTGGTGGGAATTCTGTTGCTGCTTGAGGCGACACGCCGAGCACTCGGCCCACCGTTGATGATCGTGGCATCTGTCTTTCTTCTCTATAGTCTAGCGGGCCCGTGGATGCCCGGTATTCTCTCACATGGCGGGGTCAGCCTGTATGGTCTGGTCAACCACCAATGGCTGACCACTCAGGGCGTATTCGGTATCGCGCTGGGGGTGTCGACCAGTTTTGTCTTTCTCTTTGTGCTTTTCGGCGCCCTGCTCGACAAGGCCGGGGCTGGCAACTACTTCATTAAGGTCGCCTTCTCGCTGCTGGGCCACTACAAGGGCGGGCCGGCTAAGGCCGCCGTGGTAGCGTCGGGCATGACTGGCTTGATCTCCGGCTCCTCCATTGCCAACGTGGTGACGACCGGCACCTTCACCGTGCCAATGATGAAACGGGTCGGTTTCTCCGCCGAGAAAGCTGGGGCCGTCGAGGTGGCGTCCTCGGTTAATGGCCAGATCATGCCGCCGGTCATGGGGGCTGCAGCCTTCTTGATGGTTGAGTACGTGGGCATCTCCTATGTGGAAGTGATCAAGCACGCCTTTTTGCCAGCACTGATCTCCTATATTGCGCTGATCTATATCGTCCACCTTGAAGCTCTCAAGGCGAACCTGCAGGGTCTGGAAAGCAGCAATCCGCCCAAGCCTCTGGTACGCAAGGTGATAGGCTTCCTCGGCGGTCTGTTGCTAATGATGGTGACTGCCCTAGCAGTTTACTATGGCCTGGGCTGGCTCAAGCCGGTGCTGGGTGAAGCGACTCCTTGGGTGGTGGCCGTGGGGCTCACGGTGGCCTATATTGCGCTGCTCAAACTGGCCGCGGGTTACCCCGAGCTTGAACTCGACGATCCGGATGCCCCTATCTACAAGTTGCCTCAGACTCGCCCAACAGTGCTGGTCGGGCTACAGTATATTTTGCCGGTAATCGTGCTGGTCTGGTGCCTGATGGTGGAGCGCCTCTCTCCCGGACTCTCCGCTTTCTGGGCCACGGTCTTCATGGTTTTCATCATCCTCACCCAGCGCCCCATCACCTCGATCTTTCGTAACCGCAGCGATCTGCGTGCGGATCTACGCGAAGGTGTTATGGATCTGTGGAGCGGGCTGGTCACCGGTGCCCGCAACATGATCGGCATCGGTATCGCTACGGCCACCGCCGGCATTATCGTTGGGGCCGTATCGCAGACCGGCGTGGGGCTGGTATTGGCCGAGGTGGTGGAAACCCTCGCTATGGGCAACCTGATATTGATCCTGTTGCTCACCGCTGTGCTCAGCCTGATCCTTGGGATGG
Organism: Vreelandella salicampi; assembly: GCF_013415105.1. Classification (GTDB taxonomy): domain Bacteria; phylum Pseudomonadota; class Gammaproteobacteria; order Pseudomonadales; family Halomonadaceae; genus Vreelandella; species Vreelandella salicampi. Next base: position 318,730 of record NZ_JACCDF010000002.1, read on the forward strand.
GGCTACCTACCACGGCCAACTACATCGTGGTATCGGCGCTGCTGGCCCCGGTGATCGTCAATTTGGGGGCGGAGAACGGCTTGCTGGTGCCGCTGATTGCGGTGCACCTGTTCGTGTTCTACTTCGGGATCATGGCGGACGTCACGCCGCCGGTGGGGCTTGCTTCATTCGCCGCGGCGGCAGTCTCGGGTGGCGATCCCATCCGCACCGGTTTCCAGGCCTTCTACTACAGTCTGCGCACGGCAGCCTTGCCGTTTTTGTTCATCTTCAACACCGATCTGCTGCTCATCGATGTGACCTTCCTGCAGGGCATATTGATCTTCGTGGTATCGACTATCGCCATGTTGATCTTCGCCGCGGCGACCCAGGGCTTCATGATCACCCGTAACCGCTGGTACGAATCCATCGTGTTGCTGCTGATTGCGTTCACGCTGTTTCGCCCCGGCTTCTGGATGGACATGATCCACAATCCCTATCGGGAGGTGCCTCCGGCGCAGTTCACCGAGGCGCTGGGCAATGTTGGAGAGGACGCCACCTTGCGTCTGCAGGTCAGTGGCTTGGATGCATATGGCGATCCGATGACCACCTACATGCAACTGCCGGTGCCGGAGGGCGAAACTGGCGAGGAGCGCCTGGAAAACTTGGGGATTGAGTTGATCATCGAGGATGAGCGCGCCGTGGTCGACATGGTGGCCTATGGTAGCCAGGCAGCGAACATGGGCTTTGACTTCGATCAAGAGATTATCTCGGTGCAAGCCCCGGTGGATCGCTGGACCAAGGAGCTAATGTGGATTCCGGCCTTCTTGGTATTCGGTCTGATTGTAATGATGCAACGCCGGCGGCGTGATCGCAGTGCCGCCGTGGCGTCAGCCTAAAGGAGAGCGCGTCATGTACCAAAAGATCATGTTGCCGGTGGACCTCAATGAAGAGGCCTCTTGGGAAAAAGCTTTGCCCACGGCCATTACGTTGTGCCAAACGTTTGGCGCCTCGTTACACGTAGTGACGGTATTGCCGGACTTTAAAATGCCGATGGTGGGCGCTTACTTTCCCAAAAACTTCTCAAAGAAGGCCCACGAGGCAGTACAAGAGGCGCAGCATGCGTTTATCCAAGAGAACGTGCCGGAGGATATCCAGACGCAAAGCGTGATTGTGGATGGGTCACCGTGGGAGGCAATTATCAAAGCCGGCAAGCAGCTTGATATCGACCTCATCGTGATGGCCTCGCATAATAAGCGTAAGTTTGTCGATTACGTGCTCGGCCCCAATGCCGAGCACGTGGTGCATCACGCCAAAATGTCGGTGATGATCGTGCGTTAAGCGCAGCGGCAGTAAGAAATAAGCATAATCAATGCGTTAAACCCCGGGCTCTGCCCGGGGTTTTTTATTACGCATTGCTAACGCATCAATTTTTTTGTTGCAAAAGCCGTCGCTCGTGGATTTTTTGTACATCAGACGCTTTTCAGCCGCGCTAGCTGACATAAGTCAACTACAGTAAAAATAAGCTGAGATTAAGGCAATATTACGACGCTGACAGAAGGAGTCATGCGATGACGGCAACAACAAAAACACACGAGCATGCAGAAGGTGATATGCCGACGGTAAAAATCAGCATTAACCAAGTCGGTATGGATCGGCCCAAAGCATGGCTAATCGCTGGCATTGAAGACTTTCGGCGGGCACCGGTCATTAGCCTTGCCTACGGCATGTTTTGGGTGGGGTTAAGTATTGCGGTGACCGCAGGTGCGCTGACGCTAGGTTATTGGCACTGGTTATTGCCGCTGATTGCTGGTTTTATGTTCATTGGCCCGCTTGTGGCAGTGGGTTCGTACGGTGTAAGCCAAGCGATTGAGCGAGGGCGTCCGCCTAATCTGGGCGATGCGTTCGGTAGCTGGAAGCCGCATGTAGGGCAACTGGCCATGATGGGCGTGATGATGATGATCTTCTTTCTCGCCTGGATTCGGCTTGCCACACTGCTGTTTGCGTTATTTTTTGGCATGGAGGCGCCAAGCGCTGACATGCTTTATGCATCACTACTCACCACACCCCAAGGGCTTGGTATGCTCGCCGTAGGAACGGCGGCAGGCGCTGTATTGGCCTTTGGCGCTTTTGCGATTAGTGTTGTGGCGATTCCTACGCTGATGGATGAAGATTTAACTTTTATGGAAGGCATTGAAGCGAGTATCCGCAGTGTGGCGCGTAACTTCCGCCCGATGCTGCTGTGGGCGATGATTCTCACTGGCTGTGTCATTATCGGCGTATTGACCTTCTACATTGGCCTTGCACTCATCTTGCCGATGTTAGGCTATGCCAGCTGGCACGCTTATGAAGACTTGGTGCGTTGCGAGCCGGTTGAAAAGCGAGAGCATTAATTCAACTTTCGCCTCCGCCCTGTTTACCCATATCTCTAACTGACCTGAATGACGAGATGGCGTATTCTTAACGCCATCTCGTTTTTTATCGTCAGCTCGTTGGGCTGCAAGTGGGGCGTTTGTGGTGAAAGCGTTATTCTTTGGGCTTGTCGCACTGATGTTCAGCACGGCGAAATGGGGGCTGGCGCACGAGCAAAACGATGCGCTAGCGTTGCCGCAAGGCCCGGTAATGTTAAAAATTGGCGGGGCTATCGACCGGACCAATGTAGGCGACGAAGCACATTTTGACCGCGCCATGCTCAACGCATTGCCGCAGCACGAGGTGCGCACGGATACGCCGTGGACTGAGCAAGCCCACGATTATCGCGGCCCACTCATGCGCGAACTGTTAGCGTATGTCGGCGCACAGGGCGAGTATGTCTTCGTGGCTGCGCTGAATGGCTACGATGTGAAAATCCCCTCGGATGATTTTGTCGCTTATGACGTGCTATTGGCGATAGAAAGTGAAGGTGAGCCGATGCCCATTCGCGAATATGGCCCGCTCTGGGTGCTTTACCCCTTTGATTACCATGAGGCGCTGCTAAGCGAGAAAATGCGTTTTCGTGCGGTATGGCAAGTAATGCGAATCGATGTTCTCTAAGGTGTTATTCCCGCGCTCGGCGAAACTTTTACGCTACCCACGACGGTTGACCGTGGTGACGATTGTCGCGGTGTTACTGCTGGCCTCTGCGCTGGTGGTGGCTACGCTAGCCGCTTGGCGGCAAGATCACTTGACCCAGAGTTTGCGCGAAGATATTTCCTGGGTGATCTACAAACTCGACCGCGATACCGTGCAGCTGTTGAATCAGGTACTGATAGCGACCCCCACGCCGCTGGAACCGGCAACGCAAGATCACCTCAATCTGCATTTCGAGTTGCTTTACAGTCGCTTAAAAGTGCTTAACGAAGGCGAAATCACCAGCTTGCTCAATCAAATGCCTTCCGCCCGTGCGTTGTTAGACCGCATTGAAGCGCAGCTTGACGTGCTCGACCCGATGTTTGAGCCGCATGAGGATATGGCCCAGCTCCCGGTTCTCGCTATTGAAGACGAGTTGCAGGCGCTTGCGCAGCTCACCGAGCGTTTGATTATCACCACTAACAAGTATTTAGCCGAATCGGCGACCGAAGAGCGTGCCCACCTCAGTCAGCTTTATCCTCTTTTGCTCGCGCTTATCGTCGGGATGAGTTTGGCTGCATTGCTAATCATCCTCTTTTTGGTGCGTGAGATGCGCGAGAGTACGGCGGCTCGACGCGATCAAGAGCAACTGAGTCGACAACTTGAAATTACCGCAAAGCAAGCGCAGTCGGCCAACGAGGCCAAATCCGATTTTTTGGCCATGGTCAGCCACGAGATTCGCACTCCGCTCAATGGAGTGTTGGGCCTGAGTGAGATGCTGTGCCGGCCACTGCCCCGCCCGCAGTTAGAAGACTACGCGCGCACCATTCACGATAGCGCCACCCAGCTCTTGGAGATGATCAACGAAATTCTCGACTTTTCCAAAATTGAAGCCGGCCACTTAACGCTTAATCCTGCGCCGACTGAACTTGCCGCGCTGTTGGATCGGGTGGTGGCGCTTTTCGAGCCGAGGGCGACAGCCAAAGGTGTCGCATTAAAAACGCACATTGCCGCTGACGTACCGCCCTGGATTAACATTGATGCCACTCGGTTGCGGCAAATTTTGCTCAATTTGATGGCCAATGCGGTGAAGTTTACCGATCAAGGCAGCGTGACGGTCACGATTGACACCTCCTACCAGCGCCTGCTTATCCGTGTTGTCGATAGCGGCTGTGGTATTAGTCACGCGCAGCAGCAGCACCTGTTTGAGCCGTTCCAGCAAGCTGATGCCAGTGTGGCGCGACGCTACGGCGGCACTGGGCTTGGGTTGGCGATTTGTAAGCGGCTTGGCAATGCCATGCAGGGGCAACTTGGCGTTGAGAGTGAACTCGGCAAAGGCAGTACCTTTTGGTGTGAACTGCCACTAGAGCCCGCCACGCCGGTTGATGTGACCATGCCACCTGCGCCCCAAAATGGCTTTAGCGGTTTGCCGCTGTTGCTGGTGGAGGACAACGCGGTCAACCGTAAGGTCGCCGTCGGTATGCTGCAGCACTTAGGCGCAAACGTTTGCTGTGCCGAAAACGCCGCGCAGGCGAAAGATCAGCTTGAGCATGGCCGCGTTGCGGCGATTTTGATGGACATTCAACTACCTGACCAAGACGGCTTAGCGCTCACCCAGGCGTTGCGCCAGCGCGGCGGCTGGCTAGCCGAGGTGCCGATTGTGGCGATGACCGCGGGCGGCATTGACGGCGACCGCCAACGCTGCCTGGCGGCGGACATGGACGACTATCTCACTAAGCCGCTATCGCTTGATGCGCTAAGCCAAATGCTCCAGCGCCAGCTAGGGGCTACCGAAGGCGCAAGCTACCCGCCGACGAGTGAAAAAAACGCATCAACGGCCACTGCCCCGCTGGTCGATAACCGCGTCCTGCAACAACTAGAGGCCGCGATAGGCCAAGATAGCGTTGAACAACTGATCGCCCTGTTTCGACAACAGGCTGAGATGTACCTGCAAAAGCTTGGCGCCTCGCTTGAAGATCCCGCGCGGGTGGCGCATTTAGCCCACCAGCTGCGCGGGGAAGCGGCGAGCATCGGGGCGCAAGCCCTGGCCGGTGCCGCCCTGAACGTGGAGCGCCAAGCCGTTGCGCACGCACCGCTTACCGCCGCTTGGCAAGCGCTTACCCGGGTGTCGACCCAAACCCACGACGTATTCAATACGCGATCCCCTACGTACGGTGGTTGATGCCACCAACATCGCCTTCACTGGGTTTGTCTAACGGGTTTCCAGCCAGCGCCTCGCCAGCCTTGTAGCGTGGTCGAGCGTTTTGACGGCGGCCAGCTGCCCGGCTTGGCGCTTTATGCCTGCCCGCTTGAGCTTAAGCAGCAAGTGTGTGGACAGGCCGACAAAAATCAGCCTGATGTGCCGCTCGGCAAGCTCACGCTGCAGCGATTCAAGCGCCACGATGGCGGTCGCATCGAGGCTGGGTACCGCGCGCATATCCAACATGACGACGTTAATGTTGCGGTCGACCACGCGCAGTGTCGCGATGGCTTTTTCTGCGGCGCCAAAAAATAGTGGTCCACTAACCTGATAAAGCGCTACCCCGTCAGGCAGGGGCGCATGCGCTTCATCAAAAGCGTCCAAACGCTCGGCGGAGGTGAGCTTCGCCATGCGGCGGATAAAGAGCGCCGCGGCGAGCCCAATGCCCACCGCCACCGCGAGCACCATGTCGAAAATGACTGTCAAGGCAAAGCAGATGACGAGCACCGCCACATCGCTACCCGGGGCGCTTTTGAGCGTATGGACAAAATGGCGGGCTTCGCTCATGTTCCACGCCACGATAAAAAGTAGTGCCGCAAGGGCGGCCATAGGGACTTGCCCTAGCACGCCCGCTAGCGCGACCACCGCCAGCAGCACGACCAGCGAATGCACCACGGCGGCAAGCGGCGAAAACGCCCCGCTTTTGATGTTGGTCGCGGTGCGCGCCAGCGCAGCGGTGGCGGTAATGCCGCCAAAAAACGGCACGACAATGTTGCCAAGCCCTTGGCCAATGAGCTCGGCGTTGGGATCGTGGCGCGTGCGGGTGAGGCCATCGGCGACAACCGCGCACAAAAGCGACTCAATGGCCGCGAGCAACGCGATGGCCAATGCCGGGCCGAGCAGCGATTGGATGAGAGCAAAATTGACCTCAAGCGGCTGGCCATCCGCGCCAGGTAGCTGCCACGGTGCGCTGAAACTGGGTGCAAAAGGCGGAATACCACTGCCGCTTTGGCCCTCGATCTGCCATTGAAAGCGCGATGCGATGGTATCGACTTCAACGCCGAGCGCGGCAAGTAGCATGGCCAATAGCGTACCGACCATCAGTCCGGCCAGCGGAGCGGGAATGGGCGTGTTTAAGCGCGGCCAAAGTAGCAGCGTGGCGAGGGTGACGCCGCCAATACATAGCGCGACAGGTGAGAGGGAGGGTAATGCCTGAAAAATCAGCAGCAGGTTGTGCGGTGTGCTATCGCTTAGCGCGACACCTGAAAGGCCGAGAAAATCGGGAATCTGCAACAGCGCAATGACCACGCCAATTCCGGCGGTGAAGCCAAGAATCACGGGGTAGGGCACGTATTGAATCAAACTGCCGAGCCGAGAAAGCCCTAGCGCGACGAGAATGATGCCCGCCATAAGGGTGGCAATTAACAGTCCACCGAGACCGTGCTCGGCCACAATGGGGAACAGAATCACCACAAACGCCGCAGTTGGCCCGGAGATATTAAAGCGCGAGCCGCCGGTTAGCGCGATAATGGCACCCGCCACGATGGCGGTGTAAAGCCCATGCTGCGGCGGTACGCCGGTGGCGATGGCCAGTGCCATAGAAAGCGGCACCGCGACAACGCCAATGGTAAGCCCTGCCATTATGTCGCGTTTACACTTGGCCCAGGTGTAGCCCTCGCGCCAGGCGTCCATCAGCGCTCGGCCAGGAAGAGGAAAGGTGAAATCCAACGACGAGCGGCGTTGACGCGACATGGTCACTCCCTTGAAGGCGGAAAAGCAGGCAAAATCGACGCCTATACGCTACGCCTACCCGGGGCTTCTCACAACAATTAGATAGGAAAGGGGCTCACCAGGTAGCGGTGATTGCTTGACGAACCGCCGCTACAAGTCTTCGCTGTCATGCTCGCTTACTCGATTGAGCCATTGCGCCATGCCACTATCTTCAAACGCATAGTTGCCGCGTCCGGAGCGCCAGACCAGTTCTTTCTCTCGTAAGCTTTCCAGTGCCTTCTGAATATTAGTGGCCGTGGGAGTCTTGGCGTGTGGGTCTCTCTTTCGAAGAAACGATTTAATGGCTTTTTGCGTCTCATCTTTGTAGGCTGCAAAGGGTGCTTTTGAGAGTGATTGTTGCGCTATCGCCTGCAACACGGCTTTCTGCACATTGGGCAGTGGATCATACGCCAGAAGGTAGTCTGTCCAGATTTCCTCTTGAAAATCATGAGCATTACGCTCAAGCAGTTCTCCCAGGTTGGGGGCATCACCCATCTCAAGCGCTACCCGCTTGACGATGCTGGCCAATAGCTCTGGCCGGTGGCCCACTAGAGAAAACGCTTTATACATGTCGTCTTCCTGAAAGTGGTTGTTCTGCGCCAGCTTTACGTTTAAATCTTTGGTATAGGCCCGCACAAAATCTCTGTCGAGTAATGGAAAGGGGGTAATCTCCGCGCCGAAAAAGGGTTGCTTCGTGTTAAGAACCAGTTGTGCGAGTTTATCGCGGCTAGAGCCCGTAAATACCAGGCGTAATCCCTGGCCCTGCCCACCTTGATTGAGTGCGTCCCGAGCGGCTTTCAGCGCGAACATTGAACTCATACCTTGCTCGCTATTCAGTGCGTGTTGGGCTTCATCAATGATTAACACGACTAGCTTGTCTGTTGCCGCTGAGAGCAATTGAAGCGCATCACCCAGGGTTGCGCCGGCGGGTAGCTTGCCAGCGGTAAAATCCCAGGTGACGGTTCGCAGGATGCTCACTCGGGATACGCCGCTGGACTTCAGCAGCTTGGTGACAAGGCTCTCATTATCGTAGAGCTTAGCGACTATTGCGCTTTCAATCAGGGAGGCAGGGTCAGCATCGCGGTTTGACCATAAATCGACGTAGACCGTCTCCCAGTCGTTGGCCTGACATGCGGGGATGAGGTCTTCTTTCAGGAAGGTACTTTTTCCTGTACGACGAGGAGCGGTGAGGAACATGCCGCTGCTAAAATCAATGATGCTTGTACCGGCCATTCCATCTACCAGCGATTTAGCGAGCGCGTCACGATGGTATACAAAAACAGGTAGCATATTACCACCAATTATCTTTATGAGTATGATTTATACTTTATCAGATAATTGGTGATAAAAGGAGTCTACATTTGGTTCTTCGTGACTCCTTATGAAATCATCTCCGCTAGCCAGATAATGGCACCCGTGGGAAGGCGCTTCCGCGCGCGATGATTTGGCGGTCTTGCTGCGTCCATTTTCCAAATGCTGTGCCTTTTCTGAGAATAATTAATCAAGAGCGAGTGCGGCGGCAGGATGTTCTCGAGCGATATATTTCCGGATTTCCTGTCGATCCTGTGACGCTAGACGTGTTGATACCATAACGAGTTTGACATCCTCTCCTTAGGGACTGTCGAAGCTCCGATGTTCGCGCACAAAAAATCCCGGCGCATGCCGGGATTTGTCTTTTAGCTTTGAAGCAGACGCCGTTACAGCTGGGCGTTTTCCGGCGGTTCGCCGATAGTGCCCGGCATCGCATGTTGATGGCCGGCCAGCGTTAAGAAGTGCAGGTGGCGTTCATACTCGGCGACCAAGTCGCCAATGACCTGTCCACGCGTGTAGCCGTTAAGGTCCTTGTCTTGCCCGCCTTCGGCAAGGAAGACATCCAGCCGCACGTAGTAGTCATCGTCCGCCGGGATAAAGCTCGGCGTGCGCATGCGGTGGGGGCAGACCTGATAGACAAAGCTGGTCGCATCGCCTAAATCAACTTGTAGCATCAGGTTGGGCAGTGACTCACCCTCTACATGCTCTTCGGTGACGTTGGCGGTTTGGCCACGGCTTTCAAGCTCTTGGGCAAACTGGGTCATCGCCGGGCGGATAGAGTGCTCAAGGGTCGCGGCGGCACCGGCGCGGTTCGAGGTATCCAGCGCGCGGTCCAAACGCTCTTTCCAGTCGCCACCTGAGGCACCGCCCGCAATCATACGGCGCGCGTCAGCTTTGCTGCCTTCAAGTTTCAGCGCTTTATACATGCCCACCATGATGGCAAAAATCACCACGGAGAACGGTAGCGCGGTGATCACCACGGCACTTTGCAGTGCAGCGAGCCCGCCGGCCATCAGCAGTGCAATAGTGATTAAGCCGATCACCGCCGACCAGAAAATGCGCAGCTTCACCGGTGCATCGTGGTTCACGTCACGAATAATCGACGTAAAATTGGCCAGTACCAACGCGCCAGAGTCGGCCGAGGTAATAAAGAACACAATGCCTAGAATCGTGACCACGGCTGCGGTAATGCCCACATAGGGAAAGTACTCAAGCAGCGTGTAGATGGTCGTCTGCGGAGAGTTTAATGCCTGTTCGCCCAGGGCTGCTGCACCTTGGTTGGCCACCAGCTCGATACCGGTGTTACCGAATATCGACATCCAAACCATCATAAAGGCCAGCGGAATAAACAAGGCACCGGTAACAAACTGGCGGATGGTGCGACCACGGGAGATACGCGCCAGAAACAGACCCACAAAGGGTGTCCAGGCAATCCACCAGCCCCAGAAGAAGATTGTCCACCACATCTTCCATTGCTGGGCGTCTTCACCGTCAAAGGCGTAGGTATTGAAACTAGCCGCTACAAAGCCAGATAGGTAATCACCGGCGTTATTGACCACTTTATCCAGCAGCACCAAGGTATCGCCTGAAAAGAGCACAAACAGCAAAAGTGCCAGTGCCAACAGCATGTTGAACTCAGACAGACGACGGATGCCTTTCTCAACGCCGGTCACTACAGAAATCGTCGCTAATATCACCACCAGTACGATCAAAATCACCTGTACGGTGAGGTTTTCCGGCACGTCGAACATATAGTTCAGGCCGTAGTTGAGCTGCATCACGCCGATGCCGAGACTCGTCGCGATACCGAATACCGTCGAGATCACGGCGGTAATGTCCACGGCGTTGCCGATTGGGCCGTGAATACGCTTACCCAGTATCGGGTAAAGCGCGCTACGGATCGCCAGCGGCAGGCGGTGGCGGTAGCTAAAGTAGGCCAGCGCCATACCCATCAACACGTAGAGCCCCCAGCCGGAAAGTCCCCAGTGCAGATAGGTTTGAACGACGGCATTACGCATCGCCGCTTGGCTTTCAGGCGTTAGGTCGGGCGGTGCCAAATAGTGGGCCACCGGCTCGGCAACGCTGAAGAACAGCAGGTCGATACCGATGCCTGCAGCAAACAGCATCGCCGACCAAGAGAGCAACGAAAACTCCGGCCGCGAGTGATCTGGCCCCAGGCGGATGCTGCCAAAGCGGGATAGGCCAATAGCGACCACAAATACCAGGTACGCCACAATGGCGAGCATGTAGTACCAGCCGAAGGTTTTACTTACCCAGGCAAGGCCAGCATCAAAAAAGGCACCCGCTTGCTCGGTAAAAAGCATCGTAAGTACGAGAAAAACCAAAATCCCTGCGACACTACCGTGGAAAACCACGGGGTTTAATCGGTCGCGTGCAGGGGACGTTATCGTGTTGTTCGCCATAAAGGCGGCCTCCTCTAGCCGTATTGGTGTATTTTTCTATTTTGAATGAACGTTCAAATAAAATACGCGGTTTACGCTCTGGCTTCAAGGGAAGGGCAAAGACAAACGCCGAATAGAAAACAAATGATGACGGGGATAAACGTAAAAACGCCCGGAAATCCGGGCGTTGGGTGAAAGCTTAAAAGCGCGAAGTCAGTGGTATTATTCGGCGGTTTCAGGTGCCATGCTGCGATCACCACGCTTATTGCGATATTCCTTTTGCATATCGCGCATCGCCGCTTTCAGCGCGTCACGCTCTTCTTCGGTGAGAATTTCCTGCATGCGGCCGTAGTGCTCTTCGCGCAGCTCGCGCATGGCGTTGTAGTGAGATTCCCGCGCCTCGTTGAGCTGGGTTTGTTTCTCTTCACTGATACCCGCTTGCTCGTAAACCGCCTGGAGGCGCTCTTCCATACGCTCTTGCATTTGTTCCGGCATACCGCGCTCACCGGCTTTACCGCCGTGGTGGTCGGCGCTTGCCGTGGCAGCGAAGGGCATGAGGGCTAGGGCAAGCAGGGTTGGGGCGAAAAACGAACGTGTAAGCTTCATGGTGAACTCCTTTATGTTGACGCTGACAGTATTGCCGGTCGGCGTGCAAACCGTTTGCAGAGAGTGTGCAACAAACGTGACGTTACGCTTTAATCTCCCCTGACCCTACAGGTGACGTTCCACGGTTAAGGAGCCGACCACGATGAAACCAAGCAAACAAACGCGGGCAAGCACTAACATGGCCCTGACGCTCTCGCAGCGTGTGCGACGCTATTCCAGTATCGGCGCGCTTATGCTGCTGCTTAGTGGATGCGGTGTCACCCATCGGGTGAGTGAAGGGGAGCCTGCGTCGACACAAGAGGCGCTGCGCGAGCCGGTGCCCTTTAGCCGCCAAGCGGCGCAGCGCTATACCCCGGACGACTGGCCCGAGGTATTACGGGCTGATGTCTACCTGCCGGAAACCTTAGGCGAGCAGTTGCGCCCGGCGGCGCTGGTGGTGCACGGCGGCGGCTGGCGCAACCGCGGCCGGGAGGATATGCATGCCATTTCTGAAAAGCTCGCCGCGCAGGGCTACGTCACCGTCAATATCGAGCACCGCTTTGCCCCTGACGACCACTTTCCGGCGCAACTTTACGATCTTCAGCAAGCCATGCGTTGGCTGCACGCTAACGCCGCCGCTTGGCAAGTGGATACCGAGCGCATTGTGGGGGTGGGGTTCTCCTCCGGCGCGCACCTGGTAAGCCTCTTAGCCGTGGCGGGGGCTGAAGGGCCGCTGGCTGAGCCCTACGGCGGTGAGCAGAGCCGTTTAGCGGCGGTTTTGGCAGGAGGGCTTCCCAGTGACTTGTTGAAGTTCGACGATGGGCGCTTAGTGGTGGATTTTATCGGCGGCACGCGGGCGGAAAAGCGCGAGGCTTACGTGTTGGCATCCCCCGCCCGGCAGATCACCGAGGCCGCGCCGCCGCATTTTCTCTACCACGGCACCTGGGATCAGCTCGTGCCGGTAGATCACGCCACCGATTTTTATGCCGCGCTCGTCGCTCACGATGTGGAAAGCGAGCTGTACCTGCTGCACGGGCGCGGGCACATCGCCAGCTTCTTGCTCAACGGCCAAGCGATTGAGGCCGGCATTGCCTTTCTTAATCGGCAGATAAAACCTTAAGGGAATATGATGGCCTTCGGCACGTTGGATAGTGACCTTACGTTGTTATGACATAGCCAACGACATCATTTCGATAACAGCGCCATCATCAAGATCCATCTGATCGACGATTTTGTTTAATTGACTCATGGCTTCCTGAAGTGCGCTATTAAGGCTATTGATTGCCTCTTGCAGGGCGTTGAGCTTCGCTTGGCGTTGTTCATCGCCCAATGATTGGTCTTGCATAACGTCCTGCAACTCCTGCTGCTTCTCCTTTAATTTTTCTCGATACTCGGCTATGCGCTTTAGTAGCTCTTGTACTTCGGGGGGAAGACCACTTTCCTCGATTTTGGTGTTCTTCGCTTCCAGTGTGTTGCCAGCTTTTTCTGAAGAAGAGGCGATGCCTTTGGCCAGGGGTGAAAGATCCAAATATACGCTGGTGTTGGCACCCGCCAAGTCAGCGTCAGACGTGACCGGTGTGGTTGTTACCTTCTCGGCATTTAACGGCTCACTACGTAAGGGAGATGCGTCTAAAGAGACACTCCCGGTAGATAAAGAGATGGTCATGGCAATCTCTCGCGATAGTGTTAAGGGCTATTTTTAAGCAGACGCTGCAGCGACTACATAGGCTTGCTTAGGGAGGTAGGTTATAAGCAGGCTAATAGAGTTATCGACAGCCTGAGCCGATACTTTAGTTCACGCTGAAACACCAACAGGTGTTAAGCACATCCCAGGAAAAGGGCTAATAGCCGATTCACCGAGACCATCACTTCATCTTCGAGGCGGCCAAACGACGCGTTTACTTTGTCGCGTTTCAGCGTCATCGCCTTGTCTACCATGACCTGAGATGGCCTCCTCAACCCGTTTTCGGGTGTGGGCTCTACATCAACACGGATCAGCGGCGCATCAACTCTTGCACTGGATAACGGCAGAACCGTAATACTGGCCGTGTTGCTGAATTGATCTAATTGGATAACAAGCGCTGGTCGCGGCTTCCCAAAGTCACCCTGCAACGAGACGGTTACCAAATCACCACGTCTCATGCATCCCACTCATCGATGACGTCATTGAGGGCGGCTTCCATAAAGCTGTCCAGTTCATGGACAGCGGCGTCAGCTTCAGCCACTCGCCTGCACTGACAGCTGACCTCTTCGGCGAAGCCAGGGCAGCGCGACTAGCCCTCCGGCTGGTACTTGTAACCAACGCCGTAGACCGAGCGGATAATGTCTTGCTCGGGCAGTACGTCAGCGATTTTCTTGCGCAGTTTTTTGACGTGGCTGTCGACGGTGCGCTCGGAGACGATGCGGTTATCGCGGTACATGTGATCCATCAGCTGTTCGCGGCTAAAGATACGCCCTGGTGCATGCATCATGACGCGTAGCAGTTGAAATTCCACCGCAGTCAGGCCGATATCCTGGCCGTTAGCGAGCGCTTGCCAGCCGTCGTCGTTCAATGTGACCGGTGACGGCGGCGGCCCCTGTGTGGCGGCATCCGTCGCCTGGCTGCGGCGCAGCACCGCCTTGACGCGGGCGACCACTTCCCGCGGGCTGAAAGGCTTGCAAATGTAGTCGTCGGCGCCGAGTTCGAGCCCGAGCAGTCGGTCGACTTCTTCGACCTTGGCGGTCACCATGATGATGGCGATATGCGGGTAGTGCTGACGTATCTCGCGGCATAGCGTTAGACCATCGACGCCGGGCAGCATCAAATCAAGCAGAATCAACGCGGGCGCGTGCTGTTCCAGCCACGGCATCACTGCCTCGCCGTCTTCCAGCGTGGTGACCGCAAAGCCGTTGGTTTGCAGATAATCCGCCATCAAGCGGGCAATCTTGGGCTCGTCTTCCACAATTAATAAAGAGGCGTCGTTGGGCATACGGTATTTGTCTCTTGCGGTGTTTGTCTTTTACGTCGATAAAAGCGGGAAGCGCAGCGTCCAGCGTAGTCCGCCAAGTGCTGAGTCGCTGGCTTCAAGCGTGCCGCCATGGGCGTGAATCAGGGCGCTGGCAATCGATAGCCCGAGGCCACTGCCGCCGCTGGCGCGGTTGCGCGAACCTTCCACCCGGTAGAGACGCTCCGTCAGGCGGGAAAGTTCGCTTTTCGGCACGCCAGGGGCGCTATCTTCCCACGTCAGCACCGCCTGTTGCCCTTGGCGTTTAAGCGTGATGTGTAGGCTTCCGGGGCTATCGGTATAGGCGCAGCTATTATCCAGCAGGTTGCTCCAAAGCTGGCGCAGGCGTTGGGCATCACCGTGAATCATCACGCCATCATCAATCTCAATGTTTAAGCGAAGCCCGCTGTCATTAAGCCAGCGCTCGGCGTCCGCGAGGCGGTTTTGTAGGCTGTCGCTCAAGTTCAGCGGGGCTAGGTGAATATCCAGCGCCCCGGCGTCACTTTGCGAGAGTAGGCGTAAATCGGCGACCAGCCGTTCTAGCTGTTCGACTTCTTGTGCCAGCGAGGTTAAGTTTTCCTGGTTGAGCGGGCGAATGCCATCCTGCATGGCTTCGATCTCGCCGCGCAGCACGGCAAGCGGCGTGCGTAGCTCGTGAGCGGTATCTGATACCCAGCGGGCGCGGGCGTCGCGGCTGGCTTCTAGTGTGGCGGCGAGGACGTTGAAATCCCGCGCCAGGCGCGACAGTTCATCACGGCCGCGTTCGGGCAACCGGGTGTGGTAATCGCCACGGGTTAAGCGCAGCGTGGCGCCGGCCAACGCCCGCGCGCGCCGCCCCAGCCACCACGAAAGCCCGCCGGCGAGCAGCAACGAGGCAATGCCCAGCGAGACGACGATGATCAGCAGGTTGCGCTGCTGGCGCTCCAAAAAGCGGCTTTCCATACGCTCCATCATTTGCTGTGGCGGGCGAAACCCCAGCATGCCGATAACGTGCTCGTCGGCTTTTAGTGCCAACCAGTGCCAGTCGCCGGTGCGCTGCGCTTGCTGGGGGATGATAAAGCGACCATCGCGGGCGCGCAGGGCAAAATCGCGCGCTTCCCCCAGCGGTGACGGGCGGTCGCGATGGGATCGACCCAACGCGTGGCGGACCACAGCGGGCCAGCGCTCGGGCTCGCGCTCTAACCACTCCCAGCTTTGATGGTACTGCCAACGGTTGACCAAGCCATCCGCCAGCACAAGGGCACGGCGCTCCTGCGCTTGGTTGAGGTAATCCAGAAAGCCACGGTCGATGCTGTAGGAAACAGCCATGAACACGCCGGCTGAAATCGCCACGTTGACGCTTAAAATGATCGCAAAAAGCTTAAGCCCGAGCCGCGACGGTTTCCACGTGAATGTTTCGCTCATGGTGTGACCTTGGGCGCCTGACGGGCGGGTTGAAAGCGCTCGCGCAGGTTCTCAAGGCCGAGATAGAGGCACGGCACCAGCACTAGCAGAATCAACGTCGCGAACAGCATGCCAAAGCCGAGCGAGATCGCCATCGGGATCATAAAGCGCGCTTGGCGGGAGGTTTCCAGCATCATCGGCGCAAGCCCCAGAAAGGTCGTTAAGGTCGTCATCATAATCGGCCGCAGGCGGCGGGTCGCCGCGGCCACGATTGCCTCGCGGGCGGCCATGCCCTCGCGGCGCTTGCGGTTAGCGTAGTCGATCAGCACCAGGGCGTCGTTGATCACCACGCCCGAGAGCGCCAGCATCCCCAAAAGGCTGATAATCGAGAGCCCAAAGCCCAGGATCACGTGGCCCCCAATGGCCCCAACGATGCCGAACGGAATCGCGGCGAGCACCAAAAGCGGCTGGGTGTAGCTGCGAAACGGAATCGCCAGCAGGGCGTAGAGCGCACCGAGCAATAACCACATGGCCGTGCGCAATGCGGCAAGGTTATCGGCGGTGTCTTGCTGGCGCCCACCCAAGCTGACCTCCAGCCCGGAAAATTCGGCTTTCAAACGCGGGAAAACGTCTTCCTCTAAGGTAGCGAGCACTTGGTTAATCGCGGTGTCGCCCTGAGTATCGGCGGTGACGGTGATAATCCGCCGCCCATCGATGCGTTGCAGGCTACTTGATGCCTGGCTTAGCTCGATATCCGCCACCCGCGAGAGCGGTACGCTCAACCCATCGGGGGTGCGCACCGGCAAACGGTAGAGCTCATTGAGGCTGTCGCGCGCGTCCATCGGTAGGCGCACTTCCACGCTGATTTCGTGGCGGCCGACGAACTGCTCGACGGCAGTGGCGCCTTGCAGCGGCCCGCGCAGGGCTGACGCCAAATCGCGGCCGGTGAGGCCCAGCGCACGCCCCTCGGTGGAGAGGCGCATTTCCAGCTGGGGCTTACCATCACCCAGGCCGCTGTCGATATCGATTAAGTCATAGTCGCCAAGTTCCGCAGCCAGGCGTTCGGCGGCGTTTTCCAGCACCGGGGTGCTCGGGTGCGAAAGGCGTAAACTCAGCGCAGCCCCGCTGCCCGGGCCGCCAGCGTCAGACTCAAAGCGCACCGACTCGGCGCCAACCAGATCACCGCTTAACTCGCGCCACTGGCGGGCGATCCGCGAGGGCGGCCAGTCGTGCAAGCTGTCAGTGGCGATATCCAGACGCACGTTTAGGCTTTCGCCGTCGAGCTGAGTGCGCGTGCTGCTAAAGGCAAGCCCGGCTTCGCGTGCGGCAAGCGTCTCGGCGGCGTCTAGGAGCTGTTGGCTTAAATCGCGGCTTAGGCTGATATGGCTGCCGATGGGCACGGTGACGCTGGCTTGTACCTGGTCAGATTCCACCCGTGGCATAAGCGAAAACCCCAGCCGGCCGCTCATCGCCCAGGCCAGCGTGACCACCAGCACGGTGATACCCACCGCCACGGTGAGTAGGCGTTGGTTGAGTGCGCGCTGCAAAAACGGCTCGAACTGATGGTAAGTGGCGTGGTGTAGCCCCGCCTGCATACGTTGGCGCACGGCCTCGAGCGGTCGCTGCCAGGCAGGCGTTTGGCGTGGCTTGCGGGCGTGGGCTAAGTGGGTGGGGAGGATAAACAGCGCCTCCAGCCAGGAGATCAAAAATACCGTGATCACCACTACGGGCACGGTGGCAAAAATCAGCCCTAAAAAGCCGGGGAGGAACAGCAGCGGCAAAAACGCGACGATATTGGAAAGAATCGCAAACGTTAGCGGGGTGGCGATTTCCCGCGCGCCGCGCACCGCCGCATCGCGCAACGAATAGCCTTGCTCGCGGTAGCTGTAGATGTTTTCCCCCACCATGATGGCGTCATCCACCACGATGCCGAGCGCAATAATAAAGGCAAACATCGATATCATGTTGATCGACACGCCAAGCCAGGGCAGAAACACCATGGCGCCCAAGAACGCGGTGGGAATCCCAAGCGTCACCCAAAACGCCAGGCGTGCTTCTAAAAACAGCGCCATCAACACCAACACCAGCGCCAAGCCCATCCAGGCGTTTTTCAGCAGCAGATCCACGCGGCCTTGATATACCTCAGAGGTGTCGCGGGAAATATCCATGCTCACGCCCTCGGGCAGCCCCGCGCGCAGGCGGTCAAGCTCGCCTTGAACGGCCTCGGAGATTCCGGTGGGCGTTTGGTTGCCGATTTGATAGACATCCACCGACAACGCAGGCTCGCCGTTATAAAAAATTTCGCGGTCAGTTTCAGCAAAACCCGCGCTTACCTCAGCGATATCGCCAAGGTGTATAGGTGCGCCCTGGGCGCTGGTGATGATGGGCACGTCAGCAAAGGCCTCAACGCTATCGCGGCGGCCCTGGTAGCGAATCAGCCACTCGCCTTCTTGGGTGGTTAGCTGGCCGCTAGCCAAATCCAATGCCTCGGCGCCGATGCGCTCAGCCAGTGCTTGATGATCCAACCCGAAGCGTTCGATGGCTTCGTCGTCTAGGCGAACTTGAATCTCGCGGGCGCGATTGCCGGAAAGCTCGGCGCGTGCAATGCCACGAGTCGCCTGTAATTCGGCGCGGACGTTTTCGGCGGCGTCGTGGAGGGTTGGTAGCCCCACGTGGCCGTACACTTGCAGGCTCAGCACGCTGCGCGAGCGGCCAGAAAGAGTAAAACGCGGCGGGTCGGCGGCGCTGGGCAAAATGGTGATGGCGTTGACCGTCTGCTGAATATCCTGATAAACGCGCATCACGTCGACACCATCGGTGAGCTCGGCCCGCACTTGGCCGCTGCCCTCATTGGCGGTAGCGGTAAACTCATCAATGCCTTCTACATCGGCAAGCGCGGCCTCCACGGGGAGCAGCAGGCTCTGCTCGATATCCTCCGGGGTGGCGCCGGGGTAGCTGATACTGACGGTGACGATTTCCATCTCGAAATCGGGGAATAGCTCTTTTTTGATCGACAGCGACGTTATCAGGCCACCGGCTATCAGCAGTATCATCAGTAAGTTGGGCGCGACGCCGTGGTCGACCATCCATGCTAGCGGGCCACGGCGGATCATTGTGCGGCCTCCCGCACGCGTACGCGTTGGCCTTCACTGGGCTGGGCGAGGCCCGTAACCACCACGCGTGCATCCGCGTCAATGCCGGCGCGCACCAGCGCCTGTTCTTCGCCGCGGTAAGCCAGGGTAACTGTCGTTTGGCGCAGTTGGTCGTCGTCATCGACCGTCCATACCACGTCCCCCGGCTTAAGCGCCGACGATGGCAGGGCGATCAGCGCCTCTCGCGGTTTGGGGTGAAGCGTCGCGCGGACGATATCGCCTAAACGCAGCGCCGGGCCATCGCTTTCAAGGGCGAGTGGGTCGTCCACGGCGATTAAAAGCTGCGCCTGCAGGCCGTTCTCTTCCAGGTTAGGCAGGATCGATATCAGCTCGCCCTGGCGTTGCTCACCCGCCGGCCAGCCACGGCTGGTTAAAGTGGCGCGATCCCCCACCGCGAGCCACCCTAACCATTCACCGGGCAGGGAAGCGCGCAGCCAAAATTGCTCAACCCCGACCAAGCTAATCACTTCGGTGCCCTGGCTTAACAAGCTGCCGGCGCCGACCAGGCGCTCTTGCACCATGGCGCGCCAAGGGGCAGAGAGGTCGGCGCGGTCAAGATTCAGCGCGGCCTGATCGCGGGCGACGCGGGCTTGGGTCACCCCAGCCTGGGCTTGGCGTAGTTGCGGCTCGCGCAGCACCAGTGCCTGGCGTTCAGGCGGGAGGTCGCGGCCAAACGACTGATATTCACTGCGCGCGCGCTGTTGTTCGCCCTGCTCAAGCGCCAGTTGTGCTCGGGCATTGGCAAGCTCAGCCTCGGCGTCTTCTAGTGCCAGGCGTAAATCGGCCTGGTCGATGGTGGCGAGTGTCGCGCCTTCTTCCACCACGTCGCCAGGCACCACGTTTTGGCCGAAACGGCTTAGCTCGCCGGCCACACGGCTAGCGATATTGGCTTGCTGCTCTGGCTCGACGCGGCCAAAGGCCTCTAGCGTTGGCGCTTGCTCGATGCGTTGGGTGTGAATCACATCCACCAGCGGCGGGGTGGGTGCTGGCGGCGGGCGACGCTCAATACGCGGCGGCTGATTCAGTAGCCACCACGCCAGCACGAGCCCGCCAGCAAGCACCAACAGCGCCGCCAGCGCGCCGAGGTGAAAACGGCCCGTTTGGTGAGAAAAGCGAAAGCGAGGGTCAGTCATTGGCGTGGCAGCGTCCCTGTGGCGTAGAAAACATCCAAGAGAATAGCGTTATTCTCACTATAAAAACGACGGCAACGTCAAAGGCCGGCGAGGAGCGAGAGCGTAGCATCGCAGGTGTAAGTGAAGCGATTAGGCACACAATGTGGAAAGTCTGTGCAATAAGCGGTGCTTGCTTGAAACGGAAGGAGGCGGCAGGCGTATAGAGCCCGCCGCGAATACTGAGAGAAAGGGTTAGGATTTACCCGCGGTAAAGCCCCCATCAACCAACAGGTGAGCCCCAGTGACAAAGCTGGCTTCGTCGCTGGCGAGGAACAGGAAGGCGTTGGCGATCTCTTCCGGGCGGCCTAGGCGGCCGATGGGGTGCAGCTGGATTAACCCTTGAAGCATGTCGTCGTCGAGCGCTTCGAGCAGCGGCGTGTCGATATAGCCAGGGCCAATCGCGTTTACCCGCACGCCTTTTGGCGCAGCTTCGATGCCAAGCGTGCGGGTCATGTTGACCACGCCGCCTTTAGCTGCGGTATAAGCCGCGGTTTGCGACTGACCGAACACGCCAAGGATAGAGGCACAGTTAACGATACTGCCGCTTCCCTGGCGGTACATCACCCTAAGCGCGGCACGGGCGACGCGAAAAACGCCATTTAGGTTGATATCGATGATGCGCAGGTATTCGTCGTCGCTGACGTCATCGGAAGGGCAAAGCCCACCAATACCAGCATTGTTGAACACGGCATCGACGCTGCTTAGCTCGGCCACGGTGTCATCAAAGAGCTTGTCGACCTGGGCGGTGTTGGTTACGTCGCACACCTTGAACAGGCAGCGGCCGCTATATTGGTTATCAAGCTTCTGAGCGTGGGCCGCGCCGTCGCTATCTTCTATATCGGCGATCACCACGCTCGCGCCCTCTTCCAGACATCGCTTGACACTCGCCAGGCCAATGCCGCTGGCGCCGCCGGTGACAATGACGTTTTTTTCTTCTAGTAGCATATTGAATTCTCCTTAATGCGGCAATGTCGCGTAAATGTATCTCGGTGGTGTGGCCAAAACTTGTCACAGGCCGCTGAAATGCCGTCCAAACATCGTTACCATAGAAGCTAATTTAACTATCCTTATATCGCGTTTGACGCCCACTTCCGCCTCATGCATCTATTGCTACAGAAACGTCGTATTATCACGACCGCCATTATCGCCGTTGTCGCCACCGGCATTACGATAGCGGTGTTAGTCGCGATACCGCTGATTAATCAGTTGCACACGCAAGCCGAGCAGATGGCCAGCCGTGTTGTCGATACCAAAACGGCGAATATTCAGGCCATTTTTGACCAGCATCAAAAACTGGCCGCCCAGACCGCTAGCCGTACCGAGATTGCTCGCCGACTCGCTGCGTACGTCAATGGTGAACAACCCTTGAGTGTGCTCCAGCCTTATATAAAGCCGCGCTTAGAGGATGCTGTTCTTAGCATAGACAATCTTGCCGCCCTTGTGCGTTTTGACGCCTCAGGCAATGAAGTGGTGCGCGTGGGGCCAATGGCAAACGAGCTTCCCGGTTCGATTCCGCTGTTAAAAACCGTCGATATCAAACCGTACGCACAGACAACTGGCGAGGAGAGTCGCCCGTTATTGCATACCTTTAGCCCGATCTACGTGGAGGGGGAGCGCGTGGGTTACGACCTGCTGCTATTCTCGTTGGCGCCATTGCAGCGGGTGTTCCAAAGTGTCGAAGGCTCGTCCATTTGCTTGTTAAACAGCGACAGAACGCGACGGGTCGCGTTGAATGCCGAGACCGGTGTGTTAGACGTCATGCCGCCCAACAGCTGTTTGGTCTCGCAAGTGAGTCGCGAACGTTTAGCGCAAGACGGTTTTTTTCGCGCGGTAGATGAAGAGGGGCATCGCGTTTTGGCCTTTTTGCGCTCGTTGGAAGGGTACGATTGGGACGTGCATGTGCGCTCAAGAATTACCCAAGTGTTTGGCGACGTGATACAAGAAATTATCGTTACAATCCTGGTGATCATCTTTTTATCGGCATTGGCAGGGGTGGTTGTATGGCGCGCGCTGAAACCTATTGTGCACGCCATGTCAGAGCAGACGGAAAAGATTGCCCGCTCCACGGAAGAGTTACGGTTGGTGTATCAGGTGTTTGAGCACACCCACGAGGCCATCGTGATCGCCGACGCGACGTTTCATATTATCCGTGCCAACCCCGCATTTATCGACATAACGGGGGCTGACGAGGGAGCGCTTGATCAGCAGAGCATAAAGGCCTTTTTCGCTTACCCCGATGATCACGATCCGCTCCCTGAAAGCCTTCATCAACGCCTGCTCGCTGAAAACGCATGGCAAGGGGAGGTGTGGCTCAAAGGTGCCGATGGTAATGCGTTTCCCAACTTGCTCACCGTTTCCCCTGTGATAAATCGGCGACGTCAGGTCTTGCAGTTCATCATGACCTTTAACGACATTACTGAACGGGTAAAAGCCGAAAAACAGATGCGCCGTTTAGCCCACTTTGATGAGCTCACCGGACTACCCAATCGCACGGCGCTGGAAAACCATTTGCAGCAATCGATCCAAAAAGCTCGCGAAGAAGATGGCTCTTTTGCGTTGATGTTCCTCGATTTGGATAAATTTAAACCGGTCAACGACACCTACGGCCACCATTTGGGCGATGAGCTGTTGCGCCACGTGGCCACACGGCTCAAGCGCTGCCTTCGCAGTAATGATGTGGTGGGCCGTCTCGGCGGCGATGAGTTTGTCGTCATTACTGCGCCGCTTCAAAACGAAGACGATGCCAAGGCGATTGCGGAAAAAATTGTCGAGGTACTGAACGACACTTTTGAGATTAAAGGCCATCACATCGAAATCGGTGTGTCTGTCGGGATTGCCCTCTACCCGAAAAACGGGAAAACGGCGGAAGAGCTTTTACAACAAGCGGATAGTGCGATGTACGCGGTCAAATCCCACGGGCGCAATAACGTGGCAGTGGCTTCTCAGGTGTAGACCGGCACTTGCTTGGCTACTGCCGAAGTTGAGCAAAGGGAAGATGAGCCTAATTGCCTTTTGCAGCGTGAGTTAACTGGGCGTGGGGCAACTGCCAGGGATAGTTGTTTTTGCCTTATCCCTGGCCGCGTCCATGCTAACCAGTTTTGCGTTGTTTATGTTTAGCCTTTGGCGGGCGCGATGAGGCGTCGCGGTAACGCTAAATGTCTTTATATAAGTGTCTTTATAAAGACGCCGCAGCGCGGGCGGCTTGGTCGTAAAGCCCCGACATAGCGCGCAGTAAACCCGCCAGCCGTCGCATTTCGTCACGTTCAACGCCCATGGAGGCGAGTGAATCCACCAAGCAGGTTTCGCGAATTTCCGCGTACTGACTACACGCATTGCGCCCGGCGTCGGTGGTACGGAAGAACGTCTCTTTGCCTTGCTTTTCCCCGCTGACCAAGCCCAACCGCGATAATTTCTTGAGGGCGTAAGTGACCGTGTGCGTGTCCTCCACGTTTAGCACCAGACAAATATCGGCTTGGCGCTTGGCACGCTCGCGATGGTTCACGCTGTGCAGCACCAGAACATCCAACGCGCCGAGTTCGGGATAGCCGGTGGCGGTCATGCAGCGCACCATCCAGCGGTCGAAGGCGTGGTCGGCGATGATCAGCCCGAACTCAAGTTCCGAAAGCTCTAGGCTGCTGCGTGATAAATGCTCCGACGATACGATGGGTCCGTAAGCCGGGCGTGTGGGCGCTGTTGGTTCATGTTCCATATTGTTGCGCTCTCCTTAAGGGGTGACCTTATCAATTGCTCATTGCCTGGGGTAACCAGGTGACAATGCCGGGGAATATGCTGATTAGCACCACGCCCAGCATCATCAGGAAAAAGAACGGCATGGCCGCCCAGGCGATGGAGAGGATGTTGCGCCCCGTCATGCCTTGCAGCACAAACAAGTTGAAGCCGACCGGCGGTGTGATCTGAGACATTTCCACCACAATCACGAGATAAATCCCAAACCAGATCAAGTCGATATTGGCCGCTTCCACCATGGGTAACATGATCGAGGTCGTCAGCACGACAACCGAAATACCATCCAAGAAACAGCCCAGCAAAATGAATAGCACCGTGAGGGCCGCCAGCAACATCCAGGGCGATAGGTTCATCGTGCCAATCCAGGCAGCAAGGTCGCTGGGCAAGCCGGTAAAGCCCATGGCCGCAGTGAGAAAAGAGGCACCGGCGAGAATAAAGGCAATCATGGTGGACGTGCGCACGGCTCCCATCAACGCATCGCGGAACATGCTAACGCCCATGTTGCCTTGAACTCGCGCCAGTACGAGCGACAGCACGACACCTACCGCGGCAGCCTCGGTGGGTGATGCCAAGCCCGTGTAGATGGAACCAATCACGCCGATAATGAGTGCCAACATGGGGATCAAGCGGCGCGTATGGCGTAACTTTTCTCTCAGCGGCATGCCACTTTCAGCGGGCGGCACACGATCAGGGTGGCGCCAGGACCAAATCATTAAGTACAGCGCAAACAGGGAAATCAGCATGAGGCCGGGGAAGATACCCGCCATGAAGAGTCGGGCAATCGATTGATCCGTGGCCACGCCGAAGACAATCAAAATAATGGAAGGTGGAATCAAAAGCCCTAGCGTGGCAGAACCGGCCAGGGTGCCGATCACCAAACTCTCGTCATAGCCGCGCCGGGTTAGCTCAGGGATGGTCATTTTACCCATAGTGGCGCAGGTGGCAGCCGAAGAGCCGGAGACAGCGGCAAACAGCCCGCAGCCAACGACATTGGTATGTAACAGTCGACCAGGAATACGCTGCATCCAGGGAGAAAGCCCAGTGAACATGTCATCGGCGAGGCGCGAGCGGAAAAGAATTTCTCCCATCCAGATGAACATGGGGAGGGCGGTGAGCTCCCAGCTGTAACTGGAGCCCCAAATGTCAGACGCCATCACATCGCCGACAGGGACAGAAGCGAATTGCGAGAGCCCGAGCCAGCCCAGCCCCAGCAGTGAAAAGGCGACCCAAACGCCACTGCCGAGCAGCACTAAAAGTGCGCCGAAGAGCACGGTCATCATTACTAACATAGTTAATCTCCGAGGCTTACTCGTGGCCGCTGTCGTCGATGGTAAAGCTATGCGGGTGCTTGATTGCTGCTGTCAGGGTTTGAAAGAGACTCTCCAGAAGCGCCAGGCAAAAAAGCGCGACCCCTGTCAGCATGGCAGATTGAGGAATCCAAAGCGGAATGCGTAAAAGCCCGTAAGAGGTCTCGCCAAATGCAATGCTGTCGTCGAGCAGCCAAAAGAGATTCCAGGCCAGGTAAAGGCAAAGTATTAAGGCGACGGTAAGGCAGAATACTTCGACCCAGGCGCGCGCTGCAGCGGGAAAGCGGCCAATTAACAGGGTGACGCGAATATGGCCGCCGTGGATAAAGGTATAAGCCAGCCCGAGAAAGCTCGCCCCAACGAGTAAAAAACCGGAAATTTCCGACAACCCTGGTATAGACAAACCAATACGATCACCACCGATAGTCGTGGCAACGCGATCAATGATGCGACCGAGAATTTGGGTCGTGATCAGCACGCAAATGAAGCTTAGGCAAATAGCGGCCATATAGCCGCCGAAGTTATAAAGTGGGCGAAGTCGATACGTCATGATGAGATCCGCATGTGGTCTTGAAGCACCCCAGCCTCAACGGCCGGGGTGGCTTGGTAGGTTACTCACGGGTTTTTTCGTAAGCTTCTAAGATGGCTTCGCCCTGTTCGCCAGCGCGTTCTACCCACTCGTTTGTCATCGTTTCGCCTACTTCCCGGAGTTTTTCGGACAGCGCTTCACTTGGCTCGCTGACCTCGATGCCGTTTTCTTTGAGTATCGCAATGGCGTCATCGGTTTCCTGGCGGCTCATTTCCCAGCCACGCTGTTCGGCTTTTTCGGCGGCTTCGAGTACGGCCTCTTGGGTGGCTTCATCGAGGCGGGAGAAGGCTTTCTCACTCACAATCACCATGTTTTTCGGCAACCAAAGCTGAGCATGGTTGAAGTGGCTAAGGTAATCCCACGCTTTGGTATCGGCGCCGGTTGCAGGCGAAGTGATCATGGCATCAACGCGGCCGGTGCTAAAGGCGGTAGGGATGTCGGGAACTTCCACCTGAGTCGGAACGGCACCGGTCAATTGGGCAATACGTTCGCTTGAGGTGTTGTAAGCACGCATGCTCAAGTTTTGTAGGTCGTCACCGGACTCTAGCGCTTTGTTGGTGTAAATACCTTGCGGCGGCCAAGGGACTGAGAAAAGCAGGCGTAGCCCCTGGCCCTCTAACTCTTCGGTGATGATGTCGCGCGAGGCTTCCCACAGCGACCGAGCATCTTCATAACCTGTGGCCAAATAAGGCACGGAATCCACTTCGTAAATCGCGTTTTCGTTGGCCAAGCGCGACATAATGAGCTCGCCCATCGGGACGATCCCCCGGCGTACCGAGTTCTTGATTTCAGCGTGACCGATAAGCGAGCCGTTAGAGTGGACGGTGATATCCAGCTCACCATCGGTTGCCTCGCGGATATCATCGGTAAACTCGCGGATATTGACGGTATGGAACGTGCGGTCGCCGTAAGGCGTTGGCATATCCCATTCAGTGGCCGCTTGGGCACCGGTGCTCATGACAGTGAGGCCCAAAACAAGGCTTGCTGCCGTAGCGAAATGGGGAAGGCGGGGTTGGTGAAATGTCATAAGTCGGTCCTCATGCAAATAAATGATTGTTTGCCTGGCAACATAATCAATGTCACCGGCTACGCTATGTGAGTGTAGACGGTCAATGAGAGTGAGGTTAGGCGCTGCTTAATCGTTTAGTCAACGATATATAGACGAATGGATGGTGAATTGACTATAAAACGTTGATAAATTGTCGTCATGGATAACGCTAAGGAGACCTATATGTCGTCACGTTCGTTACGACTCAATGCCGACATGGGGGAGAGCTTCGGCCCCTGGGTGATGGGGATGGATCACGAGGTGATGCCGCATATCGATCTGGCTAACGTGGCCTGTGGGTTTCACGCTTCCGACCCCGATGTGATTCGCATGACGGTGCGGTTGGCGCGCAAGCACGGTGTTACCGTAGGCGCGCACCCGGCTTATCCGGATATGGTCGGGTTTGGTCGCCGCTCGCTGGCATGCTCGGCGGATGAAATCGAGAACCTCGTGCTCTATCAGTTGGGGGCGCTTGCCGGGGTGTGCCGCGCGGAGGGGTTAACGGTAGGCTACGTCAAGCCCCACGGCGCGCTTTATAACGACATGGCCCGCGACCCAGAAATCATGACCGCCGTCATACGGGCGATTCTGGCCTTCGATGCGTCGCTCCCTTTGATGACCATGGCGACCCGCCATACACAATCCGTTCGCGCGCTTGCCGCCGAGCACGGCGTCACACTGTGGTTCGAGGCATTTGCTGATCGTGCTTACGACGAAGAAGGGCGCTTGGTGTCGCGGCGTGAAATGGGGGCGGTGCATCACGACCCGAATGTGATCGTCGATCAGGCGGTACGCATCGCCCGGGGGCAGCCGCTAACCGCCCGCGATGGTAGCGAGTTGATACTCGAGGCGGACACGCTGTGTGTGCACGGCGATAACCCGGAATCTATCGCTGCTGTGAAGGCCATTCGCCAGGCGCTCATCGGGCATGCTCGGCAGGAGTCAGGTAAGTGAGTGCTAACGGTCAACACCTTCCCCGTATTGAGGCAGCCGGCCTGGATGGCTGGTTAGTGCGGCTGTTCGACCGCATCGAGGAAGATAATCTGGCCTGGATCAGCGCGCTGGCGCGCGAGTGCGAGATGGCTTTCGGGGCCGCGCTTATCGACCTGGTGCCGTCTTACACCACGCTGCTCGTGGTGTTCGACCCCATGCAGCTAACCCCGCTAGCCGCGCGGGAACGTTTAGTGGAACGGCTTCGCCAACTGCAGCCCGATGAAGCGGCGCTGGCGGGCGAGGTGCACGAGCTACCGACTTGGTACGACACCAGTGTCGGCCCCGACCTAGAGCGCGTTGCTGAGCACGCGGGCTTAAGCGTTGAGCAAGTGATTGATTGCCACGCCAGCGCGACGTATCGCGTGTTTGCGCTGGGCTTTGCGCCGGGGTTTGCGTTTATGGGGCTGTTGGATGAAAAGCTTGAGGTGCCGCGGCTCGACACCCCGCGTAAGCGCGTGCCGGTGAACAGCGTAGCGATTACTGGGCGCCAGACGGCGGCGTACCCTGCGGCCACACCGGGCGGCTGGAATCTATTGGGCCGCACGGCGGCAACGCTCTTCGACCGCGAGCGTGAGGGCTTTAGTCTGTTAAACGTCGGTGATCGCGTGTGTTTTGTGTCGGTGGATCGAGACACCTTCGCCAGCAAGGGCGGCGATACCACACCCGTCGACGACACCTAACGACCCGGGAGGCCAGTCAACCAGTCAAGGAGTGAGGTAGGTCCATGAAAGAGGTAGGTCTATGAAAGAGACAAGCCGCGTAGGGTTTCGTGTCGAGCGCGCTGGGCCACTGGCGCTTTTGCAGGATGCCGGGCGTTTCGGCGTGCGCCGCCTGGGCGTGACGCAAGGCGGCCCGGCGGATTTACACGGCTGGGCGTGGGCCAACCGCCTCGCGGGAAACCCCTGGGGCGCGGCCGCGCTTGAAGTTACCTTCGGTGGGCTAACGCTTGTGGCTGAGTGTGATGTCACCATAGCGGTCGCCGGGGCCGATCTGGGGGTGACACTCGATGACACGCCACTGCCGCTTTGGCAGCCGGTCGTCGTGCGTGAAGGGCAAACGCTGCGCTTCGGGTCGCCGGTGAATGGCCTGCGCGCTTATTTGGCGCCCGCCGGGGGCTTTTACGCCGAGCCGGTACTCGGTAGCGTCAGCTGTGTGGCACGCGAGGGGCTCGGTGGCTTTGACGGCCACGGCAGCAAACTCGCCGATGGCGACCGTTTAACGGTGAGCGAAAAGGTCGGTCAAGCGGTAGAGCAAACCCAGGCGCCTGAAAGGGAACGCATCGACTACCGCGAACCGGCAACGCTCGCGCTGCTGCCCGGCGCGCAGGTGAGGGATTTCACCGGCGCGAGCCTTTATGCTGCGTTCAACCAGACATGGCGGGTGGACGACCGCGCCGACCGTATGGGCGTGCGTCTCACAGGCCCGCCCCTTGCGTGCCGCGTGACGTCGATGATCTCCGAAGGCATTGGCCTGGGAGCCGTTCAAGTGCCGCCGGATGGCCAGCCGATTGCGCTGCTCAACGACCGCCAAACCATCGGCGGCTACCCACGCCTAGGCGCGCTAACACCGCTTTCCGCCGCACGCTTGGCGCAATGCTTACCCGGCCAGGAAGTGCGCCTCAGCGCTACTTCAACGGAAAACGCGCTGATGGCGTACCGGCATTTTAGGTGCAGTTTCGGCACCTAGTTGGGCGAGCTTGCAGCGCGATTAATTTCTCTTTATTTATTTAGAGTATATGGTTATTCTTTTATTAGTTGCGTTGATTTAAGTGCAGTTTTACTCAGCTAGGAGCGACTACCATGCGTTATGTTTCATGTTGTGCCTTACTGATTGGTCTATTGTTTTCGGCGGTGAGCTGGGCACAGACTCCGATAGCGGTGGAAGACACACTGTCTGAAGTGACGCTACCTGATGCTCATGGCAATGCTTATCAGGTGCCTTACCCTGGTCTGCGCCATTTACTGTTTAGCGATGATATGGATGGTAATGAGCTAATGGAGCGGGCATTTGGCGATTTGGATAAAGGCGAGTTCACTGCCGCAGGCTTAGCCTATGCGGCTGATATCAGTGGTATGCCTAGCCTTATTGCACGCTTTTTCGCCATTCCGTCACTGCGTGATTATCCCTTCCGCGTATTACTCGCAAGAGATGAAAGTACGCTTGCCCACATTCCCCGAGAAGCAGGTAGCGTCACCGTGTTAACGCTTTCTTCGCACGGTACCGTGACACAAACACGTTTTGTGACACGCATAGACGAGCTCACGGCGCTCCTACCTTCTCGCTAGCGCTGTTTTGTTTGCCGTGTGCTCTCTAAACAAAATATCCTTCGGAGAAGTCTATGTCTGATGCGCTAACGCTTGGCTGCCCAAACTGCCTAGCAATCAACCGTGTTAACCCCACGCGGCTGAGGGATAATCCGACGTGTGGTAAGTGTAAAACCCTGCTTTTCACCGGTGAGCCGATTACCTTGACATCGGCCAACTTCCCCGCGCTGGTCGAGCGCAGCGAAATGCCGATTGTTGTGGATCTATGGGCGAACTGGTGTGGCCCGTGCAAAATGATGGGGCCCATTTTTGCTGAGGTGACTCGCGAACTGGAACCGCGCATGCGCTTTGCCAAACTCGATACCGAAGCGGAACAAGCCCTCGCCGGACGCTTCAATGTTCGCAGCATACCCACGCTCATCGTTTTCAAAAATGGCCGCGAAGTGGCGCGCCAAGCGGGAGTAATGCAGCAGACCCAGTTGCGTCAGTGGTTAACCCCCCATCTTATCGAGTAGCTTTTTTATCGAAAAGCGCGAAATACCCTACCTAATCCACGCATTGGGTGGGGATGGGTAGCGCGGCGTCCGGCTAGGCGCCTTGTGTTTCTGGTGTTCTTACATAATCGGCGCCATACCGTAAGATATGAAAGCCGAACGCGCTCACCAATACCGTTTCTATTGTTTAAGCTATACCCCCTTCGAGCGCAACCCTCTCTAGGATAGCGAACTTCACGACGCGCTGGCGCAGGGGTGTGCCTGTCTGTACCGGCTGTGCGGCTCAGAAGGGCAGTGAGGCATCGGTCAGCCTCCATACGCAGCGCGACTTCGCCTATGCTGTTAAATACCGTGCGCGGTTTACCCGCCACGCGGATGGCCAGCAAGGAAAGCCTTGTGGTGGCTGGTGCCAAGCGGTTGAACGACGTAACGGCGCCCCCCGACCTAATAAAGGCATAACGGATTTTGCTGGCGCTCGCGGCGCTGGCTTAAACGGGCGGGCATGGGGTCCGCCCAGCTGTACCCACCCAAAAGGAGAAAAGACAATGGGTAAAACACGACGTTGGCTGTGTGTGGCGCTCGCCATGGTGCCGATGATGGCTCAGGCTGGGCCAGGGCCGTTCGGCCTATCCGTGGGGGAAACCACCATGGAAGAAGCGCGTACCGAGCTATCGGGTAAAACGTCTTTGCAAAGCAAGGGCACTAACAAGTGGTCGAACGGCCCCATGCTAAGCAGCGCTGGCGCGGGGCTGGGCCTGGATGGACTGCAAGAAGCGCTCTTCATTTTCGACCAGGAGAACACCCTCACCAGTGTCGTTCTCTCGCTTCATAAGAACCGCTACGAGGACATGCGCAAAATGCTTGGTAATCAGTATCCGTTGATTGATGAGCAGGCGCCGTTTGTGGGCAATAAGATCGCCACCTTCCGTGAAGAGGGCGTCACCATCGAGGCTAAGTCGCCTCACATGAGCTTCACCATGACCTTGAGCTATCTAAGCGAGGATTTCTCTCGCCAGTATCAGTTAGCCAAGGAGCGAGAGCAGCAAGAAAAAGCGCAGCGGGAAAGTTCTCAGCTGTAACTCGCGTCGGGGTGGTTGCCGCCGGTGATCGCCCCGCACCCAATTGGAGCAACCCAATGTTAGAAGCGCATTTTTGGTGGATATTGATTGGCTTGTGCTTGGTGCTTGCCGAACTCATGACGGGCACCGTGTTGCTGATCGCGCTGGCGATGGCCGCGTTTTTAACCGCTGCCGTGGCCTACTTCAATATTGGCATCGTTGGACAGCTAATTGCGCTAGGCGTCAGCGGCGCTATCTTCGTGCCCGTCGCCATTAAGGTAATACGCCCCTACTTTTCACCCGCTGGGATTCATTATGGGTCGGTGGGTGCTGGCGCGGAAAACGGCAAGCTCTTTGAGATTGTCGAGCGGGATTTTGACCATGCCCTTGGCATCAAGATTCACGGTGATTTCTTTCGCGCCGAGCTGGTGAATGCGCTGTCTTCTGATGACGCCTTACAAACTGGTGATCGCGTTATCTTCGATCACTTCGACGGCACGACCGCCAAGGTTCACCGTCACCCATCTAATGGCAAATCGCCAAGAGATTAACCAACACAAAGGAGTACGACATGGAACAAACGATTGGCGCCAGCCTTATATTGAGCGGCATTATCGCCATTATCGCCATCCTCATCATCGTAAAGGGACTGGTCATCGTTCAGCAGTCCGAATCCGTGGTGATGGAGCGGCTAGGCTCATTCAATCGGGTGCTCGAAAGCGGGGTGAATATCATCATCCCGTTCATCGACAAACCCCGCCCTATTACCATGACACGTTACAAGCGTGTGGAGGGGCAGTTCATCCCTCAGACCAAGGAAGAGACGCGCATTGACCGGAGGGAGACAGTCATGGACTTCCCGGGCCAGCCGGTCGTCACCACCGACAACGTCACTGTCCAAATTGATGGAGCGCTCTACTACACCATCGTTAAGCCAGAAAACGCTGTCTACCAAGTGGAGAATATGTCCCAGGCGGTGGAAACCCTGGCGAAAACATCGCTGCGTAGCGTGGTGGGCCAAATGGAGCTGGATAAGCTCTTTGCCAGCCGTTCCGAAGTCAATGCTGATATTCAGCAGGCAATGGAAGAGCCAGCATCCAAGTGGGGGATCAAGATTAACCGCGTGGAACTCCAGGATATTCAAATGCCGGAGGAAGTCGAAAACGCCATGCGCCTGCAAATGGCAGCCGAGCGTAAACGCCGTGCCACCGTAACCGAAGCCGAGGGTGACAAGGCAGCGGCTATCGCCCAAGCGCAAGGTCAGCGTGAGTCTGCCATCTTGAACGCGGAGGGCGATAAAGAATCCGCCATCCTTCGCGCCCAAGGCGAGCAAGAGTCCATCAAGTTGGTGCTGGAAGCGCTCGGAGATACCGACAAAAACAAAGAAACCGTGGTCGGCTACCTGCTAGGCCAAACCTACATCAAGACGCTGCCCGACATGGCGAAAGAGGGTGAGCGCGTATTCGTACCTTACGAGTCGAGTGCACTCTTGGGCTCTATGGGGATGTTCCGCGAAATGGCGGGCAACCCAAGCGACCAAATGGCCGCTAACGCGTTAAAAGGCGGCGTCATGGGTGGCGCTGGCGCGCAAGCTTAACCACCAACCGGTTATCTTCCCAAAAGCCTGGCGTCGAGTCTAATGCCAGTCAGTTAAGCCTGACTGGCTTTTTTCTAGCCGCATATTTTTGTGGTTGTACCCGGACAGTACGCGGGTAAGCCTGGCCATTTCGCTCGCGCTTGTGGCGATGTCGTCAGGCGAACAAGTCGATCTTGACGACCCAGCGAGTCGATTTCTTCATACTGTGTTCCTTTGCGTAGCGGAATAAGCCAGTGGCGCTGCTCACCTGCCTGCTGCCAGGCATGCAGCAACCCCAGTGAGTAAAATCCGCGATCAAATAACGTCAGGGAGTGGACAGGCGTGCTGGCTATCAGGTCGGTTGTTAGCGCCACTTCGCCAGTCGACACACTATCAAGTGCGGCGCCGGTAATGAGGTGGTTCGTCAGCTCCATTTGGCACACTTGAGGATAGCTTGCCTCCCGATGAGCATTACGTGTTCTCGCAAAGGCCGCTTGATTATCAGGCGAGTCTGGCGTTCGCCATACCACACCGTCCACTCCCAGGAGGGTTAGCCCACACCAATGAGGATGCGGCGTTTGCTCATGCCACAGTGCCTGCGTTTGCTCAAAGACCTGCTTGACAGCCTCGCCCCCAAGCGCTAACACGCCTGAACAACCGCACTGGGGCCACGAAAGGACGTTTACCTGGCAAGACAATATCAAGCTGATTGACGACCTGGGAATCCCGTTCCACAAGCGCCTTAGCACTGATGTTGGGGGAAGATGTCAATGCAGCCGTTCTAACAGCTCTTATGTAAGATCAAATCGGCGGCGCGGCTGGCGATGGCGGTGACCGGCATGGTGGTGTTGCCGCTAATCAGCGTCGGCATAATCGAGGCATCGACCACGCGCACGTTGTCCAAGCCGTGTATCCGTAGCTCGGGGTCTACCACGGCCAGCGCATCGCTGCCCATCCGGCACGTACCCACGGGATGATAGATACTTTCGGCGCGATGACGAATGTCACGCTCCATGGCGCTTTTATCTGTCACGCCGGGGCCGGGTTGCCACTCTTTTTTGCCCAGCGTGCTAAGCGAGGGCTGGTGCATGATTTCCCGCGCGGTCTCCAGCGCCCGCAGCATCCCCGCCATGTCTTGAGGCTCGCTCAGGTAACGCGGGTCAACCCGCGGGCTATCACTGGGCTTAGCCGATTGCAGGCTAATATGGCCGCGGCTAGCCGGGCGTAGCAGGCAAGCGCGCAGGGTATAGCCGAAATAACGTATCGTGGGGCCAAGCTTGCGGCCGTGTTTGACCTCCACGGCGGGGAGAAAATGCAGCTGTACATCGGGGCGAGCACTATCAGGGTCGGTGGCGACAAAACCACCGGCTTCGGCCAGGTTGGAGGTGAGCTCACCTTGGCGCTGATTCAGATATTCCTTCAAGGCGTGGTAGCCTCTTGGCCAGTAGCGCGGGTGCAGCGAAATGCTTTGCTGGCGCTGCTCGTGCCAGATCACACTGATATCGAGATGATCCTGCAAATTGGTGCCCACACCGGGCAGTTTCAGCTTTACCGGAATGCCGTGCTGAGTGAGTTCCTGTTCGGGACCAACCCCCGATAGCATGAGAAGCTGTGGGGTATGAATCGCCCCGGCGCAGAGCAGGGCTTCCACCGCTACCGGCACGCGGTGGTGTTTGCCACGGCTTACATAGTGCACGGCGGTGCAGTGCTGATTTTCCATTTCCAGCCGCTGCACCTGGGCGCCGGTTAGAACGTGGAGATTGGGGCGATCAAGCGCTGGATGCAAAAACGCGTGGGCATTGCTGCAGCGCTGCCCGTCGCGCTGCATCACATGGTAAAACCCTGCGCCTTCCTGTTGTGTGCCGTTGAAATCGCTATTGGCTGGCAATTCCGCTTCTTGCGCCGCCTTAACAAACGCATGGCTGAGAGGGTTGGTGCTACGGAGCTTGCTGATGGTGACCGGGCCCCCTTCACCGTGCAGGGGAGAAGGGCCTAGCGGGTGATCTTCAATCGCCCGAAAGTGGGGCAGTAGCGATGGAAAGTCCCAGCCGGAAAGTGCTTTGTCTCCGGCTGCCCAGTCGTCATAGTCTTGCGGCTGGCCTCGTGTGCAGCACATGGCGTTGATGGCGGTACTACCGCCCAGGGTTTTGCCTCTGGGCCAAAAAAGGCGCCGCCCATTGAGCTCCGATTGCGGCGTGGTGTGCAGCGCCCAGTTCAGCCGGCGGCTATGCATTAGCGGCAGAATGCCTGCGGGGGCGTGAATGAGTGGGCTGGTATCCGCCGGGCCGGCTTCGAGAAGGCAAACGTGGCAGTCTGGGTGGCGGCTAAGACGCTCGGCGAGTACGCAGGCGCTAGCGCCTCCTCCGATAATGATATAATCCATCATTTTGATTCCGTTGTTGTTTTTCTGTATTCGACGAGTCGGCTATTGCGTCTCTTTAACGATAGCTGGTATTAAAAACGCTAGCCAAACCGCATTCATTTAATCGCAAAACTGGCCTGCCAAAGGAGACGCATTCTGACAGCGACTATTTCGATGCACTTTGTCAGGTCACTGTTTGATGGCTTGCCGCAAGAGGCCACATTGCAAAAGCGTTGGCTCAAGCGTGCGGGTATTTCACCTTTTTTACTGGGTTCATCGCACGGTCGAGTGACGGTTGAGCAATTTGCCACCCTGTATCGGCTGTTGGTCAACGAGTACGACGACGAAACGCCGGGTTTTTTTGCCCGCCCACTGCGCGGTGGCACGCTCAAGCTGTTGTGTTTAAGCGTATTGGAAGCGCCGACGCTCAAGGTGGCGCTGCATCGCTACACGCTTTTTTTCCATATTCTGCTCGACGATTTTGCCTACGACTACCGCGTGGAAGGGGATCTTGCGCGTATTGCCCTGGTCGAAAAGCAACCGCTAAACGGCAACCGCGTGCTGATCCACGAGCTGATGCTCAAGCTTTTTCACGGCATCGCTTCGTGGCTGATTGCGCGCAAAATTCCCCCGGCGATGATGGAGTGCGCTTATGCGCAGCCTCCCCATAGCGCGGATTATTTGTACTTTTATCCGGGGAAGGTCGCGTTCGATTGCCCGCAGACGGTGCTTTATTTCGACCGGGCGCTGCTGGAAGAGCCCATCCGACAAACCAAACGGCATTTAGGTGAGTTTCTCAAACGGGCGCCGGCCGATTGGTTTTACGTTTCCTTTGAAGACCGTTTGTTCTCGCATCGGGTGCGTGAGTATCTGATGAACGAGTATTTGGCGCCCCAACAAAGCGCGACGGCCAACGTGAAAGAGGTATCGGAGGCGCTGAACATGTCGGTGCGTACTCTGTCGCGGCGTTTGACCGTGGAGGGCACGCACTTTCAAGCGGTCAAGGACGAGCTGCGCCGCGATATGGCCGTTGAGGCCCTGACCCGCAGCGACGAGCCGTTGGTAAGCATCGCCGAAGGTCTGGGCTTTGAAGACCAGGCTTGCTTTAGCCGCGCGTTTCGCGCCTGGACCGGCAACTCGCCCGCCGCGTATCGGCGGGCCACCTTGATGCCGATTTCCTAACAGTCTCGCTCCCCGTCACACATCCTGGCGGATGCGCTTTTTGTCGAGCTTGCCCACGCTGGTTTTAGGTATCTCATCGACGATACGAATAAAGGAAGGCAGCGCCCAGCGGTTGATCTTGCCTTGCTCGATAAACTGCGTGAGAAACGCCTGGATTTCATCGCTTTCGGGCGGTGCGTTGAGGTCGCTAGGCACCACAAGCGCGGCAGGCCGCTCGCCCCATTTATCGTCAGCCACACCGATCACTGCGACTTCGGCAACGCCAGGGCACTGAGCAATCAGGTTTTCGAGTTCAAGCGAAGAGACCCATTCACCGCCGGTTTTGATCACGTCTTTGATGCGGTCGCGGATCTGCAGAAAGCCGCGAGCATCTAGCGTTGCCACATCGCCGGTGTGCAGCCAACCGTCTTGCCACAGCGCTTCGCTGCGCTCGGTCTCTTTGTAGTAGGCCTGGGTGAGCCAGGGCGCGCGCACGCGGACTTCGCCGACGCTTTCGCCATCGTGGGGCAGCGGTTCGCCGGCTTCGTTGACCACCTGCATATGCACCAGCGGAATGGGTAAGCCCGCCTTGCAGCGCCACGGCAGCTGGGTGTCGAAGTCGGCGTCGTTGATGTCCTGAGGCAGAATATCCGCAGTGAGAAGCGGGCAGGTTTCCGACATGCCGTAAGCGCTGCGGGTATCGATACCCAGCTCCCACGCGCGGCGCGACAATGCCTGCGTGAGCGGGCTACCGCCGACCAGCACTTTCCAGCCACTAAGATCCACCTCGCCTGAGTCAATCGCCTCGGCGCCGACCACCATGCCGAGCAGCGTCGGCACGCAGTGGGAGAAATCGACCTTTTCCGTGACCAGTAGCTTGATCAGCATTTCGGGTTCATAGCGCCCGGGGTAGACCTGAGTGGCACCGAGCAACGTCGCGGTATAGGGCACGCCCCACGCGTGAACGTGGAACATCGGCGTAATCGGCATGTAGACCTTGTCGCGGTTGAGTAACTCAAACCCCGGCGCCTGTAATGTGCTGGCCTCGGTCAGGGTGTGCAGCACCAGCTGGCGGTGGGTGAAGTAAACACCCTTGGGGTTGCCGGTAGTGCCGGTGGTGTAGAAAAGCGTGGCCACCGCATTTTCATCGAAGGTGGGGAAGTCGTAGTGGGTGGGTTGCTCAGCCAGCAACGCTTCGTATTCGCCCACGAGGGGCAGCGTCGTGTTGAGCTCGCTTGGCTCGTCCTGGCAGAGCAGGTAGCCGTGAACGAGCGGGAGGCGCTCTTGAAGGGGCTCTAACAGCGGCACGAAATCCGGGTGGATGAGCACGAAGGCGTCTTCGGCGTGCTCCATAGTGTAGTGGACCTGCTCGGGGGAGAGGCGCACGTTTACCGTGTGCAGCACCGCGCCGATCATCGGTATGGCAAAAAAGGCTTCCAGGTAGCGGTGGCTATCCCAGTCGAGCACCGCGACCACATCGCCCGCCTGCACGCCTTGCGTGGTCAGCAGGTGAGCCAGCTGGTGAACCCGCTCTTGAAAGCGGGTGTAGCTGTGGCGGCTTAGATCGCGGTAGACGATCTGGTTATCTCCCGCCATACGCACGCCGCTTTCTAACAGCTCGCTGATCAAAAGCGGCGGATTGGTGGCGGATGTTGTCGCGGGTAAAATTTTGGGCGTGACGGTTGTCATAACGGTGTGTCCTTTTTTTGGCGTATGAATTAGCAGCGCTCGATCAGCAGGGCAATGCCTTGGCCGCCGCCGATGCATAGGGTAATTAGCCCGTAGCGACCGCCGGTGCGCTCAAGCTCGGCCAGCGCCTTTAGCGTCAGGATAGCGCCGGTCGCGCCGACTGGATGCCCAAGCCCAACCGCGCCGCCGTTAGGGTTGAGGCGTTCGGCGGGGAAGTCGAGTTCGTCGGCCACGGCCATGGCCTGGGCAGCAAAGGCCTCGTTGGATTCAATCACGTCGATATCGCCGATGGAGAGCCCGGCCTGCGAGAGGCAGCGGGTGACCGCAGGAATCGGCCCCAGCCCCATCAGATGCGGTTCGACGCCAGCGGTGGTGCCCACCAGCAGCCGCGCCCGGGGCGTTAAACCGCGTCGGTTGGCCTCGTCGGCATCGGCAAGCACCAAGCTTGCGGCGCCATCGTTTAAGCCCGAGGCGTTGCCAGCGGTGACAATGCCATCTTTCTGAAAAGCCGGCTTGAGCCGGGCCAGGTCGTCTAGCGAGACGCCTTCGCGCACGTGCTCGTCCTGATCGAACACGCGCTCCTTTTTGCCTTCGCGCACCGTGACCGGCACGATCTGCTCGGCAAAGCGCCCCTCGGCGATGGCGCGCGCCGCTTTGTGGTGGCTCTCCATGGCGAAGCGGTCCACCGCCTCGCGGCTTAAGCCGTAGCGGCTGGCGATGTTCTCAGCGGTGCACCCCATATGGCCGCTGTCGAAAGGGTCGCTCAGGATGCCGAGCGTCAAATCGGTGACGGACGCGTGGCCCATGCGTAGGCCGGTGCGCGCCTGCGGCGGCAGCAAATAAGCGCCGCGGCTCATGGATTCCGCGCCGCCCGCCAGAGCAAAGCGGCTATCCCCCAGGGTGATTTGTTGGGCCGCGGAGAGCAGCGCCTGCACCCCAGAGCCGCACAGACGGTTGACGTTTAACGCACCCGCGCCGTCGGGTACGCCGGCCTCGCGGGCGATATGACGGGCGAGGTAGGCATCCTGCGGACCGGTGGTGATGATATGGCCGTAGACCGCGTGGTCGATGGCGTCGGACTCGACGCCTGAGCGGCTAAGTGCCTCCCGAGCGGTAAGGGAGCCGAGCTCAAACGGCGCAAGCCCCGAAAGGCTGCCGCCGAAGCTGCCAATGGCCGTGCGGGCGCCACCTAGGATGACAACGGAATCAAGACGCATGCGAGTAATCCTTCTGTAGCGGAATAGAGGCTGAGATTGAATGACAAATTAGGCTTTGCCCAGCAACGAGCGGGCCACGACTTCCTTCATGATTTCCGACGTGCCGGCGTAGATCGTCTGTACGCGAGCATCGAGATAGAAACGTGAAATCGGGTATTCGCGGGTATAGCCGTAGCCGCCAAACAGCTGCAAACAGGTGTTGGCGGTGGCGCACTGCATTTCGGTGAGGCGCAGCTTGAGAACCGCCGCCTCGGTGGGGCCCATGTTGCCGTGGCGATACTGCGCCATGCACTTTTCCAGATAGGCGCGGCCCATTTCGATATCCGCCTGCACCTCGGCGAGGGTAAAGCGGGTGTTTTGAAAATCGCCTATCCGCTGGCCGAAGGCGCGTCGTTCTTTGACGTAATCCAAGGTCAGCGCGAGCGAGCCCTCTATGGCACCGAGCGCCTGCGCTCCGACACCCAAACGCTCGCGGGGCAGCTCCTGCATCAGGTAGGCAAAGCCTGCACCTTCTTCGCCGAGCAGCGCATCGTCGGATAGTTCGATGCCGTCGAAAAAAAGCTCGGCGGTGTCGCTGGCATGCTGGCCGATTTTCTTGATCGGCTGACCGCGGGAGAACCCGGGTAGCGTGGTATCCAGCAAAAACAACGAGACGCCTTTGGCCCCGGCGCTCGGGTCGGTTTTGGCGCAGACAATCACCATATCCGCCACTTGGCCGTTGGTGATAAAAATCTTACCGCCGTCTAATTGCCAACCGCGCTCGGTGCGCTGAGCGCGGGTTTTCATGGCGGCCATGTCACTGCCGGCGCCCGGTTCGGTCATGGCAATGGCGCCGATCACGTCACCCTTGGCCATGGCCGGTAGCCAGCGCTCTTGCTGCGCGGGCGTGGCGATATGCAGCAGGTAAGGCATGACGATATTGGCGTGGATGTTGTAGGCGCTGGCCAGCCCGCCAAAGCCGCGCCGCGAGATTTCTTCGATGGCAAGCTGGGTAATGGTGAAATCAGCCCCGGCCCCGCCGAGGGTATCCGGCATATCGATACCCAACAGCCCCGCTTCGCCCATGCGTTGCCACAGCGCGCGCGGCACCTCGCCGGCCGTTTCCCAGGTGTCGTAGTGTGGCGCGACTTCCTGCTCCAGAAAGCGGCAGATCATGTCGTGAAACAGCGGAGTCAGTTCATCTTCGGGCGTATTGATGCTCACGCGTGAAGCTCCTTGCGCAGGTGACGCTTGAGAATTTTGCCAGCGGTGCTCTTGGGTAAGGCGTCGGCGAAGTGCACCTGCTTGGGCACTTTGTAGTGCGCCATAAGGCCTTTGGCATGCTCGATCAGCGCGGCTTCGCTCACTTCTTCCCCTTCTTTGAGCACCACCACGGCGGTGATCGCCTCGATCCATTTGTCATCGGGCAGGCCGATCACGGCGACCTCGGAAACAGCGGGATGCTGGAACAGCGCTTCTTCTACCTCGCGGCTAGCCACCACGATGCCGCCGGTATTGATCACGTCCTTGATGCGGTCGACCACGTAGAGATACCCCGCCTCGTCGACGTATCCCACATCACCTGAGTGAAACCAGCCGCCGATAAACGACTCTTCGGTCATCTCGGGCTTGTCCCAGTAGCCAGTGAGCAGCTGTGGGGAACGGTGGACGATCTCGCCGTGCTCGCCTGCGGGGACGTCATTCATCTCGGCGTCGACGATGCGTGTCTCGACGGTAAGAATCGGTCGGCCCGCCGAGGACGGGCGGTCGTCGTGCTCCTCAGGCCGCAACACGGTGGCAAGTGGGGCAATTTCGCTCTGGCCGTAGCAGTTGTAGAGTCCCACGCCAGGGATGCGCTGGCGCAGCTCCTCGAGTACCGGCACCGGCATGATCGAGGCGCCGTAATAGGCCTTTTTCAAACGGCTTAAGTCGTGGCGGTCAAAATCGGGATGGCGCAGCAGGCTGATCCACACCGTGGGCGGAGCGAAAAACGAGACGATGCCGTGGCGTTCGATCTGCGCCAAACAGTCGTCCGGTGTGGGCGCTTCGCGCAGGTGCAACGGCGCGCCCAGCAGCAGCGCCGGCATCAAGAAAACGTGCATCTGTGCCGAATGGTAAAGCGGCAGGGCGGCAAGCATGGGCTCGTCGTCCTTGATATCCAGCGCCACCATGCAGGCCATGTACTCGGCAAGCAGCGCCTGGTGGGTCATCATCGCCGCCTTGGGGGCGGCAGTAGTGCCGGAGGTATACAGCAGCTGCGCCAGACTTTGGCCGTCGAGCTCTATCTCGGGCTCATCGTCGTCGCCTTCCGCCAGGGCGATCTGGAGCACATCAAAGCCTTCGCTCTCCTGGGCGTGCAGCGTGCCGGAGAGGGTTAGGTTGACCGAGCGGCAGGCGGCGTCGACTTTATCGGCCAGGCTGTTATCGCTTAATAACCCGCTGGCGCCGGACTGCTCAAGGATGTAGCTAAGCTCTTCGCTACTCAGGGCGAAGTTGATCGGCACGT
The DNA here is from genome assembly GCF_013415105.1 of Vreelandella salicampi. Classification (GTDB taxonomy): domain Bacteria; phylum Pseudomonadota; class Gammaproteobacteria; order Pseudomonadales; family Halomonadaceae; genus Vreelandella; species Vreelandella salicampi. The sequence continues at coordinate 360,703 of NZ_JACCDF010000002.1, forward strand.
GGACCAAACCGGCGCGGGTGGCGGCCAGCCAGGCGATCACGTAGGCATCGGAGTTTTTGCCGTAAACGGCCAGGCGGTCTCCCGGTTTGAGGCCGTGGGCCAAAAGGCGGTTGGCGACGCGATTGACGGCCCGGTTTAGCTCGTCGTAATGCCACTGGCGGTCATTGAATGCCAGCGCCAAGCGGTCGGCGTTTTTACTGGCGCTGCGCGCAAGCGCGGCGCCGATAGTGTTTTGTTGGATGCGGCTCTGCATGGTGATCTCATCTCCTGTAATGATGTTGTTGTAAGAACGTTAGGGAGACGGGTTAGCTGTCGTTATTCACCAGATGACAATCGCTTTCGCTTAGCGGGCGGAAGGCCTCTTCAGCGGGAATGGTGCGCACCAGCCGGAACAGATCGTCTTCGTCGGTGGACTCTTCTGGGGTTTTTACTTCCACCAGGTACATGTCATGAACCATGCGGCCGTCTTCACGGATATAGCCGCCGGTGGCGAAAATATCGTCAATCGGCGTGGCGGCCATTTGCTCACGCACCGCCTGCGCTTCATCGGTGCCGATGGCATCGACCGCCTGCAGGTAATGAAGGGTGCTGGAGTAGAGGCCCGCGTGAACCTGGGTGGGCATGCTGCCGGTACGCTCTTTGAAGCGCTCGGCCCAGGCGCGCGCCTCGTCGTTCAGGTCGTAATACCAAGCAGTGGTGAACTGTAGCCCTTGAGCGGCTTCCAGCCCGAGGCTGCGTACATCAGTGCTAAACAGCACCATGCCTGCCAAAACTTGGCCCGCCTGGGTGATGCCGAACTCGCTTGCGGTGCGAATCGCGTTGGTGGTATCCGAGCCTGCGTTGTTAAGCGCAATCACATCAGCACCGGAGGCCTGCGCCTGCAGCATAAAGGAGGAGAAATCATTGCTGGGGAAGGGGTGGCGAATGCTGCCAACGATATTACCGCCGTTTTCTTCCACCACACGGGTGACATCGCGCTCAAGCGCATGGCCGAAGGAGTAGTCGGCACTGAGCAGGAACCAGTCGGTATTGCCTTCTTGGGTGATGGCGCTAGCGGTGCCGTTGGACATCGCCCAGGTGTCGTAGACCCAGTGGATATGGTTGGGCGAGCAGCTTTCATTTGTCACTCCGGAGGAGACGGCGCCGTTGACCAGCCCCAGGCGGTTTTCTTCTTCTAGTAGCCTGACAGCAGCCAGGGTGACCGACGAAGCCACAAGCCCCGTCACCATGTCCACGTTTTGTTCGTCAATCCAGCCGCGCACGATGCTGGAGCCGACATCAGGGCTGTTGCGGTCGTCGGCGCTGAATAGCTCAATCTCAGCGCCGGCGACGCTGCCGCCCATATCCTCAATGGCCATCTCGATGGCGTCTTGGCCCAGCGGGCCGATGGGGTCGCGGTAGGCGCCGCTCATATCGGCTAAGTAACCGATGCGGATTTCGTTGTCGGTAATCTCATTGGCGTCTGCTTGGCTAGCCAGCATGACGGAAGCAGCGAGGGTGCTGAGCGCGAGACATTGCGTTAGTTTCATTGTGAAGCCTTTGCTGTTGTTATTTTAGGCAGCTGATGTGGTCTTCAGCTGTGGAGTTAAGCCGCTATTGTTGACGGGCTGTCACACCATGCTAGAAACAAACGCGCTCGCTGAGTTGACTGATCCGGTCAATTTTTTTGCAATTCATGCCAACTTATGGCGGTTAGTAGTTCACGTAAACAAGCTTATCGCCAAGAAAGCCACATTTCAGGACAGCTTGCTAAGGGTTAAGACAAGGGGGAGGACAAGGTAGTAGGACAAATGGGTAAGACGAAGTGGTAAGGCAAAGTGCTCAGGAAGCTATCATCCGAAAGATTGAGTTTTATTGTGCAGTAGTTATACATTTTGTTGTTTAATTATAAGAGTGCTGCTACTTTATTTGTGCGGTAGGTGTTATGACCTAATAAGTAACGCGATTTTTGCAAGGAGTCAGTTATGGAAATGGTGAAGTTTGGTAGCGATGATATCGAAAATAGCTTAGCGAGCATGGACGAAAAAAATCTGGATGAACTTGCCTTTGGCGCTATCCAACTAGATAAAGATGGCAAGATTCTGCAATACAATGCCGCAGAAGGGGGCATCACCGGTCGTGATCCCAAAAGCGTGATTGGTAAGAACTTTTTTAAAGAAGTCGCACCCTGCACCCAAGGCAAAGAGTTTGAAGGTCGCTTTAAAGACGGGGTGAAAAGCGGCAATCTCAACACGATGTTCGAATACGTATTTGACTATCAAATGCAGCCGACCAAGGTGAAGGTGCACATGAAAAAAGCCATTTCTGGCGATACGTATTGGGTCTTTGTTAAGCGGCTCTAAGCGCCCTCCTTGTTCATGTTGTTGTCCCTCTATTTGAAGGAGCGTAATCCGTGCCAACATGGATGACTCCGACGCTGATCCGCCCGTTACTGTGTTCGCTATTACAGTCAGAGTTGAGTGCTTATCGGGATGTTTCGCTTGCTTCCCTGCCTGACGCTCCTGCAATTGATTCGCTGGAGCGTCTCTATTTAGCATCGAGCGTGGCGGCGTTTTTCTGCCTGCATGAGACCGGCGTTGAAGATCGTCTGCTCATGGAGGAAAGCGTGGAGGCGTGGGCGGCGCTGATTGCAAAAGCAGTAGCGCACACCTCCGGCTTGGTTTTTCGCACTTCAGGCAGCTCCGGCGAGCCCAAGGCCTGCCACCACCGCTGGGCGGATATCGAGGCCGAAGCGAAAGCGCTGCATCAGCGTATTAGCGAGCGCACTACGCCTAAGCGCGTTGTGGCGTGGCTTCCTTTGCACCATCTTTACGGTTTTATGTTGGGCGTGGCTTATCCCGCCTTCAATGGCATAGACGTGGTTATCGCCGACAAAACGCTTCCTCCGCTGTTAGAAGGTGATGTCGTCGTCACTGTGCCGCCGCGCTGGGCGTATCTTGCCAAGGCGCGTACCGACTGGCCTTCCAGCGTGCTTGGGGTGAGTTCAACCGCGCCGCTACCGGGCGAAGTCGCTGAAACCCTCTCGCGCCAGAACATGGCGGCGGTGATGGAAATTTACGGCAGTTCAGAGACTGGCGGCGTGGCCACGCGTTTTCGCCATGACGCGCCTTTTACGCTGCTTCCCCACTGGCAAAGATCGACAGCCGATACGCTAACAGCGGCAGACGCGCGTGCTCATGCGGCGAGCCTGCCTGACCGCGTCGCATGGGAAGATACGCGCTGTTTTACCTTGGCGGGACGACACGATGATGTGGTGTCGATTGGCGGCGTCAACGTCAGCCCTATCGCGGTCGCTCGCGAGATGGAAGCCCTGCCCGAAGTGCGCCAGTGCGCGGTAAGATCCACCTCGGCCGGTGACGGTCAGATGCGCCTCAAAGCCTTTGTGGTGCCAGCAGAGTCCTCACGCCATGATGTAGGCGAGCGTATCGACGCGATGCTCAACGATTGGCCTGCCGCCAAGCGGCCGGTTTCTATCATCTACGGTGATGCGCTGCCTACCAACGCCATGGGCAAGGTAACCGATTGGTAGCGCCACCCGCGCCGCTCAAGTAGGGACATATAAAAAGGACATTGTTTTCTCACCCTTGAGCGGCTCGAAGCCGTCGCCCATGCGCTGCGCGATGCAGACCAGGTCGCGCCACTTTTAGCACCGCTGGAAAGTACGCTACCTTGATTTGGGCTTATCTGTGTTATTGAGAAAAATGGTGACAATATGTCAGAAGAATCCCGCCTAAAGGTCTATTACGACGGTGCCTGCCCGGTGTGCCAGCGTGACAGAACCCGCTATGAGCGCTGGGCGGGTGAAGCCGGTAGCAGCGTAGAGTGGTGTGATCTAAATCAATACCACGAGACCTTGCGCGCCAAAGGTGTCGACCCGCAAGCGGCGCTGCTGTCGCTGCATGTCGAAAACGAACAGGGCGAAATCCGCGAGGGGATAGAGGCCTATATCGCGTTGATGCGTCGCGTTCCCCGCCTGAAACCGCTTGCGTGGCTAATCGGGCTACCCGGGCTCAAACCGTTGCTGCGGTTTTTCTACGATCATTGGGTCAAACGTCGCCTAAAGCGCGAAGGACGTCTGCCGTGATGATTGCCGTTTTCTTGCGGTGAGGTGCTTTTTTGAGCCACAGAGGCCTATCAACTTTTGGCCGATGTCGGTTGGAGCAGAATATTTGTTATGATTATTCGCTATTTATATCGCACTTTCCCGGATTCCGGCGCAAGGAGGCGGGAAAAAGGAGCAGCGAATGCAGCAACCCGACGTGTCCTCGGCAGGGGGCGGTAACGAGGCCCAGGACGAGACGGTAATACTGATCGTTGACGACGTGCCCACCAATATCCAGATTCTGGCCGATATCCTCAAGCAGGACTACCGCGTCCTCTTTGCCACCTCCGGGGAGCAGGCCTTGACCATCGCTGCAACCCGCGAGCCGGATCTGATTTTGCTTGATGTGATGATGCCCGGTATAGATGGTTTCACCGTCTGTAAGCGGCTCAAGCAAGACCCGCTACTACGCGATACACCCGTCATCTTCGTCACCGCCATGGGTGAGGTGGAGGACGAGACCCGAGGCTTCGAGGTGGGGGCTGTGGACTACCTGACCAAGCCCGTGAGCCTGCCGATTGTACGCGCCCGGGTGCGTAACCATATCGAACTCAAGCACCAGCGGGACTTACTGCGCCGAATCGCCCTGGTCGATGGCCTGACCGGCATCGCCAACCGCCGCCAGTTCGATGAAGCTCTCGACCGTGAATGGCGTCGTACCCAGCGCCAGGGCGCACCGCTCTCGCTGATCATGGCCGACATCGACTATTTCAAGGGTTACAATGATCACTACGGTCATAGCGAAGGCGATACAGCCCTGCGAGCGGTCGCCCAGGCCTTGAAAGCCCAGATGCTTAGACCGACGGATCTCGCGGCACGCTACGGCGGCGAGGAGTTCGTCTGTATCCTGCCGGAAACGCCTTTGGCGGGCGCCGAGGAAGTCGCCGAGCGTATTCGACATGCCGTGGAAGCCCAGACCATTCCCCATGCGACCTCGCCCGATGCCCCTCACCTGACCTTAAGCCTCGGTGTGGCAACGGCCCTGGAGCCGACGAGCGCGTCTCGGGAGTCGCTTTTGACCCTGGCCGACCGGGCCCTCTACAAAGCCAAAAAAGCCGGACGCAACCGGGTGTGTTCTGAAACCCTCGCCTCGTCGGCGCCGCCAGAAGCCAATGAGAAAATATCCTGATGTCCGAATGTTCTCAACGCAGCAGCCTCCACCGCCCAACAAGGCAGAAAGGCGGCGTTGATCGTTTTTTGCTGCTGGGCCTCGGCGCGATCATTACGGCCATCGGGCTGATTGGGGTGGATATCTGGCGAGAACATGAAAAGACGTTGGACAACGCCTACCAGAACCTGGAAAACCTAGCCCGCATCGCTGACGGCCAGGTTACCAACAGCCTGCGCGCGGTAGCGCTCAGCTTGCAGGATATCGCCCACGAGGTGGAAAGGCCGCTGACGCAAGCCGAAGCACATGACTTGTCTCTCTTTCTCAAGGCGCGGGCAAGCGCATTTCCCGAGGTCAATCACTTCTCGATTACCGATGCACAGGGGATTATTAGCTTCAGTTCCTTGCCCGATGTGGAAGGTTTTGATGCCTCGCAGCGCCCTTATTTCTTAGGTGCGCAGGAAGCCGGGCCCGGCACCATGATCACTACGCCCCCTACCCAGACAGTTAATGGCAATCTGATCGTTTTCGCTGCTCGTGGTTTTTCCAGCAATGGCGCCGATGATGGCGACCTTGATGGCGTGGTGCTCGCTTCGCTGTTACCCAGCTATTTTGCCGCGCGCCTGGCATCGCTGCATTCTTCACCCGATGCTTTTGCTGCCATCATTGGCCCCGAGGGACAAATTTTAGCGCGAGAGCCCCATGTGGAAGCGTTGATAGGGAAGGACACCAGCCAGCGCCCAAACGTCGTGGAACACCGCGCCTCAGAAAACCAGGTGAGCCGTGTTCGTGAAAATCCCTCTATTGATGGCTATGACCGGCTAATGGTGCTGCGCAGTGTCGAGCAGGGCGACATGCTGATTGCGATCAGCCGCACAACGACAGATGTGCTTGCCGAATGGCGCCAGGACTCTATCGCCAAAACGCTGGCAGGGCTTGGCTTTGTCGTTCTGATTCTTGTGATCATGGCGCGGCTGCGCCGCCGTGACCGCGAGCTGCTCGCCGCCAGGGACTTCGCCGAGAACCTAATCGAAAGCGCCAACGTCATGGTGCTGGGTCTAGATCAAGGCGGGCACATCCGTATCTTCAACGAGTCGGCGGAAAGGCTCACCGGCTATTCACGCGACGAGGTGATAGGACAGCATTGGAATACGTTGATATCAGAGAGTGATGCCACCTTGCATCTGCCTGACGCTCCTCAGAGCCAGCAGAGCACGCTGCTCACCCGGGATAATCAAGAGCGTATTATCTCCTGGCGCAACAGCTTCTTTGAGCCAGAGGAATACGCGGTGAGCCGGGTTTCCTTCGGTATCGATATCACCGCCCAGATCCACGCCGATACGGCCATGCGCGAGGCCCGAGAAGCCGCCGAAGCGGCCAGCCGCATGAAAAGCGAATTTGTCGCTAACATGAGTCATGAGATTCGCACGCCCATGACGGCCATCATGGGCCTTGGGCATCTGCTCGAACACACCGAAATGAGCCCCGCCCAGCGCGATTACGTACACAAGATAAGCATCGCGGCGCGCGCGCTTTTGGCTATTCTTAACGATATTCTCGACTACTCCAAAGTCGAGGCCGGCAAGATGGAGCTCAATCCCGAGGACTTCAACCTGGACGAGCTGCTCAGTACTCTGGCTACAGTGGTCTCAACCACGGCCGAGAAAAAGGACATCGAGGTGCTCTTCCGCGTGAGCCCGGAGGTGCCGCACTATTTGTGGGGCGATGACCTGCGCCTGCAGCAGGTGCTGACCAATCTATTGGGCAACGCCATCAAGTTCACTGAAAAAGGCCAGGTGGTGTTGGAGGTAAATCAGCTTTCCGCCGACGAGGATGACCTCGTGCTCGAGTTCCGTATCACCGATACCGGTATCGGTATGAGCGAGGCGCAGAAGTCGAACCTGTTCCATGCCTTCCAGCAGGGCGATGCCTCGACCACGCGGCGCTTCGGCGGTACAGGGCTTGGGCTTGCCATCAGTCAGCGCTTGGTCAAATTGCTCGGCGGTATGATCGGCGTGGAAAGCGAGGCAGGCAAGGGCTCCTGCTTTGCTTTCACCGTTCCCCTCAAAAAGCCAAAAGACGGGCAAGCTGCGCCGCTAGGGCCGCCTCTAGTGGGGGCTTATCGCGCACTGGTGGTGGATGATAATGACCTTGCCAGGGATGCGCTCGCCGAGACGTGTCGTCGCCTGGAGTGGGAAGTGACAACGGCTTCATCCGGTGAGGAGGCGGTGGCGCTGCATCAGGCTGCCCAGGATGCGGGCAAGCCCTTCGAGGTTGTGCTGCTGGACTGGCGGATGCCGGGGCTTGATGGACTTGAGGCCGCCACCCGCATGCGTTCGGGCCAGACTGCCGAAGACCCCATGATTGTGCTGGTGGTGACCGCCTATAGCCGTGAAATGATTCTCCAACAGGCCGACAACGATACCCTTGACGGCATCATCTCAAAGCCGGCGACACCCTCGCTTCTACGCGCCGCCCTTGCCCAGCAGCTGCCCGTTGAGCCTCAGGGGAAGCTCATGCGCCTGACAGGCCTTCACCTATTGGTGGCTGAGGATAACCCCATTAACCAGGAAGTCGCCCGCGACATTCTCGAGCAAGAGGGCGCGGCGGTTATCGTCGCCACTACCGGACGCGAGGCAGTGGATATTTTGAGTATGGAGGCAACCCTGCCCGATGCCGTGCTGATGGATGTGCAGATGCCAGAGATGGATGGCCTTGAGGCGACCCGCCGATTAAGAAAAGACGCGCGCTTCGCCCGTCTGCCTATCGTCGCCATGACCGCGAATGTGCTTGAATCCGACCGTGAAGAATGTCGCAAGGCAGGCATGAACGACCATCTGGCCAAGCCACTGGATATCGAGAAGATGGTGGCCAAGCTTCTTGAGGTCACCGGCCGCACGCCTGGAGAAGCGCCTTCAGCGGGCATCGAAACTGAGCACGGTAATATTCCGGGCATTGATCAGAAGACGGCGCTAAAGCGCCTGGGCGGTAAGAAACCGCTGCTGTGGAAATTGCTGCAACGTCTGGTGGACGACTTTTCCGACGTGGCTAATGAGGTGGAAGCCGACCTTGCCGCGAGCCGAACGAAAGAAGCTCTCCAACGCCTGCACGCCCTAAGGGGTGCCGCAGGCAACTTGGGCGCCAACGCTATTGCCGCTGCCGCCCTTAAGGCTGAGGCCACTATCAAAGAGGAAGGCAATACCAAAATGGCTGAGGCCCTTGAGGCGCTTTGGCACCAGCTCGAGACCACTTTCCCGGCTATTCGAGAACGCCTCGCCCGTCACGAGCCCGAGCCGCCCGCCAAGGAGAGCGTGAAAAGCGAGGATGTGGAAAAGCTTCAAGCACTCTTGGAGCGCAACGATTTCTCGGCGCTGGATTTGTTCAACCGCCTACGCCCCGCCCTTGCCGGCAAGCTAGACGCCAATCGACTTGGCCAGCTGGACGCGGCCATGTCGCAACTCGACTACCCGCTGGCGAGTCGTATTCTGGCGGGCGTGGCAACAGCCGATGAGGTGACTGGTGATTAATACCCGGTCATCTCTAAATAACCGACGCCGATGCTTTCTTGCGTTTCTGCCTGGCGAACCACCACATCGCCTTCCCAGTAAGGTACTGAGGTTGGCATCCAGCGGTTAGGGTGGCGTGCCTCGACGACAAGCTGCATATCGGCATCGGGTAGCGTGAGTGACCAGCGTGTGGGGATATCTCGTCCCGCTACCACTTGCGTTTCTAGCGGCGTAAGCGTGACGCTATCGGGCCCGATGAGTTCGGTTTGCCCATCAGCGGAGAGTAAATGGCCGAACACGTAGTCGCCGCCTTCTTCACCGCCACCTCTTAACCGATAGGCCATCAGCTTGCGCCCGTCCGTCAGGTGCAGCGAAAACCAGTCCCATCCGGTTTGTTCCGGGGCGAGTAGCTGGCTGCTCCATTCGCGATCCAGCCAGCCTTTGCCGCTAACCTCACGGGCTTCACCGTTCCGCGTGACGCGGCCGGTAATCTGCAAATAGGGCTGGCTGTAGTAACGCGAACCCTGGCCGTCCACGGTTTTGGCATTAAAACCGTTCTTTCCGTGCCAGATGAGCGGGCCTTGCGCGCTGAGGGTAAGCTCGTATCCAAAGCGGTCAGCGCCCTCTCCGCTATAGGCGCTGAGGGTAAAGTCCTCGAAATTGGCGTCGGGCGGGCTTTCCAGTATCCAGTCATCGATCCAGGCTTGAAATGGGACTGCCTTGACGCCTGCTTGGCCGCTGGCCTTTTGGCTATGGCTGCGCGCAAAACGTTCGGCGGCAACGTGGGTTTCCCCTTGGGAAATCCCCAGGTGCGCCATCCACACTTGGTCGGTTGCCCATGGCGTTGGGTCAGGGCGCTCGTCAGGTGGCGTCAGCGCCTGGCGAAACAGCGTCCATTGAAGGCCGAGCGGCTCACCCTGGGCATCTTCAAGGTTGGCGGTCAGGTACCACCATTCGATGCGGTAATCAGGATGAGGGCCATGGTCTTGCGGAAAGCTCAGCGGCGTATAGGCATTTGCTTCGGCAAACGCCGCCGCGTTTTCACCGAGCCCGGCAAACCCTTGAGGTTCAGCCTCAGGCGACGTTTCCTGGCAGCCGGTGAGGATGAGACAACTTATCGCAATAAGCGCAGCTGATAAGCGGTAATAACTCATACGACCCCCTTGTTTAGCATCGCCTGGGGAGAGCTGCGCCATAGCTGAATCGATGGCAGGGCGGCAGCGGCCAACGCTACCCCCAGCGCGGTCAGCAGCGTGATGAATATATCCCATGGAAAAAGGTAGAGCGGCAGCCGCCAGCCAAAGGCGGCCACGTTGATGATCGCCACCAGCGTCCAGGTAATCGCAATGCCCAGGGGAATGGCCATCACACCGGTGAGCAGTACCAGCCCGCCCAGTTGATAAAGCGGCAGCTGAGTGAGCGTTTTGCGCGGCACGCCCAATGCCCAGAGCGATGCCAGCTGCCGCTGACGCTCGCGGGCCTGGGCCAAGAGCGTGGCGAACAGCGCCAGGGCGGCGACGCCAAGGGTGAGGCCGTTCAGCGCCCGCGTAATGGTGAAGGTGCGCTCGAATATCTGCGTGGCCAGCCGTTTAATTTCCTGTTGGTCGACAAGGGCATCGGGGGATACATCAAAGTTATCTGCCAGTGCTTGGCGTAAAGCCTGGCGGTCGGCGCTTTCGTTGACGACCAGTCCTATCGAGGCGATATCGCCACCAAAGCGCTGAACAAGCACATCGGTGGGCATAAGTATCTGCTGGCGCGGGTTGCCGTAATCAGGGTAAACCGCCGCAATTTCAAACGGCATTGCGCCTTGTGGCGTCTCCAGTGTGACCACGTCACCCGGTGCAAGCTGTTTTGCCACGGCCATTTGCTCGTTAATAAACACGCTGCGTGCAGACAGCGCTGACCAGGCAGCGGATCGCCCAGTTTGCGTATCGAGTAACGGCCAGCGGTTGGTGATCGTCGGTGCTGGGGTAATCCCAAACAGCGCAATGCGTTCGCGAGTCGTCTCTTTTCCTCGTGCATTTTTCTCGGCCAGCAGGTCGACGCTGCCTCGGGCGGTGGGCAAGGTTTCGTCAACATCGGGCTGAGCGTCGAGCCAATCCAGCATGGGGGTTAACGTTGACGGTGACGCGTTGATATACAACGGCGCGGCCAACCGCTGATCCAGCCAATCCAGAAAAGTGAGACGAAAGCCACCGACCATGCTGCTAACCCCTAGGTTGGTGGCCAAAGCAATCAGCAACGCCATCATGGCTAACGAAAGGCGCGGTAGCTGTAACTGAATATCCGCCACGGCCCAGTGGGCAAGCGGGCGGCGATGAAGCAGCCGCTGTAGCAAGCGCAGCACGCCGTTAATCAGCGGCGGCAGGCAGAGCGCGCTGCCTAACAGTAGGGCGGCGACAAATCCAAAACTAACCAGAACCCCTTGGCCGGATGGTAGGCGGCTAAGCCATAGCGCTAAGCCAACAGCGATGACGGCGACCACTGCGCCCCCTTGTGTCATCCGTTTTAGCTGGCGCTGGTAGCCAAGTCGCCATGCCTGGGACTGGCCCAGCGCTAATATCTCCAGACGCGCGGCCCGCCACAGCACGCCGCTGCCTGCCAGCAGTAGGCCGCCCAAGGTAATGACTAAGCTGCCCACCCAGTAGTGCCATGGCAATACCAAAGAGCGTTGCACGTCGGCTTGGTAAAGCGAAGATAGTGTCGTCGCCACATCGGGCAATAACTGGCCGGCGAGCCAAATGCCGCTGGCGAGCCCAAGTGCTGAACCCACCAGGCCGAATACCAGCAGCTCAAGCAGAATCGCCATGGTCAACGTGAACGCGGGCACGCCCAGCGCGCGCAGTGTTCGCAGGGTGGTCAGGCGCTGTTCCATGGCAAGCCCCAAGGCGGCTTGCACAATAAATAAGCCGACAACTAACGACAGCAAGGCCAGCGCGGTGAGGTTGAGGTGGAAGCTATCCGTCAGTTGTTCGGGCGAGGCTAACGTAGCGGCTCGGCTTAGCCGGTACCCGTCGGGCGGCTGCGTTAGCGCGCCAGGGGCGGTGACCAGTTGGCTTAGCGTGTTATCGCTATCTAACAACGCGGCGGCAGCGGCAATGTCCATCACCAAGGTATTCGGCGGCAGCTCCGGGCGTAGCGTTAGTGGCGGGAGTCGTTGATTATTGTCGACGGTGGGTGTCGCCCCTGGCGCTTGTCGGCGTGAAAGCCCTAATACGTCAATGGTTTCCGGGGCGAGCTGGGTTTGCCATGGCGGGGTTAGAAAAGCGGTTAATGCGTCACCGTTGCCGCCCAGGGCGTTATCGTTGGGCAAGGTCAGCGGGTCAATGCCGATAAGCGTCAGGCGCTCTTCGCCTATCTCTAGAGTGCCTTCCAGCATGGGCGAAACGGGCAGGCCCGCCCGGCGCAGCGTCAGGTAGTCATCGCGGGTAAGCGATTGACCATCGCGCCGGGTCAGCTGGTCGACCTCCGCGCTAAACAGCGCGTTGGCGCGGGCGTAGCTGTCTTTCGCCGTGGCATTAACCGCCTGGACGCTGCTCCACAGGGCGCTTGCCACCCACAGCCCAAGCAGCAACATGGCAAGCTGCCCCGGATGACGACGGTAGTGGGCAAGTAGGGTCGCCAGCACGCGCCAAATCACGGTCGGGGATCCTCAAGGCGGCCCAGGTGGAGGCGCACCAAGCGATTGAGCGGCGCTGCCACGCGAGCGCTGTGGGTGACCATCAACAGCGCGCAACGGGTTTCTGCCACCAGCTCGAGCAGCAGCGCAAGGACAGTATCGGCACTTTGCTCGTCCAGGTTGCCGGTGGGCTCATCGGCCAGCAGCAGGCTGGGCCGCACGGCCAGCGCCCGGCCAATCGCCAGGCGTTGTTGCTGGCCACCCGAGAGCTGCTCGGGAAAATACTCTTCGCGACCGGCAAGCCCCAGGCGCGCAAGCAGGTGAGCGGTCCACTCGGCGTCCTCGCGTTGTGCAAGGCGTGCCTGGAGGCGCAGGTTGTCGATCACGTTGAGGCTGGGCACCAGGTGGAACTGTTGAAACACCAGCCCGAGATGTTGACGACGAAGCCTGGCGCGAGCAGGTTCCTCCAGACTGGAAAGCCGCTGCCCCTCGATACTGATATGGCCCTGGTCGGGTACGTCGAGGCCGGCCGCCAGATGCAGCAGCGTTGACTTGCCGCTGCCCGATTCCCCCATCAAGGCCAGGCTTTCGCCTTGGTCGAGCGTCAGGTCGATACCGTTGAGCACGGGTAACTCCCCTTGCGGCGTGCTGAAGGTTTTATGTACCTGATGCAGAACCAGCATGGGGGCTCCTTGGCTAATGACCGCCGCTACAGCAAAGCACAAATAGTTATACGCGTCGACATGGATGTGGTGTTATTGTATAGCTATTTTGTATGGCTATTTTTGTATACGGTTTTGTATCGCGCTTTGTGCTGGCTATTCTTTGTTGCCATTGGCGTTGTTGTCATTACCTTTGTGGTCGCCATCCCTTTCCGGCACTAAACCATTAAGCGTCTCGCGAATTTCGTTGGTTTCCAGGGTCTCGTGTTTTTCTAGGGCTGAGGCCAAGGCATCCAATGCCTGGCGGTTTTCCTTGAGTAGTTTGCGTCCACGGTCTTCCAGGCTATTGAGCAGCTCTCGAATTTCCTCGTCGACCAGGCTTGCGGTGGACTCACCGAACTCCCGCTGCTGGGCCATTTCTTTGCCTAGGAAGAAGTGCTCCTGGCTTTGGGCGAAGGTGACAGGGCCGAGGCGCCGGTTCATCCCCCAGCGGGCAATCATGCGCCGGGCAAGCTGCGTGGCCTGCTCGATGTCGTTTTCGGCGCCGCTTGAAACTTCATCAAACACCACCGACTCGGCCAAGCGGCCACCGAACATCACCGTAATACGGTCGCGGAGATAGGCTTCGCCCATGTTGTAGCGTTCCTCGTTAGGCATCTGGGCGGTCACCCCAAGCGCCTGGCTGCGCGGTAGTACCGTGACTTTCTCTAATGGGTCAGCTTTGGGTAATAGATAAGCCAGCAGTGCATGGCCCGCTTCGTGATAGGCAACGATGTGGCGCTCTGCGTTGGATAGCCCCACGTCCTTGGCCTCGCCGAGAAGCTCACGGTCGCGCGCATCGGAGAAGCAGTCCCAGTCGATTTTATCCTGCTTGTTGCGCCCGGCCTCCAGGGCGGCTTCGTTGGCTAAGTTGGCAAGGTCGGCACCAGAGAAGCCCACGGTCATCTCTGCAAGGCGCTCAAGGTCAACGTCATCGGCAAGCGGCATCTTGCGAGTGTGCACCTCAAGTATGCGTCGGCGGGCATCGCGATGCGGGTTTTCCAGGGTTACCTTGCGATCAAAGCGTCCCGGGCGAAGGAGCGCTTTATCCAGCACGTCGGGCCGGTTGGTGGCGGCTAGCACCACGACCGACGCGTCTTTCTCAAAACCGTCGAGCTCGGCGAGAATCTGGTTGAGGGTTTGCTCGCGTTCGTCGTGACCGCCGCCCATACCTGCGCCGCGGGAGCGGCCGATGGAGTCCAGTTCGTCGATAAACACCACAGAAGGCGCCTGCTTTTTGGCCTCTTTGAACAGGTCGCGCACCCGGGAGGCGCCCACCCCGACAAACATCTCGATGAATTCGGAGCCGCTGATGGAGAAGAAGGGTACCTCGGCTTCGCCAGCCACGGCTTTACCCAGCAGAGTCTTACCGGTGCCGGGAGGCCCCATCATTAATACGCCCCGGGGGATCCGCGCACCTAGTGAGCGGTAACGTTCGGGGTTTTTGAGGAAATCGACCACCTCCGTGACTTCGCGCTTGGCGTTCTCCGAGCCGGCTAGGTCATCCAGGCGCACGTTGCTATCTTCACTTTGTACTTGGCGGGCTTGGGATTTGCCCATGCTAAAGGGACCGCCGCCGTTAGCCATCATGCGCTGTTGCATGCGGCCCCAGAACCAAAATAGAAGCCCCAAAAACAGTATCCAGGGCAAGGCGTTGATGAGTATCTGTTGCCACCAGGGCGGCTCTACCGGGCGGGCGGACACCTGGATGCCGTTCTGCTCCAAACGTTCAAGCAGGCGGTCGCTTTCGATGACCGGGCGCGTGGTCTCAAAGGTCTCGGCTTCGCCTGCGTTCATCGCTTCACGGCCGGATTCGGTGAAGCGGCCCTCGACCGACTGGCCACGCAGGGTGACCTCTTCGATGTGCTCACTTTCCACGGCTTGGAGGAAGTCGGAATAGGCGAGATCCACTTGCGTCTGCTGTTCCACGCCCTGCAGGTAATAGAACACCAGCAGAATGGCAAACGTCATCCAAAGAAATAGGGCCCACTGGTTCTGAGGCGTCCCCTGGGCGTTTTTGCGTATGGAGAAAGGATCTTTGGGGCGTTTCGAATCGTTTTTTGAGTCGTTCGAGGTGTCAGTCGAGGAAAGGTGTGGTCGGGTCATCGCAGGCTCACAGGAAATAAATTTCTATTTAAGGTGGTACTTTCCGCTGAGCATTACAAGGTCGGCGCGGGCAAACCAACTCAGGCACACGGCGCCGGCCGTTGGTTTTTATCGCGGGTTTTGACAGTCACTACTCGGTTGTTTATTTTGTTCAATATATTCAATATAAATTGAATAAAGGTGAGGCTATGCAGAAGACCGATACTCAGCGCTTGGAAGAAGCGCGCGATGTCATGATCAGCGCCATTGCGCAAAGCATGGTGGCGTACGGTGTCACGCCTTCGGTAGGACGGATTTATGCCGTGCTGTATTTCGCCGAATCGCCGTTGACGCTGGACGACATCAAAGACGAAGTCGCCATGAGCAAGGCGAGCGTGAGTATCGGCATTCGTGAGCTGATGGATACCGGCATGGTGGTGAAGGTGTGGAAGAAAGGCGATCGCAAGGATCACTACATCGCCGAGAAGGACTTCTTCAAAAATTTCTTGAGCTTCATGGTCAAGATGCTGCGCCTGGAACGTGGCGTCATTCACAAAGCGATTGAGCAGACCGAACCGGTAATGCAGGCGCTGGCGCAGCAGTCGGACGACGAGAGCGTGAGAGACGCCGCCGCTAAGGATCTATCTCGCGTGAGCGGCTCCAAAGCGTATTTGGAATGGATCATGCAGCTGGCCAATGCCATGGAGTCAGGGGAGGTTTTTGCGCATTTCCCCCGGCCTGAACACGACGAACGCCCCACGGGCCGTGCCCCCAACTAAGAGAACGCATTGACGATGAAGAAAAGTGAAACCGCCCTGGTGGTGATCGATCTACAGAAAGAAAGCGGCTTTGGCATTGTCGGGTTGGATGGCGTGGTGCGCAACACTCAGCGCACTATCGACGCCTGCCGCGCGGTCGGCATCCCGGTGATCTATACCCGCCAGATTAACCGCCATGATGGTGTGGGCCTCTCGCTTGATGAGCCGCGCCACGCCAACGGTGAACCGCAGTTCTACGCGGATAACCGCGACAGCATCGAGATTCTGGAAGCCGTTAAGCCGCTAGACACCGATATCGTGATCGATAAGTACCGCTGGAGTGCCTTCTTCGATACCCGTTTGGATTTGATGCTGAAAAGCCTCGGCGTGAAGCACCTGATTATTGGCGGTGTCGTGACCGATGGTTGTCTTATGACGTCGGTGTTTGACGCCTATTTCCGCGATTACCGCATTCAGCTGGTACACGACATGTGCACCGCTTCCAATGAAGGCGCGCACATGGCCGCGCTAACGATCATGGCTAACTGGGTCTACGCCCTCGAAGTGCTGGATACCGACAACATGATCCAGTGCCTGGAAGGCCAAGACTACGCCGCTTGGCACGCCGATGAGGCCGACGCGCTTCAGTTCACCCCGGACACCCTGCGCGACACCTTTGGGAAGCTAACCGCACCGTCCTCGTCATCGCCAAAGTAAACTCAACTGCAAAATAGTAAAGGAGAGCGTATGAAATTCCTAAACGTATCCACCACGTTTTTAGTATCTTCCCTGATCGCTGCAGGTGCCCATGGCGCTGATCAGCCGCCGCTGACGGGTGAGGGTGTCGATGACACCACCATCACGTTTGGTATGCCAGCCTGGACAAGTACCGAAGCGCCCACTGCGATTGCCGAGCAAATTCTAGAAGAGGCAGGCTATACGGTAGAGAAGAAACTGTTGGCGCAGCCGGCGATCTTTCAAGGCATGCAGATCGAGCAAATCGATTTCTTCATGGATGCCTGGTTGCCCTACACGGAGCAGGCGCTGTGGAATGAATATAAGGACGATTTGCAGAAAGTGGCCACCAGCTATGAAAATGTGCCACTTGGTTGGGTCGTCCCCTCCTACGTCGAAGAAGAGACGATTGGTGACTTAGCCGGAAAGGCGGAAAAGTTTGATGGCCAAGTGGTCACCATTGGTGCTGGCGCGGGTATCGTGGATATTTCCGAGCAGGTCATGGCCGATGAAGATTACGACCTTGAGGGCTATGAACTTGCTTATACCAGTGAAGCGGCCATGATGGGCGTGATCAGGGATAAAATGCCCAAAAAAGAGCCGTTCATTATTACCGGCTGGCGTCCGCACTCCATGTTTTCCCAGTATGACCTGAAGTTTCTGGAAGACACGCAAGGGCACTTCAACTACGACAGTGTCTTCGTGCTCTCCTACCAGGGCATCGAAGAGAAGTATCCGCGCGCCTACGACATCATGTCTCAGTGGAGCATCAGCGTCGCTGAGCTGGAAGCGATGATGGCTGCCTACGAAGATGACGGCACGTCATTTGAAGCGTCCGCCGCTGCGTGGATTGACGACAATCGCGAGCGCGTGGACCAAATGCTCAATCAGTAAGACGAGTACTTGTCAGGGGCTCCCTAGCAGCAGGGCATGTCACGGCTGCGCAACAAAGATGAAAAACTGGCGCCTTCACCGCATCATCACTAACACTTCGCGCCTGTAGGAGCCCGTTAATCCTGGTAGTGTCGCGTGATTGGCAGGGTAAAGGTAAAGCAGCTGCCATCACCTTCGCCGGGGGAGGTGACACTAATCTTCCCCTCATGGTGTTCGACGATGCGTTTGCAAATAGCGAGCCCGATGCCGGTGCCTTCAAACCGGCTGCGTGGCTGCAGGCGCGTAAAAACACCAAAGAGCCGATCTTGTTGTTCCGGTGCGATCCCGATGCCGTTATCTTGCACGTCTACCTGCCATTCGCACGCTTGCTGGTGACCGGTGATGGTGACGTCTGGGGTGGTGCCTTTTTCTACATACTTCAGTGCGTTATCCAGCAGGTTCTGCAGTAGCCGCGTGAGCTCGTCGCGGCTAGCGTACACCTCGGGCCAGTCGCCTTTGATGTGAACGTGGCCGCCGCTTTCTGTCAGCATGGGTTTAAGAAAGCCCATGACGTCATCTAGCACGGCGCGACTGTCGACCCATTCCATCGGGGATGTTTTACGCCCCACGCGCGAGTAGTCGAGAATCCCCAAAATCATCTTGTCCATGCGCTCAGCGCCCTCGCGGGCAAAATGAATCATCTCTTGGGCGTCATCGCTTAAGTCGTTGCCAAGCTCGCGGGTTAAAAGCTGCAAGTAGCTGTTGACCATGCGTAGTGGCTGTCGCAAATCATGCGAAACCGCGTAAGCAAACTGCTCCAATTCTTGGTTTGAGCGTGACAGCTCTTGCTGTACAGATTTGAGCGATTGAATATCCAGATGGGTACCGATCAGACGCAGCGGTGCCCCAGATGTATCGCGTTCGAACACTTGACCGCGCCCCTGTACCCAGAGGTAGCCACTCGCTGTTTGGTAGCGAAACTCAATGATGAACTCGTTCCCTTCAAGCAGCTGCTCGTTTACTGCCTTGCTGCAGCGTTCGACATCGTCGGGGTGCAACCGCGATAGCCATTCGGTGAAAGTAAGGGGTTTATCCGAAGGTGAAAGCCCAAGCATGCGGTAGCATTGTGCATCCCAAACAATTTCATCGCGTTCAGGATGCCACTCCCAGACACCGAACCCTGCAGCTTGCTGAGCAAGCGCGTAACGCTCTTCGTTTATTTCCAGGGCGGTACGGGCCTCCATGCGGGCGGTCACATCAATACCGACGGCTTGAATGAACATAAGCGAGCCGTCGTCGCCGAAAAACGCCGTATTGGTCCACTCTATCCAGTGGGAATCACCCTTTGGCCCTCCCACGCAATTGATCAGCTGGTGGCGTGGTGCCTCCGGGGTAAATTGGGCGTAGTGCTCATGCCACTGACGGCGTTCTTCTTCACCCACCATGTCCAACCAGCGTTTGCCAATCAGTGCGTCAGGGTTAGCCTCAAAAAAGGTGGCCATTGCCGAGTTGACGTAAACCAGCGTGGTATCCGGCAAAAAACGATTGAGCATAAACGGGTGGTGCTCAACCAGCGTGGCGTAATCGGCGTGCTCGGGGCTATCACTCATCGATGTTCTCGCAGTGTGTTCAGCTAAGGCCGTTTGACCAGCGTTAACCAGTAATCTTCGACGTTCTGTATGGCCTTCAAAAATTGCGTAAGATCCACAGGCTTGGTGACGAAACCGGCGCAGCCAAGGTTGTAAGAATCCATAACGTCCGTTTCTGCCTCTGACGTGGTAAGGACAATGACAGGAATACGTTTTAGCGTTTCATCCCGTTTTAAATGATCGAGAAGGGTCTTGCCGTCCATTCGCGGCATGTTGAGATCTAGCAGGATAATATCCGGCCATGGGGCATCATGGTACTTGCCTTCACGGCGTAAAAAGGCCAATGCTTCAACCCCGTCACCGACATCGTATACGTTGACCAGCAGCCGGCTCTGCTTGAAGGCCATCCTTGTCAGGTGGACATCAGCCGGTTCGTCTTCAACAAGAAGAACGGTAAAATCACTTTCCATTGTCAAAACACTTCACCTTGCGCGTGGTAGGTCGAAAATAATGGCGGTGCCGCCTGAAATCCCTTCTTCGATAGCGATATGCCCCTCGACATTGCGCAGGGCTTTTACCACCAGGGCGAGCCCCATCCCGGTGCCTGGGTACTGTTCGCTATGCGGTACTAAGCGCGAGAATATTTCTAATACCTGTTTGCGATACTCAGGGGCAATACCGCTGCCGTTGTCCTCGACGCGAAATTCTACGCGTTCATCGAGCGTACGTGCCGTGATTCGAATCCTAAGGGGGCGTTCAGGGTCGCGGTAAAGCCAGGCATTGTGCAACAGGGCGCGGAAAATCATTTTGAGCTGGCGCGCATCCGCTTGTACCGGCGGCAGAGGCTGAGGAATTTCCACTGCGCCGGCACGACTGATCTCTGTAAGCTCTGGGTCACGATGGCAGACGGTTTCAATCACTTGGACGGGATCCAGTGTTTCGGGCTTTGGTGTGATATCGAGGCTGAGGTAGCGCTGAATCTCACTGACCAGCTCCTTGAGCTGTTTGGCCTGACGCTCAATAAAGCCCGTGGCCATCAGCATCTCTTCGTTATCCTCGTCGGCCATCGGACGAGACGGTTTTCGAGAGAGTTGCTGAGACAGCTGCTGGGCGAAGCTGACGAGCCGCCGGCTGGGTTCCTGAAAGTGATGCGCCATCACATGGCTTAAGTGCTCAAGCTCCTGATTGCGAAAGGAAAGTTCGTTGATCAAGCGGCGTTTTTCCCGCTGAGAGCGACGTAAGCGTTGCAAAATCACCAAGAGAATGGCGATGACCCCAAGCTGCAGCAGCGTCGCTCCCATCGCCAGCCAAAGCGTCCGTTGCCGTGAAGCTTGAAGTTGTTGCGTTTGTAAGTCGACCTGCTCCTCCACGCGTTCGATATAATGCCGCTCAGCGGAGCTTTCAAATTCACTGGTATCGTAAAGCGAAGAGATCATCACCTCACGCCCATCGACGTTGTAACGATCAGTATATACGCCCATTACCTTGACTTCGCCATTGGCGAGACGATGGCGAAAGTAAAGGTGATTGCGCTCGGCTTGCGCAACACGCTTTAGTTCTTCTTCTAATTGCTCCGGCGTCAGCATGTTGATTTGATCAATATGCATGCCCTCTAGCTGCTCGAAGCCGTAAAAATCTTCTGCTGCCCGATTAGCTTCCAAAATTTCCCCGTTATCGACAGAAAGCATCCACATCGGCGTCGAGTGTTCCTCGAAAAAAGTTCTAAAGTCCAACATGGCCCAACCTGTCACCGGCAGCCACGAGAGGGCGATGGCACTCGCGACGAGGCATCTACGAATAATACGTCGCATTATGCTTTACCTTCTTTGGTAGGGGACATCGGCAGTGTTAGCGTGAAGCGGCTTCCTTTGTCTTCCCCCTCGGATTCCACCCAAATTTGCCCGCCGTGGCGCTCGACAATTTTGCGGCATACGGCCAAGCCCACACCGGTGCCCTCGTACTGCTCTCGGGTGTGTAGGCGCTGAAACACTTTGAACAAGCGCTCAATCTGATCTGGGGGGATGCCGATGCCGTTATCCGTCACGCTGATTTGCCACTGTTGTCTATCGGTCAGCGCTTTGCTGTCGATGGTGACGTCCACGGCGTTGCTGTCTGGTGAGCAATATTTCAGGGCGTTGCTGACCAGGTTTTGGAATAGCCGCGTCATCTCATCAGGGCTGGCATTAACGGTGGGCCAGTCTCCCGTCACTTTGATGGCGGCATTGGCTTGCTCGATATCCGGTGTCAAAAAATGCAGCGCTTCATCAAGGGCATCCTTTAATGGCATATCCTGCATGGGTTGCCCCTTGCGCCCCACGCGCGAGTAGTCCAGCAGCGATAGCAACATGTCGTCCATACGCTTTGCGCCATCGCGCATATAGTGCAGCATCATTTCGCCGTCTTCATCGAGCCCGCCGAGGTGGCGTTCCAGCAGTTGGGCGTAGCTGGTCACCATACGCAGCGGCTGGCGAAGGTCGTGCGACGCGGCGTAAGCAAAGTGCTCAAGCTCTTTATTAGAGCGCTCAAGCGATTCGCGATACTGCTCAAGCTGCAACTGGGTCGTGTGCTCATCGGTGACGTCGCGTAAGTAGCCATGCCACATGGTGCCGCCATCATCCAACCGCTCAGGCGTGGCAATGCCTTCGACCCATATTTGCTGGCCGTCGGGGTGGTTGATGCGATATGTCTGTCGCCATGTGGTTAGTTCAGTGGCCGAGGTGGAAATACTGTCGGCTACCGCCGCGACGTCTTCAGGGGCAATGACATCGAATACCGCGCTGGCATCTTCTTGCACCTCCTCGGGTGTAAAGCCATAGATATCTTGAATACCAACGCTGGCGTAGGGGAAGGCGCTGCGTCCATCGGGGTGATGCCAGAACTGGTACAACATGCCCGGCAGCAGCGCCGCATGCTTGCGTGTCTGTTCCATGGCGGCGTTGGCGCGTGCTTCGGCCTCTTTGCGTGCGGTGATGTCCGTATGCGTACCGGCGACCCATAGCGGCTCACCGGCCTCGGTGCGTGTAATGACGCGGCCACGATCTTGCACCCAGATCCAGTGGCCGTCACGGTGTTGCATGCGTGCTTCAAAATCGTAGGCATCACGCTTGCCTTCAAAGTGCTCGGTTAGTAACGCTTCCGAACGCTTGAGATCGTCGGGGTGGCAGAATGACATCCACGTATCAATGGTGGTGGGTACCAGTTCATCAAGGCGATATCCCACCATCTCGGCCCAGCGTTCGTTGAAGCGTGTTTCGCCCGTTTGAACGTTCCATTCCCAGGTGCCAGCCGCGGTGCCCCATAGGATGTTTTGCAGCGCATTGCGTTCTTCTTCTAGTTTGATACGGGCATTCTCGTGTTCGGTGATGTCGTGTAGGGCTACCAAAAATGTTGGTTTTTGATGCAACACATCCAGTAACGTGTTGTGTGTAAACTTAATCAATACGGCTTCGACCAGAATGGGCGCGCCCTGTAGGTCTTTGTGCTCCCAGATGAAACGCTGGCGCTGTTGGGAGGCTTTTGTTAGTAGTTCTCTCACGCGAGCGATGGAGGATTGGCCGTTAGGCTGCGTGTTAGGCGAGAGATCGATAATGTCCTTGCCAAGTAAGTCGTCAGTGTTTTGCGCTTTAAACAGCGACAGTGCTGCGTAATTGCTTTCTGCAATGACAAAACGACCCTGTTCGTCGGTATGCAGCAGTAACTTGGCACTCGGTGAGTAGTAAAACAGAGCAGTAAAGCGTTCAAATAGCCGAGATTTACGAATATAAAGCCCGATAAAAAGCGCTAGCAACAATATGCACGCCGCTGCAAGAGCTATCGGTAGCCATATGGCATTGCCGAAGCGAGATTTCAGCTGCTGCCAAAGCGTTTGAGGCGTTGCCGCGAAAGGCGCAACGCCGAGGGCGCGCGCCGCCAACTCAACCGAGAGATAGTCCTGCGGAGGGTCGAATCCGACCGAGTTATTACCATTCGGCACGACGCCATCAAGGTGCAAGAGGGCGTTGCTGACGCGGCGGATATCTTCCATTGGCACATGCGGCATGGCAGCTAGAGCCCACTCCGGATAGAGCCGGGTGGAATGTGCCAGTGGGAAGCGTGTATGCGAGTGCAAAGGGTGTGTGTGTATGACATTAAGCGTATTCGGCGCTAAGCGTCCGCTCGCTAACCAATCTTCCAAAATGCCGCTGCGCACAAAGCCAGCTTCGATCTCGCCGTCCAGGAGTGCCTGCATGACGGCGTCGTGGGAACCTAATTCTTGATAGTCGGCAAAGCGCTCTGGGTCGTACCCTTGCTGATGTATTTCATAGGCTTGGGTAAGAAACCCGCCAAGAAAACGTTTGCCGGGCACGCCGATGATGCGCCCCTCGAGCTCAGCCAGTGTTTCTATGTTGGCTTCAGCTGGGGCAAGTATGGCGCCGGCGAGCGAGCTTAGGCTACGGCCGCCCTGGTATGCCTTGAGCGTCGCCAAGGCGCCACTGACATTATATTGCTGCCGCACGGCTAAAAAATGGCGCGGATTGGTGAGAATAAAGTCGATGTTGCCCGCTTCGAGCGCGTCATCCAGCGCCTCAAGTGACAACACCTGCATGTGCACCTGATGACGCGGAAGCGCCCGCTGCATCGCCTCAATCGCAGGGGCGAACTGCTCGCGAACCGTTTCAACGTCGCGGTAGGCAAAAACACCCAGCGTTGTCGAGGGGGCGGCCACCGCAGCCTGTGAAAGTATTAGCGTCGCGGCCAATAACCCCCGTATCAGCGAACGGAGGCAAGCAGGTAAGGGCATTGAGGTGTCCTTTGCTGTATCAGTGTGCGATATCAATACGTTATTCCGATGCTATGGGTGTATCGGCTGAGCTTTTTGCCTGTTCAACCCGATTACGTCCATTTTGTTTCACACGGTAAAGCGCGGCATCCGCACGGGCGAGGGCACCGTCGGGCCGTTTGTCGTTGGCCGATAGCATGGCTATGCCGACGCTGGTGGTGATACGGATCGTTTCCCCTTCCGCTTGTACGCGCATGGCCTCGACAGCGGCCCGCACTTTTTCTGCCACATGAGCGCTACCGCTTTGGTCGGTATCTGGCAGCAAAATGGCGAACTCTTCGCCGCCTAGGCGACCGAATACGTCATTCTCGCGCAAGTTGTCGTCTATCGTGTTGGCAAACGTTTTGAGAATGTCATCGCCCGCCGCGTGGCCGTAGATGTCGTTGACGTGCTTAAAGTGATCGATATCCAGCACCAATATGCTGGTGTAATAATCGTTACGCCGTTTGACCCGGCCGTATTCGCTGTCCATGGTTTCCATGAAGCTGCGGCGGTTGAAAAGCCCTGTTAAGGGATCGCGCATGGCAAGCGTGCGCAGCTGCTCTTCCATTTCCTTGCGAGAAGAGATGTCTTGCAGGATGCCCACCATTCGCTCCGGGTTGCCTTCTGCATCACGGCTGACTAAATGACCGGACTCAAATACCCAGACCCAGTGCCCTTGTTTGTGCTTGAGTCGGTACTCGCTTTCATATCGCTTCTCTTCACCCTTCACATGGCGCTTGAGCGCCTCATCGATAGCGTCAGTATCGTCAGGGTGCGTTCGCGTCATCCACTCCGATAATGTTTGCGGCGCGGTGTCATCATCTACATTGAATCCTACGTTTTTCCGCAAGCGCTCGCTGGTGTAGCAGGCATCCGTTTTTAGGTTCCACTCCCAGATACCTAGGCCGCCTCCTTCGATGGCCGCTGTCATCAGCTCTTCGGACTCTTTTAAGCGCCGTTCGAGCTGGTGGCGCTCCATGGCGTAACGCATCGCACGTAAAAGCGCGTCCGCTTCGACATTATTTTTGATCAGGTAATCTTGGGCCCCCGTCTCCAGTGCTTTAAGTGAAAAGTCCATATCATCGTGGCCGGTCAATACCACAATGGGTATACCGCGCGCCATTGCTTTGCAGCGTGAGATGGTGTCAAGCCCACTAGAGTCAGGCAGGTTCAGGTCGAGCAGAATGACGTCAGGAGCCGACGTTGTCGCTCTAAGGTGCGTATTGAGTTCTTCCAGGCTGGTGAACCAGTGGACCTCGTGATCTCCTTTAGAAAACTTCAGGCTATACTGGATTAAACCGGCATCGCCTGGCTCATCCTCAACCAGTACGACGGATAATTTTTGCATCATGGTTACCTATAAGAAATCGTGTCCTAATCGGGCCGCTTAACCAAGCTGAACCAGTAGCCGACTAACCGCTGCATGTAGTGCGTGAAGTCATCAATGCTGCTTGGCTTGACCACATAGCCTGCCGCCCCGAGGGCATAGGCACGGTCAACATCCCCTTGCGATGCCGATGTGGTCAATACCACCACGGGAATTGAACGCAGTCTCTCTTGCCCTTTGGCCTGCTCAAGAAAGGTAAAGCCATCCATCCTTGGCATGTTGAGGTCCAGCAGGATAAGGTCGGGCAGCGTGCCTTCTTTTTGGCGCGTCGCTAGCCATTCCAGCGCGCTTTCGCCCGTTTCTGTATGCGACAGGGCGATATCTTCCGCAATATCGCGAAACACCTTCTGCGTGATGTAGGCATCAGCCTGGTCATCTTCGACCAATAGCACGCTATTTGCCTGACTCATGGTTTGTATCCTTGGAAAACAATAGAAGAAACACGGTACCGGCGGGGCCACTGGCATCGACGGTGATGTCGCCATCGACTTGGCGCATGATTTGGCGTGCCATGCTCAATCCCAAGCCGATACCCGGGTAATGATCGCTTGTCACCAGGCGCCCGAACAGGGAAAAGGCTTGTTGATGATGCTCGGGCGCCATACCCACGCCGTTATCTTTTATGTACACCCTGTTACGCTCGGTATCTTCAGCTGCCCAAATTTCGACAAAAGGTACCCGTTCGGGATGGCGATAGCAAAGCGCGTTGTCAACGAGAAGTGTGAATAAGGTGCCGAGGTGTGATGCGTCAGCCTGTACGCGCGGCAATGTCGCCACATAGATGTTGGCGTTTACCCGATTGATGCGTTCATGCATGGCGGGCTCGGCCAACACTTTATCTATCACCTTGTTTAAATTGACCGGCTCGATGCGTGGTAGCGTGCGCGATAGTTCTAAATAGCGCCGAGCTCCATCCACTAACGCAGATAGGCGCGTAGATTGTTGGTGAATAAAGTCTGCCGCTTGGCGATCTTCGTGCTGACAGGTATCAGACGCTTGCAACTGTTGAGAGAACAACATGAGGCGCCTTGAAGGCTCCTGAAAGTGGTGCGTCATGACGTAGCCCAGGCGTTCCATTTCGTGCGCGTAGCGTTTGAGCCGTGTTTCCCGGCGTTTAAGCTGCTCGGACATGGCGTTGACAGCGTCGGCAAGTTGCCCTAACTCATTGTTGGGGAACGTGTCGGTCATCGGGCGTTTATCGCCATAACTGATACGGTTGACACCATGCATCAGCTGATTAAGCGGTGCCACCATAAAGCGGCGCACCAGCCAGAAACTGATCGGCAGTACAAACAGGGCCGTGATCAGCACGGCAAAGAGTACCCCCTGGCGGGTGGCTTGTTGTTCAACGCGATAATGCTCGGACGGATAGTGCAGCATGAAGGTGAGGCCATCTGTGTAGGTACTGCCTACCGTAATACGTCGCCAGAAGCCATCGTTATCGTGTTGCCAGCGTGTTGATGCATCTTTCTGAGTAACCGGCTTCGCTTCCCCTTCTGCCATGAAGGCTTGCTGCTTGGGATGGTAAAGATACGCCTTAACGTTGCTAGGTAGCGTTGTGTGGAGCATCTCATGGGTAAGCTTGCGCGCGAGAACCAGGGTTCCAATGGCGTTTGTTCCCTCAAAGTTTCGATACGACTTAACGAGAAACGGGGTGCCGTCGACAAAGTAATAGCGCTCATTCACCACGTTTTTCGGGTGCCAAGGTGTAATGTCCTGTGGATATCGTAGCGAAGGTGTATCGCTAGTGGCGCTGTTGATAACGAGTTTAGGCTGTGCGTTTTCATAACTGAGAAAACCCGATTCAAAGTGGTGGGCTCCCTGTTGGGCATAGCTGATCAGCTCATTGTTACGATCAAACAGAAAAATGGCCGATGCCGTACCGTTTTGTACCGTATTGAGCAACTGTTCAGCGGCTATCTGCTTTTCGGGATTAAACACAAAGGGTTGGTAGTCTTCAGCCCTTTGGAAGTTGTTAACCAACGCCAGGGTTGCCTGCAAGCTCTCAAGCTGTAACAGCCACTGGCCTTCATCAAATAGCTCTGTCTCTGCCTGCCACAGCACGTCTTTAATACGTTTGACACTCTCATCGATCAGGTCGCTCGCCGTTTGGCGGTGGTAGCTAATTAATCTGTGGTCAATCAGGTAGGCACTGAGTAAAAGAGAGGCGCCTACCGTCACCAAGACAAAAGCAGGTAACTTAAAGGCGAGTGAATTTAGCCATATCAAAAAATAACCTCCACGTCCCTGGCGTTGTCTTTCGTGACCTTAACGGTGGGTAAAAGCAGATGTTTAGGCACGGCTTCATCGTGTAGCAAGCGCACGGCGAGTTCAGCGGCTTTACGGCCCCCTGTTGGGTAAGTGAAACTAACGGATTGTGTGCCATCCAGAATGGCGGTTTTCGCCTCCTGAATGTAGTCGACACCGATAATGGGAATGCGCGAAGGGTCGAGGCCGGCATGCGTCATGGCCATACGAGCGCCCGTGGCCATGCTGTCACTTTGGGCATAAACGGCATCAAATGTTATGCCATCATCAATCACCTGTTGCACGGCGCGCAGCGCATCAACACGTAAGTAGTTCCCTGTTCGCGCTATGATGCGCATACTAGGATACTGTTTGATGACCGTCTCAAAGCTACTGCTGCGCGCTTCCGTCGCACTGGCGCCTTCCACACCTTTGAGCATCAGCACCGTACCGGATTGCCCCAACGCTTCGACGAGGTGTTGGGCGGCAGCATTACCGATGACGGTATTGCTGGGCCTCACAAAGCTGGTGAAACGTTGGCTATCTATTCCCCTGTCCACCAATATCACGGGTACTCCGGCATCATAAACGTCTGCTATTACTTGGCTTAGCACCGCTTTCACTCGGGGACTGACCAGCAACACATCGACTTCATTGGCAAGTCGGCGAATATGCAAAGCCTGTTGAGCCACGCTTCCGTTGGCGAGCGTATCTTGAGCAAAGCCCACGCGCATAGAAGAAAAGGCAGCGTCTTTCGGTGAAGTCGCGAGGCTGGCTAACGGCCACAATAAGCACGATACCAGCATCAAAAAGCAGAGGGAGAAAAACCGAAGCTGCATCATGTTTGCTACCTTTTTACTGCATTGCGCTGGCGTGAGGGTGTTGAGGCAAATTAGTTGTAATCATACTCAACATCTTACTAAGCATCTAATAGCTGAAACCCGCTTAATTTAAACGCTAAGGCGTTTCGTCCCTTAGTACTGAGTAATTAGTGCTTGCGTATTAAGAACCTGTCACACCTAGCTTGCCTGAGAGATAGGCGATGCGGTACATCCACTATTTAACTAATCGAAAAAGCTTAGCCCTCACTCTGAGGCTTTGCGTTTGCACGTATTGTATAAGAAATGTGTGCAGCTACTGTGGACTCAAGGCGGGTATACGGTTGGGCAGGTCTCGAATCGCGTGCCTTCGCATAGGGAAAAACGTGTCTACGCAGAGGCGAATAGCCTGCTAAAGTTAAGCGATAAGCCCGAATAACCCCTCTCATCCCTCATTTTCAGGAGACAGCATGCACGATGATGCTCTGGTTCCTTACGACTTTCACTGCCCCTACTGCGACAGTCCTTTGTCCTTTCTGATCGACACCTCACAGGGCAGCCACATTACGTGGGAAGACTGCCATGAGTGCTGCGCGCCTATCCAAGTGGCGGTCGATATCTCGCCGATCAACGGCGAACTGGAAAGCGTGCGTACCGGCAGCGACGATGACGTGCTTTAGCTCTTTATTAGCTCACTATTTCTAGCGTCGGCGAATATGATGCTGCCTGCGCCAACGAGGAGACGCCTTTCATGAACACCCCTAACGACCCTGAGACGCCATCAGCGTCGGGCGATATGGAGACGGATTACGTCGTTGGCCAGGATAATATAGAAGGTCAGCTAGGTCCCATCGGCTTTGATATACACAACCGCGTTTTTATGATTTCGGCACTGATGTTCTTCATCACCTCGTCAGATTCCGGTTCCTTGGTGATCGATACCCAGCCGTGATCTAAAGGCGCCTAGCCCTTACCTTATCGGCGGGGCCGTTGACGTGACCTTGAGCGATGCCGATGGCTTGCCGTTGAATATGGGCACCCTATTTGACGAGGCCGTGCCAGCGTCTCATACCGCTTACTATGAAATGTTGGATTTACTCAGCAAACATCAGCATCGTGCTCGTCACAACCGGTGGCTGGTGTATGGGCTCATGAGTGATGCCGGCTTTTATTCCAGCAGTTCCTGGTCTAATACTTTGTTTGGTAATGTATTTTTCTTTTTTTGGGTTTTGGAATAAGTTGATTTTTGAAAAGAAAATAGTAATTTGAAGTACGATTGAACGGTTTGACAGCGGTAACTTTTGGTGCCCATATTGATAGAGCTGGAATAAAAAATTCATTAAGCACGAGGGTTAATGATGAAAAAATTAAAAGCATCGCTCTTACCTGCCACGTTGCTGAGTACCATGGTTATCGGCAGCGGATTCGCAACGACGACCTACGCACAAGATCCTTATACCGTCGGTGTAGAGGCCTCCTTTCCACCTTGGGCCTACGTGGAAGGTGGCGAATTTAAGGGGATTGCCATCGATGCGATGGAAGCCATCGCCGAAGAGGCTGGCATGCAGATTGAGTTTCGGGACATGCCGTTTCCGTCGCTCATCCCGGCGCTAGCTGCTGAGAAGATCGATATCCTCGCCACGGGACTCACGGTTACCGAAGAGCGCAGCGAGAATATCGACTTCACCATTCCTTGGTGGGAAACCAACGATGTGGTGCTGGTACCGGAGGATTCAGACCACAACGTGTTCACCGCCGTCTGTTGTGGCGCGCGTATTGGTGTACAGGGTGGGTCTTCCCAGCAGGCCTGGATGGAAGAAAACGTGGTGAATTCCAGCGATATCGACGTCGAGCTGGCCAAATACGACAATTATGTTACTGCCGTTGATGATATGGCGATCGGTCGTATCTCTTCGGTCATCGTTGATGACACCTCGGCTCAGGAATATATCAACGCTGGTAAACCAGTGAAGATGGCCGGAAAAATCTATATCCGTGCTCCCTTGGCGCTGGCAGTGTCCAAGGATGATCCCCAGGAAATATTGGGTGACCTTAACCAGGGCATTATGGCCATCTACGACTCTGGTGAATGGGGTGAAATTGTGAATGAGTACATCCCAGGTGTCACCGTACCCGCCATCCCGGGGCATATGCCTGATTTCGTGGACACTTACCAGAAGCCGGTAGCTGGTCTTCCCGAGCTTGGTAACGAATAAACCGTTGTGATGCTGGGCATCTCACCATTAGGTGAGGTGCCCGCCTTGCTAGGGAAGTCGCCATGGATATATACGACGTATTGTTACGAGATTTTCCCTTCCTGTTGAAAGGGTTGGGGGTTGCCATCGTGCTTTTGGCGGCTCTCCTATCGATCGGCTTTGTGTTGGGCATGGCGATCTGTCTGACGCAGCTATATGGCCCCAAGTCTCGGTTCGTACAGTGGCCGCTGGTGATATACGAGCGCATCTTCAGGGGCGTGCCGATTATCATCATGCTGTTTATCTTCTTTTACGGCATCTCGGGTGTTGTGGATATTTCAGCTTTTGGCGCTGCGATTCTGGCGATGGGGCTTCGCTCAGGTGCCTACCAATCACAGATCTTTCGTAGTGCCTTCCAGTCGGTGCCAGCCGGGCAGATGATGGCGGCTCGCGCTATGGGCATGTCTAAGATGAGCGCTATTCGCAATATCATTTTTCCTCAAGCAGCTAGGCATGCCATTGGGCCTTGGACGAATGAATTCTCTTCAGAGATCAAAGAAACGTCTTTGGCCTATGTCATTGGTGTCGTAGAGCTGACCCGCCAGGCGCACTACATCATTACCAGTACCCAAGGCAATATCCTGACCGTCTTCGCCGTAGTAGCGCTGTTGTATTTCATCCTTAACCGGACAGGCAATAGCCTGCTGTATGCCTTCGAGCGCAAGCTGGCCGTGCCGGGGTTCGAAAAATAACGCTAGAGGGACGCCAAATAATGGCCAACGATCTGATTTTGGACGTGCAGGACGTTAGAAAGGCCTACGACGGTCTGGAGGTACTTAAGGGCATTAGCTTCAGTTTATGCAAGGGTGAAACCAAGGTGTTGATTGGTCCTTCAGGTTCAGGCAAGAGCACCCTGCTTCGATGTATCAATTACCTCACGGTGCCGGATGCTGGGCGAATTTACCTCAACGGTGAGGAGGTTTTAGACACCAATATTGATGCCATACGCGCGCGCATAGGCTTCGTTTTTCAAGACTTTAATCTCTTTTCCCACCTGACGGTGCTCGACAACGTGCGTATCTGCCAGATCAAAGTGAATGGCAAGCGTAAAGACGCTGCCACTGAGCGAGCACATCAGGAGCTTGAGAGAGTCGGCTTAGCTGACAAGGCGGGGGCATATCCGGCCGAGCTTTCGGGTGGCCAGCAGCAGCGGGTTTCCATCGCCCGCGCCTTGGCCATGGATCCAGAGGTACTGTTGTTCGATGAGCCCACCTCAGCGCTTGACCCGGAATTGACCGGTGAGGTGGTTAGGGTGATGCAGCAATTGGCCACAGAAGGCATGACGATGGTTGTCGTGACCCATGAAATGAGCTTTGCCCGCCAAGCCGCCGATGAAATCATCTTCATGGAGAATGGATACATCGTCGAGCAGGGTTCGCCGGAAATCATGTTCACCGATTCCAGGCAAGAGCGGACCCGAGCTTTCCTCAACGTCATCGCAGAGCACGGGTGAGCCATGCTGGAATTTATCGAATTCGGTATCGAGTGGTTGCCTGAGCTGCTCAAGGGCGTGCCGATTACGCTGTCGCTGTGGGTGATTGCCATTACGTTGGGTTTTTTCCTGGGCTTAGTTCTGTGCTGGGCAAGAGTCTATGGCAATCGACTGTTTTATTGGATCAGCACTGTCTACGTGGAGCTTTTCCGTGGTACTCCGATGCTGGTGCAGATGTTTTTTATCTACCTGGGGCTGCCTCACGTGGGTATCGTCTTTGATGCCTTCACCGCCGCCGTGATTGCCATCACTCTTAACAGTGCCGCTTATCAGGCCGAGTATTTTCGTGGTTCGGTGCTTTCGGTACCTAAGGGACAACTGGTCGCGGCAAGGGCTTGCGGCATGACGCAATGGCAGTCGATCCGGCATATCATGCTTCCCCAGGCACTGCGCCGAGTGATTCCTCAGTGGTCCAACGAGGCGATCATCGAACTCAAGTTCACCTCGATCGCCTACACCATTGGTGTGGTAGAAATCACGTCCATTGCCTCGGACATTGGTTCGCGAACCCTGGATTTCTTCCTGGTATTTCTCTGGGCAGGCATCATCTACTTGGTGCTCACCTCAACAGTCGCTAGCTTGCTGGGGCTTCTTGAGCGGCGTACCTACGTACCCGGCGTCACAAATGTGTGAGTTGGCGGTGTAGAACACTGGCATCGCTCAAATCGTTGAGCTCAATGTTTCCCACCGCCTTATGCACCCAATGGCGTCATCGCTTTCCTTCCGACGACGTCTATGCCTTGCGTTGGTGCAAGCGTCGTACTAGGCATCTTATGATGGACTGCTCTCCGCGCAACCAAGGCCCCAGCATCCGCATGGAAAGTGGGATGAATAAGAACACCATTACCGGCGTCAACGCTAAGGTGCTGACTAGCACTTTGGGCACAATCGCCATGCCAGCCAGCAGGCCGCCGAACAGCACCTGGAAGCTCAGCGACACCGGGAAGAATGCCAGCCAAATCGCGATTGCCTGCTTCCAGCGTGGCGGCGTCTGGCCGGTGGCTTCTTGGAACCAGCCATCCAGGCCGATGGCGCGGTGTTCGTGGGGCGCCACATACAGCCCCTCACCGCGAGAGAGCCAGGTCCGACGCGAGGCCGAGTGCTCCCAGGCAGCCATGGTCTGCGCGTCGCGGAAGCGGAAGATGATCTGATACTCGTCGTCGCCTGGCGGGGGGTCTAGCACGCCAGAGCCCAGATAGCCGTCAAAATCGCTGGCCAGCTCGCGGCCTTCTTCCAGCCAGGCAGTAAAGTCGCGGTAGCGGCCAGGGGGGACGCGGCGAGCGACCATCAGCGTCACGGGATTAGGGGACATTGTGTATCTCCTCGTTTGTGGCGCCAGGGTAGGGCGCCGACTCTCACTTAGGCCGGGTAGGCCCTCGTGATGAATTAAGCAAGAAGTATACCACTCTACCTAGCGAATCTCGTTTAGCGTTGAAGCTACCTCTGTCATTGGCGATAAAGAGCCTCGGATTAACGTGTTTTTCGCCCGCCTAGCTTTGTGGCGTGGCTTACTTATTGGCTCCGAGGGGCAAGTGCCATCGAAACGGCCGGGATTGGGCTTTGCTCATCAGGCACCATCGCCGTGTGCGGGATCAAAATGTCGATCAAAAACAGCAAAGTTTTCACAAAGAGGGTGTCAAAAAGACCGAAATAATGGGACAAGTGGGTATGAAAGTGCGTTTTCTTGGCAGGCGAAGAGAGGGGGCAAAGTGAAGCTGCTGCCACACGAATTTGCTGAAAAGGCCCCTGGCGCCTCAGAAGCTGAACAGCGAGAAGCGCCAACGTTTTTTGCCCAGGAGGCATCCGGTTGGCACAACAGAGTTTGGTTGCTGCTTTTTGGGGTGGAAATCGCTCTGGCCGTCCTTTACATCTTCCTACCTTACGGCAGACTTGCCGGTGCCCTCTATATCATTGCCACCGTGCTTGCGGCCGGCAGTGTTTTCTTTGCGGTACGCTTTCGACGACAGCTTTTCTCGCCACTGGCCTGGGGGCTCATCGCTGGTGCGCTGGCCCTCGCCGCCACTGGGCATGGCATCTGGTACTGGCTTGACCTTCATGGTCTAGAGCCTTTTCCGTCACTAGCCGATTTCTTCTATCTTGCCGTCTACCCGTTGTTTGGTGTTGCGCTATGGCAAATCGGGCGCCATGGCCGAGATTACGAGGCGCTGGGTGATGCGCTTATCGTGGGTATTTCGGCAGCCGTGTTGGCTTGGGCCTTGCTAATTGCCCCCTATAGCTATGATCCCAAGCTGACCTCGATGCAGCTGCTGGTATCTGCGGGCTATCCCGTGGCGGATCTCATCCTGCTGCCGTTGATCTTGCGGCTGGTTTTTCTGCAACGGACCCGTATCCCGGCCCACTTCCTGCTGCTCATGGGAATGTTTGCCTATCTACTGGCCGATATTCTCTATGCGTTAGGTAACTCCAAGGGCTGGTATGCGCCGGGGAGTCTTGTCGACGGTCTGTGGCTACTCGCTTATGCGCTTTTTATGGCGGCGGCATGGCATCCTTCTGCGAGGGTTGAGCCCCGCTCTTACAATTGTGACGCCGAGTTCTCAATGAGACGGCTTTACGTTCTGGGTACGGCATCCGTCCTTGTGCCCATGATGATGCTGTTTGCTTCGGGGCCGGAGATGGAAATCGTGCGCGTGGCGGCTATCGGCTCGATTCTTCTCTTTCTGTTGGTCATGTGGCGCATGGCCGGCCTGCTGCAAAGAACGCACCATCAAGCCCAGACACTGGAAACGCTTGCCAGCACTGACCCGCTTACCGGTGCTGCCAATCGCCGCTATTTAGAACAGCAGTTGGCGGTGGAAATGGCTCGCGCCGAGCGCAATCTTTCTTCGTTGGGCCTTGCCTTTCTCGATCTGGACTATTTCAAGCGCTATAACGATACTTACGGGCACTCGGCCGGGGACGTGCTACTTCAGAAGCTGGTAGCCGGCTGGGAGGAAATCCTGCGCACTCAAGACGTGCTGGCACGCTTCGGCGGTGAAGAATTCGTTGTTCTTCTTCCCGATACGACCACCACTCAGTGCCAAGCGGTGCTTGAACGTTTGCGCAACAAGGTGCCCTTTGGTCAGACCTGTTCGGCAGGGCTGGCCATCTTCCAGCCGGGGGAAACCGCCGATGCGCTAATCGGACGTGCTGATGATGCGGTGTATTCCGCCAAACACCGCGGTAGAGACCGTGCCGTGCTCGCCGAAATGAGTCGAGAAAGTCAGTCTGTCATTGAGTAAGTGTTGAATAACCGCTTTTTTGCCGAGTGCGGCTATTTCGCTTCCACCAGTTTTCTGCGACAGGAGCTCCTATTGGATATTTCCGCTGTCACTTCTGCGGCGACTACGCCGGTTCGTACGGCGGCTAGCCGTCGCCAAGACCCTGAATGTGCCGCTGAGGAGCTGGCCAAGGCCCTTAAGCATGAGGAGCTGGGTTTCGTGCTGTTTTTCTGTAGCGCTGAATATCCGCTTGAAGCCTTGGGGCGCGCGCTGGAGTCGGCATTTGCCACCGTAAAGGTCAGCGGCTGCACTACCGCAGGGGAAATCACCCCGCAAGGGTACGATCGGGGGTGCGTGGTCGCTATCGGTTTTGATCGGCGTTATTTTGCGGTGGATTACGCCTTGGTCGAGGACTTGGCGCGTTTCGATCTTTTGCGCGCCCAACGCCTGGTGGACCAGTTGCTGGAGAATTGCCGCGCTCGGTCACTTGCATCGATCAATGAGCACAGCTTCGCCCTGACGTTGCTTGACGGCCTTTCCAGCAGTGAAGAGCAGGTGTTGGCCACCCTGGATGCCGCCTTGGGGCGTATCCCCAGTTTTGGTGGCTCGGCGGGGGACGATAACCGCCTGGCGCACACGCATGTGTATGCCCAGGGGCATTTTTATGCCCGCGCTGCCGTGGTGATCATGATCAATACACCTTTACCGTTCGAGGTATTTTCCACCCATCATTTGCTGCCGCTTGAGCATAAGTTGGTCGTCACGCAAGCGGATCGTGAAAGCCGGCGCGTGCTGGAGCTCAATGCCATGCCTGCCGCTGATGCTTACGCGCAAATGGTCGACGTGCCCAAAGCGGCGCTAGGGCCGCAGGTGTTTGCTCGCCACCCCGTGGCGGTGAAGCTGGGCGATCAGCACTACATTCGCTCCATTCAGCGGGTTAACGAGGATGTCAGCCTGAGTTTTTACTGTGCGGTGGAAAATGGCATCGTGCTCACCGCCATGCGGCCCGCCCCTTTATTGCATGACTTGCATCACATGCTCGATTCTCTGCATCAGCGGCTAGGCACACCCAGTTTGGTGATCGGCTGTGACTGCTTTTTGAGACGTCTGGAGCTTGAAGGGCTGGGAGAGCTGGGCCAAGCGTCGCAATTGTTTAAGCGTTCCCGCGTGGTGGGGTTCAATACCTACGGCGAACAGCATCACGGCATGCACGTCAACCAAACCTTTACCGGGGTGGCTTTTGGATCTCTTGCGCGATAGCCCTGACATTATGCCCGAGACACCTTCCGAACGCGCATTGGCGGAGGAAAACCGGCGGCTACGGCGTATCTGCCATGCATTGATGGAGCGGGTGGAATCGGGAGGCGCCGCTAACGGCGCGCCTTATGCTGCCTTCGAACATGCCGTGTTGCTGGCGGAGCAAGTACGCGAGCGCACGGAAGCCTTGCATCGCACTCTGGATGAATTGGGCCAGGCTAATTCACAGCTTCACGAAGCTAAGGCGGATGCCGAGGCTGCTAACCTTTCCAAGACCAAGTTTCTTGCCGCTGTCACGCATGATCTTTTGCAACCGCTGAATGCGGCAAGGTTATTTGCCAGTGCCCTGGAAGAACACCGCTTACCCCAGGATTCGGCGCTACTCGTGGGGCATATC
Source organism: Vreelandella salicampi (assembly GCF_013415105.1). Classification (GTDB taxonomy): domain Bacteria; phylum Pseudomonadota; class Gammaproteobacteria; order Pseudomonadales; family Halomonadaceae; genus Vreelandella; species Vreelandella salicampi. The sequence goes on from NZ_JACCDF010000002.1 coordinate 397,654, forward strand.
GGCCGTTCGCTCAAAGATGTCGAAGCGTTGTTGGGCACCTTGGTAGATATGTCGCGCCTGGATGCGGGGATTCTCAAGGCGGATATTGCTCCCTTTCAGATCAATGGGTTACTTGATGCATTGGCCGAGGAGTACCGTCAGGTAGCGGGGGTGCGTGGCTTGACGTTGCACTACGTTCCTTCAAGCGTGGTCGTGTCTTCCGACTTTACCTTGCTGGCCCGGGTGATTCGCAACTTCCTCAGTAATGCCGTGCGTTATACCGAGCAGGGCCACCTGCTGTTGGGGTGTCGGCGGCGTCCTGATGGGCTTGACATCATGGTGGGAGATACCGGCCCCGGTATCCCTGAGCTTCAGCAAGAAGCGATTTTTCTGGAGTTTCGTCGCGCTCAACCGAACCATGAATCGCATAGCCGCGGGCTAGGCTTGGGGTTAGCTATCGTGGACCGCATCAGCACGATCCTTGATCATTCGGTTTTATTGAAATCGCTCCCAGGGCGCGGGGCGCTTTTCTCCATTAAAGTTCCTTATGGTCAACTTACAAAGCGCTCGTCGGAGCTCACAGTGGAGGCCGCTCAGGTCGGGCAGGGGCCGTTGCAGGGGGCGGTGGTCTGGGTGATCGACGACGATCCGGCGATCCTCGAAGGGATGCAGGCGCTACTAAGAGGCTGGGGGTGCCGTGTGCGAACCGCTGCGTCGCTAAGCGCATTGGAGGCGGCGAGTGATGGTGAAGAACCGGCCGTGCTATTGGTCGACTATCATCTGGGCGATGCAGGAGAGGATGGGGTGGCGCTTGCCTTGCGTCTGAGGCGGTGTTATCCCGCCTTGCCGGTGGTGGTGATCACGGCAAATCATGATGCCGAGCTTAAACGCTATGCGCGGGAGTTAGACATGAACTGCTTGCTCAAGCCATTGAAACCGTTGCGGCTGCGTATGCTGCTAACGAGCCTATTGGAAGAGCGCGCCACCTAGCGTTTCTCTCGGCTTTATTCCTCCCCGGGGTTTTGACGGCTGCCTTCATCCTGGCGACGCTGCCGGATGTAGCCGTTGAGATCCGCTTCGGCCGCCATGACAATTGCCTGAACCCGGCTGGCGGCGTCGAGTTTACGCAAGATTGCGGAGACATGCGTTTTGACGGTGGTCTCGGCAATGTTCAATTCACGTGCAATCAGCTTGTTGGAGATACCGGTCGTCATGCAGCTGAGTACATCCAGCTGCTTGGCGGTAAGGTAGGTCAAGCGCTGGCGTAACTGGGTATCGGGTGACGTTACGGCTGGCTCGGATGGCGTCTCGGGTGGTTGGCGCATGATATCCGGCGGCAAATAGACTTGGCCTGCGAGTATTTGATCGATTGCCGCGAGCAATTCCTGGCGTGGCGTAGATTTTGGAATATACCCCACGGCCCCCAAGGTGATGGCATCCAGTACCAGCCGGCGCTCTTGCTGGGCGGAAACGATGGCCACCGCCAAACCGGGAAACCGCTGACGAAGGGTCTCTAAGCCGCTCAGGCCTTCGGCATCGGGAAGGCCGAGATCCAGAAGCAGCAAGTCCAACTCCTGATTTTCCTCAGCCAGCACCAGTGTCTGGGAAAGACTCGCGGCTTCCAGCAAGGTACTACCGGGTAACCCGGTGGTTATCACCGCGCTTATCGCATCTCGAAACAGCGGATGGTCATCCGCCACCATTAGGGTATACATGCTTACCTCCTACCAAGGAATGAGGGTATTTCCTCCTATTGAGGTATATCGCCGCGCGCTTATCTAACCAACACTGGTGTGGCACCTCATCCAATAATGATAATACTTAGGAGCATTACCATGATCTATACCAATCCCGGTCAATCCGGTTCCGTCGTATCGTTCGAAAAGCGCTACGGTAACTATATCGGGGGCGAATTCGTCGCGCCGGTAAAAGGCCAGTATTTCGATAATATCAGCCCCGTTAACGGTGACGTATTTTGTGAGATCCCCCGTTCCAGTGCCGAAGATATCGATAAAGCACTGGACGCGGCACATCAAGCCGCACCTGCCTGGGGCAAGACCTCCGCTGGGGAGCGCAGCAATATTCTGCTCAAGATTGCTGATCGTATGGAGCAGAACCTGGAAATGCTCGCCGTGGCGGAAACCTGGGACAACGGCAAGGCGGTTCGAGAAACCCTCAATGCTGACCTGCCCCTGGCGGTCGACCATTTCCGCTACTTTGCCGGTTGTATCCGCGCTCAGGAAGGGACCGCGGCAGATATCGATGCCAATACCGTGGCCTACCATTTCCACGAGCCGTTGGGCGTCGTGGGGCAGATCATTCCCTGGAACTTCCCCATCCTGATGGCGGTATGGAAGCTCGCGCCAGCGCTTGCCGCCGGTAACTGCGTGGTACTCAAGCCCGCCGAGCAAACCCCGGCGTCGATCCTAAAGCTGGCCGAGCTGGTGGGCGATCTTTTGCCACCTGGCGTGCTCAATATCGTCAACGGCTTTGGCGCTGAGGCTGGGCAGGCGCTGGCCTCCAACAAGCGTATCGCCAAAATCGCCTTCACCGGCTCCACCCCGGTGGGCTCGCACATTCTCAAGTGCGCCGCTGAGAACATCATACCCTCTACCGTGGAGCTGGGCGGCAAATCACCCAATATTTACTTCGCCGACATCATGAATGCCGAGCCACAGTTCATCGACAAAGCGGTGGAGGGGTTGGTGCTGGCGTTCTTCAACCAGGGTGAAGTATGCACCTGCCCTTCGCGGGCACTGATTCAGGAGTCGATGTACGACGACTTCATGGCTAAGGTGATCGAGCGCACCCAGACGATCAAGCGCGGCAACCCGCTGGATACTGATGTTCAGGTGGGCGCTCAGGCCTCCCAAGAGCAGTTCGACAAGATCATGTCCTACATGGATATCGCCCGTGAAGAGGGTGCCGAGTTCCTCGCGGGGGGCGATAAGGAAACCTTGGATGACTCGATCAATAACGGTTACTACATCCAGCCGACGTTGCTCAAGGGTAACAACAAGATGCGGGTGTTCCAGGAAGAGATCTTCGGCCCGGTCGTAGCGGTCACCACGTTCAAGGACGAAGAAGAAGCGTTGGCGATTGCCAACGATACCGAGTTCGGCCTGGGCGCCGGGGTGTGGAGCCGCGATATGAATGTGGCCTTCCGTATGGGACGTGGCATTCAGGCAGGGCGTGTCTGGACCAACTGCTACCACCAGTACCCAGCGCATGCGGCATTCGGGGGCTACAAGAAATCCGGCGTAGGCCGCGAAACCCACAAAGTGGCGCTTGAACATTACCAGCAGACCAAGAATCTGCTGGTCAGCTACGACATCAATCCGCTCGGCTTTTTCTAAGAGCCATTTTTCAGCCCTATTGTCCAGGGTCACTTTTCCATGACCATACCTCCGCTCAGGCCCAGTGCCTGAGCGGAACTTCGCGAATTTTACCCCTGATACCCTCGACAAGAGCAGTGCCCACACTGCCTAACTCTTAGAATTTGGAGAAACTCAGCATGGATAAAACAATGAAAGCCGCTGTGGTACGCCAGTTCGGTCAACCATTAGCAATGGAAGAAGTCGACGTTCCTCGCCCACAGCGCGGTGAGGTCTTGATGAAAGTCGCAGCCTCTGGGGTGTGTCATACCGACCTTCACGCCGCCCATGGCGATTGGCCGGTAAAACCGGAACCACCCTTTATTCCCGGCCATGAAGGGGTCGGGCACGTGGTAGCAGTAGGTGAAGGTGTTAATCACCTGAAGGAAGGCGACCGTATCGGGGTGCCTTGGTTGTATTCGGCCTGTGGCTATTGCGAGCATTGCCTGGGTGGATGGGAAACGCTGTGTGAGTCGCAGCAGAACACCGGCTATTCGGTCAACGGTGGCTTTGCCGATTACACCTTGGCCGATGCGGGTTATGTAGGCCGGCTTCCGGATGAAGTGGATTTCATGGAAATCGCCCCGGTGCTGTGTGCGGGGGTCACGGTCTACAAAGGACTGAAAATGACCGACACCCGCCCTGGCCAGTGGGTGGTGATTTCCGGGATTGGTGGGCTTGGCCACATGGCCGTGCAATACGCCAAAGCCATGGGGTTGAACGTGGCAGCGGTGGATATCGACGACGGCAAGCTGGCTTTGGCTGAGCGTCTGGGTGCCACGGTGACCGTCAACGCCATGAAGACCGATCCCGCAGCGTATCTTAAGAAGCATATTGGCGGTGCGCATGGTGCACTAGTGACTGCGGTATCGCCAAAGGCCTTCGATCAAGCACAGAACATGCTGCGTCGCGGCGGTACACTGGTGCTTAATGGCTTGCCGCCGGGTGACTTCCCCCTGCCGATCTTCAATACGGTACTTAATGGTATTACGGTGCGTGGCTCTATCGTCGGTACACGCATGGACCTTCAGGAAGCGCTCGATTTTGCCGGGGAAGGCAAAGTCAAGGCAACGATTGCCACCGACAAACTGGAAAACATCAATGACATTTTCCAGCGAATGATCGATGGCAAGATAGAAGGCCGCATCGTGCTGGATATGACTCACTGATCGTAGGCTGCTGGTTTTTTTGGTACTTCCACGTAAAGCCTCGCCTCGAAAGGGCGAGGCTTTTTGCTGATTGTCGCTACCTTGACGTCATACAGGCCTTAGGTGGCATCCGTGCAACGCGCAATCTCATTAGCCAGCTGTTCCAGTAGCGCATCGTAAAGGCCAGCATCCAGCGTCAGGCCCACGCCCAAGGGATCCATGACGCCGATATAAGCCGACGTATCGCCAAACACGTTATTGACCATCTGCGGATTGAACTGGGGTTCACTGAACACGCACTGGACATTATTATCGTTCACCAGCGTTTGCAGTTCCTCGATACGCGCCGGGCTGGGTGCCGATGCATCACCGATGGAAATGGCCCCGGCCGCGTGGACGTTAAAGGCATTCTCGAAGTACTGATAAGCATCATGGAAGACAATAAAGCGGGTGTCGGCGCTGTTGGCTAAACGGTCTTGAATATCCTCCTGAAGGCTGGTCAAGTCTTTCTTGCCTTGGGCGGCGTTGTCGCGATAGTACGCGGCGTTGTCAGGGTCGATCTCACTTAACTGCTCGGCGATGGCATCCAGCCAACGGCGGGCATTGGCAGGATCCAGCCAAGCATGGGGATTCATGCCGGTATGGCTGTGATCGTGACCGTGGTGGTCATGATCGTGCCCACTTTCGCTATGGCTGTCTGCATGGCTGTCTTCATGAGGGTGGTGTTCGTGATCGCCATGATCATGCTCATTGTGGTCGTGGTCGTGGTCGTGGTCGTGGTCGTGGTCGTGGTCGTGGTGCTCGTGACCTTGTTCATCCCCATCGTTGAGCGCAAAGATTGCGCCTTCGCGGTATTCCAATGTCGTCGTTCCGGTCACATCCAATAGCTCAAGGTGGCGTGCATCACCCGCCAGGCTGTCGATGGGGCCGGATAGCCAGGGCGTCAGCGCGTCGCTTACCCATACCACCAGATCCGCATCATCGAGGGATTGTGCTTCAGAAGGGCGTAGCGAATAACCATGCGGCGAAGCACCAGGCTGGATAAACAGCTCAGGATCGCCGCGATCCCCCATCACCTTAGCGACAAGCGAATACACTGGCGGAATATCCACCGCCACATGCGGCACTTCTGCGGCGGCAACCAGCGGGAAAGCCGCTAATAGCGGCCAAGACAAACGAGCTAAATGGTTATTCATTAAGGTTGTCCTCATCATCAAATATGACTTTTCTCGGTTCGACCATCGGCATAGACATTCGCCTAGCCTTTAGCAATATGTTATAACATAACAAATGCAGAAAAGACGACCTTCAATTATGCGGTTTAATCAGCCTCCTGATCGCGATGCGATTCTGAACGTTCGCCACTTGAACGTGCGCTTCGGCGGACAGCATATTCTCGAGAACATCAATCTCGATTTGTATCGAGAGCAGGTGGTAACCCTGATTGGCCCCAATGGCTCGGGGAAATCCACACTGGTGAAAACGCTGATCGGTGCGGTAACGCCCACCTCGGGCCAGGTGACCATCGCCCCGCAGCAGCGTATTGGCTATGTGCCCCAGCGGCTCCACTTAGATCCCACCCTGCCCATGACGGTCAAACGTTTTATCAACCTGCCCCGTCGCCACCCCCATTACACTGTGCAAAAGGCGTTGGAAGATGCCGGTGCCGAGGCTTTGATCAAGGCGGCAATGAGCGAGCTGTCGGGGGGCCAGTTCCAACGCGTGCTGTTAGCCCGGGCGCTGCTGACAAGGCCTGACATTCTGATTCTCGATGAAGCGACACAAGGGCTTGACCACCGGGGCACCGCAGAATTCTACCAGCATATCGAAAGCGTGCGCCGCAGCTACGGCTGCGCTGTATTGATGGTCAGTCACGACCTCCACGTCGTGATGCGTACCGCCGATCATGTGCTGTGCCTGAATCGCGTTATCTGTTGCGAGGGCAAACCCGAACAGGTGGCCTCATCGCCGGACTATCAGGCGCTGTTTGGCGATCAGACCGCCCAGACCTTAGCCCTCTACCGCCATCAGCACGAGGAGGCTGCCAATGCTGGATGATTTTATGTGGCGGGCGATGATCGCCGGTGTATTAGTGGCCATGGCCGCCGCCCCGTTGGGATGCTTCGTGGTGTGGCGGCGTATGGCCTACTTCGGCGATGCGACCGCCCACGCCGCCATTCTGGGGGTGGCGTTAGCGCTGCTATTGAACGTCTCTATCTTCTTAGGCGTGCTGACGGTTGCCTTGGTGATGGCGAGCTGTGTGTCAATGCTCAGTGGGCGGGGCTATGCCATGGATACCCTGCTCGGGGTAATGGCGCACTCGGCCCTGGCCATCGGCCTGGTGGCGGTGTCGTTTCTTTCCGGGGTGCGCATCGACCTAAACGCCTATTTGTTTGGCGATATTCTGGCCGTCGGCAAAACCGATATCTGGATCATCGGCGGCGGCGTGGCGCTGGTGCTGGCGCTGCTTTTCTGGCGCTGGTCATCGTTATTGACCGCCACGTTAAGCGACGAGCTTGCCTATGCCAGCGGCATTCAGCCCCGGCGCGAACAGCTGGTGCTCACCTTGGCGCTCGCGGTGGTCGTCGCCGTGGCGCTGAAAGTGGTGGGCGTGCTGCTGATAGCCGCCTTGTTGATCATCCCGGCGGCCACCGCCCGGCCTTTTTGCCGCACGCCGGAAATTATGGCGATTCTGGCCGCCGGTATTGCCATGCTGGCGGTAACGGCAGGGCTTAGAACCGCTTATGTGATGGACACTCCGACCGGCCCGACGATTGTCACCCTGGCCGCGGTGCTGTTCACCCTGGCGACGGTTGTGACGCAATGCTTTCGTTTCTTTCGTCAGCGCATCCAGCCCGCGTTCTTTCATTCAGGTAAATAGCGCGGTGGAGGCAAGGGCCGCATCCTTTTGCCGTTTGGCCACTGATACCCCGTTAGTTTATTAACATCGCTTATGGAGTCATTGATGTCTTCGCTTATGCCTTCAATATCCGCCGCGCAGTCGACGTTGCCAGACCATGCCGCCGGTGATCACGACATTAGCGTGTTGCCGCGCATCTTTGAAGACGCTATCAATATTGCGATCTTCCAGCGCCCGCTGCCCGCCGATATTGCCTTTAGCGCCCAGGCGCAATGCCAAACGGATCGCGCCTGGCAATATAGCTGGCTTGGTCATCCCGATGAAAGCTTCGTCGCCGATTTGCGTCGTCACCTTCCCGACCCGCAGGCGGCGTCCCCGCTGATGGAGGATATGGCGACGATTGCTGAAGCCATCGCCTTCCTGTTTGACACCCAGACCGTCGGCATTCGCCTGCGCCTGCTCACTAGCGCCATGTGCCCGCGTTTTCACTGCGATAACCTCCCCGTGCGCATGGTGACCAGCTATGTCGGCCCGGGCAGCGAATGGCTGCCCGAGCACGCCATTAACCGCGAAGGCCTGGGCGCGCCGCACCCTGATCGCCCCGACATCGTGACGGACACCCGCGCTATTCAACGCCTTTCGCCGGGCGATATAGCGTTAATCAAAGGCAGTGGCTGGGTAGGCTGCGAAGAGCGGGGTTTGGTGCATAGAAGCCCTGCGCTTGAAAGCGGTAGCAAGCGCTTGCTGATGAGTATTGATCCGGCCTAGTTATAGCTATCACGAGCACTGGAAACGATCTCCGACCAGTGTACCTATGTCTTGATCAGATCAATATCGCAACGCCCGCTGGGAGTAAGTCGTTATGCAAGCGCCATCTTTAATCCCGATCAATGTACTGACTGGGTTCCTCGGCAGCGGCAAAGCCACGCTACTCAACCGCTGGGTTCACCAAACTTCCATGACCAATACCCTGGTGGTCATCAACGAGTTCGGCGCCATTGGCTTGGACCACCAGCTGATTACCCAAAGCGATGAGCAGGCGGTGATCGAAATGAGTAGCGGCTGCTTATGCTGCACGCTACGGGGCGACCTTAGCCGCACCCTGCAACAAGCACTGGAGGATCTGGAGGCCCAGGGCAAAGCCCTGCCAGCCCGAGTGGTGATTGAGACCACTGGGCTCGCGGCACCCACGTCGTTGTTGCGACTGTTGATGACCGATCACTGGCTGGCACACCGCTTTAAGCTGGACAGCGTGGTGTGCTGCGTCGATGCGGCGAATGGCATGGCCACCCTGGACGCCCATCAGGAGCCACAACAGCAGGTCGCGGTGGCTGAAAAGCTATTAATCACCAAAACCGACCTGGCAAGCGAAGAGGTGGTGTCCCAGTTGGCGAATCGGCTGGCCAAGCTCAACCCGGCGGCTGAGCAGTGGCAGGTGATCAACGGGGGACTTTCGGTGGACTTGTTAGTGGGGGCAGGGCTGGCCCGCCATGCCCCTTATGCCGACGCGGGCAACGACGCTCACAAGGACTCCCAGGAGTATCAGGTCGAGAAGTGGCTCAAAGCCGGCAGTTACGCCGTGCATCAAGCAGCTCCGTTAACGCCCAGGCTGCTCACCGGCGCGCCGCTCGGTTCTTATCAGCCCGAAGGCACCCCCCACAGCGACAACATTAAGTCGTTCTGTTTTAGTGTTAACGAGCTTATTGAGCCTGAGGTGCTGGAGAATTGGCTGGATATTTTGATGTCGCTAATGGGCGATAAAATGCTGCGTATTAAAGCCATCGTCCATCTTACTAACCGGGATACGCCTCTCGCACTGCATGGCGTGCAACATATTTTTCATCCACCCGCGCCGTTGCCCAAGAACAGTGTGGGAGACCGTGTATCTCGCTTTGTATTTATTACCCAAAACGTGACGCCGGAAACGGTGGCTGAGTTGTACCGCTTTTTTCACACATCCCAAGAGGTGGCCCAATGACTGTTTTAACCCTGCCTGATGTAGCCAGCCAAACCGCCCGCTCTCCGGCCGCTTTGACCTGGGTGGGCATGGAGGGCATCGCACTCCCCGTCCGACTAGGCAGCCGCAGTGTAACGGCCAAGCTCAATGCAGGGGTTGGCCTGGATGACGCTGATGCACGGGGAATCCATATGTCTCGGCTGTATTTGGCGCTGGCACCGCTTGAAGAAGCACCGCTAACACTTCAAGCGGTTAAGGATGTATTGAATGCATTTTTAACCAGCCAAGATGGCTTATCCCAGCATGCTTATCTCAGCATCGAAGGCGAGCTTCCGCTTAAGCGGCAAGCCTTGATCAGCCCTTTAGCCGGGTGGAAAAGTTACCCCTTCACCTTGCGCTGCCAATTAACGCCCGCTGGCTTTCAGGCTGAACTCGACCTTACAGTGGGCTATTCGTCCACCTGCCCCTGCTCGGCGGCACTGGCAAGGCAGCTGATTCAACAGGCCTTTGAGGAAGATTTTGCGGAAATTCCGTTCACCAAATCTGCGGTATCTGCGTGGCTAGGCAGCGAAGAAGGGATACTCGCAACGCCCCATAGTCAGCGCAGCAGTGTCGAATGCCGTTTGCGCTTGACTGACAACGAAAACGGAGAAGTGTCCATCGCGGATTTAATAACACAATGGATTGATCAAATCGAAAACGCGCTAGGCACCGCGCTGCAAACCGCCGTAAAGCGCATCGATGAGCAAGCCTTTGCCCTCGCCAACGGACAAAACCTGATGTTTTGTGAAGACGCCGCCCGGCGGCTGGATAAAACCCTCCGCCAGGCACCGGGCGTGACAGGGTTTCAGCTCAAGGTCGTGCATGCCGAAAGCCTACACGCCCATGACGCGGTAGCGCGTAGTGAGTGGAATGGGTGGTGACGCCTTGAGAGCGTCGCATAACGATGCTCAGCTGACATATGCACAAATAATAAAAAAGCCTCGCCGCAACGGCGAGGCTTTTCGATGACTCTTTGGGGAGACTCTTGAACGGGTTACGACGTTTCGTTACTCCAAAATCACCAAATGATTGGGCAGCTCGTTGCGCTCGTGGGTAGCCGGCACGTGTTCCTTCAGAAGCTTGCCGCAGGCGGCAATGCAGTCAAGAAAACCCTGCCGGGTCTCGCCCTGGTGCACCTTGGCGGTGAAATCCGCCACGATGTCTTCCCACACCTTGTTGTCCAGAACGTCGGCAATGCCCTGATCCACCAGGATCTCCACATAGCGTTCCGCCTCCGAGACAAAGATCAACATACCGGTACCACCGTCGGTATGGTGTAGACGCTGCTCCAGGAACTGCCGCCGCGCCAGGTTGGAGGCGCGCCAGTAACGCACCTGCTGGGGAATCAGGCGGGTGTTGATGTTGGGCATCCGGAACAGCAGGCTGAGCAGGATGAACGTGCCCCACTGCACCAGCAACAGCACGTCGGCGCTGAACCAGTTGCCGACATAATTGGCAATCCCCGGCACCAGCAACGCCAGGATGCCGGCCCAAAGTAGGGGGATATAGCTGTAGTTATCGGACTGAGCCGTCAGCACGGTGACCAGTTCGGCGTCGGTTTCCCGCTCTGCCTCGTTGATAGCAGCGGTAACGGCTTCCTGATCGCTTTTACTTAGTAATGTCATGGTTGTGTGATTCTCATTGTCAGGTGTGAGGATTCAGCGCGTGCGGATAGCCCTGCGGCGTTACCAGCCACCGGAGGCACCGCCACCGCCAAAGCCGCCACCGCCGCCACCAAAACCGCCGCCGCTGCCACCGCCGCCGCCACGACCGCCCATGGCGGCGCCGAGCAGCGCCGCGCCGACGAGAGCCGCGCCCCCGCGACCGCCACGGCCACCACGACTGCCGATAAAGAACACGACGCCCATCATGATGAAGAAGAAGAGCCCCATCAGGCCGGCATTAGGCTTTTCCTGGGCTGAACGGGTCTGCTGACCCTCGGGAACCGCCATTGGCTCGCCACCGAGCACCTGGATCATCGCCGCAGCGCCGTTGACGATACCGGCCTCAAAATCGCCTTGGCGGAAAGCCGGGCTGATCGACTGATTAATGATCACCGAGGACTGGGCATCGGTGAGACGCCCTTCAAGGCCATAGCCCACTTCGATGCGGATGGCCCGCTCTTCCTCTGCCACGATTAGCAGGGCGCCGTTATCTTCGTCCTCCTGGCCAATCCCCCAGTGCCGACCTAGTTGGTAGCCAAAATCTTCTATCGGATACCCCTGCAGGTCTGGCAAGGTGACCACCACCACCTGTTCGGTGCTGGCCTCTTCGTGGGCCTCAAGCATCTGGGTTAGGCGTGTTTCCACTTCGGGGGAGAGCATCTCTGCCTGGTCGACCACCCGACCGCTCAGTTCGGGAAACTCCGGCGTTGACTGTGCCCAGCCGGTGATCGGAAGTAAAAGTAGGAACGTCAGCAGTAAGCTTTTGCGAATCAAGATAGCCATCAGAAGTCCACCGCTGGTGCGTCGTCGGCATTTTCCGTGGTGGCTTCGAAGTTGGCACGGGGCTCCAGATCGCTATACAACAGGCTGTGCCAGATTTTGCCTGGGAAGGTGCGCAGTTCGGTGTTGTAGCGCTCCACTGCCTGAATGAAATCCCGGCGCGCGACGGCAATCCGGTTCTCTGTGCCCTCAAGCTGAGACTGCAAGGCCAGGAAATTCTGGTTCGACTTGAGATCCGGGTAACGTTCGGACACCGCCATCAGACGGCTCAGGGCACTGCTGAGTTCCCCCTGGGCCTGCTGGAATTGCTGCAGTTTTTCGGGGTTTTCAAGAATGCTCTCGTCCACCTGGATCGACGTGGCCTTGGAGCGCGCTTCGATCACTGCGGTTAGCGTTTCCTGCTCTTGGGCGGCGAAACCTTTTACGGTTTCCACCAGGTTGGGAATCAGGTCGGCACGGCGCTGGTACTGGTTTTCTACCTGGGACCAGGCGGCGGTGACCCTCTCATCGTAAGTGGGGATGTTGTTGATCCCACAGCCACTGAGTAGCAAAACCAGCGCCATCACGGACGTCAACTGCCAGATAGCCCGCTGTTGAAACGGTTTGTAAAGGATTCCCATAGTGCTCTGCCCCGGAGATGGATGCATGAAGAGGGGGTGCGTGGTTTGTGAGCCACGCATTGAACCTTCTCTTAGTATGGTGGCAGAGCGAGTGTTTTCAAGGTGGTCAGCTTTCCGTGTGGTTCACGTCATAGAGACATTTTCCCGCCACGAACGTCTGCTGCGGCTGAAGTTGGCTGTCGAGTAGTGTCACATCGGCATCAAAGCCGATCGCCAAGCGTCCTTTGCTTGCGTGTAAACCGAGTACTCGGGCCACGTTTCCCGAAATCAGGCCCAGTGCCTGCTCCAGGGGCAATACCTCCTCGCGTACCAGTCGCTGCCAGTCAGCGATAAGGGTGGTATTGCCCGCCACCCGCATGCCGATATAGGCGCCCCTATCGTCGAATCCGGGCAGGCTGCCGTTGCAATCAGAACTCATGGTGATGCGCTCGACGGGGACACCGCGGCGGAGCAGTCGCGACACTGCTCCGAAGCCACTCAAATCGTCTTCGTCGGCGTCGTCGAAAGCGGTTACATCCACGTTGGCGTCGAAGGTCAGCGCGTAGTCGGCGGCCTCCTCGAGCAGGTCGCGATGGCGGTTCACGTGAGTGGGAATCACTTGCTCGGCGGGAATCTCAGTCTCGGAGAGCAATCGCCGCAGTGGCTCAAGTCCCCGCTTTCCGTCACCCAGGTGAAAGTGGCAAATACCCAGCTTGCCGGCCAGCATGGCGCCCACCCGGGTATCGCTGACGATCCGTTCGATTTCATCCTGGCGCGGCTGGCTCGAACGATGGTCCGAGATGGCGAGTTCGCCCAGGCCGATGACCTCAGGAATCCAGGCCAGGTCGCGCTGAAGGTCGCCGGTCAGCGTGGGCGGCGGGACACGGTAGGCGCCGGTATACATATAGGCTGATATACCCTCGGCCCTGAGCCCGCGTACCTTGGCCAGTAAATCCGCCGGGGAACGGCTGATGCTGTCGGTGCCCAGCACCCCCACCACCGTGCCGATACCCATCGAGGCGATCTCGTAGGCGGTGATTTCCGGACAGCGGGTACCGCAGCCGCCCTCACCCCCACCGCCGGTCACGTGAACGTGCTGATCGATAAAGGCGGGCACGGCGGTGAGATGTCGCGCCTCCACAACCCGCACCGGCCAGCCCGCGGGGATCTCAAGGTCACGCCCCAGGGCGGCGATGCGGCCGTCGGCGATCAGGATATCGTTCGCCTCAAGAGGCTCCGGCGCATAGATGCGGCCGACCCGCAACAGGGTCAGCAGCCGGTCCTCCTGGGGTTCGGCGGGCCTCATGGCAACTCACCGTCTGGCGTCGTGGCGGCAGCTGACCGGAAACGGCGCCCTCTGATACGCTCAATAGCGCCCTCGACGTCGTCGATCAGCAATACCAGTAAATCGCCTTCGCTTGCCTCATCGAAGGCCCGATCCACGGCCTGCTGCTCTTCCATGATGACCTCAACCCGGCAGGCCTCCGATACTGACTCGGCCCCTTCACGCAATAGGCGAGCGGCGTCACCGGGGGTGCGTCCGCGGGCGTCGGTTTCGTAGATGAAAACCACGTCGTGCATCTTGGCAAGCAGGGTTCCCAGCGTGAACAGATCCTCGTCACGGCGGTTGCCTGGGGCACTGGCGACACTGATCCGTCGGCGGGCCGGAATGCAGCCGACCAGTTCGCTTAAGGCCTCAAGCGCCGGCACATTGTGACCGTAATCGATCAACACCTTCATGCCGTCGGCGTCGATGAGGTTGGTGCGGCCAGGGTTCTGCCCTGGCGTGGGGTGGAAAGTCTGTAAGCCCATCTGGATGTCAGCGATCGACAGCCCCAAGGCATAGGCGGCGGCGCTGGCCGCCAGGGCATTGGCCACATTGAAGCGCGCATGGCCTTCGAAGGTGATCGGCACGTCCACCACCGGGATCACTTCGGCCTCAACATGACCCTGGCGCATCACGATGCGCTCGTTGTTGACGGTAAAGGCGACGCCCTGGTCGCAGACATGCTGACGAACGGGGCGGGAGTTGGGGTCCAGGGTAAAGAAAATGATGTCGCCACGGGCCCACTGTTGGCCTTCCAGCACCCGGGGGTCATCGGCATTGAGCACGGCGGTGCCACTCTTGCTCACGGCATCAATGACCACCGTCTTGCAGCGCGCCAGTTCATCCAGCGTATGTATGTCGTGTTCGCCCAAGTGGTCGCTGGCGATGTTGAGCAGCACGCCCACGTCGCACTCATCGAAGCCTAGTCCGCGGCGCATAATGCCACCGCGAGCGACTTCCAGTACGGCGCACTCAACCGTGGGCTCGCGCAACACGATCGCGGCCGCCTGAGGGCCGCTATAGTCACCGCGCATAATCACGTGGTTGTCGACCTCAATGGCCCCAGTGCAAGCCATGCCGACGTTGCGCCCCGCCTGGCGCAGCACGTGCGAGAGCAGGCGCACCGTGGTGGTCTTGCCGTTGGTACCGGTGACCGCCGCGATGGGAATGCGCCCGGTGGTCTCGCCGTCGGGGTACAGCATATCGATCACCGGGCGACCCACATCGCGACCTTCCCCGTGAGTCGGCGAGAGGTGCATACGAAAACCGGGCCCGGCATTGACCTCGACCACGGCAGCCGATTGCTCTTCCAGCGGCCGGGTCAGCGTCTCGGCGAGCAGATCGATGCCGATGATGTCTAACCCCACTAGCCGCGCGATGCGCTCCGCCGCGTAGCGCACCTCCGGATGGACATCGTCGGTGACGTCCGTGGCCGTGCCCCCAGTGCTGAGGTTCGCGGTCGGCTTGAGGAAGACCATCTCGCCGGCCGGAATCACGCTCTGCAGGGTTAGGTTCTGCTGGCCGATCAGCCGGTGCGATTGTTCGTCCAACTGGATCTGGGTCAGCAGGTTCTCGTGGCCGATGCCGCGACGGGGGTCGCGGTTTTCCGCGTCGACCAGCGCCTGCAGCGTTGCTTGCCCATCGCCGACCACATGCGCCGGACGTCGTCTTGCGGCAGCCACAAGCTTGCCATCGATGACCAACAGGCGGTGGTCTTCGCCGCGAATATACTGCTCGACGATCACCGACGGATTGCGATGAGAGGCAATATCGAAGGCATCATTCAGCGCCTGATCGTCCTCGATGTTGGTGCTCACTCCGCGGCCATGGTTGCCGATGACCGGCTTCACCGCGACGGGATAGCCGATATCGCGGGCGGCCTCCAGCGCCTCGTCGAACGAACTGCACGACCATCCTCGGGGTACCGGAATCCCGGCATCGCCGAGTACCTGCTTGGTCCACTCCTTGTCGTCGGCAATGCCGTAGCCGATCAGATCCGTATGGCCGGTCACCGTCGCTTGGATACGCCGCTGAAGATGGCCGTGACCGAACTGGATATAGCTGTTTTCCTCGCTCAAGCGGGTATGGGGAATGCCACGCCGGGTGGCGGCATCGACAATGGCCGCCGTGGAAGGGCCGAGCATATGGGCATCGCGCACCTCCTTGAGGCGGGTGATGATGGATGAGATATCAATCTCGTCGCCATTAAAGAGCCGGACGACGAGGTCGACTGACTCGACACCGGCCGCCAAACCACAGGCTTCGTCCCTGTAACGGTAAACGACGTTGTAGATGCCGGTTTCGTAGGAGTCGACCGTCTTGCCGTAACCCACCGAAAAGCCGATCAAGTTCTGTAGTTCGATCGCGACGTGCTCTACCACGTGGCCGGCCCAGGTGCCGCGCTCAAGCCGTTCCAGAAAGCCGCCGGGGCGACCTACCGAGCAGCGGTGCTCCTGCAGGGTGGGTAGCAGCGTCGTCAGCCGCTCAACGATACCGGGGACGGTATCGCTCGGCCGCTCTTCGAGCTCACCAATGTCCAGCCGCATGTAGATGGCCGGGTAACGGCTGTAATAGTTCGGACCGCGCAGGGCACGATGATCAAGTATGTTCATTACGCATAGCTCCCCGCCAGGATGGCGTTGAGTTCGTCGGTGACGAGATAACGCCGGGCCTCGACATCGTAGCCGTGGCCGCTAACCAGCGCATGGAAGATCATGTGCTCGACGGCCACCGGTTCCCCCATGGCGAGGTCGGCAATATTCGAACTCGCCAGGTCCCGGCTATCGATGAGGATGACATGCCCCGGCCCGATGGCTTCGAGAATGCCGTGAGGATGGATGATCACGCCGGCATCCTCTCCCAAACCCACGCCGAGGTGTTCCGGGTTGCTGGCGCCAACCTCCATCAGCCGTGTAAAGCGCCCGCGCTCAAGGAAGTGGCTATCGATGATGAGGTCATCGATGAAACCCAGGCCGGAAGTCATGTTGACGGCCCCTTTGCGCAGGGCGTCGGCTGCCGAACCGTTGTAGATCATGGTGCTTGGCATAGCCGCCGCGCCCGCACTGGTGCCCGCTACGACGGCGCCGTCCTGCAGGCGTTGGCGGATGGCCGTCAGAACCGGCGAGCCACCCAGCACATTGGTCAGGCGCAGCTGGTCACCGCCGGTGAAGAAGATGATGCCGCTTTGCTCGATCAGTCGCACCGTTTCGGCATCGGCTGCCTGCTGGCGGTCCTGGATATCCAAACAATGGACCTGGCTTGCGCCAAGACGAGAGAAGGCTGCTTCGTATTCAGGTAGGACCTGGTCAGGGATGCCGCTGGCCGTGGCAATCACCGCGACCTCCTGGTTGCCCTCGGGGGCTAAAACGAAGACCTTCTTGAGGATTTCGAGATCAGAGGTTCTGTCCTCGGCACCGCCGATGGCGACGAGGTGGCCGGATACCGAGAAAATGGGTGGGGTCATATTCCTTTCGTCGCCCAGCGACGCTTTTGAGGTACGCTAAACCATTACCGATACCGGCAATGTCGTATCGTGTGATTTTTAACCCACTCTTTCACTTATAACAGCTGAAAACCACCCTAGCCAGATTAATCATGAACCCTCGGCCTGACGAAATCTCTACTGTGGAGCAGGGGCGTTCCTCATATCTTGTGTATTGGCTTTTGTGTATTGCCCAAGCGCAGGAAAGATAACCCGCTATACTGGGTTTGTTGGTCTTGCTAAGCCCTGACCGAACGTCAGGACAGTTAAGCACCATACTCTGTCGGCGTCCCGCTGCGTCTTTGCGGTGAAGACTGCTGACAGCCGAGCTTACACCAGGAGGTGGTCATGAGCGTTCGGAATATCTTTGTCGTCGGGCTGGATGAAACGAATCGTCAACGGCTTGAGCATTTGCGTGGGGCTGAGAATTATCGGTTTCATGGCGTGATCGAGCCTGCCGAAGTCAATGATACGGAAATCTTTCCTATCGAAGACATGCTGTCCCGAGCTGAAGCCCAGCTCAAAGAGTTTAGTGAGCCTATCGATGCCATCGTTGGCTACATGGATTTCCCCGTCTCGACCATGCTGCCGCTGCTCTGCGAGCGATTGGGTACGCCCTCCACCAGTCTCGAAAGCTTGCTTAAATGCGAGCACAAGTATTGGAGCCGGTGCGTTCAGCAGGAGGTCATTGCTGACTATATTCCCCGCTTTACCGCCTTCGATCCCTTCGACCCTCAGGCGCTTCAGCAGATAGGGGAGGCGGGGCTGTATTTTCCGTTCTTCGTCAAACCCATCAAATCCTCAGGCTCGCGGCTGGGCTTTCGCATCGACAGCCCCGAAGATTTTGCCCATGCCGTAGAGCGCTTGTGTGAAGGTATCGGCACGATTTCAGAGCCTTTCAATTACGTGCTTGATCACGCCAATTTGCCTGACGATGTCCGCGCGGTCGATGGTGGCCACTGCATGGCGGAAGAAATTATCGGCGGATGGCAATGTACGGTCGAGGGTTACGTGTTCCAAGGCGACGTTGTCCCTTACGGCATTGTCGATTCGATTCGCTATCCGCAAGTGCTGAGTTTTTTATCTTATCGCTATCCGTCGCAACTCCCCGCTAATATTCAGGAAAAAATGCAAGAGCTGACGCGTACCATCATGGCCCATATTGGCTATGACAATGCGGCGTTCAACATCGAATATTTTTGGGACGAAATACAAGATCGCATCTGGCTACTTGAGATCAATACCCGCGTAGCCCAATCGCATTGCGATATTTTCGAGAAGGTCGATGGGGTCAGTCATCAGCAAATAACGGTGGACTTGGCACTTGGGCAGCTGCCCGACATGCCTTACCGGCAAGGCGCTTTCAAGGTCGCCGCGAAATACTTCTATCGCGTCTTCTTCGCTGATGCTACCGTCAGTCAAGCCCCCAGCGCCGAGGAGATCGAAAAACTGCAGCAAGCCTTCCCCGGCACTGTGATTAAGTTGCAGGTCGATGTCGGTACGCGATTGTCTTCGCTGCCCGAGCAAGACAGTTACAGTTACGCCTTGGCTTACGTGTGGATGGGCGCAGACGACGACGTCACGTTGGAAGATAACTACGCACGCCTTGCCGAGCAGCTAAATTTTGCGTTCGAAGACATCGTCGGCTGATGTATTCGCGTTACGGAAGAGCATCGAGTTACGACATTAAGGAGCAGGACCATGCATATCGTCAGCGATTTCCCCCGCAACGTGCAGGAGGAGGAAGATTGGATCACGCTGGCCGATGGCTGCCGGCTGGCCATACGTATCTGGCGCCCGGTGGATGCCAACAGTGACCCGGTCCCGGCCATCCTTGAGTACCTGCCTTATCGAAAGCGTGATTTGACCGCGATGCGCGACGCTCAAACGCACACTTACTGGGCTGGCCACGGTTACGCCGGGGTGCGCGTCGATATGCGCGGTAGCGGCGAGTCGGATGGCGTGCTGACCGACGAATACTTGCAACAGGAACTCGACGATGGCGTCGAAATTCTGCAATGGCTGGGTCAACAACCCTGGTGCACAGGTGATGTCGGCATGGTCGGCATTTCCTGGGGCGGGTTCAATGGCCTGCAGATTGCAGCACTGCAACCGCCCGAGCTGAAAGCCGTCATCACGCTGTGCTCGACCGATGATCGCTATGCCGATGACGTCCACCACATGGGCGGCTGCCTACTCGGCGACAATCTTTCATGGGCCTCGACCATGTTCGATGGCAACACCTGTCCACCTGACCCGCAGCTGGTCGGTGAGCGCTGGCGGGATATGTGGATGGAGCGCCTGGAGGGAAGCGGACTGTGGCTGGCTACTTGGCTCCAGCATCAGCGCCGTGACGACTATTGGAAGCATGGCTCGGTGTGCGAGGATTTCTCGCGCATTCGCTGCCCCGTCTATGCCGTTAGCGGCTGGGCGGATGGCTACTGCAATGCCGTGTTCCGTTTGCTTGATGGGCTCGACGTGCCACGCAAAGGCTTAGTTGGCCCCTGGTCGCACAAGTACCCCCACCTGGGGGTGCCGGGACCGGCCATCGGCTTTTTACAGGAGTCGCTGCGCTGGTGGGACTATTGGTTGAAGGGCAAGGAAACGGGCATCATGGACGAGCCGATGCTGCGTGTATGGATGCAGGATTCGGTGCCACCGTCGGCCCGCTACGAGGAACGACCGGGGCGTTGGGTGGCCGAACCTAGCTGGCCGTCGCCGCGGATTGAGCCGACGCACTTTCGCCTCACCAGCGGTCACGATCTGACGCCTGCTCCTCAGGGCCCCGAGGCTTTTGAAGCGGACGATGACGATGTGCCTCTTAGCGTGCGTTCGCCGCTGTCGGTCGGGCTGTATGCCGGCAAGTGGTGTTCTTATAACGCGCCGCCGGATTTGCCTCACGATCAACGCGATGAGGATGGCGGCTCGTTGATCTTCCAGACAGCGCGACTCAATCAAGACATCGAGATTTGCGGGCAGCCCGTTGTTGAACTCGACATCGAAGCCGACCAGCCGGTGGCGATGGTGGCGGTAAGGCTCAGCGATATTGCGGAAGACGACAAGGCGACCCGGATTACCTATGGGCTTTTGAACCTGACCCACCGTGACAGTGACGAATTTCCCGAGCCTTTAGAGCCCGGCAAGCGTTATCGCGTGCGCGTACTGCTTAAACATATCGCGCAACACTTTCCTGTGGGTCACGCCATACGGCTTTCGCTCTCGACCAGCTACTGGCCCCTGGCCTGGCCGTCGCCAGAGCCCGTCAAGCTGACCGTGCATCCTGCCAGTTGCCGACTGATCCTGCCGTGTCGCGAACCCCAGCCTCATGAAGAAGCCGCGCTGCCAGCCTTCGGCCCGCCGGAGGCAGCGCCGCCGCTCGCGGTGACCCTGATCCAGCCGAGCCAGGAAGCCTGGCGCGTGATACGTGACCTGGCCAAGGATCAGACCACGCTCGAAGTCATCAACGACGAAGGGACTTTCCGGATCGACGACATTGATCTGGAGTTATCGTCTCGGGTGACCGAGCGCTACACCTACTCCTACGGCAACTACGATAGCCTGAGCGGCTGGACCGAGTGGGAGCGCAGCTTTCGGCGCGGCGACTGGATGGTGCGCAGCGTGACCCGAACCTTAATGACGTCCAACGCCACGAGCTTTCGCTTGCGCGCGACCATGGATGCCTACGAAGGCGAGAGCCGGGTGTTTTCCAAGAGCTGGGACGAGGAAATTCCCCGCGACCTTGTTTGAGTGTTGATGTTTGAGGCCAGTTTTATCAACGTTCAGCTTAAGTGGTTGTCCCAGCTAAGGTTAAGAGCTTCAAGTTGTTGAGGGGCAGAACCGTCACCTGGCACACGGTAAATAGCACCAAGACCTGATGAGACCCAGAAACCGCCTTGTCTATCGGGCAAAGCACCTGCGGCATCACGCAAAGAGTGGCTTGCGACCAAGCGCCCGTCATCAAGATCAAGAAGGAGCGCGCGATGACCGCGTGGTGCCGTTGCTAGGGCGCGATGGGCATCCGGTGCTATGGCGATACTCGCGATATAGTGACGCAGCTCATCGGTCAGTTCGTCGGGTAAAGAAATTTCGTTGTACGTACCCTGTGGGCTACGGAAAGCCAATAAAGGGCGTCTCTCCCAAGCAGGCCCTTGGAATTGGTAGCCCGCGATCACGCTGCCGTCGGGCGCTATGTCCAGGTGCCGGCAGCTTAGCTGATGGTGACTCGGTGCATGGCGTTCTAGAATCGTGCCGCTCCGGCGGTCGACGAGCAACAACGCCGGGGCCATGTCGTCGAGGTTGAGTTTCACCCGGTCGTAATCCGGGTGAGTCCGGATGCCACCCAGGCCGATCGCCAATGTCTCACCATCGGGCATCAGGCGTAATTCATGGGGTCCGATACCGGCGAGATCAATATCGCCATGTAGAGAGTAACCTTGCTCCGCATCGAAGACGCTAATAAGGCCAGCGCCATCATGGATACGATTAGCCGTTGCATAGAGATAACGGCCATCCGGTGAGTATGTGCCATGGCCGTAAAAGTGATACCCGCTTCTGGCTTCGATACGGGTAATTTCCCGGCGTTCGTTTGCATCCAGCACATGAAAGGAACGCCCTGGACGTCGGGCAAACAGCGCTACCTGGGGGTGCCCCGGGCGGCGGCAACCACTGTGGCAGCGTTCTGATACGCCGATTCTAAAGTGCTCACCGGTGGCCGGCTGATAGCCCAGGATCTGGTGGCCTTGGGCGTCGTCTACGGCGCTCCATAGCCAGGAGCTACTGGAGTCAGAATGCGACCAGCCTAGCGGGTGGAGGCTCAGCGTACTGATGCCGGCGAGCGCCGCTTTGATAAAATCGCGTCGCCTTAGCATGTTAGTCTCCGTCGCTTGAGTTGAATCCTCGGGTGAGACCTAGTGCTGTGACGACCTCGCGACTTAGCCTGTTTAACTGTCCCACATTGATATAGAGGCGTTGAAGGTCAGCAAAGGCATCTGGATCCTCTAAAGCGGGGGCTAGTCCTGCACCCATTTGGTTGGCTTGGCGCCGGGCGTCATCCAGTGCCTCGGCAAATGTGTCGGCCAGGCGTTGCTGACCGGCATCGTTCAGCAGGGTACGCAGGCCTGGCAGGAAGATGTCGTCTAAGCCGACGAGGCTGGCCGCGATTAATTTGATCGAACGCTCACTGCGCCAGGCTTCCGCAAGGTAAGCGTTGGCAGCTGAGCCTGCTAGCCCTATCGGCTGCGCAAGGCGTTTGGTTTCCAGGGTGTCTAGCGTCTGAAAGCCAGCCTCCAGTGTCGCGGCCGTATAACTTTGGGTGTCTCGATAGTGCTCCCCGAAGGTTTGCCAGTCGTGTTGCAATGCTTGGGTTGTAGCGGCTAGATGGGTACTAATGGCCAACAAAAGGTCACAGGCCTTGGGCTCAGCTAAGGCGCCAGGCTCGCTCAGACGCTCGTCGAAAAGCAGGTACTCCATTGCGGGGAAGCCCTGAATGGCGACGCTATCATTGGCGATGGCCTCGATACTTGGCGACGTGTCGGCCTTTAGCCAATTCTCTACCTTGCGTCCTACGAGATTCTTGCGGTCAGGCCAGAACTGTATCTGCCAGGCGCGGCTTTGCTGCTCAATCGGACCGAAGTTAACGAAGCGCACCCGCTGCCAGGATTGGTAGGCGTCTAACCAGCTCGCCTCCAACGTCGCGCGGCTTTCGGAACTGGATGTTTCGCAGTAATTAGACGCATGGGTGGCAAGCGCCTGTGTCTCAGTGGCAAGTTGGGAGTAACCTTCTCCAATCGCTTCATGCCAACGATCCCGGGCCGGCGCTTGCTCAGAGGCGGCCACTAAGGGGGCGGTGGCTAAGAGGATGGCCGCTAGGCCAAAACGCCCCAGATGCTGGCTTACAAATGCGTAATTCATTTACAGCGACTCCAGAAAACGGATCAATGCATCACGACGTGTTTGCGGTAACGCTCGATAACCTGCGGTGGCTGTCTCAGCTTCACCCGCGTGCCAAAGAATGGCTTCTTCCAATGTGCGGGCACGACCGTCGTGCAGGAAACCCGCTTGGGGATTGACTGACTGGGCCAGGCCGATGCCCCATAGAGGCGGAGTGCGCCATTCGCGACCGGTGGCTTCAAACTCTGGGCGACCGTCTGCAAGACCCTCGCCCATATCGTGAAGCAGTAGATCGCTATAAGGCCACAGGGTTTGACCTGCAAGGGCTTGGCGTACACCGTCCTTGGCCGTTTGCTGACGTGGTGTATGGCAAGCCGCACAACCAAGGGCATTGAAGGTTTCGGCGCCGGCGCGTACCGCCGGGTCATTCAGATCACGACGCTTAGGTACTGCCAAGCTGGATGCGTAAAACGTCACGAAATCGGCAATCTTGTCGCTAACCTCGGGTGTTCCGCCATTGGGTAGGGCATCGCATTTTTGGCTCGGCATGCAATCGGTGTTTGGTACCAAGTTCGAGGTTAGGCCCATATCGCCAGCGAAGGCACCAAGGCTTTGCTGTTCAATGGTCGGCTTACCGGCTTTCCAGCCGAATCGACCGAGCACGGTTTCCTCGCGGCGTTGATCCCAGACCTGGTTGGTACGCCCGGAGATACCGTCACCATCAGTGTCATCAGGGTCGGCGGCGGCTTCAATGGCAGCGGCCGGAATCGCTTCGAGGAGCCCCAGGCCTATCATCGGCGGCGCCACCCGAGGTGAAGTCAACAAGTTCTCGGGCAGAGGTCCATAGGCGGGGTTGGCAATGTGATAGTCAGGAACGCGTAGCGATACGACCTCACCATCATCAAGGGTTACCTCGCGCTCGGAATAACTTATCTGCAATTCAGCCTCGGCCTCGGAGCCGGTAATCGCGGCAGTCTGCAGTTGACCGCCATAGTTCGGCACGGGGTTTACCCCCATGCGAGACAGCGTTTCGGGGTCGGCATCCTCGGAAGGTAGCGATAAACGCAGAAAGAGGGAAACGGCGCGCTCATCGCCGCTCGGCGGATGTCCACGCCCATCTTTGATATGACAGCCCTGACAGCTGTTGGTGTTCAGCAGGGGGCCGAGACCGTCACGGGCGGCGGTGCTGGCGGGGGCTTCTACCCAAGGATTGCGGAAGAAGCTGTTACCGACGCTGAAGTCCAACCGCTTGGTCATGGCCATATTGCCAAGCGGCAAGGAATAGGCGTTATGGTCGAATTGGGCCACGGAGCCTTGGCCGCCGCTATCAGGGGTGCTCTGAATAGGCGGTGCTGCATTAGCCTGGCTCGATAGGCTAGCGAGCAGTGCGACGGCGATAAGAGAGGTAGTAGTACAAGAAAAACGAATCATCATGAGGCCTTGTGCTTAACGACACAAGCCGCCACCAGCAGAGCTGATGGCGGCCATAGGAGATGCTGGGCCAGATTTAGAAAGCGTGGCCGGCATCGTCTGGCTGAAGCTGGGTCAACCCAAGCGTATCGGCTGCTTGCTCGATAGAGTTAGTCTGAATCACCAGCGCCATAATGGCGTCGTTGATCAGCGAAGCGCCGGTTTCGTTACTTGGTGCGATCATCATATCGAAAGCCATGGGCGAGCTTTCGGCTTCTGCTGCTAGCTTGATATCGTTCAGCTCGGCCATCGAAGCGTTGAGCTGGTTACGTAGAGTGGCGTCGAGTTCAGGGTCTGTTTCGGCCAACAGATCTGAGAGTGAGGGACCCTCAACGACGCTGCCATCTAGCCGCTTGTATTCGCCAAGATAGACGTTCTGGACGCCCATGCCGTTATAGAAGTGGGAGTTGTGGGTATTGTCGCTGAAGCAGTCGTGTTCGTCCTCATAGGAGTTAGCTTCCAGTGCGACCTTCATGCGCTCACCAGCCAATTCTCCTAGCGATAGCGAGCCCATACCGAAGAGCATGCGGCGCAGGCCTTCCTGAGCCGGTTCGGCGAGGAATGCCTGTCGATAGGTTCCTTCCTGAGCGGGAGCCCACTGGGCGACCATCCACTCCAAATCGTAAACCAATAGATCAGAAACGGCGTCTAGATAGTCGCGGCGACGTTCGCAGCTGCCGCCCGTGCACTCTTCTCCCGCCATATAATCTGTGGCAGGGCGCTCACCATTGCCCGCATCAAAACCATTCAGATCCTGGCCCCAGAGTAAGAATTCGATAGCGTGATAGCCAGTGGCCACGTTGGCTTCGGAACCCCCAATCTCGTTCAGATCAGCAAGCAGATTGGGCGTTATGTTACTGACATCCAGCGTTTCGCCGCCGATTTCAATGGCGGTGTTGGCCACGATATTGGCCGTTGCGCCAGCATTGCCAAGCTCATGCTGATAATCGCTGGAGGCGACGTAATCGATCATACCCTCATCTAGAGGCCAAGCGTTGAGTTGCCCTTCCCAGTTGTCGACCACGGAATTACCGAAGCGAAA
This sequence comes from Vreelandella salicampi, assembly GCF_013415105.1. Classification (GTDB taxonomy): domain Bacteria; phylum Pseudomonadota; class Gammaproteobacteria; order Pseudomonadales; family Halomonadaceae; genus Vreelandella; species Vreelandella salicampi. The sequence continues at coordinate 423,266 of NZ_JACCDF010000002.1, forward strand.
TACCTCACTCTGCTGGTAGGGCACACGTGCCTGAAGCCAAGCTTGCCGGGCAGCGGCAAGGGTCTCGGCGGAAGGCGCCTCAAGCAAGGCGTCAATGCGTGTATTCAGGGTCTGGGCGCTGGTGCGGGCATCCTCAAAGGTTGCGTGGGCAATATCTGCATAGTGGCTCACCACTGACTCGGGCGTTACCGCCGTGTTAGCTAAGGCACTGACTGGCAGGAGTGAGCCTAGAGCAATGGCAAGGTACAGTGGTTTTCGGGTGAGAGGGGCTAGCATTTCGTCATCCTGTGTTTGTTTTTGGCAAATGAAGTCGCCAATTGAGGGGGCGCAGATAAGATTATGTCTATACGGTAATCTAACTTTTTCGTATCTGCAAACAGGAATTAGTTCCATTGGTGGATTTTACAGTGTGATATCAATGGATAGTAGGGGTATGTCTGACAGCGGATTGAAGAAGTCTCAGCTTACTCGTCTTTAACCGAGATCAATCGTGAGCCGGATGAGGAAGTCAGTGCTGGTTGCCGTGTGATTGACTATCTTAGACGCAGCACAAAGGAAAAGGTGAGTGGGCTAACGCACAGACGATATTTTGCCACAAAACTATGTGGACAACGCTTCGTTCGACGGCATGGACTCCAATCCAAGTAAGCAGCCCAACCAACAAACAGTTGCGCTGACTAATCATTGTTGTCAGTCATACCAAAAGGGTGAAAATTTGCTAGAAATCGTAAAGCCAATGGCAGAGTGGGGCGTAGCAACGATGGAGCTACTTGGTATCTTCATTATTATTGGGTTCGCACTCTATGCTTTGATCATTGAGCCGATTATTTTACTCAAGCAGAATAAAAACGAACCAATTTTTTATCAGGTCCGCCAGCGTCTGGGTAGAGGTATTCTGCTCGGCTTGGAATTCCTTGTCGCAGCCGACATCATTCATACTGTCGCCGTTGAATTGACATTCAAAACGGTCGGTATATTAGCCATTGTCGTACTAATACGTACCTTCCTGAGTTTTTCGTTGGAAGCTGAACTGACTGGCCATTGGCCTTGGCAAAAAAAGTAATGGAAGATAGCGGACAACGTGCTCTCAACGGTAGCTTCCACTTACTGGTGACGCCTTGGAAGGCCGCTCTCGGGGCCAGCATTGAAATGCTGACTCCTTCGGGCGCGGTGAAACGTCAACAGGCCCTAGTTTTTTGTAGATTTTTTCTGAAGAAATGGAGGCTGATGTGCTAGAACGGCTGCAACGCCGACTAGGGTTGCAGACTATTCCCGGGGTGTTTTTTACCTCCGCCGGGGTAGCTGCGCTGTTTGTCGCCCTGGCGATCCCGTTTGACCAGGCTGTGGCCGAGTATTTTGGTCGGCTCACTGGTTGGGTGGCGAAAAATCTGGGCTGGTTCTACATTCTTGCGGTTACCTCTCTTCTGGTATTTCTGCTGGCTCTGGCGGTAAGCCGCTATGGCAACATTCGCCTGGGAACCGACGACAGCCGACCCGACTATTCCAATCTGACTTGGTTTACCATGCTGTTTGCTGCCGGCATTGGCACCATTCTGATGTTCTGGGGCGTGGCAGAGCCGGTTTCCCACTTTGCCAATCCGCCTTTTGACGGCGTGAAGCCGGGATCGGAACGGGCCGCCAGCGATGCCATGACCGTGGCGCTTTATCACTTCGGCCTGCATACCTGGACCATCTTTGCCATGCCGGGGCTGGCGATTGGTTACTTTGCTTACCGTCACAACCTGCCTATGCGTATCAGCAGTTTGTTCTACCCAATTCTCGGGAAGCGGGCGTTCGGACCCTGGGGCTGGGCGGTCGATGTGGTGGCGGTTCTCGGCACCCTGTTTGGTGTGGCCACGTCGCTTGGGCTGGGTGCCCTGCAACTGAACAGTGGCCTGAATTATCTGTTTGGTTTGCCCTCGTCAGGCCCGGTTCAGGTTGTGCTTATCGCCATTATTACCTGTATCGCGGCGACCTCTGTGGCTCTCGGGCTGGACAAGGGGGTCCGTCGGCTGTCCCAGGCCAACATTGTGTTGGCCATGGCGCTGCTGGCATTCGTGCTAACCGCCGGACCCACCGTGTTTATTGCTGAGGGAATGGTCCAGAGTGTGGGTGATTACCTTCATGAATTGCCCTGGCTGGCTTTCTGGACGCAAACCTTCAGTGAAACCGACTGGCAGCGGCAGTGGACCCTGTTCTATTGGGCCTGGACCATTTCCTGGGCGCCCTATGTCGGAATCTTTATCGCCCGGATTTCCCGGGGGCGGACCATCCGCGAGTTTATCGCCGGGGTTCTGTTTGCCCCCACGGCCTTCACGCTGGTGTGGTTTGGCATCTTCGGCTTGTCGGCTATCCAGGCCGAGATGAGCACTCAGGCTGAACTGGCAGAACAAGTGCAGCAAGATCCCTCGGTGGCTATTTTCGCTTTCCTCGACACCTTCCCGCTTGCAGACGTGGCATCGGCCTTGAGTGTGGTCATTATCGTTATCTTCTTCACCACGTCGTCTGATTCCGCCTCCCTTGTGATCGATATGTTGACCCGGCGCGATGATCAACCTTCTTTGGTACGCCAACGTATTTTCTGGGCGGCGGCGCAGGGCATTATTGCTGCCACCCTATTGCTGGCCGGAGGGTTGGATGCATTGCAGAACGTGATTACGTCCCTGGGCCTACCTTTCTGTATTCTTCTGATTTTCATGGCGGTAGCTCTTTTCAGGGCATTGAGCGCGGATTATCGGGGCTACAGTGTGGATGAGCTTGTACGGGGGCGGGCCTTCCCAGAAGTAGAGGCCACCTCTGAAACCCAACAGGAGAACGAGCATGTATCGTAAACTGCTGATCGCCATTGATCCGGACAACGACGGCGAGGGAAAGCGTGCCCTGGAGGCTGCCATGGAACTGCTCGACGAGGACGGTGAGCTTCACCTTGCCAGTGCTTATAGCCCGGGTGGGGGAGGGTTCTTCCCGCACGTAACGGAAGAGGCGCCCGAAGAAAAAGAAGCCGAGGTCCGGGAGGTGCTGGATCTTTTGGCGAGAAAATATCTACCGCTGAACCGCAGTGCGATCTTGCACGTGGTGGCTGGAAATGCTGGCCAAAAGCTAGTGGGCCTTGCTGGCCAGCTTTGTGCTGATCTTATGTTACTGGTCTCCCGTGGCAGCAGCGGACACTGGCCCTTGCGCCGGGCGACGGTGGAGTATGTTTCAGTGAATGCCCCTTGCCCGGTTCTTGTGCTGCCATCACTGGAAAAATCCGGGCAGGGGGAAGGTAGCTAGAGTGTCGTCCCCTATAAGAACGTGACTGCTGCGCTGAATGCGCTCGGTTTTAAAAACTGTTTTTCAGAATTATTTTAAAAATTGTTTTCAGAACACCGGCAAGCATTGCCGATCAGAACCGAGTAACGCATGAAAATCGGTTGCTGAAAGCGGCTTACTGAACAAGAAGCCCTGGGCACCATCACACCCTTGTAATTCGAGATGGTCCAACTGTTCCAAGGTCTCGACGCCCTTGGCGCTAACGCGCAAGGATAAATTCTGACCAAAATTGATAAGTGACTTAACCAACAGGGCATCTTCTCGGTTATCGAGCATGCCATGAGTAAAGCAAGGCGCGATATTGACCGTGTCGATGGGAAAACATTGCAAGTGCTTCGGGCAAAGATTCCCTGCACCGAAGTCGTCGATGGCAATGCGTATCCCCATATGATTCAACTCAAGCAGTGTCGATATTGAGGCGTTGGTATAAAGATGCATGAGGCTGCTTTCAGATACCTCCATTTCTAAGAAATGGGGATCTAGTCCAGTCTTGGACAATATCTCTGCAACACGGGCAGGTAATGTCTTGTCGCGCAGTTGCATGGCCGACATGTTCACCGCGATGGGCACGATATCACCGCCCTCACGACGCCATGCCTGTAACCGTCGGCAGGTTTCACCTAGTACCCAGTAACCAATAGGGACCATAAGGCCGCGGGCTTCTGCAACGGGAAGAAATGCCGAGGGCTGCATAAGGCCATGCGTCGGGTTTTGCCAACGCACCAGCGCTTCTGCACTAACTACATCGCCAGTGGCGATATTTATTCTGGGTTGGAAGTTCAGAAACAGATCGTCAGCTTTTAGCGCCATCTGCAGTTGAGACTCTAAATGACTGTTTTGCACTCTCAAGTCATTCATCTCGGCACTGAACAACTGATAATTGTTGCGACCGCTTTTCTTGGCGTGATACATCGCCGTGTCGGCATTATGCAGTAAAGTATGTTCATCAGTGCCATGATCCGGATAGAGACTGACCCCGATACTGATGGTGACGTGAAGCTCGTTACTGCAGATTTGGTAAGGCTCGGCTAGCGTGCTAAGGATTTTCTTCGCAATCCTGACGGCATCTTGTGGCTTTTCAACTTCACTCAGCAGCACCACGAACTCATCGCCCCCTTGGCGGCATACGGTGTCCGTGTCACGAACACTTTCGCTGAGGCGTCCTGCTACCGACTGTAATAAAAAATCGCCTACCGCATGGCCAAGCGAGTCGTTGATGGTTTTAAAATTATCAAGGTCTAAGTAGAGCAAAGCGACTTGATGTGTGTGGCGTTTGGCCAGACCAATGGCCTGAGAAAGGCGTTCTGAGAGCAGAATGCGGTTGGGCAACTCGGTGAGTGCATCATGCTGTGCCTGGTAAGCCAGTTTTGTCGCATGGGTGGGCGAGTGGCAGGCATCATGAAACACGATCACAGCCCCCTTAAGGCAACCTTCTCGATCATGGATAGGCGCGGCCGAGTCCTCTATCTGCAATTGGCTACCATCCTGGCGAATCAATACGCAATCCATGGCGAGGCCGACGGTGCGGTTTTCTTCCATGGCTCGCTGCGCCGGATTGGTGGCCGGCTGGAACGTCTGGCCATGGATGAGCGTCAAGACTTGAGCCAAAGGTTTACCCAACGCATCAGCACTCGACCAACCCGTCAGCGTTTCGGCGACTCGGTTCAAATAGGTGACCCGACACTCAAGGTCAGTCGTCACCACGGCATCGCCGATCGAATTTAGTGTCACTTGGGCCCATTCCGTCGTGGCTTGCAAGGCGGCCTCAGCCTCACGCAACCGCGCGTCAGCATGCTTCTGCTCGGCGGTATCGTCGAACGCACAAATTTGTCCTATCGCTTCCTGTTTCATAAACCTCCCCCCCTTTTTTGAAACGACAGCCACCCTTCGTTGTGAGCCAAAGAAGAACGTAAGGGTCGGCTCTGGAGAAGTTACCGTCGTTTCATCGACCTTAAGGGAGTCACATGCCTCATCTCTGTGCGCTGACGAACATGGGGTGGTGAAATAACCGTGATCGACAGGCCCGGTGAAGCCAAAGCAGCAAACCGTAGCGAAAAAGACATGACTGAGTTGTGTGCGCTAGCGTGCCGACGCCAGTTTTATCCACTGATAACGTGCAGAAGTACCGTCAAATAAACTAATGACGGTGTCTTAACCTGCAGCCGACATCGAAATGATACAAACCCTCATTGTGCCGTTTGCCAGGATCTAATAACCGGAGAGGCACATGACGTCTATTTTGCACGTTCCCGCTGCCAATCAACTACTTGCTGCGCTACCAAGCGTCGAGCGGCAGGCTTTTATGGCTGACTGCGAAACCGTGGAGCTTACTTTTGGCGAAGTACTGTTTCAGCCCGCCGAGACCGTCACCCACGTCTATTTCCCCCTCGATAGCTTCATTTCCCTTATTGTCGTCATTGATGGTGAGAACCGGCTGGAAGTCGCGATGGCGGGACAAGAGGGAATGTTGGGCACCTCCCTGGTGCTGGGCATCGAAGAGGCGCCCTTGCTCGCTTTGGTTCAAGGAGCGGGAACGGCCCTACGCATGACCGCTGCAAACTTTCAGCAGCGACTCTTGGATAGTCCCGTATTACATCAGCGACTGAAGCGGTATCTCTATGTCGTGATGCATCAGCTAGCGAAGTCATCGGCCTGTAACCATTTTCACCAAATTGAGGGGCGCCTCGCCCGATGGTTACTGATGACTCAGGATCGCGCCGGGACGGATCAACTGCAGCTGACACATGAATTTCTGGCCATGATGCTCGGTGTCAGGCGTTCGGGCGTGACGATATCAGCGAGAGCCCTGCAAACGCGTGGCTTGATTCGTTATCACCGTGGCGCCATCGAAGTGCTTGATCGACAGGGGCTGATCGAAGCTTCCTGCGAATGCTATAACGAAGATCGTGAGCTATACGCCAAAGTGTTGTCGGACTTATAAGGCGGCCCTATGCCAAACAACCAGACTGACAAAGAGCGCTATTTCATCAACGTTTGTCTGACTTTTTAATTTTGGGAGGGGTACTGGAGATATCCTTTTCCTTGGTGCGCCACTTAATCTTCACTTCCACTTCCTGCTTATCGCCTTCATCGCTGGCACGCAAGGATACTTGCAGGAGCTGTTGGGGGGAGAGCACTATGTCCTCTTCGCTTTCCTGAAAAGCTAAGTGCCCCTCTTTTATGGCGTTTGCCAGCGTCACCAATAGTTCCTGGGTTGATTCACGGTCCAGCAGCGAATCGTGACTAAATTTTGTTTTAGACTTCATTTAAATTAGCACCCACAAGTTTTCCTTTATGATTGGGTTTAAACACCTTTGCTTTGGGGTAGTCGCAGCTAAGGCCGATAACACCGCGTTTTTTGTCAATTAACGTCACTCCTATACCGTAGCCGTCAAGTCCCTCGTTTTTTCGGGAGTGGGTGTCCAGCGTGATATCCGCTTCAATATGGATAAGCCCGTTTTTTAGCGTTACCCGTTGACCAAAATGCTGATTAATATGCCCGTGAACCAGCACCTGGATGCCCGCTTGCCGTGCAATTTTGGCGCCATATTGAGTTAAAGGAAGGTCGGCCTTACGGTATTTTGTCCTGAAGGTATTGGCGAGAGAACCATAATAGAAACTGAACAGGTTCTGGCTCATCAGGTTTTTTTTGAACGCTTTATTGGCATGTTTCACGCTGTGATTGGCGAGTAGCTCGGCCATATGGTCATCGAGACCGGCATGCAGAAACAAAAATGAACCACGCTTTTTAACCAGCTGCATCTGGCGGAAAAACCAGCCAAATTCCCCCGAATTTTTGAGAAACAGCGAACGACACTTCATTGCGGCGGCGTAAACTTGGGAGAGCGACAGGCCGTTTTTGGCACAGTGCGCCTCAAAGCTCTGTGTCTTGGACGTCATCTTGCTGATTTCACGCTCGATACCCTCAGGGGTGAGAAACCCCGCGGCATAGAAAGGGAAGTTCTCGAACCAATCATCACCCGGAAACAGCGCCTGTCGGCACGCCTCTTCGGACGGTAACCCCTTGTCCCACTGGGTATTGGCCAAGTATTGATCGAATACCTCTTTGAACAGCGGAATCACTTTCTTGCCCATGCGCACAAACAGATGTTGGCTTCCAGCGTCTGTCTCCCGTTCCAGCGATAGCAGGCCCATCAGCAAGCGAAGGTCATGGTTACCGGCCAGAAGAGTGATATCCGCTTTGAGGCGATATAAGTGGGCCAAGCTGCGCAGCATCGTCAGATTGCTGGGCCCTTTATCCAGGCAGTCTCCGCCCACTACGATTTCGGCATTTTTGCCGAATTTGGTCAGCTTATAGGCACATAAATGGGAATCGTCACGTTCGATAACACCAGCAGCAATCAAGGATGCCTCAAATGCCTCGGCATCCGCATGGGGGTCGGAGATGAACACCACTGGCTTTTTGGGCCAGGCGAAGCTCTTTTTCTGCGAGCGCTTAATGAAGGTGCTCAGCGCTGCATCATGATTGACCGAGGTGGGGTCATCGGGCCAGGGGCCCCACTCCGACGGTAAGCGGGCCAAGATGGCATCGTGATACGGTTGCTTACTTACCTTTGGAATAACATTGAACGCGGTCATAGTCGCCATTTTATCCGTCGCTATCGTTTAATCGAGTGGGTCTGTCGATTGGCGCTGTTTCCAGTTTCCGTACAGCCGGCTCCAGCCTTGGTTATGCCGCTCGAAAATGACCGGATGACCGTGATACATACTCAACCGCTTAATATCGTGGAAGTATATGACATTTAAATGATAGCAAGCATGGCGAATAGAGGCGCCGTGGCCCACTACGAGCTGTAGGCGCTTAGCTGTCTCAGGTCGCGGCGGTGTATCTAAAAGTGCTTTTAAATGTATGGCGACTCGTTTGCCAGCTTCTAACAGGGATTCCGCGCCATCGAAGGGCAATCTGAAATCGCTGGCTGATTTCCAGCCCTTGGGCAAGGGCTCAAGGCGAGGGTCGAGGGCAACGATCCGTTCTATTTCCCGAACGCTAAGATTGGCTAGCGCCCCAACGCTGCGTTCGCAAAGCGACGAAAAGCTGCGCGAGCAGGGTGTCTCAGCAAACAGCGGTGCTAGCTCTTCGCGGTAGATTTCGGCCGTTTGCCACGCTCTTAACAGCGTCGAGCAGTGTATTTCGGCATTTAGCTGATAGCCTGACGTGGCTAACCACTCGCCTAATCGCCGTGCCTGCTCTCGCACGTCTGCTGCACCCTTTTCCGTGAGGGGGTAAGGCTGCAAGGCGCTGGGGGTATCCGTCCGTTGTGAATACTCACCGTGCCGAATCAGCGCCAGTGCCACCATCAAAGAATCCCTTTGGCTTGGAGTAGCTCAATGGCACGCTCAAAGTCGACGGCGCCGGTCAGGCGGAGTACTTGAACCCCATTGAGGTTCTCTGCATACATCTCGTTAGATTGAGCCCGCTCGGCGGGAAAGCTGCCGTCCGCGCGCTGAAAAAACGGCCCCGGGCCTTTGCGTAAGCCCTCAAGTGCTTCTGGCGTTGTAGCGATATCCACGCTGCTTAACGCTGTGGGTTCTGCGGCGTCTAATGCCCAGTCCAGCAGTATCAGGTGTTTGAGCGTACCGGATAGGGCAGTTTTATCCTCGCCGTAAGCGCTGGGAATCAGCACATCGTACTTGTGCTCAATATCCCATAGCTGGCTTTTGGGCATGCGCTCAAATCGGTTGCGCTCCTCAGCGGGCAGTATGTCGATCAAGCGCTCAGAGTTGACCAGCGTGCCCGGATTCACGCGGGGGTGCTTGGCGATACCGAGAATGTTTACCTGCCCATTTTCGGGCTTAAATAGAATCCGGTCATTGGAGAGAAAGCGTGCCTCTGTGGTTTCCAAAGCTTTCAGCATCAGGGTAGATTTGCCGCCACCGGAACTAGCAGCAATGGCCGTGGTGTTGCCGTTGATATCAAAGGCCGAGGCGTGGCCGAGCAGGAAGCCGCCGCGTTGATGATGATTGAGAAACTGGTTGTTAATAAAGTTGATGACTTGCGATGGGTGCTTGTTCAATTCGCCCATCGCGAGCGGCTCCGTTAACGACTGAAACAGCACCATCTCCGTGCGTACTTTATGAATCCAGCGCCCTTGAGGCGTATCCACGTAGGCTTCTTTTAAACCCAGAGGAGTGGTTTTGGCCCGCTTAACCGGTGTCCATTCGCGGCCGCTGATATCCGAGTGCTTATTCAGCAACAACACTCGCTGCTCAGGTTGGTCAGTTTTATGGACACCTTTTTTGCTCAGACTTGATACAGTTAAGTCTGAATAGTACGCCTCAAGTTGGTCAAGAATGGCCGGCTGGTCAGCCAGTACGCGCAGTGTTAAACCATTGAAGGTAAGCGGTAGCGCGTAGGTACAAGCGGCTTTGGCCCGCACGATTTGGTCATCGTCAAAAAGGTTGATCATTCACTGGCCTCTGCTGTCTCTGCCGCTAATTGGCTAAGCACATAATCACACAGCTTTTCTGCTGCCTCGATGCCACAGCCTTTTAGTGCGCCGCTGAATCCGCCAAAGGCGGAGACCTCAAAGACCACCGGGCCTTCATCGGTCAATGCGATATCTACCGTGGTGAAGCTTAGATCGAAGCATGACTGGGCGTTCCGGCCAAGCTCAATCAGTTCGGGGCTGGCATCAAAAGCCTGATACTTACCCCCACTGCGTATCGTGGTGTTCCAGGCATTGGCATCGCCAACCCGGGCATAGGTGCACAGGTATTCGCCGCCCAGAAATACCATGCCCAGATCCTGACCGCCCAAGTTGACGAATTTCTGAAGATAAAACAGGCCATGCTCAGACTTAAACGCATTGAGCTTTTGTGTATTAACCGTGTCACCGTCTGTTGCATCCAACACCACCATTCCCCGAGCTTTGGTTGAATAGAGTGGTTTAAGGATCGCTTTGCCAAACGCCTTGATGGCGTTCAATGCCTCATCTGTGTTTTCCGTTACCCGGGTTGGAGGCAGTGGCACACTGCCTGAAGCCAGCGCGGCGGTGCCTTCAAGACGGTTGATCAAGCGGCTTATCTGCGATGGGCTACTGAAGCAGCGCACCCCATCCGCTTCAAGGCTTTGCAGCATACGGAGACGATCATCGGCGGCTGGGGAGTAAGTTTCGCTTATTTTTTTAATGACGACCCCGTCAAGCTCGTTGAGTAACACATCACCATAACGTAATTTGCCTGTTTCTAGTTCCAACACGACGTCAGACATATCGATAACGCAGCGGAAGCCGGTGTGCTGTTCTAAGTGATTCGCCAAGACGTCGGTTGACCATTTGCCAGGTGTGCCGATGACGGCAATCCGCTTATTAATCATTAAAAATATCCTCAAGGGGAAGGGTATACTTCTCAAGCGCTTGGGGTGCCAGAAGCGTTATCGCTTCCAATAGGTAGCTTGCTCTAAGTGCCAGCGCGCGGGCAAAATATTTGTCATAAATAAAGCGTGTGGACGTCGCAAAGGAACGGCCTAATGCAATGGCCAGGCGCGCATCAAAGCTTGCATCTTTAGTGTCTTTGGCGAATCGGCGAGCAAACTGATAGAGCTGGCGAATCAAACACATTAATTCCGCTCTGGGGGCAGCATCCATAATCGGTAACCGATAAACCGACACCATCAGTACGGATAGATCCTGAACATAGTCGGAATAAGAGGCACGGTGCAGATCGATAAAGTAAATGCGATCCTTGATTTCGTCGTAGATCACATTGTCGACGTTAAAATCGCCGTGGATCAGCACTGAAAACGGCGCACGCACCTGTTGCTCAAGGGTGTCGACGCGATCAATGAGTTGATCAAAACTTGGGCGTGCTAGCCCGCAAATCGTCTGCTCCACATTAAAAAGCGTCGGGTGAGTGTGGTGGGTTTCTGGCATCCGTTTACGCAGCTGCTGCATATAACGAGGCTGAGCCGGTTCATTGGTACGTGAACTCTTCCAAATTTTTCTCAGCGTTCTGCATAGTTTATCAACAAGCTGATTGGCTTCTTCCCACTGGCTGTTTAATAGCAGCGATTCGAGCGTCCGTCCGGGAAGATGCTCGATCACCATTGAGCCCAGTTCGACCCCCTTTTCAACATGATGGGAAAGCACGGAGGGGGCCACCTTGGGGTAGACCTGCTGCCATTGATGAACCCCGGAGAGCTCTTCAATGACTTTTGCGCTTTGCCCCTCCTTGTAGACCGCCATGACCTCGCCGGAGGCTGCGTGTTCGGCTTTTAATGTCGCAATGGTGCTGCCGCTTCGGGTGAGGGCGAGGCGCTCAACCGTAAAGCCGCCATCGTGATCTGCCATGGTGTGCGCCGCATTTTTTAACTGCTTGTAGTTCTGCAGCCGCACGGCGGGGCCAAAATTGGCGGCCAGGAGCGCGTCTGCGAGTTCCGACAGCAGATGCACCATCCGATGAACCTGAAAGTCCAAGACGGCGCTGTAGCCGGCGTTAGAGGTATCGGGTAAGCGGGCAAGTATTTTGGGGATCCGGCGCCCTATCTTAAGGCCTTGGCGGGTATTGGAATTGTCCACATTAACAATCACCAGCTTGAGTGATTTGCCGACCGAGCGAAGCAGCTTGGCATATTCCTTGAGGTTCTTGTCCGGCACCTGATCAAGATACTTGATATCGGTAAATTCCAGGCAGGCCTGCCCTAAGTGATCAAGCAAATTGGCTAATCGCTCAATGGATTTGGATTGCTGAAAACCTGCGCCATCAATTTTTCGGCGTTGCACGTCAACCGCGACGGCTAGTTGGACTTTTTCCAGCAAGGTGCTTCTGTAACCCTTACGATTCATCAAGCGTTGCGCAGTAGGCCCTTTTGGCTGAGTCACATAAACTTCAACTAACGCAAAGTGATTTTCGATTTCAAATCGTAGAAAATAGAAATGCTCCAGAATTGATGCGTTGATAGCTTGCCCCCACCGTAGGAAGTGCGATTGGATAGGGGGATACTATAAGCACCCCGGCCGTTTTTTGTGTTACATTTTTCTTAAACTTCAAAGAGTTGCATGAATAGAAAACGCGTTACCCACGCCTATATCGATATGCCGAGAGCGCTTGTCAGGGGGCAGGATCTGCGCCTGGCCAGATACCGTAAAGCACCGGAACTAGGGCCGAAAATTCTTTTTTTTAGTGGTGGCACGGCCCTGAGGCGTTTTTCCGAAGTGCTGGCGAACTACACCCATAACTCCATTCATCTTGTTACCCCTTTCGATTCAGGGGGCAGTTCCGCGGAGCTACGCCGCGCCTTTTCCATGCCAGCGGTTGGAGACCTGCGAGCCCGGTTACTTTCCTTAGCTGACGACTCCGTTACAGGCCACCCAGAAGTTGCCGCCCTTTTTTCACATCGGTTGGCGGCCCCAACTCTTGTGCAAGATCTGAAGGCACTCGTGAGCGCTAGGCATTCACTGCTTAAGGCGATTGCTGAACCCATGCGTTCACTGATCCAAAGTTATATTGCCGCCTTTTACAAACACATGCCGGCAGACTTCGACCTGGCTGGGGCGAGCGTGGGTAATTTGATTTTGACGGGTGGCTATCTTATTCACAACCGCTCTCTTGACCCGATTGCTTTTCTGTTTGGCCAATTGATCAAAACACGCGGTACCGTTCGGACGACGACCGACGCTGACCTGCAGTTGGAGGTATTGTTGAAGAATGGTCGGACGATTACCGGGCAACACCGTTTTACCGGCAAGGAAACGGCAAGTATTGATTCTCCCATCCAGTCGATCAAATTAACGGGTGAAGCAGATGATATCGATACCCGAGATGCATCCAAGGTGTGCAAAGAAACCCGTACGCTAATCGATTCCGCTGAGCTGCTGGTTTTTCCGCCGGGGAGTTTTTACAGCAGCGTTATTGCCAATCTGTTGCCTAATGGAATTACCAAGGCATTGAATAAAAACCCGGTGCCCAAGGTGTACGTGCCAAGTTTGGGCACCGATCTTGAAACGCTAGGTATGAACCTGGTTGACCAGATTCAAGTGCTCAATGCGCATTTATCAGGCAAACCTCAAACAAAAGACTCTGCGCCAAAAACGGCGCGATGTTCCATTGATTTTCTACTGTTTGACTCGCAGTTGCTGAGCGTTTCGACCGAACAGCTTGATAGCATCTGTAACAAAATGGGGGTTCAAATTATCGATATAGATTTGGCCCCCGATAATGCTGATCTCGACCGTTACGATGACGTTAAGTTGGCCGAAGCGCTACTTGGGCTTACCTAATCCTGAACCCGTGCCGCCTACGCTAGCGTTTCTTCTTGGCGGGCGTTTTGTCCGCACTTTTTTCAGACCCATTGGTTTCAGATCCATTGGCTTTACCAGGAAAATGGGCGCGCACCAGCTCCAGCAGGCCTTGCGTCGAGGTGTCAAAGTCGGCGGCGTTGGTATCGATGCGTTCGCTGATTTCACCGGCGATGCGTTTACCCAGCTGTACGCCCCATTGGTCAAAGGAGTTAATGTTCCAGATGACTCCTTGCACGAACACCTTGTGCTCGTAGAGCGCAATCAACGCACCCAGGTTTTTCGGCGTTAACTCGTCAAGCAAAAGGGTGCTGGAAGGGCGGTTGCCGGGGCAGCTGTAGGGGTCGTGCTGGCTGAGTTCTTTGCTGTCTCCCTGGCTGCCTTCCATAAAGGCATTGGCCTGGGCGAGCATATTGGTGAGCAGGGCGAAGTGGTGGTCTTCCACGCCGGGTTCGGGTTTGAGCGAGGCAATAAAGTCGATAGGTACGTAGCGTGTGCCTTGGTGCAGTAGCTGGAAGAAGGCGTGCTGGCCGTTGGAGCCGGTTTGGCCCCAGACTATTGGGCCGGTTTTGTAATTCACCGGGTGGCCGAAAATATCCACCGACTTGCCGTTAGACTCCATATCCAGCTGCTGCAGGAACGAGGGCAGCTGATTAAGTGCCTGATCGTAAGGCACGATAGCCTGGGTTTCGGAGCCGATAAAGTTGATGTACCAAATACCGATCAAGGCCATCAGTACCGGCATGTTTTCCGAGAAGGGCGCTTCGATAAAGTGGCGGTCCATCTCGTGGGCGCCTTCGAGCAGCTCGATAAAACCCTCGAAACCGATGGAAAGTGCAATCGGCAGACCGATGGACGACCACATCGAGTAGCGCCCACCTACCCAGGCCCAGAACTCGAACACGTTCTCTTCGCGAATGCCGAACTCCATCGCCGCTTTGCGGTTGGTGGAGGCGGCAATAAAGTGTGCGCCCACGTCGGCGTCTTCACCGGCGTTTTCCAGAAACCAGCGCCGTGCGGTTTTGGCGTTGAGCAAGGTCTCCTGGGTAGAGAAGGTTTTGGTGGAGACGATAAACAGCGTGGTGGCCGGGTTGAGCCGCGAAAGCACCTTCTGGATATGGGTGCCGTCCACGTTGGAAACGAAGTGGAAGTGCAGCTCCGGGTGGCGGTATTTCAGTAGCGCCCGCACCGCCATATTAGGGCCTAGATCCGAGCCGCCAATGCCAATATTCACCACGTCTTTGATGCGCTGGCCGTTATAGCCTTTCCACTCGCCGCTGCGAACCGCCTCGGAAAACTGCTTGATCTGCTCGCGGGTGCGGGTGATCTCCGGCATCACGTCTTTACCGTCCACGTGTACCGGTTCATCGCCCAAATTGCGCAGCGCAGTATGCAGTACCGGGCGGTTTTCGGTGACGTTGATGATATCGCCCGAGAACATCTGCGCCCGGCGCTGAACCAGCGCGGAGTGGTCGGCTAGCTCAATCAGCTTGGCAAGCACTTCATCGGAGACGTGGTGCTTGGAGTAATCTAAGAACAGACCACCTACCCGTAGACTCATCTTCTCAAAGCGCTGCGGATCATTGGTGAAGTAATCACGAATGCGGTCGTTGGCCGTTTTTTCGCGCAGGCGTTCGAGTGCCTGCCAGGTAACGCTGCGGGTAAGTTGAAACATAGAAGGCGGTCCTGTTGTTTTACCATCGTGGTTAGACTGAAAAGCTTAGCTGGCGATCGCCACTTGGGCAGCATCACGTTTAATGAACGCGTAGCCCAGGCCGGTGATCAGCGAGCCCACGACAATCGCGCCAAGATAAAACAGTGCCGGCGTAATGGCATTGGGGATTAGCAGCACGAAGATACCACCGTGGGGAGCCATCAGCTGGGCGCCGGCCAGCATGGAGAGCGCGCCGGTGACAGCGCCACCGATCATACAGGCGGGAATAACGCGCAGCGGGTCTTTGGCGGCGAAAGGAATCGCGCCTTCACTGATAAAGCAAAAGCCCAGCACAAAAGATGCCTTGCCTGCTTCACGTTCTGGGGCAGAGAACTTATTGCGCGCTACAAAACTGGCGATGCCCATGCCAATGGGCGGTACCATACCCGCTGCCATAATGGCGGCCATCGGGCCATAGGTTTCTGAAGCCAGCAAGCCCACGCCGAAGGTGTAAGCGGCCTTGTTTACCGGCCCGCCTAGGTCGAAGCACATCATCGCGCCCAGCAAAATACCCAACAGCACCGCGTTGGTGGAGCCCATGGATTCCAGGAAACTGGTCAGGGCGTTCAGCAGCGCCGCTACCGGTTCGCCAATCACGTAGATCATGGTCAGGCCGGTGACTAAGCTTGCCACCAGTGGAATAATCAGAATCGGCTTTAAAGATTCAACGCTGGAGGGCAGTTTCACATAGCGAGTCACTGCAAGTGCCACATAGCCAGCTAGGAACCCCGCCAAAATACCACCGATAAACCCGGAGCCGATATTAGCCGCCAGCATGCCGCCAATCATACCGGGTGCGATGCCGGGGCGGTCGGCAATGGAGTAAGCAATATAACCGGCCAATACCGGAATCATCAGGGCAAAAGCCGTGCCGCCGCCAATTTGCATCAGCGCGGCAGCCAAGGTGCCCTCTTGCTCGAAGGCTTCAATACCAAATACGAAGGAAAGCGCAATCAGCAGGCCGCCAGCGACCACCATCGGCAACATAAACGACACGCCGGTCAGCAGGTGCTTATAAACGCCTTTTTCTTTAACGCTTTTCTTCGCAGTTGCGGTGCTGCTATTGCCATCCTCTACATCGGCTTCCTTGAGCGCGGCTTCCAGCGTGGGGCGAGGCTTTTTCAAGGCATTGCCGGTAGAGGTGCGATAAATGCGCTTGCCGGCAAAGCGCGTTGGGTCCACGTCGATATCGCAGGCCAATACCACGATGTCGGCTTCGGCGATCTCTTCTTCGGTGAGCTGGTCCTGGGCACCCACCGAGCCTTGGGTTTCCACGCGAATGGCGTGGCCCATGGCTTTACCGGCCTCGGCCAGCGCTTCTGCCGCCATAAAGGTGTGGGCAACGCCCGTGGGGCAGGCGGTGACGGCAACGATTTTCTTGCCGCCTGCGGCACTGTCGGCAGCCGGGGTAGCGGCCGCTGCCGGGGTCGCAGGAGCGCGGTAAATCGGCGCGTCACGCTTGGCTTGGGTTAAAAAAGCGCTGGGGTCGGGCAGGGCATTGGCAATCGGGGCTTGGAAAAGCCGCTTGCCTTCGAAACGCTCGGGGGCGGGCACATGGTCGGCAGCCACCACAATTAAGTCGGCGTTATCGATTTGCTCGGCGTTGGCGGCCTGCAGCGGCGCAA
The DNA here is from genome assembly GCF_013415105.1 of Vreelandella salicampi. GTDB lineage: Bacteria > Pseudomonadota > Gammaproteobacteria > Pseudomonadales > Halomonadaceae > Vreelandella > Vreelandella salicampi. The sequence continues at coordinate 440,173 of NZ_JACCDF010000002.1, forward strand.
TTTCACCGTGCATTTCGACATGAACGCTCCAGCCCATACGCTCGGCGGCTTGCTCTAAGCGTTTGGCGGCAAGAAACGTGGTGGCCATGCCGCTGGGGCAGGCGGTAATTAGGATCAGGTTCATCGCGTGGCTCCCTCGGTGATGGTGTCATCAAGACGCCGTACCCAAGTCTGTTGTTGGAGTGAGTCAAAGTCGTCGGCGTGGGCACTTCCCACGCCGACATGGCGAACCGCCTCGGCAGAGAGCGCCGTGGCGAAGCGAAGCGTATCTTGCGGCGCTAGATGGCTAAGCAGCCCGTGCAGCATGCCGGCGACAAAGGTGTCACCCGCGCAGACCGTGTTGGTGGCCGTCACACTTGGCGGAGTGGATTGCCAAACGCCTTGGCGGCTAACCCATAAAACGCCTTCAGCCCCGGCAGAAATGAGCGCGTTTTCAATGCCGCTGGCGTGCAGGCGCTCGGCCGCAGTTTGACGTTGTGCGTCGGTTTTAAGCGCGCTGCCTGCCCAATCGGCAAGCTCGGTTTCGTTAGGTTTAACGGCGGCAGGCTTTGCTGCAATAGCGGTGAGTAGCGACGGGCCGCTGGTATCGACCCAAAGCGGTGCGTCGTAGTGTTTAAGCGTGGTTAGCAGCTCGCCAAAGGTGTGTTGGTCAATACCGGGTGGCAGGCTGCCCGCCACGACCACCGCTTGTGGTGGCGTGGCGCTTTGAAACAGGCCATCGAGAGTTTCCAGCAGGGTATTGAGGTGCGTTGATTCAATCGGCATGCCGGGGCCATTGATATCCGTCACCCGGCCACTCTGCTCGGCAAGCTTGGCATTAATGCGCGTATTACCCGGTACCCGCACAAAGGCATCTTTCACGCCGTAGTGGGGGAAAGCTAGGCTAAACGGGGCATCGTTATCCTGACCCAAAAAACCGCTAACCGTGACGTCATGCCCCAGGCTTGCTAATACCCGGGCCACGTTCACGCCTTTCCCGGCCGCTTCCAGTTGGGCGCTGGTCGGGCGATTGACGTGGCCAAGCGAGAGCGCCTCCAAGTTGAAGGCTAAATCCAGCGCAGGGTTTAGCGTAATGCATATCACCCGTGCCATTAGCCTTCCTCCAGGGCGTCGCGCACCTCATCGCTAGTGGCTTTGCTAAGCGCCAGTTGGGCGCTGGCTTGGGCATCGGCAAGGTCGAATTCCCGCAGGCGGGCTTTGACCAGCGGAATTTGCCGTGCACTAACGGAAAGTTCGTCAACACCTAAGCCTACGAGCACTGGGACAGCCATCGCATCGGAGGCTAACTCGCCGCACACGCCTACCCATTTACCGTTGGCGTGGGCGGCATCCACGGTCATTTGGATTAAGCGCAGTACCGCCGGGTGCAGGCCGTCGGCTTGGGCAGAGAGCTCCGGGTGGCCGCGGTCAATGGCCAGGGTGTATTGGGTTAAGTCATTGGTGCCTACCGAGAAGAAGTCCACCTCAGCCGCCAGCGTGGGCGCCAACAGTGCGCTGGAAGGTACTTCGATCATGACGCCAAGCTGTACATCGGTAGCGCGCTCTTGCGGCGCAATCTCGTTGAGTAGGCGGTCGTAAATAGCTTTGGCGGCGCGGAACTCGGCCACGTCCTTGACCATTGGCAGCATGATCCGCAGCGGATGGTCAACGGCCGCCATTAGTAGTGCGCGCAGCTGGGTTTCCAAAACGTGGGGTTGGGTCAGTGCTAAGCGAATACCGCGCAGGCCGAGGAAGGGGTTGTCTTCCTGAGGAACCGGCCAGTATGGCAGCGGCTTGTCACCGCCGACATCCAGAGTGCGCGCCACCAACGGGCGACCATCCAGGGCATCGGTGGCTTCGCGGTATTCGGCAATCTGGGTGCTTAAATCCGGCGCACTTGAGTAGGCCATAAACAGGAACTCGGTGCGCAGCAGGCCAACGCCTTCAGCGCCGCGCTCAACGGCATCGGCAGCGTGGGCCGTGTTGCCTAGGTTGGCAGCCACTTCGACCCGGTGCTCATCGCGGGTCTTGGCTTGTTCAAAGCGAGACTCCCAGGCATCGGCTTCCCGCTGCTGCTGATCAAGTAGCTGCTGTTCGGCGCGCTGCAGGCGCGCTTCAGAAGGCTGCGATGTCACGCGGCCACGCTCGCCGTCCAGAATCATCATGCCACCGTTATGCAGCGCCATGACCGTTTCGCCGGCACCGACCACGGCTGGAATACCCAACGCACGGGCCAGAATGGCGCTGTGAGCGGTGGCGCCACCGCGCACGGTCAGCAGGCCGCGAACGCGGGACGTATCCAGGCGGGCAACATCGGATGGGCCGATATCGTCCATCACCAAAATATACGGATGGTCGGGCGGTTCGGGCAGTTGCACATCGCACAGCACGCCCAATACGCGACGGCCGACATCGCGCAGGTCGGCGGCGCGCTCCGCCAATAGCCGGTCGGCCAGCATTTCCTGGGCATGAGCCGCGGTTTCAATCGCTTCCCACCAGCCTGCTTCCGCCGAGCGGCCTTCATGAATGGCATCAATCGCGGCCTGACGCAGTTCGGGGTCGTCGAGCATCTCTTCGTGCATGGAGAGAATGTCAGCCACCTCGCCGCCGGGGGCGTTATGTACCAACGTTTGCAGCTGGGTCGCTCCCTCTTTTAGCGCTGCGTTCAAACGGCTGATTTCACGCTCGGGGTCGCTTGCGTACTCGGGGTAATCAAACTGCATCGGACGAATGACAAACACCGGCGCGATGGCCAACCCCGGGGAGGCGGCGACGCCTGTGTGGGGCGTGTCGGCGGCCAGCGGTTCCGCCGTCGGTTGGGGTGTGTTGGCAACCTGCACGGTTTCGCGGCCACCGTCAAAGGGCGTCACTTTCTCGCCCAGGCCTGTTTCAATGGCTTCAGCCACTGTTTCTAGCGCGGCACTGGCGTTTTCACCCTCTGCGGAAAGCACTAGCCACTGGCCGCGCCGGGCGCCCAAGCCAATGACTTTGGTCAGGCTCGCGGCAGAAACGGCGGTGGCGCTACCTTCTTCCAGGCGAACGTTGATCGGCATTGCCTGAGCGCGGGCAATTTGTACCAGCTGCTTTACCGGGCGGGCGTGCAACCCGTGGGGATTAAGTACCCGCACTCGGCGAGTTTGCGTGTTGGCGGTTTCGCCAGCCAGGGTGGCTAACAGTTGGGTGCTGTTTTTACCTACCAACTTTTCGCTTTCGCCGTTTTCCAGCACGGCTATTAGCTGATCGAGCAGTGGGCGGTGGGTATCGCCGCTGGCCGCCAGGCAAAACAGCGCGTGTACCGGGTGGCCGCCATGGGCAAGCGTTGTATCGGTGGGGGTGGCAACGCCCAGGGCTGGCTGATTAACCCCCTGAGCGTGGCTGGCGAGCCACAGGCCTTTACCCAGCCACAGCGGCGGTTCGCTGGCAACGGCGCTGATAAAGGTGTTATCAACACAGCCGCTTTGGCGTAAACGGGCTGCCGCAGCGAGCGCCAGTTCTTGCGGGTCACGGGCGGGGAAGTTAACGCACAGCGTGTCGGCGTCCAAGCGCGGCGCCAGCACGGGTTTAGATAATAGGCGGGCGACATCAGCGGCAGAGCTGGCGTTGGCCAGCAAATCAGCGACGCCATCGCGGTCTAGTACGTGGGTCAGCTGGCGCAGAATGTCCAGGTGCTCGTCGTTTTGCGCGGCAATGGTGACTAATACGTGCACTCGCTGGCCGTCGTGCCACTCGACGCCGTTAGGGAATTGCAGCACCCGAACCCCGGTGTGCTTCACATACTGGCGGCTTTCTGGCGTGCCGTGGGGAATGGCGATCGCATTGCCAAGATAGGTTGACGATTGTGCCTCGCGGGCATGAAGGCCTTCACGATACTCGGCCTCAACCAATCCAGCATCTGCAAGGGCATTGGCGGCACTGTCGAGAGCTGCGTGCCAGTTCTCCGCATGGCGGTCGAGCAAGATGTCATCTGGGCCGAGTGTCAACATAGGGGTCTCCTGTAAACGCGGTCAGGCAACGGCAACGTCTGCGATTGGCGGCGCAGGGGGCGCTTAAACGTTAGTCGTAGAGTTGTTGTGGTTAGCTGGATGAATCGTGTCACCTGTGTATAGTTGGCTATGCTGAATCGATTCACTTTGGGACACAAGCGTTGTCTTTTTGAACTTTAGTCTAGGCAAGGTGAGGCGGCTGCTAAACTCCCGCCTTAATCTAAGGAGAAGCCAGCATGACACTTGCCGACATTGCCCGGCTCGCCGGTGTTTCGCGTACCACGGCAAGCTATGTAGTTAATGGCCAAGCCGAACAGCGGCGCATTAGTACGGCGACCATTGAAAAAGTGATGGCTGTCGTTCGTCAGCACCGCTATCACATTGACCCACAGGCGGCAGCGCTTCGCCGCGGTGCGAGTCGGCTGATCGGCTTAATCGTGCCGGACCTTGAAAATATTAGTTACGCGCGCCTGGCCAAGCGCTTAGAGCGTGGTGCACGGGAACGGGGTTATCAACTGTTGGTGGTCAGCTCTGATGACTGTGCTGATAGCGAGCGTACCTTGGCACTGGCGCTGCGTGCTCAGCGCTGCGAAGTGCTGATTACCGCCAGCTGCTTGGCGGAAGACGACACTTTTTATGCCGACTTGGTAGACGAGGGTTGGTGCGTGGTGGGGATGGACCGTGGGCTTGCGCCATATCAGTTTGCCAGCGTGGTAAGTAATGACCAAGAAGCGGCTTATGCGCTGACTCGCTCGGTGATGACGGGCAGGACCCGTCGAGTGGCGTGGTTAGAGGCAATGCCGAGCCTCTCGATCAGCCGCGAGCGGCGGGCGGGCTTTCAGGCGGCGCTGCAAGACACCTCTGTCGAGCCAATTTTGCTTAGCGGTACGCACTATGAGCGTAGCGAAGGCGCACACCTGGCAGCGCAATTGCTGGATGAAAAAGGAGGGGCTGATGCGCTGGTTACCGCGTCTTATGTGCTTCTGGAAGGGGTGTTTGATGTGTTTTTGGAGCGGGGCGGGTTACCCGAGAAGATGCGCTTAGCCACCTTTGGTGATCACCGGCTGCTGGACTTCCTGCCGCAACCGGTGAATTCAGCGCTGCAGGATTATGACCGCATCGCCGAATTGACCCTGAATTGTGCGCTGGATGCCATGAACGGCGATTACCAGTGTGGGCAGCAGGTGGTGGCGCGCCATTTGCGTACCCGCTAGTTTGTTCTTTGCGCTTTAAACCGTTCGGGCTTGAGCCCACGACTCTGCATCGGGAATCGCCATATCGTAGCGTTCGCTTAGGTAGGGCGATGACAGCAGAAAATCAGCGCTGGCCGTGTTGCAGGCCACGGGGACGTTCCATAGTGCCGCCAAGCGCAGTAGGGCTTTAACATCCGGGTCGTGGGGCTGTGGAGCAAACGGGTCCCAGAGGAAAATCAGTACGTCGAGCTGTTGCTCAGCAATACGTGCGCCAATCTGCTGGTCGCCACCTAACGGCCCGCTCATTAAACCTTCTACTTCAAGACCCAGCGCGTTTTTAAGCCGCTTGGACGTGGTGCCTGTGCCAATCAGCGTGTGCTGGCTGAGTGTTTCCTTCCAGCGTGTTGCCCACTCCAACATTTCAGCTTTTTTGCCGTCGTGGGCAATCAGCGCAATGCGCTTGCGCGCCTGCAGCGTGCGAACGGCTTGGCGGGGTGGGCGTGCGTCGGTCATGGCATGGCTCTCCAGGTCACAGTTGCAATTATTCTGCGTCAACGGCGATTACTTTCATGGTGTTGGTGCCGCCGTGAGCGTTCATATGGTCTCCGCGGGTAAGAATGACATGCTCGCCTGGGCGTGCCAATCCGTGGGCTTGCAGCAGCGTTAGGGCTTCTTTATTGAGATCCTTAGGGTCCATGTGGGAAGTGTCGAAGGGTAACGACACGACGCCGCGGTAAAGCGCCATGCGCCGCTGAGCGATAGGGCTGTGGGCGAGGCCGACAATGGGCAGGCCGGAGCGAATGCGCGACGCGATTAGCGGCGTGTAGCCTGTCGAGGTCATGCAGGCGATGGCACGAACGCCGGTCAAGTGGTTAGCGGCGTACATGGCGGACAGTGCAATGGTTTCATCAATACGCTCAAAGCCTTCATGGATACGGTGGCCAGATTCTTGAGCTATGCGTTCCCGCTCAGCACCCATGCACACCCGGTCCATCGCTTCGATGGTTTCTACCGGGTAATCGCCGGCGGCGGTTTCAGCGGAAAGCATGACCGCGTCAGTCGCATCAAGCACAGCGTTAGCCACGTCGAACACTTCGGCGCGGGTAGGTAGCGGCGACTCAATCATCGATTCCATCATTTGAGTTGCGGTAATCACGGCACGGTTCAGCGTGCGCGCATGCTTGATAATCCGCTTTTGGGTGCCGATCAACGCAGCATCGCCAATTTCTACCCCGAGATCACCACGGGCCACCATGACCGCTTCTGAGGCTTCGATAATGCCATCTAGGGTGGCGCCATCGGCAACGGCCTCGGCGCGCTCCAATTTCGCCACTAAGCCAATTTCTTTGCCTACGTCGCCGAGCAATTCGCGGGCTTCTTGCATATCGGCAGCGCTGCGAGGGAAAGAAACGGCTAGATAATCAACGCCGATGTCGACAGCGGTTTTTAAATCGTCTTTATCTTTGTCGGTCAACGCCGGGGCTGAAAGTCCGCCGCCTTGTTTGTTGATGCCTTTATTGTTGGAAAGTTTGCCGCCCACGTGAACGCGCGTGTGAACCTCTTGCCCAACGATTGACGTGACATCCAATACCAGGCGACCGTCATCCAGCAACAAGCGGTCGCCTGCGGCGACGTCATCAACCAATGACTTGTAATCACAACCGACACGCTCTTCGGTGCCGCTGTTGGCATCTAATGCCATATCGAGCACAAAGGCCTGGCCGACCTTCAGATGAACCGCCCCTTCGGCAAAGCGCGAAATACGAATTTTTGGACCTTGAAGGTCACCCAGGGCAGCAACACTTCGGCCAAGGCGTTGGGCAATGTCGCGAACGTCGCTCAAGCGGCGGCGGTGGTCGTCTGCTGCGCCGTGGGAGAAATTGAGCCGCACCACGTCAACGCCCGCTTTTAGCATGGCTTCTAACACTCCGGGGCGGTCGCTGGCGGGGCCAAGTGTGGCGACAATTTTGGTACGGCGAAGGGGAGTGGTGGACGTTGAGGGTGTCATATCGATAACTCCTGATGAGCAGCGTTGGCTGCCCCTTGTGGGTTGTGCAAAGCCATAACGAATGAGTGATTGTATCGGCAATTAAGTGTTGGACTACGATAGCCTTAATATAGTAATTTTACTACATATTGGAGAGATACTAGCCTATAGCGGCGGTTATGGCAGGTTTTAATCGGCCTATTGGTGATTAAATACGTATTTTTAGTAATTTTTTACTGGATACGCCATCTACGACCACTGTTTAAAAGAGGTGCCATCATGACCATAAGAGTTGCCATTAACGGGTTCGGACGGATTGGCCGCAACGTACTGCGCGCGCTATACGAAAACAGCTACCGTGATCGTGTTAAGGTCGTTGCAATTAATGATTTGGGCGACCCTTCTCTTAACTCGCATCTGCTGCGCCACGACACGGTTCATGGTCACTTCCCTTTCAAAGTAGAACACGATGCGAAAAGCATCAGTGTCGATGGTGATCGTATTGCGATCTCATCAGAGCGCGACCCAGCTAAACTGCCCTGGGCGTCCATGAGCATTGATTTGGTTATGGAGTGCACAGGTCTGTTCACCAAGCGCGACGCAGCTGCCAAGCACATTGAAGCGGGCGCTAAGCGTGTGCTGATCTCGGCCCCCAGCCCCGATGCCGACGCAACCATTGTTTATGGCGTTAATGACAACGTGCTGACCGCGGACCACACCGTTGTCTCCAATGCCTCTTGCACGACTAACTGCCTTGCGCCGGTAGCGAAAGCGCTGAATGACGTTGTGGGCATTGAAAACGGCTTAATGACCACCGTTCACGCCTACACCAACGATCAGAACCTGTCGGATGTTTACCATTCTGACCCGTACCGCGCGCGTAGTGCCACGCATTCGATGATTCCGACTAAGACCGGCGCGGCCGCTGCTGTGGGGCTGGTATTGCCGGAGCTAGCGGGCAAGTTTGATGGTTTGGCGATACGCGTACCCGTGATCAACGTTTCTTTAGTGGACCTGACCTTTACCGCTGGGCGTGATACCACTAAAGATGAGATTAACGCGATTGTTGAAAAAGCGGCGGCTAGCTCGCCGGTACTTGCCGTTAACGCCGAACCGCTGGTCTCTATCGACTTTAACCATGATGCGAATTCGTCGACGTTTGATGCCAACCACACTCGAGTGAATGGCCGTCTGGTGAAAATCATGGCGTGGTACGACAATGAGTGGGGCTTCTCCAACCGCATGTTGGATACCGCCGAAGCCATGCATTCGGCAGCCGAGTAACGCCCTCCCTCTTAAGGGCAGGTATCGCCGGGCAGCAGTTCTGTCTTGAGCAACTGCTGCTCGGCGGGCAGGTGACCCAAAATCATCTGCGCGGCGACCCTGCCCTTGCCCACGCTATCCTGGCGCACCGTGGTCAGTCGTGGCGCCCGGTACTGGCCTTCGGCAATGCCATCGAACCCGGTAATGCGTAACTCTTCCGGTACCCGAATACCGCGCTGCTCAGCGAGAGTCAGCGCTGTCAGCGCAATGCGGTCAGACATGCATAGCAGCAGGTCTGGCCGCTGTTCTATGGGCTGGTCGAGAATTTCGGCAATCACCGGCGAGCACACCTCAAAGATATTCTCTTCGATATTCCACAGTGGCACCGCGCCTAGCGTTATGGCGTGTTCTTCCAGCGCCTCATAAAAGCCCGCCAGTCGTGCGCGGCTGATGGTGCTGGTGCTGGGCAGCATGGTATGGGCCGCCGTCACGCGGCCATTGCAGGGCTCGACGGTCAGCCTCAGGTTGATGATCGCCGGGCGCTCAGGGCGTTGCTTGAGCGCATGGCAGGCAATGTGGTAGCTGGCCTCGGTGTCATCAATGTGCACCGTCGGGCAACCCTCCACGTCAAAATCTACCGACACCAGCGGGCGCTGGAACGGCAACCGTTGCAGCAACTGATTGTTGGGCATCAGACCGTAGACGATAAAGCCGTCGGCGATGTTGGCCGAGCCTGCGGGTTGCGAGTCGTGGCCGCGTCCCGGCAGTAACAGGAGCGTATGGCCATGGGCGTCCAGTACTTCGGCGACGCCGGATAAAAACTCGCTGGCAACCGCGTCATTCAGGCTATAGGTGAGGCTTTCCGCCAGCACCACGGCCACGATGCGTGAGCGCCCGGTACGCAGGCTGCGGGCCTTGGCGTCGGGGCCGCTGTAGCCCAGGCGGGCAGCCTCGCTGAGGATGCGTTCGCGAAGCGTGGGGGAGAGCTGGTCCGGCCGGTTGAACGCGTTGGAAATAGTGGCAGTCGAGACGCCGAGTTCACGGGCAAGGTCCTTGAGCGTCATTCGGCGGGGTGGTGTCACGGGGTTTCCTATGCAGGCTAATGTCAGGCGTCCATCCGCAAGAATACCGACCCCCGCAGCCACCCGACAAGCCCTTCATCATACGGCTCGTCGCGATCTGCGCGGGTCAGTGGATAATCGTGGTCAAAGTACGCCAGTCAGGCGGCTTGCCGTTGAGCAGGCAAATCCAGCGCGGCACCGCGGTCGTCGAACAGATGTACGTGTTGCGTGTCCGGTACTAGCGCGACGTGTTGCCCCTCTTCCCATTGACTAGGCGCTTCGCTGCGATGGATTAGCAGTGTATCCCCTTCTTTTGGATCCAGATAAACGTAGACTTCGTTACCCAGGTATTCAACGTTGACGATCTCGAAACGGTTATCTCCAGACGGCTCTGCCAGGCGGAGGTGCTCCGGGCGCACGCCAATATTGAGCACGGCGCTTTGCGGCTGCGCACTTGCATCCTGTGGCAAGGCAAGTTCGCCCACGCCTGGAGCGAGTACCCGGCAGCCATGGTCATCGTTTGCCAGCAGTTGGGCAGGCATGAAATTCATGGTGGGTGAGCCGATAAACCCGGCAACGAACTTGGTGGCAGGGCGCTGATAAAGCTCTTGAGGGCTGCCCACCTGTTCGACATGGCCGCCGTTGAGCACCACGATCTTGTCGGCAAGCGTCATGGCCTCTACCTGATCATGGGTCACGTAGATCATGGTGGAGCCGAGACGATTATGCAGCCGGGCGATTTCGTTGCGCATCTGTACGCGCAGTGAGGCGTCCAGGTTGGAGAGCGGTTCGTCAAACAGCAGAATGCGCGGTTCCCGTGCCATGGCGCGGCCCATGGCCACCCGCTGGCGCTGGCCACCGGAAAGTGCCTTGGGCTTGCGGTGCAGCAACCCTTCCAACTGAAGAATCCTGGCTGTGCTCATCACCCGATCATTGATCGTCTCATCCGACTGTTTGGCCAGCTTAAGACCAAACGCCATGTTGTCGTATACGGTCATGTGCGGGTAGAGCGCATAGGACTGGAACACCATGCCGACACCGCGTTCGCGTGGCGGGAGGTCGTTGACCACAGTGTCATCAATACGCAAATCGCCATCGGTGATGGATTCTAGACCGGCAATCAGGCGTAGCAGGGTCGACTTACCGCAGCCCGATGGGCCGACGAACACCACGAATTGACCATCGCCGATTTCAAGATCGACGTCGTCGATGATGTGGTCGCGGCCAAACACCTTGTTAATTTTTTCAAGCTTGACACTTGCCATGGGTGACTCCTTGCCAGCCTCAGAAGCAAAACCTCTGGACCGGCCTGTTGTTGTATTAAAACGATGCCCCTAAATGCTTAGGCAACGCGCATAAAAGCCGCTTGATAGGCTGGGAGCATTAAGCTGTCGCCATCGCGCTGAAACGTAAAGCCATGGCCGTCCAGGTCGCTGTTGACCGGCACCGGTAGCGCCACCTGATGTTGCTCGTCGGTCAGGTTGAACACACAGAGCAACGTTTCCTCATCGTGCTGACGGGTAAAGCCGAGCAGGTCGTCGCCCACATCCACTAGCGTTAAGTCGCCATCGAACAGCGCGGGGTGCTGGCGACGGAAGGTCAGCATGTTGCGCAGTGCATTTAAGGTTGAGTTGGCATCATCCTGCTGGCGGCTTACCGCTAGGTCGCGGTGACTGGCTTCCATGGGTAACCAAGGCTCAACGCTGGAAAAACCGCCATGTTCGCTGTCGTTCCAGGGCATTGGCGTGCGGCAGCCGTCGCGGCCTTTGAATTCCGGCCACAGGACTTTGCCATAAGGGTCTTGGATGCGTTCAAACGGCACGTCGGCTTCCGGCAGGCCCAGCTCTTCGCCTTGATACAGGCAGACACTACCCCGCAGCGATAGCAGCATGGCTAGGGCGATTTTCGGATAAGCATTGGGATCTTCGTCTGCCCCCCAGCGCGAAGCACTGCGTTCGACATCATGATTCGAAGTGGCCCAGCATGGCCACGCATCTCCTGCCAGCCGCTGGAAGCGCTCAATTACCTCGCGCAAATAAGCAGCGGAGTGCGGCTTGTTCAGCAGGTCGAAGGTGTAAGCCATGTGCAGTTTGTCGCCACCGGCGGTGTACTCGGCCATACGCGCTAGCGGGTTGTCATCGCCAATTTCACCCACCGTGGTGGTTCCTGGGTATTCGTCCATTAGCGCGCGCAGGTCTTTCAGGAAGTCGAGATTTTCCGGGCGGCTAAGGTCGTAGACGTGGCGCTGCCAGGTATAGGGATTGCTATCTGGCGCGCCCAGGGTTTTGGCTTCGCCTTTGGGCACCGGCGGGTTATCGCGCAGCTCGGCATCGTGGAAGTAGAAATTGACGGTATCAAGGCGGAAACCGTCGACGCCCAAGTCGAGCCAGAAGCGCATGTTGTCCAGTTGGGCCTGACGAGCCTCCGGGTGGTGGAAGTTAATATCCGGCTGGCTGGTTAGGAAATTATGCATATAGTACTGCTTGCGGCGGGGTTCAAAGGTCCACGCTGGCCCCCCAAAGATCGACAGCCAGTTATTAGGCGGCGTGCCATCGGGCTTGGGGTCGGCCCATACAAACCAGTCGGCCTTGGGGTTAGTGCGGCTCTGGCGGCTTTCCTGAAACCAGGGGTGCTGATCCGAGGTGTGGCTGATCACCTGGTCGATCATCACTTTCAAACCGAGCTGGTGGGCCTGCGCAAGGAGCGTTTTGAAGTCGTCCAAAGTGCCGAACATCGGGTCGACATCGCAGTAGTCGCTAATGTCGTAGCCGAAATCGAGCATTGGCGAGGTGAAAAACGGCGATAGCCAGATGCCGTCGACGTTGAGCGAGGCTACGTAGTCAAGCTTTTCGGTAATGCCGCGTAAATCGCCGACGCCGTCACCGCGGCTATCCATAAAGCTGCGCGGGTAGATTTGATAGATAACGCCGCCGCGCCACCAAGCTTTCGTGTCGTGCATAGTTAAGTCCGTTGATAACATTTAAAAGTCCTCAGCCTTTAACCGCGCCGGCGGTCAGTCCAGAAACGATGCGGCGTTGGAAGATAATCACCAGCACCACAAGGGGAACGGTGACGATGACCGACGCGGCCATGATCGGCCCCCAAGGAAGCTCGTAGGCGCTACCACCCGATAACAGCGCGATAGCTACCGGTACGGTGCGCTGGGCATCGGTGAGCGTAAACGTGAGCGCGAACAAAAATTCGTTCCACGCAGCGATAAAGGCGAGCAACCCGGTGGTGGCCATGGCAGGCCACATGAGCGGGAGAAATACTTTGGTGATCGTCACCCAGGGTGTGGCGCCGTCCATGATCGCGGCTTCTTCAAGCTCCATCGGCAACTGCTTCATAAAGGTGGTCAAAACCCACACCGTGAAAGGCAGCGTGAAGATGGTGTAGCTTAAAATCAGTCCGGCCGGGTTGTTGTAAAGGTTTAGCGTGCGAATGACCTCAAACAGACCTGAAAGCACCGCTACCTGGGGGAACATCGACACCCCAAGAATTACCAGTAACACCGTCGAGCGGCCACGAAAGCGCACGCGCCCCAGGGCGTAAGACGCGGTAATGCCCAACAGTAGAGCGATGAACACCACGCTAACCGCGACCACAATGGAGTTGAAGATTGCCCGCAAGAAGCTTGCCTGGGTCAAAATCTGCGCGTAGTTGCTCAAATCCCAAGTAGACGGCCATAGCTCCACGCGGAATAGGTCACTGGAAGGCTTGAGCGAGGTGATGACGGCGTAATAAAACGGGAACACCGCGTATACCATGATCAACACGATTAGCGCCCAGAAGCCTACCCGCTTGGCTATTTTGCTTAACTGACGTGCGGTCATGCGTCACCTCCCAATTGAAGCTGCTTGCGCCCGACGTAAAGGTAGGCAACCGTCGCCAAGGCAATAATCAAAAAGAGTAGGGTGGAGGCTGCGCTGCCATAGCCAACGTCCTGGAATTCAACAAGTTGCTGGCGCGCGTATACCGACATCGACATCGTGCTGGTGGAGTTTGAGGTCAATACGTAGATAACATCGAAGACGCGCAGCGCATCGAGCAGGCGGAAAATTACCGCGACCAAGAGGGCGGGAGTGATCAGCGGCAGGGTTACTTTGAAAAACACCCGCACCGGGTGAATGCCGTCGACCTCAGCGGCTTCATAGCAATCCTTGGGCAGCATTTGTAGGGCGGCGAGTACCAGTAGCGCGACAAAGGGAATGGTCTTCCACACGTCGACCATTATGACCGCCCACATTGAATAGGTGGCGCTGGCGGTCCAGGCAATGGGATTGTCGATCACCCCGATCCCCATCAGCATGTGGTTGATAATGCCGAACTGGTCGTTGAGCATCCACGCCCACATCTGCGCCGAAACAATAGTGGGTATGGCCCAGGGAATCAGCACCGCTGCGCGGACAATCGTGCGGCCTTTAAATTCCGCGTTAAGAATCAGCGCCACGATCACCCCGAAAATCACCTCAAGCGATACCGATACCACCGAGAAATACACGGTGTTCCAGACTGATTGCCACCAGGTGGGGTCGGCCATGATGCCGAACCAGCGGCCGTTCTCCTGAACAAGGTAATTTTCGAAGCCGATGAAATTCGCCGCTCCCAGATCGGACAGCGAAGCATCGGTAAAACTTAAAAAAAACGTTCGAAATAAAGGCCAACCGGCCACTAACGTCAGTGCGACCAGCATAGGGGCTAAAAACAACCAAGCCGCTTTGACCCGTTGGCGACGCACCTTGGTGCCGCGAGAGCGTCGCGCCGGTAAAGGGTTGGCACGCGCCCCTTCGGGCGCGCTGTGGTGAGAGGAAGTCGTCATGAAACTCTCCAGTGTTACCAGTTACGACGCTTCAAACGAATAAGCTCGTTTTCAAGGTCTTCAACAGCCTGCGCGCCCTCTAGGGTGCCCGACAGCACATCGTGGGTGGCGCTGAAGAAGGCGTTGCTTACCCGGCCATAGGCATCGCCGGTCGGCGCAGAGGGGCGTGCCACCGCGTTGGTGAAGGTGTCATAAAGCGTGCCGAAGAACGGTACGGCGTCTAACACCTCTTCATCCTGGTAGAGCGAGTCGATGGTGGGATTGTAAGAGGCCTCAATCGCGCGACGCTTTTGCTCTTCTTCGCCGGTGAGGAAGGCCACCAGGTCAGCCGCCAGTTCAGGGTTTTCGCTATAGCGTGATACGGCCAAGTTCCAGCCCCCTAGCCCGGCGGCGCTTTGTCCTTCGTCACCGCCCGCCGGCAACTGAGTCACGCCGACTTTGTCGCGGACATCGCTGTTGTCGCTCTGTGCCAGCGCCCAGGCGTAAGGCCAGTTGCGCATGAAGACCGCGTTACCGCCTTGGAAAACGCCGCGTGCTTCTTCCTCGGTATAGTTCAGCACGCCTTTGGGTGATATATCGCCAATCCACGAGGCGGCTAGGTCAAGCGCTTCGGCAGCCTGTTCGTTGTTAATGGTGATTTCGCCGTTAGCCTCGACGATATTGCCGCCACCGTGGCTCGCCACCCATTCGAGGGCATTTACCGTCAAGCCTTCGTAGGCACGCCCCTGGAAGACATAACCTTGCATGCGATCGTTACCTGCGTCGCGCTCGGCCTGTTTGATCTTCCGGGCGGTCTCGGTCAGTTCTTGCCAGGTGGTCGGCACGTCAAAGCCGTGTTTTTCGAGCAGGTCTTCGCGGTAATACAGCACGCCCGCGTCGGTAAACCACGGCATGGCCACCAGGCGGTCGTCGATAGTGTTGTTGGTCACGATGGTCTCGAAATGGCCCTCGGCGACGTCTTCCCCCAGCACTTCACGCAGGTCGAGTAGGTGATTGGCGAGAAGCCCCGGCCAGACGACGTCAATTTGCATGACGTCGATATCGCCTGAGTTGGCAGACAAAATTTGCTGGTAGAGCGAGAGCCGCTCGGTGGACGAATTAGGTGTCGACACCACATCGACGTCGTGGCCGGTTTTGTCCTCCCAGGCGGCGACACCTTCTTCGCAAAGCGTTAGCTCGGCACCCACGGCACCGCATGAAATGGTTAATTCAGCCGCTTGGGCTTGGCTTATGCCACCGGCAGCGCTGGCGAGGGCGATGGCAGTTGTCAACAGTGTCTTTTTCATGGTGATTCCTCGATGGTTGTTGTTGTCGGGGCAAGCATCGTTGAAGGGCGGAAAAAACGCTCACTTAAACGATTAAGTTCGTGCGCTCAGTTAGCCGCCTCTGGCCGACAAGTTCAATAGCGACTTTTGTCTAATTATTGATTCGGTTTTTGCCAGCGCCACGCTTGGAGTTTAGACAATGGTCGATAATTAGTGATTGTTGGTTGGTTTACTTACCCTTAATCGATTAAGTTTTGCCTATTCCGCTAATCAGGTAAGCAATGTTGGTTGCTTTACCAAACTGCGGAATGAGCACGTTCAACAATAATCGATTCAAGCGCTACCGCTTTCATGCATACCGACTCGACGGCAGTGATAGCAGGGCGTCTAACAACAACAGGGTTTACAACAATGGATAAAATGACTTTCAAGACACCGCTGGCGATTGCCATTGCCGCCGCCAGCCTGGGCGCAAGCGGTGCGGCCATGGCGGATGCGACCATGGAAGAGCGGCTTGCCGAGCTCGAGGCGCGGATTGTAGCGGCCGAGCAGCGCGCCGAGGCCGCTGAACAACGTGCTGCACAGGCCGAGCAGCAGCGTAACGCCACCGCCGATATTGAAAGCGATGCCGAGATCGAAGAGCGTCTGGCCCGCGTCGAGCGCTATGCCGACGGCGAAGAAGGTTTCTCGTTCAACGTCTATGCGCGTTCAGGTCTGTTGATCGGTGAAGACGGTAAAAGCGCCGAAGGCGGCCCCTACGTGACGCCTGCCGGACCGGAAGGCGGTGCCGTGGGTCGTTTGGGTAACGAGCCGGACACCTACGCCGAAGCGATTCTTAACTACCGCATGCGCTTTGATAACGGCGCCAAGGCGCTGTACCGCACCATGATTGCCGATGGCACCACCTCGAGCAACGACTGGACCGGCGGCGAGTCTGATATTAACGTCCGTCAGGTGTTTGCTGAATTCAGCGACCTACCGAGCTTTACCGGCGCGTTTGAAAACGCCTCTATCTGGGCCGGTAAGCGCTTTGACCGCGACAACTTTGATATCCACTGGTTGGACAGCGATGTGGTCTTCCTCGCCGGTACCGGCGGTGGTATCTACGATATGCAGCTGGCCGACAACTGGAAATCTAACCTTTCTATCTACGGGCGTAGTTTCGCCGACTTTGACGTTGTTAGCAGCGAAGACCCAGGCCTTGAAGGCGATACCGATAACTTGATCCTCACCTCCAACAATTACTTCGGTAACTGGCAGTGGATGGTGAACGGCATGTCCGCCGCCGATAATGATGACAGGGTCAATGATTTGGTTCTGGATGATAATGATGATGTAGTACGGACAGGAGAAGCAGGGGCTGATAATGGTTTCCATACCATGGTGGCCTACCACGGCGGCAGCTTCTTCGGCATGGGTGAGGGCAGCTATAAAGCGGCGGTGCTGCACGGCCAGGGCCTGGGTGCCGAGACCAAGAACATCGGCGCCAACGGTAATCTGACCGACGACGCCACTTCAACACGTCTAGCGCTTTACGGTACGACCTATATCGCTCCCAAGTGGCGTGTGGCACCTGCTGTATTGGCGGAAACCAGCGAAGACCGCTTCGCCTCGGGTGATCAATACGACTGGGCAACGCTTAACGTTCGTTTAGCCAACGAACTGACGGAAAACTTTGAGATGCAATACGAAGCCAGCTATCAGATGATCGATATTGATCCTCAGGGCTATTCCGACCGCAACGAGGTAGACGGCGACTATACAAAGTTTACTATCGCGCCTACTTTCAAGCCGGAGGTTGGTGGTTTCTGGCAGCGTCCTGAAATCCGCCTGTTTGCCAGCTGGAGCGATTGGGATGACGAGCTGAACGATTACTCGGCCACCGATTCTTTCGGCGCCGATGAGTTTACCGGCAGCCAGTGGACCTTCGGGGTACAAAGCGAAGTGTGGTTCTAAGCTGAAAGGCCTGCTTAAGGACCAGGCCGCTTGCTGTTTCTGCGTTTCTGCTTGCCCGCGATGCCTCGCGGGCTTTTTTTGTTAGCGGCTTTTGTCATAGAAAGCCAGGGCAAGCATTGTCGCCCTAGGAAGTAGGCTGTCGGTTAATAAAGGCGTAAACCCTGGTTGATGTATTGCCATCATAGTGAATACTTTAATCGTGCTTACCCTCGGCACACCGATACCAATAACGTCAGAGGTATTTTTGTAGTAAAATTACACGTAATATTGCGTATAATGTCCTTTTTCAGATAGATTTTAGGTAATCTAACTACAATAGGAGCTGAGATGAGCCTGTCACCCGCTTCACAAGCTGCCCCGTTGGGCGATCCCAATCACGCGATTGATTTAGCGCTTTTTGGAGCGCTTGGCGATCTTGCCATGCGCAAGCTATTTCCTGCGCTTTATCATCTTGACCGTGAAGGTTTAATGCCTGAAAACACACGGATCGTGGGGCTGGCACGTCAGGAGCACGATACGGCTGAATTTCGTAAGTTGGTCAGCACCGCGCTGCAAAAACGGTTGAAAAAGGAAGAGCAGGATAAAGAAAGTATCACGCGCTTTCTCAATCGTATCGACTACTTAAAGCTGGATTTCAAACAAGCGGAAGGTTTTGAGCAAATACGCCAGTGGCGTGAAGGCTCTGAGCGCCCAATGGTCGTATATCTTTCCGTCGCTGCGGTGATTTATGGCGATATTTGCCGCAATTTACAAGCGAGCGGCAGCTTAGACGAGCAAACGCGCGTTGTTGTCGAAAAGCCGATTGGCTCAGACTTGGCGTCGTCCGAAGAGATTAACGATGCCATCGGTTCCGTATTCCCCGAGTCCCGCATCTACCGTATCGACCACTATCTGGGTAAAGAGACGGTACAAAACCTGATTGCTCTGCGCTTCGCCAACCCGTTGTTTGGTACCCAGTGGAATCAAAACCATATCTCCCACGTTGAGATTACCGTGGCTGAAAAAGTCGGTATCGAAGGGCGCTGGGGCTACTTCGATAAAGCGGGCCAGCTGCGCGACATGGTGCAAAACCACTTGCTTCAGCTACTGTGTCTTATCGCCATGGACCCGCCCTCGAACCTGGATGCCGACGCCATTCGCGATGAGAAGGTCAAGGTCCTTAAAGCCCTTAAGCCTTTTACGGGCGAAGCGCTCGGCCGTGACGTAGTGCGCGGTCAATATATCGCGGGTAACACCGAAGGCCAACCCGTGCCGGGCTACTTGGAAGAAGAAGGCGCGAATACCGATAGCCAGACCGAAACCTTTGTGGCCATGAAAACCGAAGTGGCTAACTGGCGCTGGGCGGGTGTGCCGTTCTACCTGCGCACGGGTAAGCGGATGCCGGAAAAACTGTCACAGATCGTGATTCATTTCCGCCAACAGCCGCACTATATTTTCGACCCCGACCAGCGCAATATTGCTTCTAATAAGCTGATCATTCGTTTGCAGCCGGAAGAGGGCATTGCCTTGCAGGTCTTGACCAAGGATAGCGGTCTGGACAAAGGCATGCGTTTGCGCCCCGGCCCGCTGCATCTGGATTTCAATAATGCCTTTCCAAAATCACGTATTCCGGATGCCTACGAGCGCTTGCTGCTGGAAGTTATGAAAGGCCAGCAGTATCTGTTTGTGCGCCGTGACGAGGTAGAGCACGCTTGGCGCTGGTGCGATCAGCTGATTGACGGCTGGAAAGCCCGTGAAACACCGCCGCGGCGTTATCCCGCAGGCTCTTGGGGGCCGGTCGCTTCTATTGCCATGATTACCCAAGATGGCCGTAGCTGGTATGAGGATTATTAACATGAGCGAAGCGAGACAAGCGCTGGCAGAACAGCTGGCCGAAGCGGTCTTTCAAGCGTTGAGCGAGGACCTAAATCGCCAAGAGCGCGCGTTGTTAGTCGTTTCAGGCGGCTCCACGCCGGTGCCTTTCTTTAAAGCCTTGGCAGCCAAGCAACTGCCCTGGGCACGGATTGATATCACCCTGGCCGATGAGCGCTGGGTCGATGAGCAAAGCAGCGACAGCAATGCGAAGTTAGTGTGGGAAAACTTGTTACAGGGCCCGGCGGCCGAGGCCAACTTTGTTGCGTTAACCTCTGATGCTGCGACACCGGAAGAAGGCGTTGAAGACGTCGCTAAACGCACGGCAGAGCTTCCATGGCCTGCCAGTGTTGTGATCTTGGGCATGGGCGGCGATGGTCACACCGCGTCACTATTTCCCGATAGCCGCGAGCTCAGCTTAGCGCTTGCCACCGACGAACCGCTGGTGGCCGTTCGCACGCCCAGCCAGCCGCAGCCGCGTATAACGTTTTCTGCTGATCGTTTGCACCAGGCCCATCGGCATATCTTACATATCACCGGCGACGATAAGCGTAATGTGCTGGCCCACGCCATGAGCGGCGATGACGTACGCAAGTTACCAATACGCGCATTTTTATCTTGCCCCCTGGCGATCTATTGGGCGCCCTAGATCGCGTTACTTCGCCAATAAAAATTGCCTGGAGACTCCTTGATGACCATTAATAAACAGCTACCCTCAACGCGCACCGCCGAGCTTGACAGCATCTGCCTAAAAGCCGAAGTGATTCCGGTGATCACCATTGACCGCCTGGAAGATGCCGTGCCGCTTGGCCGTGCCTTAGTTGAGGGTGGTTTGACCGTGCTGGAAATTACCCTGCGCACCGATTGTGCGCTGGAAGCCATCAAGCGCATGAAAGACGCGCTGCCGGGGGCGAGCATCGGGGTAGGTACCGTGCTGACCCCGGCGCAGTATCGCCAGGCAGAGCAGGTAGGCGCGGATTTTGTGGTGACGCCGGGCGCGACCGAGGCATTGTACCGTTACGGTGTGGAAAGCCCGGTGCCGATGTTACCGGGTGTGTCGACTATTTCTGAACTGATGACCGGTTGGCAGTATGGCTACCGTCGGTTTAAGTTCTTCCCGGCGGAATCCAGCGGCGGGGCGAAGGCGCTCAAAGCGTTTGGCGCACCTATTCCAGAAGCGCGTTTCTGTCCTACGGGGGGTATCACCGTCGACAACGCCGAAGACTATCTTTCACTGCCCAACGTGATGTGCGTTGGCGGCTCTTGGCTAACGCCCAAAGCAATGGTGGAAGCGGAAGATTGGGATGGTATTCGTGAGCTGGCACGCCAGGCCGCCGAGCGTTTTCATCACTAAATAGGCCCCAGTGCTAAGTTAAAAAGTAGCCCCAGGTTATGGTTCTAAAACATAGCTGGGGCTTTTTATCGCCTTGCCGCCGCCTTGAAGCGCGATAAAGTTCAATACAAGACCCAAAAGGGACTTGCCTTTTTTGTAAACACCCTCTCAGTATTCGGTAAAAAAATACCAATTTAAGTCTGTCATGATGCCGTCATTTCCCCTCGCTAACGTAGCTGGACAACTAAAGGAGAGCATCATGCAGAAAAAACTATTACTCACTTCTGTCGCGTGCATGTCAGCGTTGGTATCCACGGCTCAAGCGGAGTCTTTAGGAGGGTTGGCATTTTCTGACACCACCCCCATTGCCCAAAACATGAACGTCACTGATGAGTTCACTATTGTTGGCGATGAAGGCTTGATGTCTTTGGAGGCAATAAAGCCAGATGGGGCGGTAAGAGCCATCGTTGAAATACCCACCGGCACATCGGCGAAATGGGAAGTCAGTAAAGATGACCCTAAAGCGGTTTATTGGGAATATAAAGACGGTGAACCACGCGTTGTGAATTACTTGGGTTACCCTGGTAATTACGGCGCTATTCCGGGGACGGCACTGCCAAAAGAACTCGGCGGTGATGGCGACCCGCTGGATGTGATTGTGTTGGGCCAGGCGGTTCCTCGCGGTGAAATTGTCGACGTGAACGTTATCGGTGTTCTGAAAATGCTGGATGGCGGCGAGCAAGATGACAAGCTCATTGCCGTTCTCACCCAGGATTCACCTTTTGCCCACATTGAAAGCATGGCCCAGTTGGATAGCGAGTACCCAGGCGTCAGTCAGATCATTGATCTATGGTTTGCCAATTACAAAGGGCCAGATGGCGGTATGGAAGGGCTGGGATTTGACGATGCAGAATCGGCAAGGGAAGTGCTGGAAGCCGCTGCTGAAAACTACGCAGCAATGCAATAATAGTCAAATCGCGGTAATTGGTATGACCAGCTAGTAAGGCTATGCCACAAAACTTATCTCACAACACTCGGTGACCGCTTTGGCGGTCACCGAGTTCGTTGATCAAGCCATCCAAGCTTTCTGACACCACAAGTATTAAGGGTTCCGAATCGCCTCAATATCCTTATGGGTCGGCAGCGCTGCATAAGCACCCGGCCGAGTAACCGCATGGGCGCCGCAGCGGCAGGCGGTATCCACCGCGCGGTGTAGAAAACCTTCATCGCTCTGCCAGTGTTCATTGATGCCATGGGCCGAGAGCTCAGCCAACAGCCCACCAATAAAGGCATCGCCGCCAGCGGTGGTATCGACCGCTTCCACTTTGGGTGGCGCAATGCGCTGGTCGATGCCGACGCCTTTGAGTACGACATCATTGGGGCCGTCGGTAATCAAAATCACCTTAACCCCCGCCGCCAGCCGTTCTGAAAGCCACGATTCTGCAGGGTGATCGGCGCGTAAGTAGTCGAGTTCTTCCTGGGAGAGCTTGAGCAGTTCAGCGCCGTCCAGCAGTTGCGTGACCAGGCTGGCCTCAGCTTCGCCGCCAGGCCATAGGTTGTGGCGCAGGTTGGCATCGACGCTGATCAAACAGCCTGCGCGCTTGGCCATGGCGGCCATCGCCAGGGTAACGTCGGCAATCTCTGGGTCGGTTAGGCTATTGCTGCACAGGTGCAGAATGGCTGGGGTCTCGAACACGCCCTGGGGTAAATGCTCAAGGCGATACAGCAGGTCTGCGGCGGGTGGGCGGTAAAAATCAAAGGTACGTTCGCCCGCGCTGTCTCGGGAGACAAACGCCAGTGCCGTGCGCGCTTCTTGGGTAAGCACCACACCTTGGGTATCCACGCCGTGGTGTTGGAGCTCACGGATGATGAAATGCCCAAAGGTATCGTCACCCAGCATGCCTAAAAACTGGCTGGGCACGCCCAGCCGCGCGCAGGCAACGGCCACGTTGGCGGGTGCGCCGCCTGCATAGGGTGTAAACGTCTCGGGACCTGAATCGTCACCCAGGCGGCTTGACAGCATATCGACCAGGGCTTCACCAAATGCAATTATCGGCGTCATCATCGATTCCTTGTGATTATTGATCTGATGTCTGAAAAGCGATTATGCGACGCAGTGGCCGCGGGCGGCTTCCAGCAATTCATACCAGGCTTCCCGGGGGAGCGTGGCGGGGCCTTTGAGCATATCCGCAATGCGCTCGGGTTTCACGCTGCCGACCACGGGCACGGGCCGATGGGGCAGGCTGCGCAGCCAGGAAAGCGCCAGAGCGCCTGGGCTGCTAGCGTGTTCCTCGGCGAGCCGCCCGAGGGTGTGATTGACGTTACCCTCGAACAGCTTGCCGCCCGCGAGCGGAGACCACGCCATCGGCGCATGGTTGTCTAAGCATAGATCGTCGAAGCTGCCATCGAACAGCGGCGTGCTGTGGGCGATGGATAGTTCGATCTGGTTGGCGCGCAGCGGCTGATGCATGGCGTTTTGCAGGCGGCGCCATTGGCTGGGCAGGTGGTTGGAAACCCCCGCCGCGCCAATCTTGCCGGCCTCGACCGCGTCATCCAGGGCGCGGCCGGTGGCCTCGGCGTTCATCAGCAGGTCAGGGCGGTGAATCAGAAAGTGATCGATATGCTCAATACCCAGACGGGCCAGCGCCGCGTCGATGGCGCGGCCCAGGTACGCCGGGCTGGCGTTGTATTGCTTGACCTTGCCGCTCCCCGGCGCCGGGTTATCGTTGGCAATGCCCGCTTTGGTGACCACGTTAAGCCGTTTGGCAAGCGCTGGGCGAGCGCGTAGCGCCTGGCCGAAGAGCGTTTCGCCGGAACCGCTGCCGTAAATATCGGCATGGTCAAACCAGTGGAGTCCCTGCTCAAGGCGTGCCTCGATCCAGTCGGCTAGGTGATCGGGTTGGTGCATCGCTGGGGTTTCGTGCAGGCGCATCATGCCCAGTACAAACGGCACGTCGAACGTTAACGCGGGCATAGGAGATCCCTGTCGGTTGGCTTAGAACACTTCTTCGTTATGCAGCGCCTCGGCGGCGCCCAGCAGCCCCGTCCACGGGTGGGTCACCACCCACACAGGAATTTCGGCGTTGTAGGCGCCCATGCGACCCTTGTTGATAAAGCTGTCGCGCAGCTGGCTTTTTGGCAGCCAATCCAGCAGGCGCGGCAAAATACCGCCGCACAGATAAACCCCGCCGCGGGCGCCCATGGTTAGCGTGGCATCGCCGCACACATCGCCGAGGATTTTCAAAAACCGCAGCAGCGTGGCGCTGGCAATAGGGTCACCGTCGTTGGCGGCCTGGGTGACCTCCGCTGGCGTCGTGCAGCGCGGTGCCTGATCGTCGAGCACGCAGTGCGCCTGATACAGCTCTAAAAGCCCCTGGCCGCACAGGATGCGTTCGACGCTGACCCGCTTGTGGCGCTGTAAAAAGACGTCCAGCAGCGCACGCTCGCTGTCGTCGGTGGGCGCGAAGGTGACATGGCCGCCTTCGGTG
Organism: Vreelandella salicampi; assembly: GCF_013415105.1. Taxonomy (GTDB): domain Bacteria; phylum Pseudomonadota; class Gammaproteobacteria; order Pseudomonadales; family Halomonadaceae; genus Vreelandella; species Vreelandella salicampi. Next base: position 464,351 of record NZ_JACCDF010000002.1, read on the forward strand.
GGTAGCGGAATCCAGGCGTGCTGGCCGGGAAATACCCCGGCCACGCCAAGCCCCGTACCGGGGCCAATGACCAGCCGCGTGGAATGGGTCTGGCCCTCGCCGGGCTGTACTTCGACCAGATCATCAGCGGTGACGTGAGGAACCCCCAGTGCCTGGGCGGTGAAGTCGTTGACGACCTTGAACAGCGAAAGCTTGAGGGTGTCGCGAACCTCGCTTTTCAAGAAATTCCAATGATTGTTGGTCATCTTGACCCGCTCGGCGTGAACCGGGCAGGCAAACGCCAGGCAGGCCTCGCGAGGCGCGTTGTCGCCCGTTGAGCCTACCCGGCTCAGGTAGTCCTGGATCGCCTCGATGACGCCCGGGTAGTCCGCGCAGGGCAGGTTGATAATATCGTGCGGGGTGATATCGCCTGGCGTCACCAGCGCCAGGCGGGCGTTCGTCCCGCCGATATCGCCGATCAGGGCCGGTCGCATCAGGCATCCTCTTGGAAGATCTGTCCTTCCTGGCGGGCCAGGTCGTCGGCCTCGAAGCCGCCGAACACCCCGGCACCTTCTTCGCCGTGCATGGCCAGATGGCGGAAGCCTGAGAACAGCTCGCGACCGAGACCGACGTGGTAGTGGTCAAGGTTGCCGATAGCCAGTTCACGCTGGCCCCAGGTGGCAGGATCGACCTTGGCGTCGAGCGTGCCGGCGTTGGCATCCAGGCGCACGATGTCGCCATCGTGCAGTTTGGCCAGCGGGCCGCCGTCCAGAGCTTCGGGGCTCATGTGGATAGAGGCGGGCACTTTGCCCGAGGCACCCGACATGCGGCCATCGGTAACCAGTGCCACTTTAAAGCCACGATCCTGTAGTACGCCCAGGAAAGGTGTCAGTTTGTGCAGCTCGGGCATGCCATTGGCTTTGGGGCCCTGGAAGCGTACCACTACGATCACATCGCGATCCAAATCGCCGGATTCGAAGGCCGCTTTCATCTCGTTCTGGTCTTCAAAGATTTTCACCGGCGCTTCAACGATGCGGTGCTCTTCGGCGACGGCGGAGACTTTAATTACCCCGCGGCCCAGGTTGCCTTTCATGACCGTAAGGCCACCGGTCGGCGCGAAGGGGTTGGCGACAGTGCTTAACACGGCTTCGTCGAGGCTTTTCTCGGGGCCATCGTGCCAGACCACTTTGCCGTCTTCCAGGAAGGGCTCCTGGGTATAAGCGGTTAGGTCGGTGCCAAACACGGTGGGAATATCGCCGTGCAGAAGGCCAGCGCCCAGCAGTTCGCGGAACAAAAAGCTCATGCCGCCTGAGGCCTGGAAGTGGTTGATATCCGCCTGGCCGTTGGGGTAGACCCGCATCAGGCTGGGCGTAACCGCCGAAAGGTCGGTGAAGTCGTCCCAGGTGAGCGTAATACCCGCCGCCGCAGCCATGGCAATCAGGTGTAGCGTGTGGTTGGTCGAGCCGCCGGAGGCCAACAAACCCACCACCGCGTTAACAATGGCGCGCTCGTCAATCTGCTTGTAGAAGGGGCGGTACTCGCCGCCGGGCTCGGTATTGCGAATCGCTTGTTCAGTCGCGTAGCGGGTGAGAGCTTCGCGCATTTCAGTGCCGGGGTTAACGAACGAGGTGCCGGGCAGGTGCAGACCCATCACTTCCATCATTAACTGGTTCGAGTTGGCGGTGCCGTAGAAGGTGCAGGTGCCGGGGCTGTGGTACGACTCGGATTCTGCTTCCAACAGCGCATCGCGGCCCACTTTGCCTTCAGCGTAAAGCTGACGAATGCGCGCTTTTTCTTTATTGGGCAAGCCGCTAGGCATCGGGCCGGCCGGTACAAACATCGCCGGCAGGTGGCCAAAGCGCGCGGCAGCAATAAATAGGCCAGGGATAATCTTGTCGCACACGCCCAGGTAAAGCGCAGCATCAAACATATTGTGCGAGAGTCCCACCGCAGCCGCCATGGCAATCACGTCGCGGGAAAACAGCGAGAGCTCCATGCCCGGCTGGCCCTGGGTGACGCCGTCGCACATGGCGGGCACGCCACCGGCAAACTGGGCGGTGGAGCCCATGGCGCGGGCCGCCCCCTTGATGGTTTCCGGAAAGGTTTCAAACGGTTGGTGGGCTGACAGCATGTCGTTGTAGGCGGAGATGATCCCCAGGTTAGCGCTGTTCATCAACTTCAGGGAATCTTTTTCCTGCGGATTGCAGGCCGCAAAGCCGTGGGCCAGGTTGCCACAGCTAAGCTCGCCGCGATGCACGCCGCGTTTGTGCTGGTCAGCCATGCGCTGCTCGTAGAGGGCGCGCCGCTCGGCAGAGCGCTCACGAATGCGCTGGGTAACCTCGGCAACGGTCATATTTAACGTAGCGGATGTTGAGCTCGGCATAGGAACCTCTGCATGGGTAGAAACGGTGTATGGATTTTGTAGTTATTTTACATTTTTTGGCGTCGATATGAGAGACTTTACGGCAATAAAACCCGTTTTTGTAGTTTTATTACTCTGATAAGTGAAGGCTATCGCCGTTTCATGATGCTTGTATGAATCGCTATGAAAAACACGCATTAGCGCGTTCATGAATGTCGAACCACAATTTATCGACAAAGCCGCAGAAGGACTAGTGCTTTTATGTTTTAACCAAAGTGGAAGGAGCGCTTGTCCTGCGCGTGCGATGATTCAGAAATCGATGTACGACGACTTACTTGTTCGAGCATCTCGTCATAGATATCGCAATCAGTGGCGTAGCATTGACAAGAAGCTTCTTCGAGGCCGGCACGATTCTGCACGGTGATTCTGCCTCGTTGATAGTTGATCAAACCGCGCCGCTGAAGCGCCGTGGCGGCCAGGGTGATGCCCGCACGACGCACGCCTAGCATGCTGGAAAGAAACTCGTGGGTAAGATGTAACTGCTCCCCGTGGGTTCTGTCGTGGGTCATTAACAACCAGCGCGCCATACGCGCTTCTAATGCATGGTAGTGGGCGCAGGCAGCGGACTGGGATATCTGGTTTAACAAGACATTGAGATAGCGCTTCATTAGCCCCTCAAGGATTGGGCTTCGCGCCAGGTGATTCTGGAAGCTGGCCGATGATATGCGCAGCGCCGGCCCCGCTCCCTGGACAAGCATCTGTAGCGCGCTTGTCTGTGCCCCGAGCACCAAGGGGATGCCCACCATGCCTTCTTTGCCAGCCATGGAAACTTCCAGTTGGTCTCCGCTAGCCAGCGTGGCAATCAAGGAAATGAAGCAGTCGAGGGGGAAGACGGCATATGAGATGTTGTCACCCGGCTCGGCCAACAGCTGGCCGAATGTCATTTCTACTGTCTCGCAGTCAGCGAGAAAAGGTTCTTTCTCTTTTTCAGGCAGGCTGTCGAGAAGTCGATTGGTGGGTGAAAAGGGGATAGTGGAACCCATGTGCTTGCTCCTGGCGTGAAGAATGATCCATCGGCAAAAGCCTTCCTGTCGACGACATCTCACACAGTAGCGCTGTTATATTTATCCGGTCGGTGCGGTATGGCACATAAGAAAAGAAATGTATGCCATTAAAATAATCTAACTGATTGATTTTAAATTTAATCGTAGAGAAGTGCGCCAGCCGGTAAGTGCAAACAGCCGGCGACACGGTTGCTCACCGGCTTTGGCGGCGCTTAGCAATACGAGTGAGACTATTACTTTTGTAATCGGGCAGGCAGGGGGAGACTTAGTCCTTTTAATGTGATGGAATTAATTGACAGATAAAACCTTGAAATATAGTAAGGAATATCTTCTCAAGGTGTGACTCCTGCGGTTTTAAGGCAGGTTCCGGATTCCTAACCACAAGGACCGATCATCCTGGTGAAGCGTCAAGACGTGTTAAAAGCTGGCGGAGCCGGCCTTCTATTGGGTAAAGCGGCTTTCCCGGCCATCGTGCAGGCAGTCAACCGTAAGCCCACACTGCGTGTAGTAGGCACGCATGTCACCCTGCAGGAGCCTATACGGCGCCGCGCAGAGCAGGATTTGGGCATTAATATCGAATTTCACCCGGGTGGTAGTGCCGAAGTCTTGCTAAAAGCGGCGACAGACCCGGGGGCCTTTGACCTCTATGAACAGTGGTCGAACAGTATTCGGGTACTTTGGCAGGCCAATGCCATCCAGCCGATTGAAACCCGACGACTGACCTATTGGGAAGAGATTAATGATTTGCCGAAGTCGGGGCGAATCTCGCCTGATGCTCAGATCGGTCAGGGAGACGCGCCTCACCGCTTGCTGCATATCCAACCTAACGGGACGCTGGGGCCCAAACCCTCCGGCATGATCAGCTTTCTACCGTATACGCATAATGTCGATTCCTTCGGTTACCGCGCAGATGCTATTAATGAAGGCATCCCCTACGAAACGGAAAGCTGGGGTTGGCTTCTTGATCCCAGGTCTCGTGGCCGGGTCGCCATCATAAACGCACCGAGTATCGGCCTATTTGACCTGGCATTGGCCGCTCAAGCGCGTGGGCTTATTCGTTTTAACGACATCGGCCGCATGAGCCGGCGAGAAGTTGATCATCTTTTCGAGATATTGATCGACTACAAACGACAAGGACATTTTCGTGGATTCTGGTCGTCCGTTCCGCATTCTGTGGACCTCATGGCAAGGGGCGATGTGGATATTGAGAGCATGTTTTCGCCCGCGGCAGCCCGTTTGCGTGGCATGGGCATTCCTTGTGTCTATGCTGCGCCTAAGGAAGGCTATCGTGCTTGGTATGGGGTCATGTGTCTGTCTTCAGCGGTTGACGACGAACGCAAGGAGGCGGCTTATGCCTTTATGAACTGGTGGTTGTCGGGCTGGCCCGGCGCTTTTATTGCGAGGCAGGGCTATTATATTTCTAACCCACAACGGGCTAAACAGCACATGAGTGCCGAAGAGTGGGACTTCTGGTACGAAGGCAAGCCTGCTGAAAACGCTATGACCGGAACCGATGGAAAAATGGTGGCGGAGCCAGGAGAGATCCGTCGCGGCGGGAGTTACCTCAAAAGATTCGAGAATGTCGCGGTCTGGAATACGGTCATGGATACCTATGAATACACACTGACCAAATGGAAGGACTTTTTGCTGGCATGATCAGATTTTCCCGGTGGCGCCTAAAGAATAGGATCTTTGCCGGATTTCTGGTAATTGGTCTGATTGGGGTGGGCGTGGCTCTCTTCATGGGCCTGGCCATCAGCAATATCTATTCGGATTTCCGCCGGTTCACCGTGTTCAGTGAGCGGGTAGAATTAGGGCGAGATTTGTCCGCCAGAATGATTGATCTCCAGCGACTGTCGGAGGCGTTTGTTCAGGAGGGTGAGAGCTTCTCGGCAGATCAGGCCAGTTTGGTCTTTGAGCAGGCAAGAGCGCTGCTTTCAAGGCTTGAGGCTGATGCCAGCGAGCCCGTTCGTGAGCGGGCCGGTATTATGGCCACGCATCTGGAAAGTTTCCAACAGGCTTTTTCAGAGGTGAAGACTCAACGTAACCAGCAGAGCCGGCTGATCAACGAAACGATCCGAAACCGGGCAGAAGAGCATGGCGCTTTGGTAGATGCGTTCGCCGCGACGATTTCGGGGGCGACCCCGGAGTCGGTTGCACTGGTGGAGCGCCTGCGTAACTCATCATTGCAAATTGAACGGCTCACACAGCAATATTTCGATTCCCTCGACAACTCGCTGATTCGGGAGATCAGACGCAATGCCCAGCAATCCCTGCAGTTAATTAATCAGCTGTCAGGGCTACTCCAGGATGATGCCTCACTACCTTTTCTTGGCCGGATGGACGCGTCGGTACTTGCTTACCAAGAGGTCATACTGGAAGCCGTGCAGCGTACACGGGGTTATCTTTTTCTGGTCAATGTGGTCATGGCGGCAGAAACCTATGAAATTCTCTATCAGTCGGATCAGCTTTCCGAGGAGTTACGCCTTGAAATGGCTCAGATCGAGAGACATGTCGCCAGCACAATACGCCAGGTATTTGTATTGGCTCTATCCGGCAGTGCGTTCATGTTGCTGCTGATCATTGGTCTTTCTTACGCCATTGGCCGAAGCATCGCAACGCCGATCGAAAATCTGGCCGCGACTTTCCGCCGTCTCGCCAGAGGTGAAACGACTTCAGTGGTGCCGTCTCCGGCAGCGGGTCGCGAGCTTCGGGAGCTGTCCATGGCGTCTGAGGTTTTTCGGGAGAAGAACGCGGAAACCGAGCGTCTTCTGGCCAAGTACCGGGAAATCAGTGAAGCGCTGGAAGAGAGAGTTAGGGAACGTACGCAAGAACTGGAAGAAGCTAACCAGCGACTACGACAGTTATCCCGTACTGACGGCCTCACTGGCCTAGCTAACCGGCGTTACTTCGAGGAAATTCTGGATCGAGAATGGTCGACAGCGTTGCGCAATGGCTTGAGTCTTACCGTCATCATGCTCGATATCGATTTTTTCAAGGCGTTCAATGATCGCTACGGGCACCAGGCAGGTGATCAGTGTTTGCAGGATGTGGCTCATTCCCTTGAGCAGCAGGTGCGTCGTGGGAACGATTTAGTGGCACGTTACGGTGGCGAGGAGTTCATTGTCGTCCTTCAGGACACCAGCCGTGACCCGGCCATGGGGATTGCTGACAGTTTGTGCCGTGCCATATCGGATCTGGATATTCTGCACGAAGACTCTCCCTGGCAACGCGTCACCACCAGTGTCGGGGTGGCGGTGCGCGAACCGGCCAGCGAGGTCAATAGTGCTCTCGAGCTGGTCAAAAAAGCGGATGACGCCCTCTATCGCGCCAAGCTGGCTGGCAAAAATCGTGTGATGAGCTTTCCCAGTTCTCCAAACGGCTTTTAGACCGCTATGTCATTGCCGAGACAAGCATCTTTTTCCTGGTAGTGTCTATGGTTGTTGGGCAGGGTCACTTTGACGGGATTGAGCGACTTGCCGAACTTCGTGGTTACCTATCTAGTCTTTATGAAAACGGGCATCAATACGTTCGTTAATTTGCCAATCATTATCGGTAAGCGGGACACCGCCTTGTCTCGTTACCTGCACTGTATCGCTGATACCAATTCCCCACTGACCAGGCAAACGCAAGCAAAGTGGTAGGTGGAAGACCATGTTTTCTTCGAAGGTGCGTTCTTGGCCGCGAGCGATGTAGCCGGTTCCCTCTACCCAGCTGGGCGGAAACTGCGCCCCGACCGCATAACCGAACACGCCGGAAAAAAATAGCCGCTCCTCGTGGGGAGCTAGCACCGCCTCCGCCGCCCGTGCGGCATCATCGAAGGTATTGCCTGGGTGCATGGCACTGGTAAGCGACTCAAACATACCGCGGCAGATATCGCGTACTGCCTGCATGTCTGCACTGGCACGGCCAGCGACGGCGGTTCGCATCATTGGCGCAGTGTAGCGCTGATATGCTGAGCCAAACTCCAGAAATACCGGGTCGTCTGCGGCAATTGGCGTACGTTTGTGGTTGACGTGGATGACGCTAATACGTCGGCCACTGGTGACGATGGGCTGTAGGCTCATGAATTCGCTGCCTTCTGCCAGCAGCACTTTGGCGCCTTCCGCGGCAATATCGTTGTCGGTCATGCCGGGGGTAATGATGGCTTCCGCCGCCGCTAGGCCTGTTGCGGTGATTCGCGCGCTTTCGCGTAGGCAGGCAAGTTCCACCTCGCGCTTGACCAACCGTTGGCCATCCAGCAGCGCACCGCCATCACTATAAAAGCGCCCACTTCCCAGGCGCGTTTGCAATGCTTGAATCACTCCGAAGCGCAAGCCCGCACTGAACGCGTCTAACCCGATGGCGCGATAAGGCGCAAGTACCTCCGCCAGCGGCACGGTCACTTCATCTAAGCTCTCCCAGCGATAACCGATAATCTCATCCACCGTGGCAGTAACCACCGCCGGCCCTGTCTCGATCGAAGGTACCTGCAGCACCACCCGCTCAGTGGTTACCACCAGCGCCGTATGCACTGATACCTCGAAAGTGTGGTAACCGGTTAGATAGAAAATATCCGCCGGGTCGGTGAGTAGCAGCGCGTCACGGCCCGCTTCCTTCATCAGGATGCGCGTGCGCGCTAAACGGGCAGCGAACTCATCGGCCTGAAAGGGCAGCTCAGCCCCCTGCAACTGCTCGGCCAGCGCCTGACGGTAAGTGTGGTAATCCATGTGGCCTCCAAAGAAAAACAGAAGGTGACGATATTCTTAAAGAGCATTTTAGACAGCAAAAACCATTGAAACCCTTTTTTTGCCATTTGAGTTGACAAAAATACGTTTTGGGGAAGTTTGGATGGTCCGTTATTACCTTGCTCTACAAGGGCCTTGCGCAGACATGTCGACGTCGGGACCGCAATGCCGTGAGTGGTCGACCCTAGACGTTGGTCGTAAATTGACAGTTTTGTTTTGACACTATGCAACGCGATGGCTAGCCTTTTCCCATCGAATGTTACCGGTAACAAGATGGCTTTCCAGGTGGCCGTAACCATTCGATAGTCAGAACCAGTGCAACGGCTGTCGGCTCAATGGGCAGTTAGTGATCACCGCAGTTAACAACAATGAGTAATTTGGAGATAACGTCATGACAGCGATTTGGCGCAGCACGCTTACTTTGGTCGGCGCGACGACACTTACGTTCGGTATGGCTCACGCACAAAGTCCCGATCTCTCTGATCCGCCCGCGATTGATGGAGAAGTGGTGGCTGACCACGGCAGCCACACTCTGCGAATGGGCATCGGCCTATCTGAGAGTTCTCCGCAGTTTCTTTCCAGCCAGTATTTCGGTGAGATTCTTGAGCAGCGTACCGACGGACGTATTACGGTTAATGTTTTCCCCAATAGCCAGTTGGGTGACGATGTGCAGATGATGGAAATGCTGCAAACCGGCACGCTGGATATGACGTATCCATCAAGCTCAGCCACTACCGGCTATGTAGAAGAACTCTCTGCGTTTGACCTTCCCTTCTTACTGCCTAACCGTGAAGCAGCCATGGCCGTTATGCAGAGCGATGTGGCCCAGGAAATGCTTGACGACTTTGAAGGCACGGGCCTAAAAGCGCTGACCTTCTCAGAAAACGGCTACCGTCAGCTTTCTAACAGTGCCCGCCCAGTAGAGACGCCGGAAGACGTGGCGGGTTTGGATGTCCGCGGTTTAAGCGTTCGCACCATGCAAAACCCGGTTCACTTAGCTATTTGGGAAGCGCTGGGTGCCAACCCCACGCCCATGGCGTTCGGCGAGCTATTTTCGGCTCTTGAGCAAGGTGTCGTCGACGGACAAGAAAACCCCTGGAGCACTATCCTGACCTCTAACTTCAACGAAGTGCAGGATTACGGCACCGAAACACGCCACGTTTACACGCCGTTCATCATGATGCTGTCCGAGCGCACCTGGGATCGCATGGCACCTGAATACCAAGAACTCGTCATGGAAGCTGCCCGCCAGTCTGCTGAGTACGAAATTCAGCTTTCCGCAGAATATGACGACTGGTCACGCAAACAGTTAGAAGAGCGCGGCATGCAAATTACGCGTTTGAATGATGAGCAGCTAGCGGCTTTCCAAGAAGCGACACAGCCTGTTTATGATGAGTGGGCGCCGCGCATTGGTGAAGATATAATCGCTGAAATTCAACAAATCGTTGAAGATAGCAGCAACTAACACGGTACGTTTAGTGCACCATCGGGCAGGCCATTGCGCCTGCCCGACTTGTCAGTGCCCTCCGGAGTTTTTATGACTACCTCCTCTATACCTCCTAACACGTCGCCTCCTGCGGATGATATGGCGTTTGAAGATCCGTCGGTGTATTTAGATGACCCCAATCGCAAGTTGCTTGAGATTGATACCGATGCCCGCCAAGGCCCTGCATTGTTTCGCTGGCTAACGCTAGGCATGGAGTACCTGATTGGGGCTATTTTGGTAGCGCTAATTGTGGCGGTTTCAAGCAACGTGGTAGGGCGCGCTGCGTTTAATGTCTCATTGCCCTGGGCTGACGAGCTGGCTCGCATGCTGTTTATTTGGCTGGTGTTTATTGGGGCAGCCGCCGCCTTTTCACGTTATGAACATATCGCGGTGGATGCGCTGGTAAGGCGTTTACCGTTACGTGTCGCGCACATGCTTTATTTGTTACAGCACATGATTATCACCGGGTTAATGGTCGTGATGATTTGGGGCGGTTATCAGGTGCTTTCTCGCTCAAGCGGCCGTTCAGCCATTATGAATATACCGCTTAGCTTAGTTAGCCTTTCGCTTGTATTGTGCGTCATTTTTATTGCGGCGGTATCGCTTTGGCGCATGTGGGTGAGCGTGAAGGTTATTCGTCACCCCCATCGCCACTCGGCCGATCCGGAAGGAGGACGGTAATCATGCTTTGGATTTTTCTAGCTATTTTATTAGCGTCCATTGTGATCGGTTTGCCGATTGCGTTTGGCCTGGGCGTTGCAGCACTTGTCATGGCGGTGCTCTCGGATATTCCGCTGTCGATAATGATCGAACAATCTATCCGTGGGGTTAACAGCTTTCCGTTGCTGGCGATCCCGTTCTTTATTTTGGTTGGCGAAGTGATGAGCAACGGTGGCATCGCCCGCCGACTAATGGAACTGGCGGGGGCTCTGGTCGGCTTTATGCGCGGCGGGTTGGGGCAGGTTGCCATCACCGGCTCGATGTTCTTTGGCGGTATCAGCGGTTCAGCCGTGGCCGATACGGCGGCTACCGGCGCGATGATGATTCCCTCGATGAAAGAGCAGGGCTATACCGCCGCCAATGCCACCGCGATTAATACGGTGTCTTCGGTGATCGGGATTATTATTCCGCCCTCGATTCCGCTGATTCTCTACGGCATCGTCACCGAGACCTCCATCAGTCGCCTGTTTATCGCCGGTATCATTCCGGGTTTGCTGATTGGCTTTGCGCTGATGGTGACGACTTATATTCTTGCCAAAAAGCATGGCGGCGGCGTGCAGCAGTTCCGCTGGGATCGCCTGTGGAAAGCCTTTAAAGATGCATGGCTGGCGCTGGTGCTGCCCGTTATCGTAATTGGCGGCATTATTGGCGGCGTTTTTACCGCCACTGAAGCGGCCGTCGCGGCGCTGCTTTACTCACTAGTGATCTCTTTAGTGGTGTACCGCGAATTCAAGCTCCGTGAACTAATCGGCATGCTGATTCGCACCGCCAGGCTCACCGGTATGGTGATGATGTTACTGGCATTTGCCACCGTCATTGCTTGGTTTCTGACCATCAATATGGTGCCGCAAACCCTGGTTAGCCAGGTTCAGGCAATCACCCAGGATCCATTTTTACTGCTGTTGATTGTGGCCTTTCTGCTGCTATTGGTCGGCTTTGTGATGGACTTAACCCCGGCAATGGTGATCATGGCGCCCATGCTGGCACCTATTGTGACCTCGGTGGGCGTCGATGCGGCTTACTTCGGCGTGCTGATGGCGTTCGTTCTGGGCATCGGGTTATTAACCCCGCCGGTGGGCACCTGCCTCTACGTCGGCTGCGGTGTCGGCAAAGTGTCCATGGAGTCGCTGGTAAAAGCCATGCTGCCTTATTACGCGGCGCTGTTAGTGGTGCTCGTGATTCTAGTGGCTTTCCCGGGCATCGTTACCTGGTTGCCTGACCTGACCGCTGTGGCTGGCAATTAATGGTTGGCAATGAATGGTTGGCAAGGAACAGGAGAGCCGCAATGAAAACTCCTTCGCATCGTATTTTGGTCATGGGTGTATCCGGCTCGGGGAAGTCGCACGTTGGCGATCAACTGGCGCTCGCCCTGGGCGCCACATTCATCGATGGCGATGACCACCACTCGCCTGCCAACGTGGCCAAAATGGCCAGCGGTAGACCGCTTAACGATGATGACCGGAGCGACTGGCTGGCAACGCTAGCAGGATTGTTCGCGGAATATAAAGCGCGAAACGAATCGCTGGTGATTGCCTGTTCAGGGCTTAAGAAGCGTTACCGAGATCGTCTTCGCGAAGGGGATCAGGCGCTACGTATTCTTTATCTGGAAGGTACTCATTCGCTACTACGTGAGCGGCTTGGAACCCGGGCTGGTCACTTCTTTAAAGGCGATAGCATGCTGGCAAGTCAACTTGCCGATTTAGAGCCGCCTAGCCGTGACGAGGCGGTCACGGTTTCCATTACGCTGACACCTCAAGCGATTGTTGAGCGTTTCACTGAGAAATTGACACCGCTGCAACAAGGTTCACTAGGCTAAAGGAGGGGATAGGCGAAGGGCCTTACCATTCGCTATGGTATGGCCCTTTTGTATCCCACATGATAATGCAGTGCTGCCATTGAAGAAAAAACGCCCTACCTTACAAGATATTGCTGATCGTGTTGGTGCCACCAAAATGACGGTGAGCCGTTGCTTACGCGACCCTGAAACGGTCTCGGAGGGCTTGCGCGAGCAGATATTTTCTGTGGCGGAACAGGTTGGCTACATTCCCAACCGCGCGCCTGACTTACTTTCCCGAGCGACGAGCCATTCGATTGGTGTGCTGGTGCCGTCGCTGACCAACCAAGTCTTTGCCGATGTGATTGTCGGCATTGAGGCGTTGACCGAGCCGGCAGGCTACCATCTGATGCTTTCGCACTACGGCTATAGTCCCGAGCTTGAAGAGCGTAGCCTTGCATCGCTGCTGTCTTACAATGTCGATGGTGTGATTCTCTCTGATCGATACCATACCGCCCGCAGCCTGCGGATGCTGGAAACCGCCGGTATCCCCATTGTTGAAATCATGGATACTCACCGCCCCCCGCTTCAGCAAGCAGTGGGGTACGATAACGTGAGTGCTGCCTTCGATATGGTGAGCGAGATGATTCGGCGTGGCCGACGGCAGGTTATTTATTTGGCGGTTCGGCTAGATGAGCGTACCCGGCAACGCGAGAAGGGCTATCGTGATGCCATGCAGGCCAACGGGCTGCCACCGGTGACGCTCTATAGCAGCCAGCGCTCTTCTTACAGCGTAGGCGCAGCACTGATGCAGGAAATTCAGTGTGACTATCCCCACGCCGATGGTATTTTTTGCACCAACGACGACGTCGCGGTAGGGGCCTATTTTGAATGCCTGCGGCAGGGTATCTCGGTACCTGGGAAAATGGCTATCGCCGGGTTTCACGGCCACGATGTGGGGCAAGCGATGACGCCACGGCTGGCCAGTGTTATTACCCCTCGGCAAGCGATTGGTGAAGAGGCCGCTAAAGTGCTTTTATCGCGTATCCATGGCGAAGCGCTGGAACAGCGGGTATTGGATTTGGGTTATCGAATCGAGGCGGGTAAAACGCTCTAGAGGCATGCTGATGGCTAGCCAATGTGCCCTTTTTCCGCTCTTTGAGCGGAAAAAGGGCACATAACATACAAATAACGGGAGTATAGCGTCTGAACTTGGCCCGTCGTCACTGGAAGTGGACGTGGATGTAAACAACCTCTTTGATCGCGGCTATCATGAACACCTGACAGACCAGCCGGTGAATGGTGAGCTGCTCGCTCCAGGTTTGGGCGTAGCGATGACTGCGCGGGCGTTTCTGAAAAATTGTCGCCCACTCTACCGGACGGCAGTTACATCTGGATGAATATGGTGACTAACAGCAAGGTAGGTCAGCATTTGTCAGCGACAATTGCCCTGACGTGTTTCACGGGGTAGCACGAATACATTATGTGTACGCTGTTATAGCCACTGCCTCGGGGCACAAGAGTGTCACAAGGTGGTGGCTTTGATTTTTTAGGTGCAAGAATAAATTTTACTTAGTACTAACTTACGGTTTGGCGATGCGACATGCCGGGGCGGCCGTACCAGTAGCCGTCGCAGATGTCGGCTTCGACCAAGGTTAGCGGGTCGGGGAGAGGGAGTTCGCCGCGTCGAGCGGCATCGAAGGCGGCAACTACATCGGACATGCCCTCGGCACGAGGGCTTAGGCGCACCACGCCGACACCTATATTGGCTATGTCACCAATCTCATGACGCAGATCCTGACAGGCGCTGGAAAGGGTCTGGATACCGTTCAGCGTGAAGATATCCTGTGACTCCTTAGAGCGCAGAGTCATGCCTTCAGGGTGTTTCTGGCACACAAACTGGCAGCGATCCTTGGGTTTCTGATATCGCCGCGCAGTAAAGCAGCGCGACGACCAGGCAAGCGGCAGGTGCCCGTAGGCGAACAGCTCGCAGGTCTGATCAAGTCCCTCGTCATGGCAGTCGTCAAGCAACCGGGCGAGATCGTCCCGCGACATCTCTACCGGCGCGTTCCAACGCTGCATCCCGTTCTGAGCTAAAACGCTTATAGCGGCAGGGTTGTAGAGATTGAGTGCACCGCCGGCGACGAATGGCAGGCCAGCGGCGATGAGAAGCTGCAGGGCACTCTGGTCGTTGGCTTCTACCATGAGTTCGCCATTGTCGCAAAGCTTACGCAAGTCGCGCAGGTCGGCTTCGGATTCAATCAGTGTCTGGCTCGACAGCACCACCTGTTTACCGCTCTCTTTCAGTTCGCGGCCGATGCCGAGCCAGTCGTCGAGCTTCATATCGCGCCTGCGAGAGCAGACTGACTCGCCCAGATAGACGATCTCGACGGGCCAGTCGGCGGCATCGCGATAAAAATCGGCGTAGCGATCGCGGGTCCAGTAGAAAAGCACTGGGCCAAGTGACAGCTTGAACGTTGGGTTAATAGACATGGACTTTCTCCTACTTCCAGCGGCGCTCGTAGGCACCGAGCGTGGTGGTGCTACCTTCGGAAAGCTCACCAAGGCCTGACAACCAAGCAGGTTCGATATGAAAATCGCCAGGTGATTGCTCCAGTTGATCTAAAGCTTGGCGCCAGATACCGGCAACTTTCGACACGTAAGCTGGACTGCGTTGGCGACCTTCGATTTTCACTGCGTTGATTCCCAATTTCTTGAGTTCAGGCAAAAGCTCCAGGGTGTTAAGGCTTGTAGGCTCCTCAATGGCATGGTACGACTCGCCCCCCACTTCAAAGCGCCCCTTGCACAGCGTTGGATAACCCGCTGGTTCTCCCTTTTCATAGCGATCGATCAGTACGCCATTTAAGCGTGATTCGAGCCCCTCGGGCGTTTCCTCCCAGCGTACATAACCTGCTGGGGAGCAGACGCCGCGGGTATTGGGTGATTCGCCAGTCAGATAGGAGGAGAGATAGCAGCGTCCCTCAGCCATGATGCATAGGCTGCCGAAGGCGAAGACCTCAAGTTCAACAGGGCTCTGCTTCGCTAGGTCACGCACTTGGGTAATCGAGAGTACCCTCGGCAGCACGGCGCGCTTGATGCCGAAATGGTCGTGGTAGAAGCGCAGCGCCTCGTGACTGGTCGCAGACCCCTGAACCGAGAGATGGCGAGCCATGTCAGGGTGGCGACGCGCGGCATAATCGAGCAGCCCCATGTCAGCTATGATCAGAGCATCGACGCCAAGATCCGCGGCCTGATCCACGGCGCGTGTCCATATATCCCAGCCATCGGGTTGCGGGTAGGTATTGATGGCGCAAAAGACCCGTTTACCGCGCGCATGGGCGTAGTCGATACCCTCGCGGGCACGCTTGTCGGTGAAGTTTAGGCCGGCAAACTGGCGGGCGTTGGTGGCGTTTTGGAAACCGAAGTAGATGGCATCAGCGCCTTCATCCACGGCGCGTTTTAGGGCGGGCAAATTGCCAGCAGGGCATACAAGTTCCATGACAGAGACCCTTAACGATTAAAAACCTGAGTATTTTAGTCGTCTATTAATTATTGGCTTTTGACTCGGGTCATGCTGGTACGGGTTTTGGCGCCTTGGTGCTCGTCGTGGGAATAACTTTTTAATCTATGAGGAGTGGCCACGCTCGTATTTGCTGGTGACGCAACATTTTAGATCAAAAACCAGCGATGCTGACGGCTATTGGGGCTTGCCGATATGCTTGGCTCGTGGCTGGCGATGCCAGACCCCATTTTCTTTCCGTCAATAAGTGAAACGCTAAAATGTTTACTTGAGATTTCCGATCCGAGATTTGCCGATTATTCTTAATAGCCAATTTCGGCAAGTTCTTAATAGCGGATAAAGCATCACGGTACGTTTTTGGCTAGCAAACAGCCGATACATCAGGCGATTGAATATGCCGCTGCGTGTGCCGAGTAGGGCCAGGTGGTGCAGCGCTTCGCCACCGTAGTACCAGCGCTCGCCGACCTGCAGGGCGAACCCCTCATCTAAGTCAATGCCTTGAGCGGTAAGTTCCTGGCGTGCTTTGCTATCTTGCCTTGCGTCTATCAGCTCGAGTTCGCCGACCTCTTTGCGAATGCGCTGCCAGCGCACGTAGCGTCGGCAGATTGGGCACTCACCGTCGTAGACCAAACGAAGTTGAGGCTGAGTCCCTTTTCTCTGGATCACGACTATCGATTCCTTTTCAAGCGCGTTGAGATGGGACAGCTATAGACGAAAACTGCCATCTCAGTCTCGGCTGTTCTTTGTGACGGTGACTCAATAAATATTCCGAAGCTTTCTTTATCCGTTATCCAGACAAGAGCAAGCGGTATCAACTAATCGTCAGAAGTCTAAGCAGTTGAGGGCGCTGTGTATCGGTCAACAAATCGGCCAAAGTATAGCCATCCAATATTTCGAAAAACGCTTCTAAGGCTTCGGCAAACATGGGCTTGAGGCGACAAGCGCCGGTAATTACACATTTGTTTTGTTTACCGAGGCACTCCACTAAAGCAAGGTCTTGCTCGGTATCACGTACCAGGGCGCCGATATTGATGTCTTCGGGGGCTCGTCCCAGCAGTAGTCCGCCTTGCTTGCCGCGTATTGCTTCCAGATAGCCCTTATGGTTCAGCTCTTGCACGACTTTCATCAAGTGATTGCGAGAAATATCATAGCTCTCGGATATCTCACGTATGGTCGAGCGTTCCTCGCCTTTTAGGGCTACGAAGAGCAGTACACGTAAGGAGTAATCGGTATAGCGGGTGATGTGCATAATCTGAGTAACCTAGCAAGCGAGAAGAGAAGAAAAGAAAGGGGGATCAAGAAAGTTGAGCCGTTGGCCGTGTTAGCACAAAAATAGCCACGACGGTAAAAAGGATACCAGTAAATGCTAGAATAGGCAGGGATGAACCCGCTATGATCAGCGTGCCCCAGCTGATCGCCAGCAAAGTACAAGCGGTATTTTTAGCGCGCTTGGGCACGGCTCGCTGATCGCGCCAGGCATGCAGGATGGGGCTTAGCCGGGGGTGCATCCAGAGCCAATTGGCCAACCGGGTGGAGCCTTTAGGAGCCGCCCAGGCTGCCACCAGCAAAAATGGCGTCGTGGGAAGCAGCGGTAAAACGATACCAATGGCCCCCAAAACGATGCATACAAGAGCAAGGCCCTGATAGAGCCGACAACACAGGGAAGGTGGTAGTAGCATAATGAAGCCTCCCTGGTTGCCATAAGATGCATATTAAATAAATATAATAGGCGAATGTTGTTTTCACAAGCTACCGGAAAATAATTCGCTTACGTTATGGCCTGCCACAAGAAGGTCCAAATGGCTATTTGCAACGATGCCAACCTGTTCCAGCAAGGCAAAAGTGGCAACAAGCTAGTGGCTGTTTAACTCTCCGCGTCCTAGATGCCCTAGCAATTCTAAGTCGATATCGTCATAGGCGATAACCTTGCCGCCATAGGTGTTACGGAACGCTTCGGCGGTGGCATGCTCAGCGAAAGACGCCAAGGTGTGTCCCATGCTGCCGCGACGTTCATGACCGACTACGTACCAGGCCTCGCTTGCCAAGATGAAAGCATCATCTTCTGGTGCTGTCCAAGACGTCGCGCCGATATCATGGACATAAGCATGAGAAAGGCGGGCCTCGTTCTCCGGTTGTTGTAGAAACACGAAAAGCTCCATGGTGGAGCAGAACTTGAGCGGTGCTTGCTGGCCTTGGACGAAGGCTTCGCCCTTGGGTCCAGGGTGCTTGCTGATCAGCATGCCGCACACATGACAGCTATCGCCCGACTCGATGGGAACAGGCGCGGCTAAGGTTTCGGGTTTCGGCTCGCTGCAGCCTGAAAGCAGCAACAAGGCGAGTAGTGAGATTAGCAACAGCGAAATGTGTCGAGTCATGGCGGTACTCCAGGTTGGGTTGGCTCAGGCCGGTCGATGACGAAAACGCAGGATGGCCAGGCCCAAAGGCACCAGTATCCAGGCTAGAAGAATCGGTATCAGTATCGCTGGGCGAAAAGCGCCTCCCTGGGCAATGGAGGTAACGCCACTGATGCTGCCAGCGGCTTCGAAACCGGCCAGATTGATCAGACGAAAGCACTCGGTGGGGTTGAGTAACAATAGCCAGGGCAGCCAGTCGCCGCCTTGTTTGACGCTAACCAGTAAGGCGAGCAGGCCAAGATCGAACACCAGAACGAAAAGGAACCAGACGACCAATGCCAAGCCAGCGGCGCGGGCTTTCTCAGTAACCCAGACGCTGATCAGATAGGCGAAGGCGATGAACACCCAGCCCAGCAGAACGCTGCTAAGAATTAGCAGGCCCATGCCACTGGCGAGTTCGGCTTTGTCTACTCCCTCGGCCCCCA
Organism: Vreelandella salicampi; assembly: GCF_013415105.1. Classification (GTDB taxonomy): domain Bacteria; phylum Pseudomonadota; class Gammaproteobacteria; order Pseudomonadales; family Halomonadaceae; genus Vreelandella; species Vreelandella salicampi. The sequence continues at coordinate 482,822 of NZ_JACCDF010000002.1, forward strand.
GGGCCACTACCACCCCGGCGATACCGAAGCCGAGTATCGTGGCCACGCCTAAAATCAAACCATGCCCTAGAAACTTGCCCAGCAAGAATGAGGTGCGGCTCAACGGGTAGGTGAGCAACAGCAATAGGGTGCCGGCCTCCTGCTCGCCGACCACGGCATCATACGCCAGTAAAAGAGCGATTAATGGAATTAGAAAGACCGCTAAGGTCGAAAGGCTGGTCAGGGTGGTAGCAAGCGATGTGAACCCCAGACCGCCGCTGGCGGCGGCACCGAACCAGGCAATACCCACCGCGAGCGCTGCCAGCACCAGCGCGATGGCCAGCACCCAGCGATTACGCAGGCCGTCGCAAAATTCCTTGCCGGCGATGGTCATAACGGCGTTCATGAGAAAGCTCCTGGTTGGTCGGGAGAGCGCTGGGCGGAGAAATGCGTATAAAGATGCTCAAGCGTCGGCGGCAGTAGCTCGATATCCTCGACTCTGGGGTCGGCGGTGAGGTGGCGTAATGCCGCCAGTTTGGCGTCGACGGGAACCGAGAAGGTAACCCCATGCGCCTGGTGGGCGGAAACCTGGATACGTGGGTCGTCCCAGCCGTGGTGCCAGGCAACTTCTTCCAGGCGGCCTCGAGCGTGGATGGTGAGCGGCAGCTGCGCTTCGGCCCGTAGCTCCGCCATGCTTCCTATGGCCAACTGATGTCCTCCACCTAGGATCAGGGCGCGGTCGATATAGGGTTCCACGCCGGGCAACACATGCGAGGACAGCAGTACGGTGCAGCCCCGGTCGCGCAAGTCCCTCACCGTTTGGTAGAAATCACGCGTCGCCGCTGGGTCGAGGCCGGTAGTCGGCTCATCGAGCAGCAATAGTTGTGGTTCGCCGAGCAGTGCCTGAGCCAGCCCGAGGCGCTGACGCATGCCTTTGGAGTACGTCTTGACGCGTCGGTTGGCAGCGCTCGATAGTCCTACCCGCTCGAGTAGTTCGTCGACTTGGGCGCGAGCCACTCGCTTGAGTCGGGCGAAATAGGTCAGAACTTCTCGTCCACTGAGTTGCTCGTAAAAGCTGACATTTTCCGGCAAATAGCCCAGGCGCCGACGCAGTGTCTCGGCATGAGGACCCGCAGGCGCGCCGCCGAGCACCGAGACGTGCCCCTTGTCCGGGGCGATCAAGCCAAGAATGAGGTGCATGGTGGTGGTTTTACCCGCGCCATTGTGGCCGAGCAAAGCCAATACCTCGCCGGGACTAACCGAAAGATCGAGCGCATCGATACGGGTTAGGTCGCCGTGATGTTTGGTCACGCGTTGGAAGTCGATCACTGGGGTCATGTGTCGGCGTCTCCGAAGTGAGGGGCTGTCATCAAGGGAGCGCTGTCGCGCACGCCTTGGGGGCGAAACACCGGGAATTGCCGTTGCACCCAGCGCAAGGCCAGTACGGCAGGGCTGTCCATCAGCAGCCGGGCTGTGGGATAGCACCATAGCAGGCGGTCCATGGCATCGTTGGGTTCGAAAGGCGTATCGCCAATGCCGTCCTCGTCAAGGTCCCAGCCCAGGTAATTGCTCCAGTAGTTGCCGCGACCATCCTCCGACCACTCTTGTAGGCGAGTCGCCACGTACATCACTTGTTGTCGGTTGTTGATGAAGGCGTTGCCTGTTACGACGTTGTCTTCAGAACCGGCGGTCAAATGAATGCCGATATCACTGTGGGCGAAACGGTTGCCTTCGAAGCGATTGTATTGAGCGTTGTAGACGAACAACGCTTTGCCTTCGCCGCCACTGACCAGCCCTTGGTCGTTGGAGTCGCGGCGTTGTTGTATGCCTTCGACTTGGTTGGCGCGTAGCAGCGAGTGGGTAATGTTGTTCATCAGTATGCCGTAGTGGCGGTCGCCTTCCGAACGGTTACCAACCACCGTCAAGCGTTTCGACTGCATCAAGGCATAGCCGGTGCGGGTGTCGCGGGTCAGGTTGTTTTCCAGGTGGTTGTCATGGGCGTACATGTAGTGAACACCATAACGTAAATCCTGCATGTGGTTGTCGCGCAGTACGCTGTCGCGGCTGGTATCGATGTAGATACCGTCACGCACTCGACGGATATCATTGCCTTCCACCAGCGCCTCACTGACGTTGAATAGATGAATGCCATTGCCTCGGTCTTGAGAACGCAGCGACACATCGCCTCGAATGACATTATCGATTACCCGGGCATTAGCGACGGCGTCAAGGCGAATGCCGAAGCCTGGCCCGGAAAGGTGATTGCCCTGAATGAGGCTGCTGGTGGCATCTTCTTGAACCAGAATACCAGCGTCCATCTGGGTCAGGTCCCGACCCCATTTTTCAATGGTCAAGCCTTTCAGCACGCTGTTTGGGGCCGAGAGAATGACGGCGTGGCCTTCGTCAAGCCCATCGATCACCGCCTTTCCTTCTGCTGTCAGCGTCAGGGGGCGGTCAATCACTATTGAACCGAGATAACGACCTTCGGGTAAATAGATGTGGTCGCCATCAGCGGCTTGCTCAATCAGCGGCTGGAGTGGCTCGCCGGGAACGGCACGCCACTGCGCAGCCTGGGCGGGCAAACCTATTAAGAAGACCGCCACCACGAGGGTGGTGGCGGTAAGAATGACGCTGCGAAGCATGAAAACTCCTTGTAGACCCGGGCCGAATGAGCGGCCCGGATACCATTAGGCCTTCTCGACCAACATACGACCGGTCATTTCCATGTGCATGGCGTGGCAGAACCAGTTGCAGTAGTACCAGTGCACCCCAGGTTTGTCGGCGGTGAAGGTGACGCTGGAAGTCTGTTGCGGGGAGATTTCCATCTGGACGCCATGGTTGACCATGCAAAAACCGTGGGTCAAATCTTCGACCTGATCAAGATTGGTGACCACCACCGTGACTTCATCGCCCTGCTTGACCTTAAACTCGGTTAGGCCGAACTGCGGGGCAATGGAGGTCATGTATACCCGCACTTTGTTACCGTCCCGTATGACCTTGTTGTCGCCTTCCAGGTTAACGCCGTCGGCTTTGGCCATGGCGACCGTTTCGGCAAAGAAGGGGTCATCGCGTGTCCAGACTCGGCTCGGGTTTAGCTGGTCGGCGCGCAGCAGGATGCAATCGTGGGGCTCGGCGTAGGTGGGGCCGTCGTGCACCAGTTTCATCTCTTCGCCTGAGATGTCGATCAACTGATCGTTTTCCGGATGCAATGGTCCCACCGGCAGGAAGCGATCCTTGGAGAACTTGCTGAGTACCACAAGCCATTTACCGTCGGCGTCCCGAGACTCGGTGAGGCTGGCATGGTTGTGTCCCGGCTGGTAGTGCACGTCGAGCTTCTGACGCAGGTAGTTGACGTCTTCGCCGTTGTAATGGCGAATGGCATCCTCGATGTTCCATTTGGCGACTTGGCTGTCAATGAACAGCGTGGTGTAGGCGTTACCGCGACCGTCGTAGGTGGTATGCAGCGGCCCCAGGCCCAGCTCCGGTTCGCCGACAACGGTGTCGCGCGGCTCGATACTGCCGTCGAACAGTGCCGGCAGCTTGTCGATGGCGATGATCGAACAGGTGGGAGAGAGCTTGCCGTTGGCAATGAAGTACTTGCCATCCGGTGAGGTGTTCACGCCGTGAGGGTTCTTGGGTATGGGAATGTAGCGGGTCAGCTTCGAGCCCTTGCGGCCGTCGAGTACAGGTACGTCCACATCACCCAGTGTTTTGTAGTTACCGGCCGCGACGGCGGCTTCGATAGCTTCAACATCGAATACCACTACCCAGTCACGTTCGGCGCGCATGGTTTCGGTCAGGGTCATGCCCTTTTCCGAGTTGTAGCAGGAGGAGGCGACGAAACGACCGGTATAGTCGGCATCGGTATTGTCGAGGTTGCCATCAACGATCACTTGCCAAGCCACGTCCATACTTTCGGCATCGATAGCATTGAACATGGTGAAGTAGTTTTCGGGGTTCTCCAGGTCGCGACCGTCATTGATCTGGGGGATAGGTAGTTCGGCGTTGGCGAAGACGTACTTAGTATGCGGCACCTTCTGCAGGCGTAGCCCATGGATCGCCTGAACGTTGGGTATGGTGGTGATCTTGTCCGTCTTCATGATGTCGAGACGGATACGCGCCACCCGGGTGTTGGCCTTGTCGTTGATGAACAGGTACTTGCCGTCGTAGCGGCCGTCGGTCATGGAGACGTGGGGGTGGTGACAGTCGCCGTTGAGGAAGCGGCTTGATTCGCCCAGTACCCGCTTCGACTCGTTGCTGATCCCCCAGCCGGTGGCGCTATCCACGTTGAATACCGGGATGCGCATCAGTTCGCGCATCGAGGGCACACCGAGCACCCGTACCTCGCCTTGGTGGCCACCGCTCCAAAAACCGTAGTACTCATCGAGTTCGCCGGGCGCGACGTCGATACCGTTGGCGCCAGCGGCCTGGGCTTGCTGGCTGTTGAACAGCGCCCCCGCGCCGAAGCCACCGGCAAGGCCCGCGCCAGCGACGCCGGTGACGGCGGTATTACGTAAAAAGTGGCGGCGGCCAATATTCTGGATGTGGTCTTTTTTATCGCTCATGCTTGATTCCCCATGGTGTCATTCTTGCTGGTAAAGAGGGATGCGTTGCCATTCGGCCTGCTTGCCGGTGGCGGCTGTATCCCGGTGGGTCTCAACGCTCTCTGTACGAGAAGACAAGTTGGCCGCCTTTTCGAAGCGCTTGCGGCGCTTGACCATGGGCGGGCAACGTTGGTCATCGTGGTAGGTTACTTGGCAGTCGAGACAGTAGTGGCACTCGTTGGCATTGATGCGACCGTCCGGGTGGATGGCGGCCACTTCGCATTCATTGGCACAGATCTGGCATGGGGTGCCACAGCTACCGCGGTGGCGCTTGAGCCAGTCGAACAAGCGCAGACGGGAAGGGATCGCCAACCCGGCCCCCAGCGGACATAGATAGCGGCAATAGAACTTGTGGTTGAAGGCAGAGATGGCGATCAGTGCCAAAGCATAGAGTAAGAATGCCCACTCGCGCTGGAAGCGCAACGTGATCGCGGTCTTGAACGGCTCCACTTCGGCGTAACGTTCGGCGGTGCCGAGTGAATGCAGCGAGACGGCGAACAGGGCAAGCAGGATGATGTACTTGATTGCCCATAGTCGCTCGTGTAGTCCGAAGGGCACCTCGATCTGTTTTACACCAAGCTTGCGGGAGACCTGGTTTACCAAGTCCTGCAAGGCGCCGAACGGGCACAGCCAGCCACAGAATACTCCGCGTCCCCACAGCAGTAGGCTCACCGCCACGAACGACCAGAGGATAAATAGCATCGGGTCGATCAGAAATGAGGACCAGCTGAAGCCGCTGATCAACGAGTTGGTGAAGGTAAGGATATTGACCACCGACAGCTGAGCCAGCGAGTACCAGCCGATGAAGACCAAGGTGTAGATCTTGAAACCTTGGCGCAGTGGGTTCAGAACTCGGGGGTGGCGCGCCAGCAAATCCTGGAAAAGCATGATGCCTGTGAGTACCAGTAGCCCAGCGCCAAGCACCCCAATTTGGAAAGCCTTGTCTCGCCATACCTGCACCCAGATAGGCTCTTCCACCTGTGGCTCGGGCCGCTCGACATACGCCTCGGGTACGCTGTAGTCGGCACTGAAGCGGCTGAACTCGGTATCCAGAGGTCCCGAGGCACGGCGCACCAATAATTCCAGCTGCCAGGGCTGCCCAGGATCAAAGCCTGCCTCCTCGCGGACGATGAAAATATCGCGCTCAGCCAGTGACGGCGTACCGTCAAGTGCCAGCTCGCCCAGACGGATGTGATCGCTATCGTGAAAGCTGACCCGGGTGTTTCCTTGGGAAAGCTCAATGCGATCGAAGATACCGCCGCGCACATACCCTGAGCCCTTAAACGAGTAGTCACCACGTCCCATCACTGCAATGGCGTGTTCGTTACCTTCCAGCTCGGCCATCAGTTGGTCATAACCGGTATCACCCAACAGGTTGCGCCCAGAAGTAGGCGGGTTGAGGTAGGTGTAGAACAGCTCGATAAATGTTTTATCGTCGGGTTGTGGGGTGCGCAGGTAGTCTTCGGCGGGTGTGCCCACAAAGCTCTCATCGACCTCGCCATGGGTCAGATGCAAGCGGCGAATGGTGCCGTCGCCGGTCAGCTCGTTCCAGTCGGCGGGGGCAAAAACATCTTCCCGTACCTGGGCCGGAGGGGCTTGCGAGGGGTCGGCGATAAGTTGCTGCTCGGCGGCCACTTGCCGGGCACTACGCATGATGGTGTCACTGACCACGATGACTGTTACGGTCGCGCCGGAGATGGCGTCAAGGTTGTCTCCGACCCTGAGCCTGTCATTGACGTGGGACGATACGTGCTCGTCGGCGAAGCCTTCCAGCTTTGTTTCCGGAATACCCACCAGCATGATGGGTTCCGAATGGCTGAGAATGTCGGCCTGAATAATGTGACCTTCCAGGTCTATCCCCACCAGCACGTTGACCGGTTTGCCCGAGTAAGCGGGGATTGGGGCGATATCCACGCTTTCGAAGGCGTAGCCGAGCAGTTCATCACCTCCGTCGAGAACCCGGCTTACCGGCCACTGGGAGTCCGCTTTCTCAATACGCTCGGCGGTGGGAAATCCTGCGCGCACTTGATCCAGTTCGAGGGCCTGGGCGGGCAGGGCCATGAATAGGAGTAGCAGTAAGCCGGTCCAGACGCCGGTGAGATTTAGCGGGTAATCCACGCGGAACATGGCGGTTTCCTTTCGAGTTTCGGATCAGGAGCGTTATAGGACCGGTTTGAGCATGTAGTCGACGGCCTCTTTCACTTCGTCATCACTCAAACCCATCTGTCCTCCCTTGGGCGGCATGGCTTGGAAGCCGTTGATGGCGTGGTCGTACAGGGTGTCCATGCCTTTTTCTACGCGGGGCTCCCAGTGTTCAGCGTTGCCACGAATGGGAGCGCCAGCAGCGCCTGTCATGTGACAGGCCATGCAAGCTTGGTTGTAGGTGGCTTCGCTGTCCGCCTGAACGGTGGTTGAAATGAAAGTGACGGAACCCAGCACAATCAGAAAAGCGATGAGCTTCATAAAAAGTATTCCTTATGCATCTTTTTAGGGATGAAATTACCGGGACAGCAATGAGCCAGCCTAGTGTGTGTTGGTATAGGGGCTACTTGAAAAGAGTTTCAAGATATTGAGCAGCGTGTTGAGCTCCACATTAATGAAAGGCTAATAGACTGTTTTTGATCTGGATCATTCTTGTCGCCTAGTACCTCCATGAAACGGCAGCCTACTACTTAATAGGTAGCGTGTGCGGAAGCCCGTCGACGAAGACGCGATGACCACCCTTGGAATGGGGGAGCGTAGGCTCGTTTCAGCCCTATATTCATGATCACCTTCGTATTACCTCGGCTTCCCTGAAAGCCAAGGTAATACGTAGTACCCGTTCTACCTGTACCTCAGTAAGCCCAGACGATAGCCATCAGAAGGCCCCATGCCAGTACCCCGGCTGCCATGATGGTGTAAGTAGCGGACATGGTGGCCACATCATTGACACTGCGCTCACACAGTGCCTGCAGGCCGTGGTAGACCAGGCTGCAGGCGAAGCCCAGCGCCCCCAACACCACCAGAGCATTGAATAGCAGGCTGGGGACTAGCAGGGCGATCGATGAAGACCACAGTGGAAGCGGCGCCAGGGCCGCAAGCAAATAGGCGTTGTGATAGCTGATCGAGAGTTCCTGATTGCCATTGACCACGGCGTGGATCAGCCAGCCCATCACGAAGAAGGTGAGAAGCTCGGCCAGGAATAGGATGGTGGTGATGAAACGCCATTGCCTTTCAGCGAAGCCTGATACAAAGGCATCCCCATAATGGGTGCCAGCGTAATAGAGCATCAATGGCGGCAGTAATGACATGGGCAATACTACGCACCACGCCAGAGAGGCGATCGAGGGTTTGTGCTGTTGGAGTTCCTTCCAGCCCGCCAAGTGGGTGAAGGGCAGTTGAATGATGGTAAAGGGATTCATTGTCCAATCCTCGCGTTTAGTTACTGTGGAGGTTGTTTTTTAAATATCATATTGTGATATTGTCATTTAAGGAATAAGACACCGATAGGTTCCTGTCAAGCGTGAGGGCCTGATTTCATTTGTTGCGGGAGAGTCCCACGCAGTATGCCTCCAGCTAAAGGTGAAGGGCTTTCAAAACTGCCATCTTTTCGCTATTCGTTGTGCCGCTTTCTCAGTCAGAGCGAGGTGATAGTGCCCAGTAAGAGTGGACACCTAAAGGATGTAATACACTACGTTGAGGTGGGCTGGCGTACGTCTCTATTCCAAGTATCACAGTACTAAGATGCTGCTAGATTGCTGCGGGCAATTGGCTGGTTGGCGCCGCTTGAGCGGAGATGATCGCTGGCAGATTGAAGCGCACCTCCCGGTAAAAGGAGCGCAACCCCGGGATGGAGGCTTCTGGAGCCGATCATAGTGCCGGTGTTCGGGCACGCTCCCTTTGCTTGGGGTCATTTCACGGCCGGGCGCGGTGCCGGCAGTCGGCCAATCCAGTACCACAGCCGTCCGGCCACCAGTAGCCAGGCTAGGCTCCAGGCCAACGCCGCGCCCCACAGCATGCTCAGCCAGGCGCTTCCCGCTTCCAGCGCCCACAGGCGCAGGATCGCCGCTGTGGCAAACAGTGCCGCCAACGGTATCAGGGTCCATTCGCGCTCTGGCCGCGCCTTGGCACGCAGGATCGCTTGGCGCAGCATCACCGTGCTGGCCAGCGTACCTAAGGCGCCGATAGTAAAAGCATGCAGCGGTGCGCTATCGTGGGCTGGTAGCCACCAAGCCCGCGCCATGAGCAGAAGTCCAACACCCAGCCAGGCATAGCCGACCATCAAAGCTATCAGGTCGGGTCGCTTGTGGCACCGACAGGGCCCCCAGCGATAGAGCCGCAGCAGCACCAGCCCGCCATTGGTCAGCGCTAACGCGGCCGCCAACGGCTGTAGCTGCGGCCACAGCATCAGGAAGGGCGTGGTCCCCAATAACACAATCAACGCCGCCTCAATGCGTGGTTGAACGCCAGCTCCGGACTGGCCAAAGCGCTGCATCAGGTAGCTATTTACCACTGGGGCGATGATGCGACCACCCATAAAGGTCATCAACAGTACCAGCCACAGCACGCTCTGGTGCATCAGTGGTGTCGTAGTGGGCATATCGCCTAGGTAACGCCAAGTGAGGGTTACCACGCCAAGCAGGCAGATCAACCCCAGTAGCGGTGAGAGGATGCGGTTGCGCCATTTTTTGGCGGCCATGAAGCGCGGCACCAGCAGGGCGGCAGCCCACAGAGCAAAGAGGCCATCGGCCAGCGTGGCGACATGTATCAGTGGCCAGTCTAACACCCCCAGACGTCCCACCGCCCACAGGGCGACTAACCCCGCCAATCGACGACGCGGCAGAGGGCCCAACAGGTAACCGGCTATTACCGCCAGCGCGAAGCCGAACACCAGCTCACGGCCATGCGCCGCTGGCGAGGCGAGCTGCGTCAGTGCGCCCGATTGGTGATAGAGCGCCAGCAGCGAGAGTGGCACCATGAGGGCCGCATGCAACGCTGCCAGCGGGAAGAACCAGCGCCATGCCGGTAGGCGATGACCCGGTGCCGAATGGGATTTCGTATGGCTTATTAACATGCATATAAAATACTATTTTATTATCATACTGCCAATCGCCCTTGCCACCACTGTCGGGGCATACTCGAAGCGGCGATGCGCGTTCGCTGCCCAAGCCAAGAAACTATAACCCGATACGATGCGCTCGGTCGGTAAAGAAGATGCCGCTGGGCTATTCGCTTTCCAGGCGCGTTACTCCCTGCGGGGTAAGGGTGTCGTAAACCGTTACCCGATTGCTGTCCCTAGCGTAGATCCAAACGTGCTCCCCCAAGGAGTGAGCTCCATGTGCAGTGCCGCTTTGCCGGGGGATAATGTCGCCACGATAGCGCGGGTTTCGGTACTAGGCTATCTGGACGACTTCTTCTTTGATCTCGACTACCGCCATGTTCGGTGCCTCCTGAGGCGGGCAGGGCGGTATGGTGGTCGACCTGGACAGTGGCGAGAAGGTCGCAGACCTGCTCTTGGACAGAGTGCTGCACCTGGGATCCGGCATCACCTGGGAGCAAGAGAGGTGGAGAGTATGGCGACGCCGCATTTGTCCAAAGCGGCGGTATCAATCATCGATATGCAGGACTGGACGGTGGTCAAGACACTCGAGACCGACTGCCCCTGTTTTTTCATGCGCAGCCATGCCAATTCACCCTATGCCTGGGTGGATGTGTTCTTCGGCCCTAACCGTGACTGGGTGCATGTCATCGACAAAGCAAGCCTGGAAATCGTCGAGACTCGGATTCCTGAGCCTGGCAAGACCGCCGCTCATGTGGCGTTCGACCGTTGCGGCAAGAAGTTGCTGTTGAGTATTTGGGAGGATGACGGTGCCGTGATCGTCTACACCGGCGATACCCTGGAGGAGCTTTAACTTATCCCCATGCGTAAGCCATCGGGCAAGTACAGCGTCTGGAACAAGACGCGCTACGAAGAAGGCACTAGCCATTGAGCAGTAAATGACGAACTCGGTTGTACAAGATTGGCATCGGGAGTACATCTTGCGTTCATATTTTTTACCTTTTGTCAAAAACTGATCTGCGACAATGTTCCTAGTGATTTTCTTCTGGTATTATTAAGTTGTATTTTAAATACATCTTAAGAATAAATGCCTTGGGCGCATAAGCCTAAGGCCTAACAAGACTGGCAAGGGGGTATGGCTTATGGCTGATGGACTGACTAAATCGGCGGCCCGCAACATTTTCTACGGTGGCTCGCTGTTCTTCTTTCTGGTGTTCGCCGGGCTGACGGCTCATAGCCACTGGTACATGGTCAATGTATCTACCGATAGCGAAGGGCTCACCGATTCTGTGAAGCACGGCAAAGAAGTGTGGGAAAAGAACATGTGCATCAACTGCCACAGCATCATGGGAGAGGGGGCTTACTTTGCTCCGGAACTGGGCAATGTCTGGGAGCGTTATGGTGGCCATGAAAATCCTGAAGCCGCGCGAGCCGGTATCAGTGCCTGGATTCGCGCCCAGCCACTTGATGTCGAAGGGCGGCGTCAGATGCCAGCCTACGACTTTAGCGACGAGGCAATGTCGTCATTGATCGACTTCCTCGAATGGACAGATGGCATCGACGACCAGGACTGGCCCCCGCATCCCGCCGGCTAACCCACGAGCGTTGCTAAAGTCGGGTGGATGAATCAAGGAGAACTGTACAATGAAATACGAAACCCAGAAGGTGGCTTTGCCCTTCTTCATGGTGGCCATGGCGCTGTTTACGTTGCAGATCGTCTTCGGACTGCTGGCCGCCACCGTTTATGCTTGGCCTAACTTTATGGCCGAGGTTATGCCTTTTAATATCATGCGTGTCAGCCATACCAACCTGCTGATCGTCTGGCTGTTGATCGGCTTCATGGGCAGTACCTATTATTTGATGCCGGAAGAGGCCGAGCAAGAAATCCATAGTCCCAATCTGGCCTATCTTCAGCTGGCGATCTTCGCTTTCGCTGGTGCCGCCGCTCTGGTAGGTTACCAGTTCGGTATTCACGAAGGACGTGAGTTTCTCGAGCAGCCGTTCTGGGTGAAAATACTGATCACCATCTCCTTTTTGATGTTCCTGTTCAATACCAGCATGACGTTGCTCAAGGGACGTAAGACCGCTATTAATTTGGTTCTGATGCTGGGGCTTTGGCTGGCTGCGGTGTTCTGGTTGTTCGCTTTCTACAACCCGACCAACCTGGCGGTTGATAAACTTTATTGGTGGTGGGTAGTACACCTCTGGGTTGAAGGTGTTTGGGAATTGATCATGGCGTCCTTGTTGGGCTACCTACTGATCAAAATGACTGGCGTGGACCGTGAAGTGATCGAGAAGTGGCTCTATATCATCGTCGGTCTGGCGTTGTTTTCCGGTCTGCTGGGTACCGGCCACCATTACTATTGGATCGGCGCGCCAAGTTACTGGCAGCCAATTGGCAGCATATTCTCCACCCTTGAAGTAGCTCCCTTCTTTGCCATGGTGGTCTTCGCCTTCACCATGTTCTGGAAAGGCAGCCGTAACCACCCCAATAAGGCCGCTATGCTGTGGGCACTAGGTTGCCCAACCGTCGCCTTCTTCGGTGCCGGGGTATGGGGCTTTATGCACACCCTGTCGTTCGTCAATTACTATAGCCACGGTACCCAGGTCACCGCCGCTCACGGCCATCTGGCTTTCTATGGGGCGTATGTAATGTTGATTCTAGGAATAATTACCTACGCCATGCCGCAGATTCGTCGGGTACAGCCTTACAACCAGGTATTGAACATGTGGGGCTTCTGGGTCATGACCAGCGCTATGTGTTTCATGACTTTCACCCTGACCTTTGCCGGGGTGGTACAGACGCATTTGCAGCGCGTCATAGGCATGAATTATATGGAAGTACAGGATCAACTAGGACTGTTCTATTTCATGCGCCTGGGGGCCGGCGTGGCTGTTGCCGTGGGGGCGATCATGTTGCTCTACGCCTTCTTCGGGCCTGCTCGCGAGCAAGTACCGGCGGGCGGCACGCAAATGACGACTGGGACAGGCTCGGTCTAAATAAAAACGGCCCTCCGGGGCCGTTTTTGCTTCTTTTTTTATTTCCCGGCCGTGGAGACTTCTCATGCCTCTTTCTTCCGTCGCCGCTCATGTCGATGAGCGTGAATTACCTTTCTACGAGAGCGTTGGCAACGAATGCAGCATGTTCGAGCACGCTTTTCATCAACGGCTACCGTTGCTGCTCAAGGGCCCCACCGGTTGCGGCAAGACGCGCTTTGTCAGCCATATGGCGGCCAAACTAGGGCGACCGCTGTTTACTGTTTCCTGTCACGATGACCTGACCTCCGCTGATCTCACCGGTCGGTATCTTTTGCAAGGCGGTGAGACCCGTTGGGTCGACGGCCCTTTGACTCGGGCGGTGCGTGAAGGCGGTATATGCTACCTCGACGAGGTGGTAGAGGCGCGCAAGGACGTCACCGTAGTGTTGCACCCGCTTACTGATGATCGCCGTTTGCTGCCGCTGGAACGTACCGGTGAATTGCTAGAAGCTCCTGACGACTTCATGCTAGTGGTGTCTTACAATCCTGGGTATCAGCATATTCTCAAGTCGCTCAAACCTAGCACCCGCCAGCGTTTCGTGGCCATGTCGTTTGATTTTCCGCCACCCAAGGTCGAACGTGACATCGTTGCGCAAGAGAGTGGGCTACCGGGCGAGCAGTGCTCGGCTTTGGTCAACTTGGCTGCGAGCCTGCGTGCCATGAAAGGTCAGGATCTGGAGGAGGGTGTCTCCACACGCTTGCTGGTCTACTGCGCCACCTTAATCGCCGCTGGGATGCCCATTTTGGAAGCAGCACGCGCGACCCTGGTGGAGCCGCTCAGTGATGATGCGGATGTACAGGAAGGCCTAATGGAAGCGATTCACGCCACCTTTGGTTGAGGGCTCTTCATGCTTGATTTTCTTGAGGTCGAGGAGTTCGTCGGACGTCACTGGCACCGCTGGGCTTCCAGGGCGGCCAGCTACCCCGACTATCCTGATGCCGCCGTTCGCTTAGAGTCGTTGCGCCCCATGCTCGGAGTCTTCTTTCGTGCGAGTGGCGGCGAGGCGGGAGTTGATGTTGCCGCTATCGCTGGGCGCAGTTCATCTCACCGCCTGAGCTTGCGTCAACGCCTAGGGCTTGACGAGGAAGTGCTTGATCAGGCCCGGCGGGATGAAGAGAGCCTGCTGTTACCGCCACGTATCGCCTTGTTCTCCGACGCCTCACTGAATCGTGATCTCTACCTTTGGCTGGTTGCTTACTTAGCGATGGCTCAGCATGTTCCGGTAGTTGAAGATCCGCTACAACAGGACCTTCTCCAGCTGCGTGAAGTGAACCGAGCAGCGCGGGCGGCGCTTGACCACTTTCCGGGGCTCAGCCAGCGCTATGCCAGGTTATGCCAAGAAATGCTGGCGATTCGTCCCCAGCGTAAGGGCTTGCCGCCGATGGAGGCGGCATTGGAAGCCGCCCTATGTGCCCAGCTCGGCGACCCGTCGCCCGATTCAGGCTGGGCCGAAGTGATGCATGACGCCATCCTCAACGACACCCTGCCGCTAGACGCCTTTCATGCGCCACGTGGCTACCGTCCGCCGTTGCCGGTACCGTTATGGGGGCAGGCCGTGACCCTGGGTACCAATAAAGAAGCGCGATCCGAACAGGAAGATGACGAAGCGCCGGTGGCCGGCAATAAATCGCAGGAAGATGACCATGGTAAGCGCAAGGCCGACCGGCGCGAGCAGGAACAAGCTGACCGTGACGACTCCTTGATGCTCAATGCCTCCGAAAAAATGCTCTCCTGGGCCGAGATGGTCAATCTCAATCGCCACGTGGAAGATGAAGATGAGGACGAGGCCAAACAGGCAGCCGATCAGCTCGACGAGATCGTGCTCAGCCCCAATCGCAAGAAGGCCGCTTCCAAGCTCAAGCTCGATCTCGATCTAGCACCCGATGAAGTTAGCGGAGGACGGCTGCGCGGCCGCTATACCTACCCCGAATGGAACCATCGCAAGCAAGTTTATATGCCGGACCATTGTGTCGTGCTCAGCAATGTCCAGAGCGAGGAAGGGGAGAACTGGCAGCCGGATGAAATCACTCGGCGACGCATTCGCCGAGTACGCCGTGAGTTCGAGGCACTTAGACCCCGCCGCGAAATTCTGCGTGGCCAGCTTGATGGCAGCGAGTTAGACATGGATGCCGTGATCCGTTCACGCTGTGATCTGGCAGCTACCGGTGAGGCCAGCGATCGCCTCTATCAGGCTAGTCGCACCCAGGCGAGAGATTTGGCGGTATCAATCCTGGTCGATGTGTCGCTTTCAACCGAAGCCTGGCTGGAGGACCGTCGGGTACTGGATGTGGCTAAAGAAGCACTGCTGGTGCTGGGTCACGGTCTGGCAGGTTGTGGCGATGATTATGCCATACACAGTTTTACCTCGCACCGCCGTCATCGCGTTTGGGTCAATACGTTGAAAAGCTTCGATGAGCCTATGGGGGATCGGGTGTCGCGGCGTGTCGCAGCGCTCAAACCAGGCCACTACACTCGCATGGGTCCTGCTATCCGGCATCTTTCCAGTGAGCTTGCCAAGCGGCCCAACCGTCATCGGTTACTGTTGCTGCTGACCGATGGCAAGCCTAACGATACCGACTACTACGAAGGGCGTTACGGCATTGAGGATACCCGCAAAGCGGTGCTTGAAGCACGGCGAGAAGAAGTGCGCGTATTCGGGGTGACTATCGACCGCGAGGCGGGGCACTATATTCCTCATCTATTCGGGCGAGGTGGTTACGCTATTGTGCAGCGCCCCGAGCACCTTTCCTTGGCCCTGCCAGGAATCTATCGTCAGATCATTGCTACCTGAGGAGGGTTGCTATGTTTCGTTTGCGTCCCGTATTGGCCGTTGGGCTGTGGCTTCTCGTCGCTTTGGGAGTGGTGGTGCCGCTGGTGTGGCTAATCAATAACCGTGACTGGGGCGTGGGCCTGATGTTGTTGGTGCCCTTCATCGTGTATGGCTTGATGCGGCTGGGCCGGCTACTGGAGGCCTGGGCGAATGCGAGGCAGCCCCCTTCAGGTATATCCGGTTCCGATAACGCGCCGCGCTAACCCATTACATTAAAGCGACCGGCCAGGTAGCCTGCGGAAATCAGCGCCAGTGTCAGAAGCGTTAACCCGATGAAAACCCCTTTCCAGGCAGGTGTGGCGGCGCGCAGGTTGAGGTAGACCATCAATACCCGATGGGCCTTGAAACCGGTGGCTAATAACACCAGAGAGACCGACCAGAGGGGCAAGGTCTGCCAGTCGGTGGTCTGGTCAAGGCGCGCCGAGATCATGGAAACCACTGTCAGACCCATTAGTATGGCCCAGGTAATGAGCAATCGGCGGGTGCCGGGCAGATCGGTCATGGTTACCTCGAAAACATCATCTAAGAAGATAGATCAGCGGATAAAGCAGAATCCAGATCAGATCCACCATGTGCCAGAAGGCTGCCGCCGTTTCCACGTTCTCGTTGGACGTGCGCCAGCTCACCAAGCCCAGCAACATTAAGCCGAATACGACGTGGGCGAAGTGAAACGCGGTCAAGCCATAGTAAAAACCGAAAAACGCATTGGTTTCCGGCGTCAGGCCCGCAGCAAACTTATCGCTGTACTCAATGAACTTAACGGCGCAGAACAGGGCGCCCAATAGCATAGCCGCGCCTAGCCATTGGCGGGTGCGTTGCGTATGACCGACACTTATAGCCTCCACGGCGAAGGCCACACAGAGCCCGCTGGTCAATAGTAGCAGCGTGTTGAGGCCGCCTAGCAGAGGGTCGAGCTGTTGCTGAGAGGCATTGAAAAGCGCGGGGTCAAGGGCGCGCTGACCGGCGTACAGCGCAAAGAAAGCCGTGAAGACCAGCATTTCGCTGAGGATCAGCACCCACATCAAGGGGTTGCCGGGCAAAGCCGATAGCGGGCCCCACCCGGGGTTGGGCAAGTCACGGTGCATTAATCCTCCAGACTGATACGGGCACCCCCGAAAGTCAGGCTACGAGGATTGTCGATAGGGCGGTTGGAGGTCAAACGTTGGATACCTACACCGCATCGAGCCACCATCCAAATCAGACAGACCGTGAAATAAACATAACCCATTGTCCAGGGAGCCATGGGCGGCAACCTGGCGAGCCCCATCAATTGCCAAATGGCGACGAAAACCGCACCCCCGGCTACCCCCAGCCAGAAGGTGCGAATCTGGAAGGAGAGATGCGTTGCCACCCAGTCATCAGCACTTCGTCGTTTCCAGTGGGCGATCAAAACGCCTAGTGGGGCAGTGACTACCGCCAGAACACTGCCCAGAAAAAGCATGTAAACGATGATGGCCGTACCGCGTCCGCGGCTAGAAGCCAGTGATGGAGGTAGATGGAAGGGAGCTGAAGTGGAGGACATCAGTGTACCTCTTCTGTGAGAAAAGAGCCGTGTTATTCCACCGCCCCGACCATGAAGTCGACGGCCGCCTTCGTTTCTTCATCGCTGAGACTAAGGTTTCCACCCTTGGGTGGCATGGCATTGAAGCCTTCAATCGAGTGCGTATACAGAGTCTCGATTCCCTTTTCGATTCGCGGCTTCCAAGCGTCGGCATCTCCTTTGATCGGAGCGCCGGCAGCCCCCGTCATATGGCAGGCCATGCAAGCCTGGTTATAAACGGCTTCGCCATCAGGTTCCGCCTGGGCGGTTAAAGAGAAAGCCAGGGCAGCTGTAGCAGTGACAAGAGCGGCAGACAATATTTTCATCATAGATCCCCTAAAATTGATCGCGGTCATAATGCGCCGAGCAACTGCCCAGTGTCGGTTATATCAGATGCAGGTATCCGCACCTGGTCAGCCGACTACGGCTGATTTAATACAGCCGATGTACCTTGGTTGGCAGTTATTGGTTGAAGTAGTATTTTATATTCATGTTATATTTTGCGCAATGTCTTATCGGCGGTACCGTTGCGAGTCTTGCCATAAATGCGCGCGTTGTCACTGTATGGTGATGTGAACAACCGTTAGATAGCAAAGAGTCAAGTGGCAAACGCCGATCAAACCCCTGGAAAAGATCATCTGCAATACCGTGTGATATTGGGTGATTTCAGTCCAACCCCATTTATATGCTCACCCTATTCGAGAGGCTGGTGATAATCATGAAAGACGATGTGCTGTTCGATCGCCCCCTGGTGGAAAAATATGACCGGCCGGGACCGCGTTATACTTCTTACCCCACGGCGCCCCAGTTTCACACGGCCTTCGCAGAAGACGATTATCGTGCCGCTGCCGAGCGTAGCAATCGGGTGGCCTCGCCCAAGCCGTTGTCGGCTTATATTCACATCCCGTTTTGTAAGAGCCTTTGCTATTACTGTGCCTGCAACAAGATCATTACGCATAACACTGAGCGTGCCGCTGAATATCTGGATTGGTTGAAGCACGAAATTAACCTTCAGGGAAAACTGTTCGACGAATCACGTCGCATGACCCAGCTGCACCTGGGCGGCGGAACACCTACCTACCTAAACAATGCGCAATTAGCCGATTTGATGGCAGCACTGGATGCAGCCTTTCATTTTGCCCCGCCTGAGGCACGTGAGTTTTCACTGGAAGTGGACCCGCGCACCGTGACGCCCGAACAGATACATGAACTGTATGCGGTCGGTTTCAACCGCTTGAGTTTTGGCGTTCAGGACTTTGACCCCGAGGTGCAGGAGGCGGTCAACCGCGTGCAGAGCGAAGCCCAGGTGGTAGAATTGGTCAAAGCCGCCCGAGATGCCGGTTTTCAATCGATCAGTGTCGACTTGATCTATGGGCTACCGCTGCAAACGGTGGCGAGCTTCGATATCACCCTTGCCAAGATCATCGCCCTGCGCCCCGACCGTATCGCCACCTACAGTTATGCCCACTTGCCGGAGCTCTTCAAGTCGCAGCGGCTGATCCGCCCTGAAGACATGCCACCGCCGGAACGGAAGTTGGAATTGCTGGAATTGACCATCCAGCGCCTCACGGACGCCGGTTATGTATACATTGGCATGGATCACTTCGCGTTACCCGAAGACGAGCTCAGCCTGGCGCGTGAGAACGGTACCTTGCAGCGCAATTTTCAAGGCTATTCCACGCACGCTGACTGTGATCTGATCGGCTTGGGTATCACCGCCATCGGTAAGGTAGGCGATACTTATAGCCAGAACGTCAAGGAAACCGCTCAGTATCAACACCGGCTGGAAAGCGGACGTTTGCCGGTAATGCGAGGTTATCGCCTCAACGACGACGATCGCTTGCGTCGCGACGTGATTAACGCCCTGATGTGCCATGGTCGGGTTGAGTTTGACGATATCGAGGCGCGTCATGGGGTGACGTTTCGCGAAATCTTTGCTGACGCTTTGGCACATCTGGAAGAAATGCAGCGCGATGAACTTCTGGCTATCCACGCCGACGCCATCGAAGTGTTGCCCGCCGGTCGCTTGATGATGCGTAACGTGGCGATGGCCTTCGATGCCTATCTCAAACCTCAGGAAGGGCGGTTTTCACGCACGGTGTGAAACTGGGAGGTGATGTTCGCTCAAGCCCAGCGTTGTTCCCTTTCTGCTTGAGCAGGTCTGTATGGTGCATTTCGGGCTTGTATTTGCGCATGATATAGCGCAGCCGCTCCATAACATCCAGGTTGGCCGCTTCCATGTGGGTCAATGCCTGCATGGCTTTATCGATACGGCCTTCTCGATATTGGAAAACGGCTTCGATAGCTTGGCGGTGTACCTCTCGATGGGGCTCTTCCAGTGCTCTGAAATCTTCGTCGGTGTGAAACATACTGTTGCCGGTTCCTTCGTAATACCAGCGTCCAAGGGCACACTGAGTTTCATCAGGAAGGTCTGCAGCAGTTTTTTCCGATAGCCCCATGAAGATGCGATACACTTCCAGCTTGACCTCCAGCTCTTCCATATTGGCGACTTCCACCTCGCTGAGCATGGCGGAAAAAGAGAGTGTCTGACTGCTTTCACTGGTTAAGGCCAGAAGATGTTCGGTGCGCTGCATGACATGGCTAGCTTCCGTACTCAAACCTGCGGCTTTTTTTGCATTGTCTGCCATGACGCTGTCGACAGTGCCGCTTTGGCTGAGAATATTACCGGTCAAACCTCCAATTTCGTCGCTGGCGGTGGTAGTGCGCGAGGCGAGATGGCGCACCTCAGTTGCCACTACAGAGAATCCGAGCCCCGCCTCGCCAGCACGAGCGGCTTCAATGCTGGCGTTGAAGGCAAGCAGCGTGGTTTGCATCGAAATTTCGCTGATGACGTTAACGAAGTTGCCGATACCTTCCGCGTCACCACGTAATGATGTGACTTGTTCAGCAGCTTGGCTGATGTGTTGGTTAAGTGTACGAAGTTCCGTCACCATTGCGGTTAAGGCATCGTGACTGTGCAATGATTCGTTGGCGGTGAAATCGGTAACTTTCTGGTTACCTAATAGTAGGTCGGAAAGCTCGGTAAAGGATTCGCGCAGGGCCACCACCGAATCTCCAAACCCGGCCAGATTCTGGAAGAGGTGTTGATGAATACGCCGTTCGCTTTCGAGCTGCTCAATGCGTTTTTTGAGGCGGTCACGCTCGTGAATGAGAGAGGAACTATCCTGAGAGGAATCATAGGGTAGAGTGTTTGACTTGCGCTTCCATAGCCGCATGGTTTTCTCCGGTGGGCAGCAGAGACAAGGCGCTACGCCTGCTTGAAAAAGAGTAACGCCCTGTCATTTCCATTGGTCATGGGTGTGACATACGCAACGGTTTAGCCCGCACGTTCGAACAGCAAGTTATTTTCCAGGTGAATATGCTGCATCAGATCCTCACGGAACTCGCTTATCGCAGTATAGAGCGCGCGCCACGTGGTGCAGGCCCCTTTAGGGGGAGTAATGTTGTTGGTTAACACCATGACCTGCTCTAGATTTTCTCCATGATCATCATGTTCATGACGCATCACTGAAATTGGGCCTCGGGCTTGGGCGCCCATGCCTTTGCGAAGCATCGGGAAGAGAATCTGCTCTTCCTTTTGCATGTGGCTTTCCATCTCCTGATGGATCGTTGTAAAGAGGTCGGTCAAGCCATTGGGGCAGGTATCACGCTCGCCGTGGACTAGTTCCACGCGACGTGCCATCCGGATCAGTTCGGGCAGTTGCTGACGATGAACGGCGTGATAGCGCTCAAGGATGTGATCGATCAATTCATCGTTGCTGGCCTCTTGCCAGTCGCGGTCAATAGGGTTACCGGCGGGCAGGGCCTGAAGGGCTGTGATAAGGGTCTCGATATCCACGCCAGCCTGAGTGGCGGCCTGTTCGAGACTCATGCGCCCACCGCAGCAAAAATCGATATGATGTTCGTGGAAAATACGGGTAGCGCCGGGCAGAGTAAGCGCAAGGCGACCGACAGGTTGCTGGAAAAGGCTCATGGTATGACTCCGTAGAAATAAGAATGACACCATGATTATTGCAATAGATGTGCCAGTTTTTAATTGTTTAAAAATCAATGGGATGTGAATCTAATGGTTATTTTCACCCTGAGCAAAAGGGTATAAATAACCATTAAAGGGTAATTTTTACCCTTTTGGGCATTGGCGCAATGGCGTTCCATTAGCACCCATGCGCAATGGCTGTGTTTAGCGCTCGTGGTTTGATGCATGTCAGTGCGAAGCGCCGTGTTAGCACCTAGGATGAGCCCCTTGTAGTTTTCCTTTGATGTGTTTGTCCCGGAGTGTTTGTCATGTCATTTCTGCCTTTTTCTATATCTGCGACGTATTCCTCACTGCCGCTTCCTCCGACGCCTAGTCGTTTGTTTGGCATTCTCGATTCCCGGGTCCCCTTCGCTATTAAACAGCGTCTAGTCGAGCCTTTGCTCAACCGTACCTTTGCTACACCTCTTGAAGAGGGCGAATTCGATGTACTGGAGGGGCGTCGTATTACCTTGGCAATAGAAGATGTAGGAGTGTCGCTAAGCCTGACGCTCGAGGCTCAACGCTTAGTGCTGTGCCGTGAGGTCGGTGAGGCGACTATCCGGGGAGGCTGGCGAGAATTCTTATGCCTTGCCACGCGCCGTGAAGACCCAGACAGCCTATTTTTTCAGCGTCGTTTGCTGATCGAGGGAGATACCGAGCTGGGTCTGATGCTCAAGAATTTATTGGATGGCTGTGAGGAAGGGCTCGCCCAAGGGCGCTTGGGCGAGATATTGATGGGGTTGGAACGCCTGGCTCGCGGAGATTGAGTTTGATCGTAAAGAGCCGTCTGGGAATTGTATGTTTCACTGTCTCAGCTCGAAACAGCCGAAATGCGGGGTTATGTTCGGCGACAATTAGGGTGACACGACCGGTCACCCTAATTGTTGCCGAACAACAGTTGCCAAAACGCATCGACCAACCGGCACAACAGCTACACAGTATACTCAGGTCGTAAATGTGCAGGTCCCCTTCCCGGTGCGCTTCTCCCACCGCTGTCGGGTATACTTCATCGAGCCAATAGTTGGCGATCAGCTTGCCGGAAGCATTGAGAATTAACCCACCCAGGGAATAACCCTGATTGTCATTTGCCTGAACTCTCCAGTCGGCACGTTGAAGGTACTCGTTGACCGTTGAAGCGATATCGATGTGGTGATTTTCAGTTTGAATATTGCTGGAGGTATTCACCGCTACTTCCCATATATGTCATTCCACTGTCTTATAAAGCACTATATGTTGATTTGCAGGATAGAAGCCTTCACGTCAGTGCAAGAAATGATCGAAGTCAGAAAAAATGGCAAAGAGAATGGATGCGATTGATCAATTCATCATTGTTGGCCTTTTGCCAATCGTGGTCGCTAGGGTTCCCGGTCAAGGCCCGAAGCACTGTGACAAACGTCTCGATATCCATTCCGGCTTGGTATCATGGTGGGTAAAAAAATCCGAATAGATTAGGGCCTGTTGACCTTTCACATGGGTAGCCATAAAAAGCCGCAGGCCAAAGCCACCATGCTTTCGTAGTTTCGCTTGAGTTTGTCGTAACGCATCGCTATGGCGCGATACGGTTTCAA
>NZ_JACCDF010000030.1 GCF_013415105.1 Vreelandella salicampi
CCCTAACCAAAAGGCCTGGGTCGGGTTGAGTTCACAGCGCATGAGGATCTCCAAACCAAAGAGATCGTCAGTGTGATCAGCACTGATTAGCTTGCCTAGATGGGTTTAATGGCTCGCTTACGTATCGATAAAGCAACAGGGCGGAAACGAAGTTCCTTTCGACGCCCTCTATCACAATCATCATAGCTGGCTGCGGCGCTGGTTGAGCGCCAAACTGGGCTGTTCCCATACCGCTGCCGATCTCGCGCACGATACCTACCTACGCATACTGGCGCGGGGCACTATGCCAGCGCCCGAACAGTCACGCCGTTTTTTGACCCAAATCGCCAAAGGGCTGGTCGTGGACCATTACCGCCGTCGGCGAATCGAAACCGCCTATTTGGAAACTCTCAGCCTGCTTCCAGAGACACACTCGCCTTCTCCCGAGGAGCAAGCACTCACTATCGAAGCGCTGGTAGAGATCGATACGCTGCTCCATGAGCTTCCCGACAAGCCTCGCCGGGCCTTTCTCATGTGCCGCCTGGATGGCCTGAGCTACCAAGCCATCGCCGAGGCACTGAATGTCTCGGTCTCTTCGGTAGAGAAATATATCGCCCGGGCACTGCTGGCCTGCCACCGTGCGATAAGCGAATCTCAACCCTGAGTGAATGCCATGAGCCGCACGTCCGCCGACGCCTCCCAGAAGACCATCGATCCTGCCGTGCTAGAGCAGGCCAGCCTGTGGATGGCGCGACTATGGAGCGACGACATTAGCGAGGCGCAGCGCGATGCTTGCCTGGCCTGGCGACAAGCATCTCCGGAGCATGAGCGCGCCTGGCAGCAGTTGCAGGCGATTGATGGCCGGTTGACCGCGCTGCCGCGTCACGCTGCCCGTAGCGAACTGTTTTCGTCTTCCCAGGTCTCCCGGCGGGGCTTGCTGCAGTGGGGCGGCTTGGCCGTGCTGCTAGGCGGGCTGGGGTTTGGGCTTCCGCGCACGCCACAGTGGCAGCGTCAGTTCGCCGACTACGCCACCGGTATTGGCGAGAGCCGCGAAGTGACGCTGAGCGATGGCACTCATCTGGTGTTGGATACCGATACCGCCATCGACATAAGGTTCGATGCCCACCAGCGGCGACTCCATCTACTGCGTGGCGGGGTGCTGATCACCACGGCAAAAACACCGGACGCCCGAGCATTCAGCGTTATGACGAAGGAAGGACTTTCCTATCCTCTTGGAACCCGCTTCAGCGTGCAACAGCATACTGACAGCACCCAAGTGGCCGTTTACGAGGGCCGGGTGGCCCTGGAGCGGCGTGGAAGTGATGAGCGGGCGACGCTGGATGCTGGTCAGCAGGCTGCCATGAGCGCTGATGGGGTATCGCCACCGGCGCCCTTGGAACCTGCTGGAGAGGCCCGCTTTCAGGGGCGGCTGGTGGCCGAAGGCATGCGAGTTAGTGACGTGGTCGATATATTGGCCCGCTATCGCCATGGCGTGGTGCGCTGCGCACCAGAGGTAGCCGACCGGCGAGTGAGCGGCGTGTTCTCGCTGCAAGATACTGACCGCGCCCTGGCTAGTCTTGCCGATGCACTGTCGTTAAAGGTGGTCTACCGAACGCCATTTTGGGTCACGGTCGCGTCGCGTAATACTAACGAAAACTAGAAAGAAAAAATTTCAGAAAATATTGAGGGATTCTCGTTCTCGTTCGGAATAGGAGATGTAGACATAAAAATGCATCACTCAACGGGGATCTTCATGACGACGCAGCAAGCGCACTCACGCTTTATCCGAACGCCTTTGGCCCGCGCCATTTCGCGAGCCATTCAATACGGCCTGCTCGCCAGTTGCTTGGTAGGCCTACCCGCTACGGCGCTTGCCCAGCAAACAGCAGGGCAGAGTGCCGCCGCTTCGCAACGCTATTCCATTGAAGCAGGACAGCTCGATACGGCTTTAAACCGTTTCGCGGTCAGTGCAGGCATCGAGATTGCCTTCGATGCCACCTTGACCGCCGGCAAGCAAACCGCTGGGCTGCAGGGCAACTATGGAGTAGACGAAGGGTTGGAGCGCTTGTTGGCAGATACCGGCCTTGCGCCCGTGCGCAGTGCTGAGGGTAGTTATCGGTTGGAGATCTTGAATGCGCGAGCTGATCAGAACTTAGAAACCGTTTCGGTCTACGGCACCCTACCTGCCCGCTATGAAGGCCGCTACGCCGACTCCTCAATGCGTCTTCCTAAAGACATTATTGATGTACCACGAACAATCGACGTCATTCCTGAACAGTTCCTGCTCGACCAACAAGCAAGAGAAATGGCCGATGCCTTCCGCCTTTCGCCCAATGTGGTTGTGGGTGATGGTTATGGCGGCACCCGCGAGCAGGCACTGATTCGCGGCTTCGACCGCAACGATAATTTTTATCGGAACGGCGTGCCTTTTAGCCATGAAAGCCGCATTGATCCGGCAACTATCGATAACATTCAGCTCATTAAAGGCCCCGTTGCAGATATTGGCCGTATGTCGCCAGGTGGCATCGTCAATATAGAAACCAAGCAGCCACAGTTTCAACGTGAGCATTCAATCTCGACAACTTTCGATGAGCATGGGCAACGTCGTGGAACCGTTGATCTCACGGGCCCTGTCGGTGACAGTCAAAACTTGGCCTACCGGATCACAGGCTCCCTTGAGGACAGCGAAACATTTCGCGATACCTCGGTTGATAGGCAGTTTCTATCCTCCGCATTGCTCTGGCAGGGGGACTCCGGTGTGCAAGTAGGGTTTAATCATGAGTACTCTAGGGATCGAAGAGAGATAGATAGGGGATTAATTACGGTACCTTATGGGGATTCGCAGCGTAGATTAGCGGATGTTCCTTTTGACACTCGCTTTGATGGTAATATCCCAAACGAACGAGACCATGAGTATCACCTAGCTGAGCTAGACATTGTAATTCCGTTGGCAGATCCAGCCTGGGAAATCGACAATAAGGTCTTTTATTCTAGAGCAACGTCAGAGGATCTACGTGCCGAAGTCATCTCTGTTGGCGAGGATAGAGAAACATTGTCCAGGCGTGTCGGTGCCAACCAGGACGGCGTACGGACATACAAGTTTGCCCGCTCTCAGCTCATCGGTGAAATCGATGCGGCTATACCTATACGAGTGGCAACGGGGGTTGAGTATCGAGAGTTCAGCCATGAGTGGCGTTACTTAGGCGGAAATTCTCAGGTTGGGGGCACTGTCTCATCGCCTGACTCTTTCACTCTTATCAATGACCTAGATTCCCCCAGTAGCGACCAATTTTACGACGTTAGTCAAAAATCACATGGCGTATTTTCGGCTACCGAGTTCTCGCTAACGGATACAGTGACGCTTGACCTTGGGCTTAGATATGAGATATCCGAGAACAGTTACCATAGCGATAACTATTTGACAGGTTCAACAAGCGATATCGACTCAGGTAGCAGCAGTAAGCTTACGAAGGGACTCGGATTGGTCTGGGAAACCATGCCGGGCCTGAATCTATACCTCAGCTATGCAGACACATTCGAGCCTCAAAATATGGCTCTTCGTCGTTGGGTGTGGAATTCACCCCCTGATCTGGGCCAGGATATGACCTCCACGACGACAGGAGGCATGGCATGGACGGCACACAGATTTTGACCCTCGGCCTGGGCTTGGAA
>NZ_JACCDF010000031.1 GCF_013415105.1 Vreelandella salicampi
GATAAGTGCCTGACGATGACCTACTCTCGCATGGGGAGACCCCACACTACCATCGGCGCTGAGCGGTTTCACTACTGAGTTCGGCAAGGGATCAGGTGGTTCCCGCTCGCTATGGTCGTCAGGCGTAACTGGCGATATATCAGGCTGGTTTGTTCGTAATCGGTTTGTGAGCGTCTCGTTCGTGCGTATCCGGTTTTCATCGTTATCACTGCGACCAGACCCCTTGGGTGTTATAGGGTCAAGCCTCACGGGCCATTAGTATCGGTTAGCTCAACGCCTTGCAGCGCGTCCACATCCGACCTATCAACCAGCTGGTCTTGCTGGGCCCTTTAGGAGGATCATGTCCTCAGGGATGTCTCATCTTGAAGGGGGCTTCCCGCTTAGATGCTTTCAGCGGTTATCCCGTCCGCACTTAGCTACCCGGCAATGCCACTGGCGTGACAACCGGAACACCAGAGGTGCGTCCACTCCGGTCCTCTCGTACTAGGAGCAGCCCTTCTCAAACATCCTACGCCCACGGCAGATAGGGACCGAACTGTCTCACGACGTTCTAAACCCAGCTCGCGTACCACTTTAAATGGCGAACAGCCATACCCTTGGGACCGACTTCAGCCCCAGGATGTGATGAGCCGACATCGAGGTGCCAAACACCGCCGTCGATGTGAACTCTTGGGCGGTATCAGCCTGTTATCCCCGGAGTACCTTTTATCCGTTGAGCGATGGCCCTTCCATACAGAACCACCGGATCACTAGAACCTGCTTTCGCACCTGCTCGACGTGTCTGTCTCGCAGTTAAGCACCCTTATGCTCTTGCACTCATTGCACGATGTCCGACCGTGCTGAGGGTACCTTCGTGCTCCTCCGTTACACTTTGGGAGGAGACCGCCCCAGTCAAACTACCCACCACACACTGTCCTCGATCCGGATAACGGACCTAAGTGAGAACGCCAATGATGCCAGGCTGGTATTTCAAGGGTGGCTCCACCGCAACTGGCGTCACGGGTTCTAAGCCTCCCAGCTATCCTACACAGGCAACATCAGCGTCCAGTGTGAAGCTATAGTAAAGGTTCACGGGGTCTTTCCGTCTAGCCGCGGGTACACCGCATCTTCACGGCGATTTCAATTTCACTGAGTCTCGGGTGGAGACAGCGTGGCCATCATTACGCCATTCGTGCAGGTCGGAACTTACCCGACAAGGAATTTCGCTACCTTAGGACCGTTATAGTTACGGCCGCCGTTTACCGGGGCTTCGATCAAGAGCTTCGCCCGAGGGCTAACACCATCACTTAACCTTCCGGCACCGGGCAGGCGTCACACCCTATACGTCCGCTTGCGCGTTAGCAGAGTGCTGTGTTTTTAATAAACAGTTGCAGCCACCTGGTATCTTCGACCGCTCTCCGCTCCACCCGCGAGGGGCTTCACGTAACAGCGGCGTGCCTTCTCCCGAAGTTACGGCACCATTTTGCCTAGTTCCTTCACCCGAGTTCTCTCAAGCGCCTTGGGATTCTCACCCTGACCACCTGTGTCGGTTTGGGGTACGGTCGCACATGATCTGAAGCTTAGAGGCTTTTCCTGGAAGCGTGGCATCAGTGACTTCCTGACCGTGGTCAGTTCGTTTCGCATCTCGGCTTTGAGCCCCCGGATTTACCTGAGCGCTCGGCCTACGTGCTTTCACCAGGACTACCAACGCCTGGCTCACCTAGCCTTCTTCGTCCCCCCATCGCAACCATGTCCGGTACGGGAATATTGACCCGTTTCCCATCGACTACGCCTTTCGGCCTCGCCTTAGGGGCCGACTCACTCTGCTCCGATTAGCGTCGAACAGAAACCCTTGGTCTTCCGGCGAGGGTGTTTTTCACACCCTTTATCGTTACTCATGTCAGCATTCGCACTCGTGATACCTCCAGCGAACGTCTCCATTCACCTTCATCGGCTTACACGACGCTCCTCTACCGCTCATCCTAAGGATGAACCCGTAGCTTCGGTACCTGGTTTAGCCCCGTTACATCTTCCGCGCAGGCCGACTCGACTAGTGAGCTATTACGCTTTCTTTAAAGGATGGCTGCTTCTAAGCCAACCTCCTAGCTGTCTGAGCCTTCCCACATCGTTTCCCACTTAACCAGGATTTCGGGACCTTAGCTGACGGTCTGGGTTGTTTCCCTTTTCACAACGGACGTTAGCACCCGCTGTGTGTCTCCCACGCGTCACTCACCGGTATTCGGAGTTTGCCTCGGGTTGGTAAGTCGGGATGACCCCCTAGCCGAAACAGTGCTCTACCCCCGGCGGTGCTACGTGAGGCGCTACCTAAATAGCTTTCGAGGAGAACCAGCTATCTCCGAGCTTGATTAGCCTTTCACTCCGATCCACAAGTCATCCAAATCTTTTTCAACAGATCCTGGTTCGGGCCTCCAATTGATGTTACTCAATCTTCACCCTGCTCATGGATAGATCGCTCGGTTTCGGGTCTATATCCCGCGACTGGTACGCCCAGTTAAGACTCGCTTTCGCTACGGCTCCCCTATTCGGTTAACCTCGCCACGGAATATAAGTCGCTGACCCATTATACAAAAGGTACGCGGTCACAGAACGAATCTGCTCCCACTGCTTGTACGCACACGGTTTCAGGATCTATTTCACTCCCCTCTCCGGGGTTCTTTTCGCCTTTCCCTCACGGTACTGGTTCACTATCGGTCAGCCAGGAGTATTTAGCCTTGGAGGATGGTCCCCCCGTCTTCAGTCAAGGTTTCTCGTGCCCCGACCTACTCGATTTCACGTGATCAGATTTTCAGCTACGGGGCTATCACCCGCTATGGCCGTGTTTCCCAACACATTCGCTTAATCAGTCACACGCTTAAGGGCTGGTCCCCGTTCGCTCGCCGCTACTAGGGGAATCTCGGTTGATTTCTTTTCCTCGGGGTACTTAGATGTTTCAGTTCCCCCGGTTCGCCTCGCACCTCTATATATTCAAGGTGCGATACCGATCTGATGATCGGTGGGTTTCCCCATTCAGAAATGCCCGGGTCACAGGTTGTTTGCCACCTCGCCGAGCCTTATCGCAGGCTTCCACGTCTTTCATCGCCTCTGGCTGCCTAGGCATCCACCGTGTGCGCTTCATTGCTTGACCCTATAACCCGAAGGAGTCTGAATCGCGCAATGATAACGATTGCCGGATACGCTTGAGACGTATCACAAAACAATTTACGTTTGAACGTTTCAAAAAACGTTCATGTCAGCATGATATATCTTGTTAAAGAGC
>NZ_JACCDF010000032.1 GCF_013415105.1 Vreelandella salicampi
AGTTGTCGGTATCCCATACTCTGCTTCACTTTGGTCGGTAAGGCGGAGAGGGTACCGCTGCTGGCCCTCCTGCCTCTACCGTATGATCCAAAGTGCTGCAGTTATTCTATGAATTCAGGGTTTACAGCTGATCAACCCTTCCTACTTTCTATTCACCGCTGTGATTGTGTGCGCCGTGGCATCGTTGGTAACAGGCAGCTCATGGACGACCGCCGCCACTTTTGGCGTTGCCTTTATAGGCATTGGCAGCGGGCTCGATATTCCGCCGGCCATGACTGCCGGTGCGGTGATATCTGGAGCCATCTTTGGTGACAAAATTTCGCCCGTATCAGACTCCACCAACCTAGCGGCGGGGGTTGCCGAGGCCAACCTGTTCGACCATATCCGGTCGATGTTCTACACAACAGGTCCTGCATTAATCATTACCATTTTCCTGTTCTTCTTCATTGGGATGCAGTTTGACGGCGAAGGGGCTGATATTTCCCGCACCGCTGAACTACTGGAAGGCATCCGCGAGAATTTCTCAGTCGGTCTGCTAACGTTTATCCCTCCGCTGGTGGTGGTCGTCCTGGCCTATCGGCGCATTAATGCGCTGGCCGTTATGGTTATCGGTAGTCTACTGGGGGCAGGGCTGGCCGTGGCCACTCAAGGCGTCGCGCTAGGCGATATGATGAACTACATGAACTACGGTTATGTCTCGGAAACCGGCGTCGAAGCCGTCGACAGCCTGCTCAGCCGTGGCGGCCTGCAAGAGATGATGTGGACCATTTCACTCGGATTCATCGGACTAAGCCTCGGTGGCTTACTGGAAAAAACCCGTATGCTTGAGGTGATATTGGAGAAAATGGGCAAACTGGTAAGCAATTCTCGTGGGCTGATTATTACCCATGTCTTCTCGTCGCTGGCCACCAACCTGTTCTCGGCCAGCCAGTATATTGCCATCATTATTCCAGGGCGCATGTTCGTACCGGCTTATCGCAAGCTGAAAATTCTGCCGTCGGTGTGTTCGCGTACCTGTGAAGACTCGGCAACGGTTACCTCGCCACTGGTTCCCTGGGGGTTGGGGGGCGCCTACTACATGGGGGTGCTGGATGTATCTGCGTGGGACTACATGGGATGGACGTTCCTCGCCATTATTACGCCCATCATCGCCATCCTTTACGCCCTGTTCAATGTCTTCATCTGGCGAGAAGGCGAGCGTAACGACGTCAACACCTATAACCAGCCACACACCGACAATCAGCCGCAAGCCGAACTAGCGAAGTAGGTCGCTATCTATCAGATTGAACACGTGACCGAGGCGGTAGAACTATCGCCTCGTACCGCAGCTTATCAATTGAGGGCTCAAACCATGTATAAAAACATTTTGATTACCACAGCGGCAGACAACAATTCGAATGTCCTGCAGAAAATCGAGTTGGCTCGTAAGCTAAGCGTCGAAGACAGCACCATACAAATTATTTCTGTCATGGAGCGGATCCCGCCCTATATCGCACCGTCACTACCCAGCAATTACCGCGAAGCTACTGAGCAACGCATCAGGGCAAGCATTCAACACAATATTGGCAACCATGATTATGGCATTCACATTGTGGAAGGTAACGCCGCACATCAGGTGGTTAAATTTGCCAAGCGCCACAATATTGATTGCATTGTCGTTTCATCTAATCGGCCTGGGTTCTCTGACCATTTTATGGGATCGACAGCCCTAAATGTTGTGCGCCAGGCGGAATGCACGGTCATCGTCGTTCGGTAATAATGATACCGCCGCATATCACTAACCCGGTCAGATAGCTTTCCCACATAATCCCCTCCCTGTGCTGCTTGAGTATTGGAAAGCGCAGCTTACTGACTGACGCATATGGGGAAAAATCATAATACTAATGCTGTATTAGCTTAACTTATGATGAGGAGGCACAGTGCTCGACTACAAGCTGCTGCAAGCGCTTGCCACGGTGGTGGAGAGTGATGGCTTTGAGCGGGCGGGGGAGATGCTGGGTATTTCGCAATCGGCAATCTCGCAGCGTATCAAAACCTTAGAAATACGGCTGGGTCACCCTGTCTTGATACGCCATCCGCACCTTGCCCCCACGCCGGCGGGGCAGAAACTGCTGACGCATTATCAGCAGGTAGTGTTGCTGGAACGCGATTTGCGCGAGTCATTGCCTACGCTGGACGAACCGGCAACGCGACTACGGATCGCTATCAACGCCGATAGCCTGGCGACGTGGTGGGCCGATACGGTGGCATCTTGGTGTCAGGAAGAGGGCGTTCTTCTCGACATGGTGGTAGAAGATCAGGATGTCGGCCTTAAGCGTATGCGCGACGGTGACGTGGCCGCCTGTCTGTGTGCCACACCGCAGCCGATTGCCGGGGCGCGCTGCGAACCGCTGGGCGAAATGTGCTACTACTACCCGCTGGCTACACCGACCTACCGCGAGCGCTACTTTGCTCCCGGCGTGACGGATGCTGTGCTGGCGCAAGCGCCGGCCATCGTCTACGGACCGCACGACCAGTTACAGCATCGCTTTCTGGCCCAATGTGGTTACCACGGGCGCTTTCCCTATCACCTCTGCCCGTCATCAGAAGGGTTTGTGCAGTTGGCGCTCGCCGGTGTGGGCTACGGCATGATCCCGCGGATGCAAGTGGAAGCGAGCCTCGAAAATGGCCAGCTTGTTTGCGTTGCGGACGCGGCGCTCCACGTGCCGCTCTATTGGCACACCTGGCGCCATAGTGGAGGCCTCCTTCAGCGCCTAACCACACGATTGCGCACGGTCGTGTTGGTTTGACCCCACATGCATAACAAAACGGCCACTTTGCTGATTAGCTAAGTGGCCGTTTTCATTAAAACTTTTGGTCGGAGCGACAGGATTCGAACCTGCGACCTTTGCAACCCCATTGCAACGCGCTACCAAGCTGCGCCACGCTCCGACTATTTGGCTTGAGAAGAGTTATTGCCTCAAGACGGTGCGTATACTAGCGGTTTGTGGGGCAAATGAAAAGCCCAATTACGCTTCTTTTCAATCGCTTGGATTTGTTGGTTGGTTCAATGCTCAGCGTTTCGGTTATAATCCCACACGATACTTCGGTTGGCGATCGTTATTTTGAGGCTCTTCGTCGTTTCATGTGGATTTGGCCTGATCAAGCATGCGCCCGACTGGGCTACCGATCAGGTAGATCATGGCGATGAAGTTGGCCTCGTTCCGGTAGCCGCGTGCACGTGATCTG
>NZ_JACCDF010000033.1 GCF_013415105.1 Vreelandella salicampi
TCGAGACACTGCCTACCCTCAACAACGATGACGAACTGAACACGCTGCTACCTTGGCAGTGGAAAGAGACGTTACCCGCCTGAACAATGACTGGCTAGATGTAGTTATTGGATCGCTTACAGAGGTTATGCATGGCGTGCCCAATAAAGGGGACTAAAAGCGCCTTGTGGCGGCAAGAAGCTTATTTGCGTGATAATAACTTTCTCCTCCTCTCATTTCATGGATGGTTGGGCGCTTTCCGCTTTAACGCTGCCCTTTCTGTAACACCATCACGCCTGCCATCAGGATCAAGCCCATCCCTAGCCACGTAAACGCTCCATAAAACCCATCTACCCAAGCTAACCCGTGCTGATCACACTAACGATCTCTTTGGTTTGGAGATCATCATGTGCTGCGAACTCAACCCGACACAGGCCTTTTGGCTAGGGCATCTTTACGTTGCTTCGGCTCGGAACATGCCGTTAAATGATTATGCCGACTCACAGGCGTTAACCCTCACCGACCTGCTGATGTGGGAAAGGCGGTTAAGTGTGCAAGGGGTACCAGTGCCACCCCGCACGCTTTTTGTCGGTGGAGGTGGATTTTTGGGTACGCGATACCCGCACGTTATTGCAGATGGTCGCTGGAGATGTCGGGGTTAGTTTTGTGCCCACATTGGCATTAAATAAGAAGTTGATGCCCAACGTGGTGACGCTGCCGTTATCCCCCCGACGTGACCGAAACCTGATTGCCTTTTGGCCGAAAAAGCAGCTGCTTAACCGGATGGGTAGGCAATTGCTGAGTGATAGCAATGCTTTGTAGGCCTTTCATCACAACGTGTGAATGTTTTACGGGTAGCTGAGCATGCTATTCTGGCTTGGATCGATTGTCAGAGGTCTCCATGGTCAGCAACCATCACGATACCGGCTATAAAGAGCTTTTCAGCTATCCTGAGTTTGTTCAGCAACTTATCGAAGGCTTTGCGCCTGCTGAGATTGCCCGGTTAATGGATTTCTCTACCCTGAAAAGCCATAGCGGCAGCTACATTACGCCGCTGTTCGAAGAGAAAATTGAGGACGTGGTGTGGTCAGTCAACGTTAACTGGCAGGGGATGACCCAAGAGGTGTACCTGTACATCTTGTTGGAGTTTCAGTCCTCGGTGGATCGCACTATGCCGGTTCGGCTGATGCACTACGCCGCGTGCTTCTACAGTGAGTTACTAAAGCAGAAGGTCATCACACCCGGCCAGGGTTTACCGCCGGTGTTTCCAGTAGTGCTTTATAACGGCTCAGAGCGCTGGTCGGCATCGTTAGACCTCTATGACATGATCATGCCGGAACCACCGGGTCTCCTGCAGGTCTACCAGCCCCAGATGCGTTATTACCTAGTCGATGAAGGGCGCTATACTGATGAACAGTTAGGCTTGGTGCAGTCGCCGTTAAGCGGGGTGTTCAGTATCGAGAAGGCGTCCACGAATCGCCAGGGGCTGCAGCAAGCCGTGGATCGAATTGTGGCGATTATTCAGGCGGATCCCCACAAAGAGCGCATCGACAAGATTATTACCCGCTGGCTTAAACGCCACTTGCAGCGGCTCGGGGCTGAGGTCGACCTCAATCAGCTCAACAGTTTGGTGGAGGATAAAGACATGTTGGCAGAAAATTTGGAAAACTGGGCTCAGCAAGAGCGTCAGGAAGGCGAAAAGCTGGGCATCGAGAAGGGCGAAAAGCTGGGTATCGAGAAAACGGCCCGTAATCTGCTCAGGCTGGGGGTGCTGAGTGATGAGCAGATTGCTGAAGCGACAGGCTTGGCGCTAGATGAAGTGGCTAAGCTGCGAACTGAAGGTAAGCGCTAAACCTGCATTTATTTCCGTATTCCCGCTTCACACATAAAGCGAAAGGGCAGTCCAAGTGACTGCCCTTTCTGCTTTTGGCTGCTGAGGTTGGCAGACATTTCCCATGCTTGCTTTCTGCATGCAATTTACTATATTGAATGCAATTAGAGCGTGCTGCGTTTAGCACACGCAATAGGAGGTTGAGCTATGGGCATGATGACGATCAGGAGCATTCCTGACGAAGTACACAATGCACTGAAAGCGCGGGCCAAGCAGAATCACCGCAGCGCTGAGGCTGAGGTACGGGCCATCCTGGAAGAGGCCACAAGGCCAGATAATCGTCTCAAAATGGGCGATGCCCTGGCGGATTTGGGACGCAAGCTTGGGTTGACCAATGAAGACGTTGCGGCCATTGAAAAGGTGCGTGACAGGACGCCGGCTGAACCGATGAGGTTTGAATGATCATTCTGGATACCAATGTCGTTTCCGAGGCGATGAAACCCGAACCTGATCCGGCCGTCAGAGGTTGGCTTAATGAGCAGTCGGCTGAAACGTTATACCTGTCTAGGTTTTGTACGAAAAGTTGGCTCGCAAGCAACGGTCGATGCACGCCACGCATACCATCGCCTTAAAGCTACTTGCCAGCTTTTCATAGCGTGTGGCGATGCGGCGACATTCTTTAAGC
>NZ_JACCDF010000034.1 GCF_013415105.1 Vreelandella salicampi
TAAGCGCCACACTTGGGCATTAATCCGTGTGTCATCACGCCATCGATACGGCTGTTGAAGACTGAAGCCGGCAACCAACGGCTCCAAAACGCTCAATCGACACTCTCATGAATGAGGCAGGATTATTCCACAACAATCCATTGAGCATCATGCTGTCAGCAAAGAGATCAAGACTCTTTCGGCCTTTAAAGCAGCCTGGCACACTACTCTGAAGATACCATCAGCAAAATATCCCGCGCTGGAGGCTCTGTTTTACAACGGGAGGCATTGTCATCCATGAGTGATAAAAACACGCCCAACACAATTCGCTGCAAACGTGCCTATGATGAAGCTTCGGAGAATGACGGCTACCGGGTACTCGTCGATAGAATATGGCCACGGGGCATACGCAAGGAAACCCTTGCCTTGGACTCTTGGGAAAAGGACTTGGCACCGTCCAACAAGCTGCGCAAGTGGTTCAACCATGATCCACAACTTTGGGCAGGCTTCTATCAAAAGTACTTCGATGAGCTTAAAAAGAGACAGCGGACAATCGATAAGCTCTTAGACGACTGTGGTGGCAGACGCTTAACGTTGGTCTATTCAGCCAAGGATACCGAATACAATAATGCCATGGCACTGAAAAAATTCCTCGAAACATACCTAACAGACAACCAGCGGGAGAGCTAAGCCTTATTTCAACCCCAGCCGCTTAGCCAGTTTGTGCAGGTTGCTGGGGTCCATTTCCAAATGGCGAGCGGCGGCGGCCCAATGACCATAGCAGGCAACAAGCGCTTCTTGGATCGCGGATCGCTGTGCCTGCTCAACGCGAGTGCGCATTGGTATGGGCGCCATCAAGTGTGCGCTTTCCTCTGAGGTCGACGCCTCGTTGACAGACACCGCGATATCTGCCTCAGGCAAGTCAAGCCAACTGGGCAGAAGAGTGATGATTTCGTCTCGTTTCGCTCCTCGGCTGAGCGCCTTGATAGCCGCGCGGCTGATCACATGTTCAAGCTCGCGTACATTGCCCGGCCAAGCGTAAGACAGCAGCACCTCTTCGGCCGCAGACGATAGGCGTAGGCTACGCACTCCAAGCCTGGTGCGGTTGATTTCCAGGAAGTGACCAGCAAGCACCAATACATCGCTGCCCCGCTCACGCAGGGGCGGAATCGCCACTGGATAAACGGAAAGGCGGTGGTAGAGGTCGGCACGGAAACTCCCATCGCGCACGGCCTCAGCCAGGCGCCGGTTGGTAGCGGCAACAATGCGTACATTGGCTTGGCGCGGGGAATCTTCGCCCAGACGCTGTACCTCACCCTCTTGTAGGGCACGCAGCAACTTCGCCTGAACCGACAGCGACAGTTCACCTACTTCGTCGAGGAAAAGGGTGCCACCATTAGCCGCCTCGAATCGACCAGCACGCTCAGCAGTGGCTCCAGAAAAAGCGCCTTTTACATGGCCGAACAACTCACTCTCAGCAAGCGACTCGGGCAATGCGGCACAATTGATCTGTACCAGTGAGTTATCGTACCGGGTAGAGCAGCGATGTAGGCGACGTGCGAAAAGCTCCTTGCCTACTCCAGTCTCCCCACTGAGAAGCACAGGAAGGTCGGAACCGGCCACCACATCAAGTTCCGCCAGCAAGCGCTGCAGCACCGGGCTGTGGCCGAGGATGTCGCCTGTTTCATGCGCCATCACAGGCAGTGCGTAATCCTGCCGGGCCATTCGCAAGGCGCGGAGATCATGTTCCAAGCCGCTGACCCGCACAGAAGCCTCAACCAGCAACGCGTAGTGCTCCAAAGCGGCCTGACCGGCGGTATCGAAGATACCGGTTTCCAGTGAATCCAGCGTTAAAACTCCCCAGGGCTTGCCTTCGACATGCAGGCTGATGCCCATGCAGTCGTGGACGTGCAATGGATGACCCGACTGCTGCTCTAACAGACCATCGTAGGGATCTGGCAGGTTGGCATCTAAGGGGAACAGGGTGGAGCGCCGACTGGCAAGAATGATGGCGAGGCGTGGATGTTGTGCGACCTGAAAGCGACGCCCCAGTGCCTCTCGCACCAAGCCATCAACAGCTACTGGCACCAGTGTTGTACTCTCCTCTAGGCGCAGCAGGCACACAGCACCGCAATGAAAGACCTCGCGCAGAGTACGTACCAAGCGCTGTAGGCGCACGGCGGTTGGCAAATCAGCTACTAGGTCCGCCAGCAAACTCTCGTCAAGCATGATCAAAATTACCTTAACAGGGTTTAACTACCCTAGGGCGTGTTGACGTTTGGTCGAGGATGATTTGGCAGGATAGGGGCAAGCTCGCAGAATAGAGGTTCTCACGCCAACAAACTGCGAGCTTGCGATGCCCCGACAAATGCTCACGGATG
>NZ_JACCDF010000035.1 GCF_013415105.1 Vreelandella salicampi
GTAAGCGAGCCATTAAACCCATCTAGGCAAGCTAATCAGTGCTGATCACACTGACGATCTCTTTGGTTTGGAGATCCTCATGCGCTGTGAACTCAACCCGACCCAGGCCTTTTGGTTAGGGCATCTTTACGTTGCTTCGGCTCGGAACATGCCGTTAAGTGATTACGCCGACTCACAGGCGTTAACCCTCACCGACCTGCTGATGTGGGAAAGGCGGTTAAGTGTGCAAGGGTTACCGGTGCCACCACGTTGCCGCCCCGCGCGATTTTTATCGGTGGAGGTGGTGACATGATCCGCCCCGGTACCGATCTGACGGTGTACCTGTGCCGCGAGCCTGTGGATATGCGGAAACAAATCGATGGGTTGGCCCTGCTGGTGCAGGAGGCCATGGATTTGAATCCGTTCGAGCAGGCGCTCTTTGTGTTCGGTAATCGCCAACGCGATAAGGTGAAGCTGCTGTTTTGGGAGCGTAACGGTTTTGTGGTGTGGTACAAGCGGCTGGAACGCGAACGCTTTAAGTGGCCAACACACCTGGAAGGCGACACGGTGACGCTGACGGGCCAGGAACTTAACTGGCTGCTGGATGGTGTGAATCTGAAGGCGATGCAACCCCACAAAGCGTTGGATTTTCAGCAGGTTGGTTAGCTTTTTTACTCCTGTTTTAGCGGCGTTTTTGGTAAACTAGGCGGTATGAAAAACGCCGATTCCTCCTCAACAACGATCACCCAGCTTGAGCGCAAGTTGGCCGCTGCTGACGCTGAAAATGCGCGGCTATTGGCGTTGATGGAGAAAAAGGAAGCCCAGTGGGAAGCCACCAAGCAATCGCTGTTTGAACAGTTCCGGTTGGCCCTGGAGCGTCAGTTCGGCCCTTCCACTGAGAAGTATCAGGTGGATCAGAAAGACTTGCTGATCAACGAAGCCGAAGTGGCGGTTGACGAGGAAGACGGCGCCACCGAGGCGACAGACAACGATGTCGTGGATGACACCGCGGCCGAGCCCGCCACGCCGACGACGCGCCGAACCCGGGGTGGCCGGGTGGCGTTGCCGCCCGAACTTCCACGGGTTGAGGTGGTGCATGAACTCTCTGAAGAAGCTCGCCACTGTCAGGACGATGGCACCGCGTTAACGGTCATTGGTGAAGCGGTTAGCGAGGAACTTCACGTGGTGCCCGCACGGGTCGAGGTGATCCGTCATGTCCGGCGCAAGTATGCGTGCCGAACCTGCGAAGAGGGCGTCAAGATCGCCGCAGCCCCCGCCAAGCTACTCCCCAAAAGCAATGCCAGCGCCACGCTGCTGGCCTACGTGGCCACAGCCAAATACCAGGATGCCTTGCCGCTGTATCGGCAAAGCCAGCTCTTCGCCCGCCATGGGGCTGAGATCCCCCGTAATACCTTGGCCCGCTGGATGGTGCAGGCCGGTGAACGCATCACCCCATTGATCGAGACGTTACGTCATCACCTGCTCAGCGCACCGCTGATCCACATGGACGAGACGACGCTCCAGGTGAATCAAGAAGCGGATCGTAAAGCGAGTGCCACGTCTTACATGTGGGTGCAGCGCGGTGGGCCGCCGGGCCAACAAGTCGTTCTGTTCGACTACGCCGCCAGCCGCGCCGGACGGGTGCCCGTTGATCTGTTGGGCGACTATGCAGGTCGCTTAATCACCGATGGCTATGAAGGCTACGCCGAGGTTGTGCGCCGCAATGGGATCACCCATGCGGGCTGCTGGGCGCATGCCCGGCGTAAGTTCGTCGAGGCCCAGAAGGTGCAGCCCAAGGGTAAGACCGGCAAAGCGGACTGGGCGCTGAACCAGATCCGCAAGCTGTACGGCGTGGAAAAACAGGCCAAGGCGCTTGAGCCCGACGTGCGTCACGCGCTGCGTGACCAGAAGAGCCGCCCGTTAATCGATCAACTTCGCACCTGGCTCGACAAGTCACTGGCCCAGGTGCTGCCCAAAAGTGCACTGGGGAAAGCCCTTCACTACCTGGATCATCAGTGGCCCCGCCTGACCCGGTTCCTGGACGATGGCTTGATCCCGCTGGACAACAATCCGGCAGAGAATGCCATCCGCCCGTTCGTGGTGGGGCGTAAAAACTGGTTGTTCAGCCACACCCCCAGCGGTGCACAGGCCAGCGCGGCGATCTACAGCCTGATCGAAACCGCCAAAGCGAATGGCCTCTCGCCCTACGAGTACTTGCAGCACGTCTTCGAGACACTGCCTACCCTCAACAACGATGACGAACTGAACACGCTGCTACCTTGGCAGTGGAAAGAGACGTTACCCGCCTGAACAATGACTGGCTAGATGTAGTTATTGGATCGCTTACA
>NZ_JACCDF010000036.1 GCF_013415105.1 Vreelandella salicampi
ACAGTTTCACCCATGGCGAGTGGTCCTCTTGAATCGTGTTCTGCCAGGAACATATTGATTCTACAAGAGAAAACCGCTCGCCATCTTCGTTTTTAAGTCGGCCTCATGAATAAGCCGGGGTTAAGACAATGCAGCCGATTAACGGCGCTCGCCAGCCAAACTCATTGGCTAGTTTTGCCCACATGGGGAGTAATACAAATTGACCGGTAACCGAAGAAGCCGTCAATATACCTGTCGGCAGGCCCGTTTTCTCGAACCAGGAACGAGCAAAGAGCGCACCAAATGACATCGTCAAAGCGCCGCACCCCAGCCCCACTAAAATACCCCAGGCAAGATTGAAGATTATTTTTGAATTTATTGTGCACACCAATGCACCTGCACAAAGTGTCACAAGACTTAGTATGACAATTTTTTTGATTCCGTATTTTTCCATCAAATGAATGGCGAATGGCGCTGTCGCACCATAAAGGATCATATTGACGGTGATGCCAAAGGTTGTATTGAGGGACGACCAGCCGAGCTCTTCAATTAGCTGTGACGTCAACAAGCCTGATAGGGTTACATAACTGCCGGCAGTGATAACGCATAAAGCAGCAACCAGAATAGCGTTGAATTTCTGCTGTGAAGATATCACTGGAACAGTTCTCTGCATTTCACTCATAGCAACATTAAATTCTGTTAATGAATTTATTGAAATATTATCCACTCATGACTAGCATGTAAATTATCATTAATGAGAATGAGTTTTTCATGATTGAGAATCTAAAATGGGACGATTTTAAAGTTGTGCTGGCAATTGCTGAAGAAAAAGTGCTCAAGAACGCAGCGAGCAAACTACATGTCAGTCAACCTACAATATACAGGCGCCTCGCAGAGATTGAGAGCAGGTGTGGGGTAAAGCTATTCCATCGTGAAAACAATGCTTATGTGCCAACACTCGCTGGTTTAGAGCTGGTGAGAAGCGCAAAGGAAATAGAAAAACAAGTTCTTTATGCCCAGCGAAAACTTTACTCTGCCAAAGAAACATTATCCGGCAACCTAACCGTTACTACTACAGACACATTAATGTATGGCCTGTTGGGCAACATCATTCACGATTTCAATTGCAAATACAAAGAACTGAACATAAGCGTCATTGTTAGCAATAAACTCATGAGCCTTGAAGCTCGTGACGCGGATATTGCGTTTCGCCCCGTGGTCAACCCGAATGAAACACTTATTGGCAAAAAGATTCTGCCTATTAACCAAGCTGTCTATGTTTCACAGCAAAGTCGGTTCACAGATTGGCTAGAGGAAGGTATTCCGTGGATTGCACCTAATACCGAAATGCATTACCCACTGCTCAGCGAATGGTTTTCAAAAAACAACCTGCTTACAGGCAGACTATTAAAAAGCAACTCGATTCTTATGGATTACTTTATGGTCGCCAATTACGACTATGCAGCGGTATTACCGACTTATCTAGAAAAAGAAGGGGCAGGAATCAAAAGAATCAGCCCTATTATCCCTGAATTGAGTACGACCATGTGGGGATTGATGCATACCGATTTAAGAACCTCGCAAACAGTTACCGAGTTTCTTAACTATGTGCGGGCTCGCTGCAAAGACCATGCTGAATAACTTTACCATTCGCCGTGATAAGATTGGTTGGTGGGTCTATCTTACGCTGCAGCAAAACCATTATGGGCCGTGCTCAACTGATAGCACCCCGTCCCGTATATTTTTTAGAAATCGCCGACCTATCTGATTGAGTGGCTGCTTTTTCGGCCAAAAGGCAGTCAAGTTGCTATCCCACCTCGGCGATAAAGGGCGGGTCACCACCCCAGGCATTGGCTGATTGGTTGAGCTAGGCTTCAAAAGGATTAATGACGCCCACATTCGCCGCCTCAAACGGTGCCATATCACGGGAGGCGACTCGATAGCCTTGTGATACGGCAATAGCCGCAATGTAGCCATCCGGCACAGGAAATCCACGCCCGGCGGTTCTGGCTGTCACGGCGAGCTCTGCATAATGGCGTGCGGCGTCAACGTCAAAAGACAAAATCCGCCCTCTGAACAGCTCCATCAGACCGTCCAACGCCTCGCTCAACCTATCCTTACGCTTCCCGTTGGGCAGCGCTGCAATACCAAATAATAACTCTGCAAGCGTGACACTAGGTTTTGTACGAAAAGCCTTATCTGCTAATTTTACCTATGCAAAAGCAGCATAGGGAAAAAAATGGTCGGACGTTACGAAATCTCTGATGACGGCTGGGCACAGATTGAAGATATCGT
>NZ_JACCDF010000037.1 GCF_013415105.1 Vreelandella salicampi
CCTGCCTCATTCATGAGAGTGTCGATTGAGCGTTTTGGAGCCGTTGGTTGCCGGCTTCAGTCTTCAACAGCCGTATCGATGGCGTGATGACACACGGATTAATGCCCAAGTGTGGCGCTTATCTTCGTTGTCTATAACTTTCAGGCATTGATCCCGGCCATCAAGGTAGCCATGTCCGCCGGCCCCCCCGTTGTGGCCGCCTTGTTCTTGCGTTAGTTATGATTTTATCCGCGTATTAGCTCAGTGCGGTCAGCTTCGGCAGTCCCTTCAGCAAGGTGGGCCACCATTTGTCAGCGGCGTCACCGAGGTGAACGGTAATGCGCCGAGCGTGTCGTGAGATAGTGGCAGCGACCTTGAGCACCTGCTCGCGCATCCGGCTCAGGCTCCAGCCTTGGCGAGTTTGTCGCACCAGAAGACGGCGCAGGCCATGCAGGACCTGGTAGGCGTAGAGGCTCAGCAGTAGACTCACTTCGTTACGGGCCATCACGTCTTGAACGGTGGAGGCGCCACGATCCGTCGAGGAGAGATGCA
This sequence comes from Vreelandella salicampi, assembly GCF_013415105.1. Classification (GTDB taxonomy): domain Bacteria; phylum Pseudomonadota; class Gammaproteobacteria; order Pseudomonadales; family Halomonadaceae; genus Vreelandella; species Vreelandella salicampi. The sequence goes on from NZ_JACCDF010000037.1 coordinate 532, forward strand.
CGTCGAGTGCTGATTTTACCTCGCCCATGTGCGCCTCGGCACTGCCGCGCTTACGGTAAAGCGCCAGGACTTTCTCTGGGGGCCAGTGGAACTTGCTGAGATTGGTGACCAGGAAGAAGGCATGCAGCAACAGATCATCGGGGCGTTCCTGCACCACCAGTACCACGCGCCGTGGTGACGACCAGGAGCCGGCTTGGTATTCCAGGTCATGGCACCATTCACGAGGCTGTTCGGGTGGCCGGCCACGGGGTCGCTTGAGATAGGGCGCGGCTAGCTGCTGTAGACCTGTATGGCTGCGGAGCCGGCCCAAGTACTCGATGTCACGCGCTTCCAAGGCCTCCAGTGTCGCGTTGCCCGTGAAGCCAGCGTCAATGCGCACTCGCACCTGGGCGCCGGTGCTCTCGTTGAGTCGCCGTACCAGATGCGGGACCCAGGTGTCGGCATTCTCGGCTGGGCCAGCATTGCCCTCGCGCAGCAAGCCGCCCACCATGTCGCCGGTTTCTGCCAACGACGCGACCAGCGGCGAGTAGATGCGGGCACCGTAATGACCATGAAAGGCCGAGCCGCCCTGGTGACCGTGCACCTCAATCGGCAGGCCATCGATGTCCAGTGTCAGTTGATCCGGGCGTTTGCCCTTCTCCAGCGAAGTCAAACGCCAGACCACCAATCGCAGCAGACCTTCGTGTACGGCATCGATGTTGTCGCTACGCCCGAGGCACGTCAGCAGCCGCGACAGCGTGGCTTGGGACGGCCGGTCCTGCGCCAATGGTGTCATCCCGCGCGCATCGCTGCAGGCCAGTTGCCAGAGCGGATCATGCCGCAGCGTGTCGGTATCACTGAGGTCGATCCAGCCCATCGCACGCTGCAGCACCAGTGTCCGCAGCTGGCTGGCCAGCGAATGGCGGATACGTAGTGGGTCGCGCTGGTCGACAAGATTGTCTTCCAGCGCCTCAATTACCCCGCTGTTGTCGAGGGCTTCGCGCAGCAGCAAAGCACCGCTGTCACTGGTGGTGCGTTGGCCGTCGAGCTCAACGCGGATGGACCCGTTGCAGGACGGAATCCAGGGAGATACAGTTTCACCCATGGCGAGTGGTCCTCTTGAATCGTGTTCTGCCAGGAACATATTGATTCTACAAGAGAAAACCGCTCGCCATCTTCGTTTTTAAGTCGGCCTCATGAATAAGCCGGG
>NZ_JACCDF010000038.1 GCF_013415105.1 Vreelandella salicampi
TCCTGAATCCGTGAACTTGAAGCCGAGACTTTCCCTATCCCCGCTATTGTGAATTTTTTGATCCCCTAGACGGCCATTTTCGACGGACAGGGTCGCTACCCACCGTATATCGGTCTCTTGGCATCCTGGAGACAGGCTTTTTTATGCCTACTTCGATGCCATGCGCCATCACCGGGCACGGGGTAAGCGCTGACCCGCGTGGCTGTCTATTTATGAATCGCCTCCAGGCAGTCTGCCGCGCTAGCATAGCGCCGCCCGGGGATATCGAAGCCGAGTGCGCAAGGTCTGCAGCACGGTCATACGGCCATTATCCTGACCAAAATCGAGGATGACCTGCCGCGCCTTATGAATCACAAGGGCGGCACGATGTACCAGTTCTTGCAGTACCGTCCGCAGTCGGCGCCGCTTGGCGGGATGGCGCACGGGGCTGATCTCGCCCGTCATGCCCAATTGTCCCATCAACCGCAGAATGTTGTAGGCCAGCTGGGCAAGATGCAGGATCAGGTCGTTGGTGGCGAACTTACCTGACGGCAGGCGTTCGAGATCCAGATCCGTCTTGATCTCGCTGTGGAACTGCTCATGCGTGGCATGCGCCTTATAGTGCGTGATAACCGCTTCCGGTGCGTCGTCCAGGCTGGTCCACCAGCCCTCCAGTTCATATTCCGGCTCTAACAGAAACTGGCCATCCGGTTGCGTCGTTCGTTCCACCAGACGCATCACCCGGTTAATCACATGGTCGACGCCCTCGTCAGTGACCGACACGCTTTGCACCCAAACCGCTTGACGTTTACCCGGACGGACGTCTTGCCAATAGTCCTCGGCAACCGCGCACCAGGTATCCAGATCGTCCCGGGCCGAACGGCGCGGGTTCCACTTGACGATATAATCAAGCTGACGGCTTTCTTCGGCAAACGTTTCGCGGTGATGCTCAAGCAAGGCCAAATGTGCTTTGCTGTCGAAGCCACTGTCTTCACGCACGAGAATCGGCTGTTCTGTCAGCTTTTGGGCGCGAGGCAGTACCCGTTCCAGAAACGCATTGCTTTCGTTCATGGTGTGCTGCTTGCCAGGACGTAACTCTAGGCCAAGACACCACCCTTCATTGCCAAGATACGCGGCAATGGGCGTGTAGCCATCGACGTTCTTGTAGGTCCGCGACACGCCTTCCTTGTGAGAGTTACTGTTGTCCATCACGAACGTATCGATGTCCAGACAGACATGCGACGTTTCAGCGGTTATTGGCGCCTCTGACAGCGACAAGAGGGTTGTCGACCAGGCGGCCGTTCGTGCTTGCAAGTCGTTAGACGCAAGCTTTTCCAGGCGCTGACGCAACGTGGCGGTACTGGGTACTTTTTGTAGGGTCAGCAGTTGTTGAAAGGGCTTGTCACGACGAAAGTTTTCAATGGCGTCATAATCACTCATGCCCAGGCACAGCAAACCGAGGTAGCTCTTGACCACGTCACTGGTGCGCGTGCCCACGGAGGTGGGAAAGCGGCCATCAATACTGTCGACACCGGCGGTTTCAAGGCATTGTCCGATGATCGAGAGTCCGGCATGACTGGTGAGAGTACGGCGACTGGCGCGAAATTTGACGTTAGGCATGATAATGATCGGGTGAAAAAGGATATACGCTATATTGCCATGTGGATCAGAAGGTTAGAAGACTTTTAGGCCGCCAGGCTCACGGATTCAGG
>NZ_JACCDF010000039.1 GCF_013415105.1 Vreelandella salicampi
AGTTGTCGGTATCCCATACTCTGCTTCACTTTGGTCGGTAAGGCGGAGAGGGTACCGCTGCTGGCCCTCCTGCCTCTACCGTATGATCCAAAGTGCTGCAGTTATTCTATGAATTCAGGGTCTCAAGCTCTGCAATTACTGGTGCAATGAGAATTGGGGTTCAGGTAGTTAGCTCTCACAAAACTCCTGTTCTCGAAATCTATCACCAGGTGAGAAACAGGTTTGGGCCAGAGTTTGAGTATGAAACCCCAAAGGGGGAATCTGGCGAAGAAACACTCAAACAAAAAACAAGGTTCCAAGACATTTGTGTTGAGTTCACCCTTGTAAACATTGGTGGCTCCAGAGCAGAAAACATTAAGCTCAGCTTGAGTGGCGATCTCAGACGTAATTCGCCAAGAGAAAGTTTTGGGGAGCAGTTTGATTTGGTTATTCCCCAGATGGCGCCAGGCCAAAGCCGTTACCTCTTTAAGTTCAATGATCACGATCTCAATCAGTACCCAGAAGGAGGAGGTGGCCCAATTGGATTGAAAACCGAGTCTTTCACTATTGTGATGGAGTACGATTCAGGAAGAGGTCTACTAAATTGGTTTCTATCACTTCCATCTAAAGTGAGAGGAAAACGGAGATTTAGGGCGGAATACACATTCTTTCCTATGCTAGTCGCGGGTGACCTACCACCAGCTGAGTATGCGCCATAAAAAGTTTAACCAGTCGCTCAAGTACGTTCCCGGCCTGACGGGCCGCCGCTTAGCTTTGCGTTATACCGACCCAGAAGGTGGCAGCATTGAAGATCATAGAAAATGACTGAGGCCCAGATTCAAGAACTGTTCGAGCGCCTCGGGCGGCTGGTCTCGGCTACAAAGGAACACCACGGAGAGGGGGCAGCGTGGGACTACACCTTACCGAATGGAGAAACTCATAGCTACATCATCCGAGGGGTAAAGTCACACGAAGCCATCCAGGACAGCGTTTTTAATCTTTTGATCTGGATCTGGAACACAAAGGATTATCTGAAAGCACGTGCCAGCGCTCTCGGGGTTACTAAAAAAATGGTAGAGGATGCAGTAAATAGCCATGCTGGGCTTACTGTATGTGCTGACCTTGCAAATCGACTCAAGCACGGACGGCTGGATAGAGAAAGCAGGTCTGGCCTCAACCCCTACCTTGGTAATGTATCATTTCACGTACCACAAAGTGCGATGGGGGCGCTGATCTTTCGTGCATTCGAAGTGGAAATGGATGTCAATGACTCGAGTCGGATTGAGTTGCGGTTGCCTATACTTGATGACAAAGGTGACGAAATTAGTGATGCGTTTGAATGTGCGGCTCACGCAATCAAAGCGTTGGAGTCCATTCACGATAAAATCGAACATTCGGTATAACCAAGCCAATCACGGCGAAAGCTTTTCCGTTGCGGCTTCGCCTCCACTTCAAAGCTGCGCGTGTTGGCAGCGTTATGCATCTTAGGGAGTGAGAGTGTCTACCATATTTGCTTTTGTTAAATTATTTCCTGAATCCGTGAACTTGAAGCCGAGACTTTCCCTATCCCCGCTATTGTGAATTTTTTGATCCCCTAGACGGCCATTTTCGACGGACAGGGTCGCTACCCACCGTATATCGGTCTCTTGG
>NZ_JACCDF010000003.1 GCF_013415105.1 Vreelandella salicampi
AGCGCCACACTTGGGCATTAATCCGTGTGTCATCACGCCATCGATACGGCTGTTGAAGACTGAAGCCGGCAACCAACGGCTCCAAAACGCTCAATCGACACTCTCATGAATGAGGCAGGTTAACCCTAATCACATTGTTGGTGATATGTTTGCTGCTGAATGAGAGGCACTCGGCGGTTAGAACGGTAACTGATTATAATATTAAGCCGAATAGTACATTTGCAGATGTCTTTATTAACTTAAAAGGGTTCGTGAAGAATAAGAAATTTTGGGTGATAGCGCTAGCATTCGGGATGTGTGGCGCCACTACAAATGGCTTGATGTGGAGTAGTTTTACGCCGGCAGCAACGTTAGAGGGGATATCGGTAGCGGACGCATCTTATTTGCTTTTGATAGTAGGCCTTTTAAATATTCCGGGTACGATTGGGGCAGGGTGGCTTTCAGATAGAGTCAATAAACAAGCATTGCTAGCGGTTATCTTCTTTTTACGTGGCGCGAGTTTGATTTGGCTGCCTTTTATTTTATCGCAACCCGTTGGGTGGGAGTTGATAGCCTTTGCCGTCGTGTTTGGTGTATTTGATGTTGCAACGGTTCCTCCGGTGATTAATTTGTGCAACCAGATATTTGGTGATCAAGGGCCTTCGGCTTTTAGCTGGATCAACGTGGCTCATCAGGTAGGCGCTGGGTTGGTTGCTTTTTTAGGCGGGTTGATAGCCTTTATGACGGGATCATATTTTGTGTTGTGGTTTATTGCAGGCGGGATTTGTTTCATTGCCGCTGTTATTGTACTTAGCCCCTATCATAGCGAGAAGTAATGCCGTTTTACGTATCTTGTGCGCGCGGACAATAGCATTTTGAAAGCTGGCCATGCCGCTGTTGGTGCCATTTCTGCATGTTGCCTACTGTCGTCGAGTGCTGATGTCGGCTAAATAGACCTGCCTTTGATCCCGCGTCGCCACTCACGATTTAAGCGATAGATGTTGAGGGCAATAATTTTTGGATAAATTTACTGTATTGGTATACAGTTTATGGGAAGATTATATTTATCTAATTAAGGAGTTGCGCTAGCGATGCGTTGGCCGCAACAAAATGGAGGCAGCAGTCGATGAAGGATCAACAAATACAGATATTCACCAGCGAAGACGGCCAAGCACAGCTGGAAGTGGCGCTGGAACAAGACACTGTTTGGTTGAGTCAGGCACAGATGGCAGAGCTTTTCGGCAAAGATCTGCGAACGGTTAACGAGCATATTGGCAACGTGTTCGCAGAGGGAGAGCTGGAGAGAGAAGGAACTATCCGGAAATTCCGGATAGTTCGCCAGGAGGGTAAGCGTCAGGTTCAGCGGGAAATAGACCACTACAATTTAGACGCCATCATCTCGGTTGGCTACCGAGTGAAATCTCAGCGTGGTGTACAGTTCCGCAAGTGGGCGACTCGCGTTCTGAAAGATCATCTGGTGCAAGGGTTTACCCTGAACCAACGTCGGCTAACCGAGCGTGGTATCGAGTTTGAGCAGGCGGTGAAGCTGCTCAGCCAAACTCTTACCAATCAAGGGTTGGTATCTAACGAAGGCGAGGCCGTCGCTCGCGTTATCAGCGATTACGCACGTTCCTGGAGCTTGTTGCAGGGCTATGATGAACAGCAGTTAGCCGAGCTAAACATCAAGCAGCCTGATATGCATTCGTTGGAGGTGGAAGAGGCGTTGAAGGCGATTGGTGAGTTAAAACAGACGTTAATCGCCAAAGGCGAGGCAACCGAGTTGTTCGGTCAGGTGCGGGGTGACGGACTGACATCGGCCCTGGCCACCATTGAACAGGGCTTTGGCGACGAGCTGTTTTACCCGAACGTGGCCACCCGTGCTGCGCATTTGCTTTATTTTGTGATCAAAAACCACCCTCTGGCTGATGGAAACAAGCGCTGCGGGTCGTTTCTGTTTCTTTGGTACCTGCGCCGCAATGCGGGGTTACTGGCCCGACCCGTTGAGCAATTGATCAACGACAATACCTTAGTGGCACTGGCGCTGCTGGTCGCAGAAAGCCAGCCTGATCAGAAGGCGCTGATGATTCGGCTGATCGAGCATTTTATACTGCTTAAAGAAAAATGAAGCTGAAGCGACTGAGGCAGCGCTGTGATCCAATTTCATGCCACGCAGAAGCTGAATACACGCTTTTAACTCTGAATAGTGATGGCCAGTTGTGTGACGCCACGCAGCGAGTGGCAGAGCGGGTTTGGCAACTAGCGAGGGGGACGTGGCTCTATGAGCCGAATATTTCAAATAATCGGCTCATTCAATCCCATCCACGATAAACACGCGGTAGTCGGCCCCCTGGAAGCGGTGCTGGCGGGCTTCCTGGTAGGCGGGGCTTTGGTACCAGGCGCGGGCGGCGGCCATATCGGGGAAGCGTAAAATCACCGCGCCTTCCATGGCGCTGCCTTCGAGCACTTTAACATCGCCGTAGAACGCGAGCGGTTCAGGGTCGTGACCTTCGCGAGCGGCTTTCGCCTTTTCGCTGTAGCGCTCCATCTCGTCAGTGTCGTGGGTGTGTTCTTTGATCATCACCACATAGGCGGTCATAGGGCTTTCCTTCGGTGTGAGAGTTGGAGGGTGGGACAGGTCGGCTTAGGCCGTAGTTCCTAGCTGCGTGTAGGTCTTTTGATAAGTCCGTTTATCGGCTGGATCAGCGTCATTACGGCGTTGGCGCCCACAGGGTTGTCAGCGAGCCGCCTACCGGGTCGCTTTCGGGCATCGCCACGCTATTCACGCGCGCCAGCGCCGATTCCAGCTCTGCCGGGTCGCCGCGCTCTATCGCCGGCTGTTGGCCGGGCGGGTAGGCGCCTACCATGCAGAAATCATCGTCCGCTTCCAGGCTGGCATGCCCAACGCCTGCGGGCAGCACCAGAACATCGCCTGCGCAAAGCATCAGTTCGCGCCCGTTAGGGCCACCCAGCCTTGCGCGGGCTTGCCCGCGGAAGATGCCCAATGCTTCATGGGCGGTGGAGTGGAAGTGGTCGAAGTCATACAGGTGGTAGCGCCACGCCGGCGGCCAGCCATGGCGCTTGAACATGGCTTCGAAGGTGGCGGCACACTCCTCTGGGTCACGAGTGTCGATAACGTCCCGGTAGAACAACACTGGCAGTGGGGAGTTGGGGTAGCCGGTCGTGTCATCACTGTCTAAATGGAGCGTTTCGGGCTGCTCGATACTCATCATGGCCTCCAAATGCTGGGTTTAGCTAACCTTATCTTGACCGAGGGTTCTCTCCTAAATCGCCAAGGTAGCTTTGACCATGAAATCTTCATGCTGCAATCCATTGCCTAAGCACATTCACAACAACAGGCGCATAGGGCTCTAATCGGTCATCTTTAGGTAGGGAGAGGTCGTTAATCAGCATGTTAAGTAAGTCGTCATCTTCTAGCCCTGCTTCGGGGTCAACACCATTCTCTAATAACAAGCTGTGAGCGAGGTATTTTCGCTTTTCTACCAAGCGTTTGTTATTTCGCTCATGGTCGCCGAGGTTGAGCACATCTATAGTGTTTTTTGCGCGCTCAGTTAGGCCGTTTACTCGCCCGCTGAGCATAAACTGAAGCTCGGTTTCGCACTCATCCATCAGCGGCGTGAGTGGCAGTGGTTGTGAGCCGTGTGCGTCGTCGCACTGATAGGGTGTAGTGCAACTGGCTACAATATTGTTGAAATCCAGGCTTTTGTTAGCGGCTTTGTCACGTGCTTCCACGTGTTCGTTCATGGTATCAGCAGTGGTGCCGCTGATTGTTTGGCAACAGTACGCACATAAATAATGCTGCTCGTGTGTACACGCTTCACGTATTGCCTGGCGTTCAGAATTGGTTAGCTGCTGATAACGTCCACTTGGGTTGGCGCGCTTCCACACTGTTAGCGGTGTAGGCTCGTTCCCTTTAATGATTTTTCTCATGCCGCAGTTCCTGTTTGCGTAAGAGTAGTTTGGCTTTGCTTAGCTCCAGGTTGCTTGAAGGCAAAATGTGCGCTAATTCGCTTAACAGGGTGCGCGCTTTATTCAGTTCACCGCGTTGAATACTATCCAGAGCGTTATTCAATTGCTCAGCAATCTCTGCGTTGCGGATATGAGTATCCATCACATCTAGTAAAACGGTATTGGCATCCTGACCATATTGAGAAGGAATCATGGTGATTTCGCCGTCGCTCAACGAGTAGATAAGCGCATCCTTGCACTCGCTAATAACCAGGGGCGAATGGGTAGTGAGTACAAATTGACAGTTAGGGAAAGTGTTCATTAATTGCTGGATGATACGACGCTGCCAAGAAGGGTGCAGGTGCATATCCACCTCATCAATCAATACAATGCCATCGCCTTGCAAAGGGTTGTCCATGTCTGGGTTCATCATTGCTAAACGGCGTGCAATGTCGCCGACTAAGGCGATTAGTGATTTTTCACCTTGGGATAGCTGCGAAACATTCAACGTTTTTCCATCTTTATCAATCGACATGTGTAAACGGGGTTTGCGGCGAACGCGCAGGTTCGAAAAATCTGGCATAAAGCTGGCGATTGCTGTGCGTACAGCCGTTAGTTGGCGATCCTTGGAAGAAACTTTCATATCTTGCAGCATGTTCCAGATATCTGACCCTTTACCTGCACTTTTTAGTAAAGTGTCGAGCGTCTCCTCTGGGAGCCCAGTTTCATTCTCGCTGTCTTCTCGCTCACGAAACCATTCAAAAAAGCGACGAAAGTCAACGCCTTGATTGAGCGAGTTATCGTAGCCGTCAAGCTGTAGAAAGCTGTGTTTGCTTTTGATTTTTAAAGGGATATCTAAAACAACCCGTTCTACTGGGTAAAAAGCAACCAAGGGTAAGCCGATATCTTCTTGTGCTGTTAGTCGGCGGCGGTAGTGCTCGGCAAGTCGCGTAGCATCTTGCAGGTTAGAACTGGCGCTTGCCTTTTTGCCCTTGGCGGTTTTGGTCAGCGTCCAGTGATAAAGATGATCACTGATATCGGCATCGGCGTTGCCGAACTGTCCTTGATCGTCGAATACCGCAATATCAATTGATGCCGATACTTGTCCATTAAGAATAGCGTCTTCAGGGATAGGGCTGCCGCTGCCTTTCTCACTACGCAGACGGGCTACAAACCAGCTCAGGCTGGTGGCTAGAGCCATCAGCACCGAGGTCTTTCCCGCGCCGTTGTTACCGATAAATACAGTTACGTTACCGCTAGACAGCTGTGAAGGAGTAAGGTCTGCTTCCAGCTGCTGGAAATGGCCTAGGTTGCTGATTCTAAAACGTTGAATATCCATCATTGGCCTCTTGTTTGCGGCTACCAGCTGTCAGGTTAGCCCTACGTTTCTCCATCAACAACTGCTGCATCAGGGCTTTTGTCTACTGTTGAGTTCATTCTACCAAACCCCAATTAGTACTTCGCTATTCCTTGAGCCGGATACAAGCCGTAATCGGCTCATAATATGATCTGAAAAGCGGGAGATCGTCTCTGTGTGGCAAGCGCAACCTGTATGAGACGAATCAGCCCTGCGGTCTACGCTATATGTAGTGCACCTGCAACATCTTCAAAGAGGAAGGTCAGGGCGAGGAGGCAACTACTAAGGATTTCTCGGTAGTTCGTCAGGAAAGTAAACGCGGGGTACGTCATCGGATTCAGCTAGACCGGCTCGCTTCTTGAACGCTGCTTGCATTATACTCGCGGGTTTTTCCGATCTGGGAGCGTAGATGCCTTCGCCACTCGATAACCATACCCCCGCCGAGATTGACCCGGCCACAGGGCATCCGCGGCGTGAGTTTAAGGCGCGGGGGAGTTTTGTTGAGCGCTGTGAAGGGTGCAATTTACCGGTGCTGAACTGCCTCTGCCCGTATAAAGTCACTGCCGAAAGCGAGGCACAGGTGTGGCTTTTGACCCATCGGATTGAGCATTACAAGCCGACCAATACCGGGCGTTTGATTGGCGATGTGCTGGCGCAAACGGAGGTGTTTACCTGGCACCGCACCGAGCCGGATGCGCGCTTGCTCGCGCTGCTCGCGGATGAGCGCTTTGCGCCGTTTGTGGTTTTCCCCGATGACCAACCCGACTACGCCGACCGCGTGGTATCGATTGACGCCGTGACGCAGGCAAAAGCCAGCGGTAAAACGCCAGTCTATATTCTCATTGATGGCACGTGGCGCCAAGCGCGGCGGATTTTTCGCAAAAGCCCTTACCTGGATGCGCTGCCGGTGCTGCCGCTTCGCACCGAACGGGAAACCCGTTATCGGCTCCGTAAACCGGCATCGAAAGCACATTTATGCACCGCTGAAGTTGCCGCCGAGCTGCTGCGCCAAGGGGGTGATGTTGATGCTGCCGATGTGCTTGATGATTACTTCGATGCGTTTAACGCAAGCTATGCTGCAAGCCGTAAGTACCATAAGATCAAAACGCCAACGGATGCCATGCAGCGTTTGTTAGCGCGGCAGCCAACGCAATAATACCTTACGTACCCAGTACCAGCGGTTGATGAGCAACGCGGTGAAAATCAGCCCGCAGCCGAGTAGCTGCAAAAGCGTCATGCTCTCGCCAAACCAGACGGCCGCCAAAAGCGCGGTCCATACCGCTTCGAGCATTAATATGACCGCCGCATGGCTCGGCGATGTCATCCCCTGGGCTTTCACCTGAAGAAAAAAGCGCAATGAGCTGGCGATCAGTGCGCTGGCTAAAAACCAGCCAATAATTGCCGGCGAAAGCGCTAGCGGCTCGTGTTCGAACAACAGGGAAAGCGTCGTCAGTACCACGCCCACCACCAGCAGTTGTAACGTGGTGAGCGGAAGGGCGGGAAGGTGGCGCACAACGCGGGTGTTAACGTTGATCAGTAGGGCAAACAGTAGTGCCGAGCAGACCATAAAAAGCTGGCTGGGCTCAATGCGAAAACCGGCGTTGAGCGATAGCAACGCAAAGCCACATAGCGCGATGGGCAGCGCGATCCATGTCGTGCGCGGCGGTTGGTCGCCAAACAGCAAGCGTGCCACCACCGGCACCAGCAAAATCCCCAGGCTATTGATGAAAGCGCTTTCGCCTAGGTGATCAGAGTATTCAAGACCCATTACCCAAAAGGCAATGGCGCCGCTGAACAACAGCCCGACCGCTGCGCCGCGGTATAGCTGCCGCGCCGGTAAACGGCGCAGTGCCGGCCAAGCAAAGCAGGCTAGCACCGCACTCGCGAGCAAAAAACGCGTGCCGATAAACCACAGCGGTGGCATGCCCGCAAGGGCTTCTTTAGAGAAAATCCAGCCTGCGGCGGCCACCAGCGTGACCAGTAGCAAAAGCGCATCCGCTTGCCACGGGGAGCGTGCCAAGGTGTTCACGACGCGCTGCCAAACAGTGCCCCGGCGATTCTAAACCCGGCAATCCAGGTGCCGGCAGCGGAGCCGAGGGTGGCAAGCATGAACACTAACAAGGTGCGCGAGACGCGGTTTTTCCACCAGCCTTTAAGGTGCGCAACATCGTGGCGCAGGGTCGAGAAATCGCGCACTTTCGGTTTGCGCATAAAGAGCTCGACCCCGGCGGCGACAAAGCCCGCGCCGATGGTGGGGTTGAGCGAGGTAAGCGGCGCAGCGAAAAAGGTCGCGATTACGGTGACCGGGTGGGCAAGTGCCGCGATGGTGGCTGCAGCGGAAAGTACACCGTTGATTAAAAACCACTCCAACACCAGTTGCCAGCCAAGCTCGGTATTGCGCGAAAAGCCAATCGCAAAGCCGATGAGTACCAGCGCGGTAATCGCCCACGGCAGCATTTTCCATAGTTTAGAGGGCGGTGGTGAGGCCTCTAGCGATGCAAGCTCAGCGGTAGGCGACTCAGGTAGCGGTGCTTCTAAATGCTCGCCAGTGCCTTTTAAGTGCCCGGCGCCAAGGATCACGAGTACGTGCTGGTAACGCCCGGGTGGCGTGTCTTCGGCCAGGCGCAGCGCCATGTAGCGGTCACGCTCACGGATCAGCGGGGTGTAGAGCGCCTCTGACTCAGCGGCAAACTCGCTAAAGGTGGCTTCAAGAATATCGCCTTCTTTGAGCTTTTCGATATCTTCCTGGGCAACGTCTTGGCGCGACAGCACGCTACCCAAAAGCCCGGAAAAGAGCGAAAAACGCTGCCACCAAGGCACGTTGCGGTAGATGCGTTTAAGTGTGATGCCGACATCGCGGTCAATCAGCACCAGCGGCAAGTCGAGGCGTTTGGCCTCTTCTACGGCGGCGCGCATTTCGGCGCCCGGCTGAATACCGGACTGCTCGGCAATGCGCTGCTGAAAAGCCCCAAGGGCTAAGCTTGCGGCGACCATGCCGGCCTTGCCCTGTTTGAACACCTGAAATAAATCTTGCTCGCCCATGGCATCAGGGTTGGCCATGCTGTGGTGGCGGGCATCGCAGAGCTCAATGGCCACGGCATCAAATTCACCGGTATCAATGAGTTTGCGCACATCGTCGGCGCTTTCAGCAGAGACGTGAGCGGTACCCAGCAGGGTATAGCGCGTATCCCCAATGGTGAAGGTTTTGAGCGGCCCGCTGGTGGCGGGAAGCGCGGAGGCGGTATCAGTTAGGCTCATTCAGCACTCGATAAAAAACATAATGAAAACGGGGCGAAAATGCGTTTAGCGGCGCCAGAAGGCGGGCGTAAACAGCACTAAGATCGTGAAAATTTCTAACCGGCCAAGCAGCATGGCCACCACTAAAATCCACTTGGCAAGCGTGGGCATATCGCCGTAGTGGCCACTGGCTTCGCCGAGTGCTGGGCCGAGGTTATTTAGCGCGGAGCCAACGGTGGACCAGGCAGTCACCTGATCCACCCCGGTCGCCATAACGCCGACCAGCATCAAAAAGAACAGCATGACGTAGGCCGAGAAAAATCCCCATACCGCCTGAGCAATGCCATCCGGTACACTGACTTTGCCCACTTTGACGGCGATGACGGCGTTAGGGTGGATCAAGCGCATAACCTCACGCATGCCCTGCTTCATGATCAAAATTATGCGGATGACCTTCATCCCGCCGCCGGTGGAGCCCGAACAGCCGCCGACAAAAGCGGCAACAAAAAGTAGAAACGGCAGCGCCCCGGGCCAGACGGAAAAATCGGCGACGGCAAAGCCTGCCGTGGTAGCCACGGAGACGACCTCAAACAGCCCGTGGCGCAGGCCGAGCTGAGTATCATACGTATCCGTCAACCACAGGGAAATCACGGTCACGGTGGTTAGCCCGAGTAAAAACAGCATTAAAAAACGGGCTTCGGGATCTTGGAAGTAATGGGTTAAGCGCTTCTCGCGCCAAGCGACGAAATGCAGGCTGAAACTGAACGCCGAAATTAACATAAAGCCGACGCAAATAAGCTCGATGGCGGCGTTGTCAAAGTGGCCGATGCTGGCGTCATAGGTGGAAAATCCGCCAATGGCGACGGTAGAGAAACTGTGCCCCAACGCATCGAACCAATTCATGCCCGCGAGCATATAAGCCACGAAGCAGGTGAGCGTCAGCGAAGCGTAGATGTACCACAGCGCTTTGGCGGTCTCGGTAATGCGCGGGGTGAGCTTGGAGTCTTTTAGCGGGCCTGGAATTTCGGTGCGATAGAGTGCCATGCCGCCCACGCCGAGTGTGGGCAAAATCGCCACGGCCAATACCACAATCCCCATGCCGCCCAGCCACTGCAGCTGCTGACGATAGTAGAGAATCGACTCAGGCAAGAAATCGATACCGGTAATCACCGTGGCCCCGGTCGTGGTGAGCCCCGAAAACGACTCAAAGACGGCATCGGTCAGCGATAAGGCGTCGGCGCCAAATAGCATCAGCGGCAACGAGCCGAATAGCGCCAGCACCGTCCAGAACATCGCCGCGATGATAAAGCCGTCGCGAATGCGCAGCTCTTTGCGCTCATGGCGGTTGGGCAGAAAGAGCAACAGACCCGTTAGCACGGTAATCGCGATGCCGATCAAAAAGGCATGCCACGCGCCGTCACGAAACCACAGTGAGATCAGAATGGGCGGCATCATGGTCAGGCTGAATAGCATCAGCAGCAGCCCTAATATACGCAGAATTACCCGCAGGCTCATTTACCTCGACTCCTTAGAAGAAGGTCAGCCCGACCTGGAACAGCCGCTCCACGTCGCGTATACGGCGCTTGTCGATGACAAACAGAATGATGTGATCGCCAGACACCACCTCCACGTTGTCGTGGGCAATGAGCACTTCTTTACCGCGCACGATAGCGCCGATGGTGGTGCCTTCGGGGAGATCAATCTCACCGATGGTGCGGCCCACCACTTTCGACGACTGTTTGTCGCCGTGGGCGATAGCTTCTATCGCTTCCGCCGCGCCCCGTCGCAACGAGTGAACGTTGACGATATCGCCCCGGCGCACGTGGGTCAGTAGGCTGCCGATGGTGGCCTGCTGGGGCGAGATGGCAATATCGATATCGCCCCCTTGAACGAGATCGACGTAAGCGGCGTTATTGATCAACGTGAGGACTTTTTTCGCCCCGAGACGTTTGGCCAAAAGCGACGACATGATGTTGACCTCGTCGTCGTTGGTCAGCGCACAAAAGATATCGCAATCTTCGATGTTCTCTTCTTCAAGCAGTCGCTTGCTGGTGGCGCTGCCGTGGAGCACAACGGTACGGTCGAGCCGCTCGGAGAGGTGGGTACAGCGCTCAAGGCTATGCTCGATGATTTTGACCTGATGGCTGTGTTCAAGATGTTCGGCAAGGCGCTCGCCAATATTACCGCCACCGGCGATTACCACCCGTCGGAAGTCGCGTTCGACACGCCGAAGCTCGCTCATTACTGCGCGAATATCGCGCCGCGCCGCGATAAAGAAGACTTCATCATCGGCTTCAATCACCGTGTCGCCACGCGGGATGATCGGCCGGTCGCGGCGGTAGATCGCGGCGACGCGGGTATCGACGTTGGGCATGTGGCGGCGCAAAAAGGCCAAGTCTTGCCCTACCAGCGGGCCGCCGTAGAAAGCTTTGACCGCCACTAACTGAACGAGGCCCCCGGCAAATTCGAGTACCTGCAGCGCCCCTGGGTGCTCAATGAGACGGCGCACGTGGTCGGTCACCACTTGCTCGGGGCTAATCAACACATCAATCGGAATCGCTTCGTGGGCGAATAGCCCCTTGCGGGTTAGATAGGCGGTAGAGCGCACCCGGGCAATTTTGGTCGGGGTGCGAAACAGCGTATGCGCCACTTGGCAGGCGATCATGTTGATTTCATCGGCGCTGGTCACCGCGATCAACATATCGGCGTCTTCGCATCCCGCTTGGCGTAACACCATGGGGTAGGAAGCCGCGCCCGTCACGGTGCGAATATCGAGTTTGGTGTGTAACTCGCGCAGCTTATTGGCGTTGGTGTCGACCACGGTGATGTCGTTTTCTTCTCGCGCGAGGTGTTCTGCCAACGTGCCGCCGACCTGGCCGGCGCCGAGAATGATGATTTTCATCAGATTGCCGTCCCCGTTAGTGCGCAAACGCTGCGCTGCAATAGAAAGCGGCGGCTAGTGTAAACCAGCCGCCGCTAAAAAGCAGGGTAGGGCGTTATTCCAGCGTGAAGCCGACCTTCACCGTCACCTGCCAGTGGGCAACGCGGCCATCCTCGATGTGGCCGCGGGTGTCGACCATCTCAAACCAACGCATGTTCTTGACCGACTCGGCGGCTTTGCCAATGGCGTTTTGAACCGCGTCTTCCATGCTCTTCTCTGAGGAACCGGTTAGCTCAATATGCTTATAAGTATGATGTGTCATATGTCGCTCCTTCGTGGTCTTTAATGAGTTGATCCGTCATGAAAAGTCGCCGCTTTACTTAGCGGTACGCTTTTCCAGTCTGGCATAAAAAAAGCCGTCGTGGCTGTTGGGTTGCGGGAAAAGTTGCCGGCCAGCGCCGCTTTTCTCCCCCCAGGCGACACCCGTTGGCGTGGTGACATGGGCATCGGACGTACGTTGCAAAAATGCCTCGATCTGGTCGGCATTCTCTTCGGGGAGCACCGAACACGTGGCATAGAGCAGTGTGCCCCCTTCGTTCAGAAGCGGCCAGAGGTTATTTAAGAGTCGCGTCTGAAGCTTAGCCAGCTGTTTAATATCCTCTTTGCGGCGCAACTTTTTGATATCCGGGTGGCGGCGAATCACGCCGGTGCCCGAGCACGGCGCATCAAGCAAAATGGCGTCAAAGGTGGTGCCCTGCCACCAATCACGGGTAGTGGCGTCGCCGTGGCGCAGCTCGGCCTCAAGCCCAAGGCGCGTTAGCGTGTCCTCGACCCGAGCGAGGCGTTGGTTGTCGCTATCCAAGGCGGTCAGAGCAATATCAAACTGCTCCAGAAGATGTGCGGTCTTGCCGCCGGGGGCGCAGCAGGCGTCAAGCACGTGGGCGCCGGGGCGCGGCGCGATGGCAGGGCCCAACAGTGCCGCAGAAAGCTGCGCGGCTTCATCCTGCACGCTGACCAAACCCTCGGCAAAACCGGGAAGGGCGCTGACGTCGCAGGGCGTGTCCAAGGTGATACCGTCGGGTGCGTGGGTGCAGAGATGAGCGTCTAACCCTTGTGACGCGAGTTGGGCTAAATAGGCTTCGCGATCATTGTGATGCTGATTGACACGCAGTGTCATCGGGCCGGGTTGGTTATTGGCCTCGGCGATATCGCGCCAGTGGTCGGGCCACGCCTCGCGCAGCGCGGTCAACAGCCACGGCGGGTGCTCCAGCGCAATATAAGGGTCGCGGTCGACGCGGGCTTGCAGGGCGCCGGCTTCGCGCTGCAGGCGGCGCAGGCAGCCGTTGAGCACACGCGTCGCCCACTCTTTGCCGATCAGCCGCGCCGCGCCGGCGGTTTCCCCCACTGCCGCATGCGCCGGAATGCGCATATAAAGCAGTTGATAAATCCCCAGTAGCAGCAGAGCCTGAATGTCCATATCACGTTTTTTGAACGGCTGTTTCAGTAGCTCATTGGCGAGCGCTTCTAAACGCGGTAGGCGGCGACAGGTGCCGTAGCAGAGCTCTTTGAGCAGCGCGCGATCACGGGTAATAACGCTATGTTCATCCAGCCCGGCGAGCGAGCCTTTGTCGCTGAGTACCGGTGTGAGCGCGCGGGCGGCGGCGGCGCGAACTTCCTGGCCGCTGCCGGTTTGGGGGCTGCGCGGTGAGTTCATCGAGCGTCTCCTTGCGGCGTGGTGCCAAGAACGTTACCCAGTACGCTGCCAGGGGCTAAGCGCGTATGGCGGGCATTGAGCAGATCCCGCACCGCCATCGCTTTGCCGCCGGGGAGCTGTGCGTTTTGCACTTGCAGCACCTCGTCGCCGTGTGCGCCGCAGGCAATACGCAGGCAGTCGCGCCCTGGCGCTAGCAGCGTACCGGGGGTGGCTGGGGGAAAAGAACCCGCTTCGGCACTCGCCATCAATAAACGCAGGCGCTCATCGCCCAGCGCACACCAGGCCACCGGCCAGGGGTTGAAGGCGCGGATTTTCGCCGCCAGCGCCGCTGCTGGCTGGGAGAAATCAAGTTCCGCCTCGGCTTTGGAAAGCTTGGCCGCGTAGGTCACGCCTTCTGCCGGCTGCGATTGGGCTTGTGCCCGGCCGGCGGCCATGGCATCCAGTGTGTCAATCAGCGTGGTGGCGCCAAGCTCGGCAAGTGTATCGTGTAATTCACCGCCGGTGGTGGTGGGCGTAATCGGCGTGCGCGCTTCACGCAGCACCGCGCCGGTATCAAGCCCCGCGTCCATCTGCATGATGGCAACGCCCGACTCACGATCCCCCGCTTCGATAGCGCGCTGAAGCGGTGCCGCACCGCGCCAGCGCGGCAAGAGCGAGGCGTGAACGTTGACACAGCCCAAACGCGGAATATCCAGCACCGCCTGGGGCAGCAGTAACCCATACGCGACGACGACCATGACGTCGGCGTCTAGCGCGGCTAGCTCCGCCTGAGCATCAGCACTTTTTAATGATGCAGGCTGGTAGACGGGCAAATCGCGCTCGAGGGCTCGCTTTTTTACCGGGCTGGGGGTGAGCTTACGACCGCGACCGGCAGGGCGGTCGGGCTGGGTGTAAACCCCCACCACTTCATGCTCGCTGGCTAAAAGTGCCCCTAAGCTTGCGGCAGCGAAGTCCGGCGTGCCGGCAAAAACAACGCGCAGTGATGACATGCGTTAAGCGTCCTGCTCCAGTTTGTGGCGTTTCTGCATCTTCTTGAGTACGCGATTACGTTTGAGCGGCGAGAGGTAATCGACAAACAGCACGCCTTCCAGATGGTCGAACTCGTGCTGAATGCAGTGCGAGAGCAGGCCATCGGCTTCAAGCTCATAGGGTTCGCCGTTACGGTCGAGCGCGTTGAGCTTCACTTTTAAATAGCGCGGCACTTCGGCGTAGTACTCGGGGATCGACAGGCAGCCTTCGGAAAGCGGCTCTTTTTCCTCGCCAAGCGGTGTATAGCTTGGGTTAATTAACACCAGCGGTTGGCCGCTTTCGTCGCTGACATCCATCACCACCACGCGGCGGTGAACATCGACTTGGGTGGCGGCAAGGCCGATGCCGCGGGCGTCGTACATGGTTTCGAGCATGTCATCGACAAGCTGGCGAACCTCATCATCGACGTTTTCAACCGGCGCGGCTTTCGTGCGCAGCCGCTCGTCGGGGTATTCTAAAATCGGAAGTTTAGCCATGGCGTTGCAAGTACCGTTATGCTGAATCTATAAAGCGAACAAGGCCGACGCGTTGGACGCATGGCCTATGTTCATTGTTACCGTTCATTATATCATGCTAGCAAGCGCTTGAGCATTGGGCGCCAACGGCAGGCAAGTCAAACGGGAGAGCGCATGGCAAGGGATGACAACGCGGGGCAGCGACGCTCCCGCTGGGCATGGCAAAAACGGGGCGCCGTGGCGCTCTTTAGTGTATTACTTGTTAGTGTTTTACTCGCCGCACCGGTAAGTGCCTGGGAACGTCTGCGCGACGATGCCCCCGAGCGTTACACGGTACAGACGGGGGATACGCTTTGGGATATCGCCGCGAGATTTCTGCACGCACCTTGGCAGTGGCCCGAGCTATGGCGTGAAAACCCGCAGATCGATAACCCGCACCGTATCTACCCCGGCGATGAATTGACGCTGCGCGATTGCCTAGGCGAGCCGTGTATCCGGCTTGAGCGCGGCCAGCATGTGGTCAAACTCTCTCCTGACGTACGCACGCTGCCCCATCGCGAGGCGATTGAGCCGCTGCCGCGCGACGCGGTTGAGGCGTTTTTACGCCAGCACCGGATTGTCGATAGCGCCGAGGCGCTTAACGAGCTTGCCTATGTGGTCGCCGGTGACGATAAGCGCCTGATCAGCGGCGCGGGGGATATGATCTATGCGCGCCAAACCGATCATGCGCGCGACGAAAGCGCAATGGTGCGCGGCGAATCGCTGGGCATCTATCGCCAGGGTGAGCCCTATGCGGGGGCCGACGGTGACGTGCTGGGGCTTGAATTGATCAGCGTGGGAGAGGCGGTACTGGTGCGCCGCGAAGACGACATTGCCCAGTTAGAGGTGCGCCGTGCCGAACAGGAAGTGCGCAATAATGACATTGTGCTGCCGCTGGAATCGCCCTTTTCGGATGCCCCCTTTATGCCCCGCGCGCCGCGTAACGAGGTGAGCGGCTCGATTCTCGCCGTGCCCGGCGGCGTGCGCTTTATCGGCCGGTTGCAGGTTGTGGCGATTGACCTGGGGACCCAAGACGGCATGCAGCCGGGGCATGTGCTGCGTGTCGATCAGCAAGGGGAGCGCGTGAACGATCCGCGCACCCAAGAGGTGTTACAACTGCCCGCAGAAGAGGCCGGGGCACTGATGATATTTAAGCCCTATGATCACGTCAGCTATGCCCTAGTGATGGAGGCCTCCCGCGTGCTGGCGGTGGGTGATCGCGTGAGAACCCCGCGCTAGGCGCAAACGTCGCCTATCAAGGATCGTATAAAAGGTTCTTAAAAAAGGAGAGTGTGATGGATGCCAAGGAGTGGTTGGTACTCAGTGCGTTACCGGGGCTAGGAGCACAGCGTATCGCGAAGCTCGCCGAACAAAGCCCCGAATGGCCGCACGGCTGGCTTGCATTGCTGCCACCGCAGGCGGCGTCTGAGCTGCGCTTGTGGCTCGATCACCCTGCGCGCAGCCCGCTACAAAATGTGGTGGAAGACAACCTTGCCTGGGAGGCCGCCGCCTCACATCGCGCATTGCTCTACCGCGGCCACCCCGCTTGGCCTGCGCTTTTAAACGAAATCGCCGACCCGCCGCCGGTTGTGTGGGCGCAAGGGGATTTGCAGGCGCTTGCGTTGCCGGGGCTTGCGATGGTGGGGACGCGGCGGCCGACGTCAGAAGGGGCGGCCAACGCGCAAGCATTCGCCCGCGATTTTGCCCGTCGCGGCTGGTGTGTGGTGAGCGGGATGGCATTGGGGATTGATGCGCTGGCGCAGCGGGCGGCGCTTGACGCTGGTGGGGCGAGTATCGCGGTGCTCGCCTGCGGCATTGATGTGATTTACCCGGCCCGCCACCGTGATTTGTATCAGCGCTTAAGCCAAACGCCCGGGGGCTTGGTGCTAGCCGAACACCCGCTGGGCACGGCCGCTCGACCGGCGTATTTTCCCCGGCGTAACCGTATTGTCACCGGCCTTTCATTAGGCACTTTGGTGGTCGAAGCCGCCGAGAAGAGTGGCTCGCTGGTGAGCGCGCGTTTAGCGCTTGAGCAGGGCCGCGAGCTTTTTGCCATCCCCAGCTCCATCCATAACCTTCAAGCCCACGGCTGCCTGCAACTACTGCGAACGGGGGCAACACTTGCCCGCAGTAGTCGCGATATTCTTGATGAGTTGCAGCACTGGGCAGAAACGTTTATTCCGCCGACGCTCGATGAACCCACCGCCGCGCCGCGTGTGGAAACGCCTCGCAATGAGCCGTTGCCGGATACGTTGCTAACCGTCCTCTCCGAGGTGCCGACGCCCATCGATACCCTGGTGCAGCAGGCGGCCATTTCGGTCAGCGAGTGCCAACAGCGGCTTTTAATGCTCGAGCTAGAAGGCTTTGTGGCGCAGCAAACGGGTGGTTGGGTGCGTTTGCCGAGGGCGTGATACGATGAATTCCATCAGCTTGTTAACGCGACACCGCTAGGAGCTCCTATGCCGAAAACCCCTGACGTCGCTGACCTTGCGCCTGCGGTTTCCGCTCTGCGCGAGGGGCACGTAATTGCCTGCCCCACCGAAGCGGTTTGGGGGCTGAGCTGTGACCCAGATAACGACGAAGCCCTGACCCACTTGATGCGCATGAAAGCCCGCGACCCAGCGAAAGGGGTGATTCTGGTCGCCGGTAGCATTACCCAGCTTCAGCCTTGGCTTGCAGGCTTGCCGCTTGAGCTGCACGCGCCACTGGTATCTAGCTGGCCGGGGCCTAATACGTGGCTCGTACCGGATAATGGCCGCAGCCACGCGCTGGTGCGCGGCGCCCATAGCCGTGTTGCCCTGCGGGTGACCGATCATCCGGTGGTGCGCGCGCTATGCGAGGCGTTTGGTGGGCCTCTAGTGTCGACCTCTGCCAACCGTGCCGGCGAGCCATCCGCGATGAGCCGCGACGAAGTCAGCGCCATTTTTGGCAGCGAGCTTGGCGCGGTGGTGGCGGGCGAACTAGGCGGTGATCCGCGTCCCAGCACTATCCGTGATGTGGTGAGCGGCCAGGTGCTGCGCCAATGAGTATGCTGTAAGCGCGAACGCTCGCAACATTCTCATAACACTCTCTCATGTAACACTCTCTCATGTAACACTCTCGCGACATTCTGTAATAACGCTATCCACTGCAATTGATAATAACGCCAGGAGCAACCCGTGGCTCACGAGCACCTTGAAGATGTAAAACGCTACCTTCTCGACCTGCAGGATCGCCTTTGCGACGGCTTGGCCGAAGCCGATGGCGGTGCCAGCTTTAAAGAAGAAAGCTGGACGCGCGAAGAGGGCGGTGGCGGTCGCTCTCGGGTTATTGAAAACGGCGCCGTGTTTGAAAAGGGCGGGGTCAACTACTCCCACGTTTTTGGTGCCACGCTTCCGCCCTCGGCCACCGCCGCGCGTCCTGAGCTTGCCGGGCGCAGCTTTCACGCCGTGGGCGTTTCCTGGGTATTGCACCCGGAAAATCCCCACGTACCCACCAGCCACGGCAACGTGCGGTTTTTTATTGCCGAAAAAGAGGGCGAAGCGCCGGTGTGGTGGTTTGGCGGCGGCTTCGATCTCACCCCGTTCTACCCGGTGATGGAAGATGTGGTGCATTGGCATCGCGTGGCGAAAGCCGCGTGTCAGCCGTTTGGCGATGATATTTATCCGCGCTACAAAGCCTGGTGCGATGACTATTTCTATCTTAAGCACCGCGACGAAACCCGTGGTGTTGGCGGGCTGTTCTTCGATGACCTCAATGCGGGCGGGTTTGAGCAATGCTTTGCTTTCCAGCGGGCGGTAGGCGATAGTTTTTTGGATGCCTATGTGCCGATCATTAATCGCCGCAAAAATGACCCCTGGGGCGAGCGGGAGCGGGATTTTCAGCTCTATCGTCGTGGACGTTATGTCGAATTCAATTTGGTGTGGGACCGTGGCACGCTGTTTGGTCTGCAAAGCGGCGGGCGCACCGAGTCGATTTTAATGTCGTTGCCACCGCTCGTTCGCTGGGAATATGGCTATACGCCCGAGCCGGGAAGCCCAGAGGCGCGCCTTACCGACGAGTTTTTGCGCCCCCGTGACTGGCTAGGTGTGTCTAGCCCAGACGACGCTTGATGGTTACACAATAGGAGCCGACACATGACGGACCGCTACGCGGTATTAGGAAACCCGGTGACGCACTCGAAGTCGCCGCTGATTCACGCTGAGTTTGCCCACCAAACCGGTGAGGCAATGGACTACACCGCCATTGAGGCACCGGATGAGGGCTTTGCCAGTGCTTGGCAGCAGTTCGCGGCGGAAGGTGGGCGTGGGGCCAATGTCACCGTGCCGTTTAAAGAAGACGCCTTTGCGTTGTGCGACACGGTAAGCCACCGCGCTAAACGCGCTAAAGCGGTGAATACGTTGATTCTCGGCGGTAACGGGCGCCTTTATGGCGACAATACCGACGGCGTCGGGTTGGCGCGTGATTTGGCCTATCATCGCGTCGTGCTCAAAGATAAACGGGTGCTTATTGTGGGCGCCGGAGGTGCTGTACGTGGCGCGCTAGAACCGCTTTTGGCCGAGACGCCGAGCGAAGTCGTCATTGCCAATCGCACAGCGGAAAAAGCCAGTGTGCTGGCTAGCGACTTCGCTGACCTGGGCAACATCTCAGGCGGCGGGTTTGACGCGATTGAAGGCGAGTTTGACCTGGTGATTAACGGCACCAGCGCCAGTTTGGCAGGGGATTTGCCGCCGCTGCCGGAGGGCCTATTTGCCAAGGGCGCCTGGGCCTACGACATGATGTACGATGTCGAGCCGACGGTGTTTCTGCAGTGGGCCGGCCCGCGTGGCGCGAGGCTTTTGGATGGCCTTGGCATGCTCGTCGAGCAGGCCGCCGAGTCGTTTTTCCTCTGGCGCAACGTTCGCCCTAACACCGTTCCGGTACGCGAAACGCTACGCCAATCGCTGAACTATTAAATTCCTCTATCTACCGCCGCTTTTGGTAAAGGCCAACTATACAAAGCACAAGCCCTAGTACGGAGACCAGCATGCCGCCGTTGACCAGAAGTGGCATACGCTCAACCCAAGGCACGAACGGCTGGGGTGTGTCGCGGCACACGCTGGCAAGATAGTTCCAGTGGCCGCCGTCAAGCTGGCAGGCGCGCACATCATTGAGCTCCCAGAAGAAGACGCCCATCAGCACAACAAGCGGCAGTATCAACAACAGTAAACCTAATCGAATCATAACGTCTCACATGCTCATTAGTATCAGGGGCTTAAAAGTGCCAGGGACGTGGGAGTATCAGGGGCGCGGGCAGTTGGGCGTGCGGCCTTGGCTTTGCGCTTGCTGGTAGGTTGCAAGCGCCTGCTGCATATTGGCATCAAGGCCGTCAACGCGCTGGCCGTGGCTTGGGTGGGTCGACATCCAGGCGGGCGGCTTACCTCCGCCAGTGGCGCGCTGCATATTCTCCCACACGTTGATGCTGGCGCGCGGGTCAAAACCTGCCCGGGCCATAAGTTCAAGACCGATGACGTCCGCTTCGCTCTCGTGGCGGCGTGAGAAGGGCAGAATGATGCCGTATTCAGCCCCCATGCCTAAAAGCCCCATTAACTGCTGACCTCCCGGCGTTTGCATGCCGGAGGTGCTGGAAATGACCGAAAGACCCATTTGCGTCGCGCTTTGTGTAGAGGCGCGTTCATTCGCGTGATTGGATAGCACGTGGGCAATTTCGTGGCCGATGACCGAGGCCAGCTGATCTTGGTTGGTAGCGACATCGAGCATACCGCTGTTCACGCCCATATAGCCCCCCGGTAGCGCGAATGCGTTGGGTTGCTCGGACTCAAATACACGAATTTGCCAATCGACTTGACGCTGCTCGGCAGGGAGCTCGGCAATAATCGCCGTGGCGATACATTGGGCATAGCGCTGGGTCGCCGCATCCGCCGCAGGAAGGTCTTGCTGGTACTGGCTGAATGCTTGTTGCCCCATTTGGTTGAGCTGGTCTTCCGAGAGCAGCAAAAGCTGGGAGCGCCCGGTAGGCGAGGTGGCACAAGCGGTGAGCGAAGCGCATAGCAAAGTGATAGTGAGCAGGCGAAGCCAACGCATAGGGAGCTTCCTTATTAACGAAAAGAGGTTTATGTACGCAAGATAGCCATTATCCTGAATCTTATCTGGCTATCATAGCGCGATGATGACGTGGAATAGCCCCTTTCCCTAAAGAAAAGAGATATGTATGGATGCTGAACTCACCCGCCGCTTATCGCAACTGCTTGATCGCGTAGAGCACTGGCTACCGCCGGTGCCGGAACAGGTCGATTGGAACAACCACGTCGCCGCTTTGTGGCAGCGGCATCCGCTAGGCGGGCGCCTAGTGCCAGTGGCGCCGCGTGATGCGCTGACGCTGGATGATCTACTCGGCATTGAGCGTCAAAAGCTGGCGCTGGTGGATAATACTCAGGCGTTTTTGCAAGGCTACCCGGCTAACCACGCATTGCTATGGGGCTCCCGGGGGAGTGGCAAGTCGTCGTTGATGCGGGCGCTTTTGAATTCCCTATCAGACGATGGACTGCGTATGATCCAAGTCGACCGCCACGATTTGGCAAGCCTGCCGATGTTAGTTGAAGAGCTGCGCGCGGTCCCGCAGCGGTTTATCGTCTACTGCGACGATCTCTCGTTTGAAGGCCACGATGACGCTTACAAAGCGCTCAAGAGCGTGCTCGATGGTGCGCTAACCGGGCCGCCAGAGAACGTGCTGCTCTACGCGACCTCCAATCGCCGCCATTTGCTGCCGGAATCCATGGACGATAACGCAGGCTCCCGCCTAGTGGGCAATGAGCTCCACCACGGCGATGCGGTCGAAGAAAAGATCTCGCTTTCTGATCGTTTCGGGCTGTGGCTAGGGTTTCATCCCTTCGATCAAGATGTGTACTTGGAGGCGTGTTGTCACTGGATTTCGCAGCTCGGCGACCCCAAAGATTGGAACGCCGAGTCGCGCGCAGAGGCCATTCGGTTTGCCACGCTGCGCGGTGGGCGAAGCGGGCGTGCCGCTTGGCAGTTTGCCACCCAGTGGGTGGGGCGCAAGCGCCTTCACGGCAAACGGTAACTCAAGCAGTTAAAAGGCTTAGCGACGGCTTTTGCGCGCCTCTTTGGTGCGGTTAAGCTCGCGCTTTTTGGCTTTTTCTTTGTCGCTTGCCCCTGCCATGTTGTCGTAGGGGTTGTCGCCTGAGCGGAACTCAAAGCGCATTGGCGTGCCGCGCACTTTTAGCACCTTGCGGAAGGTGTTGATCAAATAGCGGCGGTAGGCATCCGGCAGCGATTCCGTCTGGTTGCCGTGCACGACGATAATCGGCGGGTTGCTGCCGCCTTGGTGCGCCATACGCAACTTGATACGGCGCCCGTGCACCATGGGCGGCGCATGCTGGCTCACGGCATCTTGCAGCAGCGTGGTCAGCCGGTTGGTCGACCAGTGGGCGTTAGCGGCGTTGAACGCACGCTCGATCGAGGGGTAAAGATCGCCCACTGCGGTGCCGTGTAGCGCTGAGATAAAGTGCATCTCGGCGTAGTCGGCAAAGCCCAAACGGCGCTTGATGTCTGCGCGCATTTTTTCTTTGGCTTCACTCTCAAGGCCGTCCCACTTATTGACCGCCAGCACTAGCGCGCGGCCGGTGGTGAGGACGTAGTCCAGCAGGTGCAGGTCTTGCTCAACGAGCCCGCTGCGGGCATCGAGTACCATCACTGCGACATGGCACTCTTTGATCGCATCAAGCGTCTTGATGATTGAGAACTTTTCGGCAATCTCGCTGACGTTCTTGCGCCGCCGTACGCCAGCGGTATCCACTAGCACATAAGGCTTGCCACGGCGCTCGAAGGGGATTTCGATGGCATCGCGGGTGGTGCCAGCTTCGTCAAACACCACCACGCGGTCTTCCCCTAACAGACGGTTGACCAGCGTCGACTTGCCCACGTTGGGGCGGCCGATCACGCCAATACGAATGCCTTTAGTGCCGGTATCGGCAGGGATGCTCTCATCGCGCTCGGGAAAGGGCGCGAGCACAGTATCAATCAGCGTGGAGACGTTGCGCCCGTGCGCGGCGGCAATGGGCCACGGATCGCCTAGGCCCAGCGTCCAGAAGTCGGCCATGGCCGAGTGCTCTTCCAAACCATCGGTTTTATTCACCACCAGCCAGGTTTTCTTCTGGTTGACGCGCAAGTGGTTGGCGATGGCTTCATCGGCGACGTTAAGCCCGGCGCGGGCATCGACCATAAACAGTACGATATCGGCTTCGTCAATCGCAGCGAGCGACTGCTCGGCCATGGCCGCATCGATACCTTCTTCATCGCCGCTAATACCGCCGGTGTCGATCACCGTATACGCTTTGCCGCCGAGCATGCCGTTGCCGTATTTGCGATCACGCGTCAGGCCGGGGAAGTCGGCTACCAGCGCATCGCGGGAGCGGGTTAAGCGGTTAAACAAGGTCGACTTGCCCACGTTGGGGCGGCCGACTAACGCAATGACCGGCGTACTTGAACTTGAAGACGTATTTAACGACATAGCGTCCAGCGTCATGGAGAAATTACCAACGTTTCTAGATGGCCATTATTGGCCTGAACATGAATCGTGCCGCCTTCGGTCACGGGGCGAACGCTAATGCCGGCGCTATCCACGCGTGTCCGGCCGACGATCTCGCCATCGCGGGCGTTGAGTAGGTGTAGATACCCTTCCTCATCGCCAAACACTAGGCGGCCATCGGCGAAGGCGGGTGCGGTAATCCAGCGACCTTCGAGGGCCTCGTTGCGCCACACTTCGCGGCCGCTTTCGGCATCGAGCGCCACCACGTGGCTGGCATCGGTGGCGACAAAAAGATAATCCCCTACCAATACCGGGGTGTAGCGGCTGGAAAGATCGCGCGCCCACAAGACTTCACCGCGGGTGGCTTCCAGCGCCATAACGCGGCCATTGTAGCTGGTGACAAACAGGCGGCCGTCTTGCGTCAGTACCGGCTGCCCGGTGAGGTCTACCAAGCGGTCTACTTCGCTGCGCCCGCTGGGAATGGCCACTTGCTGATCCCACAACGGCTGGCCATTGCGGTTATCGAGCGTGGTTAAACGGCCATTGGCAAAGCCGGCAAAGGTCACCGGGTCAATGGTCAGTGGAGTGCCGGTGCCGCGCAGGGTTAATCTCGGCAGCGAACTGCTATACACCCAGTGCTCTTCGCCGCTGCGGCGGTCAAGGGCGGTGACGTGGCCATCGGTGCTTTGTACAATTAGCCACTCTCGGTTGGCTTGCGGCGCGGCAAGCACTTCGCTGGAAACGCGTGTGCGCCAGTCGACGCTGCCGTCTTGCTGATCAAGTGCTAGCACTTCGCCGTTGCGCGTGCCCACATAAAGCGCGTCGGCAATGGCGGTTAACCCGCTGGAAATCGGGCTTTCCAGTTCCACACGCCATTGGCGTTCACCGTTTTCGGCATCGAAGGCTTCCACGGTGCCTTCGGCATCGGCGGCAAACAGAATGTCGCCATCACGGGCCGGGGCGATGGGGTAGCGGGCGCGCCCGAACCCATCGCCCACGGTGGTGCTCCACTGCGCCTCCAGCGTAGAGGTTTCGTCAAAGGAGGTGAGCTCCTTGGGCGTATAGACCGGCTCACCTTTGCTGGCACAGCCGGCGAGTAGACTGATGGCGACAGCGCCTAGCGTTAGGCGCATATGCTGCGAAAAACGGACCGTCATCATAGTGCTCCCTCGTCGGTGCCGAGGTCATTCAGCTTAAGCTGAACGCCGTAAAGCGGTTGGTTCTGTTCTTGAGCAAGCGTCAGCGCCTGTTGCCACGCCTCGCGCGCTTGGGCTTGTTGCCCAAGCGCCATATGGGCATCGCCACGGACATTTGCTTGTTGCGCGGCAAGGGCATCGGTAATCGGCTCGTCAAGCAGTTCAAGCGCCTGCTCGGGGTCATCGCTTGCAACGGCCAGACGCGCCAGGCGCAACCAGGCGAGGCTTTGCACATAGCGGCGCGAGGAGCTTCCTGCGACGCTTTCGAGTGCCGCTTTGGCACCCTCTAGGTCGTCTTGCTGCACGGCTAGGCGTGCCTCGAGTAATTTGGCCAGCTCGGCGTAAAGCGTATCGGCATGGTTGTCGGTGATATCGTCGACCAGCGAGCGTGCTTCACTCAGCGTGGCGTCATCCAGCGCGTTACCTGCGGTCAGATTCACCAGCTGCTGATAGCGCACGGAGGCGGCTTCGGCTTGGTTGTCTTGATAATTCTGCCAAGCATTCCAGCCAAACACCCCCGCTGCCGCAAGGGCCACACCGGCAATCAGCGAGGTGCCGTTCTCTTTCCACCAGCGCTTAATCGCGTCTAGCTGCTCTTCTTCAGTTTTCAGCTCCGCCACGGGCGGCCTCCTTATATACGTTCAATGCGCGTTTATATGCTCACCACGGGGGAATGACGTCGCGCAGAGCATTTACCGCGTCGGTGATACGTCGAGTAATTGACGTAGCGTCGCGGCGAGCTCCAACTGGGTGACGCGCTGCTGTTCGCGATCATCGCGCAGGAATTTCAACGTGACCTGCTGCGCTTGCTGTTCATCTTCGCCGAGTAACAGCGCATAGGGTGCGCCGCTTTTATCGGCCTTTTTCATGCGGCTTTTGAAGCTGCCGCCGCCGCAGTGTAGCTGCAGGCGCAGTTCAGGTAATGCGTCTCTAAGCTGTTCCGCCAGAGTTAACGCCGTGGCGGTGGTGCTGGCATCCATCGGCACGAGATAAACATCGCAGCCGCCGAGCGCTTCGTCAGGAAACAACTCTAACGTTTCCAGTAGCAAAATCAGCCGCTCAATGCCCAGAGCAAAACCTACCGCCGGGGTCGGCTTACCGCCTAGCTGCTCGACCAGACCGTCGTAACGGCCGCCAGCGCACACCGTGCCTTGGCTACCGAGTGCGGTGGTGGTCCACTCGAATACCGTGCGGCTGTAGTAGTCCAGCCCGCGTACCAGGCGCGGATTGACGACGTACTTAATGCCCGCGGCATCGAGCATCGCTTTTAGCTGCTCGAAGTGCTCGCGCGATTCGGCGTCGAGGTGGTCCATGAGCTGTGGTGCGCCGTCGAGCATCTCGGCCATGGCGGGATTCTTGGAATCCAGAATGCGCAGTGGGTTGGTGGTTAGCCGGCGCTTGGAATCTTCGTCTAATACGTCGCGGTGCTGTTCAAAGTAGGCCACGAGCGTGTCGCGATAGGCGCTGCGTGCTTCGCTTGAGCCTAACGAATTGAGTTCGAGCGTCACGTGCTCGGCAAGCCCTAGCTCCTGCCACAAACGAGCGGAAAGCAAGATGACCTCGGCGTCGATATCCGGGCCGTCAAAGCCGTAGGTTTCCACCCCGACCTGATGAAACTGGCGGTAGCGGCCTTTTTGCGGACGCTCATGGCGAAACATCGGCCCCTGGTACCAAAGCCGCTGGGTTTGGTTGTGCAGAAGGCCGTGTTCCATCGCTGCCCGCACACAGCTGGCCGTGCCTTCGGGGCGCAGGGTGAGGCTGTCGCCGTTGCGGTCGTCGAAGGTGTACATCTCTTTTTCGACGATATCGGTCACTTCGCCAATCGAGCGGGCAAACAGAGCTGTTTGCTCAACAATCGGGGTGCGGATCTCGTCAAAACCGTAGCGCGTCATCAGCGCACGTACTTTAGCCTCAAAATACTGCCAGCGGGCACTTTCGCTGGGCAAAAGGTCGTTCATCCCGCGAATGGCTTGGATTTTTTTCGCAGGTTTAGCAGCGGACTGGCTCAATGAAAGCTCCTTTTTAGGTGCGCTTTTTCAGTACGTCTGTTGAATCGCGGCACGTGTGCTGGGTGCCCGCGTTCAGACGCTGCGGGCAATCGTATCTTTTTCGCGCTGCTCTTTTTCTTCGACCTTCTCGCGAATCAAACGCTCAAGGTCATCGACCAGATGGTCGTTGCGCAGCTTGCTGGCGGGCTTGCCGTCGATATACACCAAGTTGGCCGGCGAGCCGCCAGTGAGGCCGATGTCAGTCTCTTTGGCTTCGCCAGGGCCGTTGACCACGCAGCCAATCACGGAAACATCCAGCGGCGTCATCACATCTTCCAGACGTTCTTCGAGCTGGTTCATGGTGTCGATAACGTCGAAGTTCTGGCGCGAGCAGCTGGGGCAGGCGATAAAGTTGATGCCTTTGGCGCGCAGCTTGAGGCTTTTGAGCATATCAAAGCCGACTTTGATCTCTTCCACCGGGTCGGCGGCGAGCGATACGCGGATGGTATCGCCAATGCCATCCATCAATAGCATCCCAAGGCCAATCGACGACTTCACCGTGCCCGAGCGCAAACCGCCGGCTTCGGTGATGCCTAAGTGCAGCGGTTGCTCGATGCGGCTCGCAAGGTCGCGGTAGGCGCCCACGGCCATGAACACATCGCTTGCCTTAACGCTGACCTTGAAATCGGGGAAATCAAGACGTTCTAGGTGGTCGATATGGCGCATAGCGGATTCGACCAGCGCGGCGGGCGTGGGCTCGCCGTATTTTTTCTGTAGGTCTTTCTCAAGCGAGCCGGCGTTGACGCCGATGCGAATCGGAATGCCGTTATCACGGGCCGCGCTCACCACGGCGCGCACACGATCTTCACGGCCGATATTGCCGGGGTTGATGCGCAGGCAATCGACGCCTAAATCGGCGACGCGTAGGGCGATTTTGTAGTCGAAGTGGATATCCGCTACCAGTGGGACATCGACCTCGCGTTTGATCTTGCCAAAGGCTTCGGCCGCGTCCATGTCAGGCACCGAAACACGCACAATATCGGCACCGGCGGTTTCCAGGCGACGAATTTGCGCCACCGTGGCCGCCACGTCACAGGTGTCGGTGTTGGTCATGCTCTGCACGGAGATGGGGGCATCGCCGCCGACCGCGACGTTGCCAACGTGAATTTGGCGCGAAATACGGCGTTTGATCGGAGAAGGGGCGTGCATACGGCGGATCACTCTCCCAAGGTGAAGCGGGCAACATTGTTGGCGCCAGCGCGCTCTTCAAGGTCGACGATGTCGCCTTGATAGCGCAGCTCAACGCCGGTGGCGTTGCCCACGGTTAAACGAAAGGGCGGCTCACCTTCGACACTCGCGCTCGTGCCGGGTTCTTGAAGGCCGACTAAAACGCGCTGATTATTGGCGTCGAAAATTTCGGTCCAAGACTGTTGGTTGAAGGTGAGCTCAAGCGTGTTAGGCACGTTGCCAGCGCTGGCGTCATCGGCGCTATCTTCAGCGAGGACTTCCTCGTCCGACGCCTGCGGCTCTTCAAGCGCAGGCTCAACGGATTCATTTTGGTTGAGTGACGCCGCATTACCAGGCGTTTCGGTTGCCGTCGGCTCGCTGACGCCAGCGGCGGTGCTTTCTGCCAAGGTACTTTCTGGAACGGTACTTTCTGGCACGGTACTCTCTAACGCAGTATCTTCTAGCGCAGTGCTTTCTTCCACAGCACTCTCTTGCCCAGTAGTTCCTTGCCCTTGCCCAGTACTTCCATTTTCTTGAAAACTGCTGTTTTGCACAGCGCTTTCTGGCGTGGTCATTTCGGACAGAGCGTCGTTTTGTGTGGGTTCCTCTATCCCCGGCGGGGCACTACCGCCGCGGCTTTGCCACCACATCACTGTCACGGTAATCAGCCCCGCAATAATCAACAGCGTTACCAGCTTAAACAACAGCGCACCCATGCGGGAGGGCGGTTTGGAGGCGGAGACGGGCGTGATGGTGCGCTCGGCCTCTAACGAACCATGTCGCTCTTTATACGCCTCTAGCACTGGCGATTCATCAATGCCTAGATATCTGGCGTAGGCGCGTAGATAGCCACGGCGATAGGTGGCGATGGGGATTTCGTCGTAGTTGCCGCGCTCAAGTCCATCTATCACGGCGGGACGCAGATGTAAGGCGTCAGCCGCTTCTTGAAGCGATAGCCCTAACTGTTCGCGTTGAGACTTAAGCTGCTCCCCTGGGGAGGGGGTACGTGGTTCATCGTGTAGCTCTTTTGTGTATGTGTCGCTCATGGCTGAGCATCCTTCATTGAAAACGGGTGATCAGGGCAGCAATAACATTAACGTAGCGCACTACCATGGTGTGCTTAATTTAACTGACCCAGCTGGCGCTGATAATCGGCGGCCTTATCAAACTCACCGCGCGCATTGGCGATTTCAACCGCCAACTCAAGCGCTTCGCGATTGGGCGCTGCCAGCTGCATAAACGTTTGCAGTGGCGGCCAAGCTTGGGAAATATTGCCCTGTGAAAACGCTAACTCGGCTAATAAAAAATAACTGCGTGCGTGTCGCGGGTCGATCTGCTGAGCGCGCTCAAAACTCTCGCGCGCACGTTGTGTCTCTCCTAGCGCGGTATAACACTGGCCCAAATTGGTAAATAGCTGTGCCCGGCGTGCATATTGCGCATCTCCTGAGGCTTGCTCAAGCTGTTCACAGGCGCGCGGGTAATCGGCCTGCTGATAAAGAAAGGCGGCGTAGTTATTACGCGCCTGGGTGAAATTGGGGGCGGCATCTAGCGCTTTTTGAAAGTGCTTGTCGGCGAGCGCTGCTTCTCCTTGCTGCTGGTAAACCAGCGCCAGCGCTTGGAGTGCTTCAGGGTGCTCGGGGTCAATCTCTAAGGCGTGGTCGAGCGCGCTAAGTGCACGCGTTAGGTTCTCGCGTTCTAAATAGGCTACCCCAAGCTGGGTGTAAGCATTGACCGCCTCGGGCTGGTTCTCTGAGGAGGTTTCGCTTAACGATGCACAGCCAGCTAGCCATAGTGTGCTGACGATTACGGTCAGCATCGGTGCCCTTAACGGGCGGTTTGGCCGGCGGCGACTGATCATCGAGATCCTCAAAGGCAGCGTTAATAAAAAACCGTGTCCATCAAAGCGCCGTGGCCGACGTAAGTCAAGCCAACAGCGTAAGGCGAAGTCTATTTAGTCGGCGTCAAGCTGGATCGATTGGATATAGCGCGCACTACGCTTGGTGCGGTCTTTTACTCGTCCCACTAACTGGCCGCAGGCGGCATCGATATCGTCGCCGCGGGTCGTGCGTATCGGCGCGGAGTAGCCGAGCTCAAAAAGCCAATCCTGAAAGCGCACGCACTGGTTGCGCGATGGCTTTTCATAGCCGGAATGCGGGAACGGGTTAAACGGAATCAGGTTGATCTTGCAGGGCAGCTCGTTGAGCAGTGTGGCCAGTTCTTCGGCGTGGCGCTGCTGATCGTTGACGTCTTTAATCAGCGTGTACTCGATGGTCACATTGCGCCTAGCATCGCTTTTTGCCAGGTAACGGTGGCAGGCATCAAGCAGGCTGCGAATGTTGTACTTACGGTTGAGCGGCACGAGCTCGTTGCGCAGCTCGTCATTGGCGGCGTGCAGCGAGACCGCCAAGCTCACATCGAGCTCGTCGCCGAGTTTGTCGAGCATCGGCACCACCCCAGAGGTAGAAAGCGTCACTCGGCGCTTGGAGAGCCCGTAACCGTCATCGTCGAGCATCAGCTTCATCGCCGGCACGACGTTGTCGTAATTCAGTAGTGGTTCGCCCATGCCCATCATCACCACGTTAGTGACCGGACGGTTGGCGGTATCCCGGCGTGGGCCGACACTGCGTTGCGCCACCCATACCTGGCCGATAATTTCGGCGGCGGTCAGGTTGCGCTGAAAGCCCTGCTTGCCGGTGGAGCAAAAACTACAGTCCAACGAACAGCCGACTTGAGACGACACGCAAAGGGTGCGGCGCTTGCCATTATCCGCCGGGATCAGCACGGTTTCCACGTAGCTGCCGTCTTCCACCTCGAGCACCCATTTTTGTGTGCCGTCGTTGGAAGTGCCTTCATACACAACTCCCGGCCCGCGAACCTCAGCGACGCGGGCGAGTTTTTCGCGCAGCGCCTTGGAGAGATTGGTCATGGCCGAGAAGTCATCAATCCCCTCAAGGTGAATCCACTTCATCACCTGGCTGGCACGAAACTTCTTTTCGCCAATGGAGAGAAAAAACGCCTCCATCTGCTCGCGAGACATGCCTAGCAGATTTTCGCGCTCAGGCGTGGCGGAGGCCAAAGGTGCAGCGGGCGTATGTTGGACAACGGTGGTGGTCATGGCGGTCAGCGTTTAGGAAAGAGGCGGGAGTGGGGAGCCCGCGTAAATGGCCGGCAACAGACAAAGTGGCAGCGCAGGCCCGGCCCATAAAGTAAAGAGCGGGGGACCTGCGCCGCGAGCCAGCGCGTTTAGCGCGGGCAGATTTCGTCGTTACTGAAGAAGTAGCTAATTTCGCGCTCGGCGCTTTCCGGCGAGTCAGAGCCGTGAACGGCGTTGGCGTCGATAGTTTCGGCAAAGTCAGCGCGGATGGTGCCGGGCTCGGCGTCTTTCGGGTTGGTCGCGCCCATTAGATCGCGGTTTTTAGCGATGGCGTTCTCGCCTTCGAGCACTTGAACCACAACCGGGCCTGAGGTCATAAAACCCACTAGGTCGTTAAAGAACGGACGCTCTTTATGCTCGGCGTAGAAGCCACCGGCTTTGTCGTTGTCGAGGTGCAGCATTTTGGCAGCCACGACCTTGAGGCCGGCCTTTTCAAAGCGGGCGATAATCTCGCCAATCGCGTTTTTGGCTACGGCATCGGGCTTGATGATAGAAAGCGTACGTTCGGTCGCCATGTTGCACTCCTAGTGATGAATAAAAACAGCGGTATGAAACCGGTTGATAACAGAAACTGCCGCCCTGGTAGGCCAGGGCGGCACAGGAAAATGAGTCAGCAGCTTGGCTGAGTGGGAGCGATTATAGCGCTTCCCAGCGGCAATGAATACGGGTGTCTTGCACGGTGGGTATCCGCTGCCTTTTGCGCTACACCGTGAAGCTTTCGCCGCAGCCGCACTCATCTTTAATGTTGGGGTTGTTAAACCGGAAGTAGCGATTGAGCCCTTCGTTGACGTAGTCGACTTCGCTGCCATCGAGCATGTCGAGGGCTTCTTGATCGACGAAGACCTTGACGCCGTGCTCTTCAAAGCTCACGTCGCCCTCGTGGGTTTCATCGGCAAAGTCGAGCACATAGCTGTAGCCTGAGCAGCCGCTCGGCTTAACCGAAACGCGCAGGCCGAGACCCTGGCCGCGCTCGTCAAGTACGTGATGAATCTGCTTGGCGGCAGCGGGGGTAATATTGAGCGTTGCCATAAGGCACCTCCTAAAAAATCGTTCGCTGATTAGCGCAGGCCGGTGACCGCGTGGTGAAGTACGTGCAGTGCATGGTCGATGTCGCCGTCGCGGGTATAGCGACCGAAGCTAAAGCGCAGCGAGGCGAGAGCGAGCCGACGCGGCACACCGACGCCGAGTAATACATATGACGGGTCAACGCTTGCCGAGTTGCACGCTGACCCGGTAGAAACCGCAATATCGCGCAGTGCCATTAAAAGCGCTTCGCCATCCACACCATCGAAGGCGACGTTGAGAATATTGGGTACGGCATTGTCCGGTGGTGAATTGAGATACACCCCACCCAACGTTTCCAGACCGGCAAGAAAGCGCTGTCTGAGTGCGGTAATATGCGTCTGTTCGGCGGTGGCTTGCTCGCGCATCAAGGTAAACGCTTCGCCCATGCCGGCGATCTGGTGGGTAGGTAATGTGCCCGAGCGCATGCCACGTTCGTGGCCACCGCCGTGGATTAGCGCCTCGACGCGAATATCCGGGTGGCGTTTAACAAAAAGCGCGCCGACGCCTTTGGGGCCGTAAACTTTGTGCCCCGAGAGCGACATTAGATCAACCTGCTGGGCGGCCACGTCTAAATCGATGCGTCCAACCGCCTGGGCCGCGTCGGTGTGAAACGCCGCGCCAAATTCGTGCGCGACAGCGGCAAGAGCGGCGATGTCGTTGATACTGCCAAGCTCGTTATGCACCGCCATTAGCGATACCAGCGCGGTGTCATCGCGCATCGCCTCGCGCAGCTGATCCGGTTGAATGCGACCATCGCGCCCTGGAGTGAGCCAAGTCACCTCAAAGCCTTCTGTTTCTAGCGCTTTGGCAGTATCGACCACGGCTTTGTGCTCGATGGTCGAGGTCACTAAGTGCATGCCACGCTCGCGGTTCGCGCGCATAAAGCCTGTGAGCGCGAGGTTATCCGCCTCGGTGGCGCCGCTGGTCCAGACGATTTCGCGCGGGTCGGCGTTAATGCTATCGGCCACCTGCCGACGCGCTTGCTCAACTGCCTGCTCCGCTTGCCAGCCCAGCATGTGGCTGCGCGACGCTGGGTTGGCAAATAGCTGATCAACGGTCAAATAGCGCTGCATCACACTGACCACGCGTTCATCCACCGGCGTGGTGGCAGCGTAATCGAGATAAATCGGCAGTGAAGGCGTCGTTTGGGGCATGTTCAGTTCACGGTTAGGGTTGACGGCATGCGTTAGGTTACGTTGAGTGTCGATATACTGGCGTCGGCGCGTGCTTGCTGGCGCGTCGCTACCTTGCGCACGTCGCCACGCTGCATCAGCTGCTCAAGGTTGACGTCATCGAGGAACTGACGAATCTGCCCTGACAGCTCGCACCACAAGTGGTGGGTTAAACAGGTATCGCCCTCTTGGCAATCGGAAAGCCCTTGGCAGCGAGTCGCATCGACGGTTTCGTTAACCGCGTCAATCACCCGCGATACGCTGATCTCGCTGGGGGGTTGGGCGAGCAAATAGCCGCCGCCCGGGCCGCGCACACTTTTCACCAGCCCCGCACGACGTAAGCGCGCAAACAGCTGTTCAAGATAAGAGAGCGAAATCCCTTGGCGTTGGGAAATATCGCCGAGGCTCGTGGGGCTTGCGTTAGCATTGAGCGCCAGATCAAGCATGGCGGTAACGGCGTAGCGGCCTTTGGTCGTCAAACGCATGGCGGCACCTCAACGCTGTCACGCAGCGTACTTGCGGCAAATGTTCCGCCATTATGGGAAAGCCCGACTGCTTTGGTCAACCTTTGCTCGAAGGGGGCGGTGTTTTTACGCTGTCATCAGCGCTTGTGCTAGTGGCGCTGCGGTTGCCAACGCCGGGGCAGCCGGTATCCGCTTCATCGAGTATTTCGGCGAAATCCTCGTTGCGTAGCTCGGGTAAGCGACTCTCGCGGTAGCTGGCATCCAGCTTGGAAAGCGTCGAGCACATGCGCTCGATGCGCTCATCCACCGCGTGCATGTGATCGAGCATGGCCTGCATGGAACGCGCGACCGGGTCGGGCATATCTTGGCTAACGCCGTAGGCATCAAAGCCGAATTTCTCGCGGATCGCCTCGCGCCGCGCCGGGTCGATATCCAGCGCTTCTTCGCTATCCGGGTCGGCGCGCTTGACGATTTTGCCCGGGATGCCCACCACGGTCGCGCCAGCGGGCACTTCTTTGGTCACTACCGCATTGGAGCCAATCTTGGCGCCGGTGCCAACGGTGAATGGGCCGAGAATCTTGGCACCGGCACCGACGATCACGCCATCGCCCAGCGTGGGGTGGCGCTTGCCCTTGTTCCAGCTGGTGCCGCCGAGCGTGACACCTTGGTAGAGCGTGACATCATCGCCGACTTCGGCGGTCTCGCCGATCACCACGCCCATACCGTGATCGATGAAAAAGCGCCGGCCGATGTGCGCGCCGGGGTGAATCTCAATACCGGTCAGCCAGCGCGCCAGCGACGAGATGGTCTTGGCCAGCCACTTGAGGTTGCGACGCCACAGCCAGCTGCCCAAGCGGTGGGCGAGTAGGGCGTGCAGGCCGGGGTAGTTGGTCAGCACTTCGAGAAAATTGCGTGCCGCCGGGTCGCGGTCAAATACGCTGTTAATGTCTTCGCGTAGGCGTTGGAACATGGGAGCGTCCTGTGAAACGGTCAGGCCCGGTATCGAATACCGAATCGTAGTGAATAGCGTATGTTGGGGGCAGGGCGGGCGCCATTCAAGCGCTAGCGCTTATCTAGCCGCACTCGGGCTTCTCTGGTGAGCGACTATTTCTCTGACCGGGTTATCTTTTTCTCCGTCGCGCTCAAAATGCCGCGCAGAATATTAAGCTCCATCTGTTCGGGGCGTGCGCGCAGATACAGCCGCCGCAGGCGCGCCATCAGCTGGCGCGGCTTGTCGGGGTCGTGAAAATCAACGGCGACCAAGGTGCGTTCAAGGTGCGAAAAGTAGCGCTCCAGATCGGCGTGAGAGGCGAGTTCGCTGTCGTTTTCTTCCGCTGCTGACGTTGTGGCCGGCGCGCTTTCAAGCCACGCCAGGCGACACTCGTAAGCAATGACCTGCACGGCGGCGGCGAGGTTTAGCGAGCTAAAATCCGCGTTGGTGGGGATGTGTACGTGGGCGTGGCAGCGCTGAAGCTCGGCGTTGGTCAACCCGCTATCCTCGCGGCCAAACACCAACGCTACGCGGGCGTTATCGTGCTGGCACTCGTCGGGTAAACGTGCGGCCAGCTCTCGCGGCGAGACCATCGGCCACGGCAGCGTGCGCGAGCGGGCGCTTGCGCCTACGGCGAGCGTGCAATCGGCGACGGCGTCTTCCAGGGTAGGGTGAAGCGTTGCCTGGTGTAGCAAATGATCCGCACCTGACGCGCGCGAGATACTCTCCTGGGTGATCGCCTCGCAGCGCGGCGCGACCAACGCAAGGTCGCTTAACCCCATGTTGTGCATGGCACGGGTGACGGCACCAATATTGCCCGGATGGCTCGTTCCAATCAGAACGATGCGAAGACGCTCAAGCATAGAAAAGTCCGGTAAGGCTCACAGAAGAAACGATTATCGCATCGGGGTGGCGTTTGGCCGGCGCCCGATGGCGGTCAAATATGGCGATGAAGTGTAGCACGACGTAGGTGCGGCGTAGAAAGCGCATAGCGACTTGGGTTGGCCTTTGCTAGAATAGCGCACCTAATAGGTGGCGAACGCCACTCGATGATTTACCCCGTTCTTTAACATCATCTTCCACACAAGGTCCGTTCATGAATCCGATGGTCCAGTTTACGCTGCGCGCTGCGCGCAGCGGCGTTGAACACTTTCTCCGCATCCGAGAGCGCATTGAAAATGCGTACGACGAAGTCAATCTTGAGCGCTTACTCGACGAGGCGGCACGCAAGGCCGAGGCAACGGTGGTTCAGCAGCTTGAGCGCGGCTACCCGCATCACGGCTTAGTCGGCCGCTATACCGATCATAAAGCTGGTGAAGGGGAAGGCGAAGAGACCGTGTGGAAGATCGAGCCGCTGCACGGTTACTCCAATTTAGCCGTGGCGGGTAAAGGGTTTGCCTTTTCTGTGGTGTGCTTGGTTAAGGGGCGCCCCGAACACGCGGTGATCATTGCGCCGTTTGCTGATGACGAATATATCGCCAGCCGCGGGCGCGGCGCTCAGTACAACGGCAAACGCATGCGTGTTAGCAAATCAACCGCGGTTCCCGGTACACGGATGGCGATGAGCCTGCCGGAAAGTGAGCTACGCCAGCGCCATCTCCCGACATATTTAACGCTGATGCAGCAACTGGCTCCGCAGCTCGATACACTAGTGGCGACGGGTAGCGGCTTGTTAGATATTTGTGAAATAGCCACCGGGCGCGTGGACAGCGGTTTTGTGCTGGGTCTGGAAGAGCAGGATATGCATGTCGGTACCTTGCTGCTCAAAGAGACCGGCGCGCTGATGGGGACTCCCACCGGGCAGCCGACGATCAAAGTCGAAGGCCAACTGATGGCGGCCGGCCCGCGCCTTTACAAGGCGCTGATGAAGCAGCTAGCGCCGCACCTGTAGCCTCCAAACTTCAATTCGCCCGATGAATCGGGCTCCTACAATTGGTTGCATCCGGTGGGGGATAATTCGCCCGATGAATCGGGCTCCTACAATTGGTTGCATCTGGTGGGGGATAATTCGCCCGATGAATGGGGCTCCTACAATTGGTTGCATCCGGTGGGGGATAATTCGCCCGATGAATCGGGCTCCTACAATTGGTTGCATCCGGTGAGGGATAATTCGCCCGATGAATGGGGCTCCTACAATTGGTTGCATCTGGTGGGGGATAATTCGCCCGATGAATGGGGCTCCTACAATTGGTTGCATCCGGTGAGGGATAATTCGCCCGATGAATGGGGCTCCTACAATTGGTTGCATCCGGTGAGGGATAATTCGCCCGATGAATTGGGCCCCTGCAGCCGTTGTATCTGGTAGGAGCGCAATTCATTGCGCGATTGCGGTGTTAAATAAAACGCCCCGCTGGCATCACTGCCAGCGGGGCGTTTTTGTTGGTGCAGAAGTTTTTGCAAAGAGTTTTGTTGAGACAATAATCGCCTGTTTAGGGCAGCTCTTCTTCCTCTTCGTCGATCTCTTTGCGCGAGGGGATTAAGTCTTCGCGCGTGAGCTTCAGCGGTAGCAAAAGCGCCCCAGAGATATAGATCGACGAGAACGTACCCACTACGATGCCGACTAACAGCGCAATAGCGAAGTTCTCGATCATATCCCCACCGAGAAAGAGTAGCGCCAGTAACACCAGAAGCGTTGTGCCGGAGGTGGCTAGCGTACGCGAAAGCGTGGTGTTGATCGCTTCGTTAAAAATCTGCGTCATATCATCGATTTGCGAGGTGCGAATTTGCTCGCGAATACGGTCATAGACCACAATCGTATCGTTTAGCGAATAGCCGATGACTGCGAGAATCGCCGCTAGCACGGTGAGATCGAAATCAATGCTGAACAGGGCGAAAACGCCGATAACGATAATCACATCGTGCAGTAGGGCCAAGAGCGCGCCGATGGCGAACTTGTACTGAAAGCGAAAAGCGACGTAAAGCATCACCACACCCAGCGCTACGAGCATCCCCATGCCGCTTTGATCGCGCAGCTGATCACCTACTTGGGCGCCGACAAATTCGGCGCGCACAAGATCAACGCTTGTGCCCTGATCGCGTAGCAGGCCGACAACTCGCTCGCCTACTTCGGGGTCAAACGCTTGCTGCAAGCGAATGAGTACTTCCGTCGAGGCG
Source organism: Vreelandella salicampi (assembly GCF_013415105.1). Classification (GTDB taxonomy): domain Bacteria; phylum Pseudomonadota; class Gammaproteobacteria; order Pseudomonadales; family Halomonadaceae; genus Vreelandella; species Vreelandella salicampi. The sequence continues at coordinate 37,556 of NZ_JACCDF010000003.1, forward strand.
CCAAAGGTTTGTACGGCGACATCGCGAAAGCCTCGTTCTTCAAGCAGTTGGCGAATGGCGTCAAGCGATGGTGCGCTACCATAGCGCACTTCGATGAGTGTGCCGCCGGTGAAATCCAGGCCTAAATTAAGCTGTTGGAAGATCAGGGCGCCAATCGCGACTAACAGCAGTACGCCGGACACGATAAAGGCGAGCTTGCGTCGCCCCATAAAATCAATTTGCCGGTCTGTGATCGGTTTCATTTTCACCTCGTAATGTCTGGGCTGAGCGGGATTAAATCCACAGCTTTTTGACCGGTTTGCTGCCGTAGGTCAGGTTGACCATGGCGCGTGTGACCAGCAGCGCGGTGAACATGGAGGTCAAGATGCCGATAGACAGCGTGACGGCAAAGCCTTTGACCGGCCCGGTGCCAATCGAAAACAGAATCACCGCCACCAAAAGCGTGGTGATATTGGCATCCACGATAGAGGTGAGGGCGCGCTCGTAGCCGGCATGGATGGCTTGCTGGATAGACAGCCCGTTGCGTAGCTCTTCGCGTATGCGCTCAAAAATCAGCACGTTGGCATCCACTGCCATACCCAGCGTTAGCACAATGCCGGCAATGCCGGGCAGCGTGAGCGTGGCGCCAAGCATCGACATTACCGCGACCAGCAGCGTTAAGTTAAACGCCAGGGCGACATTGGCGAATACGCCAAAGACCTTGTAGCGCACCAGCATAAAGAGCACGACCAGCAATAGGCCAATTTGCACCGACATGATGCCGCGCTCGATATTCTCCTGGCCAAGGCTTGGGCCGATGGTGCGCTCTTGCGCAAAGTAGATCGGTGCGGCAAGGGAGCCTGAACGCAGCAGCAACGCAAGCTCCGAGGCTTCCGTCGGGGAATCCAGCCCGGTAATGCGGAAACTGTTGCCCAGCGCGCTCTGAATAGTGGCGAGGCTGATAATGCCGCGTTCCACATAGGGTTCGCGGACGGTGGTCTCTTCACCGGTTTCCGGGTCGGTCACGGTGCGCTCTTCGCTTTTGTGCTCAATAAACAGCACCGCCATATTGCGACCGATATTGGTGCGCGTAGCGCGGTTCATCAGCGTGCCGCCGGTGCCGTCCAGGTCAATATTGACCTGCGAGCGACCGTTTTCGTCAAAACTGTGGTTGGCGCTGGAGACGCTGTCGCCGGTGATAATCACGTCACGCATTAGCTCAGCGCTGCGCGAGGGCTCATTGCGAAAGGGGAAGCTTTCGGTTTCGTTCTCGGGCGTGTTGGGGCGTGCCTCAAGGCGAAATTCTAAGTTCGCGGTGGCGCCCACAATGCGCTTAGCGGCCGTGGTGTCCTGAACCCCGGGGAGCTCGACCACAATCTGGTTGGGCCCTTGGCGCTGGACGAGCGGCTCAGCAACGCCTAACTCGTTGACGCGGTTGCGTAGCGTGGTGAGGTTTTGATTGATGGCGTAATCTTGAATTTCATTGACTGATTCATCGGTCAGCGTCATTTCCAAGCTTGCGCCACGGCCCTCGCCTTCGCTTTGGTAGTCAAAATCGGGGAATTCGCGGCTAATCAGGCTACGAGCACTATCGCGATCTTCAGCGTCAATAAACTCAAGCGAAACACTGCGCTGTTCAATTTCAGTGTTGCGGTAGCGAATACGCTCGTCACGCAAAAGCTCGCGCATGGCGCTGGCGTTCACTTCCAAGCGCTGAGTGAGCGCAGCCTCCATGTCGACTTCAAGCAAAAAGTGCACCCCACCGCGCAAATCAAGGCCGAGCGTCATCGGCGATGCTGAGAACGCTTGTAGCCAGCCCGGTGTGGCTTCGGCAAGGTTGAGCGCAACGGTCACGTCGTTACCGAGCGTCTCGCTAATAATATCGCGCGCGCGAAGCTGGTCGTCGTCATCTTGCAGACGAATGAGCCACTGACTCCCCGTTTTTTCAACGGCTTTCACTGCGATGTTGTTGTCAGCTAACGTTCTTTCCACACGCTCGATATCGCGTTGCGCAACAGCGATATCGTTTTGCGCGCTGCTGATTTGAACGGCGGGATCTTCAGGAAATAGGTTAGGAAGTGAGTAGATCAGACCAGCCACCAAAATGACCAGTATTATCAGGTACTTCCACAGGGGATAACGGTTGAGCATGCAGGCCCTGCCTTCAACGTCAAACGGAATGCCGTGTATCGCGGGTGCGAGACACGGCATAGTTCACCATCTTTTAGCGCTCACCATCTTTTAGACGATGACACCCCTGCCGGGGTGGCTGGCGCTAGCTCGTCAGGCACTGGCCGGCAGGGTGGATGAGCTTAGATGGACTTGATGGTGCCCTTGGGCAGCACGGCGGCAACGGCGTTCTTTTGCACGTTAACTTCGGTGCCGTCAGCCACTTCCATGCTCAGGAACTCATCGCTGACCTTGGTGACACGGCCGACTAAGCCGCCGCCAATCACGATCTCATCGCCTTTTTCCAGGTTGCTGATGAGCTGTTTATGCTGCTTGGCGCGCTTGGACTGCGGGCGCCACAAAAGGAAGTAGAAAATCGCCACGAAGCCGACCAGCATCACAATTTGAGCGATACCGCCGCCAGCAGCCGCCTCTTGGGCGTGGGCGGGAGAGATGAAAAAATCCAGCATTGAGTGAACTCCTAGTTAACAACGCGTTGATGGCTAAGGTTGAGTGGAACGTGTTAATCAAGCGGCCAGCCAGAAGGCTGGCAGCGATTAATTCGGGGCGGGAGGCACTGGTAGACCGCGCTGAGCGTAGAAGCCTTCCACAAAGGTCGTCAATGTACCCGCTTCGATAGCTGTGCGCAAATCCGCCATGACACGCTGGTAGTAGCGCAAGTTGTGCACGGTATTGAGCATCGAGCCGAGCATCTCATTGCAGCGGTCAAGGTGATGCAAGTAGCCGCGCGAGAAGTGCTGGCAGGTGTAGCAATCGCAGCCTTCCTCAAGCGGGCGGGTATCATAGCGGTGCTTGGCGTTGCGAATTTTGACCGTGCCCTCGGCGGTGAACAAGTGGCCGTTTCTGGCGTTGCGGGTCGGCATCACGCAGTCGAACATATCTACCCCGCGGCGCACGCCTTCGACCAAGTCTTCCGGCTTGCCCACGCCCATGAGGTAGCGTGGGGTATCGTCGGGCATCCAAGAGGGGAGGTAATCCAGCGTTTTGATCATCTCTTCTTTCGGCTCGCCGACCGATAGCCCGCCAATCGCGAGGCCGTCAAAGCCAATATCTAATAGGCCTTTGAGCGAGCGCTCGCGCAGTTCCGGGTGCATGCCGCCCTGGATAATGCCGAACAGCGCCGAAGGCGAGTCGCCATGCGCCTCGCGCGAGCGCTTGGCCCAACGTAGCGAGAGCTCCATGGATTTTTCGGCTTCCGCGAAGGTTGCCGGGTAAGGCGTGCACTCGTCGAAGATCATGACCACATCAGAGCCGAGGGCGCGCTGTACCGCCATGGATTCTTCCGGCCCCATAAAGACCTTGGCGCCGTCGACGGGGGAGCGAAAGTGCACGCCTTCTTCGGTGATTTTACGCATCTCGCCGAGCGAGAAGACTTGGAAGCCGCCCGAGTCGGTCAAGATGGGCTTATCCCACTGCGCAAAGTCGTGCAAGTCGCCGTGGGCTTCGATGACATCGGTGCCGGGGCGCAGCCACAGGTGGAAGGTATTGCCGAGAATGATCTCCGCGCCGATCTCTTCAACCGCCGCCGGGGTCATTCCTTTAACGGTGCCGTAGGTGCCCACTGGCATAAACGCCGGCGTCTCGACCGTGCCGCGGGGAAAGTGAAGGCGCCCACGGCGGGCACGACCGTCATCGGCTAAGCGCTCAAAGCGCATAAAGCATTCGTTTCGCATCAAAATAACTCGTTAATTAGCGCGTGAGCAGCATCGCGTCGCCGTAGCTGAAAAACGCATAGCGCTCTCTCACGGCGGCGCGGTAAGCGTGCATGATGTTCTCATAACCGACAAAGGCGGAGACCAGCATTAACAGCGTCGATTCCGGCAGATGGAAGTTGGTAATCAAGGCGTCGACGCAGCGCCACTGATAGCCGGGGTAGATGAAGATATCGGTATCGCCACTGAAGGGCGCAATCGAGCCATCAGCGTTCTTGCAATCAGCGCGTGGTGCGCAGGCGCTCTCCAAGCAGCGCACGCTGGTGGTGCCCACCGCGACGACACGCTTGCCCGCCTGTTGCGCGGCGCGCACTTTTTGGCATGCCGCCTCGGTGACGTCGATCCATTCGCTGTGCATGTGATGTTCGCGAATATCGTCCGCGCGCACTGGCTGAAAGGTGCCGGCACCGACGTGCAGCGTGACATAAGCGCTGTCGATGCCTTTTTCCGCCAGCGCATCGAGCAGCGGCTGATCAAAGTGAAGCCCCGCTGTAGGGGCGGCCACGGCGCCATCGCGGCGGGCGTAGACAGTCTGATAGCGCTCGCGGTCGCTGAGCTCATCTTCGCGGGTAATATACGGCGGCAGCGGCATGTGGCCGTGCTTTTCTAGCAGTGCAATCATCGGCGTTTCGCCGAGAAAACGCAGCTCAAACAGCGCATCGCGGCGGCCTTCGACCACAGCGTGGATATCGCCCTCGAAAATCAGCTCGGTGCCCGGCTTAGGGGATTTGCTCGAGCGCAGGTGGGCTAGGCCACGATGAGCGTCTAACGGGCGTTCCAAGAGCATTTCCACCTTGCCGCCGCTGGCCTTGTGGCCGTGCAGGCGCGCGGGGATCACGCGGGTGTCGTTAAACACCAACAGGTCCCCCGGCTCGAGAATCTCGAGTAAATCCGTGAAACGACGGTGCTCCAGATGACCGTCGTGGCCATCCACACACAGCAAACGGCAGTCGCTGCGCTGCTCGGACGGATAGCGAGCAATCAGCTCTTCGGGTAGCTCATAGGCAAAATCGGCACGCTGCATGAAACGGCTCTTATCGGTGGCCAAACAGGCGGCATAGGATAGCGCTTCACGGCAATAAAGTCAGTCTAACAAGCCGTCGAGGAATCCGCTCTTTATAAGCGACGGCTTAGATAAAGTTGGCTTAAGAAAGGCGTGAGTTTGGTGCTGCTGAGTTAAGAGCAGAGCGATGTTTACCGCTACTGTCTATGAAAAACGTCCTGGGAAGCCACTTCGTGGTATGAAATAATTAGTAAAATTGTGTGTAAATCATTCGCTCAGCCCACTTTTATATTCTATCTCATTGATTTTAAAAGTTTAGGTGCTTTGCTGCTGAATGGAGGACGTTTCATGGTATCCGTCGCAAAAATGCTTGAGAAGTTAACTTGCCCAGGTGTGCTGAAGGGACATTGGTTGCCTGGGGTAAGAGTAAGTCGACGGGGTGAGCCGTTGTTGGATGAAGCGTATCCGGCCATTAAGCGCATTGACGTACCTGCAGACCCATATCAGAGAGAGCAATTTGTACGCCACTGGATGAAAAAGAATCAGCGGGCAATAAAAGCGGGTGGTTTGGGCAGCACGTTGGTACTTCCTTTATTAGCCCAAACGGCCAGTGCTAATGAGCCAAAAGTTCCGGTACAGGATGTGCTTGGTGTTGAGCAAGTGGTTCGCCAGCCTAACGGCAGTATTACGTTATTAATGCAAAATGGCGCATCAGTCGATATTGCTGCTGCTTATATCGCTTTGGAGGACAGTGAAGTAGTAGCGGATCTCCAGGCACTTTTGGAATCTCTAGGAAGCCAGAGCGGGGCCCACGTTCCGCTTAATTTTTTGCCACAAGTGGAAACATGGCAAATATTGCCCGATGGCAATGTAGAAATTGTCCAGCCTGATGGTCAGCGACGCACATTAAATGGCGACGATGTATTACAGCAAGGCGATAGTGCACACATAAGCCCTAGCCAGGCATTGCAATATGGTATTGCAGCGCCTGAAGACTTTTCTGACCTGCTGATAGAACAAACCGAGTCGTTTGACGTTAATGCATCACCTACCTCGGTTGAAGGAAGTGAAGCGGCCGCAAGTGCTTCTAGCGGTTGGGGAGTGTCGCCGTGGGTGTATGTTGGTGGTGGCGCGCTCGCGTTAGGTGCTGCTGCTGGTGGTGGAGGTGGCGGCGGAGGTGGGGACGGTGGGGATTCCGGTCCATCGACAATTAGCGGCTATGTGATTGATGGCCCTATTCGCGATGCTATTGTGACGCGCGAAGTTAATGGCAACGAAAGGACAACCAACGACGACGGCTTTTTTAGCGGCTTACAGGGTAGTGGCGGTTTAATTGCCACAGGCGGGGTTGATATTGCCACAGGCCTTGGTTTCACAGGTACACTGCGCGCGCCTGAAGACTCAACTGTCATTACGCCGCTCACCACGCTGATGGTTGCTAGTGGCGAAGAAGACCCTGAGGCCGCTGAAGCGGTCATCCTCTCTGCACTGGGGCTGGATGAATCTATTGACCTCCGTAACACCAATCCCCTAGATGCAGACGACTCCAATGAAGCGTTGTTGGTGGCAGGGGTTAAAGTTGCCAGCCTTCTCTCGATGGCTCAAGAGGCGGGCATAGAGGCTGACAGCGTACTTGCCAACCTATACGCGGCGATGGGAAATGCTTATGGCGATGGCAGTCGGGTTGAAAACACCGACATGGCGGAGCTGCTTGGCAAACCTTCTATTACCGGGCAAGTAAAAGAAGCGCTTGATGCCATTGATAAAGCAGGCGAGTCATTCAATGTTAGCGCCTATCGGCAAGGTCAAAATAACCCTTTAAGTGAGCAGCAACGCAATACACAAGACCCGGATAGCGATATTTCTGACACGATAGATGCCCGTGCGGATATTCCTTATCTGACGTTACAAGAAGCGCTGGCGCTGGTCGAAGAAGATGCATTGCCCTCAGAGTATTTAATCGACCCTAACGAGGCCTTAGATGGCGGGACTCTTGGCTTGACCGATGCGGAAAATCAATTGGCAATGGTCAAGGCTGTTTTAGCGGGTGATTATGATGTTGAGACGTCACCTATCGCACGTGAGGATATTTATAATTGGTCAATTCGCGCTGAGGCAGAAGATGTGCTGGTTAGTGGCGGCTTGGGAAGTCCTGAAGTAGAGGGTGCTACGAGTGTCACCTTGACGAATCCAACGATCCGCCCGGATCAATTTGCCGATCTCAAAACGTTGGATAACTTTGAATTAGGCGACACCGTTGTGCCTTACACGCTGGAAGAGGCACTAGAAACCGATGAAATGCCCAGCAATTACACGTTGGATGCGGGTACCCCATTCCCTGCTGGCGATTTGACGGTGCGTGCAGCTGCTGAGTTAATTGATGAAACCCGACAGTTGCTCGACTTAGCGCAGAATACAGGCGCTGATGGCCTAACCCGCGATCAACTGCTTGATTGGCACATTGCTGATAGTTTGGCCAATATCCAGGGTGAGTCTCCGGCGCGAGCCCAAATCAATGAAGCTGAAAGTATTCGCGTTACGGAATCAATTATTACCCCAGCAGAGTTTGTGCAGTTAAGTGCGCTAGATAATTTTGTACTGGGAACTACTGAAGTTGATTACACGCTTTCCCAAGCGTTAGACGCTGACCCATTGGCTAGCAATTACATTATCGATCTTGATGACATTTATGATGCGGGTGACGTAACGGTAACCACAGCCGCAGCTGAATATAATGATGTCATAAGTATTTTGGATGGGGCTAATAACCAGCCGCCGCTAACTCTTTTTAAATGGCACGTTAGCGATAGTGCTGACGCTATTATTCCCGCTATTGATCAGCCTCATGTAACTGAGGCAGACCAGGTATCGGCCCGCAATCGTGTGATTGGCTCTGGCCAGTTTGAACAGCTTGAGATGCTGAATAATTTTGAGCTAGGCGAAACCATTGTTCGTTACACGCTCGAAAACGCAGTTAATGCGGACACTATCGCTGAAAATTACGAGGTCGATACGGATATCCTTTTTGAACCAGGCAATGTCAGTGTTGAAGTGGCGCGAACCACATTAGCGGACGTTGAGAGTATTTTAGGTGGCGCGCTTAACCCACAAACGCCCGATGCCGATGCGCTGTTCAACTGGACCGTAGTGGATACTGCAGAGACAATTCTTGAGGCGCTGGAGGACGGCAATGTGCCGCATCTGACGGGTGCTGAAGCGGTGAACGTCGATAATGACATCATTACCATTGAGCAGTTTGAAACGTTGAGTGGAGCAGCGTTTAACTACGTTCGCATCGATGAACAGGTTGAGTACACCCTGGATAATGCTATCTCGATTATCGACGACGGCGATGGCCCACTTGTTGATAACTACGTGATCGACCTGGATATAGCTTTTGATAAGGTGTGGTCGGTTAGTCAGGGAGAAAGCTACTTCGCCATTATTGATGGGGCTGAAAACAAGAATGATTTGCTCGCGAGTGAATCGGTGGTTTGGCAAATTGAAGATAGCATTGACAACTTGCTGGCTGGCATCAGCAATGTTGATCTTGGCGATAGTGAGTATGACGATGACGCCATTCTGAATGCCGAAACGGTACGTGCCACCAGTGGGGACATTTTACAGACGGAGTATGAAACGCTGCTCGCTGAAGTGGGCGATGCGCTACGTCTTGATGCTAGTGCCACTGTCAGTAAAACCACAGTCAACTACGCTAATTTGGAAGCCGCGGTAGAGGCGCAAGCAGGTGATCGGCTAGCGCCCGCTGATTTTTACACCATTACCACTAATGCCACGTATGAAAACCCGAATGGCCCTCTGAGCGTCGCTGACGCTCGAACAGAAATAGAAACCATCAAGAGCATATTAAGCGGATCGACGAACCGAGAGCCGGCGGATTTTGAAGAGTTGTATGACTGGGGTCTCACCGATTCAGCCGCAAATATACTCGATGCTATTAATAGCCAGACCGACCTGCCAGAGGTGCTCCAAGAGGCGGGTACTATTTTTGCCGCCAATGGTGGCGATGAGGGAGATATTCTCGCGGAAGAGTACGATGCCCTGGTCGCCGCATTGGGTAAAGAAGGATTTGAATACAACGAAGTCGAGTATACGCTCGCTTATGTATTTGATAGCGACAGCCAACCCCCAGCCTTCGCCACGCTAGGCGATCTAGCTGAACGCTACTTCTTTAGTGAAGACGTTTTCAATATCAACGAAGCGTTAGGTGAGACCGAAACCATTACGGTGGCTGAGTCAGAAGCTTACTATAACGCTGTAGAGCAACTACGCGACGGAAACACCGATACAGCGTTAGCTGTTACCGATATCTATGAGTGGAATATTGTCGATAGCGCTGAGGAATTTGTTACCGCGTATAATGGTAACAACAGCCAGCATCCTGCCCATATTAGCGATGCCAGCCTTGTAGAAATCAACGATACAACCACTATCACGTTTGATCAGTATGAAGTGCTGGAGAAGATTCCTGGCTTCCAGATCCAGGAGTATACGCTCGAAGAAGCGGTGAATATCTCTCTCGATGCTAATAGGGATCTGGCGACTAACTTTATTATTGATACTCAGAGCGACTACCGGGCACAAGACCTTTCGGTGACAGATGCTGAAACATATAGAAATACTGTCAATCTTCTGATCGGAGACACCGCTAGAAATTCTCAACTGGACAGTGCAGGTCTAGAGACATTATATAGCTGGACGATTGAGGATAGTGCTACGGCTATTCTAGATAGCCACGGTAACCATCCAGGATACATCACTGACGCTGATGAGGTTTCAGTAGATGATGACTCGATATCGCTAAGCGAGTTTGGGGACTTAGACAAGTTGGAAAGTTTCACGCTGGCAGAAACTCCGGTCCGTTTAACGTTTAACGAAAACCGTAGTACGCTGGAAAGTATTGAATCGCTGGGACTGTTGGATAACTATAATATTATGCCTGATGACCCCGTTACCAGCTTTATGCGGGCAAGTGTCTCTGAGGCAAAAGAGCGTTACCAGCAGACTCTGGAAGTTGTCAACGGAGCCCAAAACAGTAATGTCTATAGTGTAGAAGACTTGCAAAAATGGCAAATCACCAATGCTCAGCCAGAGGCAGTCTATACAGCACGTAACGAGTCATGGGTGACAGGGGCAAACAGTATCACGCTAGCGTTGAACGTTGGGGATACGTTAACCCCTGAGCAGTATGAGGCGTTCGTCACGTTGGGTCTAACGTTAGACGAGGTTGTGGTTAGCTATACACTTGAAGGCGCTTATAGTTCGGTAGAAGAAGGAGTGGCATTGCCTGGCGGTAGTGAGTCGCGTCCCGGTAGTTATCAAATAGACGCCGCTACCGACTACAACGCGGGCGTATTCAACAGCGTTTTAGGCGCCCAGGAACTGTTGAATGATATCGACGTTATTTTAGCAAATGCGGCAAACGCTGGGGAATTAGATCGTGATGGGCTGCTGGCTTGGGAAGTCGAGGATACACCCGGTGAATTGATAGCGGAACTGACCACCGCCGCCGTAGTTGATGCGAGTAGCGTGCGTGTGAGTACCGATGTGATCGATTATCAAGACTTTGAAACACTGAGTGGACTGGATAACTTTGATGCGACTAGCGTGACCGTATCGTATCCCTTGGATGAGCTTGTGCAGCGCTTTTTGAGTGGGGAGCAAATTCCCGAAACATATGCCCTGAATGAAGATGAAGCAGCGTTTTTCGATGCGGGTCCCTTGAGCGCACAAGCAGCCAAGCGGCTGTATGATACGGCCACTAGTCTTATTGAAGGTGAAGGCTCGCAAAACAGTGAGGTAGCGTTCTCAGAACTTGCTTCTTGGACGGTTCGAGATAGTTATGAAAATATTTACCGTTTTGTAACAGATGACCAACCTGCAGACTTTCTCATCGACGATGCTGCTAGTATCGTGGTGACAGATGATGTGTTAAGTCCAGGTGAAGAGTCTGAACTGACTATAGCCTTTGACTTGAATGGATATACATATACCCACAATTCCACAGCGGAACCTGCTGGCAGCATTGCCGACCTTTCTCGCAGCGTGACGCTTGATGGCAACCCAGAAGTCGGCAGCCCGGCAGAAGACTTTGCTTACTTCCATACGGGGGTGCTTAATCAGGGCGGTGATCAGTTATTTATAGAGCTCACCACAGACGGATTTGACGCTTTGCGAGGCGATGGTACTGGCTTCGCTATCGAAGATAGCGCTGATACGGCTGTTCAGGCTTTGGGCACGAACGTTGCCTTTGCCGTCTTTACCACCGCTGAATTCACCGGCACGGATACCACTTGGCTGGATCAAATAGGGCTTGAGAATGGCGAAGTGGCCTACCTGCTGGCAGGTAACGGAGAGACGACTGATATAGACGATGACGCTCAGCTTTACCGTGTTGAGGAGACGGCAGCAGGTGAACTGACTACTCAAAAGCTGGCAGATTTCGAGAGCATCGCACTCGATAACTTCACCGCAGAGAATTGGAACACTAGCTACGATAACCAAACGGGCTAGTTACCGTATTTCAATCAAATAAGGAAAAACGATGTCTATCCAGCGTCACGATACCAAAGCCCGCATGAGCCGCGCGGTCATTCATCAAGGCGTTGCTTACCTGTGCGGCCAAGTGGCCGGGCCGGAGGCGCGTCACGGCGATATTACCGAGCAAACCCACAGCATGTTGGCCCGCGTGGAGGCGCTATTAAAAGAGATTGGCGCGAGCCGCGAGCAGCTATTAACCGCGACGATTTACCTGAAAGATGGCAGTGATGTTGCCGCCATGAATGAAGTATGGGATGCCTGGGTGCCCGAAGGCTATGCGCCGGCACGCACCTGCGTGTGTGCGCCGATGCCCGCCGACGAGCTCAAGGTGGAAATTACCGTGACGGCGGCGGTGGGTGAATAAGCGGCTGCATGCGATTTTTTAGGATTTTTCGGACTTTTTCTCGGCGGGGAAGCGGGTGTCGCGCAAGCTATCTTTGATTTTTTTTAGGTGCGGCAAAAAGTCTTCACCGCGGCGCAGGGTCACACCAGTCGCTAGGGCGTCGATCAGCGTGAGCTGAATCATTCGCGAGGTCATCGGCATGTAATGGTCGGTGTCTTCGGGCGTGGCGACGTCTAGCGTAGCGGTGCATTCAAACGCCAGCGGTGAGCCGGGCGCGGTGATTCCCAGTACCACCGCGCCCGATTCGCGCGCCAGGCGAGCGATATCGACCAGCTCCCGGGTACGCCCGGTGTAGGAGATAACGACTACTACATCGCCGGTGTGGCAGGCGGCGGCCACCATGCGCTGTACGAGCACGTCGACATACGCCATCACCGGTAAGTTGAAGCGGAAAAACTTGTGCTGGGCGTCTTGGGCCACCGCCCCGGAGGCGCCTAGGCCAAAAAAATGGATCTGCTTGGCTTGAATCAGGTAATCGACCATTCGCTCAACGGCGTCGGCATCCACCGTGCGGCGGGCGTCATCGAGCGCGGCGATGGTGGCGCCGAAAATCTTCTGGGTGTACAGGCTGGCGTCGTCATTCGGCTCGACCGCACGGGTGACGTACGGCGTACCGCCGGCGAGGCTTTGTGCCAGTTTGATTTTGAAATCGGGAAAGCCTTTAGCGCTGAAGCTGCGGCAAAAACGGTTAACGGTGGGCTCACTGACGCTGGCGGCTTGCGCGAGGCTGGCAATGCTCAAACTGGTGGCGGCGCCCGGGTCAGCCAAAATGACGTTGGCGACCTTGCGTTCCGAGCGGTTGAGCTCTTCCAAGCGTTGGCGTAAGCGGTCAAGCAGGTCGTGGGCCATTACGTATCTCCGTGCGTCAAGGGATGGTGGTGTGGGGTGGTTGCCTGGGGTACCCAGTGGGCGCACCAATGAGCAAAGTCAGCCGCCGGGAGCGGGCGAGAGTAAAAATAGCCCTGCGCCATCTCGCAGCCAATTGAGCGTAAATACGCGGCCTGAGCGGCAGTTTCGATGCCTTCTGCTACGACATCGCAGTCCACAGCGTGGGCCAACTGGGTGATCGTGCGGGCCAGTTCGCGGTCGGTGTCGCTTTCTTCCAGATCCATCACAAAGGCGCGGTCGATCTTGAGCGTGGAGATAGGCAGCGTTTTTAAGTAAGCAAGCGAGGAGTGTCCGGTGCCAAAATCGTCGATCGCCACGCTAATGCCAGCTTCAATCAACTGAGCAAGCTGGTGGCGTGCGTTGGCGATGTCGCGCATTAATCCGGATTCGGTGACTTCAATACTGATCAAGCGGTGCGGCACACGGTGTTCGGCCATGCGTGCGAGCAGCATGTGGGCAAAGTGTGGGCGCGCAAGCTGGCGAGTCGCGACGTTCACGGCGATATGAAAGTCGTCGCTGATCCAAGGTCTATGCTGCCAGGCGGCCGCTTGGAGGATGGACTGCTCAAGCACCCATTCACCGATGGCGAGAATGTCGCCGCTGGCCTCGGCCAAAGGAATAAAAAGCCCCGGCGAAAGGTGGCCCATCTCCGGGTGTTTCCAACGCAGCAGCGCCTCGGCACCGGTAATGCGCAGTTCTTTTAGCGAAAGTTTGGGCTGGAACACCAGCGACATTTCGCCCCGGTCGGTGGCGCCGCGCAAGGCGTTTTGTACGTTCAGGCGGTGGCGCTGCTGCGCTTCCAAGGTTTCGGAATAACACTGCACGCGCAGGCCTTCGCTGTGAGGCAGCGAAATCGAGGCCATGTGAACCAGACGTTCCCCTTCAAAATAGCCGTTTGCCCAGCTGATGCCGATGCGCGCGCTGATATTGAGCAGCAAGTCATCCAAATCCTGATCGTGATCGAAGCAGGCTAGCAGGCGCGAGGCCAGGGCATTTAACGTGTCTGGCTCGCTCTCGGGGGAAAGCAGCAGCAGCTCGCTCCCCCCCCAGAGCCCCAAGGTGTGCGTGTCGTCAAGCTGGGCTAAAAGCGTTTGACCGAGTTGGCGCAGCAGCTTTTCGGCGACGCTATAGCCATGGAGGCGTACCACATCGTCTAGCCCATCGAGGGCGATAAACAAAAGCCCGGCACCATGGCCGCTAATCGAAGCTTCGCGTAGTGCTTGAGTTAGGCCGCGACGGTTGGGAAGTTGGGTAATGGGGTCGGTGCGCGATTGGCGGTCGAGCTCGCGGGTGCGTTTTTCCACCATGCGTTCCAGCGTTTCCGCTTGTTGGTCGCGCACGTAGTAGCGGTGCTCGACACTGAGCGTGTTGCGAATGCGCTGCAGCACTTCATCGTGCTTAAACGGTTTGGTGAGGAAGTCACGCACGCCCATAGCAAGCGCTCGGCGGCGGGTAGCATCGTCGATTTGAGCCGTGAGAATGATGATCGGCGGAGTCTGTTCCGCGAAGTGCTCGCGCAGCTGCTCCATTAAGGCATAGCCGTCGAGGTGCGGCATACGGATATCCAAAAGGAGTAAGTCCGGCAGCTGTTCTTGGCAATAATCCAGCACCTGGCGCGGGTCGCTAATGCCTTGCACACGGCCAAAGCCGTGTTCATCGAGCAGGTCAAGCATCAGCTCGACATTGACCGGGTTATCGTCGACCACCAAAAGATGTTTGTTGGCTACGTTCATTAGGCGCTCCCTCGCGGCTGGGTGTGACGCTGCAGCGTATTAAGCAGTTTATCAATTTCCAGGGGCTTCGTAAGATAGTCATCAAAGCCCGTCGCTAGGCCGCTTTTAATCTCGTTGGGCATGGCGTTGGCCGAAAGAGCGATAATCGGCAGATGCTTCAGCTGCAAGTCATTACGAATGACCTCTAGTGCTTGGTAGCCATCCATGCCGGGAAGGTGAATATCCATTAGCACCATGTCGGGTAGCCGGCTGCGCATTATTTCTAAGCCAATTTCGGCACTGGGTGCGGTATGAAGCGCCACATCATCGACGTCGTCAATAATGTCTTCCATCAACCGCTGATTGGCCGGGTTGTCTTCAATGTATAGCAGCGTGTGCTGTTTGGGTGGTGTTCGGTAGGGTTCATGCTCAATATGTGGGTGCTTGGGCGCAGCACTCATGTCGCTCGTAGTTGGGAGGGTAAACCAGAATGTGGCACCTTGGTTGGGCGAACTTTCCACGTCGATTTCTCCGCCCATACGCTCCACCAATTCGCGGGTGATGGCAAGCCCGATGCCCGTGCCTTCAATGGTGCCGTTTTCGGCATCGAGCCGGTTAAACGGCTCAAACAGCTCGTGTTGGCGCTCTAAGTCAACGCCGGGGCCAGTATCCGTAATGCTCAAGCGCAGCATGTTGCCCTGCGCTTGTGCGCTTATCTCAACGCGCCCGTTGGCACGGTTGTATTTAATGGCGTTAGAGATCAGGTTCAGCAGTACCTGTTTGGTGCGGGTGTAATCGGCTGATACGCGCCACTCTTCGGGCATATTGCAGCGCACAAGCGTGATGCCGGCCGCATCGGCGTTAGCTTCTAGCGCATCGCAAGCATCTTGAACCACGCGTTGCACATGAATGGGCTCAATCGAAAGCGGCAATCTTCCCGCCTCAATTTTGGCTAAATCTAACACTTCGTTGATCAAGCTCAGCAGATGTTGGCCGCTTTTTTCAATTTGATTGACCTGGCGTAGCTGCTTGTCGTTGAGGGGGTGACGTTTGCCGCTGGCGAGGATTTGCGCAAACCCTAAAATGGAGTTGAGCGGGGTGCGTAGCTCGTGGCTCATGGAGGACAGGAAGTCGCTTTTGGCGCGGTTAGCCTTTTCGGCCTGGTCGCGTGCCTGCGCGAGTTCGCTCATGACGTGCTCGCGTTCGGCCATCTGGCGGTAGAGATTAATCAGTAGTGCGCAGGTGTCGGTAAACGGCTGCAGCCAGTCGAGTAACTCTTGGTTGAGCATCTGTTGGCTATTGGCAATGGCGAACATGCCGATCAGTTTGCCCGAACTAAAAATGGGGACGCCGAGGTAGTTATTAATCGGAGGGTGGCCGGGGGGGAAGCCGCCGCGCAGCCGGTGATGATAAAGGTCATCGGTCATGATTACTTCACCGTGTGCAAAGACGCGGCCGAGCAGCGTATTAGGGTTGGTGAGCATCATATCGCCACGGCGTAATCGCTCCATTAACCCGCGCGATTCTTCATTCCACGATAGGTCGGTAATGGCGTGAATTTTTAAGATACTGTTAGCGTCGGTTGGCAGCACTTCCCCAATCAGTGAGTAGTCACTGTCGGTGAGGGTGCGTAACGCTTCCATTAAAAAGGTCCAAAGCCGCTCTCCTGACATCAGCGCCTGATAATCGGTAATGCCTTGATGGAGCACTTTGAGCAGGCTCTGCTCTTTATGCATGCGCTTGTGGGTGGCATAGATGTCGGTTAAATCGGTGAGCACGCCGAGAAACTCATCTACTTTGCCATGATCATCGTGGATGGCGTTAATGGCTAAATGTACGGGAATCCGGTGGCCATCTTTGTGCTGTGCTTCCACCTCGCGCCCCTTGCCGACGACCTTGGGGCTACCGCCAGCGAGGTAGCGGTTAATGTAGGCATCGTGGTCCCGGGCGATTTCCGGCGGGGTGAGGATCGCAACGTTTTGGCCGATGAGCTGCTCTTTGGTGTAGCCCAAAAAATCGACGGTTGCGGTGTTAACCGCAATGATGGTGCCGGCGCGGTCAATTCGCACTTTGGCAACGGCGCTTGACGAGAAAAGGGCCTCATAGCGTTTGGCGGTGCGGGCGAGATCGGCGCTGATTTTTTGCTGGCGCAGTAGCTCTTCCGCCTGGCCTGCCAGGCTTTCGAGCAAGCATAAATCGCGCGCTGAAAACTCGCGCGGCTGGTAGTCTAACAGGCAAAGTGTTCCGACAGGCAGGCCGTCGGTTGGGCGCAGCGGGATGCCGGCATAAAAACGGATATGGGGCGACGATTCGACCTGCGGGTGATCGGCAACGCGCGCGTCTTTAAGGGCATCGTGAATAACCAGCGGTGCATTATCGGCCACGGCGTGGGCGCAAAACGATAAGTCGCGCGGGGTTTCTTGAGCATCGACGCCCAAGTGCGTTTTAAACCACTGTCGGTCTTCATCCACCAGCGACACGAGGGCGATGGGAACGTCAAATAGCTCGCGGGCAAACTCAGCCAGGCGGTCAAACGCCTGCTCAGCGGGAGTGTCGAGCACGTGAAGGTCACGCAGCGCCTGAAGGCGCTGGGCTTCATTATCGGGTGTGTCGGGCACTTGCATAAGCCCTCCATAGCAAAGAGTCAGGCAGGTGGCTGCGAGTCGCAAGGCTTAGTAGCCGAGCAGTTTGAGCAGCCATCGCCGGTAAGGGGGGCGAATGAGTGCGGTGGGAGCGCGATTTGCCTGGTAAAACACGCTACGTTGGTGGCTGAAGCGCTCAAAACCATGGCGGCCGTGGTAGGCGCCATGACCGCTGTCGCCGACCCCGCCAAACGGCAGTCCCGGTACGGCATGGTGCAAAAGCGTTTCGTTGAACACCAGCGCGCCGGAGCGCGTTTCGTCCGTTAGGCGACGCTGCAATGCGGTGTTGCGGGTAAAAGCGTAAAGCACGAGCGGGTGAGGGCGCGCGGTAATATAGCCAATAGCGGCGTCGATGTCTTTCACACTTAATACTGGCAACGCGCGGCCAAAAATTTCTTCTTGCATCAGCGCAAGGTCTTGGTTGGGGTCAACGACCAGCGCCGGGGCGTGTTCGCCCGGGTCAATCACGCGACAGCCGTGGTTGTGCGCCTCTTTCAGCAGCTCAGTGCTGCGAGCCGCGTGGCGCGCATTAAGCGGTGTCGTCATGTCGTGCTCATCCGGGCGCTGCTTGGCGATGGCCTCGCTGAGGGCGTGGATCAACGCGTCCAGGTGACGACCTTCGACTAGCACGTAGTCCGGGGCGATACAGGTTTGCCCGCCGTTGAAGCCCTTGCCGAAAATGATCGATTCAGCGGCAGCGTCAAGATCGGCATCATCGGCGACGATGACCGGCGATTTACCGCCAAGCTCGAGCGTGGTGGGCGTTAAGTTAGCGGCCGCGGCCTTGGCAACCTGCCGCCCTACGGCGGTGGAGCCGGTGAATAGCAGGTGATCAAACGCTAACGCGCTGAAAGCCTGGGCAATGTCGGCGTCGCCTTGAATCACGTAAAGCTCTTCCGGGTCGAAGTAGTGTGACACAAGATCGGCCAGGAGCTGACTGGTCGCCGGGGTGTGCTCGCTGGGTTTGAGCATCACGCGGTTGCCTGCGGCGATGGCGTCGATGGCGGGCATCAGCGCCAAACTCCAGGGGTAGTTCCACGGCGAAAGAATCCCCACTACCCCCAGTGGCTGCGGGGCGATGCGTGCTCGCGCGGGGAGCAGCCGCCACGAAACGCTCGACCGATGCGGGCGCATCCAGCCTTTGAGTTTACGCCGGGCGTATTGCGCGGCATGAATCACCGCGCTGGTTTCCGCCAAGCGGATTTCGCTCTCGCTACGCTGGCCGAAGTCTTGGATAATCGCGTCGATAATCTCGTTCTGATGGCGCTTGGTCATGCGCGCTAAACGCCGAAGCCGGTCACGGCGTGTGGCAAGGCTCGGGAACGGCGCCTGATCGGCGGCTTGGCGCTGAGTGTCAAAGCCGAGTTGAAGTTGGCGGTGAAGGTCGTGCGACATCGGCGCGTCTCCAGGTGAATCCCGTCGGGCATTCCGCTAGTGTATACGGTTCGCGGCGCTGTTCGTATCTTACTAAATTTTGGAGGTGCTATGCCCTCACCGACGCTTTCGTCCGGTTCATCGCCGCTTGTGTGTACTATTCTACCTGGGATTGCGCGCGTGGCCGCAAGTCAATGGGATCGATTGGTCGATCCCGATCAGCCGTTTTTGCGCCATGCGTATCTTCACGCGCTAGAAGCGAGTGGTTCGGTGAGTGTGGCGACTGGCTGGGAGCCAGCGCATCTCGCCGTGTGGCAAGGGCAAGATCTGGTGGGGGCTTTGCCGCTTTATCGCAAGCACCATTCGTATGGCGAATACGTCTTCGATTGGACCTTTGCCGACGCTTTGGAGCGCGCCGGTGGGCGTTACTACCCGAAAGCGCTGAGCGCGATCCCTTATACGCCGGTGCCGGGGCCGCGCACGTTGATGACTTCCGAAAGCGACGAAGCCGAGGTGCGCCAAGCGTTGGCGCAAGGCTTGTGGCAGCTGTGTGATGACGAGGCGCTTTCAAGTTGGCACCTTTTGTTCAGCGCGCTCGACGATGTGGCGGCCTGGCAGGCACTTTACCCCGAGCTCATCGCCCGCGAGGGGGTGCAATTTCAGTGGCGCGATGGGGGGCTAGATGGCCCGGGCTTTGGCGATTTCGACGGCTTTCTCGCGACGCTTACCGCCAAGCGGCGCAAAATGATCAAACGCGAACGGCGTATCGTGACCGATCAGGGTATTACCTTGCACCGCCTGGAAGGCGAGGCCATTACCTCCGAGGCGCTGGCGCATTTCTACCGCTGCTACACCAATACCTACCACGAGCGCGGCCGACCGCCGTATCTTAACCGCGACTTTTTCCAACGCATAAAACGCACCATGCCCGAATCGCTATTGCTGGTGCAGGCACGCTTGGACGATCGCCCGGTCGCCGCCGCGCTCTATTTTCGCGGTACGCAGAGCCTTTATGGGCGCTACTGGGGCAGCGAGGTACTCGCCGATTGCCTGCATTTTGAAGCCTGTTACTACCAGGGGATCGAATACTGTTTGGAGCAGGGGCTGACGCTTTTCGACCCCGGCACCCAGGGCGAGCATAAGCTGGTGCGCGGCTTTCACCCGCAGCCGCTTCGCTCGCTGCACTATTTTGCTCACCCTGGGCTTGCTGCCGGGGTTGCCCGGTTCTGCGAGGAAGAAGCTCAACACATGGCGGCTTACCGCCACGCGGCAAGCGAGGCACTGCCGTTTCGGCGTGAGGGTAAATAGCCCGAAAAGCGCCGGGCGGCTCGCTGCGTTAAGTGCTTGGTGGCATAATGCGGCGCAGTGTTTTTCTCCACATTTTTTCAGTAGGCGGTGCGGTGAGTAGCGAAGCGAACGGTAACGCGACAAGTGGCTGGCCTTTTAGGAAGTGGCTCGCGCTGGGGCTGTTTCTGCTGCTGTTATTGCTGCAGTATCAACTCTGGTGGGGAACCGGTGGCTGGTTCGATCTGCAGGCGGTGGAAAAGCGGGTGGCCGCTCAGGAGGCGGAGAATGCGCCGATGCGCGACCGCAATGCTCGGCTCGCCGCTGAGGTTACCGATCTCAAGCAGGGGCTGGATGCGATTGAAGAGCGTGCGCGCAGCGACATGGGCATGGTGCGCGCGGATGAGCAGTTTTTCTGGGTGCCGGGCGTGGCGATTGAGCCGCAGTTGATCGAAATCAACGCCGGTCTCGTCGCCCCTCCGGCACAAAAGGTCAGCGAATGAGCGCCACCACTTGGCTGATTGTGCCCGCGGCTGGTCAGGGTAAGCGCATGGGGGCGGCACTGCCCAAGCAGTATCTCACGCTTGCGGGCGCGCCGATTCTCGCCGTCACCTTGGCGCGCCTGCACGCGGCACTACCGCACGCGCGTTTAGTGCTGTGTCTGGATGAGCAGGATCGCTGGTTTGACCCCGCATGGGTGCCGTTTGCCCACTGGCAGCGTGTCTCGGGCGGGGCCGAACGCATGGATAGCGTGTTGAATGCGCTGCAAGCGATTGATGCCACTGGTGATGACGTGGTGCTGGTACACGACGTGGCGCGCCCCTGCGTAAGTACGGCAGATGTGTGCGCGCTTGAACAGGCCGCCACGCAGCACGCCAGCGGGGCGCTGTTGGCAATGCCGGTGGCGGATACCATGAAGCGCGAAAGTGACGGTGCCAGCGCGCGCACCGAGCCCCGCGATGGCTTGTGGCACGCGCTGACCCCACAAGGGTTTCGCTATGCGCTGCTGTGCCAGGCGCTCGTTCACGCCCGCGAGCACGACACCCTGGTCACCGATGAAGCCTCCGCGGTCGAGGCCATAGGTCATACGCCCAAACTGGTAAGCGGCCGGCGTGACAACCTGAAAGTCACTCACCCAGACGATTTAGCGCTGGCGGCGGCGATTTTGGCCGCGCAGCGCGAGTAGAGCCGCGCGTGAATGCGCTGTCTTTGATGCGCTTTTTTATATGTGATCGATAACGAAAAGGAGTGTTGGATGCGCATCGGCCACGGCTTTGATGTTCACCGTTTTGGCCCCGGCGAGCATGTCATGATCGGCGGAGTTAAATTGCCTTTTACTCACGGCTTTGTGGCTCACTCCGATGGCGATGTGCTGCTTCACGCGCTGTGCGATGCACTGCTCGGCGCCTGTGCGTTAGGCGATATCGGCCGCCACTTCCCCGATACTGATGAAACTTGGAAAGGCGCGGATAGCCGCGACCTGCTGCGCCGGGTATGGGCGCTGGTGCAGGATGCCGGTTGGGACGTGGAGAATCTGGATGCCACGATCATGGCGCAGGCGCCGAAAATGGCGCCGCATATTGAGTCCATGCGCGAGATCATTGCTGGCGATTTAGCGCTGTCGCTTTCCCAAGTCAACGTTAAAGCCACCACCACCGAGCGCCTTGGGTTTACCGGCCGAGGGGAAGGCATTGCGGCTGAAGCCGTGGTGCTGCTCACGCCGCGGGGCAACCCATGAGCGAGCTTCCCGTTTGGGCGCGCACGCTGGACGCTGCGTTTGGGCCGCCGTTGCCGGGGCAATATCGCGCCGCGCCTGAAGATTTTATCGTCGAGGAGCAGCTTGATTTCACTCCCGAAGCCCACGGCGAGCACCTGTGGCTTTATATCGAAAAACGCAACCAGACAACCTTGGACGTGGTGAAGCAGCTTGCGCGGCTGAGCGACGTCACGCCAAGAGACATTGGTTACTCAGGAATGAAAGACCGTGTGGCGGTGACCCGGCAGTGGCTGAGTGTGCACTTGCCGGGGCGCGATGCGCCGGTTGACCTCACCGAGCGTTTAGCCGCCGTGGACGTGCGTGTCTTGGCGCAGGCGCGCCATCCGCGTAAGTTAAAGCGCGGCGTGCATCGTACTAACCGTTTCACCCTACGCCTTAGCGGCGCGGTGGTGGAAAGTGATAGCTTCACCGCACGCTGGGAGGCGCTTTGCCATCACGGTGTGCCGAACTACTTTGGCCCGCAGCGCTTTGGCCCGGGCGGTCGTAACCTCGTCCGCGCTGAGGCCGTATTGGCGCGCGGCTGGCGCAAACGTGATGATCGTCAAGGAATGCTGCTTTCCAGCGCGCGCAGTTTTTTGTTCAATGAGCTTTTGAGCGCGCGGATTAAGGCGGGTAGCTGGAACAAACCGCTGGCCGGTGACACGCTGATGCTGGACGGCACGCAGAGTGTATTTCGCCCCGATCAGGTCGATTCAACGTTAGAAGCTCGCGCCGAGGCTTTAGACATTCACCCCACGGGCATTTTGTGGGGCGTGGGCTACGCGCCGGACGAATCCGCCGCGCAGCGACTTGAAACGGCGCTTTCCGAGCGTCATCCGGCGCTGTGTGACGGACTTTCGCGTAGCGGTGTTAAACCAGCGCGTCGCGCGTTGCGAATGCGCTTGGGCGAGCCTGAATGGCAGGTTGAGGAGGACAGTTTCGTGCTGCGTTTTTCATTACCGCGCGGCGGTTTTGCTACTGCGGTGCTTAGCGAGTTGATGGCGCACCCTGACTTTGCCAGCGGTTAAACATAAGGAGATAAATGATGCGGCGACTGCTGCTTTCCAACGACGACGGCGTTCATGCGCCCGGCCTGCGCGCGCTGTATGAGGCGCTGACGGCGCACGCGAAAGTGCGTGTAGTGGCGCCGGATCGCGACCGTAGCGGGGCAAGTAATTCGCTGACACTGTCCCGCCCGCTACGCCTGAGCGCGTTGGATAATGGGTTTTACAGCGTCGATGGCACGCCGGCCGATTGCGTTTACCTCGGCGTCAATGGGGTTTGGGATGAGATGCCCGACTTGGTTATCTCGGGAATCAATCACGGCAGCAATCTTGGCGATGACGTGCTTTATTCCGGTACCGTAGCCGCCGCCATGGAGGGGCGCAACTTAGGCATGACAGCGATTGCCATGTCGCTTTGCGGTGAGCGCTACTTTGAGACCGCCGCGAAAATGGCCGCCACCCTCGTCGGCGCGGCGGATCAACTCTCGCTACCCCCACGTACGTTATTGAATGTTAACGTGCCGGATGTGCCCTGGGAGCAAGTTCGCGGTGTGCGGGTCACGCGTCTCGGCTTTCGCGGCCCGGCGGCCAAACCGCTCGCCACCGAAGACCCTAGGGGCCGCACGCGTTATTGGATCGCCGCGGTGGGGGAGAATGCCGATGATGGCGAAGATACGGATTTTGCCGCCGTGGAGGCGGGTTTTGTCTCCATCACGCCGCTGCAGACCGATTTAACCCGCCACCCAGCGCGTGGCGATGTGCAGGATTGGTTGGATGCTTTTGCCTAAGTTATCTCCCACAGAGTTGCGCGGACGCGGCATGACCTCGCAGCGCACGCGTGACCGGATGGTCGAGCGTATGGCGCATCAGGGCATTCGCGATGAGCGGGTGTTGGCGGTGATGGCCAACGCGCCACGGCATCTGTTTGTCGATGAGGCGCTAGCCCACCGCGCCTACGAAGATACGTCGTTGCCCATTGGCTTTGGGCAGACACTCTCGCAACCGCTGACCGTGGCGCGCATGACGGAGCTGACGCTTCGTGAGGCGCCGCGTCGCGTATTGGAACTCGGCACCGGTTCGGGGTATCAAACGTTAATTCTTTCACGCTTAGTGCCTGAACTCTATTCACTTGAGCGTATTTATGCCTTACACCAGCGCGCCGCTCAGCGGCTTAGGCGGTTGGACGCAAAAGCGCGTCTTGCGGTAGCAGATGGCAGTAGCGGTTGGCCACATGCGGCCCCCTTTGATGTCATTTTGCTCACCGCCTGCGCTCAGGCGCTTCCGCCGACGCTGCTAGAACAGCTAAGCGATGGCGGTGTGCTGATTGCACCGCTGGAAGAAGCCGACGGTACCCAGTGGCTCACGCAGGTGCGACGGGTCGGGCAAGATTACGACAAGCGCCGGCTAGAGCCGGTGCGGTTTGTTCCCCTGTTGCAAGGAGTGGTGGATTGAAGCGTCAAACATTGGGCATCTTTTTTAAAGGCGCCGGGATGGGCGCCGCTGACGCGGTGCCTGGAGTGTCAGGCGGGACGATTGCGTTCGTCACCGGCATTTATGAGGAGCTGATTTACACCATTAGCCAATTTGGTCCGAGTGCCTGGGGAGCTTTTCGCCAAGAGGGGGTAAAAGGGGTATGGCGCCATCTGAATCTGGTCTTTTTGCTGCCCTTGCTGCTAGGGGTCGCGGTCAGTTTGTTCAGCGTGGCACACTTGGCAGTTTGGCTGATGGAGGCGCACCCGCTGCTGCTTAATGGCTTCTTTTTTGGGCTCGTTGCCGCCTCGGCACTGGTGGTGCACCAGGCGCATCGTCATTGGAAGCTCTGGTACGTGCTGCCGTTGATCGTGGGGCTTGTGATTGCTAAGGCATTGCCGGGACTGATGCCGCTTGTGCTGATGCTGGGTAACGAAGCGCTGATCGTGGCGGTGGCTGGCGCGATTGCGATTAGCGCAATGATACTTCCCGGTGTGTCGGGTAGCTTCTTGCTTCTCACCATGGGGCTTTATGGCACGATTATGCAGGCGATACGCGGGTTTGATATGACCGTGATCGCAATTTTTGCGGCTGGCTGCGCCGTTGGTCTTGCGCTCTTCTCGCGTCTTTTGTCGTGGCTCTTGCGCCGCCATCATGGTGCCACCATGCAGTTGCTATTAGGCTTTATTATCGGTTCGTTGCCGGTTCTCTGGCCTTGGCGCGAGCTGGTAAGCTATCAACTAGGCCCCAATGGGCAGATGATCCCGTTGGCGCATCGTTACCTGATGCCGGATGATTACGCGGTACTGATCGGCGGCTCCGCTCAGGTTTGGGGAGTTATCGCTCTCATGCTAGTGGGGGCGGCGTTGGTTGTCGCACTCAATCGCCACGCCTCAGGCTCAAACACGTCACGCGGCGCTCACCTCAGCGCTGAAAAGGAGTAAGAATTGCATGCGTAAGGTTTTGATGATGTCGGCACTTGCCCTGGCCGTTGCTGGCTGTGCCAATCAGCAAGGCGCTGGCCCGCAAGTACGTGACTTAAGCGACGCGCGTCGGGCAGTCGAAAGCACCCCGCAATATACCGTCGAGGCGGGCGATACGCTCTATGGTATTGCGTGGGAACACGACATGGATTACCGCGACCTTGCTGCGCTTAATGATATTGCACCGCCTTACAACATTTACCCCGGCCAATCCATTCAACTGCGCGAAGGCCAGACCAGTGGCGCCCCTGAGCGCGATAGCGATTCGCGCGGTTCGCAGGGGGCGGTTGCCACCGGGTTAGGCGCAAGTAGTGCTGACGTCGCGCCTGAAGAGCAAGAAATGGATTGGCTTTTGCCGGATGAGTCGGCCATTGAGCGCAATCAGCGCATTA
Organism: Vreelandella salicampi; assembly: GCF_013415105.1. Lineage (GTDB taxonomy): Bacteria > Pseudomonadota > Gammaproteobacteria > Pseudomonadales > Halomonadaceae > Vreelandella > Vreelandella salicampi. Next base: position 62,909 of record NZ_JACCDF010000003.1, read on the forward strand.
CGGCAGAGCGCGAAGCGGATGAAGCCGCTGAAAGCGATACTGTAGCGCAAACCGAACAGACATCGGCTACTGAGACAAAGCCCGACGTAGGCGCGCAAGCAGCTTCCCAATCTGAACCAGAACCAGAACCAGAACCAGAACCAGAACCGCAAACCGCTGAAACCGAGCCGGAACCAGCTGCCGCACCTAGCCAAGCACCGAGTACGGATCGCAGTGATAGAACCTACACCCCCGCCGAAACGATCGACTGGCAATGGCCGGTTGAGGGCGATGTGGTTAGCACCTTTGGCGAAGGACAAAGTATAACTGCCGGGATTGATATCGCAGGGGAAAAGGGGCAACCTGTCAAAGCTGCAGGGCCTGGGATTGTGGTCTATGCCGGCAGCGGAGTTCGCGGGTATGGCAACTTGGTGCTTCTCAAGCACAACGACGCGTTTCTTACCGCCTATGCGCATAACGATAGCCTTAGCGTAAGCGAAAATGACGTGGTGAAAGCGGGCGAAACGATTGCCACGATGGGCGATAGCGACGCTGAGGACGTAAGGCTGCATTTTGAGGTGCGTCAGGATGGCCAACCTCAAGATCCCCTGAAGTTTCTGCCATCACGTAATTAAATCGACGCCTCAATAATGATAAAAGCAAACACAACAGCGGCGCACATAACGTTCTTGGCGTTCAGTTAGCAGAACAAAAGGCGAGATAACGGGGGTGGGGACGATGAGTATGCTGGAACGAGAACTACAGGAAGTAGATCTTAGTGATGCGGAAGAAGCGCTAAGCGAGATAGACAGCGAAGCGGCAGCTGCCGAAGAAGAAGCGTTTGAAAAAGCGCTCGGACGCGAAGGCCGCCAGCAGCAGCAAAGCCTGGATGCCACGCAGATCTATCTCAATGAAATTGGCTTCTCGCCGCTTTTAACGCCCGAAGAAGAGGTCCACTACGGTCGCTTAGCGCGTAAAGGTGACCCGCTTGGACGCTCGCGGATGATTGAGTCCAACCTGCGTCTGGTGGTAAAGATCGCTCGCCGTTACCTTAACCGTGGCTTGACGCTTCTGGATTTGATCGAAGAGGGCAACTTAGGCCTCATTCGTGCCGTGGAGAAATTTGACCCTGAGCGCGGCTTTCGCTTTTCGACGTACGCCACTTGGTGGATCCGGCAAACGATCGAACGGGCGTTGATGAACCAGACCCGCACGATTCGCTTACCGATTCACGTGGTCAAAGAGCTCAATATCTACCTGCGGGCCGCGCGGGAGTTGACGCAAAAATTCGACCATGAAGCCACGCCCGAAGAGATCGCCGACCATCTGGATAAACCGGTTGAAACGGTTAAAAAAATGCTCGGGCTCAATGAGCGTGTTTCCTCGGTCGACTACCCAGTCGGCGGCGATAGCGATAAACCTCTGATCGATACCTTGACCGATGACGACGACCACGGCCCTGAAGCCTCATTGGTGGATGGCGATGTCAAAGAACACGTTGACGAGTGGCTGGGCGAGTTGACCGAAAAGCAGCGCGAAGTGGTCGTACGCCGCTTTGGTTTACGTGGCCATGAAGCCGCTACCCTGGAAGAGGTCGGGGCGGAAATCGGCCTTACTCGTGAGCGTGTGCGCCAAATTCAAGTGGAAGCCTTAAAGAAGCTGCGGCGCGTATTGGAAAAGCAAGGCCTTTCACTGGAAGCCATTTTTGAAAGCTAATTTTAACCCACCGATGATAAGCGAGACCACGCATGCGCCCGTTGGTAGCTCATATCGACCTGGACGCACTGCGTCATAACTATCGGCTCGCCTGTTCCTGTGCGCCCCAAAGTCAGGCGGTTGCGGTAATTAAAGCCGATGCGTACGGCCACGGGGCGGTAGCCTGTGCAAAAGCGCTTGAAGGCGACGTTCTTGAAAAAAAAGCACCGGCCTTTGCCGTTGCTTGTATCGAAGAAGCGATGGCACTGCGTGACGCGGGGGTTCAAACGCCGATTGTGCTGCTCGAAGGTATTTTCTCCGCCGATGAACTCTCTTATGTGGATAAACACCGGCTATGGATGTCGATTCACAGCCGGTGGCAGCTCGAAGCCCTGCAGGCGTTTACGCCGAGCGCGCCCATACCCGTTTGGCTGAAAGTCGACTCCGGCATGCACCGACTGGGGTTTGCCCCCGAGCAGGCGGCAAGCGTATGGCGCAAGCTAGAGGCCATGCCAGAGGCCGGTGCACTGCACTTGATGAGCCACTTTGCGACGGCTGATGCCACGGATAGCGCTTATTTTTCTCAGCAAATGGCCATATTGGAAGCACTTGCCGCCGAGCTTAACGCGCCGCTTTGTTTAGCCAACTCGCCGGCAACACTGGCTCGCCCAGAAGCTCACGGCGCTTGGCACCGCCCCGGCGTCATGCTCTACGGCAGTGATCCGCTGGAAGCCCCCAATAAACTCACGCGCCAACTGCAACCGGTGATGACACTGCGCTCAGAGATTATCTCCCTGCGCGAGATCGAAGCGGGTGAGCCGGTTGGTTACGGCGGGCGTTGGCACGCGCCGCGTCGTTCGCGCATTGCGGTGGTCGCGGCAGGCTACGGCGACGGCTATGACCGCCATGCCGTTGACGGCACGCCGGTGCTGGTGAATGGTAAGCGCGCCGCACTTGCTGGCAAGGTCTCAATGGATATGCTTACCGTGGATGTTACGGATATCCCCGATGCGGCCATCGGCAGCGAGGTCGTGCTCTGGGGCAAAGCGCAAAACGGCGAAGTGCTATCAATCGATGAGGTCGCGCGCTGCTGCGACACCATCAGCTATACCCTACTCACCGGTGTGTTGCCGCGTGTGCCTCGGCGCTATGATGGCGTTTAAATCGGGCATGTCAACGTCACTGAGTCATCCTTTCACACTCAAAGATGAATGAAACCGCATGGCGAAATCGCGCTACCCCAATTCTTTTGCCCATCCCCGTTACTGGCCGACATGGCTTGCCATTGGCGCTATGTATGTGGCGGCTTGGTTGCCGTGGCGGGTTAAACTGTGGCTGGGGAAAGGCATTGGTTTGGCGGCCTGGCGCTTGGCCAAACGGCGCCGGCACATTACCGAAACCAACGTGGCGCTCTGTTTTCCTGACAAAAGTGCTGACGCGCAGCGCCGCCTGGTGAAGGAAACGTTCATTGCCAACGGCATTGGGCTGCTGGAAACCGCGGCGGTTTGGTGCCGTGATGCCGAAGACTTTCGCCACCGGGTGGCGTGTGTCGGCGAGGAGCACCTCGCTCGCGCCGAGGCGCAAGGTAAAGGCGTACTGATTATCGGTGTGCACTTTTCGGCGCTGGACCTGGGTGGCGCGCTGCATTCACTGTTTTTTTCCGCCGATGCGGTATACCGGCCGCACAATAATCCGCTGTTTGACCGCTTTATGATGCGTGCACGTAAGCGTAATTTTGGTCAATTGATCGACCGATACGACTTACGTACCGCCGTGCGGCGGATAAAGGCGGGGCGCTCGGTTTGGTACTCTCCGGATCAAGATTTTGGCCGTGATGCCAGCGTATTCGCGCCTTTCTTCGGCCAGCAGGCCGCGACCATCAAGCTAACGGCAAAAATCGCGCGCTTAACCGGCGCCCCTGTCGTGCTGCTGATGTTCCACCGCAACCCGGATAACCGCACTTATACGTTCGAGTGGCTGCCCGCTCTGGAGGGCTATCCTAGCGGTGACGATGTCACCGATGCCACGCGCGTTAACGCCATCATCGAGCGGGCGATTCTTACCCATCCCGAGCAATACCTATGGCTTCATCGGCGGTTTAAAACCCGACCCGAAGGCGAAGCGAAGATTTATTGAACACTTGCCCGAAAAACAAACCGGGCCTGCATATGCAGGCCCGGTTTTTCCCATATATTTAGCCGTAATGTAGTTAGCGATAATGCTAATCCAAATTGCGCGAGTAGAAAATTTCGAGCATCTCTTTGCGCAGGCGGTTTTCGATATCGCGGGCTTCTTCGAAGGTGATGTCACGCTGTGAGATGCCGAACAGGTAATTATCCAGATCGAAATCCTTCAGCAGCATTTTGGTGTGGAACATATTCTCTTGGTACACGTTCACATCAATCATTTGATACTGCTGCTTAGTATCGTCGGCGAGATAATCCTGGATCGAGGTGATCTCGTGATCAATGAAGAGCTTTTTGCCGTCAACGTCACGGGTAAAGCCGCGCACCCGGTAATCCATGGTGACAATATCGGAATCGAAGCTGTGAATCAGGTAGTTTAGCGCCTTGAGTGGGCTGATATGGCCGCAAGTCGACACATCGATATCCAACCGGAAAGTGCTAATACCGTTATCTGGGTGCGATTCAGGATAGCTATGCACGGTCACATGACTTTTGTCCAGATGCGCGACCACGGTTTCCGGTAGCGGACCAGGGCCAGGCTCGGTTTGGCCAGGATCGACCTCGTCGAGCTCGTGCTCAGCAATAAGGATCGTTACGCTCGCGCCATGAGGCTCATAGTCCTGGCGGGAAATATTGAGCACATGAGCGCCAATAATGTTGGTCACGTCCTTGAGAATCTGGGTCAGGCGCTCCGCATTGTAGAGCTCATCGATATAATCGATGTAAGCAGCTCGCTGCTCTTCGGTTTTGGCGTAACAGATATCGTAAATATTGAAGCTCAAAGAGCTGGTCAGGTTGTTAAACCCGTGGAGTCGGAGATTATCTGACACGTCCGAACCTCCCTATGGCGGATGAAGACACCCCGACGAGCCAGCGCCGGAACCAAGTCCACTTGCATGAGTGGAAAAGCCGTTGAATACAAGCGCGCGTATTATGCCCGGCTGAAGGCAGCGATGCATCTGACCGGGCCATTTTTTTCGTTGCTTGGGTACGGCTACGCTTCAACGATTTCAAACGTGTGGGTGATCTCAACGCCACCCTGGCCGAGCATGATTGAGGCGCTGCAGTATTTATCCGCAGAGAGCTCGACGGCGCGCTGCACCTGTTTCTCTTTGAGCCCGCGGCCTGAAATCACAAAGTGAACGTGAATCTTGGTAAAGACGGACGGCACGCTGTCGGCGCGCTCGGCGTCAAGCTCTGCCACGCAGTCGGTCACATCGGCGCGTGCTTTATCGAGAATATTGAGAATATCAAACGCGGTGCACCCGCCCATACCCATTAGCAGCATTTCCATCGGGCGTGGACCGGTGTTGCGTCCGCCGTGCTCGGCTGGGCCATCGATCACGACGCTGTGCCCGCTGCCGGATTCCGTCACAAATTGGCGACCATCGGTCCATTTAACCCGTGCTTTCACGTTTCTCTCCTGTCTTGTCGGTCTTGCGTTTGGCTGACGGTACGTATATGGCATGCAGCATAACATTTAATCGCTTTTGTGCGGTCAACTTGGCTAGACGTTATCGCGAAGCGCGCGATCAAGCGCTTTAAGCCGTTCGGGTGTCCCCACGTCCACCCATTGGCCGCGAAAGCGCTCGCCGCTGACGCGGCCTTCTGTGATCGCCGCTTTGAGCAGCGGCGCCAGCGCGAAAGCGCCGGGCGCATGCTCGGCGACAAGCGCCGGGGCAATCACGCTCAGACCCGAGAAGGTGAGCTTAGGCTCCCCGAGAACGCGGCCGCCGCTCAGTGTAAAGTCGCCTTTTGGATGATGCTCAGGGTTGTCCACGAGCATAAGATGGGCAAGATCACCGTCTTCTAACGCAAGTTGGCTTGGCAGCGTCTCGCACCACACATCGCCATTAACCAACAAAAAGGGCGCCTCGCCAAGGAGCGGCAGCGCCTTTCGAATACCACCTCCGGTTTCAAGCGGGGTTTCCTCGCGGCTGAAATGCAGGCGTAACCCAAACGCTTGGCCGTCGCCGAGGGCCTGCATAATCTGCTCACCACGGTAGCTAACGTTGATGACGATATCCACAAAGCCAGCACGCTTTAAGCGCTCCAGGTGGTGCACAATCAGCGGTTTTCCCGCCACTGTTAACAGCGGCTTGGGGCAGGTGTCGGTGAGCGGGCGCATCCGTTTGCCGAGCCCGGCGGCCAGAATCATCGCTTTCATTTGGGCCGCTCCTGAGCGTCGAGCGTGGCGAGTTTTTGTGTGATCGCCGGGCGCAGCGTCTGGCCGAGCCAATCGGCAAAGTTGGCGTGCTCTGGGAGCGCGGCGAGGCTGTCTTCCAAATGCACGAGAAAATCGGGCAAGCGTTCGAGATACCCACGTTTGCCGTCGCGAAGGGTGAGGCGGCAGAAAATCCCCAGTACTTTCAGCGAACGCTGAGCGGCCATGGCGTGGCTCTGACGTAGGAAGGTCGCTTCGTCCGTAGCGCTTGATAACCGGCCATCGTTGCGCGCCTGGCGGTAAACATCGGCCATAAAGCCGTCAAATTCATTTTGGCAAAAGCGCCAGTAGCGCCCGCGGAGGAGTGAAATCGCATCGTAGCTTAACGGCCCTGCCACGGCATCTTGAAAATCGATCATGTAAAGCTGGCCCTGATGCGGCATCAGGTTCATGGCATCAAAATCGCGGTGGACGGTGACCGCCGGCTGCGAGAGCGCTTGCTCAATTAGCGCGGCGCGAAGGGCATGCCAGCTCTCCGGCTCCGGCAGGCCAAGCCAAGCGCGCAAGTGCCACTCGGGGAATAAATCGAGCTCGCGGCCAAGTAGCGTTTCATCAAAGGCAAGTAGGGCAGCCGGATTGGCGCGATTTTGCAGCGCCCCAATCAACTCAAGCGCGTCACGGGTGTGGTCGTGAACGGCATCGGTGTCGGTGAACAGCGTTTGCAGCGGGGTTTCACCGAGATCATCCAGCAATAAAAAGCCGGCATTCAGGTCAGCGGCGTGAACACGCGGCACGGGCAGCCCCGCCGCTCGCCATTGGCGCGCTATGGTGACAAACGGCGTAGAGTCTTCTTGGTCGGGTGGGGCGTCCATCACTACCTGCGTCTCGCCGCTTGGCAGCGTGAGGCGAAAATAGCGCCGAAAGCTCGCGTCGCCGCCAGCGGGCGCGAGGTGTATGTGGTGGGGTGTGAGGCCGTGTTGTGTCGCGGCCCAGGTCAAAAGAGCGTTTATCCGGGATGATGACATGCAAGCTCCTGGCTGGTCGGGCATGATGCGAGCTGTATAATACCGATTCTCGATGCCAAGGATAACGAACATGGGCAAGCGATTTTTGCGTACCGCGCCGCTAACGCTCGCCGGCGGCCTGCTTGCGGGGGCCTCAAGTGCCGCGATTGCCCAGAGCGAGCCGCTGCCAGCCCAGGCGCTGGACTGGCAAGCCTGGGAGCAAGGCGAAGCAGCGAGCCGGGTGTGTCGCGGGCGCTATGTGATGCCGGGCTACCGCCTGCCGGTTGGTGATGACCCGCGCGAGCTGCAGGTGGAAACCAGCGAATCCGACTACGCGGCGGATGGCGAAGCGATCCTGCGCGGTGACGTTGTGTTGCGCCGCGGGGACACGGAGCTTGAAGCCGAGTATCTTCACATACCGGCCAGTCGAGAACGGGTCGATGCCGAAGGTGCGTTTGCGCTACGCGATGGTCGCGCGCTTTTGCGCGGGTCTGAGGCGACGATGTCGCTGGTGGAGGATCGTGGAGAGGTGAGCAACAGCCACTACGTGCTTTACGAAGAGCGCGTGCGCGGCCAGGCCGAGCGCTTAGAGCAAGTGGGTGACGCGCAGTATCGCCTGCGAGACGCGAGTTTTACCACCTGCGAACCCGGCGAAAGCACCTGGCAACTGATTAGCGGCGATATCCGCCTAGATCAAGCCAGCGGTTTTGGCACGGCGCGCAACGCGCGTTTGCAAATCCACGACGTACCGGTGTTTTACTGGCCGTGGTTACGCTTTCCCATCGATGATCGCCGCCATACCGGTTTGCTCTCGCCAGCGATCAGTTTCTCCAGCGACCAGCTGGATTACACGCAGCCCTTCTACTGGAATATCGCTCCCAATCACGATGCCACCGTTACCCCACGTTGGATCAGCGACCGCGGCCTGCTACTTGGCGGCGAGTATCGCTACCTGATGGAGCGTCATGGCAGTGGTAGTCTTGAAGGGGCGTGGCTGAATAGCGATAACGGCGGCTCCGGCGGTGATGAAGGGCGCTACCAAGGCGAAAACCGCTGGTATTTTGACGCCGAGCATCAAGGTCGCGTTAACAACCGCAGCAAGTATCAGCTACGTTATGGTGCGGCAAGTGACGGACGCTATTTTGATGATTTTGGCAACGAATTTGGTTCCAATGATCGCTACGGTATGGAGCGCTTGGCCCAGGTGGGTTATCAAGGCGAGCGCTGGCGTTTGGATGCCCGTGCCCAAGGCTATCAGCGCCTGGATGACCCCTTAAGCGACAGCGATAAACCTTTCTACCGCTTGCCCAGCTTGACCGCCCAAGCGCGCTGGCAGCAGGAGAGCGGCCTCTACAGCGAATGGAACAGCAACGCTACCTACTTCTGGCGCGATGTGGATGAAACCATGGTGCCCGAGCGTGAAGCGGCTACCGGTGGTCGTATCCACTTAGCACCAGCGCTGGGGTGGCGCTTTGAGCGCCCGTGGGGCTACTTGGAGCCGCGTACCGAGCTTTGGAACACCGCCTACGCATTGGATTACGGCAACCGCGAAACGACGTTGGATCAATCGCCTGATCGCAGCGTCGCGATCAGCTCCCTCGATGGCGGACTTGTCTTTGAGCGTGAGCTGGATCTTGGCGAGCGCAACTATCGTCAGACGCTAGAGCCACGCGTGAATTATGCGTTTGTTCCGCGCACCAACCAGGTGGATTTGCCCGAGTTCGACAGCCGCGAGCGTGCCTTCACATGGGGGCAACTGTGGTCGGCAAAGCGGTTCTCGGGTACTGATCGGGTGGGCGATTTAAACCGCCTCTCGCTGGGCGTGCAGTCGCGGCTGTTGGAAAGCGAGTCGGGCCAAGAACGTGTGCGCGTCGGTGTCGGGCAAAGCCTCTATTTCGCGGATCGCCGCGTGGGGATCGACGGCGATGACAGTACTTTGCCCGAACGTGCAAGTGCCCATAACGATGTCAATCCAGAAAGCTATTACCAGGCTACTCGGGAGCGCTCACCATGGGTCACGCGGCTTGACTGGCAAATTAATGACCGCTGGAGCACCGGCGCCGAGTGGCTTTACGATGACCAGCGCGAGCTAACCGAGCGCTCAAGTGTCGATCTTGCCTACCGTCATCCGCGTGGTCACGTGGTGAACCTTGGCTACCGCTGGGAGATCGAAGGCTTTGACCCTAGCCTCGTGCCCGGCGATGACAGCTACCGGCGCTACGCGCGAGAAGAATGGGATGTATCGCTTGCGTGGAAGGCGAGCCCGCAGATTGATTTGATCGGCCGTTACCTTCACGATCAAACCAATGAGCGCCCGCTGGAGCAGCTTTATGGCGTGCAGTGGAACGATTGCTGTTATGGCGTTCAGCTCGTGTGGCGCCAGTGGCTGGATGACAACGATACGGCGCGTGTCGGGGACGACTTTAACGACCGCGGCCTGTTCTTACGCTTTGTTTTCCGGGGGCTTGGCGGGGTTGGCCAAGAGGCGGACAGCTACTTTGAACGCACCATTCCTGGCTATCGCCCAACATCGCTCTAAGCGTTGGCAGGCGATGAGACAGGGTAATTAAAAGAGACGTTTTCATGATGATGAGAAAGATGTTGCTAGGCCGCGCTAAGCACCGCGCGTTAAGTAGTGCGTTAGTGCTTTGCATGGGCGCTGGTGTCGGCCTTAAGGCTGAATCGGTTGAGGCACAATCGCAACCGTTAGGCGAGCGCCAAATGCTTGACCGGATTGTGGCGGTGGTGAATGACGGCGCGATTATGCAAAGTGAGTTAGAAGACCGCCTTGATCGCCTCATGAACCAGATGGAAGCGCAAGACAGTACGCCGCCTCCGCGGGAGCAGCTTGAAGAGCAGGTGCTTGAACGCATGGTGGTGGAGGAGATTCAGCTGCAAATGGCGCGTGACGCCAACTTAAGCGTTGACGACACCGAGCTTAATCGCCAAGTGCGAAGCATCGCTGAGTCTAATGGTATGTCGCTTGAAGCCTTTGCTGACCGTCTTGAAGAGGACGGCATGACCCTTGCTCAAGTGCGCGAAGACGTGCGCCGTGAATTATTAATGCGCCAAGTGCAGCAGCGTCAAATTGGGCAGCGGGTTTCTGTCAGCGAGCGCGACGTTGAGCGTTTCTTAAGCCAGCAGCCGTCGACCTCAGGTGATACCTCGGTCATCGAAGAAACCCGCGCCCGGCATATTTTGGTGGAACTCAACCCCACGCGTAACGAAGAGCAGGCCCGCGCGCGTGCCGAACAAGCGCGTGAACGCGTCATGCAGGGCGAAGACTTCGCCACCGTGGCACGCGAAATGAGCGACGATAGCGGTAGTGCGCTAAACGGCGGCTCGCTAGGCTGGGTACGCCCGGGGCAGACCGTGCCGGCGTTTGAAGAGGTGATGCGCGAGCTTTCGCCCAACCAAGTCTCCGAACCTGTGCGCTCGCAATTTGGGTATCACGTGATCGAAGTCTTGGAGCGTCGTCGTGAAGACGTCACCGACGAGGCGCGCCGCGAACAGGTACGCCAAGCGATTTTTCAGCGCCGCGCCAATGAAGAGGTGAACGCTTGGCAGCGGGAAATTCGCTCACAGGCGTTCGTGGATATTCGCCTCTAATGCCACAACGTGAGGCGCTGTCACCTCTTTTACCGGTGGCCATCACTACCGGCGAGCCGGCGGGTATTGGCCCGGAGCTGACCCTCATGCTCGCCGAACGCGGTGAACTGCCACCGCACAGCGTCGCCGTGGGGGATATCACGCTGCTGGCTGAGCGCGCCGAGCTATTGGGGCTGAAGGTTGAATTGGCGGCTTGTCAGCCTGGCGAGCCTTTGCCGGAAGGCCCCAGTGTGCTCCCCGTGTGGCCGGTGGCCCTTGACACCCCGAGCCAGCCGGGCGTGCTGAACGCGGCCAATGCCGCCTATGTGCTGGCGACGCTTGCGGCGGCAGTGCACGCCTGTCAAAACGGCCATGCGGCGGCGATGACCACCGCGCCGCTGCATAAAGGTGTGATCATCGACGGAGGCTATCCCACCTTTACCGGCCATACCGAATGGCTGCGCGACGCTTGTGGCGCAGAAGAGGTGGTGATGATGCTGGCCACCGATAGCGCACTGCACGCCCAAGTGTCAGGCTGGCAGGGGCCCGCTGATCTTCGCGTGGCGCTTCTTACCACGCATTTGCCGCTGCGTGCGGTTGCTGATGCCGTGACGCCAACGCGGCTTGTCCGTATCAGCCGAATTCTGGCGGCGGATCTGACCCGTCAGTTCGGTATTGCCAAGCCGCGTATCGCCGTGTGCGGGTTAAATCCTCACGCCGGAGAAGACGGCCACCTCGGTCGTGAAGAGTTGGACATTATCTCTCCTACCCTAGAGGCGCTGCGTGCACAGGGGCTGGATGTGCGCGGCCCCTACCCAGCGGATACGCTTTTCACCCCGCGCCACCTGGCGGAGGTGGACGCTGTGCTCGCCATGTATCACGACCAGGGCTTGGCGGTGCTCAAGTACGCCGGTTTCGGCAATGCCGCTAATATGACGTTAGGGCTACCGTTGGTGCGCACCTCGGTGGATCACGGCACGGCGCTCGATCTGGCTGGCACCGGCAAAGCCTCGCCGGCGAGTCTTGCCGTGGCGATTCGGCTGGCGCGTCATCTTGCCGACCAACGTGCTGCCACCTGTACGACTTCTCATCTTTGACCCAGGAATTTCGCTTCATGTCTCACGTGCCGCAACACCGCGCTCGAAAACGCTTTGGGCAGAACTTTCTTCGCGACCCCGGCATTATCGGACGCATTATTCGCGCTATCGGCCCGCGCGACGGTGACCGCCTCGTTGAGATTGGCCCCGGGCAAGGGGCGCTGACCGAACCGCTTATAGAGGAAACGGGCAAACTGGAAGTCATCGAGCTTGACCGCGACTTAATCCCTGGGCTGCGGGTGCAGTTTTTTAATTATCCTGAGTTTGTTATTCACGAAGGTGACGCGTTGGCGTTTGATTTCGCCGCGCTGAAGGGTGACGGCCCGGCACTGCGCGTGGTGGGCAACCTGCCTTATAACATCTCGACGCCGCTGATTGTGCATTTGCTCGAAGCTGAAGACGCCGTGGCGGATATGCACTTCATGCTGCAAAAAGAAGTGGTCGAGCGTTTGGCCGCCGAGCCGGGTGGCCCCGATTGGGGGCGGTTATCGGTGATGGCGCAGTACTACTGCCAGGTGGAACAGCTTTTCATCGTGCCGCCGGAAGCGTTCGTGCCGCGCCCGAAAGTGGACTCGGCGATCGTGCGCTTAACGCCTCACGCGACGCTTCCGCACACCGCGCACGATACGACGCTACTGTTTGCCTTGGTTAAACAGGCCTTCGGTCAGCGGCGCAAGACGCTGCGCAATAACCTCAAAGGTCGCGTGGACGCCGATACGCTGGAAGTGCTCGGTATTGATCCCGGCCGTCGCCCGCAAACCCTAACGGTGGAGGAGTTTGTGCGCATTGCTAACCGCGTCGCCACAGACGACTCAGGGGAGGATAAAACGTGAGCGAATTACCCATTCACGTTGCTATCACCGTGGACTACAGCGCCCAGGAATCCAGTGTCGCGGAAGCGCGCCACGTGTTCAGCTACCGCGTCACGATTGAAAACAACAGCCCGCACAGCGTTCAGTTACTCGCGCGCTACTGGAAAATCACCCAAGGCAGCGGCGCCTGCCAAGAGGTGCGCGGCAAGGGCGTGGTCGGGCAGCAACCGCTGATTGGCCCGGGGCAGCGTTTTCGCTACACCAGCCGGGCCATTTTGCAAACGCCCGTCGGCACCATGGAAGGCGCGTATACGCTGCTGGATACCTCGACGCAGCGCGCCTTTGATGTGAGCGTGGCGCCATTTAGCTTGGCGGCGCCCTTGGCGATTCATTAATGACGATGCAATAAACACTGCACAAAACGACCTCAGGGAGTTGTCAATGAACACTTACGTGATCGGCGATCTCCACGGCTGCCACGCGGAGTTCGTTGCGCTGCTGGAAAAGCTCGCCTTCAATCCGGAGCGTGACCGGCTTTGGCTAGTGGGTGATTTAGTCAACCGCGGCCCCGGCTCGCTGGCGTGCTTGCGTGAAGCGCAACAACTCGACGCTCGCTGTGTGCTGGGTAATCACGACTTCCACTTGCTGGTGGCGGCTCGTGGAGGCGGCAAACTGCGCAAGAACGACACGCTGGAAGAGATATTAAGCGCGCCTGATCGCGAGGCGCTGCTTGACTGGTTGCAGCAGCAGCCGCTCACCGTGCGCGAGGATGACACACTAATGGTGCACGCGGGCATCCTGCCGTCGTGGTCGCTGGCGCAAGCGCAGGCGCTGGGCGGCGAGGTGCAAGCCGCGCTGCAAGGCGAAGCGTCGGGTGCTTTTTTGCGGGAGCTTTTTGGTAATCAGCCGGATCGCTGGCGGGAAGACTTAGCCGGGATGGATCGGCTTCGCTGCATCGTCAACGTGATGGCGCGCATGCGCTTTATCGCCGCCGACGAGCAGCTGGACTTTGCCGCCAAGCAAGGGCTCGACAGCGCCCCCGAGGGATTCGCGCCGTGGTTTCAGTACCCCCGCGCCGACCAAGCGCGGCTGTTGTTTGGCCATTGGGCCGCGCTTTTGGGCCATACGCCAGAAGCCGCGATCCAGGTCCACGCGCTGGATACCGGCTGCGCTTGGGGCGGAGCGCTCACCGCACTGACGCTCGAAACCGGTGAGCTAACGTCAATACCCAGCCAACGTGCGGAACGCAAGCCATGAGCGCAACGCGCCAGCAAGATTCGTGGCGAGATCCTTTGCTAAAAGGGCTTGAGGTTTACCGCGTCGGCGGCGCAGTACGCGATGCGTTGCTGGGTTGGCCGGTCTATGACAACGATTGGGTGGTGGTTGGCGCCACGCCAGAAATGATGCGCGCACGCGGCTTCAAGCCGGTAGGGCGCGATTTTCCCGTTTTTCTGCACCCGGATACCGCTGAGGAGTATGCGCTGGCGCGCACCGAGCGTAAGGCAGGGCACGGCTATGGCGGCTTTGAGGTGCACGCAAGCCCTGATGTCACGCTGGAAGAGGACTTGCAGCGCCGCGATTTAACCATCAATGCCATGGCCGAAGCGCCAAACGGCGCTATTATCGACCCTTACGACGGGCGCCGGGATATCGAGGCGCGCGTGCTGCGCCATGTATCCAATGCGTTCAGCGAAGACCCGCTTCGCGTACTGCGCACCGCCCGATTTCTGGCGCGCTACGCCGAGCGTGGTTTTTGTATCGCGGATGAAACCCAAACGCTAATGACGCAAGTGAGTGCCAGCGGCGAGCTCGAGCACTTGGCCGCCGAACGGGTCTGGGTGGAGAGCGAGAAAGCGTTGGGTGAACCGGTACCCGAAGCGTATTTCCAAGCGCTAAAGGCGTGCGGAGCACTTGATGTGTGGTTTGCCGAACTCGCAGGTAGTGCCTTCGACGCAGGTTTGGCGGCCATGGCAGTGGTGCCCACACACGGCGCGACGCAGCCGCACTGGCGTTATGCGCGGCTGGTGTCAGCGCTTGATGACGATCAGCGCGAAGCACTCGCCGCGCGGCTCAAACTGCCCAAAGAGGTCACGCAGCTGGCTGCTCATAGCGCGCTCACCCAGCAATTTTTATCGGATGCACTAACGCCTGACGCGACGCTTAACTGGCTGGCGCGACTGGACGGCTGGCGCAGGCCTGAGCAAGTGGAAACCCAGTTGGCGCTGGTGAAAGTGCTGTCGCCATCACAAGAGGCAATGCTGCGCCAAGCGTGGCAGCAGGCGGCCGCCGTTAGCCCCAAAGCGCTGGTGGACGCAGGCTATCAAGGCGCAGAAATTGGCAAGGCGCTGGATCAAGAGCGCCTGGTTGCCATTAAGCGAGTGTTATCGGAAGGGGCGTAACATATAGGCGCTTAGGTGGCGCTAGCGCGCAGCGGTAAGCGCGACGGGGTCAGCCTGGGAGATTAAACGTCCGCGCCAGGTGAAATCCACCGGCCATAGTCGCTGCGCGCCGAGATCAAAACGCTGCCACAAGGTGGTGTAAAGCGTGCCACACGTTGGGTGCGCCTCATCGGGCAAAAGCTCAGCGAGCGGCTGTAATACAAAAGCGTTGCGCGTGATTTCGTCGCGGGGAAGCGTCACACCTTCAATGACCCCACAGAAGGCACCAATGGTCAACAGGTCGATATCCAGCGCGCGAGGGCTAAATTTGGGTGTGTCTGGGCGACGGCCGTGCTCGGCTTCCAAGCGTTTGGCCCATGCTTGCAATTCACCCGGCGAGGCGTTGCTTTCAAACGCCACCACCAGATTGTAAAAGTTGCGGCTGTCATCAAAACCGACCGGTTCGCTCTCAAATACCCGTGAGATATCAAGTGCGCCAAAGCGTGCCGTTAGGGCATCCAAGCAGAGGCGAATATGGCGAGCGGGCTCAATATTGCTGCCCAGGCTGACGGTCACTTGTTGCATCACACGTTCTCTTTCGGCAGGGTGCCGCGGCGAATGGTCAGCCCGACGCTGCGCGCATGGGGCACCGCCCCCGGTTTGCGCACGGTAAGCTCAAGCCAAGTGAGGGGGAACTCATGGCGTAGGGTTTCGGCAAGACGCTCAGCGAAGGTTTCGACCAGCGCGAACCGGTGTTCGCGGGCAAAATGCTGAATGCGTTGGCAGATCGCGGCATAATCCAGGGTGAGGCGTAAATCATCGCTGGCAGCCGCTGGACGAATGTCGGTGGTCAACACCAGATCAAGGCTAAGTGACTGTAAAATGGTGCGCTCCCACTCATACACGCCGATCACGGTGTCGACGTCGAGCGCTTCGATAAAGATGCGATCCATAAACCTTCCCCTGCGATAAGCCGGGAATTGTACTTGAGCCGGCCGGGAAACGACAGTCGCCCGCCGCTAAAATCCGCATGCGGAGGGTAGGGTTAAGAAGGAGAAAGCGCCATGCTGTGGGTCATCGTGGGCTACCTAAGTGGCAGCTGGCTGTCATCACTGAGTGTTTGCCGGTTGGCCAGTGTAGCAGACCCGCGTGGGCGTGGTTCTTGTAACCCGGGGTTTTCCAATGTGTTGCGCCTTTACGGGCCGAAACTTGCCGGTCTCACGCTGCTACTGGATGCCGCCAAGGGCATGCCGGCGGTGCTCGGCGCAAAAGCGTTGGGCTACCCGGTATGGCTCCAGGGCCTGGTTGGGCTTGCGGTATTGCTTGGTCACAGCTACCCGCTATGGCACGGCTTTCGCGGAGGCAAAGCGGTGGCGAGCGCTTTTGGCGTATTGCTGGTATTGACCCCTGGTGTTGCGCTGATCAGCGCGGCGGTGTGGGCGCTTTGCGCATGGCAACTGAGAATGGCCGCGCTGGCCTCGCTTCTCAGTGCGCTAACCGCGCCGCTTATGTGTATCTGGCTTGATCCAGCGTATGTGCCAGTGGTGGGCGCGTTTAGCTTGATGGTGCTGGCACGTCATTGGGCTAGCCTGCGGCATATTCGGCGCGGGGAAGAAGCGCGCTTTAAACGTCGGCGCTGAGAGCGGTGTCGGGCGTGCTGAGTTGATCCAGCGGCCAGCGCGGCGTGGCCTGCATTTGTCCTTCAGCGTCGGATTCGCCCGCAGCCAAGCGTTGAGCGCCGACGTAAGCAATCATGGCGCCGTTGTCGGTGCAAAAACGCCCGCGCGGGTAGTAGGCGCGCGCGTTACGTTTTTTACACTCGACGGCCAAGCGCTCGCGCAGGCGTGTGTTGGCGCTGACACCGCCGGCCATGACGATACGTTTAAGGCCGGTTTGATCCAGCGCGCGGCGGCACTTGATCACTAGAGTATCCGCCACGGCTTCTTCAAAGGCGCGGGCCACATCAGCGCGGGCTTGCTCGTCGAGCGTGCCGCTGGCCTCTAACTCGCGAATCGCGGTCAGTGTATGGGTTTTTAAGCCGGAGAAGCTGAAATCCAGCCCTGGGCGGTCGGTCATCGGGCGGGGGAAGCGAAAACGCTTCGGGTCGCCTTGTTCCGCCAAGCGGGCCACGTGCGGGCCACCTGGGTAGGGCAAGCCGAGCATTTTGGCGGCTTTATCGAAGGCTTCGCCGGCGGCGTCGTCGACCGATTCCCCCAGTAGCTGGTAACGGCCGATCCCTTCTACCGCCACGAGTTGGGTGTGCCCGCCGGAGACCAAAAGCGCTACAAATGGAAATGCAGGCGGCTCGCTTTCCAGCATCGGCGCGAGCAGATGGCCTTCCATATGGTGCACGCCGAGTACCGGAATATCTAGCGCTCGCGCCATCCCGTGCGCCGTCGCCGCGCCCACCATCAGCGCTCCCACAAGGCCAGGTCCGGCGGTATAGGCGATGCCGTCAAGGTCTTGGCGCGTTAACGGGGCCTCGCGTAATACCTGCTCCACCAGCGGCAAAAGCTTGCGCGTGTGGTCGCGGGAGGCAAGTTCTGGGACGACGCCACCATACTCGGTGTGCATGGCAATTTGGCTATATAGCGCATCGGCAAGGAGCCCATCGCCGCCTGGGTAAGCGGTATCATAGATGGCAACGCCGGTTTCATCGCAGGACGTTTCGATGCCCAGTACGCGCATAATGAGACTCCCAGAGCGAGATTGTAATCATCAAAGGAGGCGATTCTAGCAGCTTACGGCTCGTTTGTGCGGCGTGCTGCGTGTGAAAATGCCGGTAATGGTTTGCAAAGAGAGCACTCCACTAATAGAATATCGTGCGCTGTAAACAGGGTCGTGCACGGTAAGCGTTCAAAGCGCTTTCCATACTGGATTCATCGTGTACGTACTATCCGAACTCAAGACTCCTTAAGGTAGGTGAGTGCTTAATGCCTTCTGTAAAAGTACGTGATAACGAGCCGTTTGACGTCGCCTTGCGTCGCTTCAAGCGTTCTTGCGAAAAAGCCGGCGTTCTGTCTGAAGTACGTCGTCGTGAGAATTATGAAAAGCCGACTGCAGAGCGCAAGCGCAAAGCGGCAGCTGCCGTAAAACGTCACGCGAAGAAGATTCAGCGTGAACAAAAGCGCTTCGAACGCCTCTATTGATCCGTACCGGGGGAGCCTTGTGTCAGTGGCTCTTCTAGAAGGATGCCAAGCGGCTGCCCAAGGGTAGCCGCTTGTTTTTCGTATTGGTGGGGCTTTTCCCGTATGGCCGGCCAGATTCCCCAGACGTTTATCGATGACCTACTTGGCCGCGTTGACGTGGTCGAGGTGGTGGGCGAGCGCGTCCAGCTCAAAAAGTCCGGGCGCAACTACTCCGGTCTTTGCCCTTTTCATCAAGAGAAAACGCCATCGTTTACGGTGAGTGCCGACAAGCAGTTTTACCACTGCTTTGGTTGTGGAGCGCACGGCAATGCGCTGCGTTTTTTGATGGAGTACGACAAGTTGCCCTTTCCTGAAGCGGTTGAGCAACTTGCCGGGCGCATGGGGGTAGAGGTGCCGCGGGAGGGTGTGGACGACCCGCGCGAGCGCGAGCGGGAAAAAAAGCGCAAACAAGGGGTTAACCTTTTAGAATTAGCTGCAAGCTTCTATCGTGAAAGGTTGGTCATGCAAGAAGGGCAAGCCGCTCAGCACTATTTAGCGGATCGCGGCCTGTCGCCCGAGGTGATCAAAACCTACGGTGTGGGTTACGCCCCCTCAAATTGGGAAGCGCTTAAGCAGCATCTTAGCGAGCGAGGGGTGAGCGAAGCGGTGCAGGTGGAGTATGGCCTGCTGATTCACCGTGAAGACTCAGGGCGCAGCTATGACCGTTTTCGCGACCGAGTGATGTTTCCGATCCGCGACTTGCGCGGGCGTACCATTGCGTTTGGCGGGCGAGTGCTCGGTGATGGTAAGCCGAAGTATTTAAACTCTCCCGAGACGCCGGTGTTTCATAAAGGCCGCGAGCTTTACGGCCTTTATGAAGCGCGCCAGGCGCCTGAAAAGCTCGAGCAGCTGGTGATGGTGGAAGGTTATATGGATGTCGTGGCGCTCGCGCAATTCGGCATCCATAACGCGGTGGCTACGCTTGGCACGGCAACCACCGAAGATCACCTCAAGCGACTATTTCGTTTGGTTAATCGCGTGGTGTTCTGTTTTGACGGTGACCGCGCCGGGCGACAGGCCGCAAGCCGCGCGTTAGAAACGGCGCTGCCACAGATGATCGATGGTCGCGAGGCACGCTTTCTGTTTTTGCCTGAAGGCGATGACCCCGATGACTTGGTACGCCGGGAAGGCGCGCAGGCGTTCAAGGATCGCGTCACCTGCGCCATGCCGCTTTCGGAGTTTCTGTTTGAGCAGGCGTCTCAAGGGCGCGATTTGAACAGCGTCGAAGGGCGTGAGCGTTTTGCCAGTCACGTGCTGACGGCGTTGAACCACGTGCCGGAAGGCATGCTCAAATCGCTGCTGCTGGAAGAGCTGGCAAAACGCAGCGGTTTGCGCGAAGCGCAGTTGGAAGCTTTGCTAGAAAAGCGTGCGGCCAAAACGTCTGCCATGTCCGATGGGGGGCAGCCGCAAGCGAGTGAGTTTGTTCAAGAAGTGGCGATGGCGCCAGAGTCCGTCGGAGATGATGCGCCGCGCCGCGCTGGCGTGCTTTCGCCGGTGGCGCGGGTGCTGCAGCTGTTGGTTCACGAGCCGCGTTTGGTGGAGGTTGTAGACGAGCCACTGGATTGGCTGCCGGATAACGCTGACGGCAAATTGTGCTGCGAATTAATTGCGCTGCTTAAGGCGGGGCGTTATCGCAGCCCGCAAGTGCTATTGGCCCACTTTCAGGGCAGCCAGCAAGGCAAGACGCTGGCTGAGCTCGCTCGGCGTGAGCTCTTGATTCCGAAGTCGGCCAGAGAAGAAGAGCTAAAGGGCATGATGTCGCACTTGCAGCAACGGCAGCGCAAGCGCTCGCCAGAGCAGGAGTACGAGGCGTTGATCGCCCGTGAGCGCTCCGGGCAAAAACTCGATAGCACGCAGCGCGCACGCCTAGCCCGATTAGTGGTTGAGCTCGCTCAGCGCTGAGCTGAAAAAGAGGTAGTTGGGAAGGCAAAGAGGTAGTCGGGGTTGAATTTTTGCAACTTACCTCAAGATAATGGTCAGTCACCAAAAATGGCCGAACCAAACAAGCTAACACACCTGAATGACAGCGAAAATACACAAACTGGAAAGACTCGTGCCGTTCGCGCTATACTGTTCGGCTTATTAGGTTTTCTCATCAGCGCTTCAGGTGCTTCATTCTTCTTCGTCGAGATAGGGTTTCTATGGCTGGAAATGCGCAGCAGCAGTCACGTCTGAAGGAGTTGATCGCGCGCGGCAAGGAACAGGGCTACCTGACCTATGCCGAGGTCAACGACCATCTACCCGAGGATATCGCCGACCCGGATCAAGTGGAAGACATCATTGGCATGATCAACGACATGGGTATTAGTGTCGTTGAGGAAGCGCCAGATGAAGACACTTTGATGATGTCGGATCAATCCACGGACGAGTCCGCTGCGGAAGAGGCCGTCGCGGCCCTCGCCGCCGTGGAAAGCGATGTCGGCCGCACTACCGACCCGGTGCGCATGTACATGCGCGAAATGGGCACGGTAGAGCTTTTGACACGTGAAGGCGAGATTGAAATCGCCAAGCGAATCGAAGAGGGCACCCGCGAGGTTATGTCTGCGCTGGCGTATTTGCCAGGTGCGGTTAACTCTATTCTCGATGCCTATGACGCCACGCAAGATGAGGAAGCGCCGGGGCGACTGTCAGATTTGTTCTCTGGCTTTATCGACCCTGATGAGGGCATCCCCGGTGTGGCTGAAGCCGAAGTGCCGGAGCCAGAGCCTGAAGCAGAGGTTGACGACGACGCTGAGGAAGGCGACGAGGATGAAGACGACGATTCCACGGCGAATGAAGGCGGCCCCGACCCGGAAGAAGCTCGTGCGCGTTTCGAACAGATTCGTGAGCAAAATGCCGCGGTAAACGCAGCGCTTGAAAAGCATGGCCGCCGTAGCCCGGAAGTGAAGGCAGAGCAGAAGCGCTTAGCCGAATTCTTTTCACCCATTAAGCTCGTGCCCAAGCACTTTGAACGCTTGGTGGGCCAGATTCGTATTAGCGTTGAGCAAGTGCGCGCGCAAGAAAAAGCCATCATGCAGCTGTGCGTGAAAAAGGCCAAAGTGCCACGCAAAACCTTCATCAAGGCATTTCCCGGCAATGAGTCGCGCAAGGCGTGGTTGAATGAGTTTCAAGAAGGCTTTCCCAAGTACGCTGACCGTTTGGAGCCGCTACGCGCTGATATTGCGCGTTCTCAGCGCAAAATTGCCTTCGAAGAAAACATGGTGCAACTCAGTGTTGGTGAGCTAAAAGAGGTCAACCGCAAGCTCTCCATTGGTGAGGCGAAAGCTCGCCGCGCTAAGAAGGAAATGGTCGAGGCTAACCTGCGCTTGGTCATCTCGATTGCCAAGAAGTACACCAACCGCGGTTTGCAGTTCTTGGATTTAATCCAGGAAGGCAACATCGGCTTAATGAAAGCGGTCGATAAGTTTGAATACCGTCGTGGCTATAAATTTTCTACCTATGCGACTTGGTGGATTCGTCAGGCGATTACGCGCTCCATTGCCGACCAAGCGCGCACGATCCGTATTCCGGTTCACATGATCGAAACGATCAACAAGCTCAACCGTGTATCGCGCCAGATGCTTCAGGAAATGGGTCGCGAGCCGACGCCGGAAGAGCTTGGCGAGCGCTTGGAAATGCCAGAAGATAAAGTGCGCAAGGTGTTGAAGATCGCCAAAGAGCCGATCTCGATGGAAACGCCGATTGGTGACGATGATGACTCGCATCTAGGCGATTTCATCGAAGACAGTACGATGCTGTTGCCTGTCGATATGGCCACCGGTGAAGGTCTGATTGAAGCCACACGCAACGTCCTTGGTGGCCTCACTGCAAGAGAAGCCAAAGTGTTACGGATGCGTTTCGGTATCGATATGAATACCGACCACACGCTGGAAGAAGTGGGTAAACAGTTTGACGTCACGCGTGAGCGAATCCGTCAGATCGAAGCGAAAGCATTGCGTAAGCTTCGCCACCCGAGCCGCTCGGAGCCGTTGCGCTCGTTCCTCGACGAGTGAATGCTGTAAGTAGTGAGTGGTAAAGAAACAGCAAAAAGCCCGCCGTTCTCAGAACGGTGGGCTTTTTGCTATAGGTAGCTGTAGGTAGTGGTTGCTGTGTTTAAGCGGGTATCTGTCGGGCCTGATAAATGCGCCGGGCAAGGAGCACGAGTTCGACCATCGCGAACAAGATAATACTGTAGCCCAAAAGCTCGGTGACTTCTTCTGCCATACTTTTTACATTGCTCACATAGTTCTCTTGCATCACGGTTCGCCAGAATGCTTGACGTCCGTAAAGGCGTGAAAAAATATAGGTGGTAAGAAAACCGGCGGTAAATAATCCCAACGAGACTGTATTGCTATAGTGGGTGAACTCGGTAAGAAAATATCGCCGCTGAATCACTACCCAGGTAATCGAGGGGATAACGATCAGCGCGACCAAGACTTTCCACGTGTTTTCTGCCACGTAAGTATCGAGAAAATGGTCTTGTTCTCGCACCAGCGAGGCGGCAAGAAAGGCCAGTAGCAGCAACGTCACGTTGGGCCAAACGTGCAACACGTGGCGAACATAAATCAGTAGCAAACACGCGGTGAAGAGCACTAATGTCTGCGTGAACTCCGTAAAGCCAAGCTCCGAGAAGCGAACAGACGGCAGGTATTGCGCTTCCCAATATGCGCCTTGGGCAATCAAGCCTATCAATAGGGTATAGATAACAACGCGAACAAAAAGCGAGCGAAAAGCAATCGGCCAAGCGGGGTCTAGATGGGTCTTCATGGCATCCTTGAGCGGTAAAGCGTCGCGCGAAAGCCTCATGGCTCGCGTGATAACGTGGCAAGTAACATACGTGCGTGAATGCTTATTGTATCGTCACTTTTTTTAGTTCGCACGCAAATAAAAACACGAAATAGGGAGCGGTCATGGCCATTAGCGTATTTGATTTGTTTCGTATGGGGATTGGGCCGTCAAGCTCACACACGGTCGGGCCAATGCGCGCTGCTCGCGATTTCGTGCTGTCACTGGGAGAGGCGCCTGTCACACGCGTTGACGTTACCCTACGCGGTTCGCTTGCCGCCACGGGGAAAGGTCATGGCACTGACCGCGCTGTGGTGATGGGGTTGCTGGGCGAAGCACCAGAAACGCTTAACCCCGACGGCATTGACGCCCGCTTGCAAGCGCTTGATAGCGGCGCACCGCTTGACCTCCCTAATGGTCAGGCTGTTGCGTTCTCGATGCATGAGCATATTACCTGGGATGACACGTGCCTGCCGTTTCACCCCAATGCCTTACAACTTGTCGCGCTCAGTGGCGAGCGGGAAGTGGCGTGCAATACCTACTATTCGCTGGGTGGCGGGTTCTATATTGATCAGGCTCAAGCGGATGCGGGAGACGTCGGGGAGGACGCCTCATCGCTTCGCTACCCGTTTGATACCGCCGCTGAGCTTCTTACCCAGTGTCGGGCGCACGGCTTGAGCATCAGCCAATTGATGCTTGAAAACGAAAAAGCCTGGCGTGATAAAGCGTCTATACACCGCGAGTTACTCACTATTTGGACCGCGATGCGCGAAAGCATCAATAATGGCCTACACGCCCGCGGCCATTTGCCCGGCGGGTTGAACGTACGCCGTCGAGCATATGAGCTGCATCAGCGGCTGTTGCACCCGGCTGAGAACGAGCGCTTAATCGTATCGACCTTTTCAGCAATGGACTGGGTCAATCTCTTTGCTTTGGCCGTGAATGAAGAGAACGCCGCAGGTCGACGCATGGTCACAGCGCCCACCAATGGCGC
This sequence comes from Vreelandella salicampi, assembly GCF_013415105.1. Classification (GTDB taxonomy): domain Bacteria; phylum Pseudomonadota; class Gammaproteobacteria; order Pseudomonadales; family Halomonadaceae; genus Vreelandella; species Vreelandella salicampi. Next base: position 86,758 of record NZ_JACCDF010000003.1, read on the forward strand.
GGCGGGGATCGTGCCAGCGGTGCTGGCGTACTACTTAAAATTTGAGCCTGATGCCACCGATAGCGATGTGGTGAATTTCCTGCTGACGGCGGGGGCCGTGGGCATTTTATGCAAAAAGAATGCATCGATCTCCGGCGCTGAAGTGGGCTGCCAGGGGGAGGTGGGGTCTGCCTGCGCGATGGCCGCGGCGGGGTTAGCCGAAGTGCTTGGCGGTACGCCCGCCCAGGTAGAGAACGCCGCCGAGATTGGGTTGGAGCACAACTTGGGCCTCACCTGCGACCCGATAGGCGGGCTTGTGCAGGTGCCGTGCATTGAGCGTAATGCGATTGCCTCGGTCAAGGCGATCAACGCCGCGCGCATGGCGCTCAACGGTGACGGCGAGCACTTTGTCTCGCTGGATAAGGTAATTCGCACTATGCGCGATACCGGTCGCGATATGCAGGATAAGTACAAAGAGACGTCAAAAGGCGGTCTGGCAGTGAACGCTATTGAGTGTTGATGTATCACGTTTGTACGCATTTGGTTTATCCCACCGGCCCGACTGGCCTACACTAGCGCGAGTTATTCCCTGAACGACTTGGAGATGATAATGAAATCACGTGCTGCCGTTGCACTAGAAGCGGGTAAACCGCTCGAACTCACCGAGATCGATGTGGAAGGCCCGAAAGCGGGGGAAGTTCTGGTCAAAATGGCGGCCACCAGTGTCTGCCATACTGACGCTTTTACCCTCTCTGGCGCTGACCCGGAAGGCAACTTTCCCGCTGTGCTAGGTCATGAAGGCGCCGGTGTGGTTCAGGAAGTGGGCGAAGGTGTGGCCAGCGTGAAGCCGGGTGACCATGTGATTCCGCTATACACCGCCGAATGCGGCAAGTGTAAGTTTTGTTTGTCGGGCAAAACCAACCTGTGTGGCGCCGTGCGTGCGACTCAAGGCAAAGGCGTGATGCCCGATGGCACCTCGCGTTTCTCGCTCGATGGCCAAAAGCTACATCACTACATGGGTACCTCGACCTTCAGCGAATACACTGTGCTGCCGGAGGTCTCGCTCGCCGTGGTCTCAAAAGAGGCACCGATGGATAAAATCTGCCTGCTCGGCTGCGGTGTCACGACCGGCATTGGGGCGGTGCTGAACACAGCGAAAGTTGAGCCGGGGGCGACTGTCGCGATATTTGGCTTGGGCGCGATTGGCCTGGCGGTCATTCAGGGGGCGGCGATGGCGAAAGCCTCGCGGATTATCGCCATCGATGTGAACCCCGATAAATTCGAGCTGGCCAAGCAGTTCGGCGCCACTGACTTCGTCAACCCCAAGGATTACAGCGACCCGATCCAGCAAGTGATCGTTGACTTGACCGACGGTGGTGTTGATTACTCCTTTGAGTGCATCGGCAATGTCAACGTGATGCGCTCGGCGCTTGAGTGCTGCCACAAAGGCTGGGGTGAATCGATTATCATCGGCGTAGCCGGTGCAGGTGAAGAAATCTCCACCCGTCCGTTCCAGCTGGTGACCGGCCGCGTGTGGAAAGGCTCTGCCTTTGGCGGTGTGAAAGGGCGCACTGAGCTGCCCGGTTATGTCGAGCAGTATATGAACGGTGAGATCAATATCGACGATTTCATCACCCACGATATGCCGTTTGAGAACATCAACGAAGCGTTTGATCTGCTCCATGCGGGCAAGAGCATCCGCACTGTACTGCACTATTAAACTGACGCTTTTTGAAAGCGGTGCGCGACGGGTTGGCCCGTCGCGCGTGAGTGTTTGAACGCATCCGTTTTAAGAATCCGCTTTTACAAGCCCGTTACCAGGAGTCAGCCCATGAGCATGAGTGAAACGTTAGAACTGGTCTCGGCCAACCGCAGTTTTGGCGGCTGGCACAAACGCTATCGCCACTACTCGCGGGCGCTGGATTGCGACATGGTTTTTGCCGTGTATTTACCGCCTCAAGCCGAAAACGAGCGCGTGCCGCTACTCTGGTGGCTCTCGGGGTTGACCTGCAACGATGAGAACTTCATGCAAAAAGCCGGTGCCCATCGCATGGCGGCTGAGCTAGGCGTGGCGATTATTTGCCCCGACACCAGCCCTCGTGGGACGGACCTGTCCGGTGAGCATGACAGCTATGATTTAGGCTCGGGGGCGGGCTTTTATGTGAACGCCACGCAGGCGCCCTGGAAGTCGCACTACCGCATGTACGATTACATCGTTGAAGAGCTACCCTCCGTGGTGCGTCAGCACTTCCCGGTTAACGGCCGCGAATCGATCAGCGGGCATTCGATGGGGGGGCACGGCGCGTTGATTCTGGCGTTGCGCCACCCTGGGCGTTTTCGCTCGGTGTCGGCTTTTTCACCGGTGGTTAATCCAATGGAGTGCCCCTGGGGGCAGAAAGCGTTTAGCGCGTATTTGGGCGACGATGTGTCGCGCTGGCGCCAGTACGATGCTTGCGAACTGGTGGCTAACGGCGCCTCGCGCCAGCGTTTGTTTATCGATCAGGGCGAGGCCGATCAGTTCCTTGAAGAGCAGCTCAAACCGGAGCGCTTAGAAGCGGTGTGCGAAGCGCATGACCATCCGCTGACGCTACGTCGACAATCGGGCTACGATCATAGCTACTTCTTTATTGCCTCGTTCATTGACGATCACCTGCGCTATCACGCCGAGCATTTGCATAAGCGCTAAGTCGTATTAATACGGATTAGTGGATGATTAAAACGTAGGGAGCACACATGTTGAAACGAGCGCTGCGCCGATTGGTGGGTAGGCTATGGCGCTGGCTATGGCGTGGTGCTCTGGCGTTTGCGCTGCTCTCGGTGGTATTCGTGCTGCTATTTCGCGTCGTGCCGCCACCAGGGTCGATGGTGATGGTCGAACGCAAAGTGCAAAGCTGGATCGCCAGCGAACCGATTCGCCTGCAGCGCGAGTGGCGCGCCTGGGACGATATGGCCTCTGTGGCCAAGCTGGCGGTAATCGCGTCGGAAGATCAGCGTTTTCCTGACCATTACGGTTTTGATCTGGTTGAACTCAAGCGTGCGGTCGAAGGTTGGTTTGCGGGCGGGCGGCTGCGCGGCGCAAGTACGTTAAGCCAGCAAACGGCCAAAAACGTATTTCTCTGGAGTGGGCGTAGCTGGGTGCGTAAGGGGTTGGAGATGTGGTTTACGCTGTTGATCGAACTGGCCTGGGACAAACAGCGCATTCTTGAGGTGTATCTTAACGTAGCCGAGTGGGATAAGGGTATTTTCGGGCTGGAAGCGGCCGCCCAGCACTACTTTGGTGTCTCCGCCAGTGCGCTCAACGAGCGTCAAGCGAGTCTTTTAGCCGCCATTCTTCCGAACCCGCTCAATCGCAGTGCGTCAGTACCGAGTGCCCAAGTAGAACAACGCAGCCAGTGGATTCGCCAGCAAATGCGCAACTTGGGCGGCGTGCACTACCTTGAGCGTATTGCCAAACCTTAAGCAGCCGTTACCTATCAGCACTAATCGTATAGTGTGTCGTCAACCTTCGCTAATGCCTCAAGGCTCGGGCGCGCAAAGTAAAAGCCTTGCTGTAACGGAAGGCCCAGTGCTAACAAGCAGCGCGACTCTTCCCGCGTTTCTACACCTTCGGCTACCAGTGTGACGTTAAGCTCTTCGGCAAGTGTTACGACACTGCTGAGGATAGCTTGTCGGCGCGTGTCGCTATCGCACCCCATGACAAGCTCGCGGTCAATTTTTAGCGAGTCGGGACGTAGGTCAGTGAGTAGATCAAGATTGGCGTAGCCGTTGCCAAAATCGTCCAACGAAGTGGTGAATCCCATCGCGCGATAGCTATCGATAATGTTGCGCATGTGCGCGCGATCTTTTACCCGCTCGGTTTCGGTAATCTCAAAGTTGAGCCGTTCAGTGGGCCAGCCGACCCGCTTCGATGTTTCCAGCGTGGCTTGAATACACGCCTCGGGTTCATACACCGCATTGGGTAAAAAGTTGATCGAGAGGCGCTCTTGCATATCGAGTTCACTGGCAAGCTCGATAGCTTTAATGCGGCACTCTTGGTCAAAGCGGTACATTAAGTCATCGGTGACTTGCGACAAAATACTGCCGGCGGATTCCCCTTTTGGGCCACGCACCAGCGCTTCGTAGTAAATAATACGGCGCTTAGTTACATCGACAATCGGCTGAAACGCCATCGTAAAGGCGAACGGCACGGGGCTATCGCAGCGGTTGCAAAGACCGTTAACCCGCGCGCAGTGATGGTTCGTTGAGCTATTCATATAAGCCTTAATCTACCCATATCATGATGCTTTAGCATTATTTTGCGCTGTTTTGACTACCAATACCACGCCAACAATCGCAATGGCCATCCCTAGGAGGCCTAACCAGGGTAAGCGTTCGTCGAAGAGCCACCACGCCTGTAGCGCGGTAACCGGAGGCACTAAGTAAAACAGGCTGGCGACCCGCGACGCCTCACCCTTTTTAATCAGTGCCATAAGTAACAAGATAGCGGCGATTGACAAAATGAGCACGAGCCAGCCTAGCGTCAAAATAAACGTAGGGGTCCAGTTGACCTGGCGTGTTTCCAGCAGCAGGGCACCACTACCCAGTAACAGCGCTGCCGCCATGTACTGAATCGCCGTACCCGGTAAGAGCGGCATGCGCGTGCAGAAACGCTTTTGGTAAAGTGTACCAATCGATATCCCCAGCAGCGCAGCGGCAACACTGGCAAGCGCCCCGAGGCCAAAGCCGTCAAAAAGTGATTCTGTCGGGTCGAGCTTACTACCCAGAACTAAGCTAATCCCCACAAGCCCTAATGCCAGCCCTAACCATTGCCGTTTAGTTAGCGTTTCCCCCAGTAGAGGGCCAGCGCAGGCAGCGGTTAAAAGCGGTTGAAGCCCGACTAGCAGTGATGCAAGCCCTGCGGGCATGCCTAAATAAATGCCGTAAAAAACACCGCCTAAATAGGTGCCGTGAACCAAGCAGCCCGTCACAGCAATATGCCCCCAGAGTGCAGGAGACGTAGGCCAAGGCACGCGCATGGCCATGACAAGCGGCAAAAGCAGCAGCAGCGTGCAAATAAAACGGATAAACAAAAACGTAAACGGCTCGGCATAGGGCAAGCCGAATTTTGCTCCGATAAAGCCCGTACTCCATAGCAGCACAAACACGATGGGCATCGCGGCAAGCCCCAGTTCACCCGGTGTTGCATGGCGCAGCGAGTCGGCAAAGCGCGTCAGAGATGTATTGGCCATAAGGGTCCTTTTTGTTGCTGGTATTTATCGGTGGGCGGTTTTACTCACCGTCTTTACATAGATTTATTACAATCTGGTACTTAAAAACTTGAACCTGTGCCGAAATGAGTTATCACACAAGGCACACTCATAACGCACCTGTTCAACAACGTGCTTTTTCACAACCAAGAGGTATCTATGCAACGTTTGACGGCTCTATTTTCTGCAGCTCTGCTAGCAACTGGCTTGATGGCAACCACGGCTCAGGCTCAGCAGTCTGATGATCCTGCACAAGATTCAATGACAACCCAGCAAGCACCGGCGCAGGACTTCTCAAACGATCAACTCCAGCAGTTTGCTGACGCCTCAAAAGAGATCGCGGTCGTTTCTCAAGAATATACCCAGCGTTTGCAGTCAGCAGAAGGTGAGCAAGCGCAACAAGAGGTGCGTTCTGAGGCCAACGACAAAATGATCGAAATCGTTGAAGATAGCGGCCTAGACGTCGATACCTTTAATGCGATTGGTCAAGCCATTCAGCAAGATCCTGAAATGATGCAGCGTGTTCAGGAAATGGCAGAGCAGTCGTAATATCGGCTGTACCCTGGCAGATTTTGCAGTCTGCCAGATTTCGCTTAAATAGCGAATCCCATCAGCGCGGCTAGTGCCGCCTAAAAGCCCGGCTCCGTTTTAAAGGGGGTCGGGCTTTTTGCGGCGTGTGCTTTACGTTTTTAAGTAGGCCTTCCAAACTGAGCGGTATGACGACAATGGTCCATTTGTAAGGAGAGCGCATGGACGTGGAACTTCTGGAAATTCGCCAGCACATGAGTCATTTTCCGCCGTTTGACGCGCTGTCGGACGAGCTGCTTGATGCCATTGCGGAAAATATTGAAGTGCGCTACTTCAAAACCGGCAGCGACATTTTGCTTCTAAACGAGAAGGTTCATGAGCTGTGCTATATCCGCAGCGGTGCCGTAGAAGTGTATCGCCGCCAGGGGGAGCTCTATAACCGGTTGGGCGAAGGCGATATTTTTGGTCACTTTAGTTTGCTACGTGATCACCGTGTACGTTTTCCGGCCAAAGCCATCGAAGATACGCTAATCTACTTCATTCCTGAGGGGATATTTCAGCGGCTGTGTGAAGAAGATGACCATTTTGCTGACTTTGTTGAGCTTGAAAGGCCACGGCTAGAAAGCATTGCCGAGGACCAGAAAAAATCCAATGACATGATGGTTACGCGGATTCGCAAACTGCTCTCACGCTACCCCGTCATGGTGGACATCACTACGACCGTGCAGGAAGCTGCTCAGCAGATGAGCAAAGCCCAGGCATCAGCGCTTTTAGTGTTAAAACGTGGTGCTGACGAGCCGCGCTATAGCTTTAAGGATAGCGAGGGTGAGACGTGGCAGATGTATGGCATCATGACCGATACTGATTTCCGTACAGGCGTCGTAGCGAAAGGGCTTGACCCTTCAACGCCCATTGAACAAGTGATTACACCGCGACTGATCACCGTGCAGTCGGATGTGTCGATATACGAAGCGATGCTGATCATGTTGCGCAATAACGTCCACCACCTGCCGGTGCTCTATCGCCAGCGTCCCGTGGGGGTGGTGCACCTGTCAGATATTATCCGCTACGAAACCCATAGCGGTTTATATTTGGTCAGCAACATCTTCAACCAATCGAGCGTGGAAGGTTTGGCGCGCTTAGCGCCTGATGTTCGGGCTGCTTTTGTGCGGATGGTCCAGGAGGGAGCGAACTCACAGATGGTGGGCAGTGCGCTTTCCACTATCGGTCGAAGTTACACCCGCCGGTTATTAGAGCTTGCCGAAGAGTCGCTCGGCCCGCCGCCCGTACCCTATTGCTATATGGTCAACGGTTCGATGGCGCGTAACGAACAAACCATTGTCACCGATCAGGATAACGCCCTTGTGCTCTCGGATGCGTTCGATCCCGAGCAGCATGATGACTACTTTTACCAGTTGGCCAAATTTGTTAGCGATGGATTAGACGCCTGCGGTTATACCTACTGCAAGGGCGACGTGATGGCGACCAATACCAAGTGGCGCCAGCCACTTAAGGTGTGGAAGCACTATTTCCACGACTGGATGACTAACCCTACGCCGGAAAAATTACTGCATAGCTCGATTTTCTTCGATCTCGACAGTGTCTACGGCGAGGACGTGTATATTGAGGAGCTGCAGGACCTCATTGCCACCCAAGCGCCCAAGTCACTGCTATTTCTCGCCGCGCTGGGCCGCAATGCACTTAATCGTACGCCGCCGCTCGGCGTATTCCGCACGTTTGTAATGGAGCAAAGTGGCAAGCATAACAACTCTATTAACCTGAAACGTCGCGGTACCGCCCCCATGGTAGATCTTATCCGCGTTCACGCGCTCGCGTGCGGTTCCAAAGCGCAAAACTCGTTTGAGCGACTGCAGGCCATCAATAATACACAGCTGCTTGCCAGCGGGGTGAGCAATAAGCTGAGCTACGCGCTTGAGTTTTTATGTCTTTCGCGCATTCGTCACCAGATGATTGATCTGCAAGAGGAGCGCAACCCGGATAATAATATTGAGCCTGAGAACGTGGAGAGTCATGAACGTCACGGGTTGAAAGATGCCTTCCAAGTGCTGAGTAATGCGCAAAAATTCCTCAAGTTCCGTTACCCAATGCCGGCTAACCGGCAGGGGCGGCGCTAATGGTTGGCATTCGGCCGAGGAAAAAAATGACTCAGGCGGATTGGAACGCCTATATGCAACAGCGTGCCAAGGTAGCCAATGATCCCGAAATAGCACGCTTTTGTAACACACAGTTGCCCGCCGCTGATACGCCCATCGGCGAAGTGCCGATGGTGGCACTGGATATGGAAACGACCGGGCTTGATGAACGCAGCCATGCGATTGTGAGCATCGGTATGGTGCCTTTTACGCTGGATCGCATCAAGTTATCTGAGCGCCGCTACTGGGTGGTGAAGCCCCCAAGCCTGCGTCCGCTCTCGGCGTCTTCCGTGACGTATCATCATATTACCCATTCGAAAATTGCCCATGCACCGGACTTGGACGAGATACTAGCGCCAATGTTGGAAATGCTAGCCGGGCGATTGGTGGTGGTGCACTTTCGTAATATTGAACGGCCGTTTCTGGACGCCGCGGTAAAAGCCAGGCGCGGTGAGGGCGTGTTGTTCCCGATGATTGATACCATGTCGCTCGAAGCGCGTTTGTATCGCCAGTCGCTGTGGGCGCGCTTTCGCCGCTGGGTAGGACGCCCACCGGTTTCGATCCGGTTAAACGCTAGCCGTGAGCGCTACGGGCTACCGGTTTATCAAGGCCACCATGCCTTGGTCGATGCCCTCGCCACGGCTGAGTTATTGCAGGCGCAAATTGCCACCCACTACGATGCCAACACGCCACTACGCGCGTTTTGGTGTTAATGCATGACGATGTACGGCGAAAGCGGTAAACCTGAGAAGCGATAAAATAAATAAGCACAAAAAAGGGCAGCCCGAAGGCTGCCCTAGTTATTCACGCTATTCGTTATTGAGGTGATTCGTTATTGAGCTTTCCGCGTGGCTCTATTTGGTCCGCGGCTCGCTCATCAACCCCTTGACGATGCCGTAGCAGCCTACCAACAGCACCAGAGTGAAGGGTAGCCCGGTGGTGAGGGCAGCCGTCTGCAGGGCTTCGAGGCCGCCGCCGAGCAGCAGCGCGATGGCAAGGGCCCCCTCGATCAGCGCCCAGAAGATACGCTGGGGCTTGGGAGCGTCCACCTTGCCGCCGGCGGTAATCGAATCGATCACCAGCGAACCGGAGTCCGATGAGGTGATGAAGAACACAATCACCAGCACGATACCGACAAACGACGTGATGGCTGATAACGGTAGGTACTCCAGCATGGTGAACAGCTGCAGTTCCAGAGCTGCGTCTTGCACTTCGGTGATGCCTTCATTTACTACTTGTTCAATGGCAGTGGTACCGAAGGCAGTCATCCACACCACCGAGGCCATAGACGGCACGAGCAGCACCGAGATCAGGAACTCACGAACGGTACGGCCGCGGCTGACGCGGGCAATGAACATACCGACGAAAGGTGACCAGGCAATCCACCAGGCCCAGTAGAAGGCCGTCCAGCCTTGGCTGAAGTTAGCGTCTTCACGGCCGAACGGCATGGAGAGCGCCGGTAGGTGGGTGACGTAGCCGATCAGATTATCGGCCACGCCAGTAGCGATCATCAGTGTCGGACCCACGGCAATCACGAACAGCAGCAGCAAAGCAGCGAGCACCATGTTCAACTGGGAGAGGCGCTGCACGCCTTTGTCGACGCCGAGCATGATCGAGCCCAGGGCAACGATAGTAATCCCCAGTATCAGTAGCACCAGCGTGGTGTCGCCGTCAGGAATGCCGAATAAGTAATTAAGGCCTCCAGCCGCCTGGGTGGCGCCGATGCCTAGCGAGGTGGTCAAGCCAAACAGGGTGGCGAACACCGCCAGGATGTCGATCACGTGTCCCGGCCAGCCCCAAATACGCTCACCCAGAATTGGGTAGAAGATCGAGCGCATGGTCAGCGGTAAGCCTTTGTTAAAGGCAAAAATCGCCAGAGATAGGCCGACGATGGCGTAGGCGCCCCACGGGTGAAAGCCCCAGTGGAAGATGGTGGCGGCCATGCTCAGATCGATGGCGCCGGCCTGGTCCCCTGCGGCAGCACCCAGCGGAGCCCAGTCGGTACGAATACCGTCTTCACCAGCGCTAATGCCACCCATCGCGGTACCGTAGTGAGTAAGCGGCTCTGATACGCCATAAAACATCAGTCCGATGCCCATGCCAGCGGCAAACAGCATCGAGAACCAGCCCAGGTAGCCGAAGTCCGGTTTGGCATCGGCCCCCCCAATACGCACCTTACCCATTGGAGTGAAGATCAACACAATCGCGAGCAGTACGAAAACGTTAGCCCCGAGCAGGAAAAACCAACCCAGATTGGTGGTTAGGAAGCTAAACATGCTGTTGAAGATCGGTTCCATCTGATCCTGCAGGGCCAGCGTCAGGATCACGAACAACAGGATCACGATCGATGAGAAAATGAAGACCTTGCCGTGCAGGTCAACGTCTATCCCCATTGGGGAAGCGGTAATGTTGTCCTGACCGATCACGTAATCGGTATCAATTAAGTTTGCCGCGCCTTCCGGCGCTGGAATACCCTCTGACGATGGCGCATCGTCCTCGGGTCGTTGTGTATTCTTTTCCACGAGATATCTCCGTAGCGCGATAAGTTTACATTGCCTTTGTTGGCGCAATGGTCAATTCAAAGCGTGCGCCGTTAAACGCAAGTCGCAAAACACGAGTTAATGCGGTCTTACCAAGAAAACAGAGGCATCTGTATGGGAGGCGACTTTGCCACCGTGGGCGGGCATCACCGCGTCTAGCTTCTTGGGCAAGTGAGTGGCCATGATGATTAAATCTGCACCAAGCTCGTCAATAGCTTTTATCAGGATGTCGTCAAGATTCGCCACCGGGTCTGTTGAGCCATACGCCTTGGCCGTCACAGGTTGCCCATGCACGCTATGGCGCTTTTGTGCGAACGCGTCGAGTTTTTGCTCGTACTCATTCGGGGTGCGCGCAACGCTATTGGGAGTGTTGGAGGTGACGCCAACGTAGGTGATCTTGGCGTCATAGTGCTTGGCCATATCGGCAACAACATCGAGAGATGGCTCCAGCACGTCGATGTGTGCCAAATCAATAGGCACCATAATGTGCTTAAACATGCAAAACTCCTTAGCTGTTTTAGGCGATGATCCTTTCCCTAAAACGGCCACACGCAGAGTGTGGCCGCTTAACCGTATATTTAACGGGTTTTACGATTCGCCGTTAACCCACTCGTCGACGAGATCTTGGTTATCTTCAACCCACTGCTTGGCATTTTCGTAAGGATCTGCGCCGTCTTCCTGGTTCATGAGCATAACTTCGCCCATATGTTCAGGCGTCCACTCAAACGCGTCTAGGATGGCGTAGGCTTCCGGCATATCCTCTTCCAAACCTTCGCGCACCACGGTATGAATCTGTTCGGCGCCACCGTAGACGTTTTTGGGATCTTCAAGGTATTTCAGATCCCAACGGGCAAATTTCCAGTGCGGTGTCCAGCCGGTCACGACAACGTCTTCTTCGTTCTGGATCGCGCTTGCCAGCGCCGCTGTCATGGTGGCACCGCTACCGCTGCGCAGGGCTAGGTCAAGGTCATAGGTATCCACTACCTCTTCGGTGAGCCCCATCAGGCCTGCACCTGGATCGATACCGATGATCTCGCCATTGAAGCTATCAGCGTTATCGTTAAGCTCTGCAATCGAGTCAACATCGCTGTATTCAGGAACCACAAGACCCAGTTTGGTGCCGTCCAGGTTAGCGCCTAAGTCTACGATATCGCCGCCAAGGCGCTCCATGTAGTCGGCGTGTGTGGTGGGCAGCCATGCCGCGACGATAGCGTCGGCATCACCGGTCGCTAGGGCTTGGAACATTGCCGCCGCGGATAGCGATGTCAGGTCAACGTCATAGCCTTCCTGCTCAAGTACGGCAGCGATGACGTTGGTGGAGGCAACCTCGGATGACCACTCGACATACGCCAAGTTAATAGTGTCGTGGTCGTCTGCCTGGACAGCGCTGCCGGCAGCGAGGCCAGCACCGGCCACTAGGGCAAGCGAGGCTAAACGTACGTGGCGATTTAATGTGTGCTTTTTCATTCGGTGATCCTTCTTTTGGTTGATCGTCATAAGCGTTACAAAATAACGCTAAGTAAGCAATTCAAAGGTGACTGATTGCACATGACCTAACTAGCATGGTTGTGAAAAAGCCCCTAATCAAGGGGCTTTTCTCACGGACTTTTTCAAAGCACGTTCTCAATGCGGCAAAAACGCGAGTGAAAAGGGAACATATTACTTGGCACGTGTGCGGCGCAGTGACTGTGTCAGGCGGTCTAGCAGCATGGCCAAAATGACCACGGCGATGCCGGCCTCAAAGCCGTCACCAGGGCGCAAGCGCTGAATGGCGCGCCAGACTTCACTGCCCAGACCGTCGGCGCCGATCATCGCTGCAATAACGACCATCGAGAGCGCTAGCATGATGGTTTGGTTGACCCCTGCCATGACGGTTGGCAGTGATAGCGGCAGTTGCACCTTGAAGAGTTTTTGACCACGGGTGGAGCCGTAAGCATCAGCGGCTTCAATCAGCTCTACCGGTACCTGACGAATGCCTAGAGCGGTAAAGCGAATGGCCGGCGGCATGGAGAAAATCACCGTAGCAAAAATTGCCGATACCGAGCCAATACCGAAAAAGGGAATCGCCGGGATCAAGTAAACAAACGCGGGCATGGTCTGCATAAAATCAAGAATCGGCATGACCCCACGATAGAGCCGCTCAGAGAGCGCTGCCCCAATACCAACCGGGATCGCAATGATGATGGCGACGAGCGTGGCGATGACCACCAGCGTCAGCGTTTCGATCATAGGGTTCCAAAGCCCCAGGTTCCAAATCAGCGCCAGCCCAGCCACTGCGCCGATTGCGAGGCGATACGACGAGGCACGCCAGCACAACACGGCAATAAGCGCCATTAACGCCCATTCAGGCAGCCACATCAGGCCATCGTTTAATACTTCAATGCCAGTTTGGGTAACGCGTGAGATAGCCCGGGTGACGACCGAGTATTCACTGGTGAGCCAGTTTAGGCCGCCTTCAATCCAGGCGCCCAGTGGGATGCGTGTGATTTCCATTATTGATCTCCTGCGCGTGCCAATTCGCCTAAGACGGCGCCTTTAACCACGACGCCCAGTAGCCGCTGGTCTTCATCGACCACAGCGATGGGGAAGCTTTTGTCGCTAAACATCGCGAATAAGTTTTGTAGCGGCTCATCCGGCGTTACGCGGCGAAAATCTTGCGTCAAGTAATTCGCGATACCTTCGGCGCCATCCTCGATGGCTTGGCTGGCCGCATCCACTTCCAAAAGACCCTTTAGCTTGCGGTCGTTATCGGTCACGTAGATGGAATCCATGGTGTGATCGCGCATTTTACGTAATGCCGTGCGCGGGCCATCGCCGACACGCGCAGTAGAGCGCACTTTGCGCATAGCGTTTTCAGCGGTAAGAATACGCGACATGTCGACGCCTTCGATAAAGCGGCGTACGTAATCATCAGCAGGCTTGGTGAGGATCTCCTCAGGCGTACCAATTTGCACAATCTCGCCGTCTTTCAGTAGCACGATACGGTCGCCAATGCTCAGCGCTTCGTCCAAATCGTGGGTGATGAAGACCGTGGTCTTCTTCGTTCTTGCCTGCAGCTCTATGAGCTCTTGCTGCATATCTTTACGGATGAGCGGGTCGAGAGCCGAAAAGGCTTCATCCATAAGCAACACGCTGGCGTCGTTGGCCAACGCGCGTGCGAGCCCCACACGCTGCTGCATACCGCCCGATAGTTGGTCGGGATAAGCGTCCTCCCAACCGTCGAGCCCCACTTGGGTGAGCGAATCTTGAGCGATTTTTTTCCGCTCGGCTTTATCGACACCACGGATTTCTAAGCCAAACTCAGCGTTTTGCTGCACCGTCCGGTGGGGGAAAAGGGCAAAGTTCTGAAATACCATTGAAAAATGGCGGCGGCGGCACTCTAGTAGCGCTTTCTCGCTTAATGCGGGAATATTTTCGCCGTCAATGATGATCTCACCTTCGGTGGTGTCAATCAGGCGGTTGAGGCAGCGAATCAGTGTCGATTTGCCAGAGCCCGAGAGTCCCATGATCACTAAAAGTTCGCCTTCATAGACATCGAAGTTGATGTTAGAAAGGCCGAGGGTTAACCCTGTTTTGTCAAAAATTTCCGGGCGCTTAAGACCTTGGTTGCGTAGCTCCAGCCCCTTTTTGGGGTTTTTGCCGAAAACTTTGCTTAAGCCGCTCACCTGAATTTTGACGTTACGTGTCTCGTCCATCGGCTATGCCTTTGTTAATAGAAAAAATAGCCATGCCTTGATCGATGAACAGCCGATAAGCCGCAAATAATCGATGCTAGTCTTGTCCAAGACTAGCGCCGAATGATCAATTCATCATAAATAAAAGAGGCATGAAGTCTGTTTAAATTATTACCTTCAATTATACATAAGTGATGGCAAACTTCCACAAGGTGCCATGTGTGTCTACTATACCAGCTCACTATGCGCTATTGATGAAGCTATTAGCGTTTACTTAGCCTGCGGCTTTAAACGGTAAAGCGCTGCTGGGCTCTCATCGGTGAGTAAATAAATGCCACCCTTCGGTGATTGGTGCACATCACGGATCCGCCCAAGTTGCCCTTCAAGTAATACTTCTTCCTGGGTAACTTTTTGCCCCTCCAGCGCCAAGCGAATTAGCGTTTCACTGCCAAGCCCGCCGGCGAGCAGTTGCCCTTGCCAGGGCGCGAAGTCGTTGCTGGTGACTTCGGCTAAACCGGACGGTGCAAAACGGCCGGTAAAGACATAAACGGGGTCGACCATACCTGGAAGGGTATTCGCGCCAATCGGTTCATTGGTGGCGTAATCGTTGCCTCGGCTAACTTCCGGCCAACCATAGTTTTTACCCGGCTGCAGGTAGTTGAGCTCATCCCCGGTACGTGGGCCGTGTTCGGTGGCCCACGGCTCACCGTTTTCGCGTACGATCATGCCCTGAATATTGCGATTGCCCTGGGTGTAAATCTCATCGAGTGTATTGGTGTCATCAATAAATGGGTTGTCGTCCGGAACGTCGCCAGTGGCGGTTAAACGTAGCGTGGAGCCGGCGTGGTCGTCGCTCGCTTGGGCGCGGCTTGGGTCGCGGCCACGGTCCCCAATGCTCATCAGCAGCGTGCCATCAGGTAGCCAAGCAAGACGAGAGCCGTAGTGACGGCCGGGAGAGGAAGCACGGTCTTGTTCAAATACAAGCTCAATATCGGTGAGGGTCTCGCCTTGCCATTTGCCCCGCGAAAGCGCCGTGCGGGTGAGTTGACCGTCTGGCTTGCTCCAGGTGAAGTAAACCCAGTCATGCTCGCCGCCTGCTTCACCAAAACGCGGGTGAAGTGATACGTCTAGCAGGCCTCCCTGGCCGTGCGTGCTGACGTCGGGCAAGCCGGGTAGCGTTTGTTTATCGCCGTTTTCTGTGATGAGGATTAAGTTGCCGCTACGTTCGCTGACGAGATAGCGCCCATCAGGCAAACGTGTCACCGCCCACGGATGTTCAAGGTTGTTAGCCACGCGTTCTATACGAAACGTCAGGTGTTCGCTTTCAATCGTCGCTACCGGCTCGCTAGCGATCGCGTGGCTGATGACGTGCGAGTGGCTTATGAACAGTATGGCAGCCGAGGTGATAAGGGAGCGGATTAAGGCGCGGGGCAGCATCACATTCTCCTATCAAGCGTCATGGCATGCCTTTCAGCGTAGTTTACATCAAAAGCGCTAGCAGAATCGGCAGGTAAATGAGTGCCAGCAGGGTCGAGCAAAAGACGAGGCTCGCCACGTAAGCCGGCTCGCGGCCCGATTTCTGAGCAAACAGGTAGTTGAACACCGCAACCGGCATGCTCATTTGTAGCACCAAAATACTCTGTGCCATTGGCGGAAGGCCAAGCGTCTGGCCGATAAACCAAGCGACGGTTGCGGCAAGGGGTATCCGCACGAGGCTGAAACCAACGCCCGAGCGCAGGCTTCTCACCTGGATGCTAGCAAGCGATACGCCGAGGGTGATCAGCATCAGCGGCACGGTAAAACCGGACATTAAATCCACGCTGTTGGCGAGCCACAGCGGGAGCGAGGTGTCGGTGAGCAATAGCGCCATGGCGATAACAATAGCGTAAACCGTGGGGGTTTTGGCTAAAGCTTTGAGAGGATTGCCTCGGCTTGCGAGAATGGTGCCAAGGGTGAACTGAAAAAGTGAGACGGTAACCATCACGGTAATACCGTAGGCAAATCCCGCGCTGCCAAACGCGTAAAGCACCACGGGCAAGCCCATATTACCGGTGTTGGGATACATCATCGGCGCCAACAACACACGCCAGTCGCGACGCAACAGTTTGGCGACAAAAAACGTCGCCGCCGCCATGCAGATAATCACCAGCGCGGTGGCCAGCATGGTGCGCCCGAAGGTGCTGGCGTCAATTTCCGCGCCGCTTAGGGAGGCCAGCACGAGTGCTGGCGTGCCGATGTTAAATACCAAACGCGTGACAAAATCGACCGGGTAAGGGTGGCCTAAACGCACCCAGGTAAAGCCCAGCCCAGCACCGGCGAGAACAGGCGCCATGACGGCAAAGAGTTCAGCAAGCATGGCGCCTCCAAGCGCGGTCAAAAGCGGGAAAAGAGAATGACGAAGTGCGCTATTCTGCTGATGCCCTAGTGCTGATGCAACAATGTTGGCGTAACTGCTGAAGTGCTTGGTACGGGAGATGAGGGTGTGGCATAACCGCTTTGCCAGTCGCGCGGCGTAGCATCGCGCAGCATGTTGAGCAGCGCTGAGACTTTGCGTGGCTGCTGGCCATAGGCATACACCAACGTGACCGGTAGCGCGTCCGGCTGCCAGTCCGGTAGGCAGCAAACGAGTTCCCCCGGATGCGCGGCCTCGCGCTTTGCTGCCAGCCAGTCGGGCATTAGGCCAATGCCTCGCCCACGTGCGATCGCATCGGCATGCAGCGCCAGTTGGTTGACGCGGTAACGCGTCGGGGGTGGAGAGAAATGGTAGCTGCCGTAGTCACGGTGGTGAAACTCAAGCCCGGCCTGCGTATCACCGAGCAGATCGATCCAGTCGTGTTGGACCAACTCACGGGGGTGAGTGAGCTCAGGGCGTTTGGCTAGATAGCTCGGCGCGGCATAGAGATGGCGTGTAAGCCAACCCAAGCGCTCTTGGCGCAATGGTGTCTCAGGAAGGGGACCTAGCCAGAGTGTTACCTGATGGGCATCCGGTGTGTCGGGCGGTGCATCGCAGGTGCGCAGCGTCACTGAGATGCCGGGGTGTTGATCCATAAAACGATACACCAAGCGGCCTAGCCAGCCGCGTACCAAGCCGCTGTGAGTATGTACCTCCAGCTCACCGCTGACCTCATGGCGGAGTGTATCCAGCGCATTTTGGCTCTGTTCAGCTAAGTTCAACATTTGCCGACAGTAGCGATGAAACAGCTCACCGGCCTCGGTGGGGATCAGCCGGTTAGCTTGACGGCGGAGTAGCGGCTGCCCCACGTTCTGTTCCAACTGGGCAATACGCCGGCTCAGTGTGGATTTCGCCAGCCCCAGTTGACGCGCACTCTGGGTCAAGCTGCCACTAGTCATCACGTCGGCAAACGCGTTGAGTTCGTCAAAATCGTGCATAGGGAATCGCTCATCCAGAAAACGCGAATGATTATATGCTAGCTAACGAATTAAATAAAAATAATTCGTATTTATAAAGATGTATCAACAAAAAGCCCCGGCGGGTGCCGGGGCGATATATAGGTGGATAAAACGCTTTGTGAATGCAAAGTGTCAGAAGTCGACGGTTAAGCCCAAGTTGACTTGGCGGCCATCAAGCACAACGCCGTAATCGTCATTTGTAACTTCCTTATCGGTGATGTTGTAAAGCCCGGCCTTAACGCGCGCATTTTTGTTAAGACTATAAACGAGGCCCGCATCGACGAATCCATAGCCTGGCGTGCCATCTTCAACACTGCGGCGTCCCAAGTAGTCGCTGGTTTCGCCGCGATAGTTGCCCTGTAGCCAAAGGTTAAGGTCCCGCGTTGTCTGCCAGTCGAGGTTAACGTTGACCATATGCTCGGGAATTTTGTTGAGCGGCTCGCCGGCAAACTCGCCTGATTTTTGCTCGGATTGCGTGTAGGTATAGCTAGAGCTGAGACGTACTGAAGGAGTTACGTCATAATCTGCCGTCAGCTCGATACCTTGCATTTCTGCTTTGTCAATGTTTTCACGCGTACTGAGGAATAGGTAGTCATTACCGCCGTAGGCGCACTGCCATGTCGAAGGGTCGTTACGGTCGCCGCCTAGATCACAGAGACCATCTTCAGCAATTTTGTCTTCGAACTGTGTATGGAAGAGCATCATGCTAGCGCTGAGAGTGCGATCCACACTGTTGAAGACAAAGCCGGTTTCATAGTTGGTGCTGGTTTCCGGTTCAAGGTCCGTGTTGCCAATGATCAGCGCACGGGGATGGGGGGCGGGAGAGCCGCGACCGCCGGTACCCCGACCGAACCCTTCGGTGGCATCAGATAAGCCAGGCTGTACATAGCCCGTTGAAACACCGCCTTTTAGTGTCCATTGGGGGGTTACATGATAGTTGGCGTAGACGCGCGGCGATAGGTGGCCACCAAATAGCTCGTCGTCGTTGTAGCGCAAGCCGGTGGTGACATTAAGGTCGTCGGTTACGCCCCATTCGATTTCAGCAAACGCGGCGGCAATCCAGCGGTCAACGCTGCGCACGGCGCCAGGAATGTTAGAGGTCAGTAGGCCATTGGTCTCATCCACTAACTGCTCATCTTTATATTGAGCGCCCAGGGTCACCACGTGGTTGCCCCAGAAGTGTGTTGCCTGGGTGTTGTAGGTGGTCACTTCCTCCTCTTTGTCTGCTGTCTGGACACGGTCGGACACGTCGTGCTGGATATAGCTATCAACTATCCAACTGCCGTAAGTACCCTTATGCCCTAAGGTATAGACATCTTTATCGAAGCGGTATGTTGTACTTTCGTTTTCGCTCGGAATGCTAACGCCAGATGTGTGGCTATACTCCTTGGTGGAAGACGTGTACCCCAAAGTAAATGTGTTCTGTTCATCCGGTGTTAGGGTGAACTCGGCTCCTCCTTGGCGTGTATCGCTCTCGGGCTGGCTTTCTGCGTTGTCGTCACTACCGATATAGCCGCTTTCTTCGTTACCTACCCAGCTGCCGTGAACCTTTACACCCAATAACCCCTCGATTAGTGGGCCGCTGGTGTAGAAGCTGACCTGTTGGCCATCGTTATTGATATCATTGAGCGAGTGGGTGTACTCGGTCGTGACAGAGCCTGACCACTCCTCAGTCCCCTTCTTGGTGATGATATTGACTACGCCGCCGAGCGCCTGAGAGCCGTAAAGCGACGACATCGGGCCGCGAATCACCTCCACCCGTTCAATCATAGAGATCGGTGGCAGGCCAATCTGCTTGCCTTCGTCGTTGCCGTTGGTGTTGACGGAGCGACCGGCAGAAATAGGGCGGCCATCGACTAAGTAAAGCGTATAGCTGCTGTCCATTCCACGGATGCTGATATCTTGTGAGCCGCCGCCTCCCGTGACGTAGACGCCGGGAATATTGTCCATGGCATCGACAATACTGGAGTAGGATTTTTTGTTGAGTTCTTCACCGCTAATAGTCGAAATACTCGCAGGCGCATCGGAAATCACCTGCTCATAGCCCGCTGCGGTGACGACGATAGGGTCAAGTGATGCATCATCCTGCGCGAAGGCGGTTGCCGCGAGGGTGAAAGAGGCCATTCCAACCGCACTAGCCAGGGCACAACGTGAAAAACGAGGCATAATTTATCCCGTGTCAGACAGTTAAATCTTAATAAGATTGATTATTGATTACAGGGGTGATTTTAAAGAGAACTATTCTCAAATACGAGGCAATCAATCAGAACGGGGTGTTGCATATTTTGCAACCTCTTCGCCCGCGCATATGACCTGAGAAAGCGTTGCGTAACGTGGAACGTGGTATTCGCTGTAATGTGGATGCAAGTGCTTCTGATAATCGTTATTATCTTTGCCAGATTCAACAACGAGGATATCTGATGCGGGCTGCAGCGTTACGCAATGGCATGGTGGGACTACTACTCAGTGGGTTATTGGTGAGCGCCGCCCAGGCGCGCACGCTCGATACCGCCTATGGCGAGGTAGAGGTGACGGGCACGCCGGAGCGTGTGGTCACACTTTATGAGGGCGCGCTGGATGCCTCGCTTGCCGCGGGCGTCACGCCTCTGGGCGCGGTAACCACCCGCGGCGGCGATAACGTCGCCGAGTACGTGGAAGCGCATTTGGGTGATGAGCGGCCCGCCATCATGGGTGTGGTGCGCGAAATCAACATTGAGGCCGTGCTTGAACAGCGCCCGGATTTGATCCTGGCGCCTGCTCGGCTCTCCGAAGAGCAGTATCAGCTGCTTTCGCAAATTGCGCCCACTGTAGTGCCGCCCACTCAGTCGATTGCCCCGGATAACTGGAAAGCCGAAGCGCGCCTGTACGGCGACGCGCTGAATCGCCAGGACGCCATCGAAGACGCCATCAGCGCCGTTGACCAGCGCGCCGCGGAATTAGCGAGCGCTCTGGACACGGCTGGAGTAGGCGGCACGGCCTTTGTGGTGCGCTGGATGCCGGGCGGGCCGATGGTCATGTCGAAGAACCTGTTCGCCGCCGGGTTGGTCGCTCAAGTGGGCTTAAAGGTGGAAGACGCCGGGCTTGTGGGCGAGCGCGGCGTGCATAGCGATATTTTAAGCCTTGAAAACCTCTCCCAGGTGGATGGCGACTGGCTGTTCCTGGCGACGCTCAATGAAGACGGCCAGGAGGCCCTGGCATCGGCTAAGCAAAGCAGCGCCTTTACCCGGCTTGACGTGGTTCAGCGCGAGCAGGTGGTGCCGGTGAACGGCCAGCTATGGACCAGCGCGAACGGCCCGCTGGCCGCGCTGGCGATTCTTGACGATATCGAAGCCGCCCTGTTGCCGTGATGGCGTTGAGTGTGGCTCACCAACGAACGCAGATGACGTTACTGCTCACCGCCCTTGTGGCGGTGAGTCTCGTTAGCCTGCTGATTGGCGCCGGTAGCGTCGGCCCGCTGCGTGCCCTGGCGGTGCTGGGCGGCGGTCATGACAGCGACGCTAGTTTCGTGGTCTGGCAACTGCGCGCGCCGCGCACCGTGATCGGCATTATTGTTGGCATGGCGCTTGGGGTGGCGGGGGCGCTGCTGCAGGCGGTGTCGCGTAACCCGCTCGCCGAACCCGGTCTACTTGGGGTAAGCGCCGGCGCCGCTTTTGCGGTGGCGCTGACGCTGGTCATGGGCGCCAGTGCGGCCACCCTGCGTATTTCGGTGGCCCAAATGGGCGCGTTGCTCGGCTGCATTTGCGTGTTGAGCGTTACCCGGGTGCGCGGCGTGGGCAGCGACCCGGTGCGGCTGGTGTTGGCAGGCGCGGCGTTTTCCGGACTGCTCGGCTCGCTCACCTCGCTGATGCTGCTGTTTGATCAGCGCGCGGCGGATGAAATCCGCTTCTGGGTGATTGGCAGCCTTGCCGGACGTCGCCTCGATGATGTGGTGGCGATGCTGCCCAGCATGCTGGTCGCGGCGGTGGCGGTGGTGTTTATCGCGCGCCCGCTGGCGGCGTTGGCATTGGGCGAGCGGGCGGCCTCCGGGCTGGGCCATCACCCTGGGTTGATCCGTTGGTTGGTCGTGGCCTGCGTGGCCCTGCTGGTGGGCGCTGCCACGGCGATCGCCGGGCCGATTGCTTTTGTCGGCTTGGTAGTGCCGTTTGCCGCCCGGGCGCTGGCGGGGCCGGATATTCGCCGCACGCTGTGGTTCTGCCTGCCGATCGGCCCGTTGATGGTGCTCACGGCGGATATCATTGCCCGTGTGGCGGTGGCGCCCTCGGAGTTACCCATTGGCGTACTGACCGCATTATGCGGCGCTCCCGTGCTGGTTGCCGTGGTGCGCGCCCGGCGGCTCCCGACTTTGTAATCTTTGGCGACTTCCATGAAATCGAGCGCAAGTGATCTTCCTACATCGGCCTTTGTGCCTGAGCGCCGCTCGCAGTCGATAGCGGCGCCGCCGGGCTACTGGCGTATTGCCTGGATTTCCCCGCGCGGTAATGCCTGCAGCTTGCTGATCGAGCGTCGGGGTGTTGCCGTCAGCGCGGGTCTTGGCGTCGCGCTGGTATGCGCCTGCGTGCTTTATTTGAGTCTGGGCAGCATGGCGCTGGCCCCGAGCGCGGTCCTCCCGGCGCTGTTTGGGCGGGGCGAGATGATCAGCGTGTTTACCGTTCAAGAACTGCGCCTGCCCCGGCTGGTGGCTGCCTGCTTGACCGGCGCTGCCTTTGCGCTCGCCGGGGTGCTGATGCAAACCCTGGCGCGCAACCGGCTCGCCACGCCGGGGATTATCGGTATCGATAACGGTGCTACCGCCTTTGCTGTGGCCTCGGTGGTGGGCATGGGCGTCTCGCTGGCGCCACCGGCCATGGCGCTGGCGGGGGCGGCCACGGCCGCCGCGCTGACCTTTGGCCTGGTGGCGGGCGGCGGCACCCAAGGCTATCGCTTTATCGTCGCGGGGATAGGCGTGGGCGCGGTGTTTGGCGCGGTTACGCAACTGATGCTGGCGCGGGTGGCGATCGATACCGCCAACGCCGCTTATCCCTGGACCGTCGGGTCGCTCAATGCCCGCCCCGGCGACGCGGTAGGCTTGCTTGCCGTTGGGCTAGGAGTGGGCGTGATCGCCGCTTTCATCGTCGCGCGCCCGCTATCGCTGATGCGCTTTAAAGACGCCACTGCTTACGGGCTGGGCGTTAACGTCAAAGCGCGCCGCTTTCAGGTGCTGATGCTTTCGGTGGTATTGACCGCGCTGGCGGTCGCCGTGGCCGGGCCTGTTGGCATGGTCGGGCTGATCGGCCCGGAAATCGCCCGCTCGCTTTCCAGTTCACGCCAGGTGCCACTTGTGGCATCGCTGCTAGCAGGGGCGCTGGTGATGGTGCTGGCGGATCTCGCCGGGCGCACCTTGCTGGCGCCGATTGAAATTCCCGTCGGCATCGTGACCGCCGTGATCGGCGGCCCCTGGTTATTATGGATACTAATGCGACCGCAACGGAGCCATGCATGACGCCTGCTGAACCATCCCCTACGCTTACCACCGAGTCGCTCGCCCTGAGCTATGGCCCCCGGCGCGTCATCGACTCGCTGGGTGTCAGCCTGCCCAGCGGCCAGGTAACCGCGATTGTCGGCCCCAACGGCTGCGGCAAATCCACGCTGCTGTCGGGCCTTGCCCGGCTGCACAAACCGGAAAGCGGGGCGGTGTTGCTGAACGGCGCGGACATTCAGAACCTGCCCGCCCGGACGCTGGCGACCCAGCTGGCGCTGCTGCCCCAAGAGGCCGTCGCGCCGGAAGGGCTGACCGTCAGCGAGCTGATTCGTTTTGGCCGCCAGCCCCACCAGGGCTGGCTGCGCCAGTGGTCGGCGGAAGATCAGCGCGTGGTCGAGCACGCGCTTGCCGCCGCCGGGCTTGAAGCCTTGGCCGAGCGTCCGCTGGAAGCGCTCTCCGGTGGGCAGCGACAACGGGCGTGGATCGCCATGACCATCGCCCAGCAAACGCCGCTGTTACTGCTCGATGAGCCGACGTCCGCGTTGGACCTGGGCCATCAGATCGAGGTGTTCGAACTGGTGCGCCATCTGGCTTGCCATGGCCGTACCGTGGTGATGGTGCTCCATGATCTAGCCAGTGCCTGCCGCTACGCGGATCATCTGATCGCCCTTTGCGACGGGCAGATCGTCGCCCAGGGTGCGCCCGCCGAGGTGGTGACGCCCGAGCTGGTGCGGACGCTGTATCAGGTCGACTGCACGCTGATGATCGACCCCGATACCGGCAGCCCATTGCTGGCCAATGTACGCCGCGCCAGTCCCTAAGTCATATGTGGAAAGTGTTAGGATAGGCTGCAATATTCGATCGCAAATAATTCAGTAAGGAATACGCGTGGCCTCTTCTACGACACGTTCTCAGAATCAGAGCTTCCAGGCCTTGATGCGCCTTTTGCGCTACGCCAAGGGTTATCGGCGGCGGATCATCGCTGCGAGCGTGTGCTCCATCATCAACAAGCTGTTTGATATCGCTCCCGAGATTCTCATCGGCGTGGCGATCGACGTGGTGGTCAACCAGGAACAGAGCTTTGTGGCACGGTTAGGCTTTGAGACGCCCCAAGAGCAGATCACCATTCTCGCCGTGCTGACGTTCTTTATCTGGGCGGGTGAGTCGCTGTTCGAGTACCTGTTCCAGGTGTTGTGGCGCAATCTCGCCCAACGGCTGCAGGCGGATATGCGCCAGGACGCCTACGAACACGCCCAGCGGCTGGATATGGCGTTTTTTGAGTCGAAAAGCTCCGGCCAGTTGGTCGCCACCATGAACGACGACGTCAACCAGCTGGAGCGGTTTTTAGACGGCGGCGCCAACGCGCTGATTCAAGTGGGCGTGACCGTGGTGGCCGTAGGCGCGGTGTTCTTCGTGCTCTCGCCGCTGATCGCGCTGCTGGCGTTTACGCCCATTCCGCTGATCATCTGGGGCGCGTTTTACTTCCAACGCAAGGCCGGGCCGCTCTACAGCGATGTGCGCGAAAAGGTCGGCGACCTGGGCAGCCGGCTTTCCAATAACCTGAGCGGCATTGCCACCATCAAGAGCTTTACCAGCGAAGACCGCGAAGCCGAGCGCCTGCGCGACGCCAGCGAAGCCTACGTTGACGCCAACCGCCGGGCGATCCAGGTGAGCTCCGCGTTTATTCCCGTCATCCGTATGGCGATTCTGGCGGGCTTTTTGGCCACTTTTACTGTCGGGGGCATGATGGCGCTCAACGGCAATTTGAACGTGGGCGCATACGGCGTGCTGGTGTTTTTAACCCAACGCCTGCTGTGGCCACTGACCGGCCTAGCCCAGGTGATTGATCTGTTCGAGCGCGCCATGGCGAGCACCAAGCGGATCCTCGACCTGCTGGAAGAGCCGATTACCGTGAAGGATGACAGCACCACGCCCCTGGCCCAGCCGGTTAAGGGCGAGGTGCGCTTTGAGTCGGTGAGTTTTCACTACGCCGCCAGCCACGTCGGCGTCGATGGGATAGAACTTCATGCCCCAGCGGGGCATACGCTGGCGCTGGTCGGCGCTACCGGCTCGGGTAAGTCTACGCTGGTCAAGTTGCTGCTGCGCTTTTACGACCCGGAAAGCGGGCGCGTGCTGGTCGATGGCCAGCCGGTGCGTGACGTTAGCATGCACTCAATTCGCCAGGCGATTGGGCTGGTCAGCCAGGACGTTTACCTGTTCGAGGGCAGCATTCGCGACAACATTGCTTACGGCAAGCCCCATGCCGATGATGCGGCGATTATCGACGCCGCCAAAACCGCCGAAGCGTGGAGCTTTATCGAGACGTTGCCCCAGGGGCTGGATACCCCGGTGGGCGAGCGCGGTGTGCGGCTTTCAGGCGGCCAGCGTCAGCGGCTTTCGCTGGCCCGGGCGCTACTGAAAGACCCACCGATTCTGGTGCTGGATGAGGCCACCAGCGCGGTGGACAACGAAACCGAAGCGGCCATTCAGCGCTCGCTGAAACGCATCGCCCACGGGCGCACGGTAATTATGATTGCACACCGGCTATCCACCATCGTGCACGCCGATGAAATCGTGGTGATCGAAAAAGGCCGGGTGGCCGAGCGCGGTACTCACTCAAGCCTACTCGATGCAAACGGCCACTATGCCGCCCAGTGGCGGGTACAAACCGGCGCCGCGTAATGCGTGGTTAGGATCTTGTGTCACGCGCATTGGCGTCGCATATTAGGCATACTTTAGCGGCACAAAAATGTGCCCCGCGAGCTCAATAGACGGGAGCAAAACGGCGTTGTCCAAACGGGGAGGCATGACATGAATGCAAGCAAAATTCTTCAGCAGTTGATGCAACAGGCCGGCGGGAGCCAGAAGGGCAGCGGCGTCGATGTTCAAGGGATGCTGAGTGGTCTCTCGAAACAGTTCGGCGGCGGCAGTCAGGAGCCGAGCCGCCAACAAAACACAGGCGGTTCCAGTAGCGGTTTTGATATGAAAAGCCTGCTCGGCGGTGGGGCGATGGGGCTACTCGTCGGCTCTAAGCGTGGGCGCAAGCTAGGCGGTAAGGCGCTAAAATACGGCGCGATTGCCGGGGTGGGGGTGCTGGCGTGGAAAGCGTGGCAGAACTCTCAACAAAACTCTCAACAAAGCTCGCAACAAAATTCTCAACAAGGCTCCCAGCAGATAAGCGGCCAGCAGGCGCAGGACGCAAACGAAGGCGAGCGAGTTGAAGTGCTTAGCGGTGAGTTTCAGGAGCGGCGTAGCTTAGAACTTCTGCAAGCGATGATTATGGCCGCCCGTGCTGACGGGCATATCGACGAACAAGAACAAGTGCTGATTACCCAGCAGATTGACGCGCTAGGCGCCGATCAGGAAATGCACCGTTGGGTCGAGCAGCAGCTTCAAGCGCCGTTGGATGCAAACGTGCTGGCGCGTGAGGCGGATTCGCCCCAGGCTGCCCGTGAGATGTACTTGGTCAGCGTGGCCGTCATTGACGAGCAAAACCCGATGGAGCGAGCATGGCTTGACCAACTGGCAAAGGCGCTGAACCTCTCGCCTGACGTGGCTGCCGAGCTTGAGCACCACGCGCAGCAGGCAGGCTAATGCTGGACACGATGAATTTTTGGTTGGCCTCCGGCTTTGGGCTGGGGCTTTCGCCCGTCGCGCCGGGGACGGTGGGATCGCTGCTGGGGATTCCGCTGGCGTGGTGGTTGTTGAGCCGCCCGCTGGTTCAGCAAAGCACCATCATGGCGGTTCTGCTGGCCGTTGCGGTGCCGGTTTGCCATGCAGCTGCGCAGCACTATGCCGGGTTAGATCATGGCAGCATTGTCGCTGATGAGTATCTAGCGTTCCCGCTGGCGGTAATTGGGTTGCAGGTGGCGCGTCATCCACTGGTACTGGCGCTGGCATTCGTTGTTTACCGCTTCTTCGATTCGATAAAGCCGCCACCGATTCATCTAGCCGAGTATGTTCATGGCGGTTTCGGCATTGTGTTGGATGATGTTATCGCGGCGATAGTGACGTGGTTGGTAATGGCGATTGGGCTAACGCTATGGCAGCGCCGAGCCTCTGAACAACATTGAAATGCATAAAAATACGAGAAACGAAAAAAGCGCCGCTAGCCTGATGAAACGCTAGCGGCGCTATTATTTTAAGCTCACGCTTTTGAGCGTTTACCGCATTATTCTTGAACCACAATCACCGACTTAACGTTGACAAATTCAAGCATGCCGAAACCGCCGTGCTCACGTCCGTAGCCGGAGTCTTTGACCCCGCCAAAAGGCATTTCCGGGGTCGCAACACCAAAGCCGTTAATAAACACCATGCCGGTATCGAAATACTTGCTGGCTATCTCCGTGGCACGTTTCACGTCTTTGGATATAATGCCGCCACCAAGCCCATAGCGGCTGTCGTTGGCGATACGCATGGCGTCTTCATCGTCTTTAGCGCGAATCAGCGCTGCCACAGGGCCAAACAGCTCATCATCGTAGGCGGGTTGGCCGGGTGTTACGTTATCCAGCACAGTGACCGGATAAAAGGCACCTTTGCCTTCCGGCATCTCACCGCCGCAAAGCACGTTAGCGCCTTTGCTAACGCTCTCTTTTACTTGATCGTGCAGGCCGTCACGCAGGTCGACTCGCGCCATGGGGCCAAGGTCGCTATCGGGAGCATTGGGGTCGCCCGCTTTTAACGCCTTCATTTTTGCCACAAAGCGTTCTTTAAACGCTTCGTAGTTGGCATCGGTCACCACAAAACGCTTGGCGGCGACACAGGTTTGACCGCCATTGAATACCCGGCCTTTTACACACGTGTCGACGGCGACATCCAAGTCGGCGTCGTCCAGTACCAGAAAAGCATCATTGGAACCGAGCTCTAATACGGTTTTCTTCAAATGTTCAGCGGCTTTGGTCGCCACTTTACGTCCTGCGCCGTCGCTACCGGTGAGGGTGACGCCACGCACGGCTTTGTGAGCAATCACTTCATCGGAAACATCGTGGGATATAATCAGCGCGCGGAAAACATTCTCCGGTAGGCCGGCTTCACGGTAAATTTTTTCAAGTAGCAGTCCGCTGCCAGTCACGATTTCAGCATGTTTTAGCAGAACGCTGTTGCCCGCCATAATGTTGGCGATGGAGTAACGCACCACTTGGTAAGCAGGGAAATTCCACGGCTGAATGCCGTAAATGACCCCCATGGGTGAGTACGTCACGATCCCGCGCTCACCGTTGCTGGGGTTGCGCTCCTCATCGGCCAGCTTGGTGGGGCCGTGCTCAGCGGTGTAGTCGCAAATACCCACACATAAATCGACCTCCTGGCGGGCTTCCTCGGGCAGTTTGCCCATCTCTTTTACCATCAATTCGGTGAGCGCTTCTTTGTGTTCATTAAGTGCCTGACCGATGGCTTTGACTACCTTGGCGCGGTGCTCTAGTGGCTTGTGCCGCCAATCAAGAAACGCCTCATGACTTGCCTCGACCACCTGCTTTGCCTGGCTGGAATCCATCAGCGTGTAGTGGGTAAGCGCTTCGCCGGTGGTGGGGTTTACGGTCGTAATACTGTTGCTCATAAGATCTCCTATCTTTAGATCAACGGTGAAATAAGGCGTGGGTCAAAGCCTTTGAGTGCAGATATCAACCGGTAATAGTCGACCGGTCTATTTATCCTTGCCTTCCACTTTAGTAGAAAAAGGGAGATTTTTCACGAATAAATGGTTAGCGCCTTAATTAAGACGCTAACCATGGGCCTGTATTAAAAGCGTGCCATGATTATTCGTTCGGCCGCCGCGTTATTCGTAGGTTGGGCCGCCCGCTTCTTCACCCCACACTTCCTCTAGGCGACCATCACGGCCGCAGCTGAAGCGGTAGAACTTGTAGCGCACTGGATTTTTCTCGTAGTAGTTCTGGTGGTATTCCTCAGCCGGCCAGAAGGTATCCGCAGAAACGATCTCGGTGGCAATATCGCGTCCAAAGCGGTCTTCCATTTCGGCTTTGCTCGCTTCGGCAAGTTCACGCTGTTCATCGTTGTCATAGAAGATCGCCGAACGGTACTGGTTGCCCACATCGCAAAACTGTCGGCCTTCGGCGAACGGGTCAATGTTGCGCCAGAAAATGGTTAACAGCTGTTCGTAGCTGATCTGTTCGGGATCGTATTCAATTTTCACCGCTTCGGCGTGGCCGGTATCGCCGTCGGTGATTTCCTCATAGGTGGGGTTATCTAATTCGCCGCCAATGTAGCCTGAGAGGGTGGCGCTGACGCCAGGCTGGCGGTCATAGGGTGGCTCCATGCACCAAAAGCAGCCGCCGGCAAAAATAGCCTGGGCGCTTGTACCTGCATCGATGTTGGTGTCGGCGGCAAGAGGAAGACTCAGGCTGCCTGCCGCGGCAACCATAAGCGTCAGGGGGCGAAAACCTGTCAAAAGCGACATAAACACTCCAAGCGTTGTATGAGTCCAAAAGAGACTCACCTGTAGAAGGTTTTATCGTTGACAGGTTCCCATTTTTTATTCTTCTTTTATATAGTGCTTAACTTTTGTAGAGGATATGTAGGGTTACGCTGGCATTAGCGTGCGGCGCTCAGACTCTTCGAGCACGAAAGTACCAATGAGGCTTTTAAGCTGCTCTGCTTGCTGGCGCATGTCGAACGCTGTTGTCGAAGAGCGCTCTACCATGCTGACGTTCTGCTGAGTCATGGCGTCCATGTCGCCGACCGCTTGGTTCACCTCATCGATGCCGCTACTTTGCTCCTGAGCGCCGGCGCTGATTTCGGCAATCACATCGGCTACCTGCATAACGCTAGTCACGATATGGCGCATGGTGTCGCCCGCCTCACTAACGATGGTTTTGCCGTGGCGCGAGCGCTCAACCGAGGTGTCAATCAGGGAGCGAATCTCTTTCGCTGCATCGCTTGAGCGGGATGCGAGTTGTCGGACTTCCTGCGCGACAACGGCAAACCCTCGCCCGTGCTCGCCCGCGCGAGCTGCTTCTACCGAGGCGTTGAGTGCCAGGATATTGGTTTGGAAGGCAATCGAATCGATCATGCTGATGATATCGCCGATCTGCGCGGAAGCGTCATCGATCTCTACCATCGTATGTTCCACTTGGCGCATAGTGTCATCGCCACGTCGCGCTACGTTAGCCGTCTCTGAGGCGAGCTGGTTGGCCTTCTGGGCATTATCGGCGCTATGGGAGACGGTGGAGGTGATCTCCTCCATGGCTGAGGAGGTCTGCTGCAAGTTGGCAGCAGACTGATCGGTGCGCGCGGCAAGTTCTTCACTGCTCTGGGCGATCTCGTTGGAGGCTTGGTAGACGCTTTCAGCGCTTTGCCGCACGGTGAGCAGTGTCTCGCGGATGCGCGTCATAAACGCATTGAACTGATCGGCAAGGTGGCCAATTTCATCGTCGCTGGTCACGCTTAGTTTACGGGTTAAATCGCCACGTCCGTCGGCCACTTCGGCAGCGATCTCCTCCATAGCTGAGGCAGTACGTTGAATTTGTCCGACGATGCGCCGGGTCACCCAGACGGTAATCGCGGCAATCACACAGAAAAGTAGCAGCGATGCGCCGATAATCTTGGTCAGCGTCTGGCGCAGATCGGCTGCGGCAGCGGCTTCAATGTGGGCCATTTCGGCGTTGATATCGGTCATATAAACCCCGGCGCCGATTACCCAATCCCATTCGGGTATCAGCATGGCGTAGGAGTACTTGGCTTCGGTGTCGCCGGTGGCGGGGTTAGGCCAGTGGTACTGATAAATGCCGCCACCGTCTTGTGCGGTTTCAATCAGGCGGCGAATAAAGGGCCGGCCTTCGGCATCTGTTGCGTTCATCATCGATTGCCCTTCCTGCTCGGGCACCGCCGATTGCACCAGCATGGTGCCATCGGTATCGAGGGTAAAAATGTAGTTGCCATTCTCAAAACGCAGTTCGCGCAAGCGCTCGCGGGCCTCAGTTTGGCGCGCACGTAGGCTGCCACTGCCTTCAACTAACGAGTCAATTGATGAGGCCGCCATCTCAACGATATTGGCTACGCTTTCGGTGCGCGACTCAATCAGCATTTCCTGTTGCTGGGCTAGCTGGGCGCGGTTATCTTTGGTGCGCTCAAACGCTTCCGCACCCACGAGCCCCACACAGGCGATTAATAGCGGGGTCAGTACCAGCAGCAAAATTTTGCTTTGCAGGCTGAGACGTTGCAAAAGTGTAAAACGGCGAGTTGGGGCGTTGTATTGAGCGGACGTGCGGTTTTGTGTGTCGCCTGGCGAAAGGGACAAAAGCTGCGACATAGTAAGTTTTCCTTAACGTTGTCGTTTTTGTTGGCATAAATTGACCCTTCATTTAAGCGTAAATTGCGTCGCAGTACGTTGATATAGATCAAGGTTCACGCCAGGCGCAAGGGCCATACTTCGTCTAAGGTGCCAAGTGCTGCGTGGAGCGCGGGTTCGTCTTCGCGCCCGCGCAGCCAGATAAAGCTGAGGGCGCAGGGAAGGTGTATATCGCGTGCGACGGCAAGGCCACTTTCCTGGCGTTCGGTCATAGCGAGGGCGTCTCGCGCTAAACTTAAGCCTACCCCTGCGCGCACTAAATCCAGCATGCAAGCTTCTTGATCGACCTGGGCGACGCGGTTTGGCGTGGCGCCGCTGTCACGTAGTGCCTTATTGAGTAGCCGGTGGTGAACGGAGTCTTGCGGGGTAACAATCCACGGCAGCGTGGCCAGTATTTCCCACCGGGTATCGTTCAAGCGTGATTCCCAGCCGGGTGGGGCCACGACGTGGTAGTGAAAATGGGTGAGTTCACGAAAGGCCAGCGCCTTGTGTTGTAGGCCTGGGCCTTCCCCGGGTGGGGCGAGATAAAAGCCAACATCGAGATCGCCGCGCTCAACGCACTCCAACACGCTGCCGCTCATGCCGTGGTGGAGCTCCGTTTCCAACTTAGGCGCGCCCTGCATTAAGCGGCGAAGAAAGTCCCCCAAACGAATAAATTCCGGATCAACGATAGTGCCGATTTTCAACTGCCCCCGCACCGTGGTGTGCAGCTGACGTGCGGTTTGCTCAAAAGCTTGAGCACTTGCCAAAGCGTTTTCAGCGGCTGGCAGGAGGGTGTGACCGTCAGGGGTTAATGCCAGCCCCTGTGGCCGACGGTGGAAGAGCGTTAGCCCTAAACGTTGCTGAAGTTGCTTTAACTTTAGGCTAACGGCCGGCTGAGTTAGGTGGAGCTGTGCTGCCGCCTGCGAGACACTGCCCGTTCGTGCGACGGCCACAAAAGCCCGCAACGTCGCATACTCTTGCAAAGGGAGCTCCTTTTGCCGTTGTGGTATTTGAAAATCTTATATCTTGGTTAAAAAAGACTCAATTGATCGGCGGATAAAGCGCGCTAAGCTAGCGTTAAGCGTTTATTGAGTTTTATTCTTTTTATAATAGGTATCCCCATGACCCGCACGGCAAATCCAAACGCAATTCCGCATTACATCAATGGCCAGACGGCGTCGGGTGAGTCCGGCTTGTCTCAGGCGGTGTTCAACCCGGCCACCGGGCAAGTGACTGGCAAGGTGTCTCTGGCGTCACTGCAGGACGTGAATACGGCCGTCAACGCCGCGCAAGCCGCGTTTTCCGCCTGGGCGGATACCCCTCCGATTCGCCGTGCACGGGTGATGTTTCGCTTTTTGGAGCTTTTAAATGCGCATAAGGACGACGTTGCCGAGGCGATCACCAAAGAGCACGGCAAGGTCTTTACCGATGCTCAGGGCGAGGTGGCGCGTGGCATCGATATCGTCGAGTTTGCCTGCGGTATTCCGCAGCTTCTAAAGGGCGACTATACCGAACAAGTGGGCACGGGCATTGATAACTGGACCATGCGTCAGCCGCTGGGCGTCGTAGCGGGTATTACGCCGTTTAATTTCCCGGCCATGGTGCCGATGTGGATGTTCCCGGTCGCCATTGCCACCGGCAATACCTTTATTCTCAAGCCAAGCCCATTGGACCCAAGTGCATCGCTTTTGATCGCCGACCTGCTCAAGAAAGCCGGGCTGCCGGATGGCGTGTTTAACGTGTTGCAGGGTGATAAAGAGAGCGTTGAAGCGCTGATTGACCACCCCGAGGTGAAGGCACTCTCCTTTGTCGGCTCCACGCCGATTGCCAACCTGATTTACGAGCGTGGCGCCAAGCACGGCAAGCGCGTGCAGGCACTGGGCGGGGCGAAAAACCACATGGTGGTGATGCCGGATGCCAACCAGGATAAAGCCGTCGATGCACTCATCGGCGCGGCCTATGGCTCTGCTGGTGAGCGCTGCATGGCCATCAGCGTGGCGGTGCTTGTCGGCGATGTGGCAGACAAAATTGTGCCGCGCCTGGCAGAGCGCGCTAAAGCGCTGAAAGTGAAAGATGGTATGCAGCTGGATGCGGAAATGGGGCCGATTGTGACTCGCCAAGCGCACGAGCGGATTACCGGCTATATCAACAAAGGTGAAGAAGAAGGCGCCGAGTTGGTAGTAGATGGCCGCACATTCGATGCCTCGCAAACCGGCGAAGGCTGCGGTGATGGCTTCTGGATGGGTGGTACGCTGTTTGACCATGTGACCTCGGAGATGACGATCTACAAAGAAGAGATCTTCGGCCCGGTCCTCGTCTGCGTGCGTGTGCCGGATGTCGCCACCGCCATTGGGTTAATCAACGACCATGAATTTGGCAATGGGGTGAGCTGCTTCACCGAAAGCGGCAACGTGGCCCGCGAGTTTGGCCGTCGCATCCAGGTGGGTATGGTGGGCATTAACGTCCCCATTCCGGTGCCGATGGCGTGGCACGGTTTCGGCGGTTGGAAGCGCTCGCTGTTTGGTGATATGCACGCTTACGGCGAAGAAGGTGTACGCTTTTACACCAAGCAAAAATCCATCATGCAGCGCTGGTCAGATACGATTGATGCCGGTGCTGAGTTTGCCATGCCGACGCATAAATAAAATAAGGCTGGCCGGGAGAGCATGCCGTGGCGGAACACACATTTGACTATATCGTCGTGGGAGCAGGCACCGCCGGGTGCCTGCTGGCCAATCGACTGAGTGCCGACCCGGCGAATCGGGTCTTGCTGATCGAAGCGGGTGGGCCGGATACCTATCACTGGATTCACATTCCGGTGGGGTATCTCTACTGCATCAACAACCCGCGTACCGATTGGCGCTTTCGCACCGAGCCGGACAAAGGCCTTAACGGCCGTTCGCTGATCTACCCACGTGGTAAGACATTGGGTGGCTGCTCAAGCATCAATGGCATGCTTTACCTGCGCGGCCAGGCGCGAGATTACGATCAATGGGCCGAGGCGACGGGCGACGACGCCTGGCGCTGGGAAAATTGCCTGCCCGATTTCATTAAGCACGAAGACCATTGCCGCTTGGACGCCGGCGGCGACGCTGACGATGAGCACCGTCACTACCACGGCCACGGCGGCGAGTGGCGCATCGAAAAGCAGCGCTTGAGCTGGCAGGTGCTGGACGACTTTGCGGAGGCGGCGGTGCAAGCGGGTATTCCGCGCACCAAGGACTTCAATCGTGGCGATAACGAAGGCGTCGATTACTTCGAGGTCAATCAGCGCGGCGGTTGGCGCTGGAGTACGTCCAAAGCGTTTTTAAGGCCCGCAAAAAAGCGTCCAAACCTCACTATTTGGCACTCAACCCACGTCAACCGGTTGTTGTTTGAGCGCGAGACCGGCTCGCCACGCTGTGTAGGGGCGGAGCTTACGCGAGGCGGCGAAACGCTGACGGTCACCGCGAATAAAGAGGTCGTGTTAAGCGCAGGAACCATTGGGTCACCGCAGATTTTGCAGCTCTCCGGCATTGGCCCAAAGGATTTGTTGGCCGAACACGATATTGACGTGGTAGCGGAGCTCCCTGGCGTGGGTGAAAACTTGCAGGATCATTTGCAAATCCGCTCGGTCTATAAAGTAAAGGGCGCTAAAACGCTCAATACGATGGCCAATTCGCTGATGGGCAAAGCCAAGATTGGACTGGAGTACGCCCTAAAGCGCACCGGCCCGATGAGCATGGCACCGTCGCAGCTGTGTATTTTTACCCGCAGCTCGGATGAATATGAGCACGCCAATATTGAATACCATGTTCAGCCGTTAAGTTTGGATGCGTTCGGCCAGCCGCTGCATGACTTCCCGGCAATTACCGCGAGTGTTTGTAACTTAAACCCCACAAGCCGCGGCACAGTGCGTATCAAAAGCCGCGACCCCAAAGCGGCGCCGGCGATTGTGCCCAACTACCTGAGCACGCCGGAGGATCGCAAGGTGGCGGCGGATTCACTGCGGGTGACGCGCAAGATTGCCGAGCAGGACGCCTTTGCTAGATATCAGCCGGAAGAGTTTAAGCCAGGGCTTGAGTACCAAACCGACGACGAGCTGGCCAAACTGGCCGGTGATATCGGCACGACGATCTTTCATCCGGTGGGGACGACAAAAATGGGGAACGACGATGATCCGATGGCAGTGGTAGACTCAAAGCTTAACGTGCGCGGTGTAAAAAGCTTGCGCGTGGTGGATGCTGGTATCATGCCGACGATCACCAGCGGTAATACGAATTCGCCGACGTTAATGATCGCTGAGAAGGCGGCAGGCTGGATGCTAGGCTTTGTCTGAAAAGTCGGCGAGCGAAGGCCAGACAAGGCAAAAATCGGCGAAAAGACGGAGTTTACGTAGTGTAAATGAGTACTTTGAGCCGATTTTTAACGCCGTATGGTCGAGCGCAGCCAGTTTTCAGACAGAGCCTAGCGGTGTCATCGCCCTGACATATTTTTAAAGGATAGTGTTGACGTGCGCAGCACTTAAGCGCATGATAAGCGCAGTAGGTTAGCAAGTCGAACGATGTCAGCAGTATCAAAACGCTTAGCGTTGAGTCTGGTGAAGGTTTCTTGTTCTACCCACTGCAACTCGGGTATTACCCGGCTCTAAATACGCTAAATCGAGGATTTCGATCATGGCAACTGGTACTGTAAAGTGGTTCAACGACACTAAAGGCTTCGGCTTCATTTCTCCTGACGACAATGGCGACGACCTGTTCGCACATTTCTCCGAGATTCAAGCTGACGGTTTTAAAACTCTGCAAGACGGCCAGAAGGTTTCCTTCGACGTCACCCAGGGTAAAAAAGGCCTTCAGGCTTCCAACATCAAAGTTCTATAATTAGAACCCATGATGTTTGCTGCTAGCCCCTAATGCTAGCATGCTAAAAAAACCCCGCTAAATGCGGGGTTTTTTGTTTTTGTATTTATCAATACACATGTCTCATGTTCTACACCTCACACCTCACACCTCACACCTCACACCTCACACCTCACACCTCACACCTCACACCTCACACCTCACACCTCACACCTCACACCTCACACCTCACACCTCACCAGATTTATATTATTTTGATCTTACTGTGTTTCTAAAAATAACTTTTTAGAATATCCGTAACGCGGCACAATAGCCCATGTTTTTCGTTACGTCTTTTTATTAAGCTTTCTACTAAGGACGCGGGGCTATGTCGCTGGATGCTTGGATTGCGGTTGGGGTAGTGCTCACTATCTTCCCGCTAATGACGCTGTCGCGTCTTGGCCCCGATATTATTCTGCTGGGTGCGGTAGTGGTGTTGATGACCCTGGGCGTTATCGATCCGCAGCAGGCGCTAGGCGGTTTTTCAAATAGCGGCCTGTTTACCGTCGCGTTTATGTACGTTTTAGTGGCCAGCATCCGTGAAACCGGCGGCATCGATCTGATCATTCGCTATGTCTTAGGCCGGCCTACCGGGGAGCGGGGCGCGCTTGTGCGCCTACTGTTGCCAGTCGCCTCGTTAAGCGGCTTTCTTAATAACACGCCGGTAGTAGCGACCTACATTCCAGCGGTGATGAGCTGGAGTCGTCGGCTACGGCTCTCTCCGCAGCGGCTTTTGATGCCGCTGAGCTTCGCGTCGATTCTCGGCGGGACGATTACCCTATTCGGTACCAGCACTAACTTGGTGGTGCATGGATTACTGGTCGAGCGCTACCCCGACCTTGCCATGGGGCTGTTTGATTTGGCCTGGGTGGGTGTTCCTGTCGCAGTCATTGGGCTTAGTTATTTGATCTTATTGGGGCCGCGCCTGTTGCCTTCCCGGGATGGCATGGCAAAAGCATTTGCCAACCCCCGCGAGTTCACCATTGAAATGGAAGTCGACCCTGCGGGGGTGCTGGTTGACCGCACGGTAGAAGAAGCGGGTCTGCGCCATTTACAGGAGCTATTTCTGGTCGAAATTGAGCGTGCCGGTAACGTGGTTAGCGTGGTGGGGCCAGGGGAGCGGCTAAAAGCAGGCGACCGGTTAGTGTTTGCGGGCACCTCAGATGCAGCCGTTGAGCTACAGCAGATACGCGGTTTGATTCCTTCCCATGATGGCGCTTCCAGTCTAGAAAAAGAGTTTAAGGAGCGCCGGCTGGTAGAGGCGGTGGTATCCAATCAGTGTCAATTTATCGGCCAGAGCATCCGCGATGGGCACTTTAGAACCCTGTATGGCGCCGCCGTGTTGGCTGTTTGCCGTGGCGGTGAGCGAGTGACAGGCAACCTGGGGCAGGTGCGTTTACAGCCTGCCGATGTGCTGTTGTTGGAAGCGCGCCCGCCGTTTATCGAACGTCACCGCCAATCGAAAGACTTTCTGCTGATCAGCGAGCTTAACGGCGCAGCGCGCCCGGTACACGAGAAAGCGCCGCTGGCCTGGGCGATTCTGTTGGGCGCCGTATTGCTGGCTGCAGTCGGCGTATTGAGTATGCTAAACGCTGCCATGCTGGGAGCGTCGCTTTCGTTGTTAGCCGGCTGCTGCAGCGTGGGGGCTGCCAAGCGCGGGCTAGATACCCAGGTGCTACTGACCATTGCCGCTTCGTTTGGCGTAGGCGCGGCGCTGCAAAGTTCTGGAGCTGCCGATGAAATCGCTGGGGAAATCCTTTCTCTGGTGGCTGGCAGCCCGCTGCTACTGCTAATTGGCACTTACTGCGTCGTGGCAGTGCTTACAGAGCTAGTCACTAATAATGCCGCCGCGGTGATCATCTTTCCGGTGGTCATGGCGGCAGCGGAAAGCCTGGGCGTTAATCCGATGCCCTATGTGGTGACGGTGATGTTTGCGGCCTCGGCAAGCTTTCTCACCCCGATTGGTTATCAAACCAACTTAATGGTGCACGGCCCTGGTGGCTACGGCATCGGCGACTTTTTGCGCGTTGGCGCTGGTTTGAACCTACTGACCGGCGCGATTGCCTTGACGCTTATTCCGTTGATTTGGCCGTTTTAAGCTGGCAATGTCTCGCCGTCAACGTTGCTTTGCGCTAGGGTGTCGCTTTTATGTGTAAGGAAGATGCTGATGAGTGAATCAGGCGAACTGATAATTGAACCGAAGAGTGGCCAACCAGCCGATGCCTGCGTTTTTATTCTTCATGGTTTAGGGGCTGATGGCCACGACTTTGAACCGCTAGTGCCGGCGCTCGCACTGCCGGAAAACGCTAACGTGCGTTTCATTATGCCTCATGCCCCGCGCTTACCCGTCACCGTCAACGGCGGGATGATCATTCCCGCTTGGTACGATATTTTAGCCATGGACTTAGGGCGCCGGGTGGATGAAGTGCAGCTGAAAAAGTCGGCCGAGCGTATTCAGGCGCTGATGGAAGAGCAGATCGATCAAGGCATCGATAGCCGTCGGATTATCATGGCAGGCTTCTCTCAGGGCGGCGCTGTCGCCTATCACGCGGCGCTCTCTTTTTCGCAGCCGTTGGGCGGGCTTTTGGCGATGTCGACTTACTTTGCCACCGCTGACAGCATCGAGCTCGCCGAGGTGAATCGCTCCATTCCCATTGAGGTGCATCACGGCAACTTTGACCCCGTCGTGCCAGAAACACTCGGGCGTGCGGGGTTTGATAAGGTCAAAGCGCTTGGCTATCCGGCCGATTATCGCCAGTATTCCATGGCGCATGCGCTTTGCCCTCAGCAAGTGCAAGACATCGGTAAATGGTTAAGCGAACGCTTGGCACCGTAGGCCTCGCCCAAGGTCGTCTCGACAGCGCTGAGACGGCCGGGCAAACTGCTTTAAGATTTTGTTTGCCTTAAGGAAATGCGATGAGTCACTCCCCCTTTGTTAATCTTCCTGACGCGCAGGGCTACTTTGGCCGCTTTGGCGGACAGCACATCCCGCCTGAACTTAAGGCGGTAATGGATGATATCGATGCTGCCTACGAGGAGATTCGCCATCGCGAGGACTTTCAGCAGGAGCTGGCTGAGCTTTTGGCCGACTACGTCGGTCGGCCCAGTCCGATTTTTCATGCTCGGCGACTTTCCACGAAGCTTGGCGGCGCGCAGATTCACCTTAAGCGCGAAGACTTAAACCACACCGGTGCCCATAAGATCAATCACTGCCTGGGCGAGGCGCTACTGGCCAAGTTCATGGGTAAGACCAAGGTGATTGCCGAGACCGGTGCTGGCCAGCACGGCGTGGCCCTGGCGACCGCCTGTGCGCTGGTAGGCATTCCCTGCGAGATCCACATGGGCCAGGTGGACATCGAGAAAGAGCACCCTAATGTGACCAAGATGAAGATTCTTGGTTGCAAGCTGGTGCCCGTGACGCGGGGTATAGCAACGCTCAAGGATGCAGTAGACAGTGCTTTTGAGGAGTATCTTAAGGATCCGCAGCAGTTCATCTATGCCATTGGCTCGGTGGTAGGGCCGCATCCTTTCCCCAAGATGGTACGCGATTTCCAGTCGGTCATCGGCCGCGAGGCACGCCATCAGTTCCTTGAACGTCATGGCTGTCTTCCTGACCATGTCACTGCTTGTGTAGGCGGTGGCTCCAACGCTATTGGGATGTTCACCGCCTTTCTTGATGACGCAAGCGTTCATCTGGTGGGTGTGGAGCCGGCGGGCGAAGGGCTCGACACAAAACGTCACTCCGCCACGCTGACGCTGGGTAAGCCTGGTGAGATTCACGGCATGGCTTGCTACGTGCTGGAAGACGATGCTGGTAACGTCATGCCGGTACATTCGATTGCATCGGGCCTTGATTACCCCGGTGTAGGGCCGCAGCACAGCTACCTCAAGGAGGTCGGTCGAGTCGACTACCAAAGTGCGACCGACGCAGAGTGCTTGGACGCCTTTCTCATGCTTTCGCGGGTCGAAGGCATCATTCCCGCGCTGGAAAGCGCACATGCCGTTGCTTGGG
The DNA here is from genome assembly GCF_013415105.1 of Vreelandella salicampi. Lineage (GTDB taxonomy): Bacteria > Pseudomonadota > Gammaproteobacteria > Pseudomonadales > Halomonadaceae > Vreelandella > Vreelandella salicampi. Next base: position 126,920 of record NZ_JACCDF010000003.1, read on the forward strand.
CTCTGCGCGAGGCACCGAAGCTACCAGCAGACCAGCATATTCTGGTGAATCTCTCTGGCCGAGGTGATAAAGACGCCGACTACGTTGCCCATCATCTCGGGCTATAACGAAATCTACCAAGGCGGATAGTGAATAGGGGCTAGCCTCGCTATCCGTCTTTCGCTATCATACTCGCGCTTTACGGGCCCATAGCTCAGTTGGTTAGAGCAGAGAACTCATAATTCTTTGGTCGCTGGTTCGAGTCCAGCTGGGCCCACCATCTTTCCCTCGGAATATCCCTTCTTCCCCAATCCCACTGGTTTTTTCGCCTTTTCTGCTTCATTTTGTGTGGCAACGTTGCCTTTTGCTTTTATTATCACTTGCCTTAACAAGTACGTCCTTTACAGGCGTGGTAGGCATCTTTGCGTCAATTTCAGGGGCTCGTATCACGGGCCGATTCGCACTAAAGTAAAGCGGTATCTTACTAAGGGGCGGGCGATGATTGCTGAACATGAAATGCCGTATCTGAAGCGCTGTGTGGTGTTGGCAGAGGAGGCGCTGAATGCGGGGGACGAGCCGTTTGGTAGCGTGCTGGTGAGCCGCGATGGCGAGGTGTTAGCGGAAGATCGAAACCGTATCGCGGGTGGAGATGCGACCCGGCACCCTGAGTTTGCACTGGCGCGTTGGGCGGCGGCAAACATGACACCAAGAGCGCGCGCTGAGGCGACGGTTTACACTTCAGGTGAGCACTGCCCAATGTGTGCGGCGGCGCATGGCTGGGTCGGGCTTGGACGGATTGTTTATGTCAGCTCATCCGCGCAGCTAAGCGAATGGTTGCAGGAGTTCGGCGTAGGGCCACCTCCGGTGGCAACGCTTCCCATTGAACAAGTCGTGCCGGGACTTGCGGTGGAAGGGCCCGTATTAGCGCTGGCGGAGACGATGAAAGCGCTTCATAAGCGCTGCCATCAGAGGGCGGTATAAACCGCTTAATTCAACTGAGTCACTAGAACCGGCGCGACGCCGCGTTTCAGCATGTCCAATTGGCGCGCTGCGCGTTTGGAAAGGTCAATAATCCGGCCTTGCACGTAAGGGCCGCGGTCGTTGATGATCACTTCCACTGCTTGTCCGGTATCTGGCCGTGTGACGAGTACTTTGGTGCCGAAAGGCAAACTCGGGTGAGCCGCTGTTAAGGCTTGCTGGTTGAAAGTTTCGCCGCTGGCGGTAGTGGCGCCTTGGAAGCGGTCGCTGTAATAGGAGGCTTTGCCTTTCTGGGTGACATCATCCGCATAAGCGGTATTGAGACCGCCAAGTAGCAGAACGATAAAACACAGCAATGGGGTGAAGCGTTTGAAATCTACCATGGAGATTCCTCATGGTGTTTCTTGCGTTGAGCACAGGCATCAATTAGATGCCATGCAGGGTGATAGATGATAACGGCTGGGAAAATGCTGGGCAAGAAATATCAAGATCGGCGATTTTAGCAGCAGAATTGCCTAAACTAAGTTTTCATCAATTGACGAGGCGAGTGCCAAGGAGTCTTTCATGCATGAATTGGACCATTATATTTATCCGCATCGAGTGCTGCATTGGCTAGTAGCTTTGGGCGTTTTATTCTCACTGGCAAGCGGGCTTACGCTGGGCTTTCTGGGATTTGAGCGGGCGGTTGCGCTAATCGGTGAAACGTTGACGAATGCGCTTTATACGGCGCATAAAACGCTGGGTATCACGTTACTGTTATTGATGACTCTGCGCATTATTACCCGGCTGGCATTTGTCGTGCCGGATCACGATCCGCCGTTAAACACCTTTGAGCGCCTCGTCAGCACGAGCGTTCATCACCTGCTTTATTTGGCACTAGTGGTGATGCCCATGCTCGGTGCGTTGGCCACGGCAACGGGCGGCTTTCCCGTACAGTTTTTCTATTGGACGCTGCCAAGCGTGGTCGGCGAAAACAAAGCGCTCTCAGAAACGTTGTTTCTTTGGCATGAGCGCGTTGGCTGGTTGCTTATCGTGCTGATTACCCTTCATGTTATCGGCGCGTTATATCACTGGTGGATCAAGCGCGATAACGTGATGAAGCGAATGAGCTTGTTTGATTGAACGACTAGCTTACTGACGAAAAACGTAAGCATTAGATAACGCTTACTTGACTGAATGGAAAGGGTTTTCACATAAATAAAAAGCCGGGCGTTTGCCCGGCTTGGTTACTTTTTTACATCTAATGCCGTAGGTTATTTATCGCAGTAAACGCTAAAAGCCTCGACAAAATCGCGTTGCCACTGTGCTTGATGTAGCCAAGCACGCAGCACTTCGCAATCATACAGGGGGTAGTGTGTCATGGTTGGCATTCCTCCTTTGGGACTGCCCTACCAGTGTAGCTGAGTTTTGTTGCAGTGCAGCATGGTATTATTTCATTCCCGCGCTTTTTGTCATGCAAACGCGTCGTGAGGAACTAAAACGCCCCCAATGTTGGGGGCGTTATGACGTGCCGTTGGGTTCGTTGGTCCCGTTGGTTTAGTCGATTTGCGGTAGTAGTGACTCGATGCTGCCTTTAGCATCGCCGTAGAACATCCGGGTGTTCTCCTTGAAGAACAGCGGGTTCTCGATGCCCGAGTAGCCGGTACCTTGGCCGCGTTTACACACGAATACCTGCTTGGCTTCCCACACTTTCAATACCGGCATGCCGGCGATGGGGCTATTGGGATCGTCTTCTGCAGCCGGGTTGACGATATCGTTGGAACCGATAACGATCACCACATCGGTAGAAGCGAGATCGTCGTTGATTTCGTCCATTTCCAGCACGATATCGTAGGGCACTTTGGCTTCGGCCAGCAGCACGTTCATGTGCCCAGGGAGACGACCTGCCACCGGGTGAATACCAAAACGCACGTTCTTGCCCGATGCACGTAGCTTGCGGGTTAGCTCGCTGACGGCGTTCTGCGCCTGAGCGACCGCCATGCCGTAGCCCGGTACGATCACCACGCTGTCAGCATCGTTAAGCGCACTGGCTACGCCACCGGCGTCGATGGCAATCTGCTCGCCCTCAATCTCCGCCGCCGGGCCTTGGCTGCCACCGAAACCGCCGAGGATGACGCTGACGAAGTTGCGGTTCATCGCTTTACACATGATGTAAGAGAGAATCGCACCCGAGGAGCCGACCAGCGCACCGGTCACGATCAAGAGATCGTTGGAGAGCGTGAAACCGATGGCTGCCGCCGCCCAGCCTGAGTAGCTGTTGAGCATCGATACCACCACCGGCATATCGGCGCCGCCAATGCCCATGATCAGGTGATAGCCGATGAAGAACGCCAGCAGCGCGATCAGCAAGAGCGTCCAGAAACCGGCGCCGCTAATGTAAAGAATCGCCAGCAGTAGCGAAAGCGCTGCGGCGCCCGCGTTGAGCGCATGGCCGCCGGGTAGCTGCTTAGCCTTGCCGTCTACCTTGCCCGCTAGCTTGCCGAAGGCTACGACCGAGCCGGTGAAGGTCACCGCGCCGATGAACACACCCAGCACTACCTCGATCTGCAAAAACATCAGCTCGTCTGGCGCTTTGGTGGCTACCAGGGCCGCAAAGGCAGAGAACTGCTCGGTACCGGCTTCAACCGCGCGAGCCGCCATAACGCGGCGACGCTCCAAGTCGGCGCTCCAGCCGACGAACACGGCGGCTAGGCCGACAAAGCTGTGCAGTGCGGCAACGAGTTGCGGCATTTCGGTCATATCGACCTTTTTCGCCACATAAACACCAATACCTGCACCGATGACCATCATCGGGATCATCCAGCCATAAGCGCCAATACCAGGGCCGAAGGCAGTGAAAAAGACCCCGACGGCCATACCGACGATGCCGTACCACACCGCCCGTTTGGCTTTTTCTTGATTGCTCAACCCCCCTAGGGAGAGGATGAACAGAACACTTGCCGCGATTGCCGCGGCAGACACGAATCCTTGACTTAGCATGGGTTGCCTCCGCGGTTTAAGATTTTTGGAACATGGCCAGCATACGGCGAGTGACCAAAAAGCCACCGACAATATTGATCGTCGCGATCAGCACTGAAATGGACGCCATCAGCGTCACAACCCCGCTACCGGAGCCGATCTGCAGTACCGCGCCTAGGATGATGATCCCAGAAATGGCGTTAGTCACCGCCATCAGTGGTGTATGCAACGAGTGGCTGACGTTCCAGATCACCTGGAAGCCGACGAAGCAGGCGAGCGCAAAAACGATAAAGTGCTGCATGAAAGACGCTGGAGCGACTTGACCGAGTAGCAGCATGATTGCGCCGCCGACACCGAGAAGCGTGGCCTGGCGCTTGGTTTGCGCTTTGAACGTCGCAAGCTCGGCGGCTTTTTTCTCCTCCGGCGTTGGCTCTTTTTCCTTGGGTTTGGGCTTCGCTGCCGCGATGGCCTTCACCTTGGGCGGCGGCGGTGGGAAGGTGATTTCACCTTGGTGGGTCACCGTGGCGCCACGAATGACATCGTCTTCCATGTCATGCACGATCTGGCCGTCTTTTTCCGGCGTAAGATCCGTAAGCATGTGGCGGACGTTAGTGGCGTAAAGTAGCGAAGCTTGCGTTGCCATGCGCGAGGGGAAGTCGGTGTAGCCAACCACCACGACGCCATTGTCGCTCACCACCCGCTCATCGGGCTTGGTTAAATCGCAGTTGCCGCCTTTTTCAGCGGCCAAATCGATAATCACCGAGCCCGGCTTCATGGCCTTGACCATATCCTCGAGCCACAGTTTGGGCGCGGGCTTGCCGGGAATCAGCGCGGTGGTGATAACGATATCGATATCGGGGGCTTGCTCGCGGAAGCACTCAAGCTGCTTTTCGCGAAATTCTGGGCTAGAGGGCGAGGCGTAACCACCGGTTTCGGCACCGTCCTGGCTGTCCTCAAAGTCGAGAAACAAGAACTCAGCGCCCATGGATTCGATCTGCTCGGCGACTTCCGGGCGCACGTCAAAGGCGCGTACCACCGCACCGAGACTGGTGGCGGTGCCAATGGCGGAAAGCCCGGCAACACCTGCGCCAATCACCAGCACTTTAGCCGGTGGCACTTTACCGGCGGCCGTGACCTGGCCGGTAAAAAAGCGCCCAAAGTTGTTACCGGCTTCTATCACCGAGCGGTAACCGGCGATGTTGGCCATGGAGGAAAGCGCGTCCATCTTCTGAGCGCGGGAAATACGCGGCACCATGTCCATCGCCATCACGGTGGCGCCTTGGGCTTTGCACTTTTCTAGCAGCGCCTCGTTCTGCCCTGGCCAGAAAAAACTGATCAGCGTTTGCCCTTCGCGCAGATGCTGGGTTTCGGCATCGCTGGGTTCGCGGACTTTGATCACGGTATCGACCGTTTGCCAAAGTGACTCGGCGCCTTCCACGACGCTTACACCGGCATCGCGATACGCCTGATCATCAAAGCCAGCAAGCGTCCCGGCACCGGCTTCGATAAAGCAGTCGTGCCCTAGCTTTTGCAGTTGCAGCGCGCTTTCTGGGGTTAGCGCGACACGCGCTTCACCCTTGGCGAGCTCTTTAGGTGCACCAATTTTCACGTTGGATCTCCCTTAGTTGCGGTTATTGGTGTTCTGCTAACGAATATCCGATCAGCTATACCTGACTCTACCACTGTGCACAACTGTCAACATCTATGCACCATTGCCAAGCATTAATGGTAAAGCTTTTTTTACTGATCGTTTTGTAGATAGTTTTTGAGATAGTTTTTGAGATGGTTTTTTAGATAGTTTTGTAGATAGTTTTACTGATAGCCTTTGGCTTGCAAACGAAAGAGCGTGGCGTAGCGGCCGTTTTGCGCTAACAATGCGTCGTGCGTGCCGTGCTCGATGATCCGCCCTTGACCAATCACCACAATATGCTCGGCGCTTCTGACCGTTGAGAAACGGTGAGAGATCAATATGGTCATTTTGTTGCGGCTATGTTCGCGAAAGCGGGCAAAGACTTCTGCTTCGGCGGCGGCGTCCATGGCGGCAGTGGGCTCATCCAGCACCAGGATATCGGCGTTTTCGCGCATGTAGGCACGAGAGAGGGCGATTTTCTGCCACTGGCCACCGGAAAGCTCCTGCCCGTTTTTGAACCAGCGTCCCAGCTGGGTGCGATAACCACTTGTCATGTGGTCGATAAAGCCATCGGCCATGCCGTGGTGGGCGGCGCGCTGCCAGCGTTGTTCATCGTTAAAGGCGTGCGTATCGCCCACCCCAAGGTTTTCTCCTACTTGCAGCTGGTAGCGTACAAAGTCTTGAAAAATCACCCCGGTTCGCTCGCGTAGCGCCGTCGCATCCCAGTCGCGGAGGTCACTGCCGTCCAGCAAAATACGCCCTTGCGTTGGGTGGTAAAGACGGGTCAAAAGTTTGATCAGTGTGGTTTTGCCCGAGCCGTTTTCCCCCACCAGGGCGAGGCTTTGCCCTGGTTTGAGATGCAAGGAAATATCGTGCAAAACCGCTTGACCGCCGGGGTAGGCGAAACTCACGCTTTCAAAGCGTAGACCGTCGCCGGGCACTTCGCCTTGGGTTAACGCGCCGTGTTCTACGTCGGTGGGCTGTTCAAGGTATTCGTATAAATTGGAGAGATAAAGATTATCTTCGTACATGCCGCTGATGGCGGTAAGGCTTGCCGAAAGCGCGGCTTGCCCTTGCTTGAACACCATCAAATACATGGTCATCTGCCCCAGCGTTAGCGCCCCGGTGATGGTTTCCACCACTACCCAACCGTAGGCGCCGTAGAAGGTCAGCGTGCCGAGCAGACCTAGGACAAACCCCCAGCTTTCACGGCGTAGGGTCAGACGCCGTTCCTCGCTAAAAAGGCGCGTGAAAATGTCCCGGTAACGCTGTAAAAAGAGTGGCTCCAAACCGAATAGCTTGACCTCTTTGATGCTGTCTTCGCGGGCGAGCACGGTTTCCAGGTACATTTGCATGCGCGTTTGCGGCGAGCGCCAACGAAATAACCGAAACGCATCGCCGGAAAACTTAGCCTCGGAGATAAATACGGGCAGCGCGCCCGCGATAAGAATCAACAGCGCCCAGGGCGAAAACTGCACCAAGAGTACGCCAAAGCTTGCCAGCGAAATGGCGTTTTGCAGCAGGCTAAAGGTTTTATTCACCAGCCCCAGCGGGCGTGTGGAAGCTTCCCGGCGTGCGCGGGTGAGCTTGTCGTATAGCTCGGAATCCTCAAACTGGCCAAGCGAGAGCGTGCCGGCTTTTTCCAGAATCATCACGTTGACTTTCTGCCCCAGCAACGCACGCAGCAGCGACTGCTGCGCCGAGAGGCCGCGCTGGGCCAGCGCAATCAGTGCGATGATGCCGCCCTCCAGCGCGACCCAGCCGAGCACCGGCGTAATCGTTAGCCATAGATCGGGTTCGTCCGCGGCCTGGTAGGTCTCCATAGCGCTGACCACGCCGTCGACGATCAACTGGCCGACCCAAGTCGCCACGGCGGGGAGTACGCCTGCCACCAAGGTACACAGTGCTAGGCCCAGCATCATCGCGGGAGACGTTTGCCACACGAGTGAAAGCGCGCGGCGGCTATAGCGAAATACGCCGAAAAAACCGCTTAGCGGGTTGGACGGCGGTGGATAAGGAGCGGCACGAGACATAAAAGAGGGAAGAGCCTAAAGGAAGTCGAGAAAGAAAGCGCTATGATGCGCGAGTTGGGTGCTAACTGCCAGGCCCACACCGGTGGGGGGGCAAGGCCGCTTTCAAGCGGGCACTTTTTAATAGAACATGTTTTACCCGAAAGAGGTCTTCATGCAGCACGGGGATAACACGGCGAACGCAAACACTTCGGTTGATAGCGAGAATTCGGTTGATAGAGAGAGTTTAGTGGAGAGTGAGAATTTGATGGATAGAGACGGCGCGGTGAAAGCGCAAACGCTTCACTGGGTGCGAGATTTTATCGTGGCCCACACCATTTGCCCGTTTGCTCAGCGCGAAGTCGAGCGTGACAGCGTACGTATCGAGGTTGTGCGCTCAAAAAAGATGGCGGTTGCACTTGAGGAGCTAATGGCGGAGATGGCGTGGCTCGACGAGCACGAGCAGGCCGAAACCTCGCTACTGGTTTTCCCCACGCTGTTTCGCGACTTCGAGCATTACCTGGATTTTGTCGATCTTGCCGAGTCGCTGATGGTGGAGCAGGGGTATGAAGGGATTTATCAGCTCGCTACCTTCCATCCGGATTACTGCTTTGCCGATGCTGAACCGGAGGACGTGGCAAACTACACCAACCGTTCGCCCTACCCGATGCTGCATCTTCTGCGCGAGGCGAGCCTAGAGAAGGCCATCGCCGCGTACGGCGATACCGAGCAAATTCCCGAGCGTAATATCGCCTACCTAGAGGCGATGGGTAGTGATGCCGCAGAAGCGATTCTGGCGGGCTGCATGCGTGAAGAAAGGCAAACATAATGCCTTATAAAATAGTGCCTTAGCGCATCAGCGCTTTGTGCATCACATGGGTATCCACCAGCCCTTGCTGTGGGTGGCGAAACGCCTCGGGTACAGTGCCGACGATACGAAACCCAAGGCGCTGCCAGAGTGCCACGGCCACCGTGTTGGTCGCCACCACGGCGTTAAACTGCATGGCGAGAAAACCGCTTGCCTTCGCCTGGGTTTGTGAGTGCTCGCACATCTTGCGGGCCACGCCTTGCCCGCGTGCAGCAGGGGCAACCATGTAGCCGCAGTTGCAAACATGATCGCCCGGCCCTGCGGCATTGGCTTTCAGGTAGTAACTGCCTAACAGCGTGCCGCTTGCATCTTTTGCCACCCAGGTCGCAAGCGGGGCTTGGCACCAGAGGCGGTAGGCATCATCAAAGCCAATCGCTGGGTCGATGGTGTAGGTTTGTGCCGACGTCACAATCTCTTGAAACACCGGCCAGAAAGCGGCGAAGTCTTTCTCGCTCATGGGGTGGAAGGTGATATCTGTTGCTGGCGTTGTCGTCACCGCGCCACCTCCGTGACAATTTCATAACTGCGCAGGCGGTCGGCGTGATCGTAAAAGTCGCTATTGATCATCAGCTCGTCCGCGCCGGTGCGGGCTTGGATCTCTTCCAGCCCGGCTTTAACGCTCTCAGGCCCACCGATGACTGCCGCGCCAAGAAACTGATCCACTTGGGCGCGCTCCATCGGTGTCCAATCCAGCTGCTCGACCGGGGGGAGCGATTGCGTGCGTTGGCCTCGAATCATATTCAAAAACTTTTGTTGAGCCGTCGTGGCTAGATAGTGCGCCATGGCATCGCTTTCTGCGGCCATGACTGGCAATCCGACCATCGCATAGGGGCGTTCTAAGTGCTCGGAAGGGCGGAAATTGTCGCGGTAAAGGCGCAGCGCTTCAAACAAATAACCAGGGGCAAACTGCGCGGCAAAGGCAAACGGCAAGCCTAATTGCGCGGCGAGCTGGGCGCTATAACCGCTGGAACCCAAAAGCCAGATGGGCACATGCGTATTCTGCCCGGGAATCGCTGTGACGCGCTGATTGGGCTCGGGCGTGCCCAAGTAACGACGCAGTTCTGCTAGCTGATCCGGGAAGTCATCCGCGCCGCTCTCAAGACGGCGGCGCAGCGCGCGCATGGTCAAACCATCAGAGCCGGGTGCGCGCCCTAGACCGAGATCGATTCGGCCGGGGTAGAGGGTTTCCAGCGTGCCAAACTGCTCGGCAATCACTAGCGGGGCGTGGTTGGGCAACATGATGCCGCCGCTGCCCACGCGAAGCGTCGAGGTGTTGCTGGCAATGTGGCCGATTAATAGGGAGGTGGCGGCGCTGGCAATGCCTTCAATGTTGTGGTGTTCGGCCAGCCAAAAGCGCGTGAAGCCCAGCTTTTCCGTGAGTTGGGCGAGTGAGACGCTATTGGCGAAGGTTTCTGCGGCGCTGCCGCCTTGGCGGATCGGGGCGAGATCCAAAACGGAGAGCGCCGTGGTGGCGAGTTGACTCATGCGGCACCTTATTAAATGGGGTCAGGGACGTGTCGTTGCGCAAAATGTTAGCACGCTTGTTAAAGACACGTTATGCGGCCGACGTAAGCGGATTGCAAGGCGTGTCGCGTGAGCCGAACGACGTAAGCTGAGAGGGGGATAAAATCGCCAAACTTTGATCCTAGACAAAGGGCTACATTGATCCCCGGCGATGGGTATGTAATCGTCGCTACGCGAATAATTACATGCGCGCCAAACGTTTGGTCGCGACAAGGCTCATGCTGCAGCGTCCTCATCACTAAAGTGATGTAATGGGCAAGGCTCTCCAACGCTTATATAGGTGGTATAACAAGAATGGCTGATCAACAGGGATCCCGGTTTAACATTAGTTTGCAGACCAAAATGGTTTTTTTGGTGCTTTTACCTATGCTGGTGCTGGCGGTGGTTTTATTTGCGCTCGAAATGCGCAGTTCCGCCGAGCGGATTCAGGAAACCCTTGATGAGCAGCGCGAGGTGCTCGTCGAAGAGCGTGAAAATACCGTGCGTTTCTTAGTCGAGTCGGCACGCAATGCGGTATCGCATTTAGTCGATAACCCCGCGTTAAGCGAAGAGGAAGCGCAAGCGCGCGCTCAGGAAATTTTGCAAAACTTTCGCTTTGGTAATGATAACTATGTGTTTGCTTTTGAGTTCGACGGCACGGCGATTGCGTTAGCCGCCGCGCCTGATCGCATCGGCACGAGCATGTCAGGTATAACCGATAGTGAAGGCAATGCTTTTGTGGATGATTTGATCGACCGTGCCCGCAATGGTAACGACAGCTTCTATGACTATCAGTGGATTAATCCGGCCAATGGCGAAACCGAAGCCAAACACTCGATGGCGATTCCCATTCCTGAGTGGGATTGGATGATCGGCACAGGGATTTACCTAAGCGATATTGATCAAGGATTGGCCGAAGTGGAAGCCTTGGCATGGTCCGAGTTCCGCAGCGGTCTAGTGATTAAAACGATTGTTACGGTTTTGATCCTGGTCGGCGTGGGGTTTGTCGCCACTTACCTGGTGCACCGCGCATTGCGCCCGGTTCGCCGTGCGGCGGCTGCGATGCATGATGTAGCGACTGGCGAAGCGGACTTGACCCAACGCCTCGCCGTCGAATCCAACGATGAAGTGGGGAATCTGGCCCGCCAGTTCAATGCGTTTATCGAGCGTATGCAGCTCACGCTACAAGACGTTCACCGCACATCGCGCTCGGTCCTTCAGGCATCGCTGGATATCGATAGCGGCACCAATGAGCTGGCCACACGTACCGAGCAGTCGGCGTCCAACTTGCAGCAGACCTCCTCGTCGATGGAGGAAATTACCTCCACAGTGCAGCACACCACGCAATCCGCCGAGCAAGCTTCACAGCTCTCACAAAGTGCCGTTGACGTTGCGCGCCGCGGCAGCGACGCCATGGAGCGGGTGGAAAGCACCATGGGCACGATTAATGATTCCGCCACGCAAATTGGCGATATCATTACCATGATCGATTCGATCGCCTTCCAAACCAATATTCTGGCCCTCAATGCCTCCGTTGAGGCGGCACGCGCCGGCGAGCACGGGCGTGGGTTTGCCGTGGTGGCGGAAGAAGTTCGCAAACTTGCGAGCCGTTCAAGCGAGGCCTCAAGCGAAATTCGTGAGCTGATTGATGGCTCGATGAAGAATACGCGTGAGGGCACGGAGCTGGTGCGTGAAGCGGGCTCTACCATGCAGGAAATCATGGAAAGCGTGACGCGGGTAACCGATGTGATCGCCGAAATTAGCGCGGGTGCCCGTGAGCAGAGCGCCGGTATTGGCGAAATCAACACCGCCGTGGCCGAAATGGACTCAATGACCCAGCAGAATTCGTCGATGGTGCAAGAAAGCTCATCGGCCGCGCAGAGCCTGCGCGAAGGGGCCGAGCACCTGTCGCATCTGCTGGAAGCCTTCGTGCTGGGTGAGTCCTCTAACGCGCCGGCGTTGGAGCGCCCGTCCAGTGCCTTGCCCGCGAGCAATGCGCCAAAGCGCCCGTCGCCATCGCGTACGCCAGCTAAGTCAACGGCTGATCACGACGATTGGGAAGAGTTTTGAGGGAAAACCCTTATAGCACTTTTTCAAAAACGAGTACTTCTGAAAAAACGCGCATTGCTAAAAAGTGTTAAGAAGTTCGATAACCGCCGCCTGGCTTGCCAGGCGGCGGTTTTTTAGCGTTGGGCAAGTTGTGTATCGGTGTCGCAGTTTAAAAACGTCGATGTCGCTAGCCACTCGGGGTCGGGATAATAAGCGAACACGTACTGCTCTTCTTTGAGGCTATTAATCAGCGGATAGGTGACGTCAGCGCGGACGGCTGGGCAGCCGTGGCTGCGACCCAAGCGACCGGTTTGGTCAATAAAATCCTCGCTAACGTAATCGGCCCCGTGAATCACGATGGCGCGCTCATAGGCAAGGTCGTTGACCTGAGGTTCTAGGCCATCCAAGCGTAGCGAATAGCCGTTGCGGCCGTAGTAGCTGTTCTTGGTGCGAAACAGCCCCAAGCTCGTTTGGTGGCTGTTGGGCGTATTGGAAAAGGCTTCGGCTAACGCATCGCCAGAGCCCTGGCCGTGGGAGACCAGCTCTTCGAAAAGCAGCTTATGCTGGTGTAGGTCAAAGACCCACATCCGTTGCTCGCTAGAGGGCAGCGAGTAATCGATTACTGCAAGGCGCTCAGCATTTGGGTCGGCGCAAGAGAGGGCTTCTGCCGCCATGCGTAATGCCTCAGGAGTGGCTTGGGGAGCAAGCTGCTTGAGTTGATGATGAAGGGGTGAGGTCTGCAATGGCGGTGTGGCGGCAATGTTGGCAAAGAAATTCGCGGCGTGAAGTGGTAACGTAACTAAACTGAGAGGCAACGTAAGCAGTAATGCTGACGCTTTCAAACGAAGCACCATAGAGGTCATCCTGATTAAGAGTAAAGGGTACAAGCAGTCAAAGGGCGCGGCATCGTTACCGTCAATGCCGCTATCGTAACGCAAGGAGAGGGCGATGCACGAGGTTCACCGACGACAACGATCAACGCTTGAGCGGCATGGATGGCCATTAGCGGCGTGTTTGGCACTGATGCTTGCGGCGGTGGCCCCGGCAAACGCGCAGCAGGCGTCGGAGCAAAACCTACAAGCGGCGCTGAAAGAGCAGCTGTCGAGCCAAAAAGAGCACGACGATCTTGCGCTGGCGCAAACCGATGAAGGCTTACCGGTTACGCGTTTTTATCAGCACCTGGGCCAAGCGCTCGCCTGGCAGGAACTTGCGCGGGTCGAATCGTTGGTGGCGGCCCTTCAAGGATTAGAGGATGACGGCCTCACGCCGTCTCATTATGGCGCCGACCAACTAGAAGCTAACTATCAGCGCAGCCAAGCCCAAGGAACGGCGGCTCAAGTGGCGTTTGATATCACCGCCACGCGCGCGCTGTTAAAAGCCTTGGAGCATCTGCAAAACGGCAAGCTGAACCCGCGTGAGGTAACGCCGCGGTGGGACGCGCCACCGCGGTTGCAAGCGTTACCGGTGGCAGCTATTGCCCAAGCCGTTGTCAGTGATGAGATGGCGAACGCCTTTGCTCAGGCGCGACCTGCGTTGCCTTACTATCAACCCTTACGTGAGGCGTTGTCTGCGTATCGTGGTTTGGCCACGCAAAATAGTGCGCCCTTTTTTCCTTCGCGTGAGGCGCCGTTGCGGCCCGGCGAGCACCACGCTGATGTGATGACGCTGCGTCAGCGGCTGACTTATTGGGGAGAGGCAGGGCTTCTCTCAGGAAGCCCGGAAGCGTACCCGCTCGTGGATATTGAACAGCGAGATCTGCGCCGCTTTGACCGTGAACTTGAAAACGCAGTAAAACGCTTTCAGCGCCGCCATCTTCTTCATACGGATGGCGTGGTGGGAAGCAAAACCCGCGAAGCGCTGAATGCCTCCATTGCTATGCGGGTAGCGCAGTTGCGCGTCAACCTTGAGCGGGGCCGTTGGATGGCGCCTACGCTGTCGCGCGAGCCACATGTATGGGTCGATATCGCCGGCTACCGTATGGCGTATGTGCGCCCAAATGGGGAGCGCTGGTCATCGCGGGTGGTGGTAGGCTCATCGCGGCGCGAAACCCCGGTTATTCATTCGCAGATTACGCGTCTCACGGTGAACCCATCCTGGACGCTTCCGCCTACGATCATGCGGGAGGATATGTTGCCACAGTTGCGGCAAAACCCAGCTTACTTGGCTGATCGCGGGATCAACGTGATTAACTATAGCGGTGAGGTGTTGAATGCCAGTGACATTGATTGGCAGTCGCCAGGTAACATCATGCTGCGCCAGCCGCCGGGGGCTACCAATCCGCTGGGGCGGGTCGTGGTGCGCTTCCCGAACAATGAAATGATTTATCTGCACGATACCCCCGCGCAAGGGCTTTTTGGACGTGATCAGCGGGCGCTGAGTTCGGGGTGTGTGCGCGTGGAAGGGGTGCATCAATTAGCGCGAATGCTCCTGGAAGATACCGGTAGCCGCTATCAGCTGGAAGCATTGATCAATACGTCGCGCAGCGATATTAACGTCAATCTGCCACAGCATATTCCGGTGGCGCTGCATTACGTCACCGCCTGGCCGGATGACGAAGGAAATGTCACATTTCGAGAGGATATTTACCGGCGCGATGCACGCGTGCTCAATGCGCTAAACCAACGTTAGTTTTTTGTGCCGAATGCCGCTGTAAAACTAATTGTCTTAACGCAAAATCGTCTTAACGCAAATAAGCCGCTTAACGAGATCTCTACGTTAAGCGGCTTATTGTTTTAAGTAAACCTAGCTCTAGGTTAGGCCGGTTTTGTACTTAGTCCTGATTTTCCACTGGGTTGCGTTGGTAAGACGCCACGTTGACGGTGCCTGTTTCTCCGCTCTCTAGCGCTGCCAGCATCGGGGCTGCTTGGCGCTTGAAAGCGATAAGCGTATCGCCGCTTAGGCTCGTGTTTTCGGGGAGATCAACCTTCATGGCGTTAACTGGGGCGTTATTTACATGCACTTCGTAATGCAGGTGGGGGCCGGTACTGCGCCCGGAGTTGCCGGATAGGGCAATGCGATCACCCATTTCTACCCGCTGACCACGGCTAACCAGCGGCTTTGAAAGGTGCAGGTAGCGTGTGCGATAACCATTATCGTGACGAATCACCACATAGCGCCCCGCCGCATAGTGGTTTTCAACGCGTTCCACACGGCCGTTTGCGGGGGCCGTAATGGGGGAGCCAATCGGCATGGCGAAATCGGTACCATTATGCGGGCTAATTCTCCCCGTGACCGGATGTTTGCGGCGGGGGTTGTAGTTAGAGCTTAAGCGATAACGGCCTTCAAAAGGGTAACGCGAAAAAGCGGGGTCTAGGCTCTTGCCTTCAGCGGTGTAGAACTTATCGTCGGTGGCGTTACGCACGACGGTTAAATTCATACGCTCGCCTTCATAGCGCACAGCCAAAACGCGCGAGTCGAGTGTTTCACCTTCAATCATGTCCGACTCGACCAGCACTTGAAACGTGTCGTCACGGCGGCTGTCACGGCGAAAGTCGAGCTTTTTCTCTAGTAAGCGTGTGAGCTCCGTCACCGCGCCGCTATTTAACCCCGTCGCCTGGGCAGAACGCGCAAAGCTGCCGCTGATGCTGCCCGCGTATAGTCGCTGCACCGGTTCACCCTGACGCTCAATGGGGGTAACGGCATACTGTGCTTCTTGATCTTCCCCACGCTCGACTAATACCCCTTCACGGGTGTTTTTCATCATGCGCAGTGAAAGCAGGCGGCCATCTTCGTCGAGCTGGTAGTCAAAGCTCTGACCGGCACGCCAGTGGGTTAGAAGGCGTGCGTTGGGCAATTTGTCGAGTAGCGTTAAAACTTCGCTATAGCCCAAGCCGAGCTTGTTTTGCGCGAGCACTGCAAACGTGTCGCCAGATTCGACAAGGTGGGTTTGCCACTCAGGAACATACGGCTCCTCAGCGGCGAGCTCCAAATCGAAGTAGGAAACGTCATCAAAAAGCTCGATGCCGTAATCTTCATATGATGTGGCATCGGCAATATTTGTGTCATTGTCGGCCTCTAACATGCCGTTGCTTAGCGTCCCCACGACCACCGCGATATGTAAAACCCCGTCATCAATCATGCGATTATCGGGCGTAGTGGAGGGTCGGGGGGCGCTTGAAGAAGCCTCAGAGGCAGTCGCGGTAATCGTCGAAGCGCTATCGGCCTTATCAAGGTCGACCACTTCCATCGCTTGCAGGTTACTAAGCGGAATATGGTGGCGGGTCGCATCTAACGCGCGGGACGCTTTGCCAATCGCACTGGCCATGGTCGTGCGCTCTTCCTGCAAGGAAGGAACACCGGGAGACGAGTCACTGGGAAGCGGGACATATACGCTCTCAACCGGCGTGTTTGATGCATTATGACTTTGATACGTTGTGACTAATTTTTGTGTGCCCAGCACCGTGACCATTGTAGCCACTGGTAATAACAATAACTTGTGTGTGCGGGGCAGCGAATGAAGGATTCGCAACATGGGTGAATAGACCGCCAAAAGTAATGAATAAAAAATGACTAAAAATGTAGTTAGTGGCGAAACCTTACCCCATGAAGCAAGAGGTGCATAGACTGTACGCGCATACACAAAACGCTCTTGATGCCCCTGGTGGCGCCCTTTTGCACCAAACTATTATTTTCAAACGCTGTTTGTTAACACAACTTGCCCAATTCTTGACTCAATACCACAAAAAAATCTTTTTAAGCGGCCATAAAGATCAATGTATAGCGGGTAAATGGGTGAACGTTCCATCCCGGTAATCGCGTAACGCTTGATCTAGCTCATGTCGTGTATTCATGACAAAAGGTCCATAGTGAGCGATCGGCTCATGATGCGGCTCACCTGCTAGCAGAAGTGCTTGGGCGCCGTTGGCTGTCTTGAGCGTAAGGATCTCGCCCGCGCTGAAGCGAATCAGCTCGCCCGCGCGAGCCGCTTCGCCTGCACAGGTGAGCTCACCGCGAAAGACATAAGCACATAGCGTCGTCGCGGTTTGTGTCAGTTCGATTTCTCCGTTAGCGGCAAGCGTAAGGTGACTCACGCCGCCGTGCCCGGCGAGCGCATCGAGCGGACCGCTAATGCACTCTCCCGCTAATGTCTGCCAATGGCCGCCTAAGGCAACCAGGGTGCCGCTAGCTGTTGTCAGCGTAGGCATTTCGACATGGCGAACATCGCGGTAGGTCGGCGTGCTCATCTTCTCTTTGGCAGGCAAGTTGAGCCATAACTGAAAGGCAAGCAGGCCGTTTTCGTCGGTAAGGGGCATTTCGGAATGTACCATGCCACGCCCGGTATGCATCCATTGGGCGTCGCCAGGGTGAATCGTACTGCGATGGCCGAGGTGGTCCTCGTGGGTTAAACCGCCGTGGATGACATACGTTAGCGTTTGAATGCCGCGGTGCGGGTGCGGCGGAAACCCTCCGATATGGGCATCATCAGTGTCTGCGGCAAGCTCATCAAGCATCAAAAAGGGGTCTATGCCGCCGCCAAATTCATGAATGCGCTTTATCTTGACGCCATCGCCGTCTTGGCTGGGGTGTGCGGGAATGCGACGATCAATGGTGCGCTGTCGTGAGTTCATGAAGCCTCCAAGAGGTGTTACTTACGCCATCCGCCTTTGGTGCGGATAGCGATTAATTCGGTGGAATGTAGGTATCATTGACGGTTTCCTGGCATTCTAGTGAGGTTTTTTCGAAAATTAAGCGCATAGTTTTGCTCTAATGCATCGAGGAAATCGAAATGTCACGTGTCACCCTTGCCCAGTGGCAAATGTTAGCCGCCGTGGTGGACCACGGTGGCTTTGCCCGCGCGGCAGAAGCCATACATAAGAGCCCCTCAACGCTCAATCACGCCGTCCATAAGTTGGAAGAGCAGCTCGGCGTGCAGGTGTTGGAGCCTGTCGGGCGGCAGGTGCGCCTCACCGAGGCAGGTGAATTATTGTTGCGCCGCGCCCGCCAACTTATTGAGAGTGCGGCCTCGCTTGAAGATGTCGCCTCCAGGCTCGCCTCGGGGCTTGAGGCGGAAGTGGTCGTGGCAATTGACCAGACTTTCCCCGAAGCGGCACAGGCAAAAGCGCTGGAGGCGTTTTCCACCACCTATCCGCAGGTGCGCGTCCAGCTTCATGAAAGTGTGCTCAATGGCGGGATCGAAATGCTCTACGACGGACGAGCCGATCTTGTTGTTTCCGGCCTTGAGGCTCAGGGGTTTTTGGGCGAGCCGCTGGTGACCGTGCGTTTTATCGCAGTCGCTCATCCGCAGCACGCGCTGCATCAGCTCGGCCGGGCGCTGGATTTACGCGATCTGGCGCAATATCGTCAGCTGGTGGTGCGGGATTCAGCGCTGCGCCAATCGACTAATTCTGGTTGGCTAAAAGCCGAACAGCGCTGGACGGTAAGTCACCTAAACACGTCGCTGGATATGGTCAAGCGCGGCCTAGGATTTGCCTGGCTACCCGAAACGCGCATTGCCGATGAGCTTGCCAGTGGCGAACTGAAGCCATTGCCGCTGACCGCAGGCGGTGTGCGCGAAGTGCCCATTCAACTGATTTTTCGCGACCGTGACCGTGCTGGCCCCGCCGCTCATGCTATGGCCGCTGCGTTTAAACAGGCGGTTACCGCGTGCGCATCGGACGATTCGAAAGCATCGAACGCTGCACCGTAAAACATCCGCTTGAGGCTTAGGTGCCTGGGCGTATGCTGGAAGCATCAATGGCTTACGCTGACAGGAGGCGCCTTATGGGCTTATTAGTAAACGGTGAGTGGCATGATCAGTGGTACGACACCAAAAAGCACGGCGGTGAATTTGTGCGCGAATCTGCGCAGCTGCGTGATTGGGTCGGAGCCGATGCACCTGACGGGGTTTTATCGCACCCGGCTGAAGCCGACCGCTATCACCTCTATGTCTCGCTGGCGTGCCCTTGGGCGCACCGCATACTTATCATGCGCAAACTCAAGGGGCTTGAGTCGCTGATGGGTGTGTCTCACGTTAGTCCCTTGATGCTGGGCCAAGGCTGGACTTACGACGAGGATGAAGGTTCAAGCGGTGATCCCGTCAACGGCGTTACCTATCATCGCGAGCTTTATACCCTAACCGATCCGCACTACACCGGTCGTGTCACGGTACCGGTGCTGTGGGATAAAAAGCGCTGCGCCATCGTCAACAATGAGTCGGCGGATCTGCTGCGTATTCTCAACGGCGCGTTTGATGAGCTAACCGGCAACCGGTTGGATTTCTACCCGCAAGATCTGCGCGAGGAGATCGATGCCGTCAACGCGGATGTATACGACCACATCAACAATGGCGTATACAAGTCAGGGTTCGCGACAGAGCAAAGCGTCTATGAAAAGCACGTGCATGCGCTTTTTGAATCGCTTGAACGGATGGAAAAACGCTTAAGTCAGCAGCGCTATCTGGCCGGTGAATGGCTGACCGAGGCGGATATTCGTCTCTTTACCACGCTGGTGCGTTTTGACGCGGTTTACCACGGCCACTTTAAGTGCAACCTTAAGCGGATCGAAGACTTCCCGAACCTAGCGAACTACTTGCGCGAGCTTTATCAGTGGCCGGGGGTAGCCGAAACGGTCAATATGGATCACATCCAACACCACTACTATTACAGCCACGATACCATCAACCCCACGCGCATCGTGCCCGCCGGGCCGCTGTTAAATTTCAATCGCCCCCATGACCGCGAGCGTTTACCAGGGCAGGGCGTGCGACACAAAAGTAAATGACCGATTAGATACGCAAAAGCCACCGCGTAGGTGGCTTTTTTCAGCGTGCTCTTTAGGTTCGCATCATGCTCGTTTAGCTTAAAGAAAACAGCTTTTACTCTTGATTAACACCTTCGTCAGAGTCAAAGGCATCGCGGGTATATTGCCACGCGCTTTCGAGTTCTTGCTCAGTCGTTTCCCAGGCATCGCGTGCGTTGACTTTGGTCTGTTCCCACCAGTCGCGATTATAAGTAGGAAATGATTTCACTTCCTCCTCAGATGCACTGATCAGAATACGGTGTTCAGTATCGTTACCGTCCGTATCGGTTTCGAGACGGAAGTAATCCGAATCGACGACGATTTCACGGCCGCCTAGCCCTAATACAGCACCACTTTCGACAACGATAGAGCTGACCTTCATGTCTTCATTCAACAAAATATCTTCGACGTCGCCAATATCTTCGTTGGTGTCGCCTTCGAGATAGACATCCGCGTCCATAATGTCGTCAGCGGAGTACATACCTTGTGGCTCGCTGGAAGCCGCATTGGCATGAAAAGCAACACCGCAAAGTAGGGCTGCACTAACAGCAGTTGTCATGATTGATTTACGCATAGCACCTCTCCTTGTCGCTACAAACTCAATACGCATTGGCATGCGATAACGCTCAATGTGTTGTGCAAAACGTGTTGTATTGAGGAATCTGGAAATGGGAGTATAAAAGCAATGAGTTGTTACTGTGGGTGATTATTATGAGGCGTTATTGTTCATCTGCCCACTTGTCGGCTTTACGCTCAGCTTCTTCTTTCGCCAAGCCGTATTTTTGCTGCAACTTACCCACTAGCTGATCGCGTTTACCGCCGATTTGATCCAATTCATCGTCGGTAAGCTCACCCCAGCTAGCGCGTGCTTTGCCTTTCATTTCAGTCCATCGACCTTCTATTTGATCCCAGTTCATCGAATCACTCCTTTAGGTACCTTGAAATTGATAAGGCACATTTCAGGCTAGTTCAAATATGGCACGCTGCCAATCGCACCTTCGAAAAATACGCATGGAAAAACTGGTCAGGCGTTAGCAGCGATGTTAGTATGCGCCTTCCTCGCATGTGTTGACCCCTCCATCATGACGAATGTTTGAGCCAAAGCGCTTGAGCTAGCGCAGAGCCTTCCCCTGATTGGGAGCTCATTGTTGTGTGAAGATGGCGCGCCGCTTACCAAGCCTTGAGGCTTGTTCGAAAAGCCGGCGCAGAAGGTCGCCACAGCGGTTAGCCCGCGATTGCGGTCTTAGCCCTAATGCTAGGTGCGACCGGCGTCTCCGACTCACTTTGACGCATTCCGCCAAAAACGGAAGCGGTGACTGATTACATATCGTCTATTGGCAAATAGCCTTTTGCACATGTTTTTTTACACATGGTTTTGTAAATCGCTTATAGCATGTTGACTTATGTGAGTCATCGAGTCAGAGACGCTTTTGATGTTTTTTGCCGTGACGACCACGGCCTACCAAGGTGTGATTAATGACCTCGACTTCTGTCGCCTCGCCGAGCTTCGGCGAACTGGCTCTATTGCCTGCCGTTTTGTCTGCTGTTGAAACACAGGGCTACGAAACTCCCTCGCCGATCCAAGCGCAGACGATTCCTGCGCTGCTGGAAGGACGCGATATGCTGGGCCAAGCCCAAACCGGCACCGGCAAAACCGCAGCGTTTGCATTACCGTTACTGTCACGTTTAGAACTGACGCGCCGCGAACCTCAGGTGCTGGTCATGGCACCGACTCGCGAGCTTGCTCAGCAGGTTGCCGCCTCGTTCAGCAAGTACGGACAAAACCTCAAAGGCCTTGAAGTCGCCACTCTGTGTGGTGGTCAAGAGTATCGTGAACAGCTCGGCTCGCTAAAGCGTGGCGCACAAGTCGTGGTGGGTACCCCAGGCCGTGTGATCGATCACCTGGACCGCGGTAGCTTGAAGCTTGATGGTCTCTCAGCACTAGTGCTGGACGAAGCCGACGAAATGCTGCGCATGGGCTTTATCGACGACGTGAAACGCGTGGTTGCCGATACCCCTAAAGATGCACAGCGCGTGTTCTTCTCGGCCACGTTGCCGCCGGAAATCGAGCGCATCGTTAACCGTTATTTAGTCGATCCGGTGAAGGTGGCGATTGAGTCGGGCACCACGACTGGCGAGAACATCGAACAGCGTATTGTGCGCGTCGACGGTGGCGCTAAACTTGAAGCTCTGTCGCGTATTCTCGAAGTGGAGCCGGTCGATGGGGCCATCGTCTTTGTGCGTACCCGCGCCGCCTGCACCACGCTAGTGGAACAACTGACGGCACGTGGCGTGAATGCGGCAGGCCTTTCCGGTGATCTCGACCAGAGCCTGCGTGAGCGCACGATCCAGCGCTTAAAACGCGGCAAAGTCGATGTGCTGATCGCCACCGACGTTGCCGCTCGTGGTCTAGACGTGTCGCGTATTACACACGTTATCAACTACGATCTGCCCCAGGATGCCGAAGCTTATACCCACCGCATCGGCCGTACTGGTCGTGCCGGGCGCAGTGGTATCGCAATTACCTTTGCCGGTTTCCGTGAAGGTCGCAAAGTCGGCTGGATGGAGCAGGCAACCGGTCAGAAAATGACCGAAATGCCGCTGCCGGATGAATCCGCTATTCGCGCCCATCGTGATGAAGTCTTCCATCATCGCGTCATCGCCTCCTTGACCAAGGGTGCAGAAGAGCAGCGTGCGCTGATTGAACGTCTGATCGAAGAGGGTTACGACCCGATTGAGCTGACCTGTGCGTTTGCCGCCATGGCCCGCGCTGACGAAGCACCGATCGGTCGCCTGCAGGCGCCGCGTAAAGAGAAGCCCTCGCGTGATGGCGGCGGCAAGCCGGCTGGCCGTCGTGAGCGTAGTAGCGCTCCGAGCGAAGGCATGACCCGCTATCGCGTTTCTGTCGGCCATAAAGATGGTGTTAAGCCCGGCCAGCTGGTTGGCGCACTGGCAAACGAAGGGGGTATCGAAGGCGCACGTATCGGCCGTATCGATATTCGCAACGCCTTCTCCGTCGTTGAGTTACCCAACGGCTTGCCAAGCTCGATTCTGGCCAAGATGTCGCGTGCCCGTGTCGGCGGTCGTCCGTTGGAAATTAGCGAAGACAGTGCCCCAGATCGCGCGCCGCGTCGCCGTCAAGATGGCGAAGCGCCCGTACGCCGCCGTGAGCGTGCGTGATCGGCTAGCGATCGAGCACGCCTGGGATCTCGCGCCTGAAAAGGCGCGAGCCCTGCAGTCCTGTTTGGCACAGCGCGTCATCTGTGCCGACCCTATCGGCCCCGTCGAGCATATCGCCGGGGTCGATATTGGTTTTGAGGCCGGTGGCGACATCACCCGCGCCGCCGTGGTGGTGCTGAAGTGGTCGCCCGAAGGGCCGCCTTTTCAGGTGGTCGAGCAGGTGGTACACCGCGAGCCGACGCGCATGGCGTATGTCCCCGGTCTGCTCTCATTTCGCGAAGTCCCGGCGGCGTTGGGTGCCTTTGCCAAACTACAAACCCCACCACAGCTTGTGATGGTCGATGGCCAGGGTATTGCCCACCCGCGGCGTCTGGGCGTGGCGTCTCACCTGGGGTTGTGGTTGGATCTCCCTACCATTGGGGTAGCCAAATCACGACTATGTGGCACGCACGGTAACGTGGGCGAGCAACGCGGTGATTGGACGCCGCTCGAACATCAGGGCGAGCGTATCGGTGCTGTACTGCGCTCCCGCGTTAACGTCAAACCGATCTATATCTCACCCGGCCACCGCCTCAGTTTTGAAACGGCGTTGGACTGGGTCATGCGCTGTTTGCACCGCACGAAACTGCCCGAGCCGACCCGGCTCGCGGATCGTCTCGCCTCCCGGCGCGGGCCTATCGTCTGAACGCTTTTCTGAGTGGCCTTACAGGTGCGCGATAAAACGCGCGAGCAGCTGCGTCGCCTCCGGTGTCTCGGTAACCCCTGCTTGCAACGCGTGAACGTCTTGCCCTTGTTGTGCTAACGCGTCGCGCTGATGGGCTAAATACGCCTGCATCACCGGCGGGGTAAACTCCGGATGAAACTGCACGCTCCACTGACGCGGCCCGTAGCGTAGCGCCTGGTATGTATCGTGGGCATTGGTTGCCAACACCGTAGCGTCCGGTGGTGGGGTAAGAACCGACTGCGCGTGGGTCAAATGGGCAGAAAACGTGTTGGGCAGTTGGCCGAACAGCGCGTCTTCTGTTCCTGCTTGCGTCAGATGTACGGGGTAAGTACCGGACTCGCGACCTGCTGGATGGTAGTCGCTAACCCCACCAAAGGCCGCCGCCATCAGCTGATGGCCGTAGCAAACGCCTAGCATCGGCACATTGGCGGAAAGCGCCTCGCGCAGCCACGGCTTGAGCTTCTCGCTCCAGGGTTCGGCGTTGCTGACCATGCTGTGCGAGCCGGTAATCACGATACCGGCAAGCGTTGCTGCATCGGGAAGCTTATGGCCGCGTGGCGCGTCAATAATCTCAAGTGCCATGCCTACTGGCACTGCCGGGTGTAGTTCCTTAACAAAAAGTGCTTCAAAATCGCCATGGCGAGCCACTACATCGGGGAAGGCATCGCCGGTTTTGATGATCACGATATATTTGGCAGATGAGTCAGAGGGCATCGGATGTCCTTCTCGGGCGTTAGGGGGTGTCAGGCTGCTATATTCGCTTTAGCAGTCGTTTGGCTGTTAAGATTGTAAATGATAATTTTTCCCATGACGAAAGAGGATCGAACCATGCCACAAGTGACTCGCGCGGGTGAACCGATGGAAGTGGCCGGCACACTGCCGGCGGTGGGCGAGAAAGCCCCGGCATTGACGCTGACCAACGTTGAGCTAAAAGACGTAACGCTTGACGATTATGCTGGCAAGCGCAAAGTGATGAATATTGTGCCGAGTGTTGATACGCCCACGTGCGCTACGTCTGCTCGGCGTTTTAACGAGGTGGCTTCGGAGTTGCCCGATACCGTGGTGCTGGTGATCTCGGCCGACTTACCCTTCGCGGCGCTGCGCTTTTGCGGTGCGGAAGGCTTGGACGATGTCGAGACACTCTCGACGTTTCGTCACCCGGAATTCCGCGAAGCCTGGGGCGTGGCGTTCAAGAATAACCCGATGGAAGGGCTCTGCGCTCGCGCGGTGGTCGTGCTTGATGCCGATAATCGTGTACTGCATAGCGAGCTGGTCAGTGAGATCAAAAACGAGCCGGACTACGATGCCGCCCTTGCCGCATTAAAATAGGCGGCGTTTAGTCGTGCTTGCTTAAATGGCGTTTGGCCGCTCTCACTAAAGCGTTGATGAGGCGCTGTTGGGGGCGGTTGAAAATGAGCCATTCAGGATGCCATTGCACACCGATTAAGAAGTCGTGGTTTCTCGACTCAATTCCCTGCACCAGCCCGTCTCGGTCGCGCGCCACAATATCGACGCCTTCACCGGCGTGATTTACCGCTTGATGGTGAAGACTGTTGACGCGGCACCACGTTACTCCCAAAAAACGATGCAGCTTGCTATCTCCTACGATATCCACGGTCTTGCGTGGCAATACCGTGCGCCGCTGTTTTAGCCCTTCGTGGGTGGTGTAAATATCGGGATCCAGCGTCCCGCCAAGGTGTATGTTGATTAGCTGCGCGCCGCGGCAAATGCCCAATACAGGCGTTTGTTGGGGAATAAAACGCTCTAATAGGGTTAATTCCAGCTCATCGCGCTCGGGATCGACGCGCACATCAAACTGTACTTCAGCATCGTAAAGGTGTGCTTGAATGTCGTCCCCGCCGCCGATGATTAAACCATCGAGGCGATCCGGGCGTGGGCGAGATGGGGAGAGCCGAACCGGGCGGCCGCCGTGTCGCCAAACGGCAAACCAGTCGAACCACCAAGCCAGGCGGCTTTTACGGTCAGACGTTGTAATTCCAATCAATGGGCGTGGCATCCAGCGGCACTCTCTATATGTTCAGGCAATATGTTCAGGCGATAGAACCGTTCTATAAAACCTGTCTGTGATTGCAGTCTGAAAGAACGGTCTATCTGGTCTATTTTCGAGCGTGTTGAGGGGAGCCATTATTGGCGCCGGCGTTGCCACCAACGGCGGATATGCTCCGGCCAGCGAATATAAAAAGGCCGATTTTGCTCACTGATGTACGCTGCACAGCGTTTGGCCAGTTTATCGCGGTCTGCGGCGAGTTCTTCAACGTCGACCCAGCGGTTCCATTCTGTCACGGCGCCCCAATCCGGCTCGGAGAGCTGCGCGTTAGGCAAGCGGTAGTGGAACGTGGGGCGCGGTTTGGTGAGCTTGCTGTGCAGCAATTTATGCGGGTGATCTGGGTAGATGTGAGCAAACAGCGGCAGCATATCCAGTTCACGGTTACGTGTGGGGTTGTCGTGTAAGTAGTCGTCGATCAAGGTCTTAAGATCAGGTTGATAAGACGCGGCGAAAATCTTGAGCGCATACTCTTTGGGGAAGGGGTTGGCGTGGGGCAGCACTTCGCGCGTGATGTCGACGTTAATCTCTTCGCGCAGCCAAGGGGCGAGCAACAGATAAGCGCGTAGCATCGAAAGCAGGTAGTCAGCGTCGAGCGCGGCGGCTTCCGGGTTTAAGTGCAGGCCAAAGCCGTAAAGTAGGCTGGCATCCGTGCCTTTGGCACCGTGCTCACGCAGGGCCTCGAAAAGCTCGTCAAGCTCGGGCAACGCATCCCACGGCACCGGCGGAAAAACAATCTCGGTGGGTACCAGGCCGGTCACCATATCGCCGATCAGTTCGCGGGTTTTTTGGTGAAATTCCACACGCATCTGATGCTGGTGGCGCGCCCATTCCGTATCGAGAAAAGCGCTATCATCCAAGATTTTGCTATCCGGGTGAGCATACTGGGTATCGAGCTCAATACTGAAATCACCCCAGCGCGTGTCTTTGACCTGTAGCCGATGAGGGCTGACAACGTTAAGCTCACCGCCGAACACGTCACTGACAAGCTGCGCCGTATCGCGGGGCGGCAAGCCGGCAAATTCAATCTCAACACCGACACGGCGGGTCTGGCCGTCAGCATTGACCTCGGCGGGAGGAGTTTTCAGCGCCATCTCGACATCCTGTGAGGTGAACAAATGAGGCACTCAGCCTATCATAGACGGGCGCAGGGCGGTGAACGCCGCCACGACGAGGAACGTCAAGAGTGAGGAGAGTTACGTGCGACAGCACACAACGGCAGTTAATGTGGCTGCCACCCTTAGGCGGGGCATGGTCGGAATACTGCTTTTTTTCTGCCTGCTCGTCCCGCAAGCCTATGCGCAGTTGGTCTCGATACCCGGGCTCAATAGCGGTGAAGAGCAAAGCGAGGATGTCAGCAACGAATCATTTCAGCAATCGTTGGACGATGTGGTCACGATGCTGGAAAACGAGCAGCAGCGCGAACAGCTTTTACAGTCGTTAAAAGAACTGCAAACAGCGAGCGCGGCAACGGCAGATGAGGGCGTTGTGCGCCAAGGCCTGTTAGGGGCATTGGCAGACACGCTTACCGATATTGGCGAGCAGGCACAAGGCGGCGATTCACCTGCCAACCAGTGGTCGCAACAAATCGACCGTGGGGTTGAAGGGCTAAAAGCCATCAGCCGTAGCGTCAGCCGGACGGAGTTAATTCGCACGGCGGTAGATGGTGCTGTCCTCGCAGTGATTTGGATTGTGTTATTGGTGGTGATGATTGCCTTGGGGCGTTTAGTTGCTACCCGCCAGGGTTGGCCGCAGGATTTGCCACGAGACCCGCCTGGCTGGCTGCTCGCCGTACATTTTTTACGCCGCATGCTCCCCTGGGTCCTATCGTTTGCCATTGTTTTAGGGCTGGGGCAGCTGCTGCCACACAGCCCAGGGCGGGCTTTGGTACAAGTCATCGCTTACGTTTGCGTTTGCGGGCGTGCGCTCTCCGTTGCCTTTGAAACCGTTGTCGCGTTCTTTAGTCGCGGCCACCGGTTTACCGCCGTGCGCCTACTACAGTTGCGCGGATTGCGCTCACTCTTTGTGATTGGTGCGCTGATTGCGCTTGGCGATGCCGTCAACTCTAACCGATTAGTCACAATGCTGGGGGATGAGCTTTCCGGGCTCGTATCGGTACTCGCCAACATCATCGCCGCGCTGATTTCAGTACGTTTCATCATCAAGTTTAAGCGGCCCATCCGCCATTTGATTTGCAATCGCCCGTATCGTCAACGCCGCGATGCGAGTACCACGGTAGAGCTTAGTCGGGCGCTGGGCGGACTGTGGCACATCCCGGCACTATTGCTGGTGGTGGGGTCGTTATTGGCGATTTTTATCACCGCTGGCGATGTGGGGACGGCACTGGCGCGCTCCATTGTTTCCGCTAGCTTGTTGGTACTGACGCTGGTGGTAACGGGCCTTTTGCGTCGTCATGCCGAACGGATGAATAAGCGTCGCCGTCGCCGCCGCCATCGCCACAGCGAATACCGTATGCGGTTGGAGCGCTTTGCTTTTGTGCTGGCGCATATCTGCGCGTGGGGGGTCTTTGCTGAGCTCTTTATGCAGGTATGGGGTGGGTCACTTTTTGGCCTTGGCCAGCAAGCGGTCACGAGCGCGCCTATCGGAAAGGCGCTTTTGAGCCTGGGGGCAACGATACTACTGGCCTGGCTGGTGTGGATTTTTGCCGACACGGCGATTCAACGTGCGCTCATTACATCATCCCGCTCGCGCGGGCGACGCGTTAATAAGGCCCGGGCGCAGACCATCACGCCGATGATTCGCAACGTTATGTTTGTCACTATTTTGATTATCGCCGGGATTGTGGGGCTGGCGAATCTGGGGGTTAACGTCACTCCGCTGCTTGCCGGTGCCGGTGTGATTGGTTTGGCGCTCGGTTTTGGGGCGCAAACCTTAGTTCAGGATTTGATTACCGGTATTTTTATTCTGATCGAAGACTCGCTGGCGGTGGATGATTTCGTCGAGATCAACAACCACATGGGGACGGTCGAGGGGTTAACGCTGCGCACGGTACGGCTGCGTGATCTTGATGGTGTCGTCCATATCATTACTTTTAGTCGCATCGAATCGATTCACAATATGTCGCGGCAATTCGGCATTGCGTTGATGAAGATTCGGATTCCGTTCGATATGGCAATCGACGCGGCGACGACGCTGATGCAAGAAACCGCCCAATCGCTGCGTCAGGACCCGATGATGCGTCACCATATCTGGTCGCCGCTGGAGATGCAGGGTATCGACGCTTTTGAAGAAGGCTGCCCGATTTTGCGTATGCGCTTTCGTACCGCACCGGAAATGCAGTGGGACGTCGCACGGGCGTTTAATTTGCTGTTGAAACAACGCATGGAAGAGCAAGTAATCGACCTGGGCGTGCCGCGTTTGAGCGTCAACATGGAGGCGCGCTCCGAGCCTTCAAACGACGCGCAAAAAGATGAGAAAGCGGCGGGCGATACTGCCTTAAGCCGCCCACAAGCGCATACACAGGGCGACCCCCGCGGCGAGTCCCGCACAAGCGCCAATCCCGAAGGTGGCAATGAATAGCCATGTGCCGCGAAAGCGCCGCCAGCGGTTGTACAGCGTGACGGCGTGGCTGACCCGGTCGACGAGCTCATCATGGCGTGAAATCGCGTTGTCCGGCGGTAACGAGAAGTCGTTGGCCACGCTGCCTTGCCAGTGGGCTGCGTGGGTTAGCCCCAGGCGTGAACGCAAGCGGCCAATATCGCTCACTGTCGCGTGCACACTATCATAGGCGTCGCGACGCTCTGGTAGCATGAGTACCGCGTCGGCATCTTGTTTTAAGGCGTTGTGCTGGCACGCTTCAATGGCGCTTTGCAGCGCCTGTGGCGTGGCATTGGGCGATAGCGCTAGGCGCTGATACAAGTCACGCATAGGTAAATTAGGTACCCGTGGCTGTCGTTAAGCGGCATTTATCGATAGGTTTGCATCAGGTAATCATACGCATTTTTGATGCGTTGAAAACGAGCTGAAGCTAACGCCACTTGCTGCTCGCTCTCAGAGAAGAAGCGGTCAGGGTGATGCAGTTGCGCCATACGTCGGTAGGCACGGCGAATGTCGCTGCGGTTAGCACCCTGGGTAAGTCCCAGTACCGCAAGCGCCCGCGATGTTCGATCCGGCGGCGCATGAGGGCGCTGTTTGTATTGTTTATAGCGCTGTTCATGGTGTTGGTGGCGTTGATCATCGCGGTGGCGCTGCTGTGAGTCTTGTTGCTTTTGCTGGCGGCGGTGGGCTTTTTCCTGCTGAGCACGCTCACGCTTGGCTCTCGCTTTTTCCTCACGCTCCTGGCGGCGGCGTTGTTTTTCCTGCTCGCGTTCTTGGCGCTGCGCTTGCTGTTGTCGCTCGGCTTCTTCGGCGCGTGCTTGGGCCTGCTCTTTTTCTGCGGCTTCTTGTGCCTTGCGCTCGTAATACTGCGGATCGTGACGCCGCCAGTAAGCCTCGGTGCTAATATCTTCCGGCCCCTTTAGCGCTTCGCCGGTGAGTTCTTTAAACAGCGTGCTGAGCGTCTCGGGCGTCACCCCTAAAAGGTCGGCAAGAAAGCGTAATATATAATGGTTTGCCAATGAGAGCGTGCCGTCGTCGGTCGCCAAGGCAATCGCCTGATGCATAATACTTAGGCTACGCTCTTGCGTGCACTCTTTGCGCAGTACCTCTGAGGCAAGCTGAATCGCCTGTAAATCTTGGCTTTGGGCGATATCCATCACCGAGCCTAATTCATGGCCGTGGCGAAATTGCGCGGTTACTTGGGCGAGACGCCGGCGTCGTTGGCCATCGGTAATCGGCTGGCGGTTAACCAGTACCCACGCCAGCAGCAGCAACGTTGCCGTATCCACTTGGCTGCGGCTTTGGAGCAGCACCAGCTCAAAAGGGGAAAAACGGGCAATCGACATTCCCAGGCTCCAAAGCAATGGGGTAAATAGCAGGCAATGTTCGCTTTACACGCGGCAGATGGCAAGCCTCACGCGCCCAATGTCCTACGTCAGTCGACGCGGTCAACGTTAATTTCTCGGGAAGTCGATCCATTGCGTAGTATATGCTCCAAGTCAACGTGGCTTGTATTGCATGACTCGGACATGGAAACTCACCTAAGAGACAGCTACGCTTCAAACAAAAGCGCTTTTATCAAGATCAAGCGAAGGAGAGCTACATGCAAGCTGCCGATATTATGACCCATGATGTAATTAGCGTTGGGCCGGATGACGAGGTCAATGCGATTGCTAAACTGTTGCTGACCCACCGCATTAGCGCGGTGCCCGTTGTGGATGACGATCAGAAAGTGATCGGCATTGTTTCAGAAGGCGATCTAATGCGTCGTGTCAAAAACGAGGGCGGCGAAGAGCGCTCTTGGTGGCTTTCCCTGTTTGCCGGGCAAAAAGACCCGGGGGAGTACATTAAATCGCATGGACGTAAGGCCAGCGAGGTGATGACGCCCAACCCGTTCACCATTGATGAAAGTACACCGCTGCACAAAATTGCGCGCCTACTTGAGAAACATCGTATTAAACGCGCTCCTGTGGTGAGCGGCGACAAGCTGGTCGGTATTGTTAGCCGTGCTAACTTACTTCAAGGCTTGGCAAGCGCTGAGGTTACTAACGCTGAAGCCCCGAGCAATGATCGCGCCATTCGCGAGGCCATACTCAAAGAGGTCGATGACAATACCGGTGTCCGTGTAGCGGGCATCAGTATCATCGTTAGCGAGGGTGTGGCGGAACTTTGGGGCTTGGTCGAATCTAACGAGCAGAAAAAAGCCGTCCAGGTTGCTGCGGAAAACACGCCCGGTGTCACCCAGGTCGAAAATAACCTGGGGTTGGTGCCCAAAGGCGTAGGCGGCTATTAACGTTAGCCATCGCGTAATACCCATTTAGTGATCAAGCCGCCGATAAATTCGGCGGTTTTTTATTAGTGCTGAAGCAATATTCCTATACAGTATTGTCATAATTCGGGGTGATATCGTACAATAATTGTACGTAATGATTTTGCACCCACCTAACGTGACGATGCCATGCGACGCAAAGCTGACCTACCGGAAAAAACGTGCGCACATTGTAAGCGCTCGTTTACCTGGCGTAAAAAGTGGGCGCGCTGTTGGAACAATGTACGCTACTGTAGTGAGCGCTGCCGCCGTTCAGCCAAGCCGTTTCGCCGGGCTGAAGAGGCGCGCGCATGATAACGCCTACCCTAGATATTATCTGGCTGCACAATGAGCTACGTGTGGCGGATAACCCGCTCTTGCACTTTGAAAAGCGCCCCGAGCAGCTTCTGTGTGTTTATGTGTTGGATCAGCGTTGGCTGCAAGCCCCTTTTCCCGGAGAAGCGTCTCCTCGTATAGGGCCGGCACGTCTGCGTTTTTTATGGCAAAGCTTGATGGAGCTGCGGGGCGAATTGCTGCGTCGTGGCAGCGATCTTCTCGTACGCATCGGCTCGCCCGTTGAAGAAGTATCCACTTTAGCGCGGCAATTAGATGCCCGGTGCGTCCGTGTGGCGGATCAAGCTGGCGCCGATGAAATCGCCGATATAAAAGCCCTCAAGGCCGAACTTCCTGAAAGCGTAGAGCTAGAGGTGGTTGAGAGCGGCGTATTAATCGACCTTGAGTCCTTGCCGTTTTCCCCTGAGGCACTACCCAGCAGTTTTTCTGCTTTCCGGCGCAGCGTGGAGGCACACTGTACGCTTAATAAGCCGCTGCCGGCTCCTGTGACGCTACCCTCTTGGCCTGAGGCATCACGAGGCTTCCCCGCGTTGCAAAAAGTCTGCGATATTACCGCCGTATGGCAGCCCGATGAGCGCCAAGGGCTGGCCTATACCGGCGGGGAAACGGCAGGTTTAGAACGCCTTGAGGATTATGTCTGGGAGCGACACGGCCCTGCGTCTTACAAACAAACCCGCAACGGTTTACTCGGATCAAGCTTTTCTACGCGTCTCTCGCCTTGGTTGGCGCACGGCTGTATTTCGCCCAGCCAGGTGCATCAGGAAGTGAAAGCCTGGGAAGCCAAGCATGGCAGCGGTGAGTCAAGTTATTGGATTACTTTTGAGTTGCTCTGGCGCGAGTATTTCCACCGCGCAGCACAACTTGAAGGCGCGGCTATGTTCGGCACACGCGAGCTGCCTAAGCCCTGCGCGCATTTCAATGCCTGGCGTGAAGGAAACACCGGCTTACCCTTTGTTGATGCCGCCATGCTTGAGCTGCGCCTGACAGGATGGATATCGAATCGCGTGCGTCAAAACGTAGCGAGCTTTCTGGTGAAGGATTTAGGCGTTGATTGGCGCTTAGGGGCTGCGTGGTTTGAACACTGTTTGGTCGATTACGATGTGGCCAGCAATTGGGGCAATTGGCGCTATATCGCAGGTGTGGGCCGCGACCCGCGCCAGGAGCGTTATTTCAACGTGCTCAAACAAGCCGGCCACTACGACCCCAAAGGCTATTATGTTGCCAATTGGCTGCCGGAACTCCGCGCGTTACCCTGTGATCTAGCGCGCCAACAACCCTGGCGCGTGCTGCCTGATTCGTTTTCACCCCCCGTGGTGGAACCCAGCGCCTGGCAGCGTTGGCTAGTTGATCATACAGGTGCGACTCACACCTAAGCGCATAAGGAGAGCCAATTGTGACCTCACCGAAAGAAAAAAACACGCTGCACAGCTGTGGTAAAACGGCTTGGCTCCTTGGCTTGGCGGGTCTGTTGCCTTTTGGGTTATCTCTCGGGCTGGCCTTTTGGGGGCCGATGGTGTGGCAAGTCAACGCAGTGTATGGCTTTCTCTACTATGGCGCGGTGATTTTATCCTTCTTAGGTGGCGCTCACTGGGGAGCGGTGATTCAGCGAGCCGACCACCAGCGCCATCCAGGGGATATTCGTCGTTTGCTCATGGCGATGGTGCCAAGCCTGATCGCGTGGCCGGCGTTGATGTTCAATCCCGTGACCGGTGTGTGGGTAATAATGATAGGTTTTGTATTGGTGTGGGCGTATGACTTAAGCCGTGAAGGGCGTCTAGGCTGGCCGGGTTGGTACCTGTTACTGCGCTCGGTGCTAACCGTTGCCGTTGTACTCGCCCACATCGGCATGATTACACGGTTAGGAAGCAGTGCTTGGGGCTAGCGTTTGAGGTGATTGTGAGTGATCATCGTGACCATGCTATGAATCTCCCAAGGAACACACTTTATGCCTCTACTCATCCCGCGCGGCATGCTCGTGGGTTCTCTTTTGAGCCTGACATTCGTTGGGCTACCTGCAAGCGCTGACAGCGACGGTCAGAACCTCATGGCCGAGGTGGATACGCAAGTGGCGGAAGACGTTCACTACGCCGATTTTCGCGCATGGCGGGAAGATTTTCGCCTCTACGCAGCCTCGCAGGGCATTAGTGAACGCACGCTAACACAAGCGTTAGACAACGCGCGTTACCGCGAACGCGTGATCGAGCTTGATCGCTACCAACCCGAATTCGTGCGCCCTATCTGGGAATATTTAGATACTGCCGTCTCCAGCATGCGAGTCAGCAACGGGCGTGAAAAACTGGCCGATCATCGCGATACAGCTGAGCAAATGCAGCAGCGCTACGGCGTCCCTGCCGAGATCATCGTGGCTATTTGGGGTATCGAGAGCAATTACGGCAGCAACTTTGGCAGCTTCTCGGCTCTCGATGCCTTTGCCACCCTAGCGTACGACGGGCGCCGGCGCGACTTCGCCCGCGGTGAGCTTCTTGCCGCACTGCGCATTATTGACAGCGGCGACATCCCCGCCGATGAGATGATCGGCTCCTGGGCGGGCGCCATGGGACACACGCAGTTTCTTCCTTCAAGCTTTGAAGCATACGCCGTCGATGGTGACGGCGATGGCCGACGCGATATTTGGGGCAGCATTGCCGACGTGATGGCCTCCACTGCCAACTATCTCGCCAAGGCTGGCTGGCAGCCAGGCCAGACATGGGGCACTGAGGTGAATCTGCCGGATGATTTCGACTACGCCCAAACCGAGCGTCGCAGCCGCGCTGCCTGGGCGGCTCAGGGCGTGCGTGCGGTTAGCGGTGAGCTCCCCGATTTTGACAGTGCCGCTGTCATCGTACCTGCCGGTGCGGACGGCCCGGCGTTTATGGTCGGGCCGAATTTTCGTGCCATTTTGCGCTACAACAATGCCACCAGTTACGCCCTGGCGGTTGGCACGCTCAGCGATGCGATTGCCGGTCGCGCCGACATCCAGCAAAGTTGGCCCCGTGAGCAGGCGCCGCTCACGCGCGATGATGTGCGCGAATTGCAGCGCCGACTGAATGCCGCCGGTTACAACGTCGGGGGCGCTGACGGCATTATGGGGCCGAACACCCGTCGCGGCCTGCGTGAATTTCAGCGTGATCAAGGCCTGACGCCGGACGGCTTTGCCACGCAGGCACTTTTAGCCCGATTGAAAAATAGCGAATGAGACACATTTCCAGGAGACATAGTATGCGCCGTGTTGCGCTAAAGCGCTTTTTGACGACGAATTTTCTGATGAAGAGCTTAGCGCTGACTGCGTTTTGGGTCGCGATCAGTGCGGCTCAGGCTAAGGAGTCACCGCAAGCGTCAGACGCGGACCGCGTTTTCGGCTGGGTAGAAAATGCGGTCCTTGAGCCTTGGGGCATCCAGGTGAAAGCCAAGTTAGATAGCGGAGCGCTGACCTCATCGCTCGATGCCCGCGATATCGAAACCTTCGAGCGAGAAGGCGAAGAGTGGGTGCGCTTTCGCCTCAAGCTGGAGAATCTAAGCAGCGGCGACGTGTTTAGCGACGTGATCGAGCGCCCCCTGTACCGCGATCTAAGGTTACGAGGCGCCGGAGGCGTCGACGAGCGCCCAGTGGTCCTCATCGATGTGTGCATTGGCGATACCATCTACGAAGAGCAGTTTAGCTTGCGTGACCGCGGTGATATGAATTACCCGTTGCTTCTCGGGCGCCGTACCATTAGCCACTTAGGGGTACTCGATGTGCGCGAAACGTTCTTACATGAAACGCCTGAGTGCAATGACGATACGCCGGTCGTTCCCCACGAATCTGACGATTAAAGTCGGCTAGCCGCCTAAAAGAGGCGGGCTAGCAGCGCCGTCACGGCGGTTTCGACCCGTAGAATGCGAGGGCCAAGGTGCATGCCCTCGCAGCCCGCCCCAAGCAGCCTTTCTACCTCCCAATCAATAAAACCGCCTTCCGGGCCGATCAATAACAACGTCGGCGACGTAATGCCGCACGGGCAGGCGTTCGCCATACCAGGGTGGGCGAGCAGCCCGCGGCGTTCGGTGAGAAGTGTAGGCAGCACGTCTTCGACAAAAGGGCGAAACCCTTTACGCAGCGTCACCGTGGGCAGCACGGTATCTTTGGCTTGCTCAAGGCCGAGAATGAGATGTTGATGAATTTTCTCAGGCATAAGCTCTGGCGACTGCCAATAGCTTTTTTCCACGCGTTTGGTGTGCAACAGCGTGATGTCTTTAACGCCTAAGGCCGTGACGTGTTCTAGGGTGCGGGCCAGCATGCGCGGGCGCGGGAGGGCCAGCACTAAATGTACCGGCAGCGCCGCGGGGGGTGGGGTGTCTAGCGCATCCAGGGTAAAGCTTGCGTGTTCGCTATCCAGCGCGGTCAGCGTTGCCGTGCCCATTAGCCCACCTTCCAGCCCCACCGTCAGGCGAGTGCCAGGTTCCGCGCGGTGAACCTTTTTCAAGTGGCGTAAACGCCGTGGGTCGCGAATAATCACACGGTTTTGCGTGCTCGTGTCCTGCGGGTCTAATAAAATCAAATTCATGTGGTAGTTGTGCTCTACTAGGGCGTGGTGGCTAATGGGTCGCGCGCTGCGCTTGCATGGCAGCGCAGGGCAGGCACAATAGCGGTCAAGAGAATAACAGCTTTTTTCGTGTTTTAAGGAGAGTCGCCGTGCGCGTGATTCGTAAGTATGCCAATCGCCGATTGTACGATACGCAGCAAAGTCGCTATGTCACATTAGAAGATTTGCGCAAGCTTATTTTAGACGAAGCGCCTTTCCGGGTGGAGGAGGCCAAAAGCGGCGAAGACATCACCCGCACGATTCTGCTTTCGATCATTATCGAGCAGGAGCAAGCCGATAGTGAGGCGGAGGTTTTCTCCAACGATCTGCTCGCCAAGCTTATTCGCGTGTATGACATGTCCTCGCCGCTGCCGCTGGCGCGATACCTAGAGCAGGGCACACAGCTGATGATGGAGCAACAACAACGCATGCAGGATCAGTGGCAGAAAGCGATGCGCCACACGCCCATGGAGTTCATGCGGGAGCTGGCCGAGGAGAATATGCGCTTCTGGCAAAAGACCTTTAACCAGACAGGCCTCCCCTTCGACGAAGAAGGCAAAACCGATAAAAGCGAAAAAAGCGAAAAAAGCGAGAAACTCGACGCACCCGAAAAACCCGACGATAAGTCCGGTAGCTAGCACCGCGGCGTTTAAGCAGCGCTATGGCATAATGCGTATCACCCACGTGATACGTAGGTCCCATCCAGTAAAAGCCTACCCAGTGAAAGGAAAAGCATGAAGGTTTTGATGATTGGCGGCGGTGGCCGCGAGCACGCGTTAGCGTGGAAACTGGCGCAATCAGAGCAGGTTGAAGAAGTGCTGGTGGCACCGGGTAACGCCGGCACCGCGAATGAACCGAAGCTAACCAACGTAGACGTTGCCGCCACCGACCTTGATGGCCTGGTAGCGCTCGCCGCCCAAGCACAGGTGGGGTTAACGGTGGTGGGGCCGGAAGCACCGCTGGTGGAAGGCGTGGTTGACCGTTTTCAGGCGGCGGGGCTTACCATCTTTGGTCCCACACAAGCCGCCGCGCAGTTGGAAGGCTCTAAATCTTTCACCAAAGACTTTCTTGCCCGCCATCAGATACCTACCGCTGACTATCAAACCTTTACCGCGGTTGAGCCCGCGCTTGCCTACCTGCACGAGAAAGGCGCGCCGATTGTGATCAAGGCCGATGGCCTCGCGGCGGGCAAGGGCGTGATCGTGGCGATGACCGAGGCTGAAGCCGAAGCCGCTATTCGCGACATGCTCGAAGCCAACGCCTTTGGCGATGCCGGGGCGCGGGTGGTGGTTGAGGAGTTCTTGGACGGCGAAGAGGCGAGCTTTATCGTCATGGTGGACGGTGAAAACGTGGTGCCCATGGCCACAAGCCAAGACCACAAACGCGCCTATGACGGCGACAGCGGGCCCAATACCGGCGGCATGGGCGCTTACTCGCCCGCGCCAGTGGTCACGCCTGAAGTCGACGCACGCATTATGGAGCAGGTGATTTTGCCCACCGTGCGCGGCATGGCCGAAGAGGGCAACGCGTACACGGGCTTTCTCTATGCAGGGCTGATGATCGACACCGTGGGTAATCCCAAAGTGATCGAGTACAACTGCCGTTTTGGTGACCCGGAAACCCAGCCGATCATGCTGCGTTTAACCTCGGACCTGGCCGAGCTTTGCCTCGCTGGTGCACAAGGCAAGCTGGCGGGGAAAGCCTGCGAGTGGGATCGTCGCCCCGCCGTTGGCGTGGTGATGGCCTCCGGCGGCTACCCGGAAAGCTACCGCAAAGGCGATGTGATTGACGGTATCGATGCCGCCGAAAAGCGTGGTTGTAAGGTCTTCCATGCGGGCACGGCGCTTTCCAAAGCGGGTGACGTGACTACCGCCGGCGGGCGTGTACTGTGCGTGACCGCACTGGGGGAGAGCGTGTCGGAGGCGCAGCAGCAAGCGTATCAAGGTGTTAGCGCGATTCACTGGGATGGCGCTGAATATCGACGCGATATTGGCTACCGCGCGATTGCACGGGAGCAAGCACGCGATTAAGGTCGTGTCAGACATTAAAACCGGGTTATTAAATATGAGCGGTTTGGTGCCGAGCATAACCAACGAAAGGAAGCCGCTATGGAGCGTGTAAAGCTCGACTTTCCCGATGAGGCGCTAATTCACCGTCACCCGCTTGCGGTGCGGGTGACCGATATGAATTACGGCCGCCATCTCGGGCACGATGCACTGGTTTCGCTTTTGCACGAAGCACGCTTGCAGGCATTGTTAGCGCTGGATCTGCCCGAGTGGGATCTTGCCGGCTACCCTAGCGTGGTGGCGGATCTCGCCGTGCAGTACCAAAGCGAGGCGCACTGCCCTGAAATGCTGCTGGTCGAAACCGCTGTGCCGATGCCAGAGGGCAAGGCGCTGACGGTTTACCACCGCGTTCTCAAGCGCGATCTCAAAGACAGGGGCGACCAAGTGGTGGCGACCGCGCGGCTCAATTTGCTATTGATCGACCCAGCGCAAGGGCGCCCAGTCGCCGTACCCGACGCGGTGACGCAGGCGCTTGCCCGCGCCCAAACCAAGGTGAGTGAGCGCTAATGTCTCGTGAGTATCCCATCATTGCCGTGACTGGCTCGTCCGGTGCCGGTACGACCACAGTGCGGCGCAGTTTTGAGCGCATGTTTCAACGGGAAGACGTGCACGCGGCGATGGTGGATGGGGATGCATTTCACCGCTATACCCGCAGTGAGCTGCACCGCATGTTCCGCGAGGAGCCCGAGCGCAAAGATGAGCTCTCGCACTTCGCGGTCGAGGCCAACCTGCTCGACCGGCTCGAAGGGCTTTTTATCGAGTACGGCGAGCACGGCACCGGGCAGTTTCGCCACTACATCCACGCCGAAGACAAGCAGAAGATCGAAGCCGGCTATCAGGTAGGGACGTTTACCGAGTGGCAGTCGCTGCCTTGCGGTACGGATTTGCTCTTCTACGAAGGCCTGCACGGTGGCTTGGTGACGCCCGATTTCGATATTGCCCGCCATGTGGATTTGTTAATCGGGGTAGCGCCCACCATGAACCTGGAGTGGATTCAAAAAATCGACCGCGACACCAAGATGCGCGGCTACTCCCAGGAAGCGGTGATCGATACCATTTTGGGTCGTATGGACGACTACGTGCGCTATATTCAGCCGCAGTTTTCGCGCACGCATATCAATTTTCAGCGCGTGCCGACGGTGGATACCTCCAACCCCTTTGAGGTGCAGGACATCCCCACCGATTCCGAGTCGTTCGTGGTGATCCGCTTTCGCGACCCGTCCACTGTCGACTTCCCATGGTTATTGGCGATGATCCAGGATGCGTTTATGTCGCGTCCGCATACGCTGGTGGTGCCAGGTTCGCGGATGTCGTTGGCGATGGAGCTGATTCTGGCGCCGCTCGTGCGTCACTTGCTCGCTCAGCGACGCTTTCGCTAAGCTGGGCATTCGCGTTGATAAATTAACTAAGCCATGTGAAAGATAACAACCTGAGGAGCGTGCCATGGAGTGTTTGTTCTGCAAGATCATCAACCGCGAGATCCCCTCGGATATCGTCTATGAAGATGATGACGTGCTGGCGTTTAACGACATCAACCCGCAAGCGCCCACGCATATGCTCATCATTCCCAAAAAACATATCGCCACATTGAACGATATCGAGGAAGGGGATCTGACCACTGTCGGCCGGTTGCAGCATACCGCAGCCCAATTAGCCAAAGAGAAAGGCTTTGCCGACGATGGCTACCGCGTGGTGATGAACTGTAACGAAATGGGCGGTCAAACGGTTTACCATATCCACATGCACTTGATGGGCGGGCGCGCATTTACCTGGCCGGCAGGGTGAAAGGCGAAGCAGCACAGAAGCCTCGCATCCTGAGCTTGTCGGAGGGTGACACTCAATAAGAAGGGGCGACCATGTAGGTGGTCGCCCCTTCTTGTTACCGCACGCAGCAGTGGCGCTTACGCATCAATGCGCTTGTACTTCATCCGCTTGGGCGTGTCGTTGCCGACGCGCTTTTTGTGATCTTCTTCGTATTCGGTGTAGTTACCTTCGAAGAACTCGACGTGCGAATCGCCTTCAAAGGCGAGAATGTGTGTCGCGATACGGTCGAGGAACCAACGATCATGCGAGATCACCATGGCGCAGCCGGGGAAGGCCAAAAGCGCTTCTTCCAATGCGCGCAGGGTTTCGATATCCAGATCGTTAGAGGGCTCATCGAGCAGCAGTACGTTGGCGCCCTGTTTGAGCGTTTGCGCTAGCTGCAAGCGGCCACGTTCACCGCCGGAGAGCTCATCCAAGCGCTTCTGCTGATCGTTACCCTTAAAGTTAAAACGACCCACGTAGGCCCGCGAGGCGACTTCATAGCCGTTGATATTAAGAATATCCTGGCCGTCGGAGACTGCCTCCCACACGGTTTGCTTGTCGTCTAACGCGTCGCGCAGCTGCTCAACGTAGGCGATATCAACGGTTTCACCGACGACGACTTCGCCTGCATCGGGCTGCTCTTTGCCAGTGATCAGCTTGAACATCGTCGATTTACCCGCGCCGTTACCGCCGACGATCCCGACAATCGCCCCCGGCGGTACGGTGAAGGAAAGGTCTTCGTAAAGCAGCTTGTCGTCAAAGCGTTTGGTCACGTTGTGAAACTCGATGACCTTGTCGCCAAGCCGCGGGCCGGGTGGAATGTAAATTTCGTTGGTCTCGTTGCGCTTTTGGAAATCGCCGGACTGCATTTCTTCAAAGCGATTGAGGCGTGCTTTGCTTTTCGCCTGGCGCCCCTTCGCGTTCGAGCGCACCCACTCAAGCTCCTGCTTGATCGCCTTCTGGCGCGAAGCCTCCTGCTTGGCCTCCTGGCCTAGACGCTGCTCTTTCTGCTCAAGCCACTGCGAGTAGTTGCCCTCGAATGGAATACCCTGGCCACGGTCGAGCTCGAGAATCCAGCCCGCCACGTTGTCGAGGAAGTAGCGGTCGTGGGTGATCGCCACCACGGTGCCGTTATAATCGTGGAGAAAGCGCTCAAGCCACGCCACCGACTCGGCGTCGAGGTGGTTGGTCGGC
This sequence comes from Vreelandella salicampi, assembly GCF_013415105.1. Classification (GTDB taxonomy): domain Bacteria; phylum Pseudomonadota; class Gammaproteobacteria; order Pseudomonadales; family Halomonadaceae; genus Vreelandella; species Vreelandella salicampi. The sequence continues at coordinate 168,445 of NZ_JACCDF010000003.1, forward strand.
TCGTCGAGCAGCAGCATATCCGGGCTGGATAGCAGCAGGCGGCAAAGAGCCACGCGGCGGCGCTCACCCCCGGAGAGATTGCCGACTTTGGCTTCCCATGGCGGTAAGCGCAGTGCCTCACCAGCTACCTCAAGCTTGCGCTCGATATTGTGTGCATCGGCGGCTTCGATGATGTCCTCAAGGCGCGCCTGCTCAGAGGCAAGCGCGTCGAAATCCGCATCCGGCTCGGCGTAAGCCACGTAAACCGCATCGAGTTTTTCCTGGGCCTCTTTAAGCGCCCCTAATGCCTCCTCGACGGTGTCGCGCACATTTTTCTCGTCGTCGAGTTCCGGCTCCTGGGAAAGGTAGCCGACGTTGATGCCTGGCATCGCACGAGCTTCACCTTCAAACTCTGTATCGACACCGGCCATAATGCGCAACAGTGTGGATTTACCCGCCCCGTTTAAACCCAACACGCCGATTTTGGCGCCAGGGAAAAACGACAGCGAGATATCTTTGAGAATTTGTTTCTTGGGCGGCACGATTTTGCCGACCCGGTTCATGGTGAAAACGTATTGCGCCATGGAAATCCGATAAGTTGGTAAACGAAATAGCAACGTGCTTGAAACACAACGTGCTTAAAACACGATGATCAGGCACATGATGATAGTGCCGAGCGCCCGGAAAGGCCAGCATTGTGGGTAGACGCGCAGTTTATCAAGCGAGAGAGGTCACGCTTACTCATCCGCCCAGTCGTCGGCGATGGCCCGGCGTAGGCGGCGCTCTTCCAACAGTGCCTCGACGCGGCGTCTGGCGCGAAGCGTATCGCTTTTGCTGGGGCGGCGGCTGCCATAGAAGTGGTCGTTAACCGCATCATCATTAACGGTATCGCTGCTGTCCGCGTCATTGTTATCAAAGTCAGCGGCGTTGCCGTCACGGTGGGAATATATATCACGACTTAAGGGGTCACGGCTCATGTTGAGGCCCTCCAACCCAGGCCGGTTAACCGGCGATATACGATTTCACGACGCATCAGCGTATGAAATACCTAGCGCATTAGCGCATAGCCGCTATATAGCGCTAGTCAGGCTGAAGTTCAAGCTTTCATGGTTTTTTTATTCGATGTTTTCATTCACCGCTTTTCGGTTGTTTTTGTAGCGACTCCAGCGCTTGCAAGGCTTCCACTCGATCAGTCACGTCTTTTTGCACGCCGATGTAGTACATCAGATGGTCGGCCTCGTCGTACACTGGTGTGATCGAAAGCTCGTTCCAGAACATCGTGCCGTCTTTGCGGTAGTTGCGCAGCACCTCGCGCGAAGGGCGACCGTCTTTAAGCGCCTTACGAATCGTCTGTAAGGCATCCTGATCGCGGTCGTCATTTTGTAAAAAACGACAATCGCGATAGAGAATTTCATCGGCACTATAGCCGGTTAAGCGCTCAAACCCTTTGTTGACGTAAATAAGAATATTCTCATCGCCTTCCTGTTCGGCAACCACAATGCCATCTTCGGAAGCGTCAACAATACGTTCTAGCAACTCCGGGCTGATCAAGGGAGATCGTTTCATTAAAGGTTCCTATTGCAGCTCCAGTCCTTTCCGAAGGCCATTGATTGTGCGCTATGGCCAAGCGGCATTTCTGTTTGCGTTATCTTTGAGCGTCTTAGCCTACATCTTGGCGAGCCCAGCCGCGCTTTGCAATCGCCGTGTTTAATGCACGGTGTTTTAGCGGGTGCCGGCACGGCGTTATTCCACCTCAGGCAGCTGCTGAGCGCTTAGCATAGCGCCAAGTGCCGTCACCGCAAGCACGATAAGTAATGCACTGCTGCCTAACCATTGGGCCAAGGCCCCCAGTACGCCACCCACCACCAACATTAAAATACCGGTCAGGGTGTTAGACAGCGCGACATAAAGTGCGCGATTGTCCTGGGTGGCCATGTCCACGAGATAGGTTTTGCGCCCTAAGCGCACGCCATGATGAATAATCACTAAAAGTCCGTAAACCAGCGCATAAGGCCAGATTTGCTGGGTCCAGCTGCCCGGCAGCCATACAAGTAGCGCACCGAGCAGGCAACACACGGCAGTACCTATCGCCGCATCACGCATGACCTGGCGGCTGGAGGCATCGGCACGCTTGCCCCATACGGGGCTTGCGACCATGGCAGCGACGCCGGAAATAATCACCAAAAGGCCTAGGCCGCCGAGTTCCGAACCGCTTTGCTGCTGCCCAAGTAGGGCAATGTACGGCAGGGCCAGCGCGCTTGAGAGCAAAAGCGCCCGGGAGACGTTAAAGTGCAAAAAGGTGCGGTCCTCTTTTAACAGCGAGAACCCCAGTTTGATGCTGTCCCAGGCGTTTTCGCCGCCTTCCACCGCGCCGGGTGTCTCGCTAATCCGCGAGGCGCACCAGGCATTCAACGCCCAGCCCGCCGCCGCAACGCTCAGGAGTATGGCTAACGCCAGCTCGCCCGGACGGTCGTTGAATAGCATCAGCACCGCGCCAGCCAGCAGCGTAGCGCCCCCGGCGACGCTGCCGCTCCATCCCATCAGCGTGCCACGGCGTTTTTTGGCGATGGTTTTGCCCATCACGTCTTTGGTGGCAATGGATGACAACCCACGTGCTAGCGACAAACACACCAGCGCGGCTAGCACCAAGGCCCCGCCGAGCGCGCCGCTGCCCATTAAAGCCAAAAGCGCGAGGGCGAGGGCAGCAAGGGCTTGGAGTAAACCGCCGGCAACCCATACCCCTTTGCGTTGCGGCTTCATGCGGATAAACCCAGCAACAAAGATCTGCGGAAGCAGAGCGCCGGATTCGCGAATCGGCACCAACAGCCCCACCATCCATACCGGGGCGCCGATAATCCCCATCAACCACGGCAACACTAAACGCGCACTGGAAAGCTCATCAGCGAGCTTATTGCCTAATGACGCCCACAGGTGGCGCATAAAATTTTGCGGCTGATCCTCGCAAGCGCTCTCGGGGATGTCGTCGCACATGCGGCTGTTTTCATCCCCGGTCAGCCACTCATAAACCTGGGTTTGGGAAATCTCCGGCGCTGCCATTACACCTCCGCGGCTGGTATGTTGTTGCGCGTAATAGACCCTAGTTTTACCAAGGAGCGCCCAGATGTCACGTCTCAGTGCGAAACAGGTAAGTGTAAAACAAGCGCGTGCGAAGCAAATAAGTGCGAAGCTAATAAGCGCGAGGCAAAAATGACGCAAGATCAGCGCGCCATTCTCTATGGGGTAGGCGCCGTGGCGCTGTGGTCGACGGTCGCCACGGCCTTCAAAGTCGCGCTCGCCTGGATGAGCCCGCTGGAGTTGATGTGGCTCGCCTCACTGGTCTCCTGGGCGCTGATGGGGGCGCTGGTGATCAAGCGTGGCCATTTAACGCAAGCGCTCAACCAAGGCTGGCGCACGGCAGCCTGGGCCGGGCTGATGAACCCGGTGGCCTATTACCTGGTGCTATTTGCCGCCTACGACCGCCTGCCCGGCCAAGAGGCCATGGCACTCAATTACACCTGGGCACTGGCGATGGCGTTTTTAGCGGTCCCCATTCTCGGCCATCGCTTAACCCGCGTGGATATTGTCGCCGGGCTGATTGCTTACGCGGGGGTATGGGTGATCGCCACGCGCGGCGCGGTGTTTGATGTGGCCTTTGCCGACCCGTTGGGGGTGATATTTGCGCTGGTATCGACGCTGTTATGGGCGCTTTATTGGCTGCTCAATGCCAAAGACAAGCGTGAGCCGCTGGTGGGGCAGTGGCAGAACTTTAGCGTCGGCCTGCCGGTGCTCACGGTTTTGCTACTTCTGGGGCCAGGATTGAATTGGCACGGTTGGCCCGCTTTGGGCGCGGGTGTTTACGTCGGCCTATTCGAAATGGGCGTGGCGTTTATTCTCTGGCAGCTCGCGGTGCATAAGGTCTCACGCACGGCCAAGGTGTCGAACTTGATCTTTCTCTCGCCGCCGGTTTCGCTTTTGCTTTTGCACGTGGTTGTCGGCGAGCCGATTTTGCCTTCGACGCTGGTCGGCTTGGTGTTGATCCTCGCAGGGTTAGGCGTACAGCAGCGCCAGAAAGCCAGCGCCTGAGGCGACATTGGTTGTTAAGTTAGGCTTGGTCTGAAAAGTCGGCGAGCGAAGGCCAGACAAGGCAGAAATCAGCGAAAAGACGGAGTTTACGTAGTGTAAATGAGTACTTTGAGCCGATTTTTAACGCCGTATGGTCGAGCGCAGCCAGTTTTCAGACAGAGCCTAATCGGCGGCGAGGTGAGAAGCGTGCCCTTTGAGCATCGGCGCAAGCGCAGGCCAGACGTTTTCCAGAATCATCGGTTGTGCGTCGGCGGTGGGATGAATGTCGTCGTCCTGCATTAAATCATCGTCAAGCGCCACGCCTTCGAGTAAAAAGGGTACCAGCGGCACGTCATACGTATCGGCAAGCCGAGTGAAAACGCGCTTGAAGGCGTCGCGGTAGGCTTGGCCATAGTTGGGGGGAATATCAATCCCCAGCAGCAGTACCTTGGCGCCGGCCGCCTGGCTCTGTTCAATCATCTGGGCGAGATTGGCCTGCATCTGCTGCGGCGAGAGGCCGCGCAGGCCATCGTTGCCGCCGAGTTCGAGCAGAACCAGCGCGGGGCTGTGCTGTCTGAGTAGCTCCGGAAAACGCTGAGCACCGCCGCTGGTGGTTTCACCGCTGATGCTGGCGTTGATGACCTCGGCATCATCGCCCAATCGCTCTTCCAGTAGTGTCACCCAGCCTGCGTCGCGTTCGATGTTATAGGCAGCGCTTAAGCTGTCACCCATCACCAGCACGGTGGGGCGCTCGTCAGCGCTGAGCACATTTGGCAGGATGAGCGCGACGAGCATCAAAAGCCAAGCCGTTTTGTGTGCCAGCCATTGATCGCCATGCCAATTTACGTCACGCCAACCTACAGGGATGCTTCGCTTCATGTCCGATTCCTCTTCTTCATACGTCTCTGCTCCGTACGCCCATGCGTCTAGCGCCCCCAGTGTGCTCAAGGCGCAGTCGCTGTGTAAGAGTGTCACTAGCGGCGAGCGTTCCCTCACCATCTTACACGAGCTTTCGCTCGACGTAGCGGCGGGTGAGAGCGTGGCGATTTTGGGCAAAAGCGGGTCGGGCAAATCGACACTGCTAGGACTGCTCGCCGGGCTGGATACCCCCACCGACGGCGAGCTGACGCTGTTCGGCAAGCAGCTTAGTCGCTTGGATGAAGACGGTCGCGCCGCGCTTAGAGCCGGGCGCGTGGGGTTTGTGTTTCAAAACTTTCAACTCTTGCCCTCGCTCTCGGCGCTGGAAAACGTGCTTTTACCGCTAGAGATCTCGCCACGTGTGGGGGAATCCCAAACCGCGCAAGAGTGGCTTGCCCGCGTGGGGCTGGGTGAGCGCACCTCCCACTTGCCCAAGCAGCTTTCCGGTGGCGAACAGCAGCGCGTCGCCATTGCGCGCGCCTTCGTGACCGACCCGGAGCTGGTGTTTGCCGATGAGCCCACTGGCAACCTCGACCCCGACACCGGCGCGCAGGTAATTGATCTGCTGTTTTCGCTGAACCAAGAAGCGGGTACCACGCTGATTCTGGTTACCCACGACCACGCGCTGGCGCGGCGCTGTAACCGCTGCCTGCGGCTGGAAAACGGCCGTTTGACGCCGTTTACGCCCGAGTCACTCGGGGAGGACGCATGAGCCAGCACGCTTATCACCACAATGCCCGCCTCGCCTGGCGCAGTTTGAAGCGTGATTTACGCGCCGCCGACGTGCGTGCGCTTTTCATCGCACTGGTGTTGGCTGTGGCAGCATCCACCATGATCGCGTTTTTTCTTGATCGTTTAGAGCGCGGGCTTGAGCGCCAGGCCAGCCAATTGCTCGGCGGCGATGTGGTGCTAGAACAGCGCGATCCCTTCGCGCCGGAGCTCCGCCGTGAGCTTGAAGATGCCGGTTTTACCCTGAGCGATCAGGTCGACTTGGTGTCGATGATCAGCCGGGGCGAGCGGTTCCAGCCCGCCAGCGTCAAAGCGGTCGATGATGTCTACCCGCACTATGGCGTCTCGCGGGTGGAGCGCGGCAACGGCACGGAGGAACTTGCCTCCGGCCCACCGCGCGGGGAAGCCTGGGCCGACCCGCGCTTGGCAGAGCTGATTGACCTTGAAATTGGCGACAGCATTCAGGTAGGCCAAGCCGAGTTTAAGGTGAGCGGCTTTATCGAGCGCGAGGCGGATCAATCCGCCGGCTTTGGCAGCTTCAACCCGCGCTTGATGGTGCATACCGACGACTTGGAAGCGACGGGCTTGGTACAAGAGGGCTCGCGGGTGGAATTTGAAATTCTCGCCGCCGGCCCGCCCGAAGCGTTAGAGCGCGTCGAGCCGCTATTGGCGGAGTTACGCCAGCGTGGCGTGGAAGTGCGCGATATCCGCCAAGACCGCCCGCAGCTGGGTAACGCGCTGGAACGCGCGGAGAGTTATCTGGGCATCGCGGGGCTCGCCGCCGTGCTGTTAGCCGGCGTGGCGGTGGCGATGTCGACCCGGCGCTACGTCGAGCGCCATTTGGATACCGCCGCGCTGCTGCGCTGCTTCGGCGCTAGCCAGCAGCAATTGGTAGAAATCTTCGCCTTGCAGCTATTGGGCTTGGCGCTGGTAGCGGCGCTGATTGGCGCGCTGTTGGGCTTGGTTGGGCAGGCGGCGCTGCTGGCGCTGTTGGTGAATTTTCTGCCCATGACGCTCCCCCCGCCTGGGGTAATGCCGCTTTTCTTAGGCGTGCTCACGGCGCTGGCGGTGTTAGTGGGTTTTGCCGGGCCGACGCTTCTGCGTATCAAGCGTGTGAGCGCCCTGAAAGTGCTGCGCCGCGAGCTCGACCCCATGCCTCCCGCCGCTTGGTTAGTGGTGAGCGTGGCGGCGCTGGTATTCGGCGGGCTGCTATGGCTCTACTCCGGTAGCCTGCCATTAGCGCTGGCGCTATTGGTTGGCGGCGCCGTCTTGCTCGCCGTGCTGTGGGGCCTTAGCACGCTATTGTTAAACGGCGTGCTGGCCATCGTGCAACGCTTGAGCGGACGAGGCGAGTGGTCCAAGGCGCTGCGTTTGGGCGGGCGCCAGCTGGCGCGTCGGCGTCAGGCAGGGCTTGGGCAGTTGCTGGCGTTCTCGGTGACGTTTTTCGCCATGGCGATGATGGTGCTGGTGCGCGGCGACCTGCTCACGGCCTGGCAGGCGCAGCTGCCGGAGAACACGCCGAACTACTTCGCGATTAATATCCAGCCCGATGAACGCGACCCGTTCGAAGCCGCTGTCGACCCGCATGTTGAGGAGAAAAGCACGCTTTACCCCATGGTGCGCGGGCGCATTACCGCGATTAACGGTGACGACCCCCGCGAAGCAGTACCGGCCGATGCGCGCGGCGATAACTCCCTGCGTCGCGAGTTAAACCTCACCTGGCAAGCCGAGGTGCCCGAAGGCAATGAAGTGGTGGCGGGGGAATGGTTTGATGTCGACGCCAACGCCGTTCGCGAGACCAGCGACTGGATGAGTGCGGTAGACGCTACGCCGCAAACCTCCCCAGTGCCGATCTCGATGGAAGACGGCTTGGCCGAGCGTTTGGGGTTAACGCTAGGGGATTCGCTGACCTTCAGCGTCGGAAATGACGATATCACCACCCACATCACCAGCCTTCGCAGCCTGAATTGGGATAGCTTCAAACCCAACTTCTTTGTGATTTTCCCGCCCGACGTGCTGGAGTCATTTGCTCACAGCTACATCACCGCGTTTTATCTGCCAGACGACGCGCAAGGGCTGACACGCGAGCTGGTGCAGGACTTCCCTGGAGTGACGCTACTCAACGTGGACGCCATCTTAGGCCAAGTGCGCGATGTGCTAACCCAAGTAACGCGGGCGGTGGAGCTGATTCTCGTACTGGTGTTACTTGCCGGCATCAGCGTGCTCTATGCCGCGCTCACCGCCAGCCGCCCCGTTCGCGCCCACGAGAGCGGGTTGCTGCGCGTATTTGGCGCTGGCAACCGCATGATCTCGCGCATTCAAGGCGCGGAGTACGCGCTGCTCGGTTTCGCCAGCGGGCTGATGGGCGCGGCGCTGGTCGAAATCGCCACCGGCGCGCTCTACATCACGGTGCTGGATCTGGCGCCAAGGTTGCACCTTGGGCTTTGGATCCTACTGCCGCTCGGTGGAGCGCTGCTGATCGGTTTAATCGGTCACGCGCTATCCCACAGCCTACGCCGCCAAGCCCCCGCCGCGAGCTTAGGGCTGTTGGGGGAGGCGTGAAGGCATGATGTTCATCAACGCTTTGCTAGCAAACACCCCGTAACATGGTGTGATTGCCGACAATGTGAAAAGACAACGAGAAAGGATGCACATGACCGATCATGAGGAAAAAGCCCGTCGTTATGCGCTGCTAAAAGCCCAGCTAGCGATGGCGAAGCACCAGGATAAAGCCGTGGTACTGGTGATAGCCGGGCACGCCGCGACGTACAAAAGCTTGCTGGTGAACCAGCTGAATCATTGGTTAGAAAACCGCCAAACGGAAGTACACGCGCTGGCCCCCAGCGAAGAAGACCGCCTGCGCCCTTATTGGTGGCGCTACTGGCGGCGCGTGCCGGCGCGGGGGCGTGTGGGCGTTTTCGTTCACGGCTGGTACGGCGATGCGCTGTTCGCGCGCGCCGAGCATCGTATTCAAGCTGGCGCGTTTGATGATCGCTTAAAAGAAATCAACACCTTTGAGGCTATGCTCGCCCATGAGGGCGTGGTGGTCATTAAAGTTTGGCTGGATATCGACGCCGCACAGCAAGCCAAACGCCTGCATGCGATGAAGGCAGACCCCGCCCAGGCGTGGCAAATCAACGAGCGCCATTGGCAGCGCCACGCCCAGCACGTGGCGATTGATCATCATGCGAAAACCTTGCGCGGGGCCACTCACGCGCCGCATGCACCTTGGCATTGCATTGTCAGCGAATCGCCGGATCAACAGCTGCGCGACATCACAGCGCTATTGCAGGATGCGCTTACCCAACCTCCTTCGCTGCCGACTCAGCCCGACCCAAACCGCGCGCAAACAGATGCCCCCACGCTTAACCGTTCGAAAAACGAAGACAAGAAACCCTCGAAAAGTGACTACCTGGAAGCGCTCACCGCAGCACAAGCGCGGCTGGCCTATAACCATCGCCGCTGCCAAGAGCGCGGCATTCCGGTGGTGCTGGCGTTTGAAGGTCACGACGCCGCAGGCAAAGGCGGCAGTATCCACCGCGTCACCTCCGCGTTGGATGCGCGTTTTTATCGCGTTCACAGCATCGCCGCCCCCAGCGATGAAGAGCGCCTGCAGCCTTGGCTTTGGCGCTTTTGGCGCCGGCTGCCGCAAGACGGCCGGGTAGCGATTTTCGACCGCACCTGGTATGGGCGCGTACTCGTCGAGCGTGTGGAAGGTTTCGCCGAGGAGCAGGAGTGGCGACGCGCCTACCGTGAAATCAACCACTTTGAAGCGCAGTTATTGACGCACGGTGCCGTGGTGGGCAAGTTCTTCCTCGCCATCAGTAAAGAAGAGCAGCTAAAACGCTTTAAAGCCCGCGCGAATACGCCGCATAAACAGCACAAACTCACCGATGAAGACTGGCGCAACCGCAAGCGGTGGAGCGAATACCAAAGCGCCATCAACGACATGCTGGCGCATACCCACACCCCCGGCGCCCCCTGGCATTTGGTCAACACCGACCACAAACGCTGCGCCCGGCTTGCCGTGCTTGACCATGTCAACCACCTTCTAGAGAGTCGACTGGAAAATGCGTCATAATAAGTTCGTGTTTTTGCAGAGGTGGGCTAATTTATGAGATTGAGCCAAACATATCAGCAGCGCATAAAAGCGTTAACGCAAGAGATTTTCGGGCCTGAAGCGCACATCAAAGTTTTTGGTTCTCGAGTCAATGACGAAGCAAAAGGGGGCGATTTAGATCTTTTGGTCATCACCCCGCTGCCGGTAGGGCGGCCGGCTGTGATGGCATCTAGACTCGCAGTGAAAGTATCTCGCCTGCTAGAGGGCCGAAAAGTGGACGTGCTAATTGACTCACCTTCGCTTGAACGCAAGCCAATTCATGAAACGGCTAACCAGCAGGGGGTCTCCCTTTGAGCTTTCGTGAGGCTTCTCAAGCGGAAAGGTTGGCATTTTTGGCCCGGGTGGCAAAAAAAGAGGCTAACTATCTTGAGCTTACAAGCACGCGCGTGTTTGGTGGTGTAGCGCAAGTTTCTCGGGGGCTTGTTGCCGAATGGGTAGGCGATATTGAGGCTGCGGAGCGTCTTGATGCGTTTGTCGCACGGTTTGGTCGTCTGCAAGATACCGTTGGAGATAAGTTGTTGCCTCAACTGCTGACGTTTGTTGGAGAGTCGGTGGGCCCAGCGGCGGATAATTTAGACAAAGCGGAAAAATTTGGCTGGATAGATAATGCCGATGACTGGTTGCTTTATCGCAAACTAAGAAACCAGATGGTGCATGATTACATCGAAGACCTTGATGTTCTAGCTGACGCGTTAGAAGCAGGACGTGCCTTCACCCACCCACTGATAGAGATGGCGCTGCGTATGGCGAAGGAAGCAGACAACCGTCTTCATGAACCCCATTCATCGCGATCCTGAGCAAGAGGCGATGAAACCCGGCGCGGGCTGCGTTATCATGACGCTCCTGTTTTTTTCTGGATCGACGTTTCCCCGATCGACCCTTCGCTACGAGGTTCACCGCCGATGTTCAGCCGCGACATGACAATTGCCGGATTCGATGATGTGCTGTTTGATGCCATGCAGAAAGAAGTGGAGCGCCAAGAAGCCCACATCGAACTGATCGCGTCCGAAAACTACGCCAGCCCGCGCGTACTGGAAGCCCAAGGCAGCCAGTTAACCAATAAATACGCCGAAGGCTACCCCGGTAAGCGCTACTACGGCGGTTGCGAATTCGTCGATATCGCCGAAAATCTCGCCATTGAGTACGCCAAAGAGCTGTTCGGCGCGACCTACGTCAACGTGCAGCCGCACTCCGGCTCCCAAGCCAACAGTGCCGTCTTCCAGGCGCTGGTCAAGCCCGGCGACACCATCCTCGGCATGAGCCTCGACGCTGGTGGTCACCTGACCCACGGCGCCAAGCCCAACTTTTCCGGCAAGCACTACAACGCCATTCAGTACGGCTTGAACGATCAAGAACTGATCGACTACGACCAGGTGGCCGAGCTTGCCCGCGAGCACCAGCCGAAGATGATCATTGCCGGCTTCTCCGCCTATTCGCAAATCGTCGATTGGGCCAAGTTCCGCGAAATCGCCGACGAAGTGGGCGCTTACTTGCTGGTCGATATGGCCCACATTTCCGGCTTAGTCGCTGCAGGCGTTTACCCATCCCCCTTGCCCCACGCCCACGTGGTTACTTCTACCACGCACAAAACCTTGCGCGGCCCGCGCAGCGGCGTGATTCTCTCTGCCGAAGGCAACGCGGACATCGAGAAAAAGCTGCAGTCCGCGGTATTCCCTGGCGGCCAGGGCGGCCCGTTGATGCACGTGATTGCCGCCAAAGCCATCTGCTTTAAAGAAGCCATGGCACCGGAATTTAAAACCTACCAGCAGCAGGTGGTCAAAAACGCCCAAGCCATGGCCAAGGTGTTTATGGATCGCGGCTACGATATCGTCTCTGGTGGCACCGAAGATCATCTCTTCCTGCTCTCGCTGATCAAGCAGGGCGTCACCGGTAAAGACGCCGATGCCGCTTTAGGTCGTGCGCACATCACCGTTAACAAAAACGCCGTGCCCAACGACCCGCAAAGCCCGTTTGTTACCTCAGGCCTGCGTATCGGCACCCCCGCTGTGACCACCCGCGGCTTTGGTGAAGAAGAATGCGCCAACCTCGCTGGCTGGATCTGCGACATCCTCGATGTGCTCGCCAATGGCGATGACACTAGCGCTATCGAAGCCGAAGTGAAGGGCAAAGCGGCTGAGGTCTGTGCGCGCTTCCCTGTTTATAAATAACCGCACGATAGCTTGGTAGGAGCGCAAGTTATTGCGCAAATAGGGCGCCGCAAGGCGCCCTTGGTATTTTAGAGGTGATAATCGATCTCATTTCTTCCTGAGCTTGTTGAAGGGTGTGTCAGTGTCGGCACAATACCCTGGACCCTTCAACAAGCTCAGGGTGATCGGGTGGCACTACCTGTAATAGACTTAGGAAAACTTAGGGCGAGTGGGGCTCAGCGAGCGACTGTGTCTGTGCAAAAGTGAGTGTCACAAAAGCTCCTTAATCAGTGCCAGCTGTTGCGGAAAACAGACGGTCTTGAGATCGTAATGCTCAACAATGTGCTGGCGAGCCCGTTGACCAACTTGCTGCATTTTTTCAGGGTTTTTCAGCGCAAAAGATACTTGCTCGACTAATCCCTCGTGAACAAAGAAATCAACCAAGAGGCCATTGTCATCGTGTGTGATGACTTCTCTAACCGGTGCCGTATCAGAGCCAATCACCGGTGCACCGCAGCTCATGGCCTCTAACAATGACCAAGAAAGCACGAAGGGGTAAGTCAGATAGACATGCGCACGGCTTAACTGCATCAACCCAATTAGGGTTTGATGAGGCACCCGACCTAAAAAGTGCACACGTCGAGGGTCAAGCGCTTCGCGTACTTCGTCGAGAAAGTACTGCTTCCAGTTGCCAGCGGCAGGCGGGGCACCATAACTGACGCCATCCCCTCCCACAATAAGCACATGCGCGTTAGGGTGTTTCCGGAGTAATGCTGGCAGGGCGCGCATAAACACGTGGTAACCGCGGTAAGGCTCCAAATCACGGTTGAAGAAGGTCACGACTTCGTCTTGACGGGTAAGGGTGAGCCCCTCGCCTAAGGTGACAGTGATGTCTGCGTTAGGTACGAAGCGTTGGGTATCAATGCCTTCATGGACGACACGCAGCTTGTCGTGATAGCGGTGCGGGTGTGTATCGCGTTGGAACCGCGTAGGACACACGCCAAGATCCACTTCCTCTAGCATCCACAATGGCCAAAGGTTTTTTAATCGTACCTTGGTCCGCAGTGCTTCCTCGGGCGGGAATTCCGGGTCGAAGTCCAGATCAAGCCCTCTGGCATGGTAATAAAACTCAAACCAACCGAGTATACGGCTACTAGGAAAGATATCGCGTAGGTTGAGCATGTCTCCCCACCCGGTATGGCCAATGATGAGATCGGGTATCCACTCCTCGTCACACCATGCGTTAAGCACCGCTGCGGCGGAGCGCCCGCGAATAATTTTGCTATCCAGCGGTTGCACCCAAGGATCCAAACCTTGCGGATGGCCACGCAGGTAAGAAACATGAACGGTCTCAATGGGAGACGTTTTCGCAGCCGATGAAAAGCTTATTGCCCTAACGTCTGCTCCCTGCGCCTGTAAAGCGGGCGCTAAATGCTGAAATTGACCCGGAAAGTTAGGGTGCATAAACAGCACCCGCATATTTCGAAATAAGTCCAACACGATGTCCTTAATCGGATTTATAGCGGTAGTGCTCATCGCCGCCAGCGCCGATAAGCTAACCGTAATATACCGGCTAGTGCCCAAACCAGGACACTACCCGCAACGATATAGACGAGCCCTTGTCGCCACCCTTCCAACTGGGAGGCTGTTTGCGCGATCACATTGGCGGAAAATAGCGCGAAGAAACGCAGTAACAAAAATTGCGGGGTAGGCAGGCGTTTCCAAAGCACATTACATATCCAGTGTGAGAAACATGGGCTATTCGCCGAAGTCGAACACGTTTTCGTCGTCTTCCTCGTCCAGCAATGCTTCGATATTGGTTTTTTCGGCCAAGTGTTTCTGCCACTCCGTATGTAAGCGATACCGTCGCCCGACGTGCTGCAAACGTTGCTCAGAAAAGAGTTGTGCATAAGCAAGTGACATGGCACCCGACGCCGTTAATGCCTTGATGGTCTCAGCCGGTAACGCTTTTAGCGCTGTCTCATTCACACGATGTAGCCCTCTGACCGGTTGGGTCGTGGCCGCATCGTTGAGATCGTCGTTGTGGCTGAGGTGGACTTGCCAAGGTTCAATAAGCCCTGCGGCATTGAGTTCCTCTACACGTTTCAACGTCAAACGCCGGTTTTTCTCAAACGCCTCCAATAATGCCTGCGTCTTCTTCAAGCTGTCGCTGGGCTCTCCATTATCGGAAAAAAGGCGTGCTGTCTTGTCATCTGCTTGGTTTAAAAAACACCCTTGCGATGTATCGACGCAAAGCGCTGTCTGCTCAGTGGTCTCGATCGCCATCATACGGAAAGGGTAAGCCCGGTAAAACGCCGGAATATACTGGCCAAGCCAGCGGCCATCCGGCGCCACATAAACGTTCAACCCCGGCTGTAGTGACTGAACGGCCACGAGCTGAAACGGGGCGTGCTCGTCGGCATGCACAAAGGCAAGGGGCATGTTGGTGAGCAAATGGGATAGCTCGGCCATCACCACCGGCGCCACAACGTCTTGAGCGGCGAAAAAATAACGCGAGGGGCGTTTCCAGCCGGCATCACGGTGAGCGACGGGGCTAACGGGTATGTAATTCAAGGGCATCCTTGGCTCCAGGTTTAAAAACTACTGCATCCAATGTCACAACCGGGCGCCTGAAAGTGGGGGAGCCTGGCGGTCCTTTGTGGAAAGTATGGGTGCCACATCAATTGGCCAATCAATGCCGATGGTCGGATCGTTCCATATAATACTGCCCTCATCTTCAGGAGCATAATAAGCGGTGCATTTGTACTGGAATTCCGCTTCCTCGCTGGTGACATAAAAACCATGAGCGAAACCCGGCGGCACCCACAGTATCTGCTTGTTGGCATCGCTTAGTAGCGTTCCCACCCAGCGGCCAAAAGTGGGGCTGTTCTTGCGTATATCCACGGCGACGTCGAACACTTCGCCACGGGTTACGCGGATCAGTTTGCCCTGTGGTTGCGTCACCTGGTAATGGAGACCGCGCAGAATGCCTTTTTTTGATTTGCTATGGTTGTCTTGTACAAGAGTATAAGGGCCACAATGCGTTTCGAATTCGCTTTGGCGAAACGTTTCCATAAAGAAGCCACGTTCATCACCGAAGACGTTTGGTGTGAACATTATGACGTCAGGAATGGCTAATGGCTGTACCTGCATGCGTTTTGTCCTCAGCGTATTTTTAATAAATCGTTTCGCGCAGGAGCCCAAGCAGGTACTGCCCGTAGCCATTTTTTGCCATGGGGGTGGCGAGGGCTTCCAACGCCGCGTTGTCGATCCAACCCTTGCGCCAGGCCACTTCTTCCGGGGCCGCTATTTTCAATCCCTGACGTTGTTCGATCGTTTGAATAAACTGGCTAGCTTCCAGCATGCTTTCATGCGTACCGGTATCCAGCCAGGCATAGCCCCGGCCCATTACTTCTACCTTTAAGGCCTCGCGTTCCAGGTACAGCCGATTGAGGTCGGTGATTTCCAATTCACCGCGAGGAGAAGGGCGCACCTGCTTGGCCAATTCCACGACGTTTTCATCGTAAAAATACAAGCCGGTGACGGCATAACGTGATTTTGGCTGAGTGGGTTTCTCTTCCAGGCTCAATACCCGGCCCTGGGCATCGAACTCGGCCACACCATAGCGTTGGGGGTCATTAACCGCATAAGCAAACACACTCGCGCCTTCACGCTGGGCATCGGCGTTTTTTAGTAGGGCCACGAAGTCATGGCCATAGAAAATGTTGTCGCCCAGTACCAGGGCACAGGGCGATCCGTTCAAAAACTGCTCGCCAATCAGAAACGCCTGGGCCAAGCCATCGGGAGAGGGCTGCACGGCGTATTCCAACTGGATGCCCCATTGACTGCCATCGCCCAACAGCTGTTCAAAGCGGGGCGTATCCTGAGGGGTAGAGATGATCAAAATTTCACGAATACCCGCCAAAAGCAGCGTACACAGCGGGTAATAAATCATCGGCTTGTCGTAGATGGGTAATAGCTGCTTGGAAATGGACAGGGTGGCGGGGTATAAGCGTGTGCCGGAACCGCCGGCGAGGATAATGCCTTTGCGGGACATCAAGGTTCCTTATCGTTAGACAATGAAAAGCATATAGATATGAAGGACAATCTCGAACTTGCGTTGGTATGCTGTGTCGTTAATGAGTGCAGCGATGAAGGGCTAAAGTGACGCTAGCCTAACCTTGGAGCGAGACCATTTATCCAAAATTGCCTCTACAAACCAAGAAGCGTCAACTTGTTTGAACTCCTTTTCGTAAATATCTAGGAAGCCGTCGGGGGTAATCTCGGCAAAGTGAATGTGTTCTTGACCGGAATTATCGAAGAAATATACGCGCTTGCATCTCTTCGACATACTAAACAGCATCTCCAAACTCTTTTTGTAGCGGCTGAGGATTTTATTTGCTGGAACATCGTGCCCGCCAGCCATAACACGCCCTTCAACACGTTTCTGATTAATTAGAGGGTCACTCGTGCAAATATAATAAAGGTAGCTTTCAAACCCTGCACTGTTTGCTTGATCGACGAAATCTAGGTGGCTTTCATGACTCATCACAGATTCATACGTCAGGGAAAGTTGTGCCTCCAACCACTCACTGCGCAGACCAACCGCAATACGTTGCGCTAAAATAGTGGCAAACGTAGAGTCAAATTGCTCAATTTTATCGTCAAAAAGCGGCGCATTAATTTCAAGCATGTTGGCGGTTGCTTGGAATACCTGGGAAAAAGGTACGTATTTTGCAATGTCGTCAGGATTAATATATTGCCCTAAAGGCACGTTTTGACTAATTAAATAGCGAGCCAGTGTTGTCTTACCTGAGCCATTAGGTCCAGCGATCAAACGGAGTCTTGGCATAAGTAGGCTCGCAGATCAAACGGCTTTTGGGGTGTCACTGCCTTTATCACCCTTTCCTTTTTATCGGCACCGACTTCTACGATGTTGCCATTTTTCACATAAACCACTGGCACACCACGCTCAAGCTGCTTTTTTATTGCACCGTGTGATGCTCTGCGCGCGTAGTCCTGTAGCTTACGGGTGTCCTCCATTGGGTCTTTGCGCTCATGCTTCCGTATACGGATAGGCGTTTTAACCGTCATATCACTTACCCCCGATCAGTTGGTTGACCTGCTCGTGTAGCAAAGGTATTACCCAAGAATAGCATGTCGCGACGCCACATTGTCACTCCTGCTGGGGCAGGGAACCAGCACAATCAAGCCCGCATCCATGCCACCTTAACTCTTCCTATCTCTTCTTGACCCACATCAGATAGCTTCACTTCACTCGCGACGCCACCGTTGGCAGCCTGTGTCATTGCGAGGAGCGCAGCGACGAAGCAATCTGTTCTTCCAAGCTGAGTGCCAGCTGTTGTTGCCAGTGAGGTAATCGCACGTCTAGCGCCTGCTCCAGCTTTGCGAGCGCAAGGCGTGAATTAAGCGGCCGCTTTGCGGGGGTGGGGTAGTCCGCCGTAGGGGTCGCGCTGACGTGCTCAGGCGCAATGGTGAGTGGTTCACCGCGTGCGCGTGCCTGCCGGAAAATCTCGCAGGCAAAGCCGTGCCAGCTGGTTTCTCCGCGAGGGGCGAGGTGGTACAACCCGCTGTCAATGTTGCGCGTAAGTGCTCGCTGTGTGACTAACGCAATCAAGCGGGCCGGGGTCGGCGCGCCTATCTGGTCGTTCACTACGCTCAGTGACTCCCGCTCACGGCCCAGGCGCAACATGGTATGCATAAAATTACGGCCACGCGCACTGTAGACCCAGCTGGTACGAAAAATAAGGTGTCGGCAGCCACTCGCCTGGATGGCGTGGTCGCCTGCGAGTTTTGTACAGCCATAAACATTAATCGGTGCGGGCGTGTCAGTCTCACGCCAAGGGGCTTCGCCGTTACCAGCGTAAACATAGTCGCTTGAATAATGGACTAACGTAGCCGCGTGTGTAGCGGCAAATGTGGCCAGCTGGGCGGGTAGCTCACTATTTAAACGTTTTGCCAGCCGTGTCTCTTTTTCAGCGTGGTCGACCGCTGTGTAAGCGGCGGCGTTCACTATCAGCCCAGGCGAGTAGTCGTTCAGCCATGCGTCAACAGCGGCGGCATCGGTGAGATCCAGCTCCCGACGGCCAGGGGCGTGAACCTCTCCTGACAGGCACAGTTGGCGCTGCAATTCGAAGCCGACTTGCCCAGTACCACCGAGTAACAGGATATGGCTCATGCTGGGCTTTCCTGCTGTTCGCGATAGCGTCCATCCATCACCGCCGCTACCCACTGCGGGTTTTGCAGATACCACTGCACGGTTTTGCGCAGCCCTGTTTCAAAGGTTTCCCGTGGTTTCCAGCCCAGTGTCTCAGCGATTTTGCCTGCATCGATGGCATAGCGCCTATCGTGCCCGGGGCGGTCGGTGACATGGGTGATCAAAGACGCATAAGAGCATCCATTGGCTTGGGGGGCCAGCTCATCGAGCAGGGTGCATACTGCATGCACGATCTCCAGGTTAGGCTTTTCATTCCAGCCGCCAACGTTATAGACCTCGCCAGGTGTGCCCGCTTCCAATACTCGGCAAATGGCTCGGCAGTGGTCTTCCACGTACAACCAATCGCGCACCTGTTGCCCATCACCGTATATCGGCAGTGGCTTACCCGCTAGCGCGTGGGTGATCAATAAAGGAATCAGCTTTTCCGTAAACTGAAACGGCCCATAGTTGTTGGAGCAATTGGTGGTAAGCACCGGCAAGCCATAAGTGTGATGATAGGCCCGCACCAAGTGGTCGCTGGCCGCTTTGCTGGCGGAGTAGGGGCTATTGGGTGCATAAGCCGTGGTTTCAGTGAACGCTGGGTCTTGTGGCCCAAGAGTCCCGTACACCTCGTCAGTGGACACATGCAAGAAACGAAACGCGCTTTGCTCCGCCGTGGGCAGGGCTTGCCAATACCCACGCGCTGCCTCCAATAAATTGAAGGTGCCGTTTACATTGGTGTGGATGAACGCCTGCGGCCCATGAATGGAGCGGTCTACGTGCGATTCCGCCGCAAAATGCACAATGGCGCGTGGCTTCAGTTCCGCCAGCAAGCGGGGCAGCAACGTGGCATCGGTAATATCGCCATGCACAAACCGATACTGCGGATTGCCTTCCACCCCCTGTAGGTTGGCCAGATTACCGGCGTAAGTGAGTGCGTCCAGATTCGTAACTGACTCATCACTCTGCGCGCACCACTGCAAAACAAAATTGGCGCCGATAAACCCGGCACCGCCAGTGACTAATATCATTGTGTTTCCAAAGTATATGTTTGCTGCCTAGTGGCCCCATACCACAAAAGATGGGTTGAGCTTTTCGCTCGGCGTGGCTAAGCGGCTCGCCTTGCCCTTAATTCTTCGACAAGCTCAGGTTGACCAGTGCAAGGGGCAAGCTCAGGGGCTTAAATGTCCCTATAACGTATCAGCAACAAGGAGGTGTTCAATCCCGGTTTCCTGTTGCTGGATACGAGTTGCTTGGATCGCTTGCGTTATGTATCCGGCGCGCGCCCATACCCGTCTTCCAAACGGACGATATCGTCTTCGCCCAGATAGCTGCCGGATTGCACTTCGATGAGTTGCAGCGGTACTTTGCCGGGGTTTTCTAACCGGTGGGTTTCGCCCATGGGAATGTACGTGGATTCATTTTCGCGCAGCAAAAACGTGCGATCACCGCAGGTGACTTTGGCGGTGCCGCTGGCCACGATCCAGTGCTCGGCGCGGTGGTAGTGCATTTGCAGCGATAACTGGGCGCCAGGTTTCACGGTAATGCGTTTGACCTGGTGACGTTCGCCCAAATCGATGCCGCGGTAACACCCCCAGGGGCGATGTACCGTGGTGTGGATATTGTGCTCGTCGCGGCCTTCGGCTTTGAGTTTTTCCACCAGTTTCTTAACGTCTTGCGCGCTGTGGCGATTCGCCACCAATACCGCGTCGTCCGTGGAAACAACGATCACGTCATCCAAACCGGTTATCGCCACCATGCCATGATCGGCATGCACATAGCTGTTGCGGGTATTGTGGAGCAACACATCGCCATGGGAGGCGTTGCCGTTGCCATCCTTGGGCTGAATGTCCCACAAAGCGGACCAGGCTCCCAGGTCGCTCCATCCCATTTCCACGGGGACGACGGCGGCATTGCGGGTTTTTTCCATCACCGCGTAATCGATAGAGTCGGACGGTGAGGCGGCAAAGGCTTCCGCGTCCAAGCGGCAAAACGTGAGGTCATCCTGACTGTTGACCAGGGCGCCTTGGGCCGCTTGCACCATCTCGGGGTGGGTTTTTTCCAGCTCTTCCAGGTAGGCCTTTGCGGTAAACAGAAAGATACCGCTGTTCCAAAGGTAGTTGCCTTCCTCAAGGTAGTGCTTGGCGGTGGCTTCATCGGGTTTTTCCACAAACCGGGCCACGCGGTGCACGCTTTCCAGCCCCTCCCAAGCGTCGTTGTGTTGAATATAGCCATAGCCGGTTTCAGGAGCGCTCGGCGTGATACCAAACGTGACAAGCGCGCCTTGCTGCGCTGCCTGCGCTGCCTGCTCGATTGCCTGATGAAAAGCGGCGACGTCTTGAATGACGTGATCCGACGGGAGCACAAGCAGCAGAGTGTCTGGAGCTTGCTTGGAGACGTGCAATGCGGCAATGGCGACAGCAGGTGCTGTGTTGCGTCCCACAGGCTCTAACATAATCGCATCGGGTTCGCTGGCAATTTGGCGCAGCTGCTCGGCGACGATAAAGCGATGCTCTTCGTTGCAAATCAAAAGTGGTGCCGCAAAGCCCTTGCCGCTGACCCGTTGTACGGTGGCCTGGAGCATGCTGCTATCACCTGCCAAGGGTAAAAACTGCTTGGGATACCCCGCCCGCGACATGGGCCAAAGCCGGCTGCCAGAGCCGCCAGAGAGAATAACGGGCGTGATAGAAAATGACGTCATATATAGTTGCTCGGTTCAATCAAAAAAGTCTAAAAGACACAAATTATAGGAAAGGATACCCGACGACAGCAGTACCAGGTAGCCTACCGCCCCTATGCGGTGCCGTGAACCTGAGCAGCCATTTTGCTGATGACATGCCGAGCCCGGTGCAACGTGGCTTCGCTCGCCTTGATGCCGTTCTGGAATTCCTGGTTGGCCAGGTAATAACGTTCGAGTTCTTCCTGCACCTGATGCAGTTGAGCGAGCAGCAGGTCGTTCTCTTCGGCAAGTCCCGTTTGCTCGGCTTCGGAATCCGCCAAGGCTTTACGGCTAGCTTCCAAGGATTGGGTTAGCTCGGCCTGTCGGGTGTTTGCCTGGGTAAGCGCCTGGCTGGATTGGGCTTGCTGTTGTTCCTGGTGAAGCTTCAATTTCTGGTGTTCAGCTTTCAAGGCGGCATGGGCCGTTTCGGCTTGCTTGTGGGCCTGTCGGCTTTTTTCAAGTTCCGTGGAAAGCTCGGCCTGTTTGGCTTTGGCCTGCTCCAATTTCTGGGTGAGGGCGGTGATACGCTGCGTGTGTTCATCAAGCTGTATCTTGGCGCTTTCCTGGTGAGCTTTACCGTCCAGAAACTGCTTTTCGAGTTCTTCCTGCACCTGATGCAGTTGAGCGAGCAGCAGGTCGCTCTCCTCGCTCAATTCCTGCTTTTCTACCTTTGCAGCCGCCAATGCCTGATCGCGCTCTTGACCCATCTCTGACAATTGGGACTTGGTTTCCGCAAGCTGAGACCTGGTTTCCGCCAATCGGGATTCAAGGGTGGCCAGCTGCGCTTGAGCTTCCGGTAAACGGCGTGCCTGTTTGAGCTGGTCAAGCAACGCATGAAAGGCAGCGGGCTGGGGGGTGGGCAGTTGAGCACGAAATTCAGGTTCGCCTTCGGGCAGCCAGGCGGCGGCTTCTAGCATTTCATACAGCTCCCACGCTTTGGGAGCAGCTTGAGCGAATAAACCGGGCAAGGCGACATTAGACGTGGAAGCGCTGTCGTCGGCACGATTTTCAGGGGGGGAAGATTGCTCAACGTCCTCTGCAATTGTGGGTATTCCCAGCGCCTGGGGAAGTTCGGCCATCGGCGCCCGGTCGGCATTCACCAGCCACAACCGCCCGCGCAAATGGCGCCGCATGGCCAGCACATCGCGCTGCTGGTGCTGCCACTCGGCTAATGCCGCCTCGCTTGCGCCTTCTGCGTCTAGCACCTCTTGCCAGGGCGCACGGTAGAACCAGACCCAAACGGCGTCTTCATCCGCCTGCGCATGGTGATGAAGAGCTTGCTCACAAAACGTAGCAAAGGGCTGGCACTCAACGGTGCTTTGCGAGGCGAATGCCGCACGCCACTGACGGTAGGCCGCTTCACCCAGGCCGGACACGAACACTTGCATAAAGAATCTTCCAAATAAAAGGTTAGGAAACGGAATCGATGGAGCCACTGTGAGCCTGCAGCGACGCGGTAATGGAGGCCAGCAATGGGGTATATACCTGCTGCAAGGCCTGAACATAACGCCTGGGCCTGAAGGTTTCCACGGCTCGTTGGCGGGCCGCTAGGCCCATGGCATGCTGTGTTTCAGGCTGATTGACCAGCTGTTGAATGGCATCTGCCACGGCCCGGGTATCGCCGAAGGGTACCAGGTAACCGGTTTGGGCATTGACGACGAGTTCAGGCAGCGCCCCCCAGTGATAGGCGATGACCGGGCGGGCGGCGGTCATTGCTTCCAGCACCGTGCGCCCGAACGATTCCTGAACGTGAGAAAGACTGACCACCGCATCCAGCGTCGCCAAGGCGGTTTCAGGCGATTCGATATAGCCTTCGAAAACAAGATTATCGGGTAACTCGCCCGCCGCCCGGCGAAGGCGCAATGCTTCAAGCTCTGGGGTTTGCGGCCCGTATAGCACGCAATGCACCGGGCGCTTAAGTTCACCGGAGGCCGCTGCAGTTGCCAAATGCTCGGCGAGAGCGGCCAAATCCCCTAGCCCCTTGTTGGCTTGATTGTTACTTAGCAACCCCACCCGGTAGGGCGCCGCTCGGGCGAGTGGCTCCGCCGCGTTGTATTGAACCGGTGGCGGCAAGCTCAACAAGACATTCATATCCAGGGTGTTATGCACTACCTGAACCGGAACGCCTGGGGTGTCGGGACTCTGCAGGGCATGAAAGAAATCCGCCACCACCTGTGAATTGGCCACCACCACATCCGCCAGGGCTAGGGCGCGGCGACCGATGGTTTCTGCACTGGCTTCCAGGCGCTGGCATAGCGCCGAATCATGGGCGGGCAGTTCATGAGCGTGGATCACCAGCGGCACCCCGGCCATGTTGGCGGCATGGCAAGGGGCATCCTGTACCAGCGTATTCACATGCACGGCATCGACGTGATAACGCTCGATGATTTCCAGCACATGCGCAATGGCCTGGGGGCAACTGGCTTGGCCCTGGCGCCACCAGTGATAAGGCACCACAGCCACCCCCTGTACATAAGACTGCAGGGCGGCCAGGTAAGCCACGCTATGCGCAGCAGGCAGCAGCACCAGGACGTTGTATTCCATGGCCTCCAGCGCCCGGGCGGTATCGATCAAGCAGCGTTCAGCGCCGAATGGCTGGGCCGGTGCCTGGTGCCCGCACAGCAGTACTGTGGGGCGTGATGGCATAACTGGCTGCCGACCAGGAAACACCGGGTGCGGCTCTAACCCTTGCGCGTGCCCATGGCGCAGGAAATGCGCTAATGGATTGGTCATTTTCGCTTGCTGCAGCTGCCTGGCATAACGCAAGGCATAACCGCTGGTGCTGAAATGCGGCCCGGGGTCGCGGCCTTCCATGGCGCCATGGTCAAGAAAATGCGCCAAGGGGTCGATCTTTGCGTCTTGCAGGTCGGTGTAGTGCGTGAGGTACCAGGCGGCATCCCAGTAGTCGCTTTGCTGGATCAGGTCTTCCAACGGCCCATGAGCGGCGCTTTCGGCCCCCCGGCACATCAAGCGCGGCGCCGGAAACGGGCGCTCTTGAGGGTGCGCCGCCAGAAAGGCATCGCGGGGGTGGCGAAAGCCGGCATGCCAGCGTTTTGCGGCATCCGCGTAGTGCTGGCGCAAGCCGTGAAACATGGTGAGCAGGTGGGTGTCGCTTTGCTGGGTCAAGGAGCCGGCTTCCTGGCGACCTATGGCCAAGGGCACGCCCGGCAATACATCCACCAGCGCCTCTGCACCGTACACAGCCAACAAACGGTTGTGGAACTCGGTATCCGCCGCCACGCTTACGTTGTCCCAAAAACCCAGGGTCTCGCTTACCTGGCGACGAATCATCAAGGACGAAATATTGCGGTATATCCAGCCCTGCTCCATGCACCAGTGGGTAAAGTGCAGCGCCTGGGTAGCGCGCACCCAATGGGAAAAGCAGCCAGCCGCTTCAGGTTGCTTAATCAGCGCCAAGGCTTGGTATTCCAGCTTCTGAGGGTGGGACCAGTCATCGCTATCGTGGGTGGTGATGAAATCACCCGTGGCATGGGCCAGGGCGGTATTGCGCGCGGCATAAGCGCCCTGGTTGCGCGCATGGCTCAGCACGGTGACTTTCAGCCCAGTCCGGGGCGGGTCAGCCGCCAACTCGCGTTTCACCACCGCCAGGGTGGCATCGCTACTGGCATCGTCTACCAGTAGCAGCTCCAGGTTGGGCCAGGTTTGCGCCAACAGGCCGCGCAAGGCAGTCGCGATGCTGGCCTCGGCGTTATACATCGGCACCATGACCGAAACACGCGGGCAAGGCGATGGCGCCGTTTCACTGAGAGGTTGCGCGACCGAGCTGAGCGAATCGAACTCCCACACAGGATAAACTTGCTCGGAAGAGTTACCCCACAGGCGTACCGCTGTCAAACCATGCTGACTAAACAGCCGGTTAAGGGTTTGCTGGCGGTGGGTAATGTTTGCCGACCCCAGGCTTGCCATGCCCAAAAAATTACAGCGCGCCAAGGGAATGTCCGGGCAGTTGGGAAAACGTTCGACCAGGCCGTGAAGATAAAGCGCGGCCTGGTTCAAATCACCGGTTTGAATGGCGGCTTCCACGCCCATAAGCCACGGCCCGGCATGGCCGGGTAGAGCATGCTCCAGACTATGAAAGCGCTGCAAGGCTTCCGCGCAACTCTGCCATTGAGCGGTTTGCGCGTACCAACGGCACAGCGCCCAGCTGGCATAGGCCTGCTCCAGCGGTGTGCCCTGTTGCTGTGTGGAGCGCAAACGGCGCAGCATGGGGCTAGCCAAACCCCGCCACAGGTAGTGTTCATGCACCTGGCTTTGCAATAGGCGCGGATAACGCCCTTCCCCCCAGCCATGGCGGCCAAAGTGCTCCCACGGATCAATACCCGCCGCCGCCACATCGGGGTATTGCTGCAGGTACCAGGCGGGGTCGAATTCAGTTGGGTCAATCATGAAAAGCCATGGTTTTTTGGCGGAATATGAAGTTAGAAGTTGAAAGGATAGGTGTGCTCACTCCACCGTCACGCTCTTGGCCAGGTTGCGTGGTTTATCCACATCCGTGCCCTTCACCAACGCCACATGATAGGCCAGCAGCTGCTGGGCCACCACGTGCAGCACTGGGGAAAGCACGCCGTAATGTTCCGGCATGGTGAGCACATTGATGCCTGGGCTTTCTTTTACCTGGCTGCAGCCATCGGCGAACACGTACAGTTGGCCGCCACGGGCGCTGACCTCCTGCATGTTCGCTTTCAGCTTCTCCAGCAGCTCGTCGTTGGGGGCGATGACCACCACCGGCATCTCGGCATCCACCAAGGCGAGCGGCCCATGCTTCAATTCCCCGGCGGGGTACGCCTCGGCGTGAATATAGGAAATTTCCTTGAGTTTGAGCGCGCCTTCCAAGGCAATGGGGTAATGGCGCCCGCGGCCCAGGAAGAGCGCGTGTTGCTTATCGGCAAACTGTTTTGCCCAAGCTTCAATTTGTGGCTCCAGGGCGAGCACCTTCTCCACGGCGATAGGTAAATGGCGCAGCTCGTCCAGGTAAGCGGTTTCACCGGCGGCAGCTAAGGTTCCCTTGAGGCGGCCAAGGATCAGCGTCAGTAAAAATAGCGCGCTGAGTTGCGTGCTGAACGCCTTGGTGGAAGCAACGCCAATTTCCGGGCCGGCGCGAGTGATAAAACGAAGCGCGGTTTCACGCACGATGGCGGATTCCGGTACGTTACAAATCGCCAACGTATGGTGATGGCCCAGTGCCTTGGCGTGATGCAGGGCGGCCAGGGTATCGGCGGTTTCCCCGGATTGGGAAATCACCACCACCAGCTGCTTGGGGTTGGGTATTGATGCGCGGTAGCGGTATTCGCTGGCGATCTCCACGTTGCACGGCACGCCCGCCACCTGCTCCATCCAATACTTTGCCGTCATGCCTGCGTAGCTGGAAGTACCGCAGGCAATGATCAATATTGAGTCCACCTGAGCGAGCACCCCTGCGGCATCGGCACCGAAGATGCCCGGCTGCAAGTTGGCCGCCCCGCCGAGCATCTCCAGGGTGTTGCCCAGCGCCTGGGGCTGCTCGAAGATCTCTTTCTGCATGTAGTGGCGGTAGTCGCCCAGTTCCACCGCATCGGCGGAAAGGCGGGAGGTGACCACCTCCCGCTTCACGGGTTCGCCCGCACCATTAACCAGTTCAATGGCGTTAGCGGTCAGCCGCGCCACGTCGCCGTTTTCCAAGTAGACCATGCGCCGGGTGACCGAGAGCAGGGCAGAGGCATCAGAGGCGGCATAGTGGCCATGTTCCCCAACCCCCAGCATTAACGGCGAGCCTTCACGGGCCACCACTAGGCACGGTTCATTTTCACTGCCTGGCTCTTCCTCGCTCACCACGGCCAGCGCAAAGGCCCCTTTTAAATGCTTAACCGCACACTGCACGGCAGAAAAGAGGTTTTCCGCTGGCTCGCCTAGTTGGCCCTTAAAGCAAGCCTGAATTAAATGGGCGATGGTTTCTGTGTCGGTATCGGAGGTGAAGGCATACCCCAGCCCCTGCAACTGCTCACGCAGGGCTTCGTAGTTTTCAATAATGCCGTTGTGCACCACGGCTAAACCACCTGATATATGTGGGTGGGCGTTACGCTCTGCTGGCACGCCGTGGGTAGCCCAACGGGTGTGGGCAATGCCCACACGCCCCGCCACGCCCTGTTCGGCCACGCGGCTTTCCAGCTCTGAAACGCGCCCCTTGGCCCGCGCCCGGCACAGCGCTCCATGCTCATTTAAGACCGCTAACCCAGCGGAGTCGTAACCGCGATACTCAAGAGTTTGCAGGCCAGAAAGAAGAAAAGGTGTACATTCCATTGCGCCCACAGCGCCAACAATTCCGCACATAAAAATTCCAATAAGGTAATAACCCACCCCGTGCCATTACAAGGGGGCAGTGATTCGTGTTATTGCGAGAAGCTTGCCCTGTGTCATTGCGAGGAGGCACGACGAAGCAATCCTAACCCTGCGGTGGCACCCAACCTCAACCCCAGATCGCCGCGCTTCGCTCGCGATGACACCGTGGCCGGGCAATGTGCCCGCCCCGTGTCATTGCGAGGAGTGCAACGACGAAGCAATCTCAAGCCAGCGGCGGCACTTAACCCCAACCCCAGATCGCCGCGCTTCGCTCGCGATGACACCGTGGCCGAATTGTGTCATTGCGAGGAGCCTGCGACGAAGCAATCTCATGCCTTCTCGTCAGGCAACGAAAAATCCAGCCCCAACGCACGCTCAGGGTGTGGCTCATCAATTACTTGCGGCAAAGCAAGCGAAGCCGCTGAAGCAGTAGGGCGCGTTAACCGGCCCAAACCCTTCTCCAACGAGTAATACTCAAGCGCAAAACCGTGGTCCTTGGCCCAGCGCTCGCAAATGTCTTTCTCTTCCTGGCGGATGGTATCGTCTATCCACACTTCAGCGTTCGGGGAGAGCTTATCAGCCAAGGCAGGCAGGGCAGGGTAGCGGCTAAACAAACAGGTAGCCCCCGGCGGGCCATCCACCCAGAGTAGATCCACGTTTTCGACATCTTTCAGAAGCGATGGCGGATACCAGCGGGAAGGCTTTTCGGCATCCTCGGGGTTAAGGTGGGCGCCTTTCCATGGCGCTAAATCGCCAATGCGTAGATCTACCCAGCCCTGCAGCTGCTCCGCTTCTAGCGTGCTAAGCGTTTGCAGGCCGTAGTAGTTACTATGCTCAATAGAAATCAGCTTGCCAGTGCCGTTCTGGCGTAAGGCATCTGTAATTACCAGTGTGGAAGCGCCGCTGCCGAATTCGACAATAATGCTGGGATGAGTGGCCATGATGTGTGAGTGCAGGCGTAGCAACACATCCGGTGAGGTTGCCCAGCCACGCAGTGGGGGCAATTGGCCCTTAATGGCTAACCGGCGCTGAAGCCAGGAGAGACTTTCTAGCTGACTGTAGAGGCGGTTTTGGATAGTGATCACGTCCTTAGTGAACTTGCTTGCGTTGTCTTTGCTCGCTTGCAGCAGCGTCTTTTCTAGCGACTTCAGCTCGGCTGTAATGATTTCCATGGCATTCTCATTACTAGATTCTGGCATGGTGGACGTCTCTACCGTTATAGGGTACGTGTCGAAAGGCAAGCTAACGGCAGAGAATTTCTTGTCCGTTGACTTGGAAGATTGTGCAAAGCCACGCACTTGAACGGACTTACCCGCTTCATCAGACATAAGAGTAAACGTATGGGTAGCGGCGGCTTCGTACCAGCGCACTTGAGTTTTCTGACCCTCCACCAGCAGGTAGAAGGCATATTCGACGTTACCTTCTATTGCCCCTGGCAACAGCTCACAACGACCGGTCACTCGGTTGGCTGCCACCTCGGCATAGACGCGCAGTGGAATACTGCAAATGGCTTGCTTTTCGCTTGGCGTTAGGATGCGCTCAATCACATCAGCATCTGTCGTGTAACCACCCGCCCGACTGGCCGATAAAGTAACGATGTCGTCAACCCTAATGGCCGGGATAGGAAGCATCCGTCTACGGCCCGATGACTGGAAGGTGTCACTTGGCGCGCCGTTAATGCTCAGGCTAACTTGCCAGCCGTTATTGGTCGCCGGAGCTAAGAGCTCATCACCGTGCCGTATCGAGACTTGTAACTGATCGCGGTGAATAGCCACGTCAAGCGATGGAGGTGCTAATACCTCAGGAAGCAGGTCCACTAAGTTTAAGCGTATTTCTCCAACATACGCCTTTGTACCCGTTGCTTGAAGATCAGGTGGACTATCTGAAAAGGAAAAGCTCCACCAGTGATGGGTGAGCGAAGATGGTTGAGTCACTTGCAAGGTGCAAGGCCCACGCGAGCCACGCAGGCGGTGTTGATGGGCTAAGCTTAATGGTTGCTGACCGGATTGAATCCACAGGGTTTGATAGGTCGCGTCTTGGTAGAGCGAAACGGCGCCTTTCTGCTCGCCCCAAAACGCCTCGGCATCGCCATGCCAGTGATAGGCCACCGTGGACTCTGGCGCGGCCACGACCGTATCGCAAACCACCACTTGTTCATGGCCCAGGCGCCATATTGCGCGGGTAGCGATTTCAACCTTCGCTTCGGCGGGGTAGCAAGCGGAAAGGTCTACCACCGCATAGGCGCTCTGTTCCCCATGTCCACCTGAGTAAAGGAGGGATGCGGCTTTACTTGTCTGAGCAAGGCCATTGACAACCGGTGTGTTATGCGCCTCTGGACCAAGGGTAAACTCACGCTCCGAGGTCTTGAGGTACTGCTGGTAGCCGGGGTCGGTGATCCACCAGTGGCCCGCATGACCGATAAGCAAGGACCCACTATCTGCCTGAACATGGTTCATTGGCGAGCAGCACAGTGACATCACCACGCTGATATCGTCATTCCCCAGCCCGGTGGCCAGTGTCAACGCGGCGGTGCTTTGCTGAACGGGAGAGATAGCAAGCTCATATCCACTGTCAGCGTTATCCGCTAAGGCCCGCTTTAGCTGCGCTCGTATCCATAGTGCATCGGCTCGCAGCCGTTCCACTGGTACAGCGTCTAACAGGGCTTCTCGTGAAGGGCTGAACGCCCATTGCTGAAGGCGAGCTAATGCCGACCACACAAACGGCATTTCTAGCGGCTCCACATCGCCAATCTCCGCCGATTTCCACACCTGACCAGGGCAAGCTAAACCTCGCGCTTGCTGCTCCAGGTCGAGCATTGCTGGATGAAGTATTATCCCTTGTCTAACCGCTTTAGGCTGAGTGCTTAACCAACCCAATGCAAAGTTGTAGAGGTAGCCATCGTAGGAGATGCCTTCGGTCAAACCCTCGTGATAAAGCGCCAATCGTGCTTGATACAAATGCAAGAAACGTGAAGAAAGCCGTTTACACTCAGGATGCTCAATTGTCTCTGCTGCGTTGGCTAACGCCGCCTGAGCAATCAAGGGAATGTTGTGCAAATACTGGTGGGGTGTGGGCTTAGTAAGTAAATCTTCAGTCGAAGCCAATTCCTGTAAGGCTACGGGTACTAGTGGTATGCCTTCCTCCACCGCACGCTGCAGTGCGTCACGTAACGCCTGCTGCGTAGGCTCGGGTAGCCATTGCCATTCTTGCAATGCTGTGGTCATCAGCTGCACCGCATGACCATAGGGCAGGCCAAGCTTATCCGTCACCGTATAGCGCGGCCATTGCGCCAGTGCCTCTAAATCTCTCACACACTGCTCACGCGCCGCTAGATCACTCAAAAACGTAGCGGCCCCACTCAGGGCATAAAGGCGCTCTTCGAGCGCCCACAAGCACCAGATTTGCCATGGATAGACTTGAGGAAAGCCCCGAACCTGAATATCCAGCTCAGGTAGCTCCGTCACCGGCAAGGGAAGCGACCAGCGCCGACGAATGCGGTAGCAGGTGAAGTTTATGAATTTACTGAGTATATGGCGCCCAGCGCGCTGCGAGAGCTGGTATTCCAAATTATATTTCCTATTGAGCCAAAGTCTTACCTGCTAACACCCTCTCTCACACCCAAGCACGGCGGATGTCATCATGGCTAGCCAGCTCGTTCGGGACGGTAACAAGCGGGTATACGGGTATACCGGCTTGTGGACGTACCTTGACGAAGAGAAAGAGGACCCAGACTCCCATTGCTGCCTTGCCGCCAAGCGCGGTGCGATCAAAAAGATGAACGATAGTCTCATGAAGACGTTGCTGCTGGCGTTCGAAAAGGCCAAGGCCAGCATCCATTTCATGTCATCAAGAATCTCTTTGGCTAACGGAAGGTGTGCTACAAGGGATCGCCCATGAACCAGACACAGATGTCCAGCCTGTTTGGACTCGGTAACCTGGTGATAGCGAGACGACGATGCGAGTGACGTGTTGATAGGAGTAGTGTGTCTTAAATCTGGCCTAGTAGCCGGATAGTTCGTTTGCCAGGGAAAAGGCTACCCGTGGTGGTCAGAAATTAACCACTGAGACGCGAGGTTTGCTGCGCTGAGCGCTAACGTCCTTCGGTACCTGTTTGATCAGCGGTCACTTAATTAAAGGTTATTTGAATAACTATTCATTTGTCTTATAGCCTTCAGGGTTTTGACATTGCCAACGCCAAGCATCCGCCATCATCGTGTCGATGCCTCGCATGGCCTGCCAACCCAACTCACGTCTTGCCTTGCTCGGGTCAGCCCAACACTGGGCGATATCGCCCAGACGGCGTGGGCCAATAGAAAAAGGAACGGTGCGACCTGATGCACACTCAAATGCACGCACAGCCTCCAACACTGAGTAACCTTGGCCTGTACCTAGGTTCCAAACGCTGAGACCAGCACGTCTCTCTAAGGCCTTGAGGGCAAGCAAGTGTCCTTGAGCCAAGTCAACCACATGAATATAGTCACGCACACCTGTGCCATCTTTTGTGGGGTAATCACCACCAAACACTGGCAAGAAATCACGCTTACCGATAGCTACCTGGCTAATATAGGGAAATAAGTTATTAGGCGTCCCCATGGAGTCTTCACCAATCATCCCACTTTCATGGGCTCCAACCGGGTTAAAATATCGCATAAGTGCGCACGCCCAGCGGGAATCAGAAGCAGAAATGTCACGTAACATCTCTTCTACTATCAGCTTTGAACGGCCATATGGATTTGTGGGAGAAGCAGTAGGTGAATCCTCACTAATTGGCATTTCCTCGGGCTCTCCATATACAGTAGCCGAGGAACTGAAAACCAAGTTAAAAACACCTGCTGATGCCATTGCCTCGCAAAGGTTTATACTACCCACCACATTATTATTGTAGTAAGATAATGGTTTCTCGCAACTCTCTCCTACTGCTTTAAGACCGGCAAAGTGAAGTACAGCAGTAATTTTATTTTCGAGAAAAATTTTGTCCAGCAAGTCTCGATCACGGATATCTCCTTCATAAAACTTAGGCGCTTTACCGCAAATTTTTTCAACGCGCCTAAGTGATTCAAATGTGCTGTTAATAAGGCTATCCAACACTACCACTTCATAACCTGCCTGCAGTAGACACAATGTTGTATGGGAGCCAATATAGCCAGTACCACCGGTAACAAAAACTAAGCTATTCATTTTACGTCTACCTAAAAAGAAGTCTTAATATACTCAAAGAAAAAAGCTTGTTGATTAGCCTTAAATGAAAATTATAAAAAAATGCGGAACGCAAGCGTCCACAAAATCAGGTGTGAGACCAAGCACCTGAATAAAAGTAGTCAGCTAAAAGAAAGTTACAAAGGATTTCTTGGTGCTGCCGATAAGGCCAAGTAAATTGGAGATTTCTCAGATAGGCTAGTTCAGGAAAATCACGGAAAAAAGTATCGAACAACTTATTATTAAGAATTTCAGCACTTGTCGAAGTCTTGTCTGAATCACCCAAAGCATCCCAATGAGAAAGGTCAGGAGCAATCGAATGCTCGCGCTGAATCTGCTCAACCTTTCTAGCTGAGAAACTATAGCCATCAAAACAATTTATTTCAGGAACCCAATCAAATTCTCTGTAACGTGGAATTCTTCTTCCTTCATAAGGAAACAAGCCAAAATCTAATCCTGCAATTGAGCAAATCAGATCTACACATGTAGCCCCCTCCTTATTTTCAAGGTCTGAATAAGGTGATTGCTCTGACACAGTAATAGCGACTGGGTCGTAAAGGATATTAAAACTGCTATCGTGAACGTTATCCGCAGCAGAATGCATACCAAAATGGGACGGACCTCGATTATTCAAATAAAATAATTGATTAACTGCTCTTTTTGAAGTTTTATATCGCCCACATTCCAAATTGTAGGTCCAGAACGGCATAGAATACTCGTTAGCTACCTTGTAGGCGCGCTCAGGCAATGCGTCAATATGAGGAAACTTTATAATAGAACCATCTTCTGGAGAAATATATGCTGAAGGAAGCTTATGTCCAATATACTCTCCAAAATAGCCACTTAATTTGCAGCCTTTAATATCAATAGGTTCATCATAGTTCATATATCCGCCATACGTGTGGAGCTTTATTCCATTGAGATCATCAATCATCTTTATTCTATATGCAGCATTGCGAATCCCAGACCCAAAAAATCTTATCTTGCTAGTTTTCCTCAAACCAAACTTATCTGCAAGATCCTCAAAACATAGTCTATCTTGAGAGTCCAGGCCAAAACTATAGTAAAAAATATTATCGTAATTCTTAAAAGCGGCTGCTACAATTCTACAATCTAAACCCCCGGAGAGTTGGCACTCTATGTATTCAAAGCTTTCCGATATGATTTTGGCTCGCTTTTTTATATTATCTGCCAAAGTTTCTAAAGCCTCACTGTAATCAAGATCTTTTCTTGAAAGAATGTTTGTTTTATGTATGGTTAATCCTGGTCTCGAATTTTGAAATTGACTACCAATCTGAAGATTGTCAAATTGAAGCATTTTGACGCTTTTAACAGGAGTCATGCCTCTTAGTGGAGCCTCGTAAATAAGTGAATCAAATAAGTAGTCAATATTGTATTTATCATAATAAAGCTTAGAAAGGTTAGATAACTTGTTCGATAATGCAAAAATACCATTCTGCTCGACATAGAAAACAGGGTACTGTACTAATGGATCAATTAAGACATCAATGATTCCATCTTGTAAGCCAATACATACAAACAAGCCTGATAGTTTCCAGTGATTTCTTTTTATATAGTCAAACTCAGTTTTAGAAATATATCTATTTTTTAGTATGCCATCATCAGTAAAGCAATGACCGTAAATAATATATTTATTTTCAAGATTTTTCTCAGGTTTTTCAGCTCTCCAATCGTTAGTGATAAGAAAATCTTTTTGGTTTAAGTAAGATTTAAACATAAAGAACCTTAAAAACAGATAATTAAAATATTAAATTAAAGTCGCGGTGAGTGTTGGTTAAAAAATCAGTTCAATTAATTGCTTGCAAACTTTCTCAAACTCATAAACTCCTGATAAGTTATTTCTTATATTTGATGATAATGAATGATAAGCGCACTCAGACTTGAAAGAAAGTACGTACTCAGACATTTCATCAACAGTTTCGAAAACAGGATTACCATATAGTTGACTGGCGCCATCCCAGTTTCGAATCACAGGGACACAGCCGGAAGCTACCCCTTCAGCAACAGATTGATGAGAGCCTTCAATATCGCTCATTGATAGGATAACACCAATACTTTCATACCAAGTTGCGACATCATCAGATTCCTCTTCAAATATAATGCTCCCATCTTTGACTAAGTTCTGGTAGCGTTCAAAAGTTTTATTATACCAGTTCACTTGACCAGGTCGATTTTGCATCCACGTATAATCATTAGGCGCACCACCCTTCAAAGACAAGCTATATCTAGAGTCCACACTCTTGAGATGCTTTAACAACTCAAAAGCTAAGTCGACCCTTTTTAACGCAGGAACGATACCCAGCATACCAATTTGAAATTGAGGAGAAGATGAATATTTTCCACTACCTATCTTTCGACTTGGAACGTAGTTAGGTACAAAAAAAACCTTTCCGTACAGCTCTGGATACAGTTGTATGACTCGGTTTTTTATAGCTGGAGAGATAACAATTAAAGCATCAACATTTTGCCATAAGATTTTATCTAGATACCGTGATTTCAAAACTCGAAGCTCTTGAGCGTGCAACCTCACAACCAAGCGTTTTCCAAATGGTTTAACCCTTGAAAAATGTACAGCGTTGCCAAGACTCCATTCACAGAAAATGACATCGCAAATGTCAACTAAACTTGAGTTTACACAGTTTTCAGGTAGAGCGTGGCCCCTATAGGAGATTACTTGTGGCCACCCAATTGGCTGATAGTGGGAAAGATAAGTCACAAAATCACATATAAATTTAAGATCATGTCCAACGAAAAGAACTTTTTTATTCATTAGGTAGAAAACTCGCGAATGTAACAAAAAGTCTTAATAAGTTTAAGTGGATTAACTAATTTATCTCATTTATATTTTTAATGAACAAGTTAAAGCATTCAATTTCTTCCACAACATCTTCTACTAGAATGCAATAAGAAGACTCATGTACAGGAATCTCAATTTTTTTATGTTGACATGAGATTTTTATAAAAGCATTTGTAAGTACATGGTCAAATTCTATGAAAATTCTATGAAAATATTTATTTACTCTTTCCACATAATGAATATTGTACTCAAAAAGATCCCAACCGAATTTTTCAGATATTTCTCTTTGAGACCTGCCAGAACCAGTCAAGCTGGTTGCTACATCACATATAGCTAGATTTGGAACGGACACGTAACACTCATCGTTAAACTTGTCCGTCACAGGCCACATAGCTATGTCAGATGGATCAACTAACTTCGACCATTCCTCTAATAATAACTCTAGTGCAACTGCGTCGAACGCAACAGCAAATGTGCCTGTAGTTTGATTCGGTCGGTAATAGAACCCTGAAGAAATATAGTTTACATCAGAATTCCATTTTCCCGCCCCAAGATAAAAAATTTTGAAGTCTTTAGGGTGCCTCTGAAAGTATAGCGAAAAGAAATCTTTATGAAGTAAGATATCCGCTTCAAATATCAAAATTTTCTTATATCCATTTTTCAAAGCATCCTTAGCGACGCTTATGAAACTAGCAAGGTGCCCCATAGCACCTATAGTCAACCTCTTTCGTTTTGCTCGACGCTCCCAGTTGGTAGCAAAAGGTTGTTTAGAGTAGTGTTCAAATTCATCTTTTAACTCAATTCGCCCATCAACGCCTTTGAAATAGTTGATTTTTAATCCGTTATTTTTTGAAAGAAACTCCAGTTTTCTTTTTTCTGACTCATTTATATATATACCATAGATATTATCATATTGGTTAGAAAAAAAGCTTTTCTCCCACCCCCTTTTATTAGGAATATCTACACCATAGTTTCTGGCGATATTAAGAACGTGCCATTCTAAGCTAAAATTACTTAGTAAGTAATTATTTTTATATCTAGTTTTATGAACTGATAAACGCTTAACTGAATGGAAGATTTTTTTGTCCAAGTCTTCTATTGATTCAATAAAGAACTGGTAATCTTTACCCAGTATTTTCTCATGTAAATCAGTTCTAAAACAAATTACGTTACACCCTGAAGATAGGCAGTCTAGCATTTTAGTCGAAACTTGGGTCGAGTTTTGCTCATTAGGCTCCCATAAGCTGAACGACAAATCGCTACTTTCAAGTATTTCATCACATCTTTCTTGGGAAACTTTTTCCTCAACAGATACGCAGCAAATCGACCTTAATTTGTCTACCAAGGATACAACTTCAGATCTTTCTTTTGCATCTTCGTAAAAAATTTTACCAATAGCAATGTTTACTTCAATATTAAAATTGAACTTATGCAACATGTTGATAAGTGAACTTAAAAGGTTGTAACTATAACACTCAGATCGAAGCGTGCCTATATAGCTAACTACAACTTTTTTGTTTCTTTTTTTTATGATTTTTTTATTTTTTGGAAAATTTATCAGTGGTGGAATGAGAATATTTTTTTTGTCGCCTATCAACTTTATAGTTTTATTCCGAAGCTCTTCCGTCTGGAATGCTAACTCACCAACGGAGCGAAAGATAGCTAAGTCCTCTTCGCTGGGATTTTTAGTTAATGGGCAATAATAACATATTTTCGAAGCGTATCTTTTGTCAAACCAAATATTGCGCTGCCCCCAGCCTCGAACAAAAATAGTATCAAAATCTAACTCTTGATCTAACCGATAGATCTCCTCCCTTACTGATTCAGAATCACAAAATAAAAGGTTTAAATTTTTTTGGTTTTTTATTCGCGATTTGAAATTGTCTCCTGTTTTTTGAACACTAAGCAAATAAACTTCCTCAAAAACCTGAGAATAAATATTTGCAATGTTAGCAATAAAAACACTGGATCCATCAATTGTGGAAAGGCCCAGATTTGTAAAAATCAACGCCTTTGACTTTTTTTTGATCAACGCTTTTTCAGAGACAGCGACTTGAGTTGGCGGAATAGCCTGTACTTTAATATTACGGACTATGATCTCTTCTCCGCTTTGGTGATTAAATGTACACAGACCAAGCGAGATTTGAGTTATGTCTGCGGGCACTACGAACTTATGCTGCTTAAGTACTTTCCCTCTAGTTGGTACCAGATAAATAAAATATGAGCTAAAGTGCTCTGATTTGGAAAGTTTTCCCAGGGGCTGATCAATACGGTTACCGCTGGCATCCTTCCCTTGCAGCAACAATACAGCCTTACGATTCTGTCCTTCGCGGATATTGCGATATTCTACCTCTGCAGAAATTGATATGTAGCGCTCTTCAGTTACATCAAAGTTAAGCCATGTCGGCTCTTTAGGCTGAAGCGTGATCGGCTCAATGTGTTTAAGCAGAAGTTCCAGGGCAACTTCTTGCCTAGATGGATTCGTTTTGACTTGTTCGGTTGTGCTTAGCCCACTCTCTTCCCCATTCAGCACCTTGACTATCAACTCGGTGCGCGCTGAAAACAGCAGCTCGGTACTTATTTTCGATGCTGGCAGCTTCAGTGCCTTCTGAAGGGCTTGCGCTAGGCTCCCCACTTTCCCCGCCTCAAAACTCACCACACCGTTATGCTGTTGCGCGTATTCCACCAGCGGCACCACATCAGAAACCACCAGCCGCTTGCCATAGGCCAAGGCTTCGGCTGCTTTCATGGGCGGCACCAACTCACACACCGGCAGCTTTTTACGCGGGATAACAACCGCATCTATCAGCGCGTAGTAATCCGCCACGTGGGCATGGGGCACGCGGCCTACCTGAATTAGCCAAGGTTGATTCGTGAACGTCTTATTGCCAGTTGTTACTTCAGTAATCAGTTGGTCATCGCCTACCAGCAGCAGCTTGAGTTTTTCGCCCTTTTGCACCAATTGGGTGCAGGCTTCGAGCAGCACATCCAGACCTTCATAGGCGCTGAAGCTGCCCACGTAGCCAATAACTTTTTCGTTTTCCTGAATGCCCAGTTGCTGCTTGAGCGTTGGGTCGGCTGGCTTGTTTTTAGGAAGCTCGCTCACGCCGTTGGGCACTATCTCAATACGGTTGGCGTCTATGCCGCGATTGACCAGCTCGTCCAACATCGGCTGGTTGAGTGTGAACACCTTGCGCGCTTGCTTGGCGACAAAGGCATCGCGCTCGGCTTCTTGCTTGAACGCCGGTGTATTGGCATAACCCGGTTCGCGGGCATCGCGGGAAAGCTCCCAAAAGCCGCGCACTTCATTGTAGAAGGGCAGGCCCAAGCGCTTGGCGGCAATCCATGCCGGCAAGCCAACCATCCAGTTAGACGCAGCCAGCACCACTGCCGGGCGATAAACCTGGAAGAGTTCGATGAAACGCGCCACGTTTGCTTCCAGCTGAGCGCGTTCACCGTTGGGGGCTTGGCCGTTTTTCCAGCGGCTGTGGATATAGCGCACGCTGTTGACCGTTACTTCCGGGGTGATATCGCTTTTGACTCCCACTAGCTCCCAAGGTCGGCCGGGGCGCACAAAGCACAGCGTTTCAAAACCGTGCTGGTTGAGCGCCTGAGCAATGCCTTGTGTGCGTATGGCGTAGCCGTTGCTGGCGTAGCTTTGCCCGTGGCTCACCACGTAAGCTACGCGCCCTTCAATAGGCTGAGCGATGGGGGCGGCGGGTTGATCGGCAAGCTGGGTAGCAAGGTGGAGAAGTTCGTCCATGGGTATCCGGTGTTCTGAGGTGATGGATGGAAGCCGCAGGCGCCTTCGGCGCCATTCGCCCGGCGGAGCCGGCCTCCCACAAAGGGCGGTGGTTCTAGCCGAGTAGGCCAACGGCATCGATGATGCTTTGTTTGGCCCTTACGGCATCAGCCTGAGCAATGAAGCTCTTGTGCTTGACCAGCACACAGACGACATCGGCCTGAGCCAGGGCTTCGTCCAGAGTGGCGAGTTCAACCTGGGGTTGGTCGAGGGAGTTAGGCAGCACCTGGATATTGGGTTCCACCACCTGCACCCGGCAGCCCAATTCGG
This sequence comes from Vreelandella salicampi, assembly GCF_013415105.1. Lineage (GTDB taxonomy): Bacteria > Pseudomonadota > Gammaproteobacteria > Pseudomonadales > Halomonadaceae > Vreelandella > Vreelandella salicampi. The sequence continues at coordinate 207,758 of NZ_JACCDF010000003.1, forward strand.
CGATCTGCTGGGCGATACCCAGGGCAGGACTTTCGCGTAGGTCGTCGATGTTTGGCTTAAAGGCTAACCCTAAGCAGGCCACGGTGAGGTCGCTGCGGCGCGAATGAGGGTATTCACGGTGGTAGTGCTCCAGAGCGCCGTTTACTCGCTGCAGCACCCATTGGGGCTTGGCGTCGTTGACTTCACGGGCGGCACGAATGATTTTGGCTTGCGCCGGGCAGGCATCCACAATGAACCAGGGGTCCACGGCGATGCAGTGGCCGCCTACGCCCGCCCCTGGGGTCAGAATATTGACCCGAGGGTGACGGTTGGCCAGGGCGATCAGCTCCCAGACATTGATATCGAGCTCGTGACAAATGGTGGACAGCTCATTGGCGAAAGCAATGTTTACATCGCGAAAGCTATTTTCGGTGAGCTTGGCCATTTCGGCCGTGCGTGCGGTGGTTAGAACGCATTCGCCTTCGACCACCATCTGGTAGAGCGCACAGGCTACTTCAGCACACCTTGGCGTCATACCACCGATCACCCGGTCGTTTTCTACCAGTTCACGAATCACATGGCCGGGCAGCACGCGTTCTGGGCAATGCGCAATACGGATATCCGACGCTTCACCATGGGTTTGCGGGAAGGTGAGGTCCGGCCTTGCTTCGGCCAGCCAGGCAGCCAACTGTTCGGTGGCGCCTATTGGAGAGGTGGATTCCAGTACCACCAGGTTTCCTGCCTGCAGTATTGGTGCGATGGATTTTGCAGCGGCTTCAATGTAGCTCAGGTCGGCCTTATGGTTCTGGCCGTTTTCATCGGTGTGAAAAGGCGTGGGTACTGCCACCATGAAGGCGTCCGCAGGCTCCGGTTTCGTCGTGGCGCGAAGATAACCTTCCGTGACAGCTGCATGCACTACAATATCTAGTTCAGGCTCTACGATATGAATTTGGCCGCCATTGATGGTATCAACAGTTTTCTGGTCAATGTCGACTCCAATAACCTGCTTTCTACGTGAAGCAAAAACAGCAGCGGTTGGCAGGCCGATATAACCTAGCCCGATCATGGAGATAGTGTTGAATAGCATGATGTTTTTCCGAGGATGATTAGCGGGCGAGAGCATCGCGGATGCGTTGGCAAGCCTTGCCGTCACCGTAGGGGTTGTGGGCGTAGCTCATGGCGTTGTAAGACTCTTCATCCGTTAGCAGGCGGTTGAGTTCATTTGTAATGGTGGCTACATCAGTGCCTACCAACTTTACGGTACCGGCTGAAACGGCTTCGGGACGCTCAGTGGTATCGCGCATAACTAATACAGGCTTACCCAGAGAAGGCGCTTCTTCCTGGATGCCCCCAGAGTCGGTGAGAATGATATGGGCGCGGTTCATCAGGTAAACGAACGGCAGATAGTCTTGCGGCTCGATCAGGTGGACGTTGTCAACTTCGGCCAATAAGCGGTTAACCGGCTCACGCACGTTGGGATTTAAGTGAACGGGATAGAGAATTTGCGTATCAGGGTGGGATTGCGCGGTTTCTCTCAGTGCTTGGCAAATACGTTCAAAACCACCACCAAAACTTTCGCGTCGGTGACCTGTCACGAGTATCAATCGCTTTTTTTCATCCAACATAGGAAAGCGAGCGGCAAGTTCAGTTGCCAGTGATTGGTCACTGTCGAACTTTCTTGTAACGTCAAGCAGCGCATCAATCACCGTGTTGCCGGTGACGTGAATGTTGCTTGAACTTACACCCTCGTTTAGTAAATTTTGTTGAGAGATTTCCGTGGGTGCAAAGTGTACCGACGCTAATGCGCCGGTTAGCTTACGGTTGCCTTCCTCTGGCCAAGGAGAGTAGAGGTTGCCCGTACGTAAGCCTGCCTCTACATGACCAACGGCTATTTGTTGGTAATAGCATGCTAGCGAGGTGGCAAAGGTGGTGGCAGTATCACCGTGTACCAATACGATATCGGGTTTGAACTCTTCCAGTACTGGTTTAAGACCTTGCAGGATGCCACACGTTACATCGTTAAGATCTTGGCCTGGTTTCATGATGTCCAGGTCATACTCTGGTGTTAACTCAAATAGCGAGAGTACTTGATCAAGCATTTCCCGGTGTTGAGCGGTAACGCATACGCGGGCTTCAAAGCGCTCATCCGTGGCAAGATGCAGCGCAAGCGGGGCCATCTTGATAGCCTCGGGTCGTGTTCCGAACACAGTGAGAACTTTCATGGTGCTTCCCTTCGTTAACATTAACACTTATCTATCAGTTGATATTCCAGCTCTTGGCAGCGGTTGTAGTAGTGTTCTAAAAGCTGCTGAGTATCTGATAGCTGTTGGCTGATGGCATCGTTGCTTAACCTTGGTTGAGGGGTTAGAGCGGCGTTAATTTTTTTAGGGCGACCTTTTGCGAGCGCTTTTTCACACACCGCTACGTTGGCGGCAAATAATTGTGAGCCATACTGGTTAGCTGCTTCTTGATAAAGTGCTTTAGCGCTTCGGTAATCGCCTTTTTTAAAAGCACTATTGGCACGCTGTACAAGTAAGTTAGCCATGGTGTGTTCCTTTACGTTGGTGCTTTCCAGTTGGGAGTTTTCTGGGGCCGCTGCTCTGAGATTGCTTCATCGCAGGCTTCTTGCAATGACACTGGAGGGCGATTCAGGCTTTTTTCTGGCGCACCAGCAGGGTGCATTCTTTGCTTGTATCAAACAGGTAGTCGATACCGCTGGTGATCACGATTTCGACGCTGTTATCAATAAGTAAGTAGCGGTCGTGAACGTTTGCGTAACGTGGGTCGGTATTTTCTTTCACTTTCCACTCGGCACAAATCTGCTTAATCGAGCTGGCGGCATCTTGCGGTAACTTGTTGAAAAACAGCGTGAGCGCTTTACGTGGAAATAACTGAAAAAACGGAGTGACGCTTTTTCGGCCTGATGGTGAAAACAGATAGGGATCAATTACGGTGACCGTTTTGGCATCCGCCAGTAGCGCTGTTAGCCACTCATGGGCTTTGGCTCTGGCTTCCCCGGGCTTTAAGGTCATCACAAATTCGCTATTGATGCTGTCTCCACTCACGGCGGTGGCTGGGTAGTGCGTTTGGTTGCCGCTGAGCAATAACTTATAACGGGTGCGCGGAGCCAGCTCCTGCGGTGTTTGCGTGACGAGGCCCTGGCTCGCCAGTTGCTGAAATAGGATATTATCGTCTACACCGATGGCTTTCAGCTGTTCGACGCTGGTGATGTGCGGCGGGTGGTAAAGTCGTAGTAAATTTTGAATGATGGCTGTGCTGGTTTCGCTAAGTGCACCCCTTTTAAAGTCATGGAAGGCTTTCAATAGCTCATCTTCCATGGCTAAGGTGTAGTCCATCAACCTATCTCCAGCAGTTCGCTTAAGGTGGAGTCGAAAAAGCCGGTGGGAAAGTTCACCGCTTGGCGATCTTCATCACAGAAATGCCCACTAGGCAGTATGCCTAGCGTGATGAAGGGTTCTGCTACGCTGGGTTTGTAATACAGTGCCACATCCGTTGGTTTTAACTGTTGCTTGTAGACTTCATAGCGAACGCGGTTGATCAGGTGTTCGCAGTGGGTTTCCACCACTAGCTGTACCCCCCGTGCGGCCAAGAATGCCAGCAACACACCAAGGCGAGATTGCGCGCCTGGATGAAGGTGAATCTCGGGGTTTTCGATCAATAATAGGTGCCCAGGTTTGGCGGTTAGGCACATGATCAAGAGCTTTAACAAGTAGCTATTGCCCGCGCCGGTGTTCAGCGGTGAAACCTCACCAAGGTCACCCATGGTAAAGCTCAGCTTGACGCTGGTGCTGGTGACTTTTTGGGTTCTGGGTTCGCAGGTGACATCGGTAATGTAACTGAGCCACCAAGCCAGTTGCGCTTTTAGCGTTTGCGCCGATGCTTCGGGCTTTACCAATGCTTCATGAAGGGGTTTGTCTTTATGCAGCTCAAAATGCCCGATGGCATACTGCCCATGCTGACCAATGGGTAGCGCCTTGTTGAGCGAGGCTAGTTCTTCCGGGCCGCTGCGGTCGGCTGAGAGGTAAAACAGGGTTTCTTCGTAACTTAGATCCATGCCTGGGTCGTGAATCACGCTGGCCCCGGTTTCCTTGATCCAGGCGTGCAAGGTTTCAGCCTTATCGTTGGTCAGGCATATCTGTACTTCTCTGGCTTCCGCTGTGCGGCATAGCACCTCTTCCAGCTGCACATAAGGCTTTATCACATCGCTTAAATACGCCAGATTGTTCTGCGGCTTGCTCCCCAAGGCCACTAACATGGCTTGTAACAGCGTCGATTTGCCGGACGCATTGGTACCGGACACCAGCGTTAGCGGGGCGAGAGCAAAGCGTTGCGCTTCAATGCATTTGAAGGCGTTAATCTCGATATCTGTCAGCATGCAAGTGAGTCCTTGAGCCTTTCGACGTGAGCAAAGCGGTATTCAACGCTAGTGGTGCCATCCACGCGGTTGCGGAAGTAGTCACCGACATCAAATTCACTTTTCAAGCGACCGATGTGTTCGGCAAGCATGTCATCGTTAACCTGCCGGGGTGTCAGCAGGGCAAAGAAGTAGGCCAAGCTTTCAAATAGCGCCATATTGATTGGGCGGCGGTGCGTATTCTTGATGGGGAAACGGAACGCGTCCTCGCCGAGTGTTTCATAGGCATTTGCCATTGCGGTGTCGAATATCTGGGTAAGTTGCTGGTGCTTGGCGGTATCGGCTTGGTTCAAGTAACGCATGGCGAACGCAAGCAGTTCGTCCAGGTTGCTTTTATACGTGAAAGCGATTTGTCCGGTTCTCAGCAGATAAAAGGCGAGAAAACGTAAAATAACGTATTGGTCGCGCATTCTTTTTGGCTGGATGCTTTTGCCCGTTGCCTGCTTGAACGAAGGCAGTTGGCTGAGCGATTTCAATAATTGGGTAGCAGGGCCGGCGTAGAGCGCATTGCGCATTTCCTGATTATTTAACTGTGTGCCGCCACGATTGACGCGGTCGAAAATGTCGTATTTCACCCGTTCGGGGGTGGGGGGTTCGATTACATAGACCAGCAGTTGGTAGCGTTCCAGTTTGCTTCGATATAAAGGGGGCAGGTCTTTAAACCGATACCCGTTGAAGCCGGGCAGCATGCCTAGATTTTCCAAGGCGAACTTGCCATTCATGAAGTCAATGATGGCACTGGTGCGCTGCCTGCCATCCACCATTTGTTTGATGCCCTGTTCATTCTCGAATACATAGATGACGGGAATAGGTATACCCATCAACAGGCTTTCGATCAGCTCTCGTTTTTGTTCGTTTTTCCATACGTTGTTGCGCTGAAAGGCTGGTGCTAGTACTAGCTCTTGTGTCTCTTCGATCATGCGCTTGACTTCAAAGACACTATATTGATCACGGCTAACCTTGATCACCGCATCCGGGTAAATTTCTTCGGAATGCGGCTCAAGGCCTGCTTCATCCTCAAGGCCCTCAAACGAAGCTTCATTCATCAAGGCACCCTTTTTCATTGCGTATCAACATTTGAGCAACGACCACTTTTCGGTAAACAGCCATTTTTCGGTGAATAACCTGCCAAGCAGCATTATGGTGTGACTTGGCTTTGTTCACAAACGGTGGCGGGTTACCCCTCTATCCGCAGCCCAATTGCCGTGGGTATATGCAGCCACTCAACCTCACGCTGGCGGGCGTTTAGTAGCGTTTCCCACTCGGCTTTTAACTCGCTTTCTTGGGCGTAGCTTGCGCCTTCCACCACTACATCCAGCGTTTGAGTCGGCAAGTGTTGCAATAGTTGTGGCAAGGCGGCGATGCGGCTGTGGTTGGCTTCGGCCAATGCGTTGCCCACGATCACCAGTACCTTGGCATCTTCTTCCAGCCATTGGTTAAGGCGTTGCAGAGTGGTCTCGCAGGCGTAAAACAGCGCCCCTTGAGTGCCAGCTTCCACCCAGGGCGCGTGTACTACGCTCACAGCCTCTTGACTGTGGTTGGCGGCTAACCGCTGTTTCAGGGTTTTGCAGATACTTTTTTTGTGGGCCAGGCTGATCACGGCTTGGGGCAGGTCGTCCTGTGATGGGGCGACAAACTGCTGTACGTCTTTGCCATTTTTCGCTTGGCTTTGGGCCGTTAAACGCGGCTGATGGCGACCTTCATTGATTACCGCTTGGGCTAACAGTTCGGTAATAGGGGTGCTGCCTAGAACTACCATCACATCGTAACGCTGGGTGTCGCGGCGCTCTAATAATGCTATGGCGAAGTTGGGTGCAAACTCGGTGCTAATAGGCCGCTGGCCGTGGTGCAGGTAGTGGGTAAGCGCTTGTTCATCACGCTGCTGCCGGGCGCTGCGGGTCACGTGCTGGCCGAGTGCATTGCTGGTTTGCTGAATGTAGCTGCGCTGCTCGCCAAAGAGTTGATCTAGTTTGCTTTCTAGAGAGCTGAAACGTTCTTCGGTGTTGTGCAGGCTGTTTTCTTTGCTGGCTAGCTGCTGGGTGAGTGCTTCTATTTGTTTGTTGGCCTCTTCCAGGGCTTGAGATTGCTTCGTCGCTTCGCTCTTTGCAATGACACCGGCCTCTTGCTCGCTTTTTGCGGTGGCTCGAGCTTCTTCTAGTTGCTGGTCGCGCTCAGCGAGCTGTTTGGCTTTTTCTTCAAGAGCTTTTTTATGTTCGTCGCCCTGTTTCTTGGCGGCATCTAGCGCTTGGTTAGATTGGTCGCGCTCCTGCGTACGCTGAGCCAACTGCTCTTTAGCGGCGTTAAGCGCTTTGTCTTTTCCGCTCAGCTGCTCATCGCGCTCACTTAGCTGCTTAGATTTTTCATCCAGCGATTTTTTATGTTCTTCACTCTGCTTGCGAGCGGCGTCACGCTCTTGGGTGCGCTGCTTAAACTGCTCGTCGCGTTCGGCAAGTTGCTTTTGAGCGTTTTCCAAGGCTTGAGCGTGTTGTGTCGCTTCGTCCTGTGCGGTGGCTTGGGCTTCTTCGAGTTGCTTATCGCGTTCGGCTAGCTGTTTGGCTTTTTCTTCAAGAGCTTTTTTATGTTCGCCGTCCTGTTTCTTGGCAGCATCTAGCGCTTGTTTGGCTTGGTCACGTTCTTGGGTACGCTGGGCTAGTTGTTCATTGGCAGCGTTAAGCGCTTTGTCTTTTTCACTCAGCTGCTCAATGCGCTCACTTAACAGCTTAGATTTTTCTTCCAGTGACTTTTTGTGTTCTTCGCTCTGCTTGCGGGCAGCGTCGCGCTCTTGGGTGCGCTGCTTAAACTGCTCATCGTGTTCGGCTAGCTGCTTTTGAGCGTTTTCCAAGGCTTGAGCGTGTTGTGTCGCTTCGTCGTGTGCGTTGGCACGGGCTTCTTCGAGTTGCTTGTCACACTCGGTGAGCTGTTTGGTTTTTTCGTCTAGCGCTTTCTTCGTGTCATCGGTTTGCTTACGGGCAACATCGCGTTCTTGAGTGCGCTCTTGCAACTCAGCATCCGTTTCCCGCAGGGCGGTTGCCGCTTCGTTTAGCTGCTGGGCGTTATCCTTCAGCAGCGTTTCATACTCGGTAATCTTGTCGTTCAGTGACTCGAGCCGTTTGGCTTGTTCTTGCTGCTCGGTGGTGAGCTTAGCGTTGGCACTCGCGAGTGCATCGCGTTCTTTAATGAGCGTGAGCCGCTCGATCACGGCGGGTTGGCGCTGGTAGAGCCGCGTTACGGTGGGGTAAACGGCGCTGTCGTCTTCCAGTACGCGGGCGTAGCCCAACTGGGTAAGGGTGGTATCCAGGGTGGCGCTGTCCACGTCGTTTTCGTACAGCGCTTCTTCTGCCGTGCTGACGATGATCCAGCTGAACGCTTGAATCACTTCACTGGCGGTGGCACAGAGCAGTGCATGCCCTTGGCCGGGGGCGTTGAGCACCAGGGTGTGTGTGGCACTGGGGTCTAGTGCTGTTTGGCTCAGCCAGGTTTCCAGGCGTTGGGCAGCAACGGTTTCCGTACTGTGTTCACGCACGTTGGGCAAGAAATCCTGCAAGGCACTGGGCGCCTGGGTGCTGCTGTAGTGGGGCAGCGTGAGCACGTGCAGCGTGGCGTTTTGTTGCGCTTCGGGGGTAATGGCGCCTTCGAACACGCTTTCCTGGGCATGCCCTTGGGTGCGTTGGCTTAACGATTTGGCTTGCTGAGGATGGGCTTCGGCCAGGTGAAGGTATTCGCTGTGTAGCTCGCGCCATTGGGGTAGCTGGCTGCCATCGCCCGCGCCGATGATAAAGGTATGGCCAAGGGGGGCGCTGCTGTGGGTATGTAGGTGTTGGAGTAGGGTGTTCATGGGCGGGGCGACTCGGTTAACTGGGTGTCTACGTGGTCGAGCAGGGCGTTTAGCACGCGTTCTTGGCGCTGAAATGTATGCAGGACGTCTTGGCCGGGCAGCGGTTCGTCGTCTTCCGGCACGGGGTGCAATAGATGACCGAGAAGCTCGGCGGCTTCTTGCTCATCCGGGTGGGCCAGCAGGCGCTCAACCAGTAGGTGCGTGGCAGCTTGAGTGTCGCCTTGTTCGACCAGGGCGTTGACGCGGTCGGGTAATCCGACGCGCTGCAGGTTACGTAACCGTGCGCTGGCTTGGGCCTGGGCTTGAGAGGCCTCCGGTGCAAGGCTGAGCGCTTGTTGAACGGCGCTTTCGGCTTCGCTGTAGCGGCCTAATTGTTGCAGGGCATTAGCGAGCCCTAAATGCGGCCAGGGGTACTCCGGGGCGGCTTCCACGGCGTGCTGGTAACTGGTTAGGGCATCGTTGGGTTGCGCTTGCAGCAGGTGCAGTTCGCCTTGCTTACAGTGGCTTAAACCGTGTAGCCCGGTGGCCTCGGCAACGGCATTCCAGGCGTTGTGGGCCTCTTCCACGTGGTCGGTCTCATGTAACACGCAGCTGAGCCGGTAGGCGTTAAGCAGGCTTTCGGCACGTTCTCGGGTAAGGTTCGGCGCTTGGCGCAGGTGCTCAATCAACCACTGCTGGCCCGCTTCGCGACTCATCAGGTCAAAAGCAAAACGGCGCGTGGCGGGGCCGAAGGTGTGGGTGCCTTGCAGCGGTTGGCCGGTGGTGGCTTCATAGGCGGTGAGTGTGTGTTCTTCACCATCATAAAGGCTGTAGGCGATTGCCAGCTTGAACTGATGGAGACCATCGCCAATACCGGCCGGGACGAGGTCTTCACGATGGTGATCCGCTATCCCGTAGCCGGCAAGTTCGCCGCGCTCATCGATGAGCTCCACCGCCAGCCGCTGTTGGGGCTGCTGCGGAGAAAAGGCCCAGCCGTAGGCGGTTTCTTCATGAATGGCATCGAAGTTGCCGATCACGCTCGGCGTGGTGGTGTTGGCTGTGTTCATGGTGGCTCTGATTGGTCGGGTGCTAAATGGCTGGGTTTGGTGTTGCTGCTGGCTGAGATTGCTTCGTCGCGGGCTCCTCGCAATGACACATGAAATGGCCTAGGTGTCATCGCGAGCGAAGCGCGGCGATCTGGTTTTGGTGTTGCAGTGTCATTGCGAACGCAGTGAAGCAATCTGGTTTTTGGTGCCGCCGCTGGCCTGAGATTGCTTCGTCGTGCCTCCTCGCAATGACACGGGGGCCAAGGCTACTCGACATGACACATGAACTGGCCTGGGTGTCATCGCGAGCGAAGCGTGGCGATCTGGTTTTTGGTGCCGCCGCTAGCTTGAGATTGCTTCGTCGCAGGCTCCTCGCAATGACACGGGGTGGGCTCGGTGCCGCTGCTAGCTGAGATTGCTTCGTCGTGCCTCCTCGCAATGACACGGGGGCCAAGGCTACTCGACATGACACATGAACTGGCCTGGGTGTCATCGCGAGCGAAGCGTGGCGATCTGGTTTTTGGTGTTGCAGTGTCATTGCGAACGTAGTGAAGCAATCTGGTTTTTGGTGTTGCCGCTGGTGTGAGATTGCTTCGTCGCGGGCTCCTCGCAATGACACGGGGGCCGAGGCTACTCGACATGGCACATGAATCGGCCTGGGTGTCATCGCGAGCGAAGCGCGGCGATCTGGTTTTGGTGTTGCAGTGTCATTGCGAACGTAGTGAAGCAATCTGGTTTTTTGCCGCCGCTGGCTTTAGATTGCTTCGTCGCAGGCTCCTCGCAATGACACATGAAATGGCCTGGGTGTCATCGCGAGCGAAGCGCGGCGATCTGGTTTTGGTGTTGCAGTGTCATTGCGAACGTAGTGAAGCAATCTGGTTTTTTGCCGCCGCTGGCTGAGATTGCTTCGTCGTGCCTCCTCGCAATGACACAGGTTGGGATCGGTGCCGCCGCTGGTATGGATTGCTTCGTCGCGGGCTCCTCGCAATGACACGGGAGCCGTGGCTACTCGACATGGCACATGAATCGGCCTGGGTGTCATTGCGGGGCTTAAATTTCTATTTCATGCCAGCCTGGGTTGGTGGCTTCGATTAAGGCTATTTTCTTTGCTCTTGAGCCGCTTTTGATCTGCTTTTCTCGCAGTATGGCGGCTTCGATGCAGGTTGACGCTTCAAACCAAACGAGTTTGTGACACTTGTACTTACTGGCGAAACCCGGCGTTAGCGCGTTTTTATGTTCGTATAAACGGCGCTGTAGGTCGTTGGTGACGCCTGTGTAGAGCACCTTGTTGGTGCGGTTTGTCAGTATGTAAATGTAGTAGTCGCGGCTTTGCATGGTGATGTGGCTGCGTCAGGCTTGAGATTGCTTCGTCGCGGGCTCCTCGCAATGACACGGGGTGTGGGATTGGTGCCGCCGCTGGCTTGAGATTGCTTCGTCGCAGGCTCCTCGCAATGACACGGGTTGGGTTTGGTGGCATTGCCTTGGTGTGTCATTGCGAACGCAGTGAAGCAATCTGGTTTTTGGTGCCGCCGCTGGCCTGAGATTGCTTCGTCGTGCCTCCTCGCAATGACACATGAATCGGCCTGGGTGCCATCGCGAGCGGAGCGCGGCGATCTGGTTTTTGGTGTTGCTGCTGGCCTGAGATTGCTTCGTCGTTCCTCCTCGCAATGAGACGGGTTGGGTTTGGTGGCATTGCCTTGGTGTGTCATTGCGAACGCAATGAAGCAATCTGGTTTTTTGCCGCCGCTGGCTGAGATTGCTTCGTCGTGCCTCCCCGCAATGACACGGATTCCAGTAGAGGTTGTCTTTATGCGAGGAGTTCAGTGAGGCTGTTGGCGTTTAGAATCTGGGTCAGCCAGTGGGTGAGCTGTTCGTCCGTTGCCTGTTGCAGCTTTATTTCTGCCCATTCGGGAAGCTCACCAAACTTCAGCTTTAATTGGAGACGAAGCGCACCTTCAATGCCTTCGTGGAGCCCTTTTTGCATTCCTTGCTGCATGCCTTGTTGCATTCCTTGCTGCATGCCTTCGTTGCGGAGCCTGTCTGCTAATCCGGCCATGTGGCGTTCCTCCTGCGGGTAGCGTGTTTGGTAGGCCTGCCTTTCATCGTCACTTAAGTTGCTATAGATATCGACAAAGTCTATGTATTTTAGTTGCTTTTCCACGTCTTGCTCTAGAGTCAGCAGGCCTTGGATCGCCTTTGCGTAAACGTCGATTTTTTCCGCTTCGTGCCAGTGCATATTGGGGAGGTTAAGCCGCGCTACTAAATTGTCGCTATTCATGAACTGTGTGGCAGGCAGGTGGTCAAGCTGGGTTTGCAGGTAATGAAACTGTAGGTAGCTATGGCGTTCGCTTTTAATATGCAGGCTATCCGTTAGGTGCTGATGCCCGTGCAGGAAGATCACTACGGGAACCACTCTATGAGTATTGAATAGCTCGCTGAGGTGCAGTGTGTAGTGGGCCAGGCGATGAATGGAAAAGCGCTTGGGATTCGTCTCTTCCTCCAGCATGAACAGCAACGCTTCGCGGCGGCCATCCGGCCATTCCACCAGCAGTGGAACATCGAGTTCGTGAAAGCGATCCCCTAGGCGCTCTTTTAACTGCTCTTGCCGAATGGGGGTGATCTGCGCTTCTGCGTCGATCTCGGCGGCTTCTTCCGCAGCAAAAAACGTTAGTGCCTCGCGCGGGTAGTCCAGAATGAGGTTCTTGAAGTTCTGGTCATGACTGATGGGTTTGCTCATGCTGTTGCTCTTGCGCTGGCTTGAGATTGCTTCGTCGTGCCTCCTCGCAATGACACGGGCCGAGACTCACGCAATGACAAGAGGCTTCAGCCACCAAACCTCGCCCGTTGAGGCGGCCTCCCACCAGAAACCAGGTGCCGTGCCAGGTAGGGGCGTGCGTCTGTCACCGTTATAGCGTCTCGACTTCAAACGCGACGATTTGGCGCTTCTGGCTGGAAAATTCTACGCCCATCAGGTGAATGGGCTTGCCGGAAGCGCGGTGTTTGTCGGCGTAGCCTTTGTGTTTGATCTGCGCCAGGGCGTTGCCTTCGGGCAGTTGCTCTACCACCTTGAATTCAAAAAGGTAAATATGCCCGTTAACCTCCATGCTCATATCCACTTTGCCGTGGTGGCTGGCGTCTTCCACCGCTATATCCAAGCCTAATGCCGCAAAGTGGCTATAAAATACGCTCGCGTAATGGCCTTCGTAGCGGGCGACGGGGTTATTGCGGTACCAGTCGTGCGGTAGCCCGGCATACAGCGCCTTTAGATGAGCCTCCAGCGCGGCAAGGTCGTGGCGCTGGAAAATATCAAATAATGCGATCTGGTGGGTTTGGGCCTCGCTTGCGCTGATACCCAGTACCGGTAGCAGTAAATCATTGAGGCTGCTTTCTACCTCGCGGTTCGGAAACCCCAGGGTATAGAGGCGATAGCCCAGCATGGGCTCCTGCATGCCTTTGATCGTGATATAGCCGGTTTGGAACAGCAGCCCTTCGGTGGTCATGTCATCTACATCGAAGCGTCCAAGCAGCTGTGCCTTCGCTTGTAAGGTGTCAAGGCGGGGCGTAAATACGCCGCGTTGCTTGAGTATTTCTACCAAAAACGTGGGCGTGGCGGACTCAAACCAGTAAGGGCCGAACTCACGCTTCTGGAACAGCAGTAGTACATCAAAGGGATTATAGACGGCATCGACGGTTGGGTTGCCCCAGCGGTAGCCGTTGTACCATTGTTTGATTTTACGGCGGTCCAGCCCCGGTAGCTCTGGGGCGAATATGCTGTCGATGTCTGCATCGGTATAGCCGCAAATCGTCGCAAAGGGGGCATCCAGGGTAATGTCGTTGAGATTATTCAAACCCGAAAACAAGCTTACCTTGCTGAACTTGGAAACTCCGGTGAGCAACACGAAATGCAGGTGCGGGTCAGCCTCTTTGAGCACGCTGTAAAGGTTCTTCAGGCCTTCGCGCAGTTCGCGGGCGTGCTCCGGCGCGGTGATGTTATCCAGAATGGGTTTGTCGTATTCGTCAATCAGCACCACGACACGCTGGCCGCTGTGCTGGTGGGCCGCACGGATAAGGGCTGAAAATTCGCCGGGAATATCGGTTTTATGGTGGTGCGTAATGCCGAGCTGTTCTCGTTGAACGCGTAGCTGCTCGCGAATGCGTTCATCCAGTGCTTCACGGCTGGTCATCACGCCATCGGCAAAACTTATCCGCACCACCGGGTAGCGCTGTTGCCAGTCCCACTTGTCATGAATATATAACCCTTCGAACAACGCCTCGCGACCTTCGAACAGGCAACGTAACGTATCCAGCAGCAGGCTTTTGCCAAACCGGCGCGGCCGCGAGAGAAAGTAGTATTTGTTCTGGTTGACCAGGCGCTCGATATGCGGGGTTTTATCGACGTAGTAGTAGCCGCCTTCGCGGATATCCGAAAATGTCTGAATCCCCACGGGGAGCTTGCGGCGGTTGGCGTTGGGCACGGTTGGCCTCCGGCAACAAGACAACAATGAATAAAGGCAGTCTACCACGCCACCAACCCCTCGCGCGGCTTACGCGCCTACCCACCATGAATCATAGGGCGCGGACTCAGGCTCACCCCTTTTGCGCATAGCCCCAAAGGTTGTAGTGGGCATCGGCGGTGACGCGTACTTCGTGAAAGCCGGCGTTGAGCAAGGCGGTGCTTAGGCTGTGTTTATCGAAGCCGCATTTGTGTGCCATGTAGGTGTTGCCGCGCTCAACCGATGCCTGGTGGCCGTAGAGCATATCCAGCGGGGTAATCGGCCCCACCGGGGAGCGGTAGATCTCTTCGCTGAGCTTGCCTTGGGCGATGAGCTTTGCGACCTGCTGTAAATCCGGCAGGGTGATGAGCAAAAAGCCGCCTGGGCGAATCACACGGTGCATCTCTTGCAGGGCCACGGTGGTTTCGTGCAGGTACAGATGCTCGATGTTATGCGACGAGTAGACGGCATCGATGCTGCCGGTTTGCACGGCGGAGAGGTCGGTTAAATCAGCGATGATATCGGGCTTTACCGCCGGATTGATATCCAGGCGAATTTGTTGCCAATCGTCCTGCTGAAAACACTCCGGCAGCCGCTCGGGGCCGGCACTGCCGCAACCGACGTTGAGAAAGCGCTTGTGCGTCTGGGGGTTGAGCTCGGGTTGCAGAACGGAGAGGTCCGCCGCGGTCATGGTCATGGGGAATCCTTGGCATCTGTAAAAAGCGTTTAGGCACGCTACCGCCAGGCAAAACCTTTTTTAGGTCTCGCTTAAGCGTGGCTTCGCGGTAGCCGTGGGCGCTTCCTTGCGCCGTTGTGTTGATCGCGCCCATAAATAGGCGCTTTTATCGCTAGGCGTTTTATACCGGCAGTTGGTTGCTGCGCGCGATACGCCCTAGCTCGTGTTCGGTGCTTGTTTCGCCGGCCGTGTGGCTAAGCTCGCGCGGCGGCAGTGCCAGCCCGGTGAAGGGCGGCGTGTAAACATCCAACGCCAAGTTAGGGTTGTACGCAGGGTCATGGAGCAGGGCGTTGCTCCAGCGTTCGCGTAGCTTGGCCATTTCGCGCTGGGCGCGGGCGGCTTTTTCCGGCGCTTCGTCTTTGCCGCGCGTGGCGGATTCCGCGTGAATGAGCCGGGCCTCCGGCGTCCAGAGGATGCTTAGCCCCCGGCGGCGTAGTTTGAGGCATAGATCCACGTCGTTGAAGTTCACCGCGAAGTCGCGCGCACTGAGCCCGCCAACGGCGTGGTAATCGGCCTTACGCATCAATAGACACGCAGCGGTCACCATGCTGAACCGCTGGGTGACGTGGTTCATGCCCAAATAACCCGCGTCCTCTGCGTGCCAGTGATTGCCCACGTGGCCGGCCAAGCCGCCGTACTGGCCGCCGATCACGCCGCCGTGCTGCACCATGCCGTTGGGCCAGAGCAGTTTAGCACCCACGGCCCCCACACCGTCGCGCATGAGGTGCGCAGCCATGGCACAGAGCCACTCGGGGTGCAGTGCTTCAATGTCGTTATTGACCAGGGCGATCAGTTCGCTCTCGCACTGCTCAACGGCGGCGTTATTGATGGCGGCGTAATTGAAGGGGTGCGGGTAATCCAGCACGCGCGTATGTAGCTTCCCACGCCCAAGCGGCTGCGGCGCTTGCGTGCGCAGGGTCTCAAAATACGCCAACGTGTCGGGCTGCCGAGAGTGGTTATTCACCACCATCAGCGTCACGTTTCCTGGGTAATCAGTGTGCTCGGCAATGGTCTCGATACAGCGTTTGAGCAGTGCCAGTGCATCACGCGTTGGCACGATCAAGGTGATATCCGGCCAGGTATCGAGCGTTCGGCTAACGCGATAGAGCGTGGGGTACTGCGGATTCACCCGTAGCGTTGCATTGGGCGCGGTGCGCTCAAGCCGGGCTTGTAGGCGCTGGGCCTGTGCCTCGCTGGCGGTGGGCCAGGGAGTGGCCCGATGGCGGGCGATACGCGGCAGATGAAGCACGCTGCTTTCCGGGTGGCCCGCGTGGTGCAACGCTTCAATCGCGGCGTGGCTGAAATCTTCCGGGTGAGTCGCCGGATGCTCGGCGTCTTTCAACAACGAGCTGCGCACCAGGCACAGGCCACCGCCAAGTAGGTCTTGTGCCCATTGGCGCTCCGGGTCCCAGGCGGGGAGCAGAGCGGGCTGTCGGGGCTGATCGGCTTGTTCCGCAGGTATATCAAAATCGGTATAGAGAATCTGCGCCTCATACTGCGCCTTCATGGCTTGCCAGGCCAACTGTGCGGCAGCGGTATCGAGGGTGTCGTCGCCGTGGAGCTGAGTGATGATCTCGCACTGGCCCGCGAGCTCCTCTACCACGGCGCGGTAGCGATCGGGGTCTTGCTGTGTGGCGTGGTCCACTACTCGGTGTACCAGCGTGACGCCGGGCATCTTTGGCAGCGTCGAGGGCGCATTGTCGAGCCATAGAATGCCCAGTGCTGAATCCTGTTTGCCACGTTGCAAAGCGGGTAGGGCGTGCGCGCCTTTCATCGCGGGCTTGGAATAAAAAGCCTCGTGCCATTGCGGGTATTGGCCCATGCCGGCGGCGCGGGGGAGCCAGCGCTCGTAACGGCTGAGTTGCTGTTTCAGCAGTGTCTTGGTGTGGTCAGGTAGCTGGGGCGCCAGAGTCAAGACCCAATCCACCAAGCCGTTTGGCCACTCCTGGACCGTTACTGGGCTACCATCGAGTTCGCGGCCCTGATCATCCAGCACATAGAGCCTGTGCCGCTGCCCGTCGGCCAGCCATAGCGGCAGGTTCAATACAAACGCGCCCTGCACACGTTGATCGTGGTAATCGAGCCAGTGTTGCGGCGTGGCCTCTGCGATCTGCCGGCCTTGGTACATCACGCGGACCTGAAGCGGTTTTTGCGGCGCGCTGGGCTCTACGAGTTGGCCCCGCAACACAAGCCCCGGTTGCCACTCGACGCGGCCGCTTTCGCTTTCGTGTGCTTGGCTGAGCGCGGGCAGGTGCGTTTGGTCGAGTGCCACGTTGGGCGCGTTAGCGGGCGCAAGCGTTAGCGTACCGGCCATATCGCGCTGTGCGTCATCGAGCACGATATGAAAGCCATACAGGCCGTCGCCGGGGGCATGGTCGTGGAAGTGATTGGAATAGGCGAGCGCCACGGGCTCCCCTAAGTGGTAAAGGGCGATGACGAAGCGCTGTTCTGGCGTGGCCTCATCGTATACCCAACCTTCGATGACCGGGCCACTGACGCGCGTGATCGCACCGCGTAGGGTGTGGCCCTTCGCGTTAATAGCGCTATCGCCAAGCTGAGGGGGCATCGGTGTCGTCATGCGGTGGCTCCCACCCGGGGTTGTGTGGCCTCAGCCGGTATGGCGATGATCGGCAGGGAACGCTGTGCGGTTAACCAAGCCAGGTCTGCCTGGGTGGCGGCGTCATCATCCAGTGCTAACGCCCCGGCGAGTGGCAGGTGTTCGATCAGTAATTGGGTACGCGTTTCATCACCGTGATGCGATAAGGGCGCGTAAAATAATCGCCCGCTGCTGGCCAACGGATGGTGCGCGGGCAGCGGGCGTGTGTGCAATACCCTAAGCGTTGATTGCTCGCGCTCTAACGCGGCCACCCAGCGGATAAACGTGGGGTGGTTAAGGCTCTCGGGTTCACCAAGGGCAATCACCAAGCCCTGGGTAAGCGGCGTGCTAGGGGGTGTCGGGCGTGGCAAACCAGGGCTGTGCGCGTTTTGTGTGGGTAGCTCGGGAAGCGCTGACGATAACCAAGCTTGCAGAGAGCTGGTGGTCGCGGCGAAGTGGTGGACGCCGAGGGCCTGTAGATCCTGTAAAAGCGTTTGGCGCTCAGCGGGCAGGTGATAGCGAAGCCGCCAAGCGTGCGGTGCGCTGCCTTCAAGGATCAACTGGCCAGAGGTCCGCGCCATGGACACCCCACGGGAGCGGCTATCCCGCTGTGCCTGCGCCAGTGACGGCCAGACATTGAGTACCCCATCGGCGGATGCCGGGTGCCATAAAGCGGCATGAGGCTGCTGATAGAGCCAGTGGCGTATAACGCGCTCCCGCCCGGGGCGCATGGGGTCCTGTTGCAGGCAGGTGTCAAAGGCCGGGCTGCTTTCCGGGTAGCGCGCGTTAATAATTTGTAGGTTCTGTTTCACACGCAGGCGTTTTTCGTCGCCAAACGAGATACCGCCCTGGTGGGCCACCACGACATCGAGCGCCCCTTGGTGCTGCCAGCCCCGCGCTTCGGCGCGATAACACCAGTCCGACTCTTCGCCATAGCCACGTGTGAGGGTGGGGTCTAGGCCGCCGAGCTCGGCAAGCGCGTCGTGACGCAGATAAAGGCAGAAGCCACACCCGGTGTGTATCGCGACGCTCTGGTCTTCTTTTTCACCGTTGGCAAGCTGAGCGGCGTGATCTAACCGGGCGAGCTGGGTGGGCGTCAGGGCCTCGGCAGGGTTGCAGGGGCCAAGCAGGCTCATTAGCTCGCCGTTGTTGGTCAGTGGCGTGACGGACGCTGTGGTAGGCATTTGGTATGCTGTCTCGCGGAGGCGGTCCACCCAGTTGCCGTGAACCAGGGTATCGGCATTGAGCAGAATGACATCATGGCCACAAGATTGCGTGAGCCCGAGGTTGACGGTGTCGATAAACCCGCGGTTGATGGGCTGAAGATGAAGGATAAGGCGCTTTTGTTCAGCCAACAGGGTGAGCTGATCAACTAGCGCTGCGTCGGGGCTCGCGTCGTTCACCACCAGCAACTGAAAAGGCGTTTGATTGATGGCTTGGCTTGCCAGCACGCTGTGAAGGCAGGCCAGGGTTTCTTCATATCCGGCATACACCGGCACGAGGACAGTCACCGGCGCTGTATTTGATTCTTTGCCGCTTTGTCGCGTTTGCTTGCCTTTCAACACTGGTGGTGTGCTGGCCGATGTTTGCAGTGGGCTGCCCATCAGATCACGCGAGGGCTCGTTGGCTGACTGAGTCGCGCCAACGGAAATGGGCGTGTCGTTAAGGCCTTCCAAATCGAGGGTGAACCACCAAGCGTAATGATCACCCGCTGGGGTATGCAGCGTTTGAGCGCGTTTAAGGCCAATGCGGTGGCAGTGCTCGCCTTGTGTCAAGGTTAGTGTTGGTGAGGTTGAGGTTGCCGTTAGGCACCAGCCGCGTAGCTGCTCACCGTTAAGCCACGTGCCGCCGCAAAGTGGCCCCATGTGCGTGGTATAAGCACTTGCTAACGCCGCTAACACGGCGGGGGCACGCACGTGTGGTGCGTGGCGCTGTAGTAGCTCGGAAAGGACGTGCTTATCAGCTTGTGCCGGCCATTGAGCCACGACGGATTGCAGGTAGCGCTGCTCATGGGGGGCTTGCCGGTAGGCTTCTTGAGCAGCGGCAGCGCGCCCTTGCGGTGTGGGCAGCACCTGGCTTAACAAGGCCGGGGCTTGGGCATCATACGTGGTCAGCATCAAGCTCGTGAGGGCGGCTTGGGCTAATGTGGGGGTTTGCCCCTGAATGGCGATTAAACTAAGCCAACGTAAGGCGTCTTGACGAAGAGAGGGCTGAGACAGTGCACTTACCGCTGTATTTTGCGCACCGGCCAACTCACCTTGTTGGAGGTGCGCTTCTATCTGTTGGTGGAAGTGGTGAAACGAAGCGGACACAGCGGTATAGCACCTAGTTTAATGCGCATTGCTTCCCATCAGCCCTCAAACCAAGAGGCACGGATAGGAAGCAAAGCGGATAGTTTGGGCAATAAAGGGTGGGGGCTTGCGCCCCCACTTGAGCTTCCTTGCTCGTAAGTGAAATTCCCTTTTCGGCCACAAAACTGGCCATGGTTTTCGATACCTGTCGGTACGCTAACGGCACGTACCTTTTTGCTCTGGATTCAGAGCAAAAGGGTTGCTTACAGCAGGAAGTCCCAATCGTTGGCATCGACGTTTTGCGTGTCAAACTCGTCGGAGCTAACAAAGCTTGTGGCAATATCTTCCAAGGAAGCACCTTGTTCCGCCTGAGCGACCCAGTAGTCACGACCCGCTTCATCGATTTCTGTGGTAGCACGGCCCAGAACATCGGTGTAAAGCAGCTCAATGGCTGACTGAATACCTTCAGAGGTTTCAAGGTCTAGCGCGTCTAACTTGTTGCCCGCTTCGTCAGAGTTGATCATGCTGAGGGCAACTTGACCGAGCGAAGTACCTTCTTCGACGCGATCAGACCACCACTGCAGACCTTCCAGATCGGCTTGGCCTTCACCGTTGTTATCGCGTGCGTCGTTGAAGCTAAAGATCTGGTTGTAAAGCGTGGCAAGTGCTTGAACGTCACTGCTTTGCTCAACAGCTTGTGAGCCATCGTCAAAGGTCAGTGTTTCAACGTTTGTAACTTCGTTCACATCGCCGGTCTCGTTGTTGGTAACCATGGTCACGGCACCGTCTTGCTCGATGGTGTAATCCGCTTCGTTACCTGCGAACACCGCAACGTCATCACCGGCACCGCCGTAGATGGAGTCGTTGCCTTCACCCGCTTCAATGGCGTCGTTACCCGCACCGCCGGTGATAGAATCGTCGCCGCCACTAGCGGTGATGGTGTCGTTACCTGCGCCGCCTTCAACGGTAGTGTTTTCATCACCGCTGATGGTGAATACGTCGTCTTGATTACTGCCCAAAATGACGCGCTCAACGGTGTTGAAGTCTACTGTGTAGCCTTCATCTTCGTCAGCTTCAAAGCCTAACACCTGACCTTGGCCACCACGTCCAGACCCATCAACTTGCAACGGGTTGTCGGATGTGCCGCGCTGGCCCGAGGCGTTTCCAGCAATGAAGATGTCACTGTTGCTAGCACCGCTATTGAAATCACCAGCTGTTTGAGAGACTCCCGAAACGATAGGGTCATCGGTTTGTTGCAAAATACGGGAAACAGCGTCATCCAATAAGCTGTTTTTATTACCGTAAGCAGCTGTCACTGCTTGGACAGCCTCTTCGGGAGAGTTGTAATTTCCAGCCATAGTTTTCTACCTCAAAATTGAGTGTGATGGTTGTGTGCTATCAAGCCTTTGCTTGATAGATTGCACGGCCCGTTAATGACGTACCGAACAATTTCTAAAGACGTTTTGTGACGGCTGCGTGAAAATGTGTATGTGGAGAAGTTGCACATATATAGCATCGTAGGCAATAGGGTTAGCCTTGACGAATTTGAGTGAATTCTGGATCAAGCCAGCGTGAGCGGCTGCTGTGTCCTGCACGTTCATCAGCCACCGCTAGTTGCTGGGTGGCTGGCGGAGCCTTTGTTGTTTCAAGGCTAAGCCTGACTGCGACTAAGTGACTTCCTGCGCTGCCCGTAACGGCTTTTGGGGAGCCAAGCGGGCGTCGCGAGCCATCGGAAAATGCGGCTTCCCCTTTTAGCGTTAAATGGTCGGTGTTAGGACTGCTCAAGCAAATGGCCAATTGGGTAATGGGTGTAGCTTTCTGACGGGTACCAAAAAATTCATTGGCATTCACTTGCTGTGTCTTCTGACCAACTTTTCCACCGGCAATGAGCTGCACGCCTTGGGGGAGTTCTGCGCAATCAATCGCAAACCCTTCTAATCGGGCTTGGCTACTGGGATCTCCTAACCATTCTCCATCGTTTACGGTGATATCGCCTCTGCGCTCGATATGCCCCTTCAGGGTCAGGGGCAAGGCGATATCCACTTTCGTGGTGGTCTTTTTACGCTGTGTGCCCTGTTGCGCATTGTCTCGTTGCGAATGCTTCGATGACTGTGCTGATTTCAATGGTTGGGCAGGGTTTAGTGGCTCGATACGCCAATGGATATCGACTTTGCCGTCCAGCGGGCGTGGCGAATATTTGCTGGCGGCGAGTACCGCATCGCCGCCTTTGACGTTCACTAAGAGGTAGTCGCCTGGTGCCGCGAGCGTTTGGTGGGTAATGCCTTCAGGACAGATGAACTCAATTTCCCCCGCCATGCGAATGGGCGCTTGGCTTAGCGCCAAAGGGATATTGGCGCTAGCGGCCGAGCCCGCCCCGCCCTTTACTTTGCTACCAAGGTAGCGGACGGTGTACATGCCAGGTGAAAGAGTCTTGAGCGCTGTACGCACTAGAATGGCAGAGTTGAGATCAACGTTGGTTGACATGACACGCACCTAAAAGCGAACGGACAATAAAAAGACGACTAAATAACGACTAACTTTAACGTCATTAAAGAGAATTTACCATCTTGTTGGTGTCCTAAAAGTTGTTGATTACACACTGGAAACAATCTTAAGAAATCAAGGTGCAGAATTGTAAGAAATTGCTTACAAGTGGTGCAGGTGGCCTCTAAATAATCTGGCTTTATAACTTTTTGTTATCTTTTGTGTTTTTATGTGGTCTAGCTATTGGTTAACGTAAAAGGTGCGACAGCGGCACTTCTACTTCTTGAGGGCGGTTAAGCCACTGCAGTAAAATAATGGCGCGCTCCTCACCAGTGCGGGCGTGCTCTAGCTGCTGGTGGAAAGTGGCTGATTGCCCGGCGAAAGGCCCGCTTTCTACAGTGATCGCTTCACCAGGTTGAAAAGCTGGGTCTGAGGCTGTGGTGTCTCCACGCTGTTTTAATAGGGCTACGAGCTCATCGCTGATGACGGCGGGCTGGCTACCAAATGTCACAATACGGCCAACCCCGCGGGTAGAGCGAATGGGGCGCCAATTGCTATTAATTTGGTCAAGTTGAATAAATAAGTAATAAGGGAAGAGAGGTTCAGTGACCCATTCAAGCTTTCCTTTGCGCTTTTTGCGGCTTTTTAGTGTCGGGTGAAAAACGTTAAACCCCTGATGGGTAAGGTGCTCCTCCGCGCGAAAGGATTCACCTCCTTTACACTGTACAGCATACCAGCGTGCTTGCTCGGCATCGGGCTTGTTAGAAAACATATCAACTCAGTCGCATCGTCAAGCTATATAGGCATCATTTTGCGGCATCATACGTGTGTCCTTAGGTCCATTAAAGTGAGCGTTAAGTGTGTTTTTTCGACCTACCTCGTCCTGGGTGTTTCTGTTATCCTGCTGCGTCTCTATCCAAGCTTGACGTCTTAATTTTTCAACGGTGAACCCTTCATGGCAAAGCAACAGGAAGCAACGGATTTGCAGCGGGCGCTGAAGGCTTGCAAAGGTTCGTTTCTCTCGGTGGGCTTTTTCAGCATGTTTGTGAACCTGCTGATGCTTGTCCCGCCCATGTATATGTTACAGGTATACGACCGTGTCCTCTCTTCCCAAAGTGAGGACACGCTATTAATGCTGACGCTTTTGGTTATCTTCCTGTTTATGGTGATGGGTGGGCTAGAGCTTGTTCGCTCGCGCATTTTGGTGCGGGTAGGTAATCGTCTGGATACGATGATTAACCACCGGCTTTATAGCGCCATGTTCCGACGCAGTATCGTGGGTCAGGGAGGTCAAAGCGCGCAGCCCTTGAGCGATTTGACGACGCTGCGACAATTTTTGACCGGTAACAGCCTATTTGCGTTTTTTGATGCGCCCTGGGCGCCGATTTATATTGGGGTGATGTTTCTCTTCCACCCGTGGCTGGGGATGTTCGCCATCGGCGCGGGGATTATTCTGATTATCTTGGCGATCGCCAACGAAAAATCGACCCAGAAGTTGCTGTCTGAGGCGAATAGCGAGCATATTCAGGCGCAGAACTTGGCCAACTCCAATCTGCGTAATGCGGAAGTCCTCCACGCCATGGGGATGCTGCCGGGCATCATGGGGCGTTGGTCAAAGCGCCATCACGAGTTCCTTTCCAAGCAGTCGCAAGCAAGTGATCGTGCGGGTGCTCTCACCAATACGTCAAAAGTATTTCGCATGATGGCGCAGTCTCTCGTGCTAGGTTTGGCAGCGTATTTGGTACTCCAAGGTGAACTGACCCCCGGTATGGTGATTGCCGGTTCGATCCTGATGGGGCGTGCGCTAGCGCCAATTGATCAGATGATCGGCGGTTGGAAAAGCTTTGTCGGCGCCCGCGGCGCTTATGGCCGCTTGAATGAATTGCTGCAGCAGATTCCCGCTGAGCAGCGCCGCATGTCGCTACCCGCTCCGCGAGGGGATATCAGCGTTGAAGGCGTGGCCGCTGCACCCCCGGGGGCACGCATGGCTACCATTCGTGGGATAAACTTTGAAGTGCCTAAAGGCGAACACGTCGGCATCATCGGGCCGAGTGCGGCGGGTAAATCCACGCTTGCACGTGTCTTGCTGGGTGTTTGGCCGAGCCAAGTGGGTGACGTCCGCCTTGACGGGGGGGATATTAACCAATACAACCGCGATGAAATCGGTCCTTACATCGGTTATTTGCCGCAAGATATTGAGCTATTTGACGGCACGATCAGTGAAAATATTGCTCGCTTTGGGGAAGTCGATCCCCAAAAAGTGGTCGACGCGGCCAAGAAAGCGGGCATGCACGAAATGATTCTTGAGCTGTCAAACGGCTACGATACGGTGATTTCGTCTACGAGTGGTGCGCTTTCAGGAGGCCAGCGCCAACGTGTTGGTTTGGCGCGCGCATTGTATGGAAACCCTGTTTTCGTGGTGTTGGATGAGCCCAACGCCAATTTGGATGATGCAGGTGAGCGTGCTTTGTCACAGGCAATCGCTCAGCTTAAAGCTGAAGGGACGACACTTTTCGTGATTAGCCACCGCACTAGCGTGCTCAAAAACATGGATAAGTTGCTCGTGATGAAAGAAGGTCAAGTCAGCATGTTTGGCCCGCGCGACCAAGTGCTTGCCCAGTTTGCTAAAAAGCCTCGCGCCCAGGTGAGTCAACAGAACTCGGCACGCTTGTCTGCCATTCCTGGTGGTCGCGATGGTGGGGAGAAAAACGAATGAGCGATGAAAAACGCAATGTTCCCGCACGCTCTGAAGTGGATATTACACCGCAAGGGCCGGTAACGCTCGACGGCGAGGTTAGTGAGTCAGTGCCCACGAATGATAAAGGGTATCGCAAGCTAGGCTTTGCCGTATTGCTGCTCGCCTTTGGTGGCTTTGGCACTTGGGCGGCCACCGCGTCGCTTGCCGTTGCTGTCGTGGCGCCTGGTGATGTTTCCATGGAGTCCTTTAAACGTACCGTGCAGCATTTGGAAGGCGGTATTGTTGAGAAGCTGCTGGTGGAAGATGGCGATCGTGTGGAAGCCGGTGACCGGCTCATCATTTTAAGTGATACAAAGGCAAACTCTCAGTTAGAGATTGCCCGCTCTCAGTTTTTGATTAACCGCGCGATGGAAGCCCGCCTGCTGGCCGAGCAAGAAGGCGCAGAGATGATGGAAATACCCGAGGATATTCAAGAAGCGGATGATCCTCGGGTACAGCAGATTTTAGCGGTTCAACAAAGCCTGTTTACGGCGCGTCGTCAGTCGTTGGAAAGCACCTTAGCGTCATTGGACGAGCAGATTGTGCAGATGCGTGAGCAGGTCAAAGGTATGGAAGAACGCATTAATGTAAACAATCAACAGATTCAGTCACTTCGGGCCGAGGCAGAAGATTTCCGCTCTCTCTATAAAGAAGGGCTAGGTGATAATCAGCGTCTGCGCGAATTAGAGCGCCAGATTTTGCAATACGAAGGTGAAAACTCTGAGTTTCGCTCCAATATTGCTCAGCTGAAATCGCAAATTAGCGAAAACCGCATGAAGCGCGAAATTCAGTATCAAGAGTTTCAAAAAGAGGTTGGCGAGCAGTTGCGTCAAGCTCAGTCACAAATTGCAGAAGCGAGAGAGCAAATTGTCTCTCTTTCCGATCAAGTGGATCGCACCGTCATCACAGCCCCTGTTTCGGGCACTGTGGTAGGGCTGGAAGTGCATACGGTGGGTGCCGTTATCCGTGGTGGTGATCCCGTGCTGAGTATCGTGCCTTCAAATGATGAGTTTGTGATTGAAGCGCGCGTAGCGACGCGTAATATCGATAATATCCACCCAGGGCAAAAAGCGGAGATTCGTTTTTCCGCCTTTAACCAAAAAACGACCACCACGATTGCAGGTGAGCTGATACACATCAGTGCCGATAGTTTTGAGGACGAGGCCACGGGTGAGCGCTACTACAAAGCGCGTGTGCGTGTTACCGACGATGGGCGTAAAGACATGACGGAAGATATGACCCTGCTCTCTGGGATGCCAGCAGAAGTCATGATCCGCACCGGCGAACGCACCTTTGCTAGCTACATCGCCAAACCGATCACCGATATGTTGGCACGTGCCATCCGGGAGGATTGATGGAACGCAAGATACGAACATGGTTTCGTTTTGCCCCAATGGCACTCGCTATCGCCATGGCATCGCCGCTTTACGCACAAGATGACGTGCCCGCCGGCGATGACGCCGTGGCCGAATTTGAGGCGTTGGGTGACGCTGGCGCTGCAAAAACGCAGCTGCCCTCCCTCCCGGCGCTTTTTGCCCGCGCGCTGGATAACGACGCGGAGCTCACCCGCCAGCGTTATGAGTTAGAGGCGACGCGAGAAGAAATTGCGTTAGCGCGCTCGCAGCTACTGCCCCAGGTTACCGCATCGGGTTCCTATTTATGGCAAGATTCGTCCAATATACAAACCGAACCGGATGATTTTGGTTTGGATCAACCGTCCCAGCGGCCTGGTGAAATTGACGAAACCTTTTGGCAGGTTCAGCTTCAACAACCGCTGTTTAGCTTAGAGCGCTGGCGAGGGATGGATGTCGCTAATGCTCAAGTGAGCACCGCAGAGTTACAGCTAGCGGTCGTAGAGCGTGATTTAGCGCTGAGCGTAAGTGAAGCCTATGTTCAGGCCTACTTGGCCTCTCAGCGGTTGGGGCTTTTAAATTCCCAGCAAGAGTCGCTTAAGCTGCAAACACGTCAAGCTCAACGTGCTTTCGATCTGGGAGTGGGTAATCGCGTTGATTTGCTCGAGGCGCAATCACGGTTTGATCAAGCTATCGCAGATGCCGTTGAGGCCGAAAATGAACTGGATAATGCGTTAAGCGAACTTGCGCGCTTAACGGGCACGCGCCCGGATATGCGTGGATTAGCGGTGGGAGAGCTTGCCAATGTGAGCCTGGATTCTGACTGGGGGGCGCCTGATGATTGGGTGGCACAGGTAGGTAAAAACCTTGATGTTTTGCTCGCACAGGAAGAAAAGCGTATCTCTCAGGAGGAGACCAGTACTCGACAGGCGGGTTATTTCCCCGAGCTCAATTTAAATATGAGCTATTCAGACAGGGAAAGTGACGATGAGCTGCGTTCTAGCGAAGACTATCGTGCCAGTGTCGAGCTTAGTATGCCGCTATACCGGGGCGGTTATACCAATGCCAGCGTTCGCCAAGGTGAAAAGCGTATTAAGGCAAGTCAAGCAGGGGTAGACAATCAGCGTAACCTCGCCGTGCAAGAAGTGCGCACTCGGTTGCGCTCGCTTAACGGCGGAATCCGCCGCTTAGAAGCCCTTAGTCAGGCCATTGAGTCCAGCCAGCTTTTCTTAAATGCTGCCGAGCGCGGCGAGCAGCTTGGTCTGCGCGACCTTGTTGACGTGCTTGATGCCCGTGCCAGCCTCTATGACCAGCGTATCAACTACGTCGATACACTAGGTGAATATGCACTTGACCGGCTCGCCCTGCAGTCAGCCGTCGGTGACCTTGAAAGTGAAGACCTCGCCAAGACAATGCGACTACTTGCCTCCATGACGGCCAACATCAATTCACCGGCGGCTACGGAATAGCGCCCAATGGCGGCACGGAAAATCCCTCAAAGTAGCGACTGGTTGCGCCGCGCTATGCGCTGCTTTGATGCAACCATTGTGTTTGCCAGCGCCTTCAGCATGATGTGGTTTGTGCCGCAGGTAGATACCGCTAATAGCGATTACCTGTTTTTAATTCTCATTGGATGTTTGTTGTTTCCCGCCGTTGGTGAGCTGTTGAGCCTTTATCAGCCTTGGCGGGGCCGCAGCCTTTACACCATGTTAGGGGTTTTTACCCTAACGTGGATCGGCACTATTGTGCTGCTTAGCGTACTCCTCACGCTGCTCCAAAGTGTGCATCTCTTCTCGCGCTTATGGATGGGCACAGCAACGCTGACTGTGCTGGCGATAGGCAATATTACCCGTGTTGGGCTTTATCTTTATTTACGTCACGTGCGCGCCTCTGGCCGTAACTTGAAGCGTATATTACTCATCGGGCATGAGGAGAATCTCGCGCTTTTAGAGCGTAATGTGAT
This sequence comes from Vreelandella salicampi, assembly GCF_013415105.1. Lineage (GTDB taxonomy): Bacteria > Pseudomonadota > Gammaproteobacteria > Pseudomonadales > Halomonadaceae > Vreelandella > Vreelandella salicampi. Next base: position 235,684 of record NZ_JACCDF010000003.1, read on the forward strand.
TAACACACCTCACGCCGGTTACGTGGTCTACAAGCGCTATGTCGATGACGGCATCGACACTGACGGTAAACGCTTTTTGGTTAAGGTAAGGAAACTGGCCCACACCAGCGTGTTTCAGCGCGACTTTGACGAGATATGGCTTGGCTACTCGCTCGCGGAAGGCGAGCGAGTTCGCCAGCTGATGGCTCTGTTGGCGGGAGTGCCCGCGACTGTGCGCTACTTCCCCGAACTGCCGGATATACGCCTGCTTAACCACCGTATTACCCAGGTCGCCGGTCTCTACTCGCTAGAGCTTAATTACACCCCGCTAAACGGCCCAATGCGTATCGTGAAAAACGTAGAAGATCGTGTACTGGGGTTTGCGCTCTTTGTGCTGTTTTTGCCCGTGATGTTAGCGGTTGCCATTGCCATTCGCTGGAAAATGGGAAGCCCGGTGTTGTTTAAACAGGAGCGCCACGGTCTCGATGGCAAATGCTTCAAAATTTATAAATTTCGCACCATGTCGCAGCATCAAAGCACCACCACGAAACAGGCGGCCCATGGTGACGCACGTATCACCCCGCTCGGAGCGTTTTTACGTCGAACGAGTCTAGATGAGTTGCCACAGCTCTATAACGTGCTGCAAGGGCGTATGTCACTCGTTGGCCCACGGCCGCACGCCATGGACCATAACGACCACTACAAAGACCATATCGATATTTACATGCAGCGCCACCGCGTCAAGCCGGGTATGACAGGCTGGGCCCAGGTAAATGGGCTACGCGGCATTACCAATGACGTGAAGATGATGCGGCAACGTGTGGAGCTGGATCTTTACTATATTGAGCGCTGGTCGCTGGGGTTTGATTTGAAAATTCTCGCCATGACCCTGACGCGGGGGTTTGTTAATCATCAGCCTTGAGTGTTGTGCCGTTGAGCCGGTAAATGCAATACCTCTGGCTTTTGCCCAGACGCTGGAGCCAGCTAGCTGGTTGCTTTAAGCTATATCGCTTTGTTTCGCTCGACGTTAATAGTAGGCAAGCATGCAAGCAGACTCTCTACAGGCTTTCAATGATCAACGCGTTGCGATTGTGCACGATTGGCTGGTGGTTAACGGTGGGGCGGAAAAGGTGCTGCAAGCCCTGGTAAAGGCTTTCCCACATGCGGAAGTCTTTACGTTGGTCAATTTCATGCCTGAAGGCTCAATGCCTTGGCTTGGCCGTCACCTCGTTCATACGAGTCTGCTTCAGCGTATGCCTTTCGCAAAGCGGTATTACCGCCAGTATTTGCCGTTGATGCCGTATGCCATCGAGCAGTTCGACTTGCGCGGCTTTGATTTGGTGATTTCCTCAAGCCACGCCGTTGCAAAAGGCGTCATTACCCACCCTGACCAAACGCATATTTGCTATTGCCATACGCCGATGCGCTACGCCTGGGATATGAAAGAAGCCTACCTGAAAGATGCAGCGTTTCGTTTGCCGGGAATGGAAAGTGTCGTGCGCAAGACGCTTAAGCGCCTGCGCCAATGGGATTACTTCACGGCGACCCAGGTGGATCACTTTTTGGCTAACTCCCACAACGTGGCCAGGCGCATTGCCAAATACTACCGCCGCGAGGCCGATGTGCTCTATCCGCCAGTGGATATCGACGGCTTTGCGTTCTATGAAGGCCCGCGCGATGATTACTTTCTCGCGGCGTCACGGCTGGTGCCCTACAAGCGGCTTGATATTATTGTTCAGGCGTTTGCCCAAGACCCGCAAAAACGCCCACTTAAAATCGTGGGGGACGGCCCCGAGTTCAAGCGCCTTGCCCGCTTAGCCGAAGGGCACGACCACATTGAGCTGCTTGGCTATCTTGAAGGGAGCGCGTTGCACTCACTCATGCAGCGCGCCCGTGCGTTCGTCTTCGCCGCGGATGAAGATTTTGGCATCCTACCTTTAGAAGCCCAGGCCTGCGGCACGCCGGTGATTGCCTATGGGCGCGGTGGGGCGCTGGAGACGGTAAAAGGGTTAGAGCACGACAACGCCGCTACCGGGGTTCACTTTTCCGAGCAAACGCCACAGAGTATCAACCACGCCTTACACCAGTTTGAGGAAAACGCCTTCGATGCCTACGCCTGCCGTCAGCATGCCGAGCGCTTTAGTCAAACTTGCTTTACACAGCGTTTGGCGCTGTTGTTAGCCTCTGTGTATAAGCCGCCCATCGCGAGCGAGTCACCCCATGCATATCATCATTAATTTGCAACCTTTGCTGACGCCGTTAACCGGTATTGGTCATTACACGCGGGAGCTCACACTGGCGTTATTGGCGCAGCCGCCAGAGGCAGGGGTCACGGTTGAGGGCATTACCGGACGTAAACGCGAGCCACTTTCTCTTGACCACCCCTTGCTGCAAACGCAAAGTGGCGCCTCCATTGGCGCTAGCGAGCGCGATAGCCCGGCATGGCAGTTGGCTCGCCGCTACTTGCGCAATCCGCTCACGCGAAAACTCTACCGTTGGATGTGTACCCAAAGGCTACAACTCACGGTGGGGCAGCAAGACGCCCTTTACTGGGAGCCCAATTACATTTTACTCCCATGGCGTGGGCGAAGCGTTGTCACGGTGCACGACCTTTCCCACGAGCGTTACCCGGCATTTCATCCGCAGGAGCGTGTCCGCTTTTTTAGCCAGCATTTACCCGAAAGCTTGGCGCGTGCGACTCGGATTAACGTGGTGTCTCAGTTTACGGCGGATGAGCTACAAGCACTGCACGGGATTGACCCAAAGCGTATCGATATCGTCCCCCCCGCTGTCTCATCGCGCTTTTTTGTTGCGCCTGAGGGGCAACAGCCTCAGCAGCTTCGCCATCGCTATCAGCTGCCCGAGCGGTTTCTTTTAAGTGTCGGCACGTTAGAGCCGCGTAAAAACCTGGTCAATGTGCTGGAAGCCTTTGCGGCGCTCCCCTTGAAAGAGCAAGCGGACTCACCGCTTTTGCTGGTCGGGATGCAAGGGTGGGGCGAGCAAACGTACTCCCAACGCGTGCAACACGCATTCCAACGTGGCACCATCCGCCGCCTAGGATACGTCCCCAGCGATGACTTGCCCGGTCTTTATGCCCTCGCGGCGGGTTTTGTGTACGTCTCGCTCTACGAAGGCTTTGGGATGCCCGTTGTCGAGGCGATGGCGGCGGGCACGCCGGTATTAACCGCGAACACCACGGCAACGACGGAGGTGGCCGCTGGCGCTGCGCTGGAAGTGTCCCCTCATGACGTTGATGCCATTCGCGAGGGGTTGCATCGGCTAGTGGCCGACTCCCACGATCAGCGGATAAAAGCGGGCGTCACGCGGGCAAGGGAATTTACCTGGGAGGCATCCGCCGAGCGGTTATTAGGCTCCTTTACTCAAGCGTTGCATTCAGCATAAGTGATTCTGTCATCATGTCGATTTACCAACGACTACCAGGCTACACCTGGTTACGGACTCAACCGCGGGCGCGGGCGGTATGGCAAAGCCTGCCGCTCATTTTGCATTTAACCCGTCAGGATTTGATCGAGCGCCACACCGGCTCCCTTTTGGGCGGCGCGTGGACCTTCGTCTCACCGTTGGTCAATATCTTGGTGTTCGTGTTGGTGTTTTCCAGCATCATGGGCGCCAAGTTGGAAGGCTTTGGCGCCGAAATAGACCAGTACGCCTACAGTATTTATCTCATTTGCGGGATGCTGGCCTGGATCGCCTTTTCGAACAGCTTAGGGCGCGTTACCCGGCTGTTTAAAGAGCACGGCCACCTGGTCACCAAAATCAACGTGTCGCTGTTGTCGCTGCCGCTTTCGGTGTTGCTGACCGAAACCGTGGTTTATGTGATTGGCATGGGCTTTTTTGCTGGCTTCTTGTTGCTGGTGGATTTTCCACTCTCGGGGTATTGGTTGCTGATTCCGTTGGTGTATCTGCTGCAGTGCGTATTTGTTTATGCGCTGGGGCTGACACTGGCCATTTTGGCGGTCTACCTCAAAGATATCCAAGAAGTCGTGTCCGTGGTGTTACAAGTATGGTTTTGGGTTACGCCGATTGTCTATGTGTTGGAAATCTTGCCCGGCTGGGTACAGTGGGGAATGCAATTCAACCCCGCTTTTGTGCTGGTCGATGCCTACCGCAGCCTGATCATGCGTCAGCAGCTGCCGGATTTTCTGCCCATCACGCTGTTCGCGCTCCTGGCCTTTGGTTTATTGGCCCTCGGCCTATGGCTCTTAAATCGCACCGAGCGTGACCTACGCGACTGCTTATAACGGAGGCACGATGATCCACATCCAGCGGCTCAATAAAACCTTCAAGCTTTTTCATCGCCCGGCGGATCGTTTGAAAGAAGCGATTACCGGCCGTACCCGGCACGAGAGTTATCATGCTCTGCAAGACATTACCTTCGAGGTAGCGCCGGGCGAGGTGCTAGGGGTGCTTGGGCGAAACGGCGCGGGAAAATCCACGCTGCTGAAGCTGTTAAACGGGGTGCTGATACCCGATAGCGGTGACATCCAGATTGATGGCCGTATTACCGGCCTTCTCGAACTAGGCACTGGCTTTAACACCGAATTGACCGGCGAGCAAAACATCACCGCCAACGGCTTGATGTTGGGCATGAGCCGAGATGAAATCGATGCAAAGCGCGAAGCGATTAAAGCCTTTTCCGAGCTCGGGGCCTACATCGACGAGCCGCTGCGCACATACTCCTCCGGCATGACCATGCGCTTGGCCTTCTCCATCGCCATTCACGCTGAGCCGCGCTGCTTTCTGGTGGATGAGGCGCTCTCCGTGGGGGATGGCTACTTTCAGCAAAAGTGTATGAAGCGCATCCGTGAGTTCAAAGCCAGCGGTGGCTCGATTCTGTTTGTCTCGCACGATTTAAACGCGGTGAAAATGCTCTGCGACCGTGCGCTAGTGTTGGAAGCTGGGCGCGTGGCGTTCGATGGCGATGCCGATGACGCGGTCAATCACTATAACCGCATCATGGCGCGCCAAGCCGAAGAGGAAGAAGGGCGGCAGCAACAGCGCCATCAGGGCGCCTACGGTAGCCAAGCCGTGAGCGTGGTTGACGGCTGGTTAGCGGGAGAAAAAAGCCAAAGCACGATGCTTTCCAGCGGCGAGAATTTGCATATTGCGCTGAAGCTGCAGGCACGCGAGGCGCTTGATGCGATCACGGTGGGTATCTTGATTCGCGACCGCTTCGGTCAGGATATTTTCGGCACCAATAGTTACCAGCTGGGGCAGGCCGTGTCGATCTCACCGGGCGAAACGCGCTATGTCCATGTTCAGCTGAAAGCCGATATCGCCCCGGGTAAATACACCGTGACGGTGGGCCTGCATAGCCAAGAGCACCACTTAGAAGACTGCTACTGGTGGCACGATAGCTACCTGCAGTTTGAAGTGGCGGGTTTTCAGCATCAGATATTTTCAGGTGTGTGCCGGTTACCGATGACGATCAGCACCCCCGATACGCTCCCGCCTATGCCGCGAGATAGCCTAGCGCCCGGCCATGCCGAGACAGCATCACAACGTCAGGAAACGCCATAATGACGCACCCCACCCCACCGAGTGATCGTGAGTTTGGTGAAATCGACAGTTTGGTAAGCCGCATCAAATCCGTCGCGCGACGTTTAGAGGTCGATGACACGACCCAGGCGCCGCCGCCGTTTGCCTACCGCGAGGCATTGGGAGAGTTGCTCGCGTCACCTCACTCAGGCGAGGCCTCGCCGCTTAGGTACATTGCTAATCGGCATGTGCCTACCTTGGCAGAGGTTTTCTGTGCTGATAAAAGCGACGAGGTGTTTCTGAACACGGCCTACCGGCTATTGCTGAACCGTGCACCGGATGAAAGCGGCTTGGAAAGCTACCTAGCGCAGCTGCCCAAGGCGGGGCGCCTTTATGTGCTGGCGGATTTGCTCAGCGCGGATGAAACGCAAACCTCTTTGCGCCAACGCGGAGTGCGGATTGACTGGCAGGCGAACCTCACCCGCCCGATACGCCTAAGCCGAAAACTGGGGCCGTTAAAGCGCCTGACCCGGCCGTTCTTGCGCGTTGGCTACCGCTTGGCCAGCATCGTCATGCGGCCGCGTTTGCAAGTGTTAGCGCGCCTTAGGGCGATGGAGGTACGCAGCCAACGACGTGATGAGCTCGTTCGCGATGTGTTGCTTGAAATTGACGGTGAACTGCAGCGCACTAACGAACACGTCAGTGCTGAACTGCAGCGCTTAAGCGAAAAACAACGTGCGCAACAGCAAGACCACACGGCGTTTTGGAGCGCCCTGCAGCACTATCGTCGTGCAGTAGAGCGCATGGTGGCAGCGCCGGGAGCTTTTTCACAGTCTCAGGCCGAGTCTGAGCCCCCGCGTAATACGCCAGAATCCGCCGGTTTACTTTCGCAGGCGCGCTTTGATGCCTACTACCTGGCGTTTGAAGATGCCTGCCGGGGCAGCGAAGAGGATATTCGCCGCCACTTGATGAACTACCAGCCCCTCCTGGAAGCCGCGCATCACGTCGGCAACCAGGCCATGGACCTTGGTTGTGGTCGCGGCGAATGGTTAGCGCTGTTGCAGGAGCATGGTTTTACCCCACACGGGGTGGATCTCAATGAGGCGATGGTGGAGCACTGCCGCAAGCGTGGCTTTAATGTCACCTACGCGGACGCGATTGCTGCGCTACGCCAGCAGCCGGATAACAGCCACGCGCTCGTCAGCGGTTTCCATATTGCCGAGCACTTACCCTTTGATGTGCTCTACACCCTGGTGGATGAGGCGCAGCGAATTCTCAAACCGGGCGGGGTAATGCTGTTAGAAACCCCGAACCCGGAAAACGTGCTGGTCGGCAGCCATACGTTCTACCACGACCCCACCCATCGCAACCCGCTGACCCCCACGGCGATGACGTTTTTGCTCACCTATCACGGCTTTGGGGATGTGCATATCCAACGCTACAACCCCTATCCGGAGAGTGCCAAAGTACCCGGCGACGACCCGCTCACCGAACGCGTGAATGGCCACTTCTGCGGCCCGCAAGACTTTGCCGTGGTGGGCCAAAAAGTAGCGCCGATGGCATCGGCCCAAGAATCCGTGAACGGCGATCAGGAGGGCGTGTGAAAGTACTGCTTTCTGCCACGTTGGTGCCGTTTATGCGCGGTGGCGCCGAACTCCATATTGATGGCGTAAGCCGCGCGCTGCGCGAGCACGGGCATGAGGTAGAGCTGTTGCGGTTACCGTTTCGCTTTAGCCCGGAAAGCGCCATTCACCACGCCATGGCGCACGCCAGCTCGCTGGATATGCAAGCGCCCAACGGCATCGAAATCGACCGTGCGATCAGCCTACAGTTTCCCGCCTGGGGCATACAGCATCCGCACCACACCGTATGGGTGATGCACCAGCACCGCGCCTGCTATGAGCTTTGGCAAGAAAACGACGTAAATGAAGAAACCAAGGCGCTCAAAGACGCCGTGCATGCCTTTGACCAACGCCACCTGGGCCAAGCGCAGGCGCTGTTTGCCAATTCTCAGCGTGTCGCCGAGCGTTTGGCCACGCACAACGGCTTGACCGCGACGCCGCTTTATCACCCCCCGCACGGCGCCGAGCGCTTCTATACTGACGAGGCGTGGGATTACATTTTTTACCCCAGTCGTTTAGAGCGGCTAAAGCGCCAAGATTTATTGATCGAAGCGGCGCGCCACCTCAAAAGCCCGGTAAAAATCATCATCGCCGGGGAGGGCGGGCAGCGCGAATACTACCAACAGCTGATCGAGCGTTATCAACTGCAACACCGCGTGACGCTGATAGGCCGCGTGAGCGAAGCAGAGAAGCTCGCCTGGTACGCGCATTCGCTGGCGGTGTTTTTTGGCCCTCATGATGAAGACTACGGCTATATCACCCTGGAAGCCATGCTCGCCGCAAAACCGGTGATCACGTGCCGCGACAGCGGCGGCCCGCTAGAATTTGTGGCGCACGACGCCACCGGCTGGATCACCGAGCCCGAGGCCCGCGCCGTGGCCCATGCCATCGATACCGCGTGGGAAAACAAAGCACAGAGCGCCGACATGGGCCGCGAAGGCCAAGCGGCTTACCACCGTGCGGGCATTAGCTGGCACAACGTGGTGGCCCGGCTGCTAGGCGAGGAGGGTGCATGAAAATTGCCCTGGTCGCGCCCAGTGGGGTGCCATTTGCGGTAGGGGGCGCCGAGAAGTTGTGGTGGGGTTTGCTCCACCACACCAATCAGCTCACCGACCACCAAATGGAGCTGATCAAGCTACCCTCGCCGGAGCGTAACTTCGCCGAGCTGATGACAAGCTACGAGCGCTTTAGCCAGCTGGACCTTAGCCACTTTGATCGAGTGATTTCGACCAAATACCCCGCCTGGATGGTCGGCCACCCGGAGCACTACCTCTATTTGCAGCACACCCTACGTGGGCTTTACGACACCTACCCCTGGCCTGGGCGCGCCGCGTTCGATGCGTTTTCCCCTAACGCTTGGCCGGGGGACAAAAGCCGCCGGGCCATCCGCCTATTGCGCCACCACCCGGATATACGCCGCCTGCGCCGCTTGCTGGCCGCTCGCCCTGAGCGTGAACAACTGCCAGAACTGTTCGCCTGCGTGAATCGCTTGCTCCAGGGGCGCACGCTACCGCGCCGGGTGAGCGATAAGCTGTTTGTCTTCCCCGGCCCGCTAAGCCGCGCGGTGATTCATCACTTGGATGCCATCGCCACCGCGCCTGGGGCCATAACGTCCTACGCGGCGATTTCCCAAAACGTCACCCGGCGGGCGCACTACTTCCCGCGCGGCGTGCCGGTCAAGGTGATTCATCACCCCTCGGATCTCGCTTGGCCTGAAACGCCCACCGAGGCCCCCTCGCCAACGCCGTACTTTTTCACCGTGAGCCGGTTAGACGCGCCGAAACGGCTGGATTTACTCGTGCGGGCGTTTTTACGAACCGAGATAGACGCACAGCTTTGGATTGCCGGCACGGGGCCGATGGCGGAGACGCTGAAAACCTTGGCGGCGGATGACGCCCGTGTGCGCTTTTTGGGCTTTGTACGCGACAGCGACGTGGCTCGGCTTTATCAGCACGCGCTGGCGGTGCCGTTTTTGCCCTTTGATGAAGACTATGGGTTGATCACCGTGGAGGCCATGCAAGCAGGCAAGCCGGTGATTACCACGCGGGACGCGGGCGGCGTGAATGAGTTTGTGCGCCACGGCGAGACCGGCTGGTGTGTCGCGCCTGAGCCTGACGCTTTGGCCGAGGCGCTCACCGAGGCCGCAAGCGAGCCCGCGAAGACCCACGCCATGGGCGTGAAAGCCCGCCGCGCGGTGGCCCACGTGACGTGGCCGGATACCGTGCGTGAGTTGATCGAAGCGCTGGGTACATCATTGAATGCCCACTTCCCCACGGTAAAAGGCCTGGGCGCCGGGGCGCACTGGCTGGTGTTGAATACCTTTCCCGTTTACCCGCCGATGGGCGGCGGCCAAAGCCGCATGTTTCATTTCTACCGCCATGTCGCCAGCGAGCTAGGCGTGAAAGTGACGCTGCTGGTGTTGGCACCGGAAAATAGCGGCGAGCAGTGCCGGGAAATCGCCCCCGGCCTGTGGGAACATCGCATACCGCTCAGCCCTGAGCAGGCGCAAAAACAGCGTGCTCTCAATAAGGCGCTTGAGGTGCCGGTCGATGACATCGCCGCGGTGGAAGGCTTTCGCGATAACCCGCGTTTTATTGCCATGCTCAAGTATTACGCCCCCCAGGCGACGCTGGGCGTGTGCGCGCATCCCTATCTGGTGCACGCGATGGGCGAGTACGTGAACGCGCCGTTTTGGTACGAAGCGCACAACGTGGAGTCGCGTTTGAAGCGCACGATTCTCACCGATGCTTTAGCCCAAGGCGGCGACGTTGCCGTTCAAGCGCACAAAGCGCTGGCGGCGGTGGAAAACGCCGAGCAGCGCGCCTGTGTCGAGAGCGAGGAGATTATCGCTTGCGCCGAAGGCGACCTCATTGACTTTCGCCACGCTTACGCGCTGCCTGCAAACAAGGGCCAGGTGGTGCCTAACTGCGCGGATCTTACCCAGCTACCTTTTATCGATGTGGATCAACGTCTTCGCTGGCAGCAGCGCCTGCAGCAAACCCGCCCAGTGGCGCTGTTTTTGGGTAGCTGGCACGGCCCCAACCTGGAAGCGGCGGATTTTATTTGCCAAACCCTGGCGCCCGCCTGCCCAGAGGTGGTGTTTCTGCTGGCGGGTAGCCTGTGCGATCACCCGCAATATCGCCATTTGCCGCCCAATGTGCGCGCGCTGGGGCGGGTGAGCGATCGCGAACTCAAGGTATTGCTGGCAAGCGTGAGCGTGGCGCTAAACCCGATGTTTTCCGGCTCCGGTAGTAACCTGAAAATGCTCGACTACACCGCCAGCGGCGTGCCGGTGCTCACCACGGCCTTTGGTAACCGCGGGTTGGATTTCTCCGAGCAGGCTGTATGGATAGCAGAACAGCACGACTGGCCGAGGGCACTGCGGGAATTACTAGACGCACCCCAGCACGAGCGCCATGCCCACGTGGCCCTGGCGCGCGAGCGCACCGAAGAGGTGTTTTCCTGGCCCTTGGCGGTCAGGCGTTTGGCGGATTGTCACAGTTAAAGTAAAGCGCTCAATGTACGTTGTATTAGTGGTGGTACCTTCAAACGGATAAACACAAAGCGCCAGCAAAAATGCCAGCGCTTTGTGTTGCTTATGGCCGGGTAACCCCGTACTCAATGCGAGATTAAAGCAGCATTAGCCGCCGGTGCCCCCACTCGCGACAAGTTCAAACTCGGGTGAAAACGAGGTGGAATTCAGGTCGTTAACATTCACCCCGACGAGCTTGATAAAGGGAGTCAGCTCATAGTCGTCACCCGCAACACCATCAAAATCAACATTAATGTGGGCATCTTCCCCCTGTTGTTCAAGAGTAAAATAGCCTAACGCGGAGTCGAAGGGATTGCCTCCAGTGTAATCTATGAGCGTGGAGTAGCTGCTGCCATCGTGCCTCTCGTCGATGAGTAGTGAAAAGTCGATAACATCGATATCCGCCTCGAAATCTTCGATGACAGCGGGGCCATCGCCGCTCTGACCGTACCAGTCGAAAAGCTCTACCTGGAAGGTGTCATTCCCTTCACCGCCGATAAACGTGTCGCCTTTACGGCCTATCAACGTATCGTCACCGGCACCACCATCAAAGTGGTTGGTGCCCGTGATATCTTCAAGCCGATCATTACCGCTGCCGCCTTCTAACCGGTCGTTGCCGGCATCGCCGTAGAGCCAGTCGTCACCGCCTAAGCCCTGTAGCAGATCGTCACCCACGCCACCTCGAAGGTCATCGCTCGCATCCGTACCCATAAGTGTCAAGCCAACGTCAGTAGCCCCCGAGGGGTCGAGTCCACTAGGTGCAAAGTTGTTCGCGCTAAGCGCTTCTGCGCTTACGCCTTTCAGGAATAGATGCGGCTGATAGTTTTGACCACTACCTTCATGGGCGACTTCCAGCCAGGCTCCGTTTTCGCTATCCACTAGGCGCATAAAGCCCAGCGCCTCGTCGAAGGGGTTACCGCCAGTATAATTTTCCAGCCATGGGGAGTCGCTTACCAGCACTTCCAGGTCAATCACATCGTCAATCGGGCTGAAATCCGTGATTACCGGGACATCTTCTTTTGCTGGCCCCACTGAACCTGTGTAGTGGGTGTACGATGAAAGATAGAAGGTATCTTGACCGCTGCCGCCGGTGAGGGTATTCCCCTCGGCAATCGAGAGAATGTCATTGCCGTCACCGCCGTTGAGATGGTTGCGGCCTTCGATATCATAGAGGTCGTCATCGCCGGCTCCGCCATTTAACGTATCATCGCCAAGGTTGCCGCGAATGTAATCATCCAACTGACTACCGTGAACGACATCGTTACCTGGCCCGGCATCGACACTTGACCAATTCTCGCTATTCATGATGGTGATCGTATCGTCGCCTACGCTCCCCACGGCTTCTCCACTGACCGTGAGGGTCTCGCCGAGTGCTTCGGTTCCCTCGGGCGCGGCGCCTGAAGGCGTGAAATCATCAGCACTTATTTGCTCAAGCGTGAGACCCTCAAACACAATCAGTGCTGCTTTTTCTTTCTGTTCGTGGTAATGAAGCCGAGCATTTAAAACGGCGTCACCGTTTTCGTTTTCGCTCAGGCTGAGTAAACCTGATTGGAAGGGGTTGCCGCCGGTATAGTCTTGCAGGTTAACCAAAATGTCCCCCAGGTCCAGCGTGTCTTCGCCGGGGGTAAAGTCGCTGAATATAGCCGGTGGCGCACTGCTTTGATCGAAGGCATAGTCCTGTTCGTAAGGCCAAAGGGAGAAAGTGTCATTGCCGTCTCCGCCGATAAAGGTGCCACCGAGATGCCCCAAGAGCTCGTCGTCGCCTGCGCCGCCGTTTAGCACATTGGTGCCTTGCATATCGTACAAGACATCGTTGCCAGGCCCGCCAAGCAGCGTATCGTTACCCGCGCCGCCTTCAAGGTGGTCATTCCCAGCGAGCCCGTGGATCACATCGTTGCCTAGCGTGCCCACGATATAATCGTAGCTGTCTGTGCCGACCATTGTGCTCTTTGTGCTGGTGACGAAATTAAGCGTTTCGCTATCGCTGATCCCCGCAAAGGTTTCGCCGTCCTGATCGACAAATGCCTCTTCGCTGATGGTGACATGAAAATCAGTATCCACAGCGAGGTTGGTACGCGGGTTCAGCCATACCTTGTTGTCGACCACGCTCACGTGATCATTGTCGGTGACGTCGAAGGTAAGAGCTTCCCCTTCGTTAGGGTGCAGCGTGATCGTGCCACCTTCTTGAGCAAAGACCGCTTCATTAAAGGTGAGCAGCAGTTTGGCTTGAGGCGAGACATTGGCCGTGTCATCCGCGGGTCGGGTGGAAATCAAAAACGGCGCGCCTTCCTCCTTCATATCTGGCATTAGCTCTTGCGCTTTGGCCTCATTGACGGCTTTCTCGATCGTGCCTTCATCGAGACTTTTGCCGGTTTTTAAGGCGTTTGATAAGTCCTCCTGGGCCACCTTTTGCGCTTTCACCGCCTCATTCAAGGCATCTTCTGGCGTTTTGGTGCTGTCCGATGCAGCGGCTTTGACTCGCGCGTTCAGGTTGGAGAGCGAACCTGCGGCGTCGCTGCTTTGGCCTTCCGTTAGCTTTTTACCGCTTTTGGTTGCTGTCGCGTCAATAATCTTGGCAAGGGTAGTGCTGTCAGAGAGGTCTACGTTGGCGCTTTCCTCGCTGTTTTTGATGGTGTTGGCAATGCTGGCGGCGGCACTTTTGGCGGCGGTGCCATCATCTTCGTCACTGCCGTTGAGCACGCTCGACGTGGTGGAGATGAGATTGGCAACCTGAATCGAAGCGGCTTGTATATCAAGGGACGCTTTCTTTTCTTCGCTGCTTGCCGTGGTGGATAGCGCCGTCGCAATGGGGTCGCTTGAGAGCAAGTCAGCGTCGGGGGAGAGCCCCAGGGCCTTGACGACTTTCGCTTGTGCGGCGGCAATGTCGTCGCTGGTGGCCGAGTCACCGGCAATTTCCGCAACGAGGGTGGTTAAGGGGTTGATAATAGTGGCCCCAGGCGGCGATTTGAAAATGCCAGTGTTGGCGAGACCGGTGCTGATGTCCGTACCACCGTAGACGATAATGGGGGCGCCAGCCCCACCCAGCAGAGTGAAGTTGCCCTCATAGTCGGTGACGGTTTGTGGCTCATCAGCATCGAGCTCTCCATCGCGGTCCAGGTCCATGAAAACCGTGGCGTAGCGCAGGTAACCATCCTGTGCGGTACCGCTAATGCTCTCTTCTGGCTCAATCACCGAGTTATTGGTGATCTTCTCCGCTAAAAGTTGCGAACTGGCCGCATTACCCGCTTCATCGGTCAAGGGCGTTTGTGTGGTGCTGGCACTTGCGTCATAGCGAATGCTCAGTTCAGCATCAGACGAAAGAGGGCGATCTAGCGTTAGTTCAATATTGCTAGCACTGAGTTCTACATTCGTTACATCCGCCAAGTCCCCTAATGTAAAGCTGCTTGGGGCAGGGGAGCCAGAAAGGGATTCGGAGTAGTGCACGATGATAGTTTCCCCGTTGCCTAGCACTTCGGCGGCCACCATTTCCGGTGGAACCGTGTCTGCAGGGGCGGAACTGCCTCCGCCAGTCGTCTCAGCAGGCTCTTTGCCTGGATTATTGACGGCGTTTTTAATAACGCTGCTGAGCTCTGTCATGCCTTCTTCATTCAGCGTATTGAGCGCTGAATCACCCAGGTACTCTTGCGATAGGGCAATAATTTGGTCGGAAGATTGAGCGGCTGTTTCGGTAATGGTCTCGGCGATCACGAGCTTGTTCGCTAAGGTGGTCGTATCCACACCGTTATCGCCGCCAGCGGCATTCATAAATGCCGCCAGTAAAGCTAGCCCGGCATTCTCCAAAGGGATGCCCTGGTCGAGCGATTCTTGTAGGCGGCCACTCCAGTAATCGGCGCCATCGGGGTCTGGGTCGCGGTTGAGCAGGTTCCGGTAAACCGTGTCGATGTAGCTTTCTACTGTGTTGGTATCAGCGTATAGAGCGCTGATTTCCGGCACATCAGGGTTCGCGAATGCCTGATGCAACGAAGCGATAGGCTCTCCGGCTTGTAAACGTTCTTGCCAATAGTCGAGACCCGCTTGGTCAGCGGCACGGTTGAAATAGGTGAGATACAGCAGCTGGATAGTTTCTTGAGGTGTCATGATTCCCTTCGCCTTACGTTTTCGGTGTTTCAGTAAGTGAGTGCTAGCTATCCATCCATGGAGTCAGCTTTGATGCCTTGTGGGTGGCGCCTATGAGCGCGAAATGGTGTTGCAGTGCTGCTCTAATGGGTGGATGGGCATTGAGTGTAGCATGCCTTAATTTAATTAGGTCTAATCTAAACGCAAGACCTGTGGGATGTTAACGGGTGAATTATTGATTTGTGGCAAGTAATGAAAATGCGAAAGCAAGATTATCAAAGGGTTACAATAGCGTGCGTGTCAACACTCGGATCGTGGTGTTATGGAGTCCTCCGTAGGGGCCGCTGAGCGCTGGTAGGGTGGCATTTCATGGATTGCCACCATAAAAGGAAAGGACTACTATGCAGAGATAGGTTTACGAACAGGGTTCAAAAACGGGGAAGTAAAACGTTGGTATTAACGCAGCACTGCCGGATATCCACGCTACCACCCCAAATAAGCCGAGTTCATGTCATTGACTTATTATGTTTTTGCCCTATACATTACGCACGTTAGCCGAGTATCAGGGATCGGTCGCCTAGGCTTAGGGAATGCCCCATGCTTTGTCGCCACAATCCCTTGATAAATAACGCGCAACACTTCACCTTGAGCGCTCAAGGTAACAAAAGGCTCACTCAACGGAGTGCAGCTATTTGCAAAGCAAGGAGACTATAGTCCCATGGCAACACAAGCATCTTTAGATCTAGCTCAAACGCTGTATGTCGCTTACTACGGCCGTCCGGCTGACCGCGCTGGCCTGAATTACTGGGCAGAAGAAATCGATGCCAACGGCGTAGACGCGATGGTTAATGCCTTTGGTACCTCTGCCGAGTTTGAAGCACGCTTTGGCAGCTTGAGCAACGATCAGCTAATCAATAACCTTTACCAGCAAATGTTTGGCCGCAGTGCTGAGCTGGCTGGTCTTGATTTTTACACTCAGCAGCTAGCGAACGGCGAAAGCACGCTGGCTGAAATCGCGCTGGACATCGCTAACGGTGCCCAGAACGAAGACGCAACCGCGCTGGAAAATAAAGTCGCTGTAGCAGCTGATTTTACTGCTGCTATCGATACGACTGAAGAAGTGCTGGCTTACTCGGGCAACGATGCGGCTAATGCGGCACGTGACTTCATTGCAACTGTCGACGCTAATACTGATGTTGCTGCAGTTGATGTTGATGCTCAGCTGGCTCAGCTGGTCGCAAATGACGAGCAGAACCCGGGCGAAACCTTCAGTCTCACTACAGGTGCCGATGACGTAACCGGTACCGATGGTAATGATACCTTCACAGCCACCACTGTTAACGGTCTGGGTACTGGTGCAACTACCCTCCAAACTTTTGACTCTATCGACGGTGAAGGTGGTACAGACACTCTGAATGTCTACGTTGATACGACAAACAGCTATAATGATGTTCAGGCTGGCTCTGTCTCTAACGTTGAAGTGATCAACCTGATCTCTGATTCTGTTGATGATAACGCGAATGATGGTACGGCAGGTATTGATGCCTCCCAGTATGATGGCGCAACCCAGGTTTGGGCTGTAAACGGTATTGAAGCAACAGCTATCAAAAATGTTGACACGGGTGTAACCGCCGGTTTCCGCAATCTCGCTACTTCTGATGACGACATCGTGATCGACATGACTGCAACTGCGGCCTCTGCAGCAGTAGCTCTCGATGATGTCTCAGATGAAGCCACTCTCGACATCAACGATGATGGCGCAACTAACAACGACTCCACCAAACTTGCATCTCTGAGTGTTTCCGCTACTGATCTTAAAGACACTAGCAAAGATGGTATTGATGCAATCGATACGACAGTTTATGCAGGCGACAACCTTAAGACCTTTGCAGTGGATACTGATGCTGCGCTGGATCTGACTGTTGTCGACGGTACCTCCACCATCAAGACCCTTGACGCCACAGCTTCTACTGGCGGGATCACGTATGCCACGAATGCTACTGTAACCGCTGTTAATACTGGTTCAGGCAGAGACAGTGTAACTTTAGGTGTAAATCTGGCTGCAGCTAGTTCAGTGCTTACAGCTGATGGCAACGATACAGTTGATTTGGCTGGCTTCGACGTTGCCAAAACGGCTGAAATCAACTTGGGTGCAGGCGATGACAAACTCATCGACACCAATGGTACCTCTGTAGTTGATAAAGCAGCTGTCATTGATGGTGGCGAAGGCGAAGACACCTTGGCGCTAGGATTGGTTGGTGCGGCAAACGTTGCTGCATTTGCTAACTTCGAGGTATTCGATGTTGCCAATCTCTCTAATGATCTGGATCTGAATATTCTGGAGACAGCAAACGACGTTGCCAAAATTACTGGTTCTGGTGCACTGGGTAGTGCTTCTGAACTACAAAATGTTGGCGAGGGCGTCGGTTTTGAAATTGTCGGTAATATGGCAGCTACTGCCCTGACGCTGACTCAGGAGGCTGCAAGTGCTCTGACCATCACGTCTAACGTCGATGAGGTTAATGCCGATAGTGCCGCTGATACTTCCACTGCTACCTTCGTTGCCTCCAACGCGACTAGCTTGAATCTAGTATTTGACAACGACAATGTTGATACGCTGGAAGATGGCTTTGCTAACACAGCGGAAATTGCTGTGACTGCAGGCACTAGCGGCGCTACACCTAAAGGCGCAACTGAGATCAATATCGTATCTGGCGGCACTGAAGTTGTGAACACGGCAACTATCACTGGTGCTGAGGACACAGATACAAGCGAAGATATTCTGAACACCGTGACTATCACTGGTGATCAAGACTTGGTTCTGGATTATACAGCCCAGGCTGCGTCTTCCGTGGAAACCGTAGACGCTTCTGAGCTGACTGGTGGTCTCACTGCTGACCTGACTGAGTTGAAATCAACTGCGAATGTCACTTTGGGTAGCGGTGATGATGATATCACTGTCGGTACCTTGAACAGTTCTACCATTACCTCTGCTGATCTTGCGACGATCACAGACTTTGCTATGGGTACTGCAGAAGACGCTGCCGAGCAGGACGACTTTGATGTGTTGTCTATCGCCAACGCAGCGCAGGCAGCTGATGCTACCTATACTGAATTCAGCGTTGAAGATGGCTTGGTAACTTGGCTGGGTGCTGGTCCTGCTACCTTGGACGAAGCGGCAGGCTTCCTGGACGCAAACTTGGCTGTCAATGAAACTGTTGTCTTTGACATGGGTGGTAGTGACTACTTCGTCTACGGTGCTGGTGCAGCCGTTAGTAATCAGTCTGACGACGTGATGGTCAAGCTGGCTGGCGTCACAGGAGTATCTGGCTTGGATACTGATACTACTAACGGTGATGTTTATATCTTCTAAGACCCTTAGAAGGTATAGGCCTAATACCCCTCTCCCTGAGAAGGATGCCTATCCGCAGATAGGTTAGGCTACAGAACCCCCGGCTTCGGCTGGGGGTTTTTTTATATAAGATACTTGAGCCAAGATGCTCGGTGTTTTATGCAATACGACAACGTTGCAATTCCCCGGCCCTGGTGCCGGGGTTTTTTTGTTATAATAATTAATAAATAAGTTAATATTTCGGTCTATTAGGTGGGGGATATGGAAAAGTGGGTGGTCAGTGCTGTTATTTTTTTCTTTAGTTTGGTCATGCTTTCAAACGCTAAGCTAGAGAGCGGAATGGAGCCTGAGGAGGTTGTGGAGGGAGCTATTGTGACCGCCATATCAGGCCGAGCAGGTGATATTGCCTCTTTAACAAATTTTGTTGGTTTCAATAAATGCCGAGCTGATGTACTTAGACTTGCGGCTGAAGAGAACGATCTCAACAAGCTCATGAAACTTAGACAAGTTGATAGGCAGTGCTGGGTTTTAATGAACAATTGACAACGTTGCTATTCCCCGGCCCTGGTACCGGGGTTTTTTGTTAAGCTAGTCGCGTTATTTGTCCATCCCCGGAGACCTTATGCCCCAATGGATCGCGCTGTCGCGTACCCAACACGCTGATAGCTATTACCTGCCACGCCAGGGCTATGCCTTTGCCATCAACCAAGCCGTGGCTCATGTGCTCCTAGCCGAGCTTCCCAAGCTGTTGCCGCACTACGCCTTGGGCTTCATTCAGCAAGGGGAGGGCTACCAGCCGGTGGCGCTGCTGAGTTTGGATGGCCAGAATAACCTCTACCTGCACAGCGATGGCCGCTGGCTGGGCAACTACGTGCCCGCTTCTCTGCGCGGTTATCCCTTTACCTTGGCCAACACCGAGGATGGTCAGAAGGCGTTGTGTATCGACCAAGCGCACCTTACCAGCGACCAGGGCGAGCCGCTGTTTGATGAGGAGGGTAACCTCAGCCAGAAAGTAGCTAAAACGCTGGATTTCTTGCAGCAGTGCGACAAAAACCGCCAAGTGACCGCTGCCTCTACGCAAAAGCTGCATGAGGCAGGTGTTATTGAGCCGTGGCCGTTAACGCTGGAACGAGGGGAAGGGCAGGAGCCGCTAAAAGTAAACGGCTTGTATCGCATTAATGAGAAGGCGCTGAACAGCCTGGATGCTGACGCCTACGCCACGCTTCGGGGCGGCCCGATGGCACTCGCCCATGCCCAGCTATTTTCGATGAGCCAGCTTAGCCAGCTCACCGAACGCGCCAAGTTCCATGCCAAACACGCCACGCAAGAAGTGCCCGAGAACCTCGACAGCGTGCTCGATGGCATGGAGGATGACGACGATTTGATGTTTGATTTTGATAGCTAAGGAATTTTGACCATGGCAGACGAACAGACGCAGACCGTTACGATTGACGGCACGGAATATAACGTCGCCGATCTTTCCGATAACGCCAAGGCACAAGTCACCAACCTGCGCGTGACCGATGCGGAAATTGAAAAGCTCAAGCAGCAGCTGGCGATCTATCAAACCGCAGGCACCGCGTATGCGCGGGCGCTGAGTGAAGAGCTGCCCAAACAGACGAAGCACTGAATATGTGGAAGGCCACGTTATTACCCGCCACTGCCGCCTCGTTAACCGGCTGCGGCGGCGTGCCGTTGGTGCCGCGTATTTGATCAGGCGTACTCCATCATAATGACGACAACGCCAGTGGTAACAGGTACTCGCAACCCCGACTGCTACCGGTTATGGCTTACTGCCTGAGTAGGCTATGACGGAGTGGTTCTGGCCCGCAAGTAGGCTTCTCGGAATGTTTCGCCGACGTTATACAAGGGTACTTTTGGAGTATTGGTGCACTGGCAGGACGGTTAGGTCTTGTGATCCTGAATATTCCTTCCGATATTGGTTCGCTCTCCAAAGATAGCCGTTGATTCTCAACTTATCTCTAATGAGACTAATGCTTTATTAGGGCCTGTTGACCTTTCACATGGGTAGCCATAAAAAGCCGCAGGCCAAAGCCACCATGCTTTCGTAGTTTCGCTTGAGTTTGTCGTAACGCATCGCTATGGCGCGATACGGTTTCAA